>JAJUJI010000001.1 GCA_029265405.1 Clostridiales bacterium | reverse complement strand
TTTTTAGTTCCTGTATCTTGTAATACATACGGTTATTTACCGTTTCCTTCCCGCCCCTGTGTCCTTTTGCTCCGCGTTATCGCAGAGCCTTATTCTACACGTCGGCTTTGGTTTTTGGTAGATTTCCGTTTGCCATTTCTGCCTGGTTTCATTTTACCGGTTACAGCAGCAAATTTCTTCAGTATCCTTTCGCTTGCGGCGGAGCAGGAGGGTGTCATAATTGCAACTCTTTTAAGAGCAAGCAGAAATAATTATGTTGCTTATGCGAAAAAAATGATATATACTCGTAATGTAAATCATTAGCGTTCGAAATTGAAACGTAAAAAAGCTGAAAAGAGGGAGGCGAGGAACTTGCCCGGAAAAGCTGCGGAAAAACTCCGGCTTGAGGATCAGGCCGTCGAAACGAGGGAAAAAAAGGAAACGCTGCTGACATGGCTCTATGGCTTATTTGTCGCCGGCATAAAAAACACTCCGAACGCGGCAAAAACAATGCTTCTTCAGATTGGAATAGCGGTATTATTCCAGCTTGTTTTTTGGTGGGAAGGCATAGCGCGATTTATCCCTTCCTTCATCAAGGGGCCCGTTATTTTCCTGACGGCGACATACAATAATGTCATACCCAAGACTTTGTATTGGGTAATTGTTTTTACCTTTGGAAAGAGGTTGGTGTCAAAAATAAAGGCGCAAGGTTTTTCAAGAGCTATGCAGCCGATAAAAGCCTTGCCGGGAGAACTGAGGAAGGCCTACGGCTATCTTGGAGACAAGGCCCTGTCCCTGCTCTTTATCGGCGGAGGCGTGGGGCTTGCCATTGCGAACAATTTTGCTTCTTACAGCAGATTTGGCGGCGCGCGGAACAAGATGGATAAATACTTTGTAGCTCTGGTGATATCCTTTACTGTTTCATACCTGCTGGGCGAGGGTAAAAAGCATTGGCTCTTTACCTTCGGAAGGCTCGCCTCATCGGACATATCGCGCCTTCTCAAGCTTCAAAACGGATATACGGACAACCATACTTACGTCATCATGTCAAGCTTCGTTCTGGGCCTGCTTGCGGACGCTCCGCTGATCCTTTTAGGCATGAAATACGGCGGCTACATATTGGGCGGAGTGCTTTTTGCCGCCGGCATAGTATTGGGCCGGCTTAGGGCGGGCAAAGCCGCAAAAGCATGATAATAATACGGGACAGCAAGTACAAGTACATATCCGTTTTCAACCCTGAAAACGGGCAGGGGATCCGCAGCGGCGTGTTGGACGAGGATATGCGCGACACGGGCGAGGATCCGTTCATGGGCAGCTTTCCGGAGCTTCTCGACATCGGAATCATGGGCAGCTGCGCGCACGGCAGGAGCGGCTTATGTCTTAAGTCCGGCGTCGAGTGCTATCAGGACGGCTTGAACGTATCCCAGCCGGACATGACTCTGGAAGATTTTAAGAGCGTCATCGACCAGTGCAAGGGGCGGACCTTTCAGGTCGCTCTCGGCGGCAGAGGCGATCCGGACATGCATGAGGATATAATAGAGATGCTCGCATATGCGCGCGAAAACAATGTGGTGCCCAATTTCACTACCTCAGGCTTCGGCTTGAGGGAAGAGCTTATGCCCTACGTCAAGCGCTATTGCGGCGCCGTCGCGGTCAGCTGGTATAGGAGCGAGTATACCTTAAAGGCCATAAGCATGTTTTTGGCGGCCGGAATAAAAACCAACATTCACTTCTGCCTGTCAAGCGCCACGATTGACGAGGCGATCGACATGGTCGAAAACAAAAGGTATCCGAAAGGTATAAACCGCATTATTTTCCTGCTGCATAAGCCGGTCGGGCTGGGCACAAGCGAAAATGTTCTCAGGATTGGCGATAAGCGAGTAAAACGATTCTTTTCGCTGTTCAACGAAGCGGCCACGGCCGACAAGGCCGGTTTTGACAGCTGCAGCGTGCCCGCCCTGCTCAATTTTGCCGGAGGAATAGACCCCCTGTGCATCGAGCCATGTGAAGCCGGCCGATTTTCAGCGTATATTTCACCCGACTATAAGCTTTTTCCCTGCAGCTTTGAGAAAAACCCAAAGTATGGCGTAAGCCTAAGGAACAGGCGCATAGAAGACGCCTGGAACAGCGCAAGCTTTGGCGACTTTAGAAAAAGGTTCCATAAAGCCTGTCCCTGCTGCCCAAGACGCACGTCCTGCCTTGGAGGCTGCCCGGTTGTGCCCAGCATCACATTATGCAACGGCAAAATCATTGAAAGACAGCCGCCTCATCTGGAGGCTGTCGACGCCGCGGAAGCCGCTGCCCTCTTTTGATTAAAGGCGCCGCACATTTATGCAAATGTCGGCTGAAAGGATTTTTCATATGAAAGTAAAGGTAGATTATGTCACAAATTCCTCCAGCGAGGTATTTGGAGTCGTAGCTGAAAATTCAATCATATTGGCCATACTGACCGCGCTGCTCGGCATGTTCATTAACGGAGGCCAAGCTCAAAAGGATCTGGCGGAAATTACGGCTCCCCAAATCGACGACCTGACAAGCGGGGCCGCCGCCATGGCAGACGAAATCGCTAAAGCTGTAAGAGAAGACGCCGACAGGCAAGAGCAGATTTTGAAGGACGCTTATTCCGAGGCCAAGTCCGCAGTCGGCGCCGCGCAGTCCGCTCTTGAAAAGGAGCTTGACGAGCTCAACAGGAATTGGGAGGAATGCGAAAGGACCGGCGACAAGACCGACCCCGGATATGAGGCCTTGAAAAAGCAATACGACGATTACAGGGAGTATCTTAAATACCAAATAGAACAGGCTAAATATCAAAAGCAGCTGGTAGAATATGAAGAGGCGGCCAAAATAGCCGAGCTTGACTCGAGAAGCGAGTGGATAAGGCAGCGCCAGCAGGATTTGATTGCCGCAAAAGAAGAAAAGGCCATGCTTGAGGCCGTCGCCAAAGGATACAACAGGCCGGGATATGATACCGACGCCGTCAATGCCAGGCTCAAGCAGCTGGCGGAGCGCGAGGAAGAGCTTCAGCGTTTGCTTGCCGAGAACAACGCCGGAATAGAATACAAGGCTGCCGACAGGGGCGTAATCGGTCCTTCCAAGGAGTCGCAGGAGCTGACCGAAAAAATTCGGAAGGAAAAGGAGGCCTATGAAAAAGCGGCCAAGCATGCAAGCGAGGAGAAGAAAAAGCAGCTTAAGGCTGAAATGGAAAAGAACATAGCGGAATATGAAGCACAGATAGCCCGCGCCAGCCGCTATGATATGGCCGTGAAAGCGGCCGAGGGGGTACAGTTTGGCGCCGATATAGCGGTTGAAGGCCTGTCCTATGTAACCGGCCCTGCGGGTCAACAAATAAAGACGGCATACACCGCCGGCAAAGCCGTGGCTTCAGGCATAGGCGAGGGAATGGCCGACCCGAAAAACGCCGCGAAGCATATCGCAAAGGGCATTATCGAAGGCAGCGCGGAGGTTTTGAAGGATAAATTCGGCGATGAGAAGCCCTGGCAATCCGCCGCGGCGAATATACTGAAAGAAGGCCTGACAAGCGGGCTTGACGCCTCGATAAAGGGCGAGGATGTGGCCGACGCGGTAGGGAAGGGGCTTACCAAGGGCGTATTTGACGCCGGGGTGGATAAAGCTCTCGACAAAATCAAGGACAAGGTAAAGGACAAGTTCCAAATCCCCGAGGTCAAGCCTATCGACGCGGGCGAAAAAAAGCTGGGTTCGATATTCAACGACAATCCTTTGGCTAAAAATATTCTTAAAACATCGGCCAAGGGTTTGGCCGAAAGCAAGGCAAAGGACGTGGTCAAAGAGCAGATAGTAGACAAAGCGGGCAAATTCGGCGGTTTTTCCGACGGCGAGGAATAAATATAGCATTTGGCTTAGCCATGCCCGCTTTATACGCGCAATATTCAAAAGGGCGGACGCGGTCATAAAGACCGCGTCCGCCCTTAATGCGTGTGCCGCTCCGCTTCAGCCTTTAAGCTTCCTAATTTCCTCTTCCACTTCCTCGGCGCCCTCGGCGTAGAACCTTTCCTCGTCCGGCTCCAGCTCCTTGAGCAGCCTCAAAAACTCGCCGGCGTGGACCCGCTCCTCGTCGGCTATATCCTTAAGCACCTCGGCGGCCAGCCTGTTGTCCGTGGATTCTGCAAGCTGCATATAGAGCTGTATGGCCTCGTATTCCGCAGCGACCATAAACCTTATCGCGCGTACCAGCTCCGCGTCGGTCAGTCTGCGCTCCCCGGCAAGACCTGAAAACGGCGTTCCAAATTCGGGCATTTGTCTTATCTCCTTTGTTATTCTACTTTTTTTCTTTTTTGAAGCACATGAACCAGTCGAGGCAATACGTATCCTCGGCGGGCGCTTCCATTCTCTCCTTGGCGGTTCCGCAGGAGCCGGCGGTGGGGATAATGCAGTCGTCACCGGGCCTCCAGTCTGCCGGCGTGGCTACCCCATCGGCATCCGCCTTCTGGAGCGCCTGGACAACGCGCTTGATTTCGTCGAAATTCCTTCCCGTTGTCAGGGGATAATACAGGATAAGGCGTATTATACCCTTGGGATCGATTACAAACACCGCCCTGACCGCTTGAGTATTTGACTGCCCGGGCTGAATCATGCCGTATTTGTTGGCGACTTCCATTCGTATGTCCTCAATCAGCGGGAAGGTAACTTCCAGGTTTTTCATGCCCTTCCATTCCAGCTCCTTAATCTTCCTGAGCCAGGCTATATGGGCGTAAATGGAGTCCACCGACAAACCCACCAGTTCTGTGTTCAGCGCCTTGAACTCGTCTAGCATCGATGCAAAGGTCATGAATTCGGTTGTACAGACCGGCGTAAAGTCTGCGGGATGGGAAAACAGTATCACCCATTTGCCCCGGTAGTCGTCCGGAAGGCTTATGTCCCCCTGCGTTGTTCCCATTTTAAAGAAGGCGCCGGATCGCCAATAAGGGGTATTCTCCACATTATTGTCTCTTCCATATCCTGTTGTCCCTCTCTTTCGTAATGATTTCAAAAGCATTATATACCATTTCGCTCCTATGCAGCTACCTTTTTTTATTACATAACCGTTTTTTAGGAAACTAACGGTATACCGTTGTAAATTTAATTGAGAACAAATCGCATATCATCAAGTCGTCGGTTTCTATAGGCTGGATGATAATGTAGTTGGCGCCTACCTGAATTAGCGTCCCGACTATGTCCAGCAGCGGGCCCGTGGTGCCTATCAGAAACTGGACCCTGACCTTGCTGCCGATAAAGGTCGTCAGCAGCCCGGCCAAGTAATATGTACTCTCCATAGTGGTGGGCGTCATCGACTGGGGCGCGGTCTGCGCCAAGCCTTCGGGACCTGACGCAGTCTGCCTTTGGAGAGGCGCCGACGGCGCCGCAGGCCTCGCGGCTGTCTGTCCAGACTGGCCTTTGACGCGGTAATCGTTCGTAACATTGGCTGTGTACTTATCCAAACAAGCACTCCCCCGCATTTTTTAAATTATGTCAAGGCGTACAATGAGGTCGGCTGGTAAAAGCAATGCTGCGCTACCCTGTTGAACTGCACTCCGGTTTTATTGTACGGAAAATACGGAGGGCAGGTCGGGCTGTAGGGATTCATATACCACAGGGTATCGAACACCCCGGGATGTATGTTGCCTGCCAGAGCCCAGTCCGCCACGTCGTAGTGTATCTGATCAGGCGGCGTATTCCATACGTTCTGAGGATTATACTGTCCGTAGACCTCGGTCATGTAGCAGGTAAACTGGCCCGGCTGCTCAAGTATCCTTCTCAGGCTGCCCTGCCCCGTCCTCAGGTATTCGCCGTAAGCCACATTTACCCTGTTCATTATGGTCGTCGCCACCGCCTGCATGCCGCCCAGCCCCTCGCCTCCGGCTTCGCATTTTATCATTCGCGCAAACAGCTCTCTTGTTGACATCGGCATATCCGCAACCTCCGCAGCGCTGAAGTACAGCAGTACGTCACGCTACATAATATTACGCCGGGCCAGAAATGACACTCCCGGCCGCCGGCGGCAAAAAAGGCGACCGGCTTTTTTACGCCGGCCGTCCTTTTTCCTTTCCCGAGCTAACGTCTTACTATGCCGTAATATACCTTTGCCGTCAGCTTGTACACCGTCAGATACAGCAGCGCGAACAAAACGCATACGCCGCCTATGCAGCGAAGCACGAGGCCCCAGTCGTAAAGGTTGAACACCTGAAGCATCCTGGCCATTATCCTCGAAGCGAAAACCATATGCGCCAGCGTCATTCCCAGAGGTATGAAAAACACCCACAGAACCTGCCTGTTGATTGTCGATTTGACCATTCTGTCGTCCATACCCACCTTTTGAAGTATGGCAAACTGCTCCTTGTCCTCATAGCCTTCGGAAACCTGCTTGAAGTATATTATCAGCACCGTAACCGCCAGAAACAGCAGGCCGAAGAAGGCACCGAGGAACAGCAGTCCGCCGTATATCCCGTAGCTTTCCTCTCTCGCCTCGAATATGCTTTGAGCCACAGTATAAGCGCCCTCCGGAAGCGCTTGGCCGGCAAGCGCGTCGGTATCCCTGACAAACGCCAGACAGTCCTCCTGCCGTCCCTCGGCGTTGAAGCTTATAAGGCCGCCTTGATAGACAATGCCGTAAGCGTCCTCAAACGCCGGCTCCGGCCCGCCGTAAGCCTCGCTCTCATCGCATTTGCAAATTTTAACATTGCGCTTTTCAGCCAGGGCCGCAAGCCCCCGCCCGAAATCAAGCAGGGTCTGCCGGTCAAGGGAACCGTCTACGGAAATTTTTACATCGCAGGGGAACAGGTCGCGCAGCATCTCCTCCTGTCCCAAATACAGGGCAAGCGTGCCGGAAACGGTGACCACCAGCATTGTGGACAATATGCATATGGTCGCCAGGGACTTGGCGTTTTGCCTCATGCGCTGGAACATGCCGCCTATCGCGATAAAATTGCCCGGCTTGTAATACAGGTTCTTGCAGGCGCGCAAGGCTTTCAAAACCACTATGCTTCCGGAGGCGAACAATATATTGGTGGCTATTATCACAAGTATGGCAAGCAGGAAAAACGCGCCCAGCGCGGTTGAGGATTCTTCAATGGTCCACGCGAAATAATAAGCGGCGCCCAGCGCGGCCAGCCCGATTGCAGTCAGCGGTATTTTCAGCGCCGAGTCCTTCTCGCCCCTCCTTTCGCTCCCCAAAAGCTGGATAGGACTGGACAGCCTGACCTTTCCTCCGTTCAACAGGGATGTCATGATAAAAACGCTAATGAACAGCCCTATCGTGAGCAGATACGCCAAGGAGTCTATCCTGAATACGCTGCCCGCAGCGGCATGTATCAGCTTCATCAGTATCATGAACAGAAGCCTGCCGAAAACCAGGGCAAACAGGATGCCGGCGGCGACGCCTGCGGCAAGCGTGGTCAAATTCTCCCATACGAGGACACGGATAACATGCCTTTTTTCAAGCCCCAGTATGCCGTACAGCCCGAATTCCTTTTTGCGCCGGCCCGTTATGTAATTGTTTATGTAAACCATAAAGAAAAAGGCAAACACGGTAAACATCACAAGCCCGACGGCAAAAATAGCCTTTGCCGTCGCCCCGGAGGGGCGGTTGCTCAGCCCGTCGGAAAAAAGCAGCCCGCAAATAAGCAGGTACACGCCGCTTATTATGCCCGTCGCCATTATATACGGCAGGTATGTTTTGCCGTTCCTTTGCACATTATGAAGCGCCAGCTTAAGGTAAAAGGCCCTAGCCAATGTCGGTCCCTCCTTCCGAAAGCACGGAGAGGTTTGCCACGATGCGCTCAAAGAAGGCGTGGTTTCCCTCATCCCCTCTGTAAATCTGGGAAAAGATCTCTCCGTCGCGTATGAACAGCACCCGGGAGGCGTAGCTTGCGGCATAGGAGCTGTGGGTCACCATAAGTATGGTCTTGCCCAGGGCGTTCAGGGCGCTGAAATTGCCCAGCAGGCCGGCCGAGGCCTTCGAATCCAGCGCGCCGGTCGGCTCGTCGGCCAGGATCAGGCGCGGATTGGTTATTATGGCCCGGGCGACTGCGGCGCGCTGCTTTTCCCCTCCGGAAACCTCATAAGGGTATTTGCACAGCAGCTCTGTTATGCCGAGCATGTCCGCCACCGGAGCGAGGCTCTTTTCCATTTCCCGCAGGGGCGTTTGGGACAGCACCAGGGGCAGAAGTATATTGTCCTTTAATGAAAACGCGTCGAGAAGATTGAAATCCTGGAATACGAAGCCCAGATGCTTGCGCCTGAATTCCGACAGCTCCCTTTCCCTGATCGAGGAATAGCTCTTTCCGTCCAGGTAGACCTCCCCCTCCGTGGGCTTGTCCAGGGAAGCTATTATATTCAGCAGCGTGGTCTTTCCGCTGCCCGACGGCCCCATTATCGCTAGGAACTCTCCCTGCGCCACCTCAAAGCTCACCTGTCTGAGCGCGACGCACTGCTTAGCCCTCAGCTTCAAATTGTAGATCTTCTTTACGTTATCCACCTTAAGCAGTTCCATGCTTATACCTCCAAATCTAACTTGCGGGTATAAGATTACAGCAAAAAAAGCCCCGCTTTCCATAGCGGCGGCTTACATTTGAGCCTTTAAGCTTACATTTTTGTCACCTGTACATGTCGCCGTCGCTTTCCGGAAAGCTCAGGAATACCGTCGTCCCTTCGCCTATCCTGGACTTGACGCGAATCCTCACGCCCAAAGCGTCGGCCGCCTTTTTCGCCAGATAGAGTCCTATGCCGGAGGCCCTGCCGTCCATCCTGCCGTTGCGCCCGGTAAAGCCCTTGGCAAAGATCATCGGCAGGTCCTCCGCGCGTATGCCTATGCCGCTGTCCTCAACCGCAAGCTCGTGCGCTTCCATGAATATCCTTATGCGGCCGGAGCCGGTGTATTTTACGGCGTTTGAGATAAGCTGCTCCAGTATGAAGGCCAGCCATCTCCTGTCGCTCAGCACCGTCGCTTCAATAGCGCCTATCTCCACCGCCAGCTTCTTGTACACTATCGGTATCCCGAATTTTCTCACGCTGTCGCGCACAACGTCTTCAAGCCGGCATGTTTCTATCACCAAATCCGAGGCTATGTCGGACAGCTTTACATACCGCAGGGCCATATCCGCGTAGCGCTCTATCTTGAACAGCTCCTGCCTTATGACCCCCGCCGCTTCGCCGTCCATCCGTTCCAGCACAAGGCTCAGAGCCGCTATGGGCGTCTTTATCTGATGCACCCAGAGCGTATAATATTCCAGGCTCTCGTTCCGAGCCCTGTCATGCTTCCTTTTCATCTCTCCGAAGGCTTCCGCCAGCTCCCTGAGAAGGCGCGAATAGTCGGCCTCCAGCGCATCCGAGGGCTCGGGCAGGCTCAGCTCGGCGGCATGCTCGTAAAAGCGCTCCGGCAGGCCCCTCAATATCCTTCTGTGCCGGAAATAGCGCAGCCCGTCAAGGCACAGGAAAAGCAGAAAGAAAAAGCTTATCAGCAAAACCATGTAGCGGGCGCAGGAGGCATCCTGCCCCGCAAGGTACGATACGCCGGCGACGACGGCGACGGTTATGCCGAAAAACGCGGCATACGGAAGCCTGGCTTTTAAAAAGCGGAATAAGTCAATCACGCACGGCATAGCCCTTTCCCTTATGCGTAACTATGCAGCCGTCGAAGCCGGCGTCTTCAAGCGTTTTCCTGAGCCTGTTCACATTCACCGTCAGGGTGTTGTCGTCCACGAACTCGTCGCTGTCCCAGAGGGCCAGCATCAGCTCCTCCCGGCTCACAACCGCCCCTTTTTTCATGAGAAGGGTCTGCAGGAGCCGCGCCTCGTTTTTTGTCAGCTCCGTTTTCGCTTCCCCCCGGACAAGGCAGAGTCCGCCCAAATCCAGCGCCGCGCCGCGCAGCGAAAGCGCGGAGCCGGCTTCATAGTCGTAGGCCCGCCTCAGCATGGCCTGCACCTTGGCCACAAGGACCTCCATGGAAACGGGCTTTGTTATGTAATCGTCCCCTCCCATGCCGACCGCCATAACTATATCCATGTTGTCCGAGCGGGAGGAAAGAAAAATTACCGGCGCCTTGGACAGCTTCCGTATCTGCCCGCACCAGTAGTAGCCGTTGTAAAACGGCAGGGATATGTCCAGAATCACCAGATGCGGCCGATAGCTCTCGAATATTCCCAAAACATTTGAAAAGTCCTCCGCCTCGCGGGCGTCGAAGCCCCAGCGGCGCAGGCTGTTTTCAATTTCATATGCGATCGTCCGGTCATCCTCGACTACAAGTATTTTATACATACGTCTTCCCCGCCACATTTTGCAAGACAAATATACCATGCCGCGTTCTTCGGGGCAAGCTCGGAAAGCCTTTGCCTTTTCCTGCTCAGCCCCGGCTTTCGGGCTTTTTGAGATTTAGCCGCGTTAATATGTTGGCATGCGCCTGAGCTTGAGTTATAATTAAGCCGCTATTTTGCTTCGTTGACTTTCGCCAAAAGGAGATCGCAATATGAAAAAAGCTGTTAATACGGACAAGGCTCCCGCCGCCGTGGGGCCATATTCTCAGGCAAGCGAAATAAACGGCATGATCTACACCTCCGGCATGCTGGGCATAGACCCGGCCGACGGTCAGCTCAAGGGCGACATATACGCCCAGGCCGAGCAGGCGCTGAAAAATCTTTCGGCGCTGCTGAAGGAGGCCGGGCTGTCCATGGACGACGTAGTGAAAACCACAGTTTTCATTACCGACATGTCCTGCTTTGCCGGCATCAATGAGATTTACGCCAGATACTTCGCCGCTCCCTTCCCCTCCCGCTCCTGCGTCGAGGTGTCTAAGCTTCCCAAAGGCGGGCTAATTGAGATAGAAGCCGTAGCGGCAAGAAGGTGAAGCTTGATTGCGGAAAGGGGCAGGCTTAGGCCCGCCCCTTTCCGCTTCTCATCATTTTTACGACCGCTCCCAGCTTCGGCGGGTTGCCGCGCCAAAAGGAAGTAAGCTTGTATACCTTGCCGGCGAAGGCTGCGGCCAGCAGCATCAGGACAAGTATGAGCGCCAGGGATATAAGGCCCTGGAGCGGGGCAAGCTCGCCAATCAGGAGCCTTGCCGGAGTTACCAGCACGGCGGTGAAGGGCACATAGGCGAGCCACTTGTCCGGGGCCACCTCGCCGTTTGAAAGACCGCCGCCGTATACGGCTATGAAAAAGCTTGCCAATAAAATTAATGTGAAGAGCGCGTTTGTCGCCCCCAGATCCTCCTGCTTGCTTGCCATAGCTCCGCCTATGGCGGAGATCGAGCAGTACATCAGGAAGCCGAATACGACCACGACCAGGGCCAGCGCGGCGTTAACGGGGCTGAACATGCCCGAAGCCTCGCCGAGCATATCGAGAAATTTCAGCAGCGGCATGCCTGTTCCGGGATTGTAGGCCCTGACAAGCGCCGCGCCCAGCGCGCAGCCGCCTGCGGCCGCGCCGATCCACGCCAGAAGCTGCAGCAGCCCTGCCAGCGCCACAGCCAGCATCTTGCCGAAAACCATCGACTCGGGCCTAACGGAAATCAAAAAGAAGTCCATAAGCTTAGAGTTTTTCTCCAAAAGTATGCTCCCGGCGACGCTTTGCCCGTAAATCATAACCATATTGTATATCAGAAGAATAATAATGTAAGGCAATACGGCGGACATAACGCTTCTGACGCCGCTGAGGCCTTCGTCGCTCCCTTCCCCTTCGGCAAGCACCGCCGAGTTCACCGGAACGCTCAGCTCCGGCAGGCTTGACAGCTTGACGCCCGACTTTTGGATGAGGATGTAAGGAAACCAGGAGGCGACAAAGTCCCTGAAGGCCTTCGCGTCCTTCTTTTTTATTTCCGAAGCGTCGGGCCTTACCACGGCGGCGTTGTACATCGTTCCGTCGTATGATACGTCGAGAATCAGGCTGGCGGCGCCGGCTTTTTCCGCCGCAGCTTCGGCTCCGTCAATCATCGTATATTTGATATTGTTAAAAACGCTGTCGCCCACCAGGTTAAAATAATTGTAATCCGCCGCCCCCGGCGTGCCGTCGACCACCAAGACCTCCTTTATAGCCGTCTCCGTCAGAGCCTCCCTGCTTTTCTGGACGAGCTCGTATATCATCATGCCCGAGGATATGCCGATAAGAATGAGCAAGGCGATTATTATTGTCGCAAGGAGCCAGCCCCGGCTCTTCACGCTGCGGCCGAGGGTAAAGGCGAAAACCTTTTTCCAGCTTTTAAGTGCAGCAATATAGCTTTTCATGTCTTCATGTCCCCCTTGGGCGCTCTTGCCATCGCCAAAAGCTGCCTTAGCTTTATTTTATTGCCCTTATACATCAAAAGCGACTGGTACACCCTTGCGGCAAACACAAACAGCAGCGCCGCTATGGCCGCCTGCAGCATCCATGCCGCGCAGAGCACGCCGAAGCTTATCTGACCCATCGCATAGCGGACAGGCGCCGTGAAAACCGACAGGAAGGGAACAAGCGATATTACAGCGGAGGCCGTCCGCCCATGGACGCCCATAGTCGCAAGGGAGCCGAAATATCCGAAATAGCACAGGAGCATCGTCGCAAGATTTGCCGCTCCGGCATCCTCCGCCGAGGAGCAGCTTGCGCCGGACAGTCCCCCGACTACGGAGAAGGAGGCGTACCCGAGCAGCACCGAAACGAGCATTGCCGCTATCGTCCGCCAGCCGAGGCTCCCGAGCGCACCGCCGAGCCCCATTGCTTCAAAGGCCCCCTCGGCGTTGAAGGCGTTGCCGGACAGCGCGGACATTACGGCAAGGGTCGCCGCCATCCCGGCAGCCAGGACGGCAAGATTTATCAGCATCACGCACATGGCCGCCAGGATTTTGCCTACTATCAGCGCAAGCGGCCTGACGCTTATCATAAGCGTGTCCACAAGGCTGGAGGTTTTTTCGTCTATAATCGATCGGATTATGAACACCGTCGAATACATTATGAGCATGAGCAGCAGAAAGGTATACACAAAGCTGATGGTAAAGGAGGCGGAAAAGGAGAAGTCCTTTTCATCGCTTAGATATTCGTCCATGCTTTCCAGCTCCACGCCGTAGGGCGACACAGCGGTCTTCATCTGCTCCTCAGTCGCGTCTGCGGCCTTCAGCCGGGCCTCGGAAAACGCCGCCTTTACAGCCGAGGAGAGAGTGGAGAGCTCAAGGGCGCCTATTTCGCTGTCCTTGCCGGAGTACAGGCTTATGCTGTAAGCTCCCTCTTCAAGGCCGCCGGAGATGAGCGCCGCGGCGCTGTAAATTTCCCCCGCGTCCAGTTTTGCGCGCACCTTGTCCAGGCCTTCTTCCGTAAAAACGACGTCGAGGCCCCTGAAAACCTCGTTGGCTTCGGCTATATCCTCAGCTCCTATTTTATATTTTGTCTCATTTAAAACATATAGAGTGCGCGCCGCAGACTCGCGGAGCACCCCCGAATTTGCGTTCAAGGCCGAGAGCGCCAGAGCGCCGGCGGACGACAGGAACATGATGACCATCATTGCTATCGAGGATTTGCTGATCAGGACCTGCCTGAATGAAAATCTGAACACCTTGCCCGTTCCGGCAAGCTCCGGCATTTTAAGCTTCACCGGTTTCACCGACCTTCTCAATGAATATTTCATGAAGCGACGGCTCACGCAAATCGAAGGTGACGACGGTTACCCCGGCTTCCAAAAGAAGCGCCAGCAGCTCGTTAGCCTGCCCTTCTCCGGCAACCTTCAAATTATACTCAAATTCCTTCCGCGCCTTGATTTTCGCGCCCGTTCTCTCTATATAAGGCGCGGCGTCGGCTTCTGTCTTGAGATACAGGTTGACGCGCCCATAGCTTTTTTTGATATCGTTCAGACGTCCCTGAAGCACGGTCTTGCTCCGGCTGAGTATGGTCAAATCGGTGCAGAATTCCTCCACCACGGCCATCTGGTGGCTGGACATAATGAGGTATTTTCCCGCCTCTATTTCCTCCCTGATTATGGACTTGAAAAGGTCCGTATTCACCGGGTCAAGGCCCGAGAGCGGCTCGTCCAGGATGAGCAGCTCGGGGTCGGACAGCAGCGAGACAAGGAACTGCACCTTCTGCTGGTTGCCCTTTGAAAGCTGGTCGGCTTTTTTCGATTTTGCCGGGACCGCCTGCGCGGATCCGGCGCCTTTTTTCGCAAGCAGGCTTCTCCCGGCCGGCCTTGTCGGATATATGTACTCGTCAAGCTCCAGCCTGCCGGACCAGTAGCGTATGCGCTTCTTCGCCTCCGCCCTGTCTAACCCCCGCAGCTCAGCAAAATACATCAGCTGATCCATCAGCGTGTACTTTGGGTACAGGCCCCTTTCCTCAGCCAGGTAGCCCACGTTGCAGACCGAGGTGTCCAGCGGCCTTCCGTTCCACAGCACCTCGCCCTCGTCCCTGGACAGCATGTTCAGCATCATGCGTATGGAAGTCGTTTTTCCGGCTCCGTTTGTGCCCAGAAGCGCGTAGACGCCTGGCTTTTCCATTGCGAAGCTTAAATGGTCCACAACCACCTTGTCGCCGTAGCTTTTTGTAAGATTGTTTACTGTCAAGCTCATTTGCACATGATCCCTTACTAATATTTGTCATATATTTGTGTTTTACCGACATACTAGCATATATTTGCAGCTCCGTAAAGATGAAAACGGTTAAAATATGATAAAATTTTAGATAATCGTGTAATTATCTGATCCCGTCTTGTTCCGGATAAAAGCCGCCTGCGTGCACCTAGTCATGCGAAAGCCGCCCGCGCGGGCGGCTTTTTGCTCCGGCTATTTTCACTCGGCGCGCTATTTGCCGCACAATTCTTTGAACTGATCTATCTCGTCTGCGAGGGCCTGCAGGCTTTCGCGCCAGAACTCGGGCCGGGCAAGGTCTATGCCCGCGACGAGGGCGGCGTCCTCCACGTCCGTCAGGGCTGTGGCGTTGAGCAGCTTCTTGTAGAGAGGGACAAAGGCTTTGCCCTCCTTCTCATACCTCGCGTACAAGCCCCTTGCGAGCA
Organism: Clostridiales bacterium; assembly: GCA_029265405.1. Classification (GTDB taxonomy): domain Bacteria; phylum Bacillota; class Clostridia; order Oscillospirales; family Oscillospiraceae; genus JAJUJI01. The sequence goes on along the minus strand of JAJUJI010000001.1, from coordinate 335,287 downwards.
GCCCTCCGAAGGCGTAGGGGAAATTGTAAAAGCTCTGGCCGCCGCTGTAGTAGTGGCTCTTGCACAGCCACATGTAGGGATGCAGGGCGTTATGGTCAAGTCCGTCTCCATAGGCCTCCTTCTGGGCCTCGAGCATCATTTGGCAGAGCCTGTCGGGGAACATGAACTCCTCGTCCCTTGCGGAAAACACGGCGGTTTCAAACAGGTATCTTGAATATATGTCGCAGATTATCTGCGTGGCGTCCATAAGCCGGCTCTCAATCAGCGCCCGCTTGAGAGCCGGGTCGCTCTCGGCCCTTATCGCCGCGTTCACGACGACTATTTCGTTGAAGGTCGAGGCCGTCTCCGCGACGGGCATGGAATAGCTGGTGTTCAAAATGCGGTTTCCGTTCAGATTGTGGTTGTGGAAGGCGTGCCCCAGCTCATGCGCCAGTGTAACCACATCCGAAAAGCTGCCGTCAAAATTGGCCAGCACGCGGCTTTGCTTAATGGTGTGTATATAGCAGCAGAAGGCGCCTCCAGCCTTTCCGGATCGGGGGTAGAAGTCTATCCAGGCCTCGTCGAAGGCTTTTTTAACCATTCCCGCCAGCTCGGCGTCGAAGCCCTCAAACAGCCCGACAAGATATTTGCCCGCCTCCTCGGCCGTGAAGCGCCTGTCATAACCGCCAATGGGGGCAAACAGGTCGTACCAGGGCAGCCCTCCCTCATGGCCGAGAAGTCTGGCCTTTGCCTTCAGATATTCGCGGAATTTAGGCAGATATTCACGCATCGCGGCCAGCAGCGCCTCGAGAGTTTCCCTTTTCATGCGCGCGTTATGCAGCGTCTGCTGCAGCGGGGACTCGAAGCCCCTCAGGCGGCAGCCGTTCAGGACTTCCAGCTTGATGCTGTTGAGCGCAAAGGCCACGGCGTCCTTGATCCTGTCGTAGCAGGCAAGCTCGGCCTCGTAAGCCTCCCGGCGGACCGCCGGGTCCGGATCGTAGGCCTTGTTGCGTATGTCCGAAAGGCTCGTCTTTTTCCCTCTGAATTCGACAGGAACTGTGGAGGTAAGGTACTGCTGCAAATCGCCCCAGGCTCCCGAACCGCTGATGGAAAACAGAGACATGGCCTCCTCAGTCTTCTTGTCAAGCAGATATTTGCCGTCCTTTTTTATGCTGCGGAGCAGGTAAGCGTATTCCTCCAAAAGCGGGTCGGAGGCTATCGCTTCCTCAAGCTCATCCAATTCCGCAATATAGCGGTAAAACGCCGTGCGCGGCCCCGCCGTAGAGCTGACCTTCGCCATGAGCCTGCCGAGCATGGAGGAGCTTTCGGCGTCGGCTGTATTGACGGCTTGCTTCAAATTGGCAAAGAGGATAAGGTTAGTAAATACGGCCTCCATGTCCTCCATCAGCAGTATTCCCTCTTTGATTATGCCTGCCGGCTCTCCCTCCAGCCTTGACGCAAAGTCGGCAAAGCTCCGGCACAGCCCGTCGGCCCTTTCCAAATCCCTCTTGTAAGCCGGGTCGTCATAACCCTCGTACAATTCCCTCAATGACCATTCGCCGCTCAAATTATCGCCCTCCGCCGTCATATTTGCCTTAGTATACCCCGTGAAGCCGCATTAAGTCAATCAGCCGGCGCTTTCCGCCGCCCTTTGCGCGGCTATGCGGGGGCGAAAAAAGGATTGCTGGAGCTTGACGGGTTATAAACGCGGCGGGGAGGTTATCCCGCCCCGCCGCTCGCCCTATTTCAATTTTCATATATCGGGTATCTTTTGCACAGGGCCGAGACTCTTTCGAGTATCTCCTTGCGCTTTTCCTTGAAGTCGAAGGCCGCCATGCATATCAGCCTGCCGACTTCCCTCATCTCCTCTTCCTTGAAGCCTCTGGTCGTTACGGCCGGTGTGCCGAGGCGTATACCGGAAGTCTCGTCCGCGCCTCTGGGGTCCGCCGGAACCTTGTTTTTATTTGCGGTTATCCGCACCGAGTCGAGACGCACCTCCAGCTCCTTGCCGCTTATATCCAGCTTTTTCAGATCCATCAGCATAAGGTGGTTGTCCGTTCCTCCTGAAACCAGCTCCGCGCCGCCCTCCAGCAGGGTGTCGGCCAGCGCCCTGGCATTGGCCACGATCTGATGCTGGTATGTCTTGAACTCTGGCCTCAGCGCCTCGCCGAGAGCCACGGCCTTGGCCGCGATTATGTGCATGAGCGGACCGCCCTGCGTGCCGGGGAAGACGGCGCTGTTTATTTTTTTCGCGATCCTCTCATCCTTGCTGAGTATTATTCCGCCCCTCGGCCCGCGCATGGTCTTATGCGTAGTGGTGGTCACTATGTCGGCGTAGGGGACCGGGCTTGGGTGCTCTCCCGCCGCCACCAGCCCCGCTATATGGGCTATATCCACCATAAGGTAGGCTCCGACCTCCTTGGCCACGTCGCCGAAAAACTTGAAGTCGATGACCCTGGGGTAGGCCGAAGCGCCCGCTATTATCATTCTCGGCTTGTGCTTGAGCGCAAGCTCCCGCACCTGTCCGTAGTCTATCAGCCCCGTTGCGGGATCTACGCCGTAGGAAACAATGTTATAAATTTTGCCGGAAAAATTGGCCGGGCTTCCGTGGGTGAGATGGCCGCCGTTGGACAGATCCATTCCCATAACCGTGTCGCCCGGCTTGCAGAGCGCGAGATACACGGCCTGGTTTGCCTGAGCGCCGCTGTGCGGCTGGACGTTGGCATAGGGGGCGTCGAATATCATCTTCGCCCGCTCAATGCATAGATTTTCCGCCATATCCACATATTCGCAGCCGCCGTAATACCTGTGGCCTGGGTAGCCCTCGGCGTATTTGTTGGTAAGGACGGAGCCCATTACGGCCATAACCTCGGCGCTGACCAGGTTTTCCGAGGCTATCAGCTCTATGTTGTTCCGCTGCCTTTGCAGCTCAAGATCCAGAACCCTGGCGACCTCCGGGTCATAGTTCTTTATATAATCCATGTTCTGCTGAACCATATATACCTCCGCAGTTGTTTTCCGGCGTCCCTCGGGCCGATGCCGTCATGCGATTTAAAACACAAAAGATAATATCATCCCGTTAAAAGCAAGTCAACATCAATAATCATATGCCCTCCGTTTTGTCCAGAAGCTTCTTCAAATCATCCTTAACGCCCCTCGGACAGGCTATATGCAGCAGGTCGCCTGCCTGCAGAACCGTCCCTCCGTTAGGGATTATCTTTTCATTTCCCCTATTGACGGATATTATAAGGCAGCCGCCGGGCATTTTCAGCGAGGATACTGTGCTGCCGGCTATTGCGCTGTGCAGGGGAACCAGATGCTCGATAATGCAGTTGTCCTTTTTGCAGCCCTCCTCGCCGCGCTCGCCCGCCCCGGTATAATTTGCCATAAGCGAGTCGTAAATCGGCGGGCTGCCCAAAAAATTCGCCGTAAGCGTCGCGCAGCAGGCCGTTATGGTAACGCCCGCCATTTGGGTAAGCGAGCCGGACATTTCCATTACCAGTATGACGCCCGTTATAGGGGCCCTTACTATGCCGGCAAACATGCCCGCCATCCCTAGCAGCATAAAGCTTATCATATCGCTCCGCTGAAAGCCCAGAAAAGTCATCGCTAAATCGCCGCATGCCGATCCGGCGATAGCGCCCAGAACCAGCAGCGGCAGAAAAATGCCGCCCGGTGCGCCCGAACAGAAGCAAATCATGGAAAACAGGAATCTTCCCGCAAGCAGAGCCAGAGTTACAGGCAGAGCGACGCCTCCGTCGGTAAGCCTTTCAATCAAGGCATGTCCCGCGCCAAGCAGCTCCGGGCAGAACTGGCCGACTATTCCCGCGACAGCAAAAGGTATCATTATTCTGGCCCAGAGCGGCACCGGAAGCTTCTTATAAACCCTTTGCAGGGCTATAAGAAATTTATTATAGAAGGCTCCGAAAGCGCCCATCAGCATACCGATCAGCGCAAATAGAAGGTAGTACTTCAAAGGCAGCAGCCTTGCTATTCCCATATCCAAGCTGGCCTTTATTCCAAAGCATGCTTTTGATACAAGATCGGCCGCAATTGCCGCCGCCATTACGGGAAACAGCGCAATCGCGGAAAAATTTTTATATATTTCCTCAAGGCCGAACATCATTCCCGCCAGCGGAGCGTTGAAGGCGGCCGCCAGCCCCCCGCAGGCGCCGCAGGTAACAAGATACTTTTTCTCGGTTTCCGAGCATTTAAGCTTTTCGGCCGCTCCTTGCGCCGCCATTGCCCCCAGCTGTATCGACGGCCCTTCTCTGCCGAGCGCAAGACCTCCCAGCGCGCACAGCGCCCCGCCCAAAAATTTCTTGACCAGCACAGGCAGCCACCTCGGCGATATATAGCCCAAGACCTGGCTCTTAACCTGAGGTATGCCGCTCCCCATTATCAGGGGTGAGCTTTGGGTTATTTTGCCGGTTGCGAAGCCCAGCAGCAAAAGAACGGCAAACAAGACTGCGGTTTTAATCGGCGTCCCGGCAAGGCCATAAAACCAGGCGCGCAGAGTTTCGGCCCGATTGAGCGCGAATCTATACAGCACGGCGGCAACGCCGCCGCAAAGTCCGGAAACAAGCCCAAATAATATCAGCCTGTATTGCCCGCTGTTGCGCAGCATAACTTCAACGGAATAATCTTTATTTGCCATTTGCCTGTATGCGCCTTCTTTTTCTATATTCAAGCAACGCCCCTTATTCCGCCGCGCCAAAATAAACGCTTCGGCCTGCGGCCGGAACCGCGCCGGCAGGCTTCGGGACTTCCTCGCAGCAGTTTAAGGCGTTTAAATAGCGTACGCCGCGTCGTAGGCGCTGAAAATAGTATTTTTCAGGTTGCCCACCTGCTTTGCGTCGCCTATGACCCGGGCGCCGGGGAGCTTTTCGGAAAGCGCCGCATCCGGAATATAGCCGACCGAAAGTATAACGCTGTCGGCCTCAAGCTCGGTTTCCCTGCCGTCCCTGTCCTTGACGGCGGCTTTAACGCGGCCTCCCTCATGCGATACCTTCGCCAGGGTGTGTTCAAGATAGACCCCTATGCCGTAATACCTTATCGCCTCGCGCAGAAAGTTTGAATTTGCGGCGCTCAGGCCGTCCACCTTCAATATGTCGTCCTGCATTTCAACTATAACGGCCTTTTTCCCCTTTAAAGCCATATCGTAGGCTATCTCGCAGCCTGTCAGCCCGCCTCCGATAATAACGGCGCTTTGTCCCGCATCCTTATATCCGCGCAGGTATTCGACGGCCTCAATCACGCCCGCGCCGTCAAGCCCCGGGACCGGCAGCTTCCTGGGTCTGGCTCCGGTGGCTATGATAACCTCGTCAAAGCCTCGCAGGTTCTCCGGCCCGGCTTCGGTATTCAGCCTTACGTCTACATTAAGATCCGAAAGCTGCTTCTTATACCACTTTATAAGAAGCTTGTCCTTCTCCTTGAAATCCGGAGCGGCGGCGGCTATGAACACTCCGCCCAGCTCGCCCGTCTTTTCAAACAAAACGACCTCATGGCCCCGCAGCTTCAGCAGCCTCGCGGCTTCCATCCCGCCTATGCCGCCGCCCACCACGGCCACCTTTTTCCTTGCGGCGGCGGGCTTCAGCTCGTAGGCCTTCTCCTCCATGGCGGCCGGGTTGACCGCGCAGCGGGCCATGCCGTACATGGCTATGGGCTTGCCCTTGTAGCTCGTCACGGCAAAGCAGCCGTTGTGGCAGGCTATGCAGGGGCGTATGTCGTCCGTTTTGCCCTCGCGCGCCTTGTTGAGCCACAGCGGGTCGGCAAGGAACTGGCGCGCCACTCCCACCGCGTCTATTTTTCCGCCGGCGACGGCTTCGGCCGCCGTCGCCGGGTCCTCCATGCGCCCGGCGCAGGCCACTGGTATTTTTACGAAGTTTTTGATGTACGCCACCTCGGGAAGATTGCAGGCCGGCGGCATATACATGGGCGGATGCGCCCAGAACCACGAATCATAGGAGCCGTTGTCGGCGTTGAGCAGGTCGGCCCCGGCCTCCTCCAGGATCCGCGCGGCGGCGGGACTCTCCTCCATGCTCCTGCCGAATTCCTCGTAAGGCTCTCCCGGAAGCGCTCCCTGGTTGAAGCCCCTCATTTTGCTTGAAACGCTGTACCGGACGCTGACGGGGTAATCCGCCCCGCAGGTTTTCTTTATTTCTCTAATTATGTCGGTTGCAAAGCGCAGGCGGTTTTCAAGCGAGCCGCCGTATTTGTCCGTTCTGCGGTTGATGTTTTTGATGGCGAACTGGTCGAGGAGATAGCCCTCATGCACGGCGTGTATCTCCACCCCGTCTATGCCGGCCTCCCTGCACAGAGCGGCGGTTTTCCCGAAGGCCTTAATTATATCCTCGATTTCCCTTTCGGTAAGCGCCCTGTGCTTTGTCTCGGGCATCCAGACGTTCGGCAAGCCGTCAGACGGGGCTACGTTCATCCTTTTTACGACTTCCTCCGGCATGCCTGGGAACGGGAACTGGGCGCGGCCGAAGCCCGCTCCAAGCTGCAAAAAGTACTTTGTGCAGTAGGAATGGATTTCCTCCATAAGCGCCTTGATCGGCCCCAGAAAAACGTCTCTGGATTCGTAGAGCCAGCCGAACCCGGTGCTGACCCCGGTCACGCCAGGTATGATCAGCCCCACGTTTCCCTTGCAGCGTTCAATATAGTAATCCCTGATCTTTTCATTGTACCTGTTGCCGAAATGCTCAAATGGCGCGGTGCCGCCCATAGCGCAGAGTATCACCCTGTTTTTCAGCGTTACTCCCCCGATTTTCAGCGGCGTAAACAATGCCTCGTACATTAACGCAAAACCCCCTTGCAGATATTTTATTTACTATACAATACTATGCCTTGCCTTGCATGTCAATTTGCACTTGCCGGACAAGTAAGATTTATATATAATGACCGCAGTGAAGAGCGGAGGCGGCACATGAAAAAACCGGAAATGATATTGTTCGACTACGGCCATACCCTGGTTTACGAGCCCGCCTTTGAGCGCGCCAAAGGGTATGAGGCCGTGCTTGCTCACGCAGTCAAAAACCCCGGCGGCCATACGGCGGAGGAAATGGCCGGGCTTTACGGCGATTTTTTTGCCGCAGCATCCGATTTGGTTCTGTCGCATGACGTGGAATTCATGGCGATTAACAAAAACCGCCTGCTTTACGATTACCTCGGACTGGAATTCGACCTGCCGCCGGTAGAGCTGGAGCGCGTATTCTGGGACTCCGCCGCCCCGGGCTCCCCCATGCCGAACATAGGAACGCTCATAGAGCTTATCAACTCGCTCGGCATACGCAGCGCGGTGATAAGCAACCTGTCCTTCTGCGGCGAAAACCTGGCCGAGCGCGTCAACCGGCTTATCCCGAACAACCGCTTTGAGTTTTTTATGGCTTCCTGCGAATACGCCCTGCGCAAGCCGAACAGGCTTATTTTTCAAGCGGCGCTGAAAAAGGCGGGCTTAAGCCCGGACAGGGTATGGTACTGCGGCGACAACCGCCGCGCCGACGTCGCGGGCGCGGCGGACGCGGGCATTTTTCCGGTCTGGTACGACAGCGGAGCCGACTGCCAGTACAGGGCCGAGCGGGACGAAATAGAGCCCGGATGCGATTATCTGAGAGTGGGCGGCTGGCTGGAGCTGGCGGACATATTGAAATCGCTGCAAAAGCGGTCCGAAGCGGACGGCTAATATTGCGGCTTTTTTATCATAATGCTGTTGACAGGAGCAAATGAATAAAATATAATGCGGCAAAGAGACTCCGCTTAAATGGAAATTCCGACAGGGATTTCGCGTCGGCGACTGGAAGCGCGATTCGGAAGAGTAGTAAGCCGGGGAACGCTCTTTGTATATTTTACGATATACCGGAAACAAAATATCAAAGTGGGCACAACGTGCCAATGCGGGTGGCACCGCGGGATTAGGCTTCGATATCGCATATCGCGCTATAATCTCGTCCCGGAAATTACTTCAGTAGTTTCCGGGTCTTTTGCATTTCGGAGGTAACATATGCTGAGAACACACACTTGCTCGCAGCTCAGAATAAGCGACATAGGACAAAAAGTCAGGCTTTCCGGCTGGGCGGAAACCGTACGCGACCACGGCGGCATAAAGTTTATGGACCTGCGCGATCATTACGGAGTCACTCAAATAGTGTTCCATGACGACTCCATGCTGGAGGGCGTAAACCGCGAGGCGGTGGTTTCGGTAACCGGTACGGTAGTCGCCAGGGACGCCGAAACGGTAAACCCCAAGCTTGAAACCGGCCTGGTTGAGGTCAGGGCGGAAAGCCTTGAGGTGCTGGGCCCCTGCCGCGGCATGCTCCCCTTTGAAATATCAAGCTCCACCTCCACCAGGGAGGAGGTCAGGCTTAAATACAGGTATCTGGACCTGCGCAATCCCGTTATACACGGCAACATAATGCTGCGCTCCAGGGTGATAAGCTTCCTTAGGAGCGAAATGGAAAAGCTGGGCTTTACCGAGATACAGACACCCATCCTCACCTGCTCCTCGCCCGAGGGCGCCCGCGATTATCTTGTGCCCAGCAGAAAGCATAAAGGCAAGTTCTACGCCCTGCCCCAGGCGCCGCAGCAATTCAAGCAGCTTTTGATGGTTGCGGGCTTCGACAGGTACTTCCAGATCGCACCCTGCTTCAGGGACGAGGACGCGCGCGGCGACAGATCCCCCGGGGAGTTCTATCAGCTCGACTTTGAGATGTCCTTCGCCGAGCAGGAGGACGTTTTCCAGGTCGCCGAGCAGGTGCTTTACGGAGCTTTTGTCAAATTCGGCGGCGGCAAGCGGGTATCCCCGCCCCCGTTCAAGCGCCTGAGCTACGCCGAGGCGATGCTGAAATACGGCACCGACAAGCCGGATCTCCGCAATCCGCTGACTATATGCGACCTCACGGACTTTTTCCGCGGCGTCGAGTTTGCCGCCTTTAAAAATAAGCCGGTACGCGGCATTGTCGCCGATTGCTCGGGACGTCCGCGGAGCTTTTTTGAAGGCTCGCTCAGGTTCGCCCTCGATATCGGCATGAAGGGGCTGGGCTATATCACGCTCAGCTCCGGGGAGTTCAAGGGCCCCATAGAAAAATTCCTGTCTGCGGAGCAGAAGAGGGAGCTTATCGATTCTCTCGGCATCAGTGAGGGACAGACGCTCTTTTTCATCTCCGCCGCGCCGTCCGAGGTTGACAGGTTTGCCGGCCAGATACGCGGCTGGCTGGGCGAGCAGCTTGGTCTGACGGACAAGGACGCCTTCGAGTTCTGCTTTGTGCTGGACTTCCCCATGTATGAATACAACGAGGAAACGCATAAAATAGACTTTACCCACAATCCTTTCTCCATGCCCCAGGGCGGCCTGGACGCGCTGCTCAACAACGACCCGCTGAAAATACTTGCCTACCAATATGACATAGTCTGCAACGGCGTGGAGCTCTCCTCCGGCGCGGTCAGAAACCACAACCCGGAAATTATGAAGAAGGCCTTTGAAATTGCCGGCTATACCGAAGCCGAGCTGGAAGCCAGGTTCGGCGCGATGTACACCGCCTTCCAATACGGGGCGCCGCCCCACGCGGGCATGGCCCCCGGAATAGACCGCATGGTGATGCTGCTGGCCGGCGAGGAAACCATAAGAGACGTCATAGCCTTTCCTCTCAACGGCAACGCGCAGGACCTCATGCTCGGCGCGCCGAGCGAGGTCACGGAGCAGCAGCTTAGAGAGGTCCACATAAAAATCAGATAATAGCGGCATTAATCCGGCTAAACAGCCCAAGGGAGGTTTATTTATGGTAACGCACGACGAGGTGCGAAGGATAGCTGCCCTGGCCAAGCTGTATGTCTCCGAGGAGCAGCTTGAAGAAATAACCGGGGATCTGAACGGAATAATAGCTTTTGCCGACGCCGTAGCTTCCGTCGATGCCTCCGGCTATGACGTTGAGGCGGAGGACGGCCCGGCTATCCGCCTGCGGCCCGATGTAACGGCCGCCTCATATGAGCCCGAGCTGATATTGAAAAACGCCATGGAATCCGGCGACGGCTTCTTTGTCGTCCGCGGGAGAGGATAGGGCAATGAGCAGAATAAAGCGCATCCGGAGCCTTCTTACCTCAAAGCAGATATCCTGCCGCGAGCTGACAAGGCTTTATTTGGAGGCCGCCGAGCGTGAAAACGGCCGGCTCAACGCCTTCATATCCATTACAGCCGAAACGGCTATGGAGGCCGCGGCCAAAACCGACGAAAAGCTCAGCCGGGGCGAGCCGCTGCAGGCTCTTGAGGGCATACCCTTTGTTTTAAAGGACAACATTTCCACAGCGGGGCTGAAGACCACCTGCGCTTCCCGGATGCTTGAAAACTATGTTCCCGTTTTTGACGCAAAGGTCTGGGGGTTGCTGAAAAGCCAAAACGCGGTGCTTATCGGCAAGGGCAACATGGACGAGTTCGCCATGGGCTCCACCTGCGAAAATTCCTATTTCGGCGGCGCCAAAAACCCTATGAACCTTGAGCATGCGGCGGGCGGCAGCTCCGGCGGAGTGGCAGCCGCTGTGGGAGCCAACCTCTCCGTCTACGGCATAGGCTCGGATACCGGCGGAAGCATACGCGAGCCCGCCTCCTTCTGCGGCGTGGTCGGGCTGAAGCCCACCTACGGCGCCGTTTCAAGAAACGGCCTGATAGCCTACGCCTCATCCTTTGACCAGATAGGGCCCATAACCGCCTGCGCCGAGGACGCCGCCCTGGTTTTAGACGCTATCTCCGAGCGCGACGAGGGCGACATGACCTCCGCCGGTACCGGAAAAACGGCGGGGAGTCTGAACAGGCCCCTTCGCGGCTCAAGGATAGGCATAGCGCCCCAGTTTTTCGAGGGCGTCAGCCCCGAGGTTGCCAAGGCTCTGCAAGAGGCCATGTCCTTATACAGGGCTCTCGGGGCGGAGCTTGTGGATTGCGATCTGCCCGGCATAGGGTACGCCCTGCCGGTATACTATATCCTCGCCTGCGCGGAAGCCTCCTCCAACCTCGGAAGGTACGACGGGATACGCTACGGCTACCGCGCCAAAGACTTCGACAGCCTGGACGAAATGATATGCAAAACCCGAAGCGAGGGCTTCGGTCCGGAGGTCAAGCGGCGCATCCTGCTGGGCACATACGTTTTGAGCGCCGGCTATTTCGATGCGTATTATAAAAAAGCCAAGCTCCTGCAGGCCAAAATCAGGGACGAGTTCAGGAAGGCCCTTGACGGCTGCGATTTTCTCCTGGCGCCGACGACTCCGATTACAGCCATAAAGAGCGGCGAAAGCATGAAAATGTCCGCAGTTGAAAACTACGCCATGGACATTTGCACGGTAACGATCAACATAGCCGGCCTGCCCGCCGTGTCAATACCCTGCGGCTTTGGCGGCGGCGGTCTGCCGATAGGCATGCAGCTCATAGGCAGGCATTTCGACGAGGGCACGATTTTAAACGCAGCCTGCGCCTTTGAAAGGGAGACCGGAGGCAAATACCTGAAAAATTCGGGCATGGGGGTGCTTCTGTGATGAAGTGGGAAACGGTTATCGGGCTTGAAACGCATGTCGAGCTGTCCACCAAGTCCAAAATATTCTGCGGCTGCACCACCGCCTTCGGCGGCGAGCCCAACACCCACTGCTGCCCCGTCTGCACCGGCCAGCCCGGCTCCCTGCCCGTCCTGAACAGGCAGGCGGTCGAATACGCGGTCAAGGCCGGACTTGTGCTCAACTGCCGCATAAACAAATATTCCCGCATGGACAGGAAGCATTACGTCTATCCCGACCTGCCCAAGGCCTACCAGATATCCCAGTATGACAGGCCCCTCTGCACCGGCGGCTATGTCGAGCTCAAAAACGGCAGGCGGATCAATATCACGCGCATACACATCGAGGAGGACGCCGGCAAGCTTATCCACGCCGGAGGCAAGGTGCTCGTGGACTACAACCGCGGCGGCGTCCCGCTGATAGAGATCGTGTCCGAGCCGGACATCAGGAGCGCGGAGGAGGCCGTTGAATACCTCGAGAAGCTTCAGCTCACGCTGCGCGCGGCTGGCGTTTCGGACTGCCGCATGCAGGAGGGCTCCCTCCGCTGCGACGTAAACATCTCGCTGCGCGCGCCCGGCGCCTCGTCCTACGGCACCAGATGCGAAATAAAGAATCTCAACTCCTTCGTATCCGTCGCCTCGGCTATCGAGCACGAATACGAGCGGCAGAGGGACATACTGGAGTCCGGCGGCGTCGTCGAGCAGGAAACCCGCCGCTACGACGCCTACAGCGGCGAGACCTCCGCCATGCGTGGCAAGGAAAACGCCGACGACTACAGGTATTTTCGCGAGCCCGACATCATCTCGATAGTATTGACGGACGAGGAAATAGAAGCCCTGAGGGCCTCGCTGCCGGAGCTCCCGGACGCCCGGAAAAGGCGCTATGTGGACGTTTTGGGCATACCGGAAGCGGACGCGGCAATGATAGCCAAATACCGGAGGGTATCGGACTATTTTGAAGCCGCCTCATATCAGACCGCTTCCCCCAGAATCGCCGCAACCTTCATCGTTACCTCCATGTTCAGCTTTATAAGCACCGAAGCCGCCCGCGAGGAATGGCTGCCTCCCGTTTCCGCCGAGCAGCTCCGTGAGCTGATACTTTTAATGGAAGCCGGCAAAATCAACCGCAACGTCGCAAAGCAGACGCTGTCGCGCATGCTGGAAACCGGCAAGAGCGCTGCCGAGCTGCTGTCGCCGGAGGAGCTGGAGCCGGCCGGAGTGGACGTGGACGCTCTTTGCCGCAAGGCAATTGCCGAAAACGCCGCCGCTGCGAGCGACTACAGAGGCGGCAAGGAAAAGGCCCTGAAGGCTCTTATCGGCGCTGTGATGAAAGAGAGCCGCGGCCGCGCTCCCGCCGCCGAGGTTGAGGCGAGTCTTAAGGAGCTTCTTTCCAAGACCTAATTTAACCGCCCCGAGATAGGAGGACGGCCTCCGCCTTCTCAGGGCGGTTTTTCTTTTGTCAATTGCCCGGCATTACGTTTATAATCCGGGCGAAAAATAGTAGTTACTCCGGCTACTTCCCTTTTTGCCTGAGTTTTTATTATAATGTGTTTAAGATTTTAATAACGGGAGGCAAGAACATGTCTCTTTTTCCTGCCCCTAAGCGTACCGGATACCCCTATCCGCCGCAGGCATACGGGAAAAGCGCAGCTTCTCCTGCGCAACCTGCCCCCTCGCTGCCGCTTCAGGGCGAAAGGGTTGCGACGGTGGAGCTGTGGCGCTTCATATTCACTGTTTTAGTATGCCTTTACCACTTTGAAATGTTCTTTCCCAAGCGCCAAATCCTGCTCTCCGGCTCCGGCGCGGTGGAATTTTTCTTCGTCCTTGCGGGCTTTGCCATGGCGCTGTCGGCTAGGCGCAGTCTTTCCGGCCGCGAGTCTCCCGTCACGATGAAGGAGGCGGCCCAAAAAGCGGCCGGATATGTCCTCGGCAGGCTCAAGACCGTCTATCCAGTAATACTGGTCGTAATGTTCATATATTTTTTTCTGCTGCCCAGCTCTCTCAACGAAAACACTCTGCGCGTCGTCCAAAATTCCGAATGGGAGTTTACCATGATGGTCGGCACGCCCTTCGGCTTCAACAACGGCGCGGCCCCCAACATACCCATGTGGTTTTTAACGGCCCTGCTGCTTGCCGGCTATCTGTACACCTTTGCCCTGTATAAATACAACGACTTTACTATGTTTGCCGCGCCGGCAATCGGCGTTTTATTTTACTCATATTTTACGCTGAATTCTTCCCTTGTGCTTGATTTCAGCATAAAGATGGGCTTTCTTACCGCCGGCATGGTCAAGGCGGTTGCCGAAATAGCCTTGGGGATAGCCATATTTGGCCTGTACGAGCGTTTGCTGAAAATAAAATTTGGCCTATTTTGGCAAATAATTTTGTCGCTGGCCGAGGTCTACGCCATATATCGTTTTTTTGCCCTCACCGTTTGCCAGCCGATAGGCATGGACAACTTCCGCCGGATAGTCTATATATTGCTGATTATCCTGCTCTCGTTCCTCAACGTCACGCTTTTGTCGCGGCGCCTGAACAAGGGCTTTTTCCGCGCGCTGGGAAGAATATCGCTGCCGATGTACCTGTCTCATTTCTTTGTGGCCCAGCTTTATTTTCCGCTCCTGAGCTACGGCAAATCCGTTTTATTGAAAATGGCCGATCCGACTAATCCGCAGGATGCAGCCATGGCCTGGTACAATTTTCTAAAAAATACAGGGGGATACGACCCCAGCTTTAAGCCCATCGGAATGAGCGGAAAGGACATGTTCCTTTTTATCGTTCTGGTTGTCGCGGTATCTCTGGTGATAATGCTTTATATCGCTCTCGTCAGGGCCGCCTGCAGGTCGGTCAAGAGGGTAAGGGAAGCGAAGGCCGCAAACCGGGAAGCCGACTATGTGATACATTTATACAAGTGAAATAAAGAGCAGCGGAAAGCTCTCCGCTGCCCTTTTTGTCTTTGCGTCCAGCCGGGCGCATGTGCTACAATATTAAAAATTAAAGCCTGATTATGGCAGGAAGGGGTATATATGAGTAAAATTCCAGCACCTGTTCTGACCGCCGAGCAGAGGGCGGCGTTTGAGAGCATAACGATACCATCGGAATTTGACCCCTCAAGAATAAAAAACAAATTTCTCAATATTCAGTACGGCGCTCTGCCCCAGCAGCTTTTGGACGTGTACCTGCCCGCTTCCGGGTCGGGTCCTTTCCCTCTGATCGTCTACGTGCACGGCGGCGGCTGGTCAATGGGCAGCAGAAGCTTCGGAGCTCTGGACTTTGTCATCAGGTTTCTTGATTTCGGATACGCCGTCATGACGGTGGATTACAGGCTTGCGCCCGGCGCGATTTTTCCGGAGTTTCTTTTTGACGTAAAAACCGCCGTACGCTGGGCGCGCGCCAACGCTGCGCGCTACGGCTTCGATCCCGCCCGCTTCGGAATGATAGGCGACAGCGCCGGCGGCCATCTGGCTCTCATGATGGCCTTTACGGCCGGGCATCCCGAATACGAGGGCGGGCATTACGGCTGGGAGGGCTGCTCCAGCGCGCTTCAGGCTGTGATCTCCATGTACGGCCCTTCGGATCTCGCGGCAGACAACAGGGCTTTTCTTGTCGAAAACGGTTTGCTCCCGGCTTCCGCTAGAGAGGATTCGGCGGCGGAAGGGTCTCCTTCATACGGAGCTGCTTTTACGCGCGACAAAAACATGCTCAAGCTTATCAGCCCCATAAGCTATGTGCATAAGGATATCCCCCCGCTAATGCTTCAGCACGGGGCCCGCGACGTCGCAGTGCCGCTTCAGCACAGCACCCTGCTTGCCGAAAAGATAGAAAGGACATGCGGGCCCGGCAGGGTCAGCCTTGTGGTGCATGAAAATTTGGGCCATTCAGAAAAGGGCTTTTGCAGCGCCGACAATTTTCTGACTATGCTGGACTTTTTCAGCAAGCACTTATAAGCTTAAAATAGCAAGCAGGGCGTCCGGGCGCCCTGCTTGCTTTATTGCTTTCGTTCCTTGATATACGCCAAAAAATAAGCTCTGCGATCGGCTTTTTCGTTATTGTAGTATTCCAGTATCTGGCCGCAAATCTCGGTGCTTTTCCCGGCGTCCTTCAAAATGCCTTCCAGCTCCTCCACTACGGCGTCAACCTCTCTGTCGCAGGCTATCTCAAGATCGGTAAGCTCGTGGACCTTGCTAATAATAATGTCGTATTTCTTAGCTTTGGTCCTCTCGCCTGCCGGCAGAGCGTAGTATTCCTCTTTGGCTTTTTCTATCACCGCGTCGATTTTTTGGTTGTACGCCGCCTCTATCACATAAAGCTGGGCTATGCGGAGATTTATTTGGTTTTCAAGCTCCGCCTCGCCGGCTTCCGCGCTTTTTGTTTCTTTGCCGAAATCGCTCCCGTCTTCCGTTTGCCCGGCGCCGGATTCTTCAGTCCCTGCGGAAGCGGATCCGGCAGAGGGCGAGCCGGTTTCGGACTCAGCCGTTTTGTCTGGCAAAGCTCCTTGCGAGCCGCCTTTTGCTTCTCTCAGAATTTGCTCGGCGATTTCCCTTGAGGACTTGTTTTCATTCAGGGCTGCGGCGATTTTCCCGCCGTCTATTTCAGGAGCTTTAAAGCCCTCCTTTGCTATGGCGGCCTTGAGCTGCGCCTCCGACTCCTTTTGCCTTGCGAGCAGCTCGCCGCTGCTTGCCGTCATAGCGTATATGAACGCCCTGATGTTGTCCTGCTGCCATGCGCTTACGCCAATAAGCGCGGCAAGCGAAACAGCTAAAACGGCAAGTACTGTATGCTTCTTTTTCATTCTTTTCCTTAACCCGCGCCGCAGCTATGACTTGCCGCCGGGAGCCCGGAATTCCATTTTCCTTGCTCCCGGCGGCACCGTTTACGGCAGTGGTTTCACGCTTCCCTCAATGCGGCTCAACTGAACTGAACCGTCACAATCAGCTTAACGTTCAGAGAAGCGCACTCGGCCACATAGGTCTTTGTTGATTTGGGACCAAGGCTGGCGCTTATGGTCGTGTCCTTGCCTATATCGCTGATTGCCGCCGCCGATGTTCCGACGCTGCTTCCGTCGATATAGTATTGGACCTCGTGGTCTGCGTTAAGCGAGTCGATATACGCCTTAAGCTCGGCGTCGGTATGGCTTTCGCCCATATATGTCACAAGGCTCTCAAACTCGTCGCTCAAGCCCTTTCCTTCGAATACGGTCTCTATCTCGGCCTTCTTAGCCGAATCTGTCATTAGGTTCAGAAGGGCTGTCGATACTGCGGTGGTTTTTGAGAATTCGGAGGTGGAGGCGACCTTCTCCCCGGTCTGAGTATCCTCAAGCGTAAAGCCCACCTTGTAGGCTTTGACGGTTGTTCCGCCGCCGCCCGAGCCGCTTCCCGAACCACCGGATGTGCCGGTATCGGAAGTCGGGGTCGTTATCTTTACAAGGCTGCTGTCCGCGACGGAATTGCCCTTCATATCGGTGATCTCAACGGTCTTGGGCGCCACTATAGTAAAGGGATTATCGGATGTTATGCCAGCGCTTGCAAGCGATTCGGTGTCGATCTTTATTTTCGTGCCCTCGGGCATATCCTCAAAGACCACCCTGGTTCCGCCCTCGGCGGTGCTCAGCACCGCGACCTCAAGGTCGGTGCTCTTTGTCGTTCCGTCGGCCAGCGCAGTCACTACAGTCAGTTTTATAACCTTCACAGAGTTTGCGCCGCCTCCGCGAATCACAAGCTTGCCGCCCATAGTAACGGTATTTATTACCACGTCCCCGCTTCCCACGCCGTCGGCAACCACTATGTCGCCCTTAACGGTCGAATCCTTGAGGGTAACTCCGGGCGAGCTGATTATTACGGAGCCCTTGTAATTTCCTACATATACGCCAGGCATGTCAATATAGTAAATATTGAATATATTATACATCACCTGGGCAAATTCTTCCCTTGTAATATAGCTCTTGGGGTTGAGCCTGCCCTCGGAGCCTTTAAGGTAGCCCCTTGAAACCATGCCGGCAAGGCCGGCCTTTGCGTAGTCGGATATCCTGTCCTTATCCGAAAACGCACTCAGAGGCGACAAATCGTCGCTCTTGATGCCAAGGGCGCGCGCAATCGCCGTAAAGGTCTGCTCCCGGGTTATGCAGCCGTTGGGATTGAAGGTTCCGTCGCCGTTGCCCTTGAAGGTGCCCATTTTAACAGCTATCGCAACCCACTTGTAATACCAGCTTCCGGAGGCCACGTCGCTGAAGCTGACGGAAGCTTGTCCGGTCGCTCCGAACGCGGATGCCAGCACCTTGGCAGCCTCGGCGCGGGTAAGCTTCGCGGCGGGGTTCAGCTTCCCGCTCTCGTCGCCCTGGAGAAGGCCGTTATCCACAGCGGCGTTAAGGGCGTTGTAGGACCAATACCCCTCGGAGCGCATGTCGGCATACTGGCCAGCTTCCGCGGCAGCGCCGGCTAGCGGCATGCAGGCGGCCATCAGGCAGATGCACAATAATACGCTGAGTAAATACCTTGACTTTCTTTTCATCTTTTTCCTCCTGTCTCCGGATATGAAGTATATTTCGAGTCTTTCGGGCAGTCATACCGATTTAAATTGCTGTGCCTGCATTTTTTTCATATTTTATACCTATAGTTAAAAAAATGCAATACAAAAATCTTAACAACATATTTTTATTAATCTCCAGCTAATAGCATAATTTTACACGGCGTTTGCAAAAATTTCTGCACGGGA
This sequence comes from Clostridiales bacterium, assembly GCA_029265405.1. Classification (GTDB taxonomy): domain Bacteria; phylum Bacillota; class Clostridia; order Oscillospirales; family Oscillospiraceae; genus JAJUJI01. The sequence continues at coordinate 317,066 of JAJUJI010000001.1, read as the reverse complement.
TTGGAAAACTCCCGAATATGAAGCTTGGTCGGATTATGGAGAAGAACGGCATACGCTTTAGGTTCGCCGCTTTCGGCGGCGACGTCGAGAGGCCCTAAAAGACTCAAAAGTCTTATATCGGCGCTTTTTATGCATAGACCCCTCCGGCAAGCTTATAACCGCCTTATTTGGACGCCCCGCTCATCTTCTCCGCTGCAAGCCTTAAAAAAGACTTGCATAATCCGCGCCTTTATGCTAGTATATTAGGGCTTCGGTAAATATCCGGGTGTGGCGAAGCTTGGTATCGCGCTTGAATGGGGTTCAAGAGGCCGCTGGTTCGAATCCAGTCACTCGGACCAATGAGCCGCAGGCTTGTTTTTGCAAGCCTGCGGCCTTTTTTTATCCGGCGGTCTCTTGAACCCCATTCAAGAATCTTAGCATTATCTTTTACCTTGCTATGTTTTGTGTAATGCTTACAACGAGCGGATTGCATTTTGGCGCAAAGCAGTGTATAATTACAATACCATTTGAATAGGGAGGATAGTCTATGCTTACGCCAAAGCAAAATATGCTGGAAACGATCAGGGGCGGCAACCCCGACAGATTTGTCAACCAGTATGAAGCGCTTCAGTTCCTGTTCCACCCGTATATCATGCATTCGAACGCCCTCCTGTCAAAGGGGCAGATGAACGTCGTCAACGCATGGGGCGTGACGAATTCCTTCCCCGAGGGCGTGCCGGGCGCCTTCCCCGTGCACACGCCCGATAAAATTGTTGTCAAGGACATAGAACATTGGCGCGATTATGTTCACGCGCCCCCGCTGAAGTTTACCGACGAGGAATGGGGCTCCTTCAAGGCGCAATACGACGCCGTAGACGGCACAATGGCTTACAAGACGACCTTCATAGCCCCGGGCCTTTTCGAGCAGACTCATCATCTTTGCGAAATAAGCAACGCCCTGACATATTACATCACCAACCCGGACGAAATGCACGACCTGATAAAGTACCTGACCGACTGGGAGCTGGAGCTGGCTGAGGGCATCTGTTCCAACCTTCATCCGGACGCCATCTTCCATCACGACGACTGGGGCGGCGAGAGAAGCACCTTCATGAGCCCCGATATGTTCGCCGATTTCTTCCTGGAGCCCTACAAGCAGATATACGGCTACTATCACGACCATGGGGTGGAGCTCGTCTTCCACCATGCCGACAGCTATGCCGCGACTCTCGTGCCCTACATGATAGAGATGGGCATAGACGTATGGCAGGGCTGCATGAGGTCCAACAACGTGCCGGAGCTCATTAAGAAATACGGCGGCAAAATAACCTTTATGGGAGACATCGACAACAAGGAGATGGACTTCAAGGGCTGGACCCGCGAGGACTGCCGCAAGGCCGCAAGAAGGGCCTGCTCAAGCTGCGGAAGCAAGTACTTTATCCCCTGCATAACCCAGGGCGGTCCGGGCTCCGTTTATCCGGGGGCCTACGCCGTGCTGACCGAGGAGATAGACAAATACAGCGAGGAAGTCTTCGGCATCAAGGCCGAGGAGATCAAGCGCCTGCCCCTGCAGATACTTTTCTAAGCAATTCAAAGCAATAAGCGGCTCGGCATCCGCCGGCGGTTCCGGCCGGGCGGATGCCGAGCCAAAAGGATGTCTCGATGGAAACAAGGACAAAAATCGAAACGCGATACCCCGAATGCGACCGGATGGGCGTAATACACCACGCCGTCTATCCGGTTTGGTATGAGATGGCAAGGATGGACTGGTTCAAGGCGGCCGGCTTGTCCTTTGAAACGATGAATTCATACGGAGTCAATCCTGCGATGGTGGACCTGCACATCGAATACAAGGCCGCGGCCACATATCCACAGACCTTGTATATTACGACCATGCCTGGGCGCTACGCTCCGAAAAAGCTTGAGCTATTATACGAGACCTATGATGAGGACGGAAAATTGATAAGCACCGCCTCCACCTTCCACATCTGGACGGGGCCGGACAACAGGTCCTACAACGTGGAGGAAAAGCTTCCCGAGATATATGAACGGATAAAAAAGGCCGCGGATGAATAGGCCTTGCAAAAAAACGGCGGCGGCCGCGAACAGCGGCGCCGCCGAATTTTCATATCCCGCATCTTGGCAGGCCGGTCATATATGCGCGGCGGCCGCGAAGGCCTGGTTCACGGCGGTGGAGATATTGCCGACGGCCTTGGCGTCTCCGACTATGAAGACCGAGGTTTCCGGCGCGCAATGGCGCAGCTCGTCCACCGTTTCACGCAGCGGCCTCATCCCTATGGCCAGCAGAACGGTATCGGCGGCAAAGCTCTTCATTTCTCCCGTATTCACATCCCTGCATATGACCTCGCTGTCTGTAACCTCGGTCAGAGCCATATTGTAAAGCAGCGGAATGCCCTTGGCTTCGGCTATGCTCAAAAGCTCATTGGCGCCGGACCCGGCGCCCTTGCGCAGGCCGGCGAAGGCCCTCTCCGGATCCAGCATCTCGACGACCGTGACGTCCTTTCCCTGAAGGCGATAGTCAACCGCGGCCTCCATCCCTATGGCTCCGGCTCCTACCACGACTATTTTCTCTCCCACAGGAGCCTTGCCCATTTCCGCCAGGGGCGCCCAGCATACGTGGGGCTTGTCTATTCCGGGCAGCTTGGGCGCAAAGGGCTCCGACCCGACGGCGATTATGAGCGCGTCGTATTTCTCCTTTTCAAGCAGCTCCTTTGTCGCCTTGGTGTTCAAAAGCTTTCTTGCCGGGGCTTTTTCCGCCTGGCGGACGAGCCACTCGACATAGTCTCTGCAATCCTGCTTGAAGGGCGGAGCTATGGCCGGAATCAAATTCCCGCCGAAATGGTCGCTTTTTTCATACAGCGTCACGTCGTGGCCGCGCTCGCAGAGCGTCAGCATAGCCTGTATCCCGGCCGGGCCGCCGCCTATAACGGCTACTTTTTTCCTGACGGGCGCCTTCGGCACCACTCCCTCGGGAAACTCCGATGCCGTTCCGGAAAAAGGATTAACCGCGCAGTTGATGACTCTTGGAGCTATAAGGCGTCTGGCGCAGGCGTCGCACCTGAGGCAGGGGCGCCGGTCCTGCGGGCGGTTTTCGGCGTATTTTCTCGGCATGTCCGGGTCGGCCATAAGCGGACGGCACATGGCGACAAAGTCCGCCCAGCCGTTTGCAAGTATCTCCTCCGCCATATCGAGGCTTACTATGGAGCCGACCGCGTCCACCAGCACGTCCGGAAACGCCTTCTTTATATCCCTGGCGTAGTGCACGTTGAAGCCCCGCTCCATCATGTAGTTCTGGCACCAGTAGCGGTAGTATTTCATGTCGAAATCGCTGTGTATGCCCGCGGAAACATTGAATATGTCAACCTTGTCCTTCAATATTTCTATAAGCTTGAGCGTCTCGTCAAAGTGCATGCCCTCCTCGGCTATCTCGTCGGCGGAGATGCGGTACTCTATGACGAAATCCTCCCCGCATTTCTTGCGTATCCTATCGCAGACCTCCACGGCGAAGCGGGCCCGCTTTTCCGTGGAGCCGCCGTATTCGTCCCGCCGCTTGTTGTACATCGGGCTTGTGAACTGGCTAATGAGGTTGCCGTGGCCGCCGTGCAGAAGGCAGATGTCCATGCCGGCCCTTTTCATGCGCAGGGCCGCGTTGGCGTATTTTTCTATCGTCTCCTCTATCTTTTCATGGGTCATTTCAATCGCGGGTATAGGCGCCCGGCCCAGCCTGCGCGCGCGGCTGATTTCGCTTGAGGTGATTATGGCCGAAGCGCTGTAGGGCGCGTGCCCAACCGTTTCAAAGGCGGTATCCTTTCCGTTGTGGTTTATCTCCAACGAGGCGTGGCAGTCGTACTGGGCCGCCATCTCGGCATACCAGGAAAGCGGAAGGACGCACCTGTCGTGGCTCAAGTCGAGCTGGCATTCCTCGTCCTTGCACTCGTTAATATCTACGGACGAATTGCCCACATACAGAACAGCCGCTCCGCCCCTGGCAAACTGCCTGAACCAATCCACAAAGGCGTGGGTCACAAGCCCGTCAGGGCTTGCGTGGTTGGGAGAAGGCGGCGCGAGCACTATGCGGTTTTTAAATTCCACGCCCCTTATGGTAATGGGCGAAAATACATTTTTATAGTCGGAACCCATTGCTGAATCATCCTTTCCGGTATTAGGCCGCTTAAATTGCGCTTGAATTATATACCCGCAGAAAAGCGGAGGCAATACAAGGGCCTGAAATAATTTTGTAGCGCCCGCTTCAAAATAATGCTATAATTGCTCTGCCATTTTATTGGGAGGTATGACCGATGGAACGCACTTTCATAATGCTGAAGCCGGACTGCGTAAAGCGCGGGCTTGTCGGCGAGGTGATATCGCGCATAGAGAAAAAAGGCTTCGAGATAGCCGCCATGAAAATGATGAGCCTCGGCGAGGACAGCCTGCGCGAGCATTACGCCCATTTGAAGGACGAGCCGTTTTTTCCCGATATCGTAGCCTATATGACTTCGGGTCCCGTGGTGGCGATGATAGTCCGCGGCGACAGCGCGATTTCAAGCCTGCGCCGCCTTATCGGCCCCACAAAATACGACGAGGCGCAGCCGGGCACGATCAGAGGCGATTTTGCCACCTCCACAAGGCACAACATCATACACGCCTCGGACTCTCCCGAAAGCGCCGAATCCGAAATAGCCAGATTCTTTAAATAATAGACGGAAATAAAAAAACCGGGGGCTTTTGCCCCCGGTTTTTATTATTGTATTTATCTTCCGAACTGGCAGTCGTTGTTGCCGGAGTCTGTGGTCCACATCTCAAGCATGTTGATGGGGTCGTTGAAATCGGCTATCCAGCCGTTGCGCGCCACGTCGTAGTTGCCGTTCTTGCGGTCGTTGAGGAAAACGTTCCAGTCCTCGGTCTTGATGGTCATATTGATGCCGAGCGCGGCCAGGTCCGACTGCATGGCCTCGGCAACGGCCACATGGCCGCTGGACTCGTTGGTGAGATATTCGAAGGATATGGGCGTTTCGTCGCTGAGCGTGCCGTCCTCCTTGAATTTGTACCCTGCGCTCTCAAGAAGCTCCCTGGCCTTGGCCAGCGTGCCTTCATAATCGTTGTTGATTGCGTAGGGGTCAAAATAGCCCTGCTCCGCCGTGGCCTCGGTCTTGAATATCCCGCCGTTGCCGTCGGACATGCCGATGGGTATGAAGGAGTTGGCGGGAACCTGGCCGGTTTGTCCGATGTTCTTGCAGATATAGTCGCGGTCAAGCAGTATGCAGAAGGCCTGGCGCATCGCGGCGGCCTGCTCGGCCGTCTTTCCCGCAAAGAGCTTGCTCTTGATGTTGAAGTTCATGTAATAGGTTCCGAGCTGGCCCACCACATGGAATTCGGGGTTATTGAGCAGCGCGGCTATTTCGTCGGTCGGAACGGTGTCGGCAAAATCTATGTCCCCGGCCTGATATGCGGCGTAAATAGCAGTATCGTCGGCCGAGAGCATGAACTCGAGGCGCTCTATTTTAACGTTTGCGGCATCCCAGTAGTAGGGGTTTTTGACATATACCATGGACTCGTCATGCTTCCACTCCTTAAGCACGTAAGCGCCGCTGGATATGAAGCCGGCCTCCTGGGCCCAGTGGCCGGGATTTGTGGCCCAGTCTTCATACTTTTCGACTTCGCTCTGCTTTACGGGATAGAAGGTGGGGAAGGCCATAAGGTCGAGCATGTAGGCGCAGGGAGCCTTCATGGTAACCACAAGGGTCCTGTCGTCTTTCGCTTCCCAGCCGGCAAGCCCGTCGAACATGTAGGCATAGTCGGCGGCAGTCTCCGGAGCGACGGCTCTTGTCCATGAATAAGCAAAATCGTTTGCGGTAAGAGGCGAACCGTCGGACCATTTCAGGTCGGGCTTGAGCGTGAAGGTAAAGGTCAGCCCGTCGTCGGATACGGTATAGCTTTCCGCAAAGTTGGGCACCAGCTCTCCGTTTTCGTTATACATGTAAAGTCCGCCGAAACTGTTGACGGCCAGACAGGCTCCGTCAACCGACGAGTTGAGCGCCGGGTCAAGCTTGTCCGGCTCGCTGGCCAGATTTATCCTCAGCGTATCGCTGCCGTTTGAGAGGCTCGCGTGCATGAAATACTTATACCCGTAGTTGTTGGTATAGATGCCGCTGACATATTCCTTCTGCAAAAAGATATCGTTGTAGTAGTAGATGGGGTTGATGCAGTAGGTGCTCATGAGCATGTCCTCAGCCTGATGCATCAGGTCCACTCGGGCGGCCATGTCGGTCGTGCTCTTGATCTGTGCAATAAGAGCGTCATACGCGCTCCAGTCCACCTTGGCTACCTCGTCCGGGCTTACTGACGCCGCGGCGGTTTGCTCAGGCGCGGAGCCCGCGTCGGTCGGTTCTGCGCCGGCCGCGCCGTCGTTTGCATTATTCCCCTCGCCGCCCCTTTTTGAGCAGGCGCCGAGAACGGCAAACAGCATCAGCACGGCCAGAAGCAATGCCAGTGTTTTTTTCATTTCTTTTCCTCCTTAAGCTTATTATACTTGGTTTTAGTAATAACTGCCTACGCATGAATCGCGAAATAAAAGCAGGTATACCCGACAATCAGCGATCTTTATTTAATAATCCGCCTATATGCCTGAGCTAGCAAGCCGGCTCCGGCGCCAGTTCAGGGCAAGGCGCGCCGCGCTCATCTGTTCCAGCAGGCCACCATATGGCCGCTCCCGGCTCCTCTCTCGGTCAGCGCGGGGCACTCTATGGCGCATTGCTCGGTGGCGTACCTGCACCTGGTGCGAAACGGACAGCCCGACGGCATCCTCATGGGGCTCGGCACATCCCCCTCAAGAATAATCCTGTTTTTCTTCCTGACCGTTTTCGGATCCGGTATCGGTACGGCCGACAGCAGCGACAGCGTATAGGGATGGATGGGGTTCCCGTTAAGCTCGCCCGCGGGCGCGATCTCGACGATTTTGCCAAGATACATGACGGCTATGCGGTCAGAGATATGATGCACCACCAGCAGGTCGTGGGCTATGAAAAGGTAGGCTACTCCCAGCTTTTCCTTCAGATCCTCAAACATGTTGATGACCTGCGCCTGTATGGAAACGTCAAGCGCCGATACGGGCTCGTCGCAGATGATGAATTTAGGGTTGACCGCCAGCGCCCTGGCTATGCCTATACGCTGGCGCTGACCGCCCGAAAATTCATGCGCATACCTTGTGGCATGCTCGGCGTTTAGCCCTACAAGCTCCATGAGCCCGAGTATCTTGTCGCGCCGCTCCTTCTTTGACGAATAAAGCTTGTGCACGTCCAGGGGCTCCCCTATTATGTCCTCCACAGTCATCCTGGGATTGAGCGAAGAATAAGGGTCCTGGAAAACCATCTGCATCTCCCTGCGCAGCGGCATTATGCTCTGAGCCGTGACTTCCTTGCCGTCGAACACAACTGTGCCTCCCGTCGGCTCGTAAAGCCGCATTATGCTGCGCCCCACCGTCGTTTTGCCGCAGCCGGATTCCCCCACAAGGCCCAGAGTTTCGCCGTAGCCTACGCTGAAAGATACATCGTCCACCGCCTTCAGGGAAGCAGTTTTAAGCAGCCCGGTTTTCACAGTAAAATATTGCTTCAGGTTCTTCACTTCAAGCAGATTACCGTTCGGCACGCTCCTCGACCTCCTTTCCGGCGGCAAGCATATCCTTGATATTGAGCCAGCATGAGGCCTTGTGGTTTTCATTTATGCTTATCTCATCCGGCAGCCGCTCAAGGCATATTTTCATGGCGTTATCGCATCTGGCGCAGAAGGCGCAGCCCTTAGGCAGGTTCAGAAGGTTTATCGGCGTTCCCGATATGGGGACGAGCCTCTCCTTCATATTGTTTATATTCGGTATGCTTCTGAGCAGCCCCTTGGTGTACTCATGGCGGGGGTTGTAAAATATCTCGTCAACCGTGCCCCTTTCGCATACTCGCCCGCCGTACATGACTATCAGCTCGTCGCAAAGCTCGGCTATCACTCCCATGTCGTGGGTTACGAGGATCATCGCCATTCCCAGCTTTTTTTGAAGTGACTGGATAAGCTCGAGTATCTGGGCCTGTATGGTGACGTCAAGGGCGGTGGTCGGCTCGTCGGCTATTAGTATGTCCGGCTCGCAGGCAAGGGCCATGGCTATCATCACCCTTTGCCGCATTCCTCCGCTCAGCTCGTGCGGATATTGCTTGAGGCGCTTGCGAGGCTCGTTTACGCCCACCAGCTCCAGCATTTCTACCGCCCTCTCCCGGGCCTCCCCGCGCCTTTTATCCGTATGGAGCATAATCGCTTCCATAAGCTGGTTCCCTACAGTGAATACCGGATTGAGGCTGGTCATCGGGTCCTGGAACACTATGGAGCAGCGCTTGCCCCGAAATTTCTGCATTTGCCTTTCGGTGTATTTTGTTATGTCCTCGCCCCTGAAAAGTATCTCGCCCCCGGTTATCCTCCCGGTATCCGCCAGTATCCGCATTATCGAATATGCCGTCACGCTCTTTCCGGAGCCGGATTCGCCGACTATGCCCAGAGTCTTGCCCTTTTCAAGGTTGAAGCTTATTCCGTTGACCGCCATGACCTGTCCTGAATCTGTAAAGAAGGAAGTATGCAGGTTTTTTACCTGAAGTATCGTTTCGTTCATATCGTTCACTTCCTCAGCTTGGGATCAAAGGCGTCCCGGAGCCCGTCGCCCAGAAGATTAAGCGACAGGACTATCAGGCAGATGATTACGGCAGGGAACACAAGCTTGTAAGGGTAGCTTTGCAGCCCTTCGCGGGCGGCGTTTGCCAGGCTGCCAAGAGACGGCATCGGCGCCTGAACGCCGAGCCCTACGAAGCTCAGGAAGCTCTCGGTGAATATGGCCGAGGGCACCTGCAGCGCCGTCGCTATTATGATAACGCTTATGCAGTTGGGCAATATATGCTTTCTAATTATTCGGCCGGGCCTGGCGCCTATGCTGCGCGCGGCCAATATATAGTCGTTGCTCTTTATGGCGAGTATCTGGCCTCTTATGAGCCTGGCCATCCCTACCCAGTAAAGCAGGCCAAACACTATAAAAATCGATATCATGTTCGAGCCAAGCCTTGCTACAATGCCCGTATTGTTGGAGCTGAGGATGGAATCCAATACTACGGAAAGCAGTATTATAATAAGCATGTCGGGCAAGGCGTATATTATGTCTACGATGCGCATCATGATCAGGTCCGTTTTTCCTCCGACATAGCCCGATATGCTGCCCCATATGACTCCGATAACCAATACTATCAGGCTGGCGAACAGGCCGATGAAAAGCGAAACCCTGGCTCCGTACACGCAGCGTATGAAGTAATCGCGGCTCATTGCGTCGGTTCCGAAGATGTGGGGAAAAAGCTTCCCCCCCTTGTCGATGTATGCCTGCTCCATCTCCGACCAGGCAAACGGCTCCAGGTTCTTGGCGCCCTTGTCGCGCTTGCCTTCGACGGATATGATCTGGTCGTAGCCGTAGGGCACTATCATTGGAGCGAATATTATCACAAGCAGCACTATCGCCAGCATTATCATGCTGGCAACTGCAAGCGGATTTTTCACCAGCTTTTTCATCCCGTCCCTGAAAAAGGAGGATGACTCGCTCATCACGTCCTGCTGGCGCTTTTCCTCTTCGGTTGCCGGAGCAAACTTCGCCAAATCTATCTGGAGGCTGAGAGGGTTCTTCATAGGCATCCCGTTTTCGTTGTTCTTCATTTTCCCCCGCTCCGTCAATCAAAGGTTATCCGCGGATCGACCGCTTTGTATATCAGGTCGCTGATGAGATTCGCCAGCACCATCAGCACGGCCAGAAAAATAGTCGTGGCCATGATCATGGGATAGTCCCGGTTCGATATGCTGGTAATGAATTTGCTTCCCAGCCCGCCTATGGTAAACACGTTCTCCACCACGAGGCTGCCGGTCAAAATATAGGCCACCATGGGGCCCACATATGTAATCACGGGTATAAGGGCGTTTCGCAGGGTATGCTTGAAAATCACGAGCAGGCGCCTTACTCCCTTGGCCCGCGCGGTGCGTACATAATCCTGACCCAGCGCGTCAAGCATGCTGGTTTTTGTAAGCCTGGTGATATAGGCCATCGGATACATGGCAAGGGCTATGACCGGCAGCAGATAATGCCTTTCGGCGGCGCTCCATACGGGGACCCAGGCAAGCGTTATCGAGAATACCAGGAGCAGCAGCGTTGCCAAAACGAAGCTGGGCACCGCCGTAAATAATGTGGAAATAAATACTATGAGCCTGTCCGGCAGCCTGTTTCGCGTCAGGGCCGCAATGCAGCCCAATATTATCCCCGCAACGATGGCCGCCGCCGCTGCTATGCCGCCAAGCTTCGCGGATATGGCAAAGGACTCTTTAATGATGGCGCCAATGTCCCTCCCTGTTTTAAGGGAAACGCCAAAATCTCCGGCGGCAATGTTCTTCAGATACAGGAAAAATTGCGTAAGCAGAGGCTTGTCCAGATGGAACCTCTCGTTTAAGGCCGCTATTGTGGCCGGGTCGAGCGCCTTCTCCTTGTTGAAGGGCCCCCCCGGTATCGCATGCATGGCAAAAAAAGTGATGGCGCATATGATAAATACCGTCGCTAAAGCCAGCAGCAATCTTTTGACTACATATCTTACTATTTACAAGCACTCCTCCGCCCCAGGCCGCCGCCCGAAAAAACGCGGAGGCCGCAGGGCTTTATAATTTGTTAAACGGCCGCTGCCGTCAAAATAATCACAGATATTGATATTATATATTTTTGCGTCGAGCGGGTCAATAGCGGCATGCCCATGTTTGGAGTTTATTTATGTAAAATCGCTCAAAAAAATGAGCCAAAGGGGAAAAATGAATATAGCGGCTTCGCCTCTTTCCCGGCAAAAGGAAAGAGGCGAATTATCCAATTAGCGTTTTAAATTATTGTCGTCAGTTGTCCTGATTTTGCAATTTTAGGCCGCAGCTTATAGGGGACTTATTCATTTGCCGTCCAAAATATGCAGGCATTGTACGTGCTGTCTTATTATTCCATCCAATTATGTCACCCATTCTTCTGGGCCCTTTGCCCAGGAGGGAGCTGCGGAAGGCGGAACATAAAAGCCGTCCGGGCCTTTTACTCGGCCCGCTCCCCGGCTCCGTTGCCCGGCGCTCCCATAGAGCCGGGCGCGAAAACGTCGCTGCGCAGGGATACGGAGCCAGCTTTTCCGTTTTCATCGAAAACAACCTCAAGTATATCCCCAATCTTTACATCAAGCCCGCCGACGTCCACCGTGAGCGTTTCCTCTCCGGCATCAAAGGAATATATCGCGCTGGGCTGCGGCATCTCTCCGCCGCCGGCGAAGCCTTCGGGAGCCTCGCCTCCGGAACCGGCCTCGGGCCCAAGTCCGCCGTCCGGAGCGCCGTTTTGCGGAGCTCCGCCTTCCTGCCGCACCTCCGGCGGCCTAACCTCGGAATCGGCAGCTCCGGTTTCTCCGTCGGATCCGCTCGGCTCGGCTTCCTCCGCGGTTTCCGCGCCGCCGCTCCTGTTTTCCGGGGCGGCCATGTCCGAAGGCGGCTGCGCCTGGCTCAGCGTCCCCAGCAGCAGCACGGCCGACGAGCCCTCCACGCTCTGCACCTGTCCGTACACCGTTTCGGAGATGTGCGCGCCTTTTTCGTTTTTGTCCTCATTTTCCGCCGCGCCGCCTGCGCAGCCGGAAAAAGACAGTACAAGAACAAGGCCTCCCAATAAAAGGCTCATTGTTTTTTTCATTATCATTCCTCTATTCCGCAAAAAATTGATACACGGTCCTGTGCCTGTAAGCTTCTCCCGCCTTGAGGACCGCCGAGGGGAAGCTTGGCTTGTTGGGCGCGTCGGGATAATGCTGGGTTTCAAGGCAAAGCCCCTCGTAAGGCTTATAGGTTCGGCCGCCCCTGCCCCTTGCGCCGCCGAGCCAGGCGGAGCAGTAGAGCTGCACGGCGGGCATATCCGTGTATACGCGCAGGCCGCGGCCCGAGCTTGGCTCATAAACCTCCGCCTTGACCCCGCCGCCGGGATTTAGCGCAAAGCAGGTGTCATAAAAGCCCTCGCCTATCGGCCTTCTTTTTCTGAAATCGTACTTTGTGCCCTCGACGGGCCTGATCTCGCCGGTCGGTATCAGCCTTTCATCCGTCGGCAGGTAAGCGTCCGCGTCAAGCCGCAGCTCGTGTCCCAAAACATCGCCCCGGCAGGCGAGATTGAAATAGCTGTGGTTCGTCAGGCTAAGGACAGTATCGGCATCGGCTTCGGCGGCATAGTCCAACACAAGCTCGTTTTCATCGGTAAGCGTCACTTCCAGAGACACCCTTAGCTTGCCCGGAAAGCCCTCGTCCCCGTCCGGGCTTTCTATCGACAGTATGGCCCCGTTTTCCGTTTCCCGCATATCCCAATACCTTTTATGCAGGCCGTTTCCGCCGTGAAGGCAGCTACCGCCCTCGTTTTTTGTCAGCGGGTATGTTTTACCGTTCAGCTCAAAGGCCGCGCCGCCTATCCTGTTGGCGTATCTGCCTATGGTGGCGCCGAGATACGCCGAGTCGCCATGATAGTCCTCCTCCCTGTCCAGGCCCAGCACGACCTCGCCCAAAGCGCCGTTTCTGTCCGGCGCAAGCACAGACTGTATTATGCCGCCGTATCTGCAAAGCGTTACCGACATGCGGCGCTTGTTTATTATCGTGTACATATACCCTCCATTTCTCAAATTTTCCATTTCAGCCGGCCTTTGGTTCCCGCAAATATTACCACAGCGGGCAGAGCCGCCGCAATATGCCTGCGGCGGCTCTTTGTAAACATTTTCTAAACTAATTTTAAACTTTGCCGCGGCCCGCTTCTTATCCGAAGCCTATATTGTCAAGGCTGGCAGAGCCGCCGTCCTTAAACTCAATTTCAATGCCGGTTATCTTGCCGGCGTCCAAGGCCTCAGCCGCTTCGGAAAAATCCGAAATGGGGATGGAAACAGTTCTGAAAAGGGCCTTGTACTGCGGCTTGCCCAGCGTACGCTGGAGCTTGCCCTGATATACCGGCAGCGGCGGACAGACGGCGGCGTATTCCTCAAGAGGCAAAGTTGCCTCGTGCCCGTCGGCGTCGGCGAGGGTTATATCCGCTTCCAAGGGTTCAAATTGCCCGCTACCGGCCGCTTCGGCAGCCGTATTTGCCATATCCAGTCTCAGTTCTTTTTTTGCGCGGTCGATTGGCTCAAACTCGATATCAAGCTCGGCGGCGGCGCGAAATTTCGCGCCGCAATCATCTGCAAAGCCACGCCCGTCGCCAAAGCGCCGGCCGCCGCGCCCAGCGCGAAGCTCAGCGGCCTCCCCAAGCCCGAATCCATGAAAGCCGTTCCGCACACGGCGGCGGCCGTCAGCAGGGCGGCTATATATACGGCTTTTTTTGTCTCTCCAAAGCGGCCGAGCAAAAAACCTCCGCTTTGTCCATCGGTCCGGCGGCCCTCCGTCGCAGCCTCGGGAGCTTTCCGGCGCCTCCGGCCGCCGGAGCTTCCGGCTCCCTATAAAATCCCATCCTCATGCCAGTATAAATCTCTCTATTGCCTCGGCCACCCCGTCCTCCTCGTTTGACAGGGTGACAAAAGCGGCCGAGCGCCTGACGGCCTCCGGCGCGTTGCCCATGGCTACCCCCAGCCCCGCGTAGAGAAGCATATCCAGGTCGTTGTAATTGTCCCCCACAGCCATTATCTCCTCACGGCTCACGCCGCAATACCCGGCGGCTATCCGGAGCCCCTCCGCTTTTGAAACAGAGGCGTCCATAAACTCCAGCAGCGGCGGAGCGGAAACCACCGCCCGTGAGCCCCGCACCGGCTCGGACTCGGCGCAGGCCAGATGCTCCTCCGTTCTTTCCGGGCTGTCCATCCATATTATTTTAACTATGCCCTTTTCGGCTATGCCCTCAAGCGACGCCTCGCCGAAGAGCAGCCCCTCGCTGCCGGACAGCCTGCCGTAAGCCTCGGTCCGTCCGCTGAGCTCGCTGACGTAGAGCCTTTCACCCGCCCATACTATTACCGCGGCGCCCCTGCTTAAGCCCCGCCTCGCTATTTCAACAGCAGCGGCGGGCTCCAGCGTCCTGCTGAAAAGAACCTTTCTGCCGCGGGCCGTAAGCACTACCCCTCCGTTGTAGGTGACGACCGGAACGTCTCCGCTTACAAGGTAAAGGTAGCTCTCCAGCCCCTGCATGGGCCTTCCCGAGCACAGCGTCACCGCTGCGCCTCTTTCGGCGGCGGCCAGCATGGCGCTCCGCGTCCTGGGAGTGACCTCCTTATTGCCGTTGAGCAGCGTGCCGTCCATATCGACGGCTATCAGCCTGTATTTCATGGTTTTTCATCTCTCGCATCCGAACAGTGTCAAGCAGGATAATAGCACATTTTGCTTTTATGCACAAGGCGGCGCGCGTCCTTGCGAGCGCGCCGGCCAACGCCGCGCTAAAAGAAGGGGGGCGGCATGCGCCGCCCCCTCTACGGTTCCGCTTGTTTGGCTTTATTTGTCCTTTTCTTTCGCCTTAACGCCCCTTCCGGCGCACACGGCGGGGAGGCACTGCACCAAAACGATAGCCGCGAACATCAGCCCGCAGCCGGCAAGCTCCCTTGCCGAAAGGCTCTGCCTCAGTATCAGCCAGCCGGCCAAAACGGAAAATACGGATTCCAGGCTCATCATGAGAGAGGCCGCAGCGGGCGGCAGCCTTCTCTGCCCCAGAATCTGAAACGTATACGCCGCGCCGCTGGAAAGCACGCCCGTATACAGAACCGGCAGCCAAGCCCTGCAAATAGAGGGCAGATCGGGCCGCTCGAATACCAGGGCCGCAGCCAGAGAAAGAACGCCGCTTACGGCAAACTGAAGGCAGGAGAGCATTATCCCGTTTACCTGTGGGGCATATATGTCCACGGCGACAATGTGGGCGGTAAAGACCAGCGCGCACAGAAAGACGAGCAGGTCGCCTCTGGCTAGTCTGAAGCCCTCTCCCGGCTTTATGCAAAGCAGGTACAGCCCCGCTACGGCTATGCCAACCGCCGCCCAGGTGGCAAGGCCCGCGCGCTTTTTCATGAATATGCCGGCCACGGGCACCAGCACGATGTAAAACGAGGTTATGAAGCCCGCCTTGCCGGCCGAGGTGTCGATTAGCCCCGCCTGCTGGAGGTTCGTCGCCGCAAATATGATCGCTCCGCAGACAAGCCCTCCCGCGATAGTTTTTTTGCCGTCTATATTCTCCCGCCCGATATTTTTGTTTGCCAGGAGGGCGAAGGGCAAAAGCGCCAGCGCGCCTATAAGCGAGCGCGAAGCGCTGAAGGTGAAGGGGCCTATATAATCCATGCCTATGCTCTGGGCGACAAAGGCAAAGCCCCATATCAGGGCAGCGAGAAGCAGAAGCGCCGTGCCCTGCAGTCTGTTTTTCAATTCATGCCGAGACATTATCCGTTGTTTTTAAGCTTTTCAACAGCCTGAGCTATTTCAGCCTGAGCTTCCTCCATAATTTCTTTCCAGTCGCCCTCGTAATCGTAGGTCGAGTCCGCCCCCGATTCGATGCGCCTTACGTAGCCTCCGAGCAGCGGGAAATCCCTTTCATAGCAGTGGAAGCTGTTTGCCCTGTGGCAGTAGCCGCCCATTTCAACGCCCAGTCTGTCTGCCAGCCGCTTTTGCAGCATGATGAGCGCGAACGCGTTCATAAAAGACGCCTTGCAGGCGTCGTTGGAGCGGAACAGGACCTTGCAGTCCAGCCTTCCGTTTCTGATGAAATACTGCAAGTGCTGAAGGCAGGCCGGATTTTCGTTTCCCTCGGCTGTGTCGTGCCTCCAATCCCTCACGTCTATTACCGCTCTTCTCGAGGAAGGGTTGCGTCTCAGCTCCCTTTCTATAAAGGGAAGCTGCTCGGCCATGCGCGAATGGTAGGTATAGGCCCAGTTGCCCCGTTCTATCTCAAAATCAAGTATCCCGTCCAATATTTCCTGCCTGTACTGCTCCAGCTCTCTGGCCCCGCCGATAAAAAGCTTGCTTATCATCGGCTCGCGCAGGGGCTCGGACACATACATGGTCATTGACAGCTCCTTCTGCGAGGTGCCGTAATCGGCGCAGGGCGCATATTCCCCGTACCTTTCCAGAACGACAAGGGCCTTATGGTAGGCTTCGGGCAGCGAGGCTCCCTGAACCAGATACTCCTTCATACTATCCCCCGTCCTTTTCATGCTTGCGCGAGAGCGCCGCTAAATGGTAGCATGCCGGAGCGGACGTGTCAACCTCTGCGCGCGGCCCAGACCGCCCCGGCGCAAAAAACGCGCATTTTATTATATTAACGACATTTTACGACAAATTGCGATGCACTCCGGCATTAATATTAATATTGAATAATGTTTATAGGGAATGCCGGATATGAGGATCTACATCACAGACCGCAAGGGCTGCCAGCGGGAAATCAGCCTTATTCGGCTTTGGCGGCGCTGGACCGAGATATTCAGCTTTAAAATCAGGCCCGGTGAAATCGCCGCTTGGGCTTTTGTCCTTTCCGCGGCCGCGCTTCTGATATTAAAGCCGTATCTTTCACACAGCGCTGCCGAGGCCGCGTCCATTATTGACGGTTCGAAATATGGCTGCGCCTCTGACGGGTCGGAGACGGAGCCGTTCGGAGGCGTCAGCGCGGGCCAAGTCGCGTTTTCCGGCGGCTTGCGGGCAGCGCTGGCTGATCCCGCAAACGAAAAGGCATATTTCCATGTCCGCATCTACGCCCTTTTGACCCAAGCGGAAGAAGCTCCGGCGCCTTCCGCCGCGGCAAGCGCCGCGCCGGAGGGCGCCGGCAGCGGAAAGCTCATACGCCGCCTGATAAGGCGGCTCAGGGGCTCAGGACTTTTTGTTTGGAGCCTCGGCGGCGGCAAGAACGCGCTTGCCGGGCTGCTGACGGGCGAGCAGCTTTCCGGCCTGGAGGCGGGCGGGCAATACGGGCTTTATGTGACCTGGGCCTGCGGAGACGGGTAAGCCTTGTCCGCCCAAGACGCGGCGCAATAACGGCCCCGGCAAAACCGGGCGCACGGCAACGGCGCCGGCAATGCCAAAGGGCAGCGCCGGCGCCCGCCTTATGCGTTTAAGTCCAGACGCCTTCTTACTTCTTTCATATAGCCGGCCGTATCCACGCTCCTGACTTTGCCGTCAGAGCATAGCTTTGCCAGATCCTCCGTCATGACCCCGTCGTTTATGGCCCCGACGCAGGCCGCCTCAAGCCTTTCGGCAAAGCAAGCCAGCTCCCCGTTGCCGTCAAGCTCGCCGCGCTTTCTGAGCGCCCCGCTCCAGGCGAATATGGTGGCCACGGGGTTTGTGGAGGTTTTTTCGCCCTTAAGCCAGCGGTAGTAGTGCCGCTGGACAGTCCCGTGGGCCGCCTCGTATTCAAAGCAGCCGTCTGGGCTTACAAGCACGCTTGTCATCATGCCGAGGGAGCCGAAGGCGGTGGATACCAGGTCGCTCATTACGTCCCCGTCGTAGTTCTTGCAGGCCCAGACGAAGCCGCCCTCGGAGCGTATCACCCGGGACACCGCGTCGTCTATTAGCGTATAAAAGTAGCTTATCCCCTTTTGCGTGAATCTCTCGGCGTACTCGCTCCTATAAAGCCTTTCAAAGACGTCCCTGAATTCACCGTCGTAGACCTTCGATATGGTGTCCTTGGCGCTAAACCATAGATCCTGCCCGGCGCTTAGCGAGTATTCAAAGCAGGCCCTGGCAAAGGACTCTATGGAAGCGTCGATGTTGTGCATGCCCTGTATGACGCCGGGGCCCTTGAATCTCGCTATTTCCAGCCTTACGGTCTCGCCTTTGTCGGAGGTGAACACCAGCTCGGCCTTTCCCGCCGCGGGCACCCGGTATTCGGCGGCCTTGTAAACGTCGCCATAGGCGTGCCTGGCTATGGTTATAGGCCTGGTCCAGCCCGGAACATAGGGCTTAATCCGCTCGGTAAGAATAGGCGCGCGGAAAACCGTGCCGTCCAGCGCCGCCCTTATGGTCGCGTTTGGGCTTTTCCACAGTTCCTTCAGGCCGTATTCCTCCGCCCTTTTGGCGTCGGGCGTTATGGTGGCGCATTTTACTCCCACCTTCAGCCGCCTTGTGGCCTCCGCCGCCTCCAGGGTCACCCTGTCGCCGGTTTCGTCCCTGTTCTTCAGCCCGAGGTCGTAATATTCCGTGTTCAGCTCCACATAGGGGCATATGAGCTCTTCCTTGATCATCCGCCACAGGACGCGGGTCATCTCGTCCCCGTCCATCTCGGCTATGGGGTTCATTTTAATTCTGGCCATCGTTCAGTCTCTCCGCATACCAGTTCATGAGGCAGCCGGCAAGCAGTATGTCCCGCTCCTCCTCGGTCAGCCCCTCGAGCTTCAGGGTTATGTCCTCGACGCCGTTTTTTGATGCGGCCCGGGCGGCTATCTCGCTCTTCATTTCAAGCAGGGCCTTCCTGATTCCAGGGATGTATATATAGTCTCCCGTTTCCCATTTGAAATCAACCGCTCTGTCGATGGTAAAGGGCAGCAGCCCCCAGTTGACGCAGTTGGAGCGGTAGCGCTTGGTGGCATACTCATAGCAGATATTGGCCGAGCCGCCCAGCACGCGCTGGCATGAGGCCGCCTGCTCCCTGGCCGAGCCGTCGCCCGGCTTGCGTGCAAAGATCGCCGAGCCGAGCTGGACGCTTTTCAAGTCGCTCTCTCCCAGTCCCAAAAGCTTCGCCGCGCTCAGCAGGCTTTCGGAATAGCCGCCTTCCCTTCTCAGCCTTTCCTCCTCCTGCACCGCCCTGGCCCTTTCCACATAGCCGGGGTCGCGCCTGGACAGGGCCAGCGAGGCCAGCTTCAGCGGATTGGAGCGGTAGGAGGAGCTTTCACCGGAGGGAATAAGCTCGTCGGTGGTGGTTACCTCGTCATGAATAACGCTGCAAAGACGGATAAGCAGATTTTCTCCCATGGATGGTATCTCGGGCCAGGGCACTATATTGGGGCCGAACTTCAGCGGAGCCGAGGGGTCCGCCTTTCCGAAGCCGAAATAGACCCGCCTTTCGTAGGGCGCGGCGTCGAAGGAGCAGACGCGTGCCGGCGGCTTTTCATAATCCAGCTCGGCGGCGGAGGTTAGAACTCCGCCGTTTGCCGCGGTTGCCGCTATGGAGCGGGCGTCCATGAGTATGACTCCCGCCGCCTGGCCCTCAGAGGGCTTCGAGCCTTCCCTGTTCGGGAAGTTGCGGGTGGTGTGGCGTATTGAAAGGCCGTTGTTGCCCGGTATCTCGTCGGCCCCGAAGCAGGGCCCGCAGAAGCAGGGCTTGAACAGCGCGCCGTTTTCCAGCAGGCGCTGCTGCACTCCGTCCTTTATCAGTTCAATATTGACCGGAACGCTTGGCGGGTAAATGGATAGGGCGAAATCCACGCTTCGCATCCCGCGGCCTTCCAATATGGCGGCCGCCTCGGCTATGTTGTCGTACATACCTCCCGCGCATCCGGCGATTACGCCCTGATCGACAACAATGCGCCCGCCTGCGAGCTTGTCCGTGAGCTTTAGCTCCCTGCCGAGAGCCTCCGCAGAGCGGCGCTCCACCTCGCGGAGTATGTCGCCGGCGTTTGCCTTCAGCTCGGCTATCGTGAAGGCCTCCGAGGGATGGAAGGGCAGGGCCGCCATGGGCTCGAGCTTCGACAGGTCTATCCTTATCATGGAATCGTAATATGCCCCGTTTCCCGGGCTAAGGGGTTTGAAATCCTCCGGCCTGCCGTGGGCCCTGTAGTATTCCTCCACAGCCTCGTCCGTCGCCCAGATCGAGCTCAGGGCCTTGGTTTCCGTGGTCATGACGTCTAAGCCTATGCGGTAGTCCATCGGAAGCTTTTTAAGGGCCGGGCCCGCAAATTCCAGAACCTTGTTCTTTACAAAATCGTTTTTGTATACCGCTCCGCAGAGCGCTATCGCCACGTCGTGGGGGCCCACTCCCCTTTGCGGCTCCCCCTCTAGATATACCAGCACCGTCTTCGGCAGGGAAATATCATAGGTGTCGCCCAAAAGCTGCCTGACTATCTCGGGGCCTCCCTCCCCTATGCCCATGGTGCCCAGCGCGCCGTAGCGTGTATGGCTGTCGGAGCCAAGGATCATCCGGCCGCAGCCGGACATCATCTCCCGCGCGTATTGATGTATGACGGCGACGTTTGCGGGAACGTATATGCCGCCGAACCTGACAGCAGCCGAGTACCCGAAGGAATGGTCGTCCGCGTTGATGGTGCCGCCGACTGCGCAGAGGCTGTTGTGGCAGTTGGTCATGACGTAAGGCACAGGAAATCTCTTAAGCCCGCTGGCCATGGCCGTCTGTATTATGCCCACATACGTAATGTCGTGGGAAATGAGGCTGTCGAATTTTATATTGAGCCGGTCGGAGGCGGACCGGCTGTGAGCCTTCAGTATGCCGTAGCTGAGCGTCCTTTTCCGGCCTTCCTCCGGCGCGGGAAGGGCTTTGCCCTCAAACTCCGGCTTTCCGTTCTGGAGATATACTCCCCCTGAATAAAGAGTGATCATACGGTCTACCATTCCTTTTGACTGTTTGCATGCCATGCGCATTTTTATTCACGCGCGCGTGCGCCCGCGTTTTTCTGACAGTATACCAGCAACAGCGCCCTTTGGCAATCGGCTGCATTACTTTTTATATTTCCTGCAAAATATGCGGTTTTTTAAAGTCCGCTGCTCCGCGTTTTGCATAAATCAAAAATGCGTCTTGCATTTTTCTCTTTTTTCAGCTATAATGCAATTTATTATCATTATAAACAAGGATGACGTTTCATGGGACACGAAAACACTTTCTATCCGCTGAAGGAAGATTTGGATGCTCTGTACGAACAGATGCGCAATGAATACGTCATTGGTGAGGAGCATTACAAGGACCATAATGTAAAGCGCGGGCTTCGGAACGAGGACGGCACCGGAGTCATAGCCGGCGTCACAAAGATAGGCAGCGTACAGGGCTACATCGTGCAGGACGGGGAGCGCACCCCCGTTCCCGGGAAGCTGTACTACCGGGGCATAGACGTCGAGGACATAATAAACGCCCATAAGGAGCAGAACAGCTTTGGCTTCGAGGAGGTGGCCTATCTGCTTTTGATGGGCAAGCTTCCCAATGCCGACGAATACAGGCTTTTTGACTCCGTCCTTTCAAAGGCCCGAGCCCTGCCGCAGGGTTTTTTTGAGGATATGATACTCAAGGCTCCCAGCAGGGACGTGATGAACAAGCTCAGCCGGGGCGTGCTCGCCCTTTATTCATACGACGGCAATCCGGACGACACCTCCATGGAAAACCTGCTGCGCCAGTCCATTGAGCTGATAGCCCGTTTCCCGACGATAGTTGCAAACGCCTACGCGGTAAAGCGCCACGTATACGACGGCAAATCTCTCTATATACACAACCCCAAGGAAAAGCTGTCCGTGGCGGAGAATTTTCTGCGCATGCTCCGGTCGGACAAGACTTATACCGACGAGGAGGCCAAGCTGCTGGACATGATGCTCATACTCCACGCCGAGCACGGCGGCGGCAACAACTCCGCCTTCGTCTGCCGCGTCCTGTCCTCCAGCGGCACGGACACCTACAGCGCTATCGCCGGAGCGGTAGGCTCCCTGAAGGGCCCCCTCCACGGCGGAGCTAACAACAAGGTCATGGAAATGTTCAGGCATATCCGCGAAAACGTGAGGGACTTCGGCGACGACGAGGAGATAAGCGCCTTCCTTGCCAAAATACTGGACGGCAAGGCCGGCGACGGTTCCGGCAAGATATACGGCCTTGGCCACGCCGTCTATACCATATCAGACCCAAGAGCGGTGCTTTTGAAAAAATACGCCGCCGACATGGCCGAGAAAAACGGACGGAGCGACGAATTCAGGCTCATGGAGCGCGTGGAGCGGCTCGGGCTGGCTCTGCTTGCGGACAGAAAGAAGCTCTCCATACCCATGTGTGCCAACGTGGATATGTATTCCGGTCTTGTATACAACATGCTGGGCATACCCGACGAGCTTTTCACCCCCCTCTTTGCCATAGCCCGCATCACCGGCTGGTGCGCGCACCGCATAGAGGAGGTCACCACCGGCGGAAAAATAATACGGCCGGCCTACAGGGCTGCCTTCAAGCCCCATGAATATATACCGATGAAGGAAAGGAAATGAACCTCGGCGGAGCATGAGCCGGCCCCTCGCCTTTTCCGGGCGAGGGGCCGGCGGCGCATTTTGGATATTAATATAATATTATTGCTTTTTTGGAATTATTACTATATATTTTAAGCGAAAACCGCTGATTATTAGGTGGAGGTAATACTCATGCGCTTTAAAATAAGCACCAGGCTGCTGTCCGTACTGATGTCCGTCGTCCTGCTGGGCTCCCTGTCTGTCCCGGCTCTGGCCTCGGATTACAGCGATGTGAGCGACGACAGATGGTCGGCGCAATATATAGCCGACCTTGCAAAGCGGGGCATATTGACCGGATACAGCGACGGCGCCTACAGGCCAACCAATCTGATAACAGCGGCGGAGGCCCTGGCGGTGCTTTCAAGGTTCTACTCGCTCGGCGACGAAGTGAAAAGCTGGATATACGAGGACTACGGAGCCTATGTGGAAAAGCATGCGGATTCCTCCCTGTCCTGGGCGTATGACGAGCTGGCCGTATGCCTTGCCGCCGGAATCATAACCGAAAGCGAGCTGGCCTCGCTCAACCTGACCGGCGCCATAGAAAAGCAGCTTTTGTCCGTGTTCCTCGTGAGAGCCGTCCAGCTTGAAAAGACCGCCCTTTCGCTTGCCGGCACGGAGCTGGAATTCAGCGACGCCAAGGACATATCCGCCGCCTATACCGGCTATGTGGCTCTGCTCGTTTCCTTAGGAATCGTCACCGGAGGCGACGGCGGGAATTTCCTGCCGCATTCCGGCGTCACAAGGGAGGTCACCGCCGCCATGCTGTCGCGCACGCTGGCCTACATCGAGGGCATTGGAGCCAAGCTTTCAATCGCAAAGTACGAAGGCATGTCGAAAGTAGAGGGCATCATATACTCCGCAGGCTCCGGAGTCCTCCGCCTCCGTCTGGGCAGCGGCCTTATCAGGGAATTTGCCGTCCCTTCCTCCGCCTCCGTCAGCGTCAACGGCGAAGCAAAAATACTCAGCTCCCTATACAACGGCAGCCACGCCATCGTTACGCTGGCTGACGGGGCCGTTTCGGACGTAAAAATAACCAGCGACACGTCGGTAACATGGGTGCAGGGCAACCTTGCAAGCGTCACCGCCGCGTCGGGCGGCTACTACATATACCTCGCCGATCTGGCGACCGGAACAAAAACGAGATACGACCTGACATCCTCCACCGTTATAACGCAGAACGGAAAAACCGTCGCCGCCTCGGCGCTGACCACCCCTTATTTCGTCACGCTGAAGCTTGTCAACAACACGGCGGCCGCTTTGATCTCCCGCAACAACGACTGCGAAATCAGCGGCACGATTACGGCCCTGGACTATGGAACAACCGTTACGCTGAAAGTTTCGGATACGAACGGCGCGTTATGGTACTTCCCCCTCGATATATCCAATCTTCCCTCCATTACCAGGGGTGAGACGGCCATCAGCATAGACCGCCTGAGCGTCGGAAGCAAGGTGATAGTCGCCGTTGACGACAGCAAGGTCAAGTCCATTTCCTCCGAGGACTCCGAAAATACCGTCACAGGCGAGCTCATGTCCGTTACAACGACAACCGACGCCACCACCTGGGTGATCAAAGACAAGAACGGCAAAAGCTGGGACCTTAAGCTTGACGCAAACGCCAGCGTATACAGCGGCAGCAAGGCGATACTGCTCTCGGCCGTCGGCGTAGGCGCGACCGTGAAGGTAACCGTCTATGGCGATACTATAACCGAAATATACCTGATAAGCGCCGCTTCCTCCACTTCGAAGGTGACGGGGACGGTTCTGGCGGTGGACTCCTCCAAGAAAACGATAACTCTGCTGGTTTCCGGCAAGCTGGTTTATGTTGACGCTTCCTCCGCCGTTGCCATAATCAAATCAAGCACCGGCAGGACTATCGGTCTTTCGGGCATAACCGCCGAATCGACCGTCGTGGCTTACGGAAGCTATACCAATTCCGTATCCTTTAGTGCGGTCACCATAATAATGGAAAGCTGAAGCCCGGAAAACGCGCAAACAGCGCTCCGGCGGCGTACGGCATGAGCCCCGTACGCCGCCTTATTTTTGCTTTGCCCAAACGGCCGCGCGCTGTAATGTGTACAGGCGGAGGCGGAATAAGCTTAAGTATCCTGATTATAAGGGGTGCTCATAATGCTTTCGGCAGCTTTCGCGCTACTGCTTAATTCCGCCTTTCTCATGCTCCGCCTCGGCGGGGGCAAGGGCTCCTTTCCCCGCCCCCTCAGCGCCGCCGAGGAGCGCAGGTACGTCAAGCTTGCGCTGGAAGGCGACCTGGACGCCCGAAACATACTGATAGAGCGCAATCTGCGCCTTGTGGCGCATATCATGAAAAAATACTACACTCAAAACTGCGATCAGGACGACCTGATTTCCATCGGCACCATAGGGCTTATAAAGGGCATATCGACCTACAAGCCGGACAAGGGCGTCAGGCTTGCCACCTACGCCTCGCGCTGCGTGGAAAACGAAATCCTCATGTATTTCAGAAGCCAAAAAAAGACGGCGGGCGACATATCCCTTTCGGAGGCCATCGAGTCGGACGGGGACGGCAACAACCTTTCCTTCATAGACGTGCTCTACGCTCCGGACGACATGCTCGACCGCCTGAGCGTCAGGGAAAGCTGCGAGCTGCTGCGCAAATACATAGAGGAAAAGCTGACCCGCCGCGAGGCGGAAATCATCAAAATGCGCTACGGCCTTGACAACCGCCAGGCGAGGACACAGAGAGAGATAGCCGCGGATCTGAAAATCAGCCGCTCCTATGTCTCCCGCATAGAAAAAAAGGCGCTGGAAAAGCTGGAGGCCGCCTTTATGGAGAAAGGTTGATTGGGCAAGGGGAGCTTTCCGGCTTTTAGCTCCCCTTGCTCAAACGATCGATCCCGCTATATGCAGTTTTCCGTCCTGCTTATCAAGTCGTTTTGGAGATCCCTGCCCGGCTCTATAAAGCGGGCGCCGTTGACGGCTATGCGCGCCGCAAGGCCGCGGCTTTTGCCCGCAGCGCTCGGCGGCCGCAAGGGCTGCGCAGCTAATTATACAATTGCCGCTCCGCGAACAAGCTTAAAATTTAGGCTTTTATACGTTGACAAACCCGCGGTTAATCTATATCATCATATAACTTGCTATACAAATTGTTATCCAAACTCACCGGAGGCTTAAATATTGGACACTTCTGAATCTAAAACAACGATGATAAACGATCTTACTCAGGGCAGCGTGTTGAAAAGGCTGCTGATCTTTGCCTACCCCTTTGCCCTCTCCAATCTTCTTCAGGTTGTGTACGGAATAGTGGATATGGTTGTGATAGGCCATTTCGTGGGCAGCACGGGCCTTTCAGGCGCCTCCATAGGCGGAGAACTGCTCAATTTTTTTACCATGCTTGGCGCGGGGTTTTCAACCTCCGGCCAGGTCATGATATCCCAATACGCCGGCCGGGGCGACAGGAAGGGCATCAACTCCGTAATCGGCACCATGTTCAGCTTCATACTGGGCTCTTCTCTGGCGCTTTCCGCGATAGCCCTTTGCTTTACCGGCAGCTTTTTGACCCTTCTTAAGACTCCCGCGGAGGCCTTCGGGCAGGGCTACAGCTATGCGTCGACCTGCTTCGGCGGCTTGTTTTTCATCTACGGCTACAACATCGTCAGCTCCATACTCAGGGGCATGGGCGATTCCAAGCGGCCCTTTGCCTTCATAGCCGTAGCCACCTTAACCAACATCGCGCTGGACCTGGTCTTTGTAGGCTTGCTGGGTTGGGATACCTTCGGAGCGGCGCTCGCTACCGTTATGAGCCAGGCGCTGTCCTTTATTCTGGCCATCATATATCTATACAGGCACCGCGAAGCCTTCGGCTTTGATTTCAAGCCCAGGAGCTTCAAAATCGGAAAGCGGCAGCTTTTGCCGATGATCAGCCTGGGCCTGCCCATGGCCCTGCAAAACGCCGCTATAAGCCTGTCCTTCCTCTTCGTCAACTCCTACATCAACAGCTACGGCGTAATAGCTTCGGCAGTAACGGGCGTCGGCAACAAGCTCAGCAACGTCATGAGCATAGTGGCCATGGCCGTCGGCATGGCAAGCTCCACCATGATAGGCCAAAATTTCGGCGCCGGCAAGTTCGAGCGCTGCAAAAAGATAGTCCACTATACTCTGGCTATCTGCCTGTGCGCCTGCGCTGTGCTGGTGACCGTATACAACCTCTTCCCTAAGCAGCTTTTCGGCCTGTTCAGCGAGGACCCGGAGGTTCTTTCTCTGGCGCCCGTGTATATAAAAATCATGTCCGTAGGCTTTCTATCCTTTGCCCTTATGTCGCCCTACATTTCCATGATAAACGGCATAGGCTTTGCGGCCTTCTGCTTCATAGTCGCAATCTTCGACGGGGTCGTGTCCCGTATCGGAATGGCGCTGCTTTTCGGCAAGGTTCTGGGCATGGGGATCACCGGCTTTTGGCTGGGGAGCGCCCTTGCGGCCTTTACCACCGCCTTTATGGCTGCGGCTTATTTTTACGCGGGAACCTGGAAAAAGCGAGGGCTCCTTGTTAAATAACCCTCCGGTAGGGATATTTAGACAATTGCGCCGAAAGCCGCCTATTACTATTTATTAGATTTGTTCCTTGATATTTTGCGCTTTTTCGTGTTATACTACAGCCGTGATGTATATGAAAAAAATAAAAATATTTTTAAGGCATACTAATATCATCAGCCACCCCATATCATGATTTATTTTCATGATGTGTGGCGGCTGATTTTTTTAGCCAGTCGAATCGGTTGCCGGGCGTTTAAAATATAGCTTGTTATGTTTTTATTTTTTGGTCCCGCAGCGTCCGGCTTGATAAAAAAGCAATTTGCTGTTTCGTTCTATAAAAACAATAAAGAAAGGCGGTTTGTCAATGAGCGCGTTAACCGATCTGATTTACGGCGGAGCAAACGCCGTCGCCGGTCTGACCGAGGCGGCCGTCGCCGAGGCGATAAGGGAGCTCGGCGCCGATAAAAAGGCGGCTTTTCCCGACACGGCCTATTTTCTCCCAACGATCTACGCCGCCACCGGAGCAAAGGTCCAGAAGCTGGGCGATCTGCCCGCCTGCGTGGATGTGTTGAAAAGCCTTATTACAAACGCCGACGACCTTGGCGCCGCGCTGAACGCCGGCCTTGCCACCGCCGTTGGCGCCGAGATAATAGAGGCTCTTAAATACGCGCGCAGTCCGGCCCCTTACGAAGGCGAGGGAGGCATCGGCTTTGTGCCGGACCCGATAATACGCTCTCTCGGCGTTCCGCTTGTAACCGGAGACATCCCCGGAGTCGCGGTCGTGCTGGGACGCGCCTCGGACCCGGCGGACGCGGTGCGGGTAGTGAGGGACTATCAGAACAAGGGCATACTGACCTTTCTTGTAGGCCCGGTAATAGACCAGATCAGCAGCGGCGGAGTCAGGGTAGGCCTGGATTACAGGGTGGTGCCTCTGGGGCATGACGTAACCAGCGTAATACATGTAGTTACGGTGGCCATTCGCGCGGCTTTGATTTTTGGAAACGTCCAGCCCGGCGATCTTGCCGGCCTGCTTGCCTATACCAAGCAGAGGGTTCCGGCCTTCGTCAACACCTTCGGCGAGCTCGACGCCGTGACGGTTTCCGCAGGAGCCGGCGCCATAGCCCTGGGCTTTCCGGTCATAACGGATATAGACCTGGGTGAAAACCAGGTTCCCGGCGCCCTTGTCAGCGTCTGCGACCACTCCGAAACCGTCAAGACCTCTCTTGAGCTGCGCGGGATAAAAATCAAGGCCAAAAAGGTGGAGCTGCCCGTTTCCTTCGCCTCCGCCTTTGAGGGCGAAATAATAAGGAAGGCCGACTGCTACGCCGAATTCTACTCCAATAAAAACCCCACCTGCGAGCTGGTCAGCTTCCGTAAATCCGAGGAGGTAACCGACCACAAGATCGAGGTAATCGGAGGCGACATACCCGAAAACGCAGGCCCGTCGGAAATAATTGAGCTTCCGCTGGCAACTATTGTGGACGTTTACGGAGCCAAAATGAGCGCCGATTTCGAGCCGGTCATAGAGCGAAGGATACATTCCTGGTTCAACTATATCGAGGGCGTCATGCATACGGGCCAGCGCAATCAATTCCGCATACGCTTCAGCAGGGATTCCTTTGAAAAGGGCTTGAGGCTCAGGCATTTGGCCGAGGTTTTGTATGCCATGATAACGGACGAATTCGGCAGCATTGTGGACAAGTGCCAGGTCACAATGATAACCGACGGGGCCAGAGTCAGACAGATACTCGAAGAGGAAGCTATGCCCCGCTACAGATACCGCGACGAAAGGCTCGCTTCGCTGACCGACGAAAGCGTGGACACATTCTACACCTGCATACTCTGCCAGTCCTTCGCGCCCTCCCACTGCTGCGTGGTGACCCCCGAAAGGCTGGGCCTCTGCGGCGCCGTTTCCTGGCTCGACGCCAAGGCTACCTACGAGCTCAATCCCGCCGGCCCCAGCCAGCCCATACCGAAGGAAGGGCTGATAGACTCCAGGCTGGGCGCATACAAGGCGGTCAATGAAATCGTCAAGGAGGCTACGCACGGAGCCTTGGAGGAGGTAACTCTATATTCGCTTGTCGAAAACCCCATGACAAGCTGCGGCTGCTTTGAGTGCATCTGCGGCCTTATGCCCGAGGCAAACGGCGTGGTGGTCGTCAACCGCGAATACGCCGGGATGACTCCCACCGGCATGACCTTCGGGGAGCTTGCCTCCATGACAGGCGGCGGCGTTCAGACGCCCGGCTTTATGGGCCACGGCCGCCACTTCATAGGCAGCAAAAAATTCATATCGGCCGAAGGCGGCCTTATACGCCTGGTCTGGATGCCCAAGGAGCTTAAGGAGGACGTGGCCGAAAGGGTAAATAAAACCGCCCTGGAGCTTTACGGGATAGAAAACTTTACTTCAATGATCTGCGACGAGACCATCGCGACAGACAGCGAGGGCGTGCTTGCCTTCCTTGCGGAGAAGGGACATCCCGCCCTCGGGCTCGAGCCGATCATGTAATACAAACCGAAAAATACAGAAAGGTACGGGAGCGCCGATGGAATTTCACATACGCTACAGGCAGCTAAAGCACCATACCCATGACGACGGACACAGCCACGAGCACAAGCCGGAGAGCGAGCATGCAGGCGGACACACCCACGAGCACAGCCACGAGCATGAGCACCGGCACACCCACGAGGGCGGCGAAACCCACAGCCACCTCCATGCGCATACCCACAGCCACCAGCACGAGCATGACCATGAGCACAGCCACGAGCACCGCTTGCCCGAGCAGGCCTTCGCGAAGGACGAGGAAGCCGCCCTGCTCCGGTACATGTGCGAGCACAACCGCCATCACGCGCAGGAGCTCAGGGAGCTGGCGGAAAAGCTTTCGGCTTCAGGCAAGGCCGAAGCGGCCGCCTTCCTGACTAAGGCCGTATCCGCTTTCGAGCAGGGCAGCGCCGAGCTTGAAGCAGCCTTAAAAGCGATGTAATTTTATGAACTGAGGAGATCGAATATGTGTTTGGCAAAGGTAATGCTGGCGAAGGACGGAAAGGCAACCGTTTTCGCTAAGAACATCAGCAATATAAGAATGGAGGACGGCACGATCGTCCTGACCGACATTTTGGGCGCGGATTACGAGGTCGAGGGCACGCTGCTGTCGGCCGACCTGGTCAACGGCGAGGTTTATATTTCCGCCGATGTCTATGAAAACGCGCGCGTGGACAGCTGAGGGGGCAGTATGGCATACACCATAGCCGTCGCTGGAAAGGGCGGCACCGGAAAAACGACTATAAGCGGCCTTATTGTTGATTATTTATCCAAGCTGGGCAAGGGACCCGTCCTCGCCGTGGACGCGGACGCCAACTCAAATCTCAACGAGGTTCTGGGCGTTGAAGTCGAGGCGACCTTGGGCGAGCTTCGGGAGGAGATAGCCAAGGGACAGGAGGATATTCCGGCGGGCATGGCCAAGCAGGAGTATGCCGAGTTCAAGTTTTCAGAGGCTCTTGCCGAAATGGACGGCTACGACCTTTTGGTCATGGGCCGCGACCAGGGGCAGGGCTGCTACTGCTTTGTTAACGGCCTGCTTCAAACGCAGATTATGAAATACGCCGGCAGATACGCCTACATGGTTGTCGACAACGAGGCCGGAATGGAGCATATCAGCCGCGGCATCCTGCCCCAGGTTGACGTCATACTTCTCGTTTCGGATTGCTCCACCAGGGGCATCCAGGCTGTCGGGCGGATTAAGGAGCTGATAGGCAGCCTCGGCTTGAAATATAAAAAGCTGGGACTTGTGGTCAACCTTGCGCCTTCAGGCGAGCTGGCGGAAGGAATAAAGGCCGAAATAAAAAAGCACGGACTGGAGCTTATCGCTGTGATACCGCGCGACGAGGCGGTTTACAGCTACGACTCGGCAGGAAGGCCCCTTGTGCAGCTGCCCCAGGATTCGGCCGTTAAAAAAGCCGTAGCCGGGCTGATGAAATATATCTTAGACTAGACTTAGGAGATGGAACAAAATGGGCAAATTTGTAGTCATCGGCGAGCGCATACACTGCATATCGCCGGTTATCAGGGAAGCTATGAACTCCATGAACCCCGAGCCTATACTCAAAAGGGCCAAGGAGCAGATTGACGCGGGCGCCGGGTATCTGGACGTCAATATAGGTCCCGCCGAATCCAACGGGCCCCAGCTTATGAAGTGGGCCGTCACCACGATACAGAGCGCTTTCGACAATTTCCCGCTGGCTCTGGACACAGCCAACCGCGCAGCCATAGAAGCCGGCCTGTCGGTCTACAACCGCTCGAAGGGCAAGCCCATAATCAACTCCGCCGACGCCGGCGACAGGATAGGAAACATAGACCTTGCCGCCGAAAGCGGCGCGATAGTCCTGACCCTCTGCTCCAAAGCCGGCGTGCCCGCCGACAACGACGAGCGCATGGCCTACCTGCAGGAGCTTTTGGAGCACGGCATGTCGCTCGGCCTCGACGCCGAGGACATGTGGTTCGACCCGCTGTTTCTTGTCATAAAGGGCATGCAGGACAAGCAGACGGACGTTCTCGACTTTTTGAAAATGTGCAAGGATATGGGGCTTAAGACGACCGGCGGCCTGAGCAACGTTTCAAACGGTATGCCGAAGCACATCCGCCCAATAATGGACAGCGCGATGGTGGCCATGGCCATACAGTGCGGCCTGACCTCGGCAATAGCCAACCCCTGCGACAGGCGGCTCATGGAAACCATAAAATCCTGCGACATAATCATGAACGAAACCTTATACGCCGATTCGTATCTGGATATATAAAACATAATCGTTAATAATACCGACTTGGCGGAGCCGCCTGTCGGCTGTACCGACGGCACGGGGGTCTTCCCTGCGCGCGCTTGCGTATCTGCCGGCGGCGGCCCCGCCCTTTTGCGAGGTTGAAATGCCAGAAATTACTTTTATTTTTGAAGGCGACAAGGAAAAAAAGGTCAGGGCCGAGGCCTTGCCGGGCGAAAGCCTGCTGGACGTGGCACGCAAATTCAACGTGGCCATAGACGCGCCCTGCTCCGGGAACGGCTCCTGCGGTAAATGCCGGGTGCGACTGGTTTCCGGAACTCTGGATAGCAAAAAAAGCATTCATTTAACCGAGGATGAATACGCGGAAGGCTGGAGGCTGGCCTGCATGAGCGGCGCCTCCGGCGAGGCGGTGATACAGGTTCCCGACATCGCCTCGGCGTACAAGAGCAGGATGAAGATAGCCGACCTAAGCGACGAGAAGGAAACCGCCATATTTCATAAAACGATGGCCTCCGTCAGGGATGCCGGAATCGCTTTCGAAACTAGCCTTAAGGTTTTAGCTTTAGATCTGGGAAAGCCCTTTTCCGGCTCCTCCGACCTGGACAGGCTCATATCGGCCGCCGGCCTTGACATCGGCAAAACCGTCATCGCTTGCGAGGCTCTCAGGAAGCTGCCCTCGGTGTCAAGAGAAAACGGCTTCAAGCTCGGCTGCCTTGTGGATTGCCGAGGCGGACTTGCCCGCATCCTGGACGTTTGGAACGGAAGCGAAGCTCTGCCCGTATGCGGCATAGCCATAGACATAGGCACCACTACGGTATCTGCCGTGCTGATAGACCTGGAAAGCGGGAAAATACTTGCCAAGGCCTCCTCAGGCAACGGCCAGATACGCTTTGGGGCAGACGTCATCAACAGAATAATCGAGGCTTCACGGCCCGGCGGCTTGAAAAAGCTTCAAAGCGCGGTCATAGGCGAGACCATAGCCCCTATAATAGAAGGCATGTGCCGCTCGGCCGGCATACCCGGGGGCAGGGTATACCGACTCGCCGTAGCAGCAAACACCACAATGAACCACCTTTTCCTCGGCGTCGCGCCCGACTATATCAGGCTGGAGCCTTACGTGCCGGCCTTCATGTCCGTAAAAGGCCTAAGGGCCGGCGATTTGGGGCTTGGCGTATTTCCTGAGGCTGAGCTGATAATCGCGCCGAATATAGGAAGCTACGTCGGCGGCGACATTACCGCCGGGGCGCTGTCCTCCATGATATGGAACAGCACGGAATACAGCCTTTTTATAGACCTGGGCACCAACGGCGA
Organism: Clostridiales bacterium; assembly: GCA_029265405.1. Lineage (GTDB taxonomy): Bacteria > Bacillota > Clostridia > Oscillospirales > Oscillospiraceae > JAJUJI01. Next base: position 284,294 of record JAJUJI010000001.1, on the reverse strand, counting down.
ATTGGTGCTGGGCAACAGCGAGTTTATGATGAGCTGCGCCTGCTCCGCCGGGCCGGCCTTTGAGGGCGGCGACATAAGCTGCGGCATGAGGGCCACCGACGGAGCGATCGAGGCCTGCGAGATAGACGAAGCCGCGCGCGAGCCGAGGCTCGGCGTTATAGGAGGCGGCAGGCCGGTAGGCCTCTGCGGCTCCGGCCTGATAGACGCGATAGCGGAAATGTTCAGGTGCGGGATCATAGACTCCTCCGGTAAAATAATTGCGGACGACGGCAGGATCCTCGTCGACGGATACGGCATGAAAAGCTACGTTCTCGTACGCGCGGAGGATTCAGGAACCGGCAGGGACATAGCGCTGAGCGAGGCGGATATAGACAACTTCATCAGGGCAAAGGGCGCCATTTTTTCAGCCGTAAGGCTCATGCTTTCCTCGCTTGGCTTTGGGGTAGACGCGCTGAGCCGCGTCATAATAGCCGGTGGCATAGGCAGCGGCATTAATATTGAAAACGCCGTGCGCATAGGCATGCTGCCCGATATACCCAGGGAGCATTACAGTTATATAGGAAATTCCTCTCTGACCGGCGCCTGCTGCATGCTGCTTTCGGACCGGGCCCGCGAAAAGGTGGAGGAGCTGGCCTCCGGAATGACGTATCTGGAGCTGAGCAGCGAGCCGAGCTACATGGAAGAATTTGTCGCCTCCTGCTTCATCCCGCATACGGATTCAAGCCTCTTTCCCTCTAGCGCAAGGCCGTGAAAGAAGTGCCAAACAACAAGGAAGGCAAGCCCATGCGGCATTATCTCGGCCTTTATGAAAAGCTTGACCCCGAAAGCGCGGCCGCCCGCTGCCTGCTCGCCTACTCGAGCCAGGCCTCCGAATTCGAGCTTGATTATTTGGGAAATGCCTATGGCGTTTCCCACCCCGAATTTAAAATACGCATGAAAAACCGGCGCACTCCTGTCGACGCGGCCGCTTATGAGGTATCGCAGATATTGATAATACGCTATATGCTTTTCGCCGGAGGCGCGCCCGCTTCTGAGCGCTATCTTGCCTACAGCGAGGTTCCCTGGGGAGAAACATATGCTCCAAACTTTTACAGCCGCTGCGTCAATAAGCTGGCGGAAGCCTTCGGCCATGATCTTGGCGGTTTTATTAGGGCATGCCGCCTGTTGGGCGGCATGCCTCTCAGCATTTCCGGCGGAGCTTCTTGCGAGCTGCGCTTTATAGGCGACCTTGCAGTTCGCATCACGGTATGGGAAAGCGACGAAGACTTCCCTCCCTCCGCGCAATTCCTTTTCAGCGGCAATTTTCCGGCCGCTTTTTCCGCCGAGGATATGGCGGTAATTGGCGAGGTTTGCTTGCGGGCCCTGCGGGAAGCGGCCGCGCTATATTGAGCCGGAAACAAATACGGCGCCGCGCTTGAGCGCGGCGCTCCTTTTATTATTCAGACCTCAAAATGCTTTTTCATGCAGTCATAGGTTTTTTGGCTGATATAGTGCTCGACCCTGCAGGCATCCTGATATGCGGTTTCCTCGTCGACCCCGAGGCTCATGAATATCTTCGCTATGACGTTGTGCCGCTCCAGAGTCTGCTCGGCTATCCTCCGCCCTTCCTCGGTCAGCGTTATGTGGCCGTCGGCCTCCATTTCTATATAGCCGTTTTCACGAAATTTTTTCATCTGCTCGCTTATTGTCGGCTTGGAGTATCCCATTTCGTTGGCTATATCCACTGAGCGAACCTCTCCCTTGCGCCTTTCCAAAACCAGTATTGTTTCAAGATACATCTCCGCCGCTTCATGAATTATCATCCAGCCAACCGTTCCCTTCGCCAAATCGAAAGCAAAGGCGGGAAGCGCTCTTTCGGCCCGGCCGTCCTCTGCACGATATCTACAATTTGCTTAGATTATAGCATCTAAAAATAGTCGAATCAACCCGGTGTTTGCCGTTGACTTTTTTGTTAGGCTGTGCTAACCTATATTCGGGTTAGGTAATCCTAACTAGTTGATAAAATAAACCGGCTTATGAAAGCATATTAAGGCCGGTTTTATGTGGAAAGGAGCTGCCGGAGCATGACGCTGGATCAACTGAAGGCCGGGGACAGCGCAACAATAAAGGCCGTGGGCGGGCAGGGCCCCCTGAGGCTGAGGCTTTTGGATATGGGGCTGATACCCCGCACAAGGGTCACCATGCGAAAGGTCGCCCCGCTGGGCGATCCCATTGAGATTCATTTGCGGGGCTACGAGCTTACCCTGCGCAAGGAAGACGCGAAAAACATAGAAGTGGAAATCTGAGGTCGGAGCGCCGGCATAGCCTATAAAGGAGGGGGTCAACCTATGGTATTCGCGCTTGCGGGAAACCAGAACTGCGGAAAAACGACTCTGTTCAACGCCCTAACGGGCTCGAACCAGCATGTGGGCAATTTCCCCGGCGTTACCGTCGAGCAAAAGAGCGGCAAAATCCGGGGCGCCAAGGATTGCACGGTGGTCGATTTGCCGGGGATATATTCCATACGCCCCTATACCGGGGAGGAGATTGTCGCCCGGGACTTTATATTGGACAGCAAGCCCGACGGGATTATAAACATAGTGGACGCAACAAATATCGAGCGGAACCTGTATCTGACGCTCCAGCTTCTGGAGCTGCATATTCCTATGGTGCTCGCTCTGAACATGATGGACGAGGTCAGGGCCAACTGCGGCTCCGTGGACGTCAAGGCTCTGTCGGAAAGGCTGGGCATACCGGTAGTCCCCATCAGCGCCGCTAAAAACGAGGGCGTGTCCGAGCTTGTGGATCAGGCGGTAAACGTCGCGAAAAACAAGCTCTATCCCGCCGTCACGGACTTTTGCCCGGTCGGCCCGGTGCACCGCTGCATACACTCGGTCGCCCACATAATAGAGGACCACGCGCTGAGGGCCGGCATATCTCCGCGCTTTTGCGCCGCAAAGCTTATCGAGGGCGACGAGTCGGTAATAAAGCGCCTCGAGCTTGACAGAAACGAGCTAGAGCTGCTTGAGCACAGCATAGTGGAAATGGAAAACGAAACCGGGCTGGACCGCAACGAGGCGCTTGCCGACATGCGCTACGCCTTTATAGAAAAAGCGGTGGCGGAGTCCGTCGTCAAATGCCGGGAAAGCCGGGAGCATCTGCGCAGCCTTAAAATTGACAGTGTTTTGACCGGTAAATATACCGCTCTTCCCGTATTTTTCTGCGTATTGTTCCTTGTTTTCTGGCTTACCTTCAACGTCATAGGCAACGCCCTGTCCGACTGGCTTTCGCTGGGGATCGACCGGGTTACCGCCCTTGCCGATGGCGGCCTTGCCGCCTACGGCATAAATCCCATAGTGCGCAGCCTTATCATAGACGGCGTATTTGCGGGCGTCGGCGGCGTGCTGAGCTTCCTGCCGATAATAGTCACCTTGTTTTTTTTCCTCTCCATACTTGAGGATACAGGCTACATGGCGCGGGTTGCCTTCGTAATGGACAAACCGCTTCGCAGGATAGGCCTTTCCGGGAGAAGCTTCGTGCCCATGCTTATAGGCTTCGGCTGCTCGGTTCCCGCAATTATGGCCACCCGGACCCTCGCTTCCGAGCGCGACAGGAAGCTGACCATACTGCTTACGCCTTATATGAGCTGCTCGGCCAAGATACCCATCTACGCCGTCTTCAGCGCGGCCTTTTTTCCGGGGCGCGAGGCCTTTGTCATGATAGCTCTTTACGCCTCCGGCATCGTTCTGGGCGTGATAGTCGCCCTGCTGCTGAACAAAACCGCTTTCAGGGGCCAGCCCGTCCCCTTCGTTATGGAGCTTCCAAATTACCGCCTCCCCTCGCTCAAAAGCGTGGCCCTGCTTCTTTGGGAAAAGGCCCGCGACTTCTTGCAGCGCGCCTTCACGATAATCTTTCTTGCCACCGTTGTCATTTGGTTCCTTCAAAGCTTCGACACGCGGCTGAACGCGGTGACCGACAGCTCCTTCAGCCTGCTGGCGTCCGTCGGGCGGCTGATTTCGCCGATATTTATACCCGTCGGCTTTGCAGACTGGCGCGTCGCCACCGGGCTGGTTACGGGCTTCACGGCAAAGGAGGCCGTCGTGAGCACCCTTTCCGTCCTGCTTGGAACCTCCGTAGCCGACCTGAGCTCGGCTTTGTCCGGCTTGTTTACGCCGCTGTCCGCGGTCAGCTTCCTTATTTTTACCCTGCTCTATACGCCCTGCGCCGCTGCGGTCGCCACCATCAGGAAGGAGCTAAAATCGGGCATCGCGACACTGGGAGTCGTTGTCCTGCAGTGCCTTGTCGCCTGGCTCGCGGCCTTTTCGGTTTACCAGATTGGAGGCTTGCTTTTATGAGCGCGCTTGATATAGGCCTGCTTGCCCTTGTAGGGCTCTCCGCCGCCGGCGCCTGTCTGTCCCTTTTCCTGCGCGGAAAAAGGGGCGGCAACGTATGCGGTCCGGCGGGCTGCGCCAATTGCCGCTTCAATTGCCGCAACGCGCCAGGCAAAAATAAGGCCGATTGAATCGGTTATAATGGTTCTCGCTGGCAAATATCAGATTTGATAAAGGGCTTCAGGTTGAAAGCATACATGTTAAACCGGTCCGTTGTTATAAATTGAATTATAAAAGCAAAATACGCGCAATTATGGCCCCTACGCTTTTTGGGCTGTTCCGGCATTTCTACGCCCGGAGCAGCCTGAAATTTGTTAGGGGCCTTGACATTTTCCGGCGCAGAGGGTATAAATTATAAGGTCCCTAATAAATATATTTGCGGGAGGATGAGACGGTGGAGGAAACCGGAATTGCAAATCTGGAGCTGCTGAAGGCGTTTCGCCGCTGCGCGCATATTCAGCACCATATGAGCCGCTTTCAGGGGCAGAGCCGCATCCTTATCTTGCTGCTGAACGCTGAAAACGGCGCGATGACCCAGCGGGAGCTTGCGGAGATAACCCAGCGCCGGGCGGCCACCCTGAGCGAGCAGCTTGAAAGCATGGAGAGAGCGGGCCTGATAACCCGCGAAAAGAGCCGCGACGACCGGAGGAATATTGACGTGCGTCTTACCGGCGCGGGAAGGCTCACCGCAATGGAGGCCGAAAGGGAGCGGGAAGAGATTGCGGACCTGCTGTTTTCGCATTTGAGCGGCGCGGAAAAGGCCGAGCTCCACAGGATCCTTTCCGCATTGGGCGAGCGCTGGAGCAAAATAACCATGGGAGAGCGGGCGGAGCGGTAAGCGGAAAATGAAGCTGATTATAGACAGAATAGCCGGGCATAAGAAGATGTTTTTCACCGCCATGTTTTTTCTCCTTATCGAGACCTTCGCGGACCTTATGCAGCCCACCTTCATGGCGCGCGTAGTGGACGAGGGAGTAAAAAATAAGGATGTCGGGCGCATTATCCTTTACGGGGCCGTAATGCTTGGCATCGCGGCGGCGGGCGCGGCGGGCGCGGTGCTGCGCAACCTTTTTGCCAGCCGCACCTCGCAGACAATAGGAAAGGAGCTGCGCGCGGACCTTTACGGCAAGGTGCTGGAGCTGTCCTTTGAAAACATAGACCGCTTGCAGCCCTCCTCTATCGTCACACGCATTACAAACGACGTCACGCAGATGCAAAACTTCATAAACGGCAGCATGCGCATAATGCTCAAGGCCCCCGCAACCTGCATAGGCGCGATAGCGCTGATAATCGCGCAGACGCCCCGCCAATTTCCGGTTATGGCGGCAATACTCTGCGTTTCGGCGGCGCTCATAGCCGCCAACATGAGGCTGGGCTACCCCCGCTTTGCCAGGCTGCAAAAAAGGCTGGACAGGCTCAACGACGTCAGCCGCGAGTTCCTGTCTTCAGTGCGCGTGGTCAAGGCCTTCAACGCCGAGGAAAAAGAGGAACACAAATTTGCCGCGGCCGCAGAAGGCTTCGCCGACGCGGGCATTGCGGCGACAAGGGTGCTGGCCGTGTTTTCGCCGCTTATCAACCTGACGGTCAACATGGGCATCATAGTGCTGCTCTGGCTGTACGATGCCCGGGACGCAGGTCGGATAGGGCGGCTGATGGCCTCGGTCAACTATATGACGCAGGTGCTTTTCGCTCTGGGCATGGTTTCGAATATTTTGAACAACGCGGTGCGCGCGGCGGCCTCCTCCGAAAGGGTTCGCGAGATACTGGAAGAGGCGCCGGCGCAGAAAAAAGCGGCAAGCCCTCTGAAGCCGGATATAAGGGGAGAAATAACCTTTAAAAACGTCAGCTTTGCCTATGCGGGCTCGTCGAAGACGGCTCTGGAGAATATAAGCTTTTTCGCGCGGGCGGGGGAAACTATAGGCATAATCGGGCCTACCGGCTCGGGCAAGACCACGCTGGTAAATCTCGTCCCCAGGTTTTACGACGCCGCCTCCGGCAGCGTGCTGGTGGACGGCTTCGGCGTAAACGATATGGAGCCGGAAACGCTGCGCGGGGCGATAGCGGTTGTACCGCAAAAAGCGCTTCTGTTTACCGGCACAATCAGGGAAAACCTGCTCTGGGGCGACGGGGGCGCTTCCGAGGAGAGCATGAGGGCCGCCGCGCGTCTCGCCTGCGCCGATGAATTTGTGGACAGCTTTCCGGACGGCTACGACACCGTCCTGGGACAGGGAGGCGTCAACCTCTCTGGCGGGCAAAAGCAGCGCCTGTCGATAGCGCGGGCGATACTCAGGAAGCCCAAAATAATGATCCTTGACGACTGCACAAGCGCGCTGGACGCCTCCACCGAGGCCGCCGTTTTAAGGGGGCTCAGGGCCGTTTCGGAGCATTCGGGCATGACGGTGCTGCTTATTAGCCAGCGGATATCGACTGTAATGCGGGCCGACAGGATACTCTGCCTTGAGGACGGGCGCCTGCTGGGCTTCGGGACTCACGCGGAGCTGATGAGGGACTGCCCGGTATACCAGGCCATATACGAATCGCAGATAGGAGGCGGCAAGCTTGGATAGCTCTCGCTTTGCGCCCCCGCCCGACCGGCACTTCGGCAGGCCCGGCGGAGGAATGGGGGGGATGGGCCTGCAGCGCGGGCAGCCGGGCGAAAGGCCCAAGAACATGAAGGGCACTCTGCTTCGGCTCTGGAGGCTTACCGAGGGACACCGCAAGGGGCTTGGCTGGATCATGCTGCTGTCGGTTCTTGCCTCCGCTTCGTCTGTTCTTTCTCCGCTTATAATAGGAAGGGCGATCAACGCCATAGACTCGGGCGGTTATGCATTGAAAATCATTCTGCTGATGCTGGCCATTTATCTGGGAGACTGGCTGGTGCGCTTCATGCAGCAATTTTCAATGGCCTCCATAAGCCAGAAAATAATACTGCATATCCGCATGGCGCTTTTTTCGGCTATGAAAAAGCTGCCGCTGGCCTTTTTCGACCGCAGACAGCACGGGGAGCTGATGAGCAGGCTCACCAACGACGTGGACAACATCAGCTCCACCATATCCGATTCCCTCTCCCAGCTGCTGGTTTTCACCTTTACCATACTCGGCATACTGGGCATAATGCTCTTCCTGAGCCCGGCGCTTACCTGCGTGGCTTTGGCGATGGTGATCCTTATTTTCATTTTGACAAAGGCTGTCACCAAGCGCACCGGTAGGCTTTTCAAGGCTCAGCAGGCCGCTCTGGGAAGACTGAACGGGCAGATAGAGGAAAGCGTTTCGGGCCTTTCCGTAGTTAAGGCGTTTTGCCGCGAGGGCGAGATGCTTAAGCAATTTGAAGAAAAAAACCGCGAGCTATGCGAGGTGGCGACTCGGGCCCTGATAGTGTCGGGCTTTCTTATGCCCATAACCAATGTCATAAACAACCTCGGCTATATGAGCATAGCCGTCGTCAGCGGCATAATGGCTGCCGAGGGCCTGATAAGCGTGGGCCTGATATCCAGCTTTTTGCTTTATTCCAGGCAGTTTTCGCGTCCCTTCGTCGAGATAGCGAACATCTACAACAATTTTCAAACCGCAGTGGCGGGCGCGGAACGCATTTTCGAGATCCTCGACGAAGCTCCCGAGCCCGAGGACGGGCCGGACGCCCTTCCGCTGGAGGCGCCGCGCGGCAGGATAGAGTTTGAAAATGTTTCCTTCGGATACTCAAAGGGCAAGCCGGTTTTGGAGGGCTTCAGCCTGAGCGTTCCGGAGGGGACGCGCGTGGCTATCGTTGGGCCGACGGGTGCGGGCAAGACCACCATAATAAACCTGCTGACGCGCTTTTACGATGTGGATTCCGGCCGCATACTGCTGGACGGGCGCGACCTGAGGGAATACAGGCTTCGGGATTTGCGCCGCGCTTTCGGCGCAGTATTGCAGGACGCTTCGCTTTTCGACGCGAGCGTACGCGAGAATATAGCCTACGGCAGGCAGGACGCGCCTTTCGAGCAGGTTCGCGCAGCGGCGGCCACGGCGGGGGCGGACTCTTTCATACGAAGGCTGCCCGACGGATATGATACGGTGCTCAGCCAGGGCGGGGCCGCCCTGAGCCAGGGCGAAAGGCAGCTCCTGACCATCGCCCGCGCGGTGCTGGTGGACGCCCCCATACTCATACTGGACGAGGCCACAAGCTCGGTGGATACCATGACCGAACGCCGGATACGCCTGGCCATGCTTGAAATGACTAAGGGCAGGACCTCCTTCATTATTGCCCACCGCCTCTCCACCATACGCGATTCGGACCTGATAGTATTTATACGCGACGGGCGCATAGCCGAAAAGGGCAGCCACGACGAGCTTATGGAGCTTAACGGACTGTATGCCGAGATGTATAAAACCCAAAGCGGGATGGGCGAATAGCTATAAATTGCGGAGCCCGTCTCGGCGGGAAACAGGATGCAGCGCGCGAAATAATGACGCCGGTAATATGGGCATGTTAATCTTTTTATGGGCATATATTGAAATAAATTATTAAAATATGGATTGTTTTTTGGCAAAAACGATGATAAAATGTTGCCATAAACAAATTCCTAACTGCGGAGGAGGGCGAAGGACTATGCGGGCTTTTGAAAAGTTCAGGCTTTGCAGGGTATATGAGCCTCCATCCGGCATTAGGCGTGCGTGAAATTTTTTGAACAAGGAGCGAAGAGAATGAAGGATTTTGCCGGTAAAATCGTCTTTATCACTGGAGGCGCCTCCGGCGCCGGGCTCGGTCAGGCCAAGGTTTTCGGCAAGGCGGGCATGAGGGTCGCCATTGCCGACGTGCGCCAGGAGGCTCTGGACAAGGCTGTCGAGGAGCTCGTGGCTTACGGTCTAAAAAGGGAGGACATCCTGCCGCTGAAGGTTGACCTTACCAACCGCCAGGAGTACACAGCCGCGGCCGACAAGGTGGAGGAGGTATTCGGCGGGCCTCCGCACCTGCTGATCCAAACCGCGGGCGTAAACTCCTTCGGCCCCATCGAAGCCTCCACCTTCGACGATTTCGACTGGGTCATGGGAGTCTGCCTCAATCACGTCGTAAACGGACTTCTTATTTTCGTGCCGCGCATGATCAAGGCCTACGCCCATAAGACCGAATTCCATGTAGCCACCACCTCCTCCATGGGAGCATTCATGGCCGGCTCGGGAACGGGGCCCTATTCCGCCGCCAAGGCCGCCGTGAACAACCTGATGTACTCCTATGCCGAGGCCCTCAGGCCCTACGGCGCGGGCGCAACAGTATTGTGCCCCGGAAACATCAACTCCAACATAGGCAACGCCGAGAAGTACCGCCCCGCGCACCTGAGGAACACCGGCTATCACGTGAGCGAAGGCACCATGAAGACCCTTAATGCCATACACGCAACCGGCATAGACCCGGTGGAGCTTGCCGAGATACTTAAGGAGGGCATTGAGAACGGGCGCATAATCGTCCTGCCCTCCCGCGACACCGCCTCCTGGAAGACTCAGCTTCGCTCGCTGCATGAAACCATCGAGGACTATACGCTGACGGCCGCCGAACGCGACGCGAAGGCCGCCGCCCGCATGGAGGAAATGAGGAAAAGGTTTGCGCCTCCCGCCGGCGGCGAGGGCAAAAATGCTCCTCCTCCCCCTCCCATGTGGGGCGTCCCTGAGGGCGGCGAGCCCTTCGGCAGGGCCCGCGACGATCTCGACTGGGTAGATCCGTCCAAGAAAATAAAGTGATGCTTGTCGGTTTGCGCTGAGCGAGCGGCAAGCGGGAGCAAAAGCAGAGCGGGGCTTGGGATAAAACCCCGCTCTCTTTATGCCCATATTTACCGGGGCTTATATTCCATATTGCTTTAAGTACGCCTGCCGTTTAAAATGGCGTTGTAAAATTATGAAGATAGGCGGAGGCTGCCGTATGGGAAGATGCAAAATCACCGTTTTAAGGACGCTTTATTTAAAAGACCTTGCCGAGAGCTATCCGCCCTACGAAAAGGGGCCCTGCGGGCTGCTGAAGGAGGGCGACGTGTTCTACACCGGAGGGCCTCACGGCATAGACATGCCGGAGGGCTTTTGCCCGCCGGCATGGCAATCGATAGCGGCATACGCCCATGTCCTGGCCGCGGGAGGCCGGGTCTACAACCGCGACGAGGTGCATGTCGCCTCCTGCCCGGACGGGGTGCGGCCGGTAATTTTCCGAATGGAGGCCTGCGGGGACTCGGAATAGGCGGGTGAAAAGCGGCGAAAGCACAAAACTGCGGTCATTCTAAAGTCGCGGTTCAATATGGAAGCTTGTTGAACCATACCCCAAACCTATACGGAAGGTCAACAAACGGGGCGCTTCATGCGAAGCGCCCCGTTTGCATCCCAATATATATGCTTAATTTTTAACTCTGTTTTCCCAAACGGTTTTTTTACGCCTCAAGGAGAGTGTATTTCAACATTTGCAGACGGAATCCATACGCCTTGCTCTTCAACGGCAAAGGTGTAATAATCTCCAAGCTCAGCGTCGTTCAGCTTTTGGATCGACGTTCCGCCCAAATCGCAGTCAGCCGGCACGGTTATGCCGCCTGCGGCGATTATGGCCGCGCCGCCGTCTGCCGCCGTCAGCTTGATGTGCGAAGCTCCGGAGAATACGGCGGCTCCTTCAATCCAAAGCCCTTGCCCGGCCGCAATGGTCACATCGGAATCTTCAACCGTCAATCCAAGAAACTCTCCCGCACAATTGGCGCAATTCATGTTGAATGTGCTGTTTTGAATCTCTACTTCAAATGCCGGAATCATAAGCCCCCCGCCGCCTGAGGCAATGGCAACTTTGGAATTTGCAAAGCGGCACACAGCCTGATTTCCTGAGCCTATATCCGAGAAGAAAGCTAAGGCCTCATCCTCTTCGCCGCCGTCAGTGGCCTCTGCGTTAATTGTTAAGCTCAGGCTGTCAAAGGTAATGCTGTTCATTGTGGAAATTACACTTGCTCCTTTTCCTTTGGCGCCGATTTGCAGCGAGGCTCCGCTGCCGCTGCCGACAAACTTCAGCGGACGCTCGGTTCTTAAGGCTGTCCTATAATCCGCCGCCGTTTCCAAGGAGCAGTCCCCCTCGATGCTTATGGTTAACAGGCCGCCGCTTTCCGAAACGGACAGGGTCCCGTCAGACCAGACATAGCTGCTCGAAAGTTTCAGACCGCTGAAGGCGACTGAGCTTGCCGTGCCGGAAATTGCAACGCAGACTTCATTGCTTGCTCCGCTGAAGGTCAGCCCGTCTTCCGTTATTGTAAGGGTGGGAATAAGGCTGCCGTCAAGAGCTTCCACCATTTCGTAGGTATAGCCGGGGATGCTGCCCACGCTGATATCCTCGGTCACTTCGCCGTTTGTCACTGTGATCCCTGCCTCCGGCAGCGTCGTGCCTTTCGGGATGGAGCGGTAGTTTGCCGTATATGTGCGGTTGCCGGCAACGGTGTCTCCCGCGGTCAGCGATGGGAGCCAGCCTGTAAACTCATACCGGTAATATTCGTTCTCCGCTTTGGCCGGATCATCGGGAGGAACGATTACATCGCCGTAATGATAGGTCTGCGTTATGGTGGCCGAGCCGCCCGCAAAGGAGCCGCTGCCGGCGTCAAAGATGATGGTGTACTCGTTTTCGACCTGTCTGTACTTCGCGGTGATGGCCATGTCCTGCGTGAATGTCCCCGGGAGAGCCTCCGACCAGCCGTCGAACTCATAATGGTAATTGGAATTGCCCGCGGGAGGCGTGGGGTCGTCAACAGAAATATTTGTCGATTGTCCGTAGGTACCGGTAAAGGTTTTCGTTTTGTCACCGTCAGGGAATTCTCCGCTTCCCGCGCTGACCGTTACCGTGTATATCCTCTCCACCGGCGTGTAGACCGCCGTATAGGTCATATCCTTTTGAACGGTGACGGTATCGTTCAGGCCGTAGGTATTTCCGTCCTGATCCTTCCAGCCTGCCAGCGTATAGGTGTACTGATTATCCGCGGCCTTAACGGGGGTGAACGAGGCCAAGCTCAGGCGCGTGCCGTAAGTGACCGTAAGGGAAACGCTTGCGCTTCCGCCGGGAAACGAGGCTCCCTCTCCGGCGTTGAAGGCGGCGGTGAACTCCTGGCCGGAAGCGACGACCCACACCGCGTTCCAGGTCTGGATGCCCTGCTCGTCCTGAGAGTAGTCCACGTTCCAGTGATGGAATTTGTAGAGCACGCCGTCCTTTTGCACAGGTTGGATCGTGAGGGCGTTGTTGGCGTTATGGAAATCCTCCACGTACTTCAGATAATCCGAATAGGGAATCATACCGGAGTCGGCTTCGGTGCTGCCGTCGGCAAAGGCGCCCATATCCGTTTTGAATATAATCTGACGCTCCTTGAATTCGACAACAAGGACGTAATAGGCATTTCTTGTGGCCGGGGGAAGCTTGTCATAGTCGTACTCCGGTATTGCTTGGGAATTATGGCTCCAGCCCTTTAAAACGCACCCGGGATAGCTCTTCTGGCGCGGGGGCAATGGCGTAGTGCCGTAATCGAAGTAGAATGATTCATCGTAATACCATATGTCAAAATTCTGTCCATAAGCTGTGTACAGCTTCCTTGGATAGTCGAACGCAATCTCTACCCGGACAGGGTCATACTCCGCCACATTGTGTATCAGGACGGGGATTGTCTTTTGATTTTCTTTGAATTTTTCGTTGCACTCCTCATTCGTGCCGGCAAATGTATAGACCGGCTTCGTTTTGTCGTAGCCTGTAACGGTAATGCCCTGTGCCCACGCATTATAGATATCAAGGTTTTTCAGCTGCTCGTTTTTCGTTGTTGGATGGCTGTAATTAACGAACCTGTAATCATTTCTCATCCAATCCTTAAAAGTGCGTCCCGGACCCGGCGACTGATAACCTGACGGTACGGGCGGCGTATCGCCGTTTTCGGCGGCATATACCTCATAGTGCCATTGCCCGTCGTAGAGGTATATATAGGATATCAGCACCTGCTTCTTCGTCATATTCACCACATAGGTAGCATCGTTCCAGATGGCTTCATTCCAGTCGCCTATATAACCGGTTACTTCAGCTTCCTGATATCTCAGCAGGCCTTCTATGGGGTTGGTCCAGGCGGATAGGTCGATGCCGCCCGGGACAGTACCAGCAGGCACGAGCTTTTTCGTCTCCCCGACTTTTACCCCATCCATATTGATTACATAGGTTGCCGTAACGGTGTTCAGGTTGACGGTTTTGGGGTCTATGGAAGGATCGATCCATATGAGCTTGATCTCATTATAGGTGTAGCCCTTTTCCCGGCTGCTGAAGCAGAGGTTGTCTCCGCCGTAATAAACCTGCACCGTGGCGTCCAGACGCTTGGTGTCCTTTGCCACCCTGATTCCGTCGAAGTATTCCACCCAGACCCTAATATGATTTGGATCATTGTAATCCACCATCCACGGGTTGGATATAGTGTAATAGAATTTACTGAGCTTGGAATAGTCGCCTTTGACCAAATCCCCGGTGGTGAGATCGAGCATCTCGCAGTCCAGCAGGCCGCTGTTGCTGATATAGTAGCTGTTCTGGTTTATAATCACGGTTTTGCCGGCGTTCTTGAACCTGTAGAGCACATACCGGTTGCCCAGGGTATAGAAAGGAAATTTCTTATCCAGCACGGAATACTCCGCCTTTACGCTGAAATACTCCGACTCGGCGAAGATTTTCAGCTCCAAATAGATGCCGACCTCCATGTAGACGCCGCCGTTCATGTTGATGTCGGGATTGCCGCCGGCCTTGACCAGGTGAAGCTGCAAAAAGCCGTACAGATCCATATAGGCGCCCGCTTCTCCGGTAAAGCCCACTCTGCCGAGGGATTCAAGGCCGTAGAAATTGACGCTTACGGTAAGCCTTACGCCGGCCTTGACTCCCAGATAGCCCGCGCAGTACAGGTCGAGGCTTTGCCTGCCGTCGCCTTCAAGCGCGTACCTGTACGTTTCCAGGTCCTGGCTCGTGCCGCCCCTGATGCCTATGCGGCTGGCGGACATGATGGTGCTTTGGGCCGACAGCCCCACCGCAAGATTCAGCCGGACTACAAAGTCGCCCTTCTCTTTAAACTGCAAAATGGGCGCCGGCATCTTGACATCCTGCGACTGCTCGAAAATGTTGACCTCCACCAGGTCTATGTAGTCTCCCTTCGAGCCTAAAACCTCCCTGATGATTTCGGGGACGTCGGAATTGTCCTTCGTGAAGCCGCTGATAAGTTTCTGGATCTCAGCGGTGATATCCAGGTACTTCTCGTCTACGTCCACCGTTTTGACAAGGACGTTGAATTTCACATCCGTCTGCGAGTAAACGTCGATCCAGGCGTCAAAATAGATACCCTGCGTAAGATTCAGGCCGGTCTTCGCTCCCGCCGAAAGGGTAATGAACTCCTTGAAGGTAAAGTCGGCCTTTACCTGGACTTTCTTGATTATCGCGTTGTAGTTGAATTTTATGGTCAGCACAACCCAATTGTTGTCGACCGCGCCGGTGAAATTGGTATTTCTGGCCGTGCCGATTGACGCGGTGACGGTTAATCCTGAAACCAGGGCGTTGGCGGTAATGGAAAGCTTATCATTGTTTTCTGTAGGCTCGGCAAACGGCGAGGAGGAAGCGGACAAGAGTGTCGCCGCCGACCTGGTCACGGACGAGGACGAAGTCATGGCGGCCACCGTCCGGCTTTCGTTGAGCGCCACCGCCAGAAGCTTGGTGAATCGCAGCGTGCCCTCGCTTGTTTTCAGATCCTGCTCAAGCTTTTGGATGTTTATGGAGCTGGCTATGTTCTCCGGATCTACGCTTTGCTGCAGATAAACGTCAAGCTGCTTATAAACGTCGTCCACGCTGCCGGCTTCGGTAAACAGCATGACGCGCTGAGGGTTTGTCGAATCCGTGTTGACAATGCTCAGCACATTGCGGATCTTGGAGTTTTCGTTGAGAATTCCCTGGCCGTTTGCATCAAGCTCGTCAGTTAAGCATATGGTCGTTCCGACCGCGATCCCTTTGTCGTCGGCCAAAGCCTTCGGCAGGCTGTACACGCCGTCGTCGATTGCATTCACCTGACTCCAGAGAAGATATACGATGCCGTCCTTAAATTGAACATCATAGGTTTCGGGCTTTTTAATACAGAAGGCAATTGTGCGGACTTCTTCTTTTTCATTGTTGAAGCTTAAGCTTTCGTCTGTCAGGCAAAGCTCGTAGGTATCGCCGGGAGTGTAAGCGTAGGGCGCCCTGGGCGAAACGGCATAAATGTTCCCGCCCCGGCTCGTTACGGCAACGTCGGGGCTTTCATCTCCGTTAACCTTATCTTTAATTGTTATGTACTTATCCAGATTGCCGTCGTCGATGGGTTCCGGGGACAAAATTTCGAATGTTATATCAGCTTCGCAGTCCTGCAGAAACTTGACCGAATCGACGTATTCCTTATAGTTGTAGTCTCTGCCGTCATATGACGCGTAAAGGGTCATGTTATCTGTTATAGGGCTGTCGGAATAGAAGGGCTGGGTCAGGCTGCTGTCGGTATACCAGCCAGTGAAGAAGCAGTCGTCCTTGAGGGGGATCGGCACATCCGGAAGCTTGCCTCCCCAGGGCACTGAAACGGGAGCTATTGCGGTTCCGCCGTTGGTTTCAAAGGAAACCGTCAGATAATAATCCGAGCCGGAGCCGGAAGGAGAGCCGGCGGCAGGCTTTTCATCGGCGGGCTTGCTGACCACATTGTCCGAAAACCTGTGCAGCATCGCCGCAAGCTCGGCGCGTGTGGCGTTTCCCTGCGGGTCAAAGAGCATGCCGTTATCCCCCGGCTTGCCCGAGATGACGCCTATCATGCTGCACCATACGGCGCCTTCCAAAGCCCAATCCGAGATTTTGCCCTTGTCGGCAAAATCAGTGCCGCCTGTTGCTTTGCCGGCGGGCCCCTTTCCGATCAGCCGCGCATATCTCAGAAGAAACGCCGCCGCCTGTTCGCGTGTGACATTATCGTCCGGCGCGAAGCGGTTGCCGCCCACGCCGCCGGTTATACCGTTCGCCGCAGCCCACGCCACCGCGCTGGCGTACCACGAGCCTTCCGGCACATCGGTAAAAACGTTGGGCAAACCGGAGGTATCCGGGCTTCCCGCAAGACGGTACAGAACCGTGACCAGCATAGCCCGGGACATTGGCATGTCGGGGCTGAACAGCGATGATTCCGTTCCGGTGCCTGTCATCAGGCCGCTGGTGTAAACAAAGCCCACATCATCAAAGAACCAGTCGCCGGGCTTCACGTCCCCAAACGGGTTATCAAACTTATTTGCGCCGCCGTTTGCATTGGTGGAAAACTGCCCGGCCGGCTTGCCGGCAGCGTCGCCTGCAGCCGCAGCGGAAAGCTGTGCGGCTGCGGCTGAACCGCTGTCCGCCAACACATTCAACGGCAGCATGGTGATTGCAAGCATAAAGCAGAGCAGCAGGCTAAAGACTCGTTTTTGTACCGTCTTCATATTCCCATGACCTCCTTCTCCTTGTATCGGACTATGATAAAACATTCGTCCTTTGTTTCCCTGTCATTTTCTTTGCTTCTCAACTGATTCGGGTTTGCGCCGCCGGGCGTCGCACATGCAAACGCCGATGGGGTCGCAGGGCGTCAGCTCCCGGTAAAACCAGCCGCAGCCGCCGCAGTCGCCGGGAGTCGGCCCTCCAGGGACGCCGGGCTTGCGGTAGTGGCAGCTTTCCTGCTCCGCCGTGGCGAAGGGCCTGCCTTCGCCGGTATACTCCGGGTGCTCCTCAAAGTCGGGATAAGCCGGGTAGCTCTCGCCTAGCTGCTCGTCGTACTCAAGGTAAACGGCAAACTCCCGGCCTCCCGCCCGGTATACCTTATATGGCTCCTTTTGCTCATGGCTCATCCCTTCACGCTCCTTTCCGGGACGGGGACATAAAAACCCTATGATAGCTTTTGATTACTATCATAGGGTAAAATCCATTTTTTAGGAAGTGACTTTTTGCCCTCAAAAAGTCACGTTTTTTTTAATTACATAATGTATTTTGCAAGCTCCTCACGGCCGGATATTTGCAGCTTTTCGTAAATCTCCAGCATAATGTTCTTGAGCCTGCCCACGGAAATGCAGTGCCGCCTGGCAATTTCGGCGTAAGGGACGCGCTGCGCCACAAGCAAAGCGAGGTGATATTCCCGCAGGGTCAGCATAAGCGTGATGTTATCCTTCGTAAATTGGTTATGAAAAGCAATCCAGTTTTTCCAGGTGCGCTTCCATTGTCCGAGAACCGCGTCACGGCAGGCGGGAAACTCCCGTTCCAGACACTGCTCGGCCAGGCCTCCCAGCGCGGTAACGGCCTCCGCAAAGGGCGTGACAAAGCCGTGGGGCAGGGCGAGGCGCATGGCTTCCAGCAGCCATCGCCGGGCCTCGTCGCCGCGTCCGAGACAATGGCAGGCGACGGCGCAGGTCACCCGCAGATAAATATCGGTTATCGTGAATCCCTGCGGCTGCGCGGACAGGGTCAGGGCGGTCTGCGCCACGGCCAGCATGGCGTCATACTTATTCAAACAGAGAAAATAATTCGCGCGCAAATATAGGGCGTTGGGCCTCGCCTGCGGGATAAGGGCGCCGAAATCTCCTTCCTTCAGCCAGTCGGGGGCAATGTCCGGCGCAACGATGCTCACGGCGGCGGTTGCCAGGGCCTGCTCCGCGATAGCCGCCGCGCCGCTGCCCTTGTGGGCTTCCGCGCATTTTTTTAGATAAGCCTCGATCTCGGTGTAGGCGGAATAATCCCCCAGGCTGATGGCCGCCGCAATCGTTACCGGGCAGGCGCGAAGCCGCGCCGCGTCGTCCCCGTCAGTCCTTTGATAGCAGCGCATTACGCGCGCAAAATCGCCCCGCAGATAAGAAAGCTCCGCCTCGTATTGAAGCGACAGCCTTTCCTCGCGCACCGTGTCAAAAATAGCGTCAGGGTTATGTATGGGCATTGGAACGGTGGTGGCCGCCAGAAGATGGGCAAGCTCCTCCGAAAGCGAGGACTGTGGAGCCGGCTGCTCACGTCGCCGTTTATCGGCAGGCCGCCGGGCATGCTCCGGTATCAGCCACAGATTGCCCCTCTTTACAGCTCCATCTATTCTGTTTTCCGCGCAGTATAAGGTAACAATCCGGGTGCCCAACCCCCATTTCTCCGCAGCCTCCTTCACGGTCAGATAAAGCATAGCGCCCGCCTCCTTCATCCTGTAATGATACAGTCAATATATTACTTTTACTTGCATATTGCAAATAATAGTAATATACAAGGGTCAATTTAAAGTTGAAAATAGTGTATACACATAAAAAACTCATGTCAAACCTCCCACCCCCTCAACCCTTTGCCCCATCTATTCTTAACCCAATTTCCCTATTTTCCCAGATAAAAAAGTCGTGTCAGGAATAGAAAAAACAGGGATAAGGTTCAAGGAAAAAGGGGAAAGTTTTAATCAATATCTTTTATCAACACTCTCTTCAAATCCTTTAAAATCAATATGTTTACCCTTATCCCTTATACCTTAACCCTACTCATCCTAAAACAAAAATCATGGCTTCAATAAGGTTTTTTACCCTATTTTCACCATGATTTTAAACATGACTTTTTTATTCGTGACACGAGTTTTTTTAGGGTATACAGCTTCTCCGGGCAAACGTACCATCATAAGCTTCGGCGTTCAGCTTCATATGGCAAAAAAGAAGCCGTAAAAATAGCCGGTTAAAGGCAAAGGCAGACAGCCTAATTTGCCGCCTGCCTCATCCTATATCCATGGTTCATAAAATGTCTCTGTGGAAACCGCCTAGATGCCCGTACTTTTATGGATCACCGCTTGAATGATTTCAAATAATCCTCTATGCCCTCCATGGCCTCTGCAAGCTGCTCGATATTGGGAAGATATACTATCCTGAAGTGGTCCGGCTTATCCCAGTTGAACCCGGTGCCGTAGGTTATCAGGATTTTTTTCTTTTTCAGCAGGCCGAGCGCAAATTCAACGTCGTTTTGTATGTCGTAGACCTCGGGGTCTAGCCTCGGGAAGATATAGAAGGCCGCGTCGGGCTTGACGGCGGAGACGCCCGGAATTGCGTTCAGGGCCTTGTAGATATACTCGCGCTGCTCGTAGATGCGGCCTCCGGGCACAAGATACTTGTCGGCGGACTGGTAGCCTCCGAGGGAGGTTTGTATGATGCTCTGGGCCGGCACGTTGGAGCAAAGGCGCATGGAGGCGAGAAGGTTCAGCCCCTCGATATAGCCCTTGGCATGCTTCTTTTCGCCGGCAAGGCACATCCAGCCGCTCCGAAAGCCCGCGACCCTGTGTGACTTCGACAGCCCGTTGAAGCAGACGGTCAGCAGGTCGGGTGCGAGGGAGGCAAGGGCCACGTGCTTTTTGCCGTCCATAACAAGGCGGTCGTAAATCTCGTCGGCAAAGAGTATGAGATCGTTTTTGCGGGCTATCTCGGCTATTTCATTGAGTATTGCCGTGTCGTACAGAACTCCCGTGGGATTGTTGGGGTTGATTACCACTATGCCCTTGGTGCGCGGGCCGACCTTTGCCTTTATATCGTCTATATCCGGGTTCCAGTGGGCCTGCTCGTCGCAGCGGTAATGCACAGGCGTCCCGCCGGCCAACACAACCGAGGCCGTCCAGAGCGGGTAATCCGGCATGGGTATCAGGATCTCGTCGCCGGGATCCAAAAGCCCCTGCATGGACATCATTATGAGCTCGCTTTCGCCGTTGCCCGTGTATATGTCCTCTATGCCCACGTTGGGTATATTCTTGAGCTGGCAGTACTGCATTATCGCCTTTCGCGCCGAGAACAGGCCCTTGGAGGCGGAATAGCCCTCGGAGTCGCGCAGGTTATATATCATGTCCACTATAACTTCGTCCGGCGCGAAAAAATCGAAGGCGGCGGGATTGCCTATATTGAGCTTTAGTATGCTTATCCCGTTGAGCTCCATCTTCTGGGCCTCGTCGTTCACCGGCCCGCGTATATCATAGCAAACATTGTCAAGCTTTTTCGATCTATTTATTATCCTCATTGACATTTCCATCCCTTCCGCTCATTCGACGGTCACAGACTTGGCAAGATTCTTGGGCTTATCTATATCGCAGCCGTTTTCCCTCGCCATATGGTAGGCAAAAAGCTGGAGCGGCACTATCTCAATGGCCGCCATAAAAAGCGGCTCGCCGACGGGGACGAACAAAACGTCGTCGGCCTCGGAAAAGATGCGCCTGTTGCCCTCGAGAACGACCGCCAGCACCTTTGCCCCCCGCGCCTTAACCTCCTTTATGTTGCTCATCATCTTGTCGAACAGGGCCTCGTGGCAGGCGACTGAAATTACGAGCCTTCCTTCCTCGATAAGAGCTATGGTTCCGTGCTTAAGCTCTCCCGCTGCGTAAGCCTCCGAGTGCAGGTAAGATATCTCCTTGAGCTTCAGGGAGCCCTCCAGGCATATGGCGTAGTCTATGTTCCTGCCGATGAAAAAGAGCGACTGGTTGTCGTGATATCTTTTTGCAAGCTCCGGGATGTTCTTGTTCAGGTCGATGGCCCTCTGAACCCTTTCCGGCATGGAGCGGAGGGCCTCAACCAATGCGGCGTATCTTTCCGGGCTTATCCTGCCCAGCCTCTCGGCCGCGTAGACTGCAAACATGTTGAGCGCGGCCACCTGCGTCGTATAGCCCTTCGTGGTTGCAACGGCTATTTCAGGCCCGGCCCAGGTGTAGATCACGTTGTCGGCAAGCTTGGCTATCGTGCTGCCGACTACGTTCACTATGGCCAGCGTCTTGGCGCCTCTGGCCTTGCATTCCCTTACGGCGGCTATGGTGTCCGCCGTTTCCCCTGACTGTGAAATAACAATCAGCAGAGTATGCTCGTCGATCAGGGGGTTGCGGTATCTCAGCTCGCTGGCAAGCTCCGTTTCCACCGGTATGCGGCAAAGCTCCTCAATGGCGTATCTGCCGGCGCAGCCGGCGTAGTAAGCCGAGCCGCAGGCCGAAATGACGATTTTTTCTATGCCCGCCAGATAATCGTCGGGCAGGCCCTCG
This sequence comes from Clostridiales bacterium, assembly GCA_029265405.1. Classification (GTDB taxonomy): domain Bacteria; phylum Bacillota; class Clostridia; order Oscillospirales; family Oscillospiraceae; genus JAJUJI01. Next base: position 262,906 of record JAJUJI010000001.1, on the reverse strand, counting down.
AAGGCTATGCGGCCGTCCTTAATCCTGGGCTCGATGGTAGCCTTCAGCGCCCGGGGCTGCTCCATTATTTCCTTGAGCATAAAATGCTCGTAGCCGCCCTTCTCCGCGGCCTCTATGTCCCAAGCCACCCTGAATATGGGCTTCTTTTTTGGCGTCCCCGCGCAGTCGTAGACCGTTATCCTGTCCGGGGTTATTTCGGCAAACTCGCCGTCGTCAAGATAGATGATGTTCTTCGTATGGGCTATCAGGGCAGTAACGTCCGAGGCAAAAAAGTTCTCTCCTATCCCTACGCCTAATATCAGCGGGCTTGCTTCCTTTACGGCATAGACCCTGCCGGGGCGCTCGGCGCATATAACGCCCAGCGCGTAGGAGCCCTCAAGGCGGGAGGCGGCCTTCATGACGGCAAGCTTGCAGTCCCCCGTCGCCTTGAAATAAAGATCCAGCAGGTGGACTATGACCTCGGTGTCCGTCTCGCTGGCAAAGACAAAACCCTCTTCCATGAGCTCTTCGCGCAGCGCCATATAGTTTTCGATTATCCCGTTATGTACGACGGCAAATTTCCCGTCGTTGGAGAGATGCGGATGCGCGTTTGTGTCCGTCGGCGCGCCGTGGGTAGCCCAGCGCGTGTGGCCTATTCCGGCGCTGCCGTGCAGCTCGGCGCCGTCGTTTGTCTTTTGGCAAAGGTTTTTTATCTGACCGGAGGCCTTTGCCATGCTGATCGCGCCCTTGTCGAGCACCGCTATTCCTGCCGAATCGTAGCCCCTGTATTCAAGGTTCTTCAGCCCGGCGAGCAAAATAGGCGCCGCGCTTTGAGCTCCCGTATAACCGACTATTCCGCACATTCCTCTCCGCCTCCTTAATATTACTATATCAATTTTCAATCAAACAGATATTTCGCCGCGCAAATAGCATACCGCCCGGCCCCCGATCAATACGCGCCCGCCCGCGTCCTCGCAATAGAGGACGCCTCCGCGCCTCGAAAGCTGCCTGGCCAGCATCTCCCTTTTGCCGAGCTTTTTATGCCAGAGCGGGATAAGCTCGCTGTGGGCCGAACCCGTGACGGGGTCCTCGACTATGCCGGCGTTTGGGGCAAAAAAGCGGGACACAAAGTCGCAGGAATCTCCCGGAGCGGTCACGACTACGGCAAAGGCAAGCTCCGAGCTTATTTTTTTTATAAGCTCCATGTTCGGCTCAAGGCTTCTGACCGTTTCTTCGCTCTCTGTCACGGCTACCAGGTCCCTGGATTGGTAGGCTTCCAAAACCGGGCAGCCCAGCGCCTCCCCAAGCAGGGGCGGAACAGGTACGGGAACGGGCATGCGGCTGGGAAAGTCCATGACATACAGGCCGTTTTCCCCTCGCCTGACCGTCAATACTCCGCTTCGAGTCGAAAAGGATACCGTGTCGGCCGCAGAAGGCAGGCAATCCATAAGCACGAAAGCCGCGGCAAGGGTGGCGTGGCCGCAGAGGTCCATCTCCATTTCGGGAGTAAACCAGCGGAGGCTGAGCTCGCCGCCGCGGCTTAAAACAAAGGCCGTTTCGGCCAGATTATTTTCAAACGCTATCATTTGCATGGTTTCGGCCGGCAGCTCATCCTCAAGCAGGCATACGCCCGCCGGGTTGCCGCCAAACAGCCTGTCGGTGAAGGCGTCAATCATATAATATTTCATTCCGCCTCGGCGCCTCCTTTGACTGCAAGCTTTGAGCCTCAAGCCGCCGCGATATGTTATCGTTAATAGTATCACAACGGACTCAAAAATAAAAGCATAAGATAAATAAAAATGCCGAGGCCCGGGCCGCCCGTTTTATTCAATTGGACCAGCGGCCCGCGCCTCTTTGGACGCAAAGCCAGTCCATTTGTCCCGAAGCTCCGCGTCGCGCCGACAAGCGCGGTTTTTGAGAAGAAAAAGCCGCGGCAAGTCTCCAGGCTTGCCGCGGCCGGCTAGACGGCTCCATTTCAATATTTGCCGAATTCGCCCTCGCTCAGCGCTATTTTTGCTTTTGATGGCCCCGGTTCTTTGGCGGCGCTTTTCTTGGGCTCCGTCCGGACGTCGGACGGGGCCCCGGAGGTTGCCGCGCTGTCACTGTCAATTTTGAATATGCCGACAAGCTCCTTGAGCTGGGCGGCCTGGGAGGAGAGCTCCTGGCTGGCTGCGGCGCTTTCCTCGCTTGTTGCGGCGTTGGTCTGCACCACCTGCGATATTTGCATTACGCCTTGGTTTATCTGCTCAATGGCGGCGGCCTGCTCCCTTGAGGCGGCGGCTATCGCGGCGACAAGGCCGGCGGCGTCTTCCACTTCCTCGAATATGGAATCCAGAGCCTTTGCGGTATCGTTTGCTATTTTCGTTCCCGCCTCCACCTTCCTGATGGAGCTTTCGATAAGCTCGGTTGTTTCGCTGGCCGCTCCGGCGGACTTTGCCGCCAGGGTCCTGACCTCCTCGGCCACCACTGCAAAGCCGAGGCCGTGCTGGCCGGCCCTTGCCGCCTCGACTGCGGCGTTAAGGGCAAGAATGTTGGTCTGGAAGGCGATGTCGTCTATAACCTTGATTATCCTGCTTATTCCGGAGGATGAGACACTTATCTCGTCCATGGCTTTGAGCATTTCCCTCATTTGCTCGTTGCCGCTGGCGGCGTCGGCCTTGGCCCTTGAGGCCAGCTCGTTTGCCTTGTCGGCGTTCTGAGAGTTGAGCTCCGTCTGGGAGGCTATCTGCTCAAGCGAGGCCGTCAGCTCCTCGACGCTGCTTGCCTGCTCTGCGGCCCCTTGCGACAGAGCCGCGCTGGAATCGGAGAGGGAGATGGAACCGGAAGCCACCTGGTCGGCGGCGCTGACGACCGACAGCACTATGGACCTGAGATTGCTCACCAGCTCGCCGAGGGCCTTGCCCAAAATGTCGTTTTCGGACCTGGCCTTTACCTGCACCGTCAAATCGCCGGATGCTACATGCTGAGCTGCTTCTGCCAATTCCTTGGTGCCGGCTATGAGCTTGTTGAAGGAGAGCGCCAGCTTGCCTATCTCGTCCTTCCTGTTCTTGATCTGGTAATCCTTGTCGGTCAATATGGCGTCCATATTGATATCGCCGACCGCCAGCAGAGCGGAAGCCTGCTCAAGCTTGACTATAGGACCGACTATCGAGCGTATTATCAGAGTCTGCAGCATCACCGCCACAACAACGGCAACAGCAAAGACGACGGCCATTATCACGGCGGCTATCATGGCGTTCCTGCTGTTTGCCTTCTCACCCTTGGAAGCCTTGTCGGAAACAAGCTGCAAAAGCTGGAGGAATTGATCCCTCATTTCAGTTCCCTTATCGGCAAGGGCAATGCGCACTTCGGATATTTTATCAGTTTTATTTTCTTCCAAATATGTAAAATAATTATCTACATTTGCAGAGAAGGCGTCCCAATTGGACATAAGGCTGGAGGTCAGCGCGACGAGCTCCTCAGGCGCCTTTTTATCCGCTGATATATTGTTCTGGAACTGCTCCAATTGGATCGCGGTCAAATCCCTATACTCGGCTATCGAGCTCTTGGTGGCGTCATATTCGGCCTGGGTTGTTACGGTTTTCATTTTGAGTATGCTGTAGCTGAGCTGCTGAAAGTATACGGCCGCGTTTCCGGAATACTGGAGATCGAGGGCGTCGTATTTGTACAGCTCGCCGCCTGACCTGGCTATGCCGAAAAGGCCTAAAACGCCGACAGCTCCGACTATCGCCGCCAGAACCACGACGGTCGTAAAGCCGACGACAAGCTTCGCGCGTATTTTCATGTTTTCAAATAGCTTCTTCATATAGCACCGTTCTTTCGTTATGATATGCGTGCGTTACCGCAATTCTAGGCCGCCCGCTCCGTCCTCGCTCAGGAGCCTGGCGCAGTCTATAAGAAAAACAGCCTTTGAAGCAGTTTTGCCTATGCCCCTGATGTAGCCTTGGGCCGCAACGCCGACCGGCGGCGGCTCTATATCTTCGCTGCCGATGGAGCTTACCTCAGAAACGCTGTCCGTGATGAGGCCAAAGCTGCGCCCCGTACCGTCGGCGTCGACGATTATGATGCAGGTCCGGTCGTCGTATTCCTTGGCAGGCTTGCCAAATCTCAAGCGCATGTCGATGACCGGTATGATTTTTCCTCGCAAATTAACGACCCCCTTCATGTAGAAGGGCATTTCGGGCATTTCGGGCATTTCGGTGATATTTTGGATGCCGATAATCTGTTTTACGCAGCTTATTTCAATGCCGTACGTCTCTCCGAGCACCGTAAAGGTTAGATAGCGTCCCTTCAGGGCGTCGTTCTTCGGGTCGTCAGCCCCTTTTTCAAGCGCGCATTCCAAATGATGGACCCCCTTTCAACTTTCTTGAAAATGCGGCGATATGCCGTCAAAAAAATATTCGTCATTTTTGTTCGTCGCTTTAGATAATAAATATTATTTATTTTATGCAATTTACATATTTGTTTTTTTACTGACATTTTTTAAGGCGTTAGGGCGCGCGAATCCAGGGGCGCATACGGCGCAGCCGCTTTTAAACGCGCCGAGTTTATGCTATACTTTCCATATTGAGGCTGATATGCAGCGGCTGCCTGAAATCGCCGCTTTAAAGCGGAGCTTTTGGAATTTACGGAGAGGCGCGATATGACAAGGCGGGAGCTTATAGAATATTGCCTTGCTTTTCCGGGCGCATACGAGGATTACCCTTTTGACGACCCGAGGGATGACGGCGCATGGACGGTCATGCGGCACGGAGCCAACAAAAGATCCTTTGCTCTGATATTCGAGCGGAACGGCAGGCTGTGCGTAAACGTAAAATGCCCGCCGCACAAGGCGGATTTTCTCAGGCGGGTCTACCGCGACGTTGCCCCTGCCTACCATATGAACAAGGAGCACTGGAATACCGTGGCGCTGGGGGGCGACGTGCCGGACGAGGAAGCGCTGGGCATGATAGCGGAAAGCTACGGCCTGATAAGTCCCAAGCCGAGGCGCGGCAGGCAAGGTTTTGGTTTTTAAGAGCGGCCGGCCTTGCCCGGAGCGCGTCCTGGCCTGTTTTGCAGTTCAGGTAAAAAATCGGCGCCCGTAAGCGGCGCCGCAAAGGAGCTGAGCCGATGGCGCTTATTACCTGCCCGGAATGCAGTAAGCGGATTTCAGACCGTGCGGAGGCCTGTCCCCATTGCGGTCTGCCGGCCAGGTTTTTCGGCCGTACAGGAGCGGACAGGGCCGAGGCCGAAGTGCCGGAGCCGCTGGACTTGGCCGCTCTCCGCAATACGCTTATTTCATATGATCACGCTTACCAGACGCTTTTTAGCCCCTCGCACTATATAACCGGGCGCGAGCTGGCTGGTCTGAGGAGCATGTTCGGGGAGTGGGCGGAGCTGCTCGGGGATAAGAGCGCCTATGAGCATTGCAGGGAAAGCGCGCCGGGCTTTGCGATAGATCTTGACCTGCTCAACCTCTGCCTTCGCCGCCATGAGTCTCTGGCGCAGGACGCCGAGGCGCATAACTCGCTTTTCGTAGACCGCGCGGTCGAGCAAAACCGAGCTTATTTCGACAGCCTGCTTGCCGATATGGACCCGAAAATAAGGCTGGACGAGGAGCAGCGGCGCGCCGTTGTGATGGACGACGACTACTGCCTGCTGGTGGCGGGCGCCGGAGCCGGAAAAACCACTACGATGGCCGCAAAGGTAAAATATCTTGTGGAAAAGAAAAACGTGCCGCCCGAGGACATCATAGTCATATCCTATACCCGCAAGGCAATAGACGAGCTGAAGGAGCGCATCAACAAGGCCCTCGGCATACCGGCGAAAATTTGCACCTTCCACTCCTTCGCATATGAAATAGTCCGCAAATTCAGCGATTCTCCCCCGGAGGTGAATTATTCGGCCTACAGCATCATTTTCGACATGCTGGAAAAGGAGGTATTCGGCGACAAGGAGCTGCTAAGGAAGCTGCTGCTGTTTCTGGGCTTTTACTTTGATTTGCCCGCCGAGGCTATGAGCTATGAAAATCTCAACCAGTATCATCTTGCGAAGGCTGCCCAGGATTACGAAACGCTCAGGAGCGGAGCGGGCGAATATGTAAAAAGGGTGGCGCGGCAGCGCGGCCGCGTCATGAAAACTCTGACGGGGGAATATCTCCGCTCGGCGCAGGAGGTGCAGATAGCAAACTTTCTGTATCTGAACGGGCTGGATTATGAATATGAGCCGGTGTACGGGCGCGCCATTCGAGGCGCGCGGAAAAAGTACACTCCGGACTTTATCATACGCCAGGGCGAACACGAGGCCTATCTGGAGCATTACGCCGTAAGCGAGAGCGGCTACAGCTATGTGCTGACTCCCGGAGAGCTCGCAAGGTACGCCGCCGCCATAAAGGACAAGCGCAAGCTGCACCGGCAGATGGGTACGACGCTGCTGGAAACCTGGGCCTGGTATAAGGACAGGCGTCCTCTGACCGCGCATCTCAGGGAATTGCTGGAAAATGAGGGCTTCGTCCTTCGCGAGCGGGATTTTTCCGAGGTGTACAAAAAGCTTACCGAAACCAGCAAGGACAAGTACGTATTCAAAATGGTGCAGTTCCTGATAGCTTTTATCGCCCAGTTCAAGACCTGCGGCTATGACGCGGGCGGCTTCGAAGCGCTCCGCGCTAAAACCGACAACCCGCGGACGCTGCTCTTCCTCGACATAGCCGAGCCTGTATACAATTATTACCAAAAGCGTCTTGCGGAACAAAACCGCATAGATTTCGAGGACATGATAAACGACGCTCATTTTTATCTTTCCGAAATAGAGCGTCTGAACCTGGAGCTGCCCTACAAATACATCATCATCGACGAGTTTCAGGATATCGCAAGGCAGCGTTTCAACCTGACCAAGCGCCTGAGCGAGATAGCGCGTGCCAAGGTGGTCGCGGTGGGCGACGACTGGCAGTCCATATTTGCCTTTTCCGGCTCCGATCTGGGGCTTTTCACCCGCTTCCTGGAGCTGATGGGCGGCGGCGTGGAAATGAAAATCACTCACACCTACCGCAACTCGCAGGAGCTGATAGACATAGCGGGCGGCTTCGTGCAGAAAAACGCTTCCCAAATCAAGAAGCGGCTCGTTTCGCCAAAGCGGCTGGACGAGCCTATAAGGCTGGTCGAGTTTGACGACGGCTTCAGGCCGGATTTCGCCATGGCGAAGGCCGCGGAGGAGGCGATAGGACGCATAATCGCCGAATACGGCGAAAAGACCTCCATATTGCTGATAGGCAGGTATAATTACGACGGCTTCAAGCTTTGCCGCTCGGGCCGTTTCAGGGAATTGCCGGGAAACCGCATAAAAAGCAAAAAATACCCGAAGGCGGCCTTGACCTTCATGACCGCCCACAGCGCCAAGGGTCTGGGCTTTGACAATGTGGTGATTTTGAATATGCTTGAGGGTAAGTTCGGCTTTCCATGCCAGCTTGAGGACGACCCAATAATGAAGCTGGTGCGCTACGAGGATCTGTCCCTGCCCTTTGCGGAGGAGCGGCGGCTATTTTATGTGGCGCTTACGCGCACAAAAAACCGCGTCTACATCCTAACGCCCCAGCGCAGGCCCTCCCGCTTTCTTATAGAATTGATAAACGACTACAAGCTCAGGCATTCTGAAAGGCTGAATATGGAAATCGCGGACCTTTTCAGCCTCAGGTGCCCGGTCTGCGGCTATCCGCTCAAATATGAGTTCAACAAGAATTACGGCCTTGGGCTCTATCTCTGCACCAACGAGCCGGAGGTCTGCGATTTCATGACCAACAGCAGAACCCATCTTTACGACATATATAAATGCGACCAGTGCAGGGACGGCTACATGGTGGTAAAGGTCAAGGACAATATGCCCTTTTACGGCTGCACCGGCTACGACAGCGAAACCAAGACGGGCTGCCGCAATACCCGGCCCATCCTGTAGGACCAAAAAGAATCCGTCCGCTTTTAATACGTCAAAAAAGATTGCTTTTCCAGAGCAAAACGGTTTAAAATAGGAAAAACGAAGGCTTGCGCGCGTTCCGCTAAGCCGGCAGGCTCCGATTTCGGCCGGCATTAAGCACAGCTCCAAGCCTTATATCAAAATTATAAGGGCAAGTTAATTATGCAAATGAAAAAAGTGTGGTCCGTTTATTTCAGCCCCTGCGGTAGCGTCAAGCAGATTGCATGTTATATTGCCGGCCGCGCAGCGGAAAAGCTGGGTTTGGAAACCGCAACCCTTGACTACACGCTGCCGGCGGCAAGGGAGCGGAGCTATTCGTTTGGCGAAGGCGACATAGTGGTCTGGGGCTCGCCGGTGTACGCCGGCAGGCTGCCAAACAAGCTGCTTCCCTTCGTTCAAAACAATTTTAAGGGAAACGGGGCTCTTGCGGTACCCGTGGCCGTGTTCGGAAACCGCAGCTTTGACGACGCTCTGGCGGAGCTTAGAAACGAATTGGAAAACAACGGCTTTCGCGCCGTCGCGGGAGCGGGGATAGCGGCAAGGCACGTGTTTTCGGAAAAGCTGGCCGCCGGCAGGCCCGACGAGGCCGACATGGTAAAAATTGAGGAGTTTTCCGCAAAAATAGCCGATAAAATAAAAAAGGGCGAAGGACTGGGCGGCGGCCTATATGTAAGGGGGGCAAATCCGCCCAAGGAGTACTATACCCCCAGGGGCCTGGACGGCCGGCCGGCCGTTTTCCTAAAGGCCAAGCCTGCTACGGACAAGGATAAATGCGTCCGATGCGGGCTTTGCGCGGCAAGCTGCCCTATGGGCTCCATCAGCGGGGACGACCCCTCGGAGGTAGGCGGAGTTTGCATCAAATGCCACGCCTGTATACATAAATGCCCGCGAAAGGCAAAACATTTCGACGACGAGGCCTTCCTGTCGCATAAGGCCATGCTGGAGCTCAGCTTTCAGCGGCGGGCTGAGCCGGAATTTTTCATATAGGCGGGTCATGATAAAAACGGCTTGCGCGGTCTTGCTCCGCTGCAAGCCGTTTTTTTGCTTTTTATTTATAAAGAGGTCTTGCAAATTGCCATAATTATGATAAAATGTGGTAACAAATTACATCGCGCGCCCGCCGCGCGGAAAAGGGGGCTTAAGGCCCTGCCGCCGGGCGGGGCGTCTTGAATGACGGGAGGAATGATCATGGCGCTTGACGGCACCTACAAAATCGCAACCCAGTCCCCCATGGGCAAAACCGAGGCCATACTGCGCTTTAAGACCAACGGGGCAGTGCTGACGGGCAGCAACGAGGTCATGGGGCAGACGCTCGAAATCCTTAACGGAAGGGCGGACGGCAATTCCTTTGAGTTTACCGAAAAAATGGATTCGCCCATGGGCTCCATGGAATTTTTCTTCAAGGGCGAGGTGGACGGCGACAAGATAAAGGGCTCCTTCAAGTCCTCCATGGGAACCACGCCCTTTGAAGGCACGCGCATCGGCTGAGCCTAAATAACCGACGATAAAGAAGCGCGCCCCGCCGGAGCCCGGCGGGGCGCGCTTTGCAAAGGGGCAAAGGGTATAGGGGGGTAATTATTTAACTCCCATATATCTGGAGATGACTATTTTTTGGACCTCGCTGGTACCCTCGTAGATCTCTGTGATCTTGGCGTCGCGCATGAAGCGCTCGAAGGGATATTCGCGGGTATATCCGTAGCCGCCGATTAGCTGCAGGCAGCGGCGTGTCACGTCGCTGGCGGTTTCCGCGGCAAACAGCTTGGCCTCGGCAGCCAGGTGCGAATAGGGCTCGTGGTCCTGCTTTGCCTGCGCCGCGCGGTAGATGAGAAGCCGGGCGGCCTCCACCTTCGTCTGCATGTCGGCAAGCTGGAACTGCGTATTCTGGAAGGCGCTTATCGGCTGGCCGAATTGCACGCGCTGCGTGACGTACTTTATGCATTCCTCGATGGCCGCTTCCGATATTCCGAGCGCCTGGGCCGCGACGCCAATGCGGCCGCCGTCCAGCGTGGTCATCGCGATCTTGAAGCCGCCGTTGAGCGGGCCGAGAAGGTTTTCCTTCGGTACTATCATATCCTCGAATATAAGCTCGGTGGTGGAGGAAGCGCGTATGCCCATTTTCTTCTCATGCGCGCCGACGCTGAAGCCCGGGAAGCCCTTCTCCACTATGAAAGCGGATATGCCCTTGTTGCCTGCGCTCTTGTCCGTCATGGCGAAAATCACGAATATATCGGCCACGCCGCCGTTGGTAATGAATATTTTCGAGCCGTTGATAAGCCAGTGGTCGCCCTTGTCTACGGCGGTAGTCCTCTGCATGGCGGCGTCTGTCCCCGCTCCGGGCTCTGTGAGGCCGAAGGCTCCTATCTTCTCGCCCGTCGCCAGAGGGGTGAGGTATTTCTTTTTCTGCTCCTCGGTGCCATACTCGCTTATGGGCCAGCTGCAAAGGGAGCAGTGGGCGGAGACGGTAACGCTGGTGCTGGCGCAGTGCCTGGCAAGCTCCTCGCATACGGCGATGTAGGCCACATAGCTGAGGCCGGCGCCGCCGTACTCCTCCGGGAAGGGGATGCCCATCATGCCCATTTCGCCCAGCTTGGCTATGGTTTCCGTCGGAAAGCGCTCCTGCTCGTCCAGCTCCGCGGCTATGGGCTGCACTTCCTTGAGGCAGAATTCGCGAAGCATATTTATTATATCCTGTTCCTCGGCCGTAAATTTAAAGTTCATGTTATATTCATATCCTTTTCCGTAAATATAAATAAATGGGCTGACGCTCACATAGCGCCGATTTGCTCGGGTATTATGAGTGTCGCTTCTGTTTTCGACTGTATTTTCTCCACGGTGACGCCAGGAGCCAGCTCCCTGAGGACTATGCCGGACTCCGTCACCTCCATGACGCCAAGCTCGGTCACTATCCAGTCCACGCAATTGACGGCGGTCAGGGGCAGCGTGCATTTGCGGAGGATCTTGGGCGCGCCCTCCTTGGTAGTATGCTCCATGGCTATTATGACCTGCTGGGCGCCGACGACCAAATCCATGGCTCCGCCCATGCCGGGCACCAGCTTGCCGGGCACTATCCAGTTGGCAAGGTTGCCCTTTTCGTCCACCTCGAGAGCCCCAAGCACCGTAATATTGACGTGGCCTCCGCGGATAAGCGCAAAGCTGGTTGCGCTGTCGAAGCAGGCGCCGCCGGGCATTATGGTGACCGGCATGCCGCCGGCGTTTACGGTGTCCTTATCCTCCTCGCCGGCCTTAGGCGTGGGGCCTATCCCTATGAAGCCGTTTTCGGACTGGAGCATGACCCCCTTGTCCGCCGGAATATAATTGGCTACCAGAGTCGGCATGCCTATGCCCAAATTTCCGAGGTCGCCCGGCCGGAAAAACTTGGCGACTCTTTTTACTATCATTTCACGCGCGTCAGCCATTATTATATCCCCCTTCAAGCTTTAACTATGATATCCACAAGAGTTCCCGGCGTCATTACCTCGTCGGGATCGAGCTGCCCTATTTCGACGATTTCCTCGGCCTCAACGATTACGAGCTTCGCCGCCATGGCTATGAGAGGATTGAAATTGCGAGCGGCCCTCCTGTAGACGAGGTTGCCCGCCTTGTCGGCCTTCCAGGCCTTGACAATGGCTACGTCGGCCTTGAGCGGCAGCTCCAGGAGATATTCAACCCCGTTGACCGTCAGCTTCTGCTTGCCCTCTTCAACAATGGTGCCAACGCCCGTCGGAGTAAGGAAGCCTCCTAGACCGGCCCCGCCTGCGCGGATCCTTTCGGCCAGCGTGCCCTGGGGAACCAGCTCGACCTCCATTTCCCCCGAGGTCATAAGACGGCCGGTTTCCTTGTTTGTGCCCACATGGGAGACTATGGCCTTTTTTACCTGCCTGCCCGCCACAAGCCTGCCTATGCCCCTGTCCACATAGCTGGTGTCGTTGCCTATGATGGTAAGGTTCCTGACGCCTTTTTTCACCAGAAGATCGACCAGGGATTCGGGCGTGCCTGCCGCCAGAAATCCTCCGAACATTATTACCTGGTTGTCGGCAAACAATTCGGCGACTTCATCAAGAGTTTTGATTTTGCTCATGAATGATTCTCCTCACTTCTGTTGACGGCTTATGCGGTTAAAAACCGAGTAAACCGCTAGACATATATGCATTAATCCGCTTGATATTATATATTAAGCGCCCTTTGCGCGCAATAGGGAATTTGATATGAAAAAAGTGGTCGTTTTTAGCAGCTATTTGGAATTAATGACCCGATTTAAGCGCTATATGCGCCTGGAAAGCCTGACGGAGCGGACTGCCGATAAAAAAAGAGCGAAGCCGGGCCCCGGGACCCGGCTTCGCTCTTTTTATCGGCTGAGCTTATGATTGCTTATTTTGTTGTAATAAGAACGGTCTTTGTAGCATCGTCGTAGCCGACGTTGAAGCCTAAGGCCGTGCCCATGTCGCGCAGCTTGATGAAGTTGCTTCCTCCGATGTTGTAAGCCGTCAGGCTGGCGGCCTTGCCGTTTATGGTGATGCTCTGGGAGCTGGCCTGCGCCGTGCTGGATTTATCGGAGCCTATGGTCATTTCGCCTCCCACCGCGGTATAGGCCTCGCCGGTCTTGCAGGCTATGGTCTTCGTGGCGGCGTCGTAGGTCACGCTGAACTGCGCGGCCGTGCCGTTGAGAACATAGGCTATGTCGCGGAGCTTGAAATAGTTGCTGCCGTCGATATTGTATGCCTCAAAGGATTTCTCGACTCCGTCCACCTTGACGACCTGCTTGGAGAGCATGACGGTCGGCTTCTTTGCCTCGCCGGAGGATGTGTCGGCGGGGGCGGGAGCGGCCTTCTTGTCGGCCACGTGGATGGCGGCAAGACCGTCTATGGCGACTATGCCGCTGTCGGGTATGGCGACGGTGGCCGAGCCCTTGGAGTCGGTCGTGCCCAGCGACTTGCCGGTTTCGGGGTCTACGACCTTTGCGCTGGCCGCCGCGGCGGACTTGTATGTAAAGGTGGAGAAATCAAGCGTCCACGCGGTGGCCGTAATGGTGACGTTGGAGCCCGACACCTTGGCGGTCATGGAGGTGGGCTTGGCGGTGGATTTCTGGTCGGTTATTATGCACATTATAATATTGTCGCCGGTCTTTACGGGGAATTTGTCCACTGTGGTGGGCTGCGAGGAATCGGCGCCCAGGGGAGCGTTGTTGATTATCACATAGGGGGTTGTGGCGACGCCCCAGGCCTTGCTGATCAGATACATGTTCCAGGTCTTGTCGGTTGCGGCGGCATAACCCTTCTCGCCGTCCTTGAAGTAAGCTTTGTGGGCTTCCTTCAGCACGGCGTCGACCGTCAGCGTGCTGACGGTAACGGGCTTGGCGGCCACCTGCAGCTTTCCGTCAACGCTCACGCTGAAATAGACCGTGGCGCTGTCCGCACACAGGGCCGCGGGAGCCAGCGCCGCAAGCAGCAATACGGCAAGAACCAACGCGAATATTTTTTTCATAAAGCTCCTCCTAATAAGATAATATATTGCTGAATACCGGAAGGTATTTAAGCCTATTAATTAGCGAAAACGATATGAAAATACGCGTTATGCCGTTTTACCAACATGAACATTTTAAATTAATTTTAATTTTGCGTTAATTTAATTAAAGTGTGCTGCTGATATATCCGCAAGCCATTATGCGTTTATAACTATATTAACCAATATAGTGCTGTATGTCAATCACAATTTGGATAATATGCTGACTTTAATTAATATTATTTTAATAATATATAAATTGATTTGATATGACTATAGTAACAACGAAATCAATCCGGAGCGGGGTCGGCTGGCCTTTGGACCTAAAAACGCGGAGGCATGCGGCGTCCTGCCTGTTTGGCGATCAAAAGGCTCCGGAGGAAGGCTGAGCCTTCCTCCGGAGCCTTTTGATCCCGCCGGCAGCCGGGCTCAAAGCAGGCCCAGACGGCGGCAGGTTTTATCGACCTCGTATAGCACCCGTTCCCTGTCTATCGTCAGAAACTCGCGGTTTTTCATAAGCAGCCTGCCGCCGACCATGACGGTTTCCACCTCCGAGCCGTTTGCCGAGTAAGCAAGCGAGGACAGGATATTATTGTGCGGCTTCATCCATGGGGCTTCAAGGTCAAGAACGGCCAAATCGGCCTTCAGGCCGGGCTTAATTTCACCCGTAATGCCGCCGAGGCCCAGCGCCTTCGCGCCGCCGGCGGTAGCCGCCCTGAGAGCCTGGGCGGCGCTGACGGTCCTGGCGTCCTCCGCCGCGCCCTTGTGGATAAGGGAAAGGAAGCTCAATTCGCGGAACATGTTCAGCGTATTGTTGCTGGCGGCCCCGTCGGTGCCGAGGCAGACGTTAATCCCCGCCTTCAGCATTTTGGGTACGGGCGCTGCGCCGTTGCCCAGCTTAAGATTGCTCACGGGATTGGTTGCAACGCTGACGCCCCGGCGGGCAAGCAGGGCTATGTCGCTATCCGTAAGATGGACGCAGTGGGCGGCTACAGTCGTTTCGCGCAGAATGCCGCACCTGTCGAGATACTCGGCCGGGGTGCAGCCGTATCTTTCGCGCACGGTCCTTATCTCGTCGCGGCTTTCGGCCAGGTGTATGCTAATGCCGAGCTTAAGCTCGTCGGCCAGCGCCGCCGCCTCCTTCAGATAACCGGGGTCGCAGGTATAAGGCGCGTGGGGGCCCAGCATGTAGGTTATCAGCCCGCTTTTGCCGCGCCATTTTTCTATTTCGGTCCTCGCCTCCCTGAGCCGGCGCGCGCCGCCGGCCCTATCGTCCTCCCCGCCTGTCAGGCCCCTGCTCAAAACGGCCCTCACTCCAGCCTCCGAGGCCGCCCTCACGGCGGTTTCAGGGAATACGAACATATCCAGGGATGTGGCGGTGCCGGTGGCTATCATTTCCATATAGCCCAGCAGGCTGCCCCAGTAGCAGTCCTCGGCCGTCATCTTGTCCTCCAGGGGCAGGATGTGGCCGAAAAGCCAGTCCGTAAAGGCCAAATCGTCGGCGCAGTTTCTGAACATGGTCATGTACACGTGAGTATGGCTGTTGACAAGCCCTGGAATGAGCAGCTTCCCCCTGCCGTCGATGACCGTATCGGCTGACATCCCCTCGGGAACGCCGCGTGTGGATGCTATTGAATCGCCGTCCACGAAAACCGAGCAGTCGCCGATTTCAAGGCCGCCGTCCTCGGAGGGAAGCAGAGCCTTTATATCTTTGAACAGAACGCTCATAGCCTTTTTACCGCGGCCAGAAGCGCCCCGGTCCTGTCCGTGTCCTCCCAGCGGACGCCGAGCTCCGTGCGGCCCATGTGGCCGTAGGCCGCAAGCCTTCTGTATATCGGCTTTTGAAGGTCAAGGTCGCGTATGATTGCGGCCGGGCGGAGGTCGAACACCTCAAGTACGGCCTCCTCAAGCTTCAAGTCGCTTATTTTGCCGGTGCCGAAGGTTTCCAGCAGCACGCTGACCGGATGGGCTACGCCAATGGCATAGGCAAGCTGCACCTGGCAGCGCTCGGCCAGCCCTGCGGCCACCACATTTTTCGCTATGTAGCGGGCCGCGTAGGCCGCGCTGCGGTCCACCTTTGTCGGGTCCTTTCCGGAAAACGCTCCGCCGCCGTGGGGAGCGTAGCCGCCGTAGGTGTCTACTATAATTTTGCGTCCGGTAAGGCCGCTGTCGCCGTGGGGGCCGCCTATTACAAACCTGCCCGTGGGGTTAACGAAATATTTGGTATCGGCATCCAGCAGCTTCTCCGGTATGACGGGCTTGACGACGAGCTCTATCATGTCTCTGCGGATGCGCTCAAGAGACGCGCTCTCCGCGTGCTGGGTGGAAATCACTACGGCGTCCGCCCTAATAGGCCTGTTGTCCTCCCCGTATTCTATCGTTACCTGGGTTTTCCCGTCCGGTCTCAAATAGTCCAGCAGGCCGGTTTTTCTGACCTCCGCAAGCCGCTTGGCCAGCCTGTGGGCCAGCGAAATGGGCAGGGGCATGAGCTCGGGGGTTTCTGTGCAGGCGTAGCCGAACATCATGCCCTGGTCTCCCGCGCCGTTGTCGAGCCCGGCGCAGGCGCCGCTTTTTGCTTCCAGGGACTTGTCCACCCCCAGGGCTATGTCGGGGGACTGCTCGTGTATGCTGGTCAGGACGGCGCAGGTGTTGCAGTCGAAGCCGTAGGCCGCGTTATCGTAGCCTATGTCGCGCACAACGTCCCTGACTATTTTGGGTATGTCCACATAGCAGCTAGTGGTTATCTCGCCCATAACGTAGACCATTCCGGTAGTGACCGTGGTTTCGCAGGCTACGCGCCCCTTGGGATCCCGCGCCAGTATGGCGTCCAGCACCGCGTCGGACACCTGGTCGCATATTTTATCGGGGTGTCCCTCGGTCACCGATTCGGAAGTAAAAAGTTTTTTTGCCATCATCTAATCTCCTAGCGTATCTATTCATATTTTCCAGCCGTTCAGGTAATTTTCCTGCTCTGGTGTCAGCTTGTCTATCGCTATGCCCATGGCTTGCAGCTTTGCCCTTCCTATCTCGCCGTCTATCGAAGCGGGCACCTGATAGAGCCTTTTTTCAAGGCCGGTCTGCCTGGTCAGCCATTCGGCCGTAAGGGCCTGCACCGCGAAGGACATGTCCATTATCTCGGCCGGATGGCCGTTTCCGGCAGCGAGGTTCACCAGCCTGCCCTCCGCCACAACATTGAGCGTCCTGCCGTCAGGCAGGGTATAGCCTTCAATATTTTCTCTCCTCGGCGTTCTTTTAACCGCCATTTTTTCAAGAGCCGCGACGTTTATCTCCACATTGAAGTGGCCGGCGTTGGCAAGGACGGCGTTGTCCTTCATAAGCATGAAATGCCTGCCGGTTATTACGTCCCTGCAGCCGGTGACGGTGACGAATATGTCGCCGTGCGGCGCCGCCTCGTCCATGGTCATCACGCGAAAGCCGTTCATCGTCGCGTCCAGAGCCTTGAACGGGTCTATCTCGGTCACTATGACGCAGGCGCCCAGGCCCGCCGCCCTCATGGCCACCCCCTTGCCGCACCAGCCGTAGCCCGCCACCACTACGGTTTTCCCGGCGACAACAAGGTTTGTCGTGTGCATGAGTCCGTCCCAGACGGACTGGCCCGTGCCGTACTTGTTGTCGTAATAGTGCTTTGCCTTCGCGTCGTTGACGGCGACCATGGGACAGGGCAGCAGGCCCTCCCTTTCGCGGGCCTTCAGGCGCAGTATGCCGGTTGTGGTTTCCTCGCAGCCGCCTATCAGACGGTCGGCGTATCCGGCGCACTCGCCGCAAAGAAGCTCCACAAGGTCTCCCCCGTCGTCTATGATGATATGGGGCCGGCACTTGAGCGTTTCGGCGAGCAGCCTTTTGTAGCCCTCCTCGTCCGTACCTCGTACACCGAAGGTTTCAATGCCCAAAGAGGCGGCGCCGGCCGCCACATCGTCCTGTGTGGAGAGCGGGTTTGAGCCCGCCAGAAACACCTCGGCTCCGCCTCTGGACAGGACAAGGGCCAGATTTGCGGTTTTCGCCTCAAGATGGACGGAAACGGCTATCCTCAGGCCGGCAAAGGGCTTCTCTCTTTCAAAGCGCCGCTCGATTTGGCCGAGGGCGGGCATGAACGAGCGCACCCACTCGATCTTTTTACGGCCGGCTTCGGCGAGCGACATGTCCTTAACAATGCTCATTTATTGTTCATCACTTCCAATAAGCAAAATAAAAGCTCCGTCTGCCGACGGAGCGCGCGTAGATTTCAAGACTTAAGCCTCATCTCTCGGTAACCGTCGGACTTGGCACCTTTCCTAAACAGGCAGGTTGCCGTGGCTTCACAGGGCCGATCCCTCCGCCACTCTCGATAAGGTTATTATATTGTAGATCTATAATAGCACAATCAGGCGGCTTGTCAAGGCCTATGTTTCAAGCCCGCCCGGTATTTATTAAGCGGCGATGCCGGCAAAATGCGGCGCAGGAGCGTATGCCCTGCGCCGCCGCATTGCTATGAAATCACTTGGCCGCCGGATTCTTTATCGCCGCCTGGGCCGCCGCAAGCCTGGCGATCGGCACGCGGAAGGGAGAGCACGAAACATAGGACAGGCCAACCTTGTGGCAGAACTCGACGCTTGAAGGGTCTCCGCCGTGCTCGCCGCAAATGCCCAGCTTGATGTCGGGGCGGGTGGCCTTGCCCAGGTCGGCGGCCATCCTTATCAGCTTGCCCACTCCGTTCTGGTCGAGACGGGCGAAGGGGTCGGACTCGAATATTTTTTTATTGTAGTACTCGGGGAGGAACTTGCCCGCGTCGTCGCGGCTGAAGCCGAAGGTCATCTGTGTAAGATCGTTGGTTCCGAAGCTGAAGAACTCGGCCTCCGTGGCTATCTCGTCGGCCGTCAGAGCGGCTCTGGGTATCTCGATCATGGTCCCGACCTTGTATTCCACCCTGACGCCGCGCTCGGCCATCACCTTCTCGGCGGTTTCCACTATGATGTTTTTGACAAACTTCAGCTCCTTAAGCTCGCAGACGAGGGGAATCATTATTTCGGGAACTATGTTGAGGCCGGTTTCCTTCTTTACGTTGATGGCGGCCTCGATTATCGCGCGGGTCTGCATCTCGCCTATTTCGGGATAGGTTACCGGCAGGCGGCAGCCGCGGTGCCCCATCATGGGGTTGATCTCGTGCAGGCCGATTACCGTGGCCTTCAGGTCTTCAAAGGAGAGCCCCATTTCCTTGGCAAGGGCCGCGATATCCTCGTCCTCGGTGGGAAGGAACTCATGGAGCGGGGGATCCAGCAGGCGTATGGTGACCGGGCGGCCCTCCATGGCCTTGAATATGCCCTCAAAGTCGCCGCGCTGCATGGGCAGCAGCTTGGCCAAAGCGGCCCTGCGCTGCTCGGTGGTCTTGGATACTATCATCTCGCGGACGGCGGGTATGCGGTCAGAATCGAAGAACATGTGCTCGGTGCGCGTCAGACCTATGCCCTCGGCCCCGAACCTGACTGCGACGGCCGCGTCGTGCGGCGTGTCGGCGTTGGTTCTGACCTTGAGGGTCCTGATTTCGTCGGCCCAGGCCATTACCGTGCCGAAATCACCGCCGACGGAAGCCTCGACCGTCGGAATCTTTCCTATATAAACGTTGCCGGTCGAGCCGTCTATGCTCATGAACTCGCCCTCGTTCACCCTTTGTCCGGCGACGATGAGATAATGCTCCTCCTCGTTTATGGTTATGGCGCCGCAGCCCGACACGCAGCAGGTGCCCATGCCTCTTGCCACGACGGCTGCGTGCGAGGTCATGCCGCCGCGGACGGTGAGTATTCCCTGGGCGGCGCTCATGCCCTCGATGTCCTCGGGTGAGGTTTCAAGCCTTACGAGAAGGACCGGCCCGCTCTTGGAGTATTTGACGGCGTCCTCGGCCGTGAAATGGATGGCCCCGCAGGCCGCTCCGGGCGAAGCCGCAAGACCGGTTGCGACGGGCTTTGCCTTTTTGAGGGCCGCCGCGTCGAACTGCGGGTGCAGCAGGCTGTCCAGGCTCTTGGGATCTATCTTCAGCAGAGCCTCCTCCTTGGTGCAGAGGCCCTCCCTGACAAGATCCACGGCTATTTTCAGAGCCGCCTGGGAGGTGCGCTTGCCGTTTCTGGTCTGGAGCATGTAGAGCTTGCCGCGTTCTATGGTAAACTCCATATCCTGCATGTCGCGGTAGTGCTTTTCAAGCCTTTCGGCTATCTCGGCAAACTGCCTGTACACGTCCGGCATGACCTGAGCGAGCTGGTCTATCGTCTGGGGAGTGCGTATGCCGGCCACGACATCCTCGCCCTGGGCGTTCATAAGAAATTCTCCGTAAAGCTTCTTCTCGCCTGTGGCGGGGTCGCGCGTAAAGGCGACGCCGGTGCCGCTGTCGTTGCCCATATTGCCGAACACCATGGACTGCACGTTGACGGCGGTTCCCCAGTCCCCGGGTATGTCGTTCATGCGGCGGTATACTATCGCGCGGTTGTTGTTCCAGCTGCGGAAAACGGCCTTGATCGCCCCCAAAAGCTGCTCCTTGGCGTCCATCGGAAAATCGGAGCCTATCTTAGCCTTATATTCGGCCTTGAACTGGCCGGCAAGCTTTTTCAGGTCGTCGGCGTCCAGCTCCGTGTCGTACACCACGCCCTTTTCGGCCTTCATCCTGTCTATCAGCTCTTCGAAGTACTTCTTGCCGACCTCCATTACGACGTCGGAATACATCTGAATGAAGCGGCGGTAGCTGTCGTAGGCAAAGCGCGGATTGCCGGTTAGCTTGGCAAAGCTCTCCACGACCTCCTCGTTCAGGCCCAGATTCAATATGGTGTCCATCATGCCGGGCATGGAGGCGCGGGCGCCGCTGCGCACGGAGACGAGCAGAGGATTTTTAGGATCGCCGAATTTCTTGCCGGTTATCCGCTCCAGCTTCTCCATATATTTATAAACCTCGGCCTCAAGCTCGGGGCTTATTTTTTCTCCGTCCTCATAGTACTTGTTGCAGGCCTCGGTGGTGATGGTAAAGCCCTGCGGCACGGGCATGCCCAGCAAAGTCATTTCCGCCAGGTTTGCACCCTTTCCGCCAAGCAGCTCCCTCATTGAGCCGTTGCCTTCGGAAAAGAGATAAATGTACTTCTTGTCCATAAATATATCCTTTCGTAAGTTATAATTTTATATTTGAGAAGGTAATCATTGCGCGCTCTCCGAGCGGCGCAATCATTTGCCTACGCAAAATCTGGAAAATATTGTCTGGATAATATCCTCCCGCACGGTTTTGCCGCTCAGCTCGCCAAGAGCCGACATGGCCTCCTCCGTATCGGTCAAAACCGCGTCCGGGGTAAAGCCCGAAAGCAGCGCGCTTTTTGCCCGGAGCACCGCGGCGTATGCCCTGGATATGGCGTCATACTGCCGGGCGTTGGCAATAAGGGCCTCGTCCGCGCCGGCGGAAGCAATGCCGCCCGGTACGCTATATAAATCGCTCAATATGGCCTTAACTTTTTGTTCAAGCTCTACAATGCCAGTTCCTGTTAATGCGGAAACAAATTCTAAGTCCTTATAATACTTCCTGAGCATATCGGCGTCAAGTACCATATTCAAATCGCATTTATTGATGACTGCAACCGCTTTTTTTGCCCGCATGGATACCTCTATAACCGCACGGTCCTCCTCCTCCAGAGGCCGAGAGCCGTCGAATACGGCGAAAACAAGCTCGGCCTCGCCGGCTGCGGCTTTGGCGCGCGAGATTCCCAGCGTCTCGGCCTCGTCGGCGCTTTCCCTGAGGCCGGCGGTATCCGTAAGGCGCAGCAGCGCGCCTGCGAACACCAGCTTTTCCTCAATGGTATCCCTGGTGGTGCCCGCCTTAGGTGTGACTATGGCCCTGTCGTAGCCGAGCAGGGCGTTGAGGAGGGAGGACTTGCCGGCGTTCGGCTTTCCTATTATGGCGCACCTTATCCCTTCCTTCATGACCATGCCCCGTCCGTAGCCGTCCAACAGGGATTTCAGCGTTGCCTCGGCAAAATCGATAGCTTTAACTACCTCGTCCAGCTCGAAGGGCTCCAATTCTTCGTCGGGATAATCCACTACGGCGTGGAAATGGGCAGAAACATTTGCCAGCTCATTGTAGACCGCATCCGTCTTGCGCGACACCGCGCCGCTAAGCTGGGCGGCCGCGTTTTTTGCGGCCGCCTCCGTCTCGGCGTCTATCAGGTCAACGACGGCCTCGGCCTGGGTCAGATCAAGCCTGCCGTTGAGAAAGGCGCGCTTTGTAAACTCCCCGGCCTCGGCCTGCCTTGCGCCCAGGCTGAAAAGGGCCTTCAGGGCCGCCGAAAGCACCACGGGCGAGCCGTGGGTGTGAAACTCCACGGTGTCCTCGCCGGTATAGCTGCTCGGCGCGCGCGACAGCGTGGCAAGGCAGTTGTCTAGAAGCTCTCCCGTTTCGGACAAAAGGCTTCCGAGCGCGAGCTTTCTTGAGGGAAGAAGGCGAAAATCCTTGCCGCTTGAGGGGCGGAAGACCTTGGCCGCGATTTCTATCGCTTCGTCGCCGCTCAGGCGTATGACGCCGAGCGCTGCCTTAACGCCTCCCGTAGCTACGGCGGCTATGGTATCCGACATAAAATGCACCTCGGAATAATATGTATCAAACAATTTGTATTTATGCAAAATAAGCTCCGAGAGCGGTTGCCAAGCAAAACCGCCCTCGGATACATGTTACCAGCGCTAAGCCTTATTGTAAACAGGTTTTAAGGTTAATTGTTTGTAAATTGCTACTGAAGGTCGTACATCTGCTTCTGGAGCAGGAGCTTCTTGTACCTGATGCGCGCGTTTTCCGCAGCCTCCCTGAACAGCTTCTCCGCCCTCTCGGGGAAGGAGAGCGCGAGCGAGCTGTAGCGGACCTCGCTCATCAAAAA
Source organism: Clostridiales bacterium (assembly GCA_029265405.1). GTDB lineage: Bacteria > Bacillota > Clostridia > Oscillospirales > Oscillospiraceae > JAJUJI01. The sequence goes on along the minus strand of JAJUJI010000001.1, from coordinate 240,596 downwards.
GTCCTGATAGCTTCCGGAGGGCTCCTTGCTGTCTATGGTAAGGGGGTTCTTTCCCTCGGCCTCAAGGCGCGGGTCGAAGCGGAAAAGGTTCCAGTAGCCCGCGTTTACGGCCGCCTTGGCGGTGGACATGGACTTGCCCATGCCGGCCTTGGAGCCGTGGTTGATGCAGGGCGCGTAGGCTATGATGAGTGAGGGGCCGTCGTAGCTTTCGGCCTCGCGTATGGCCTTCAGCGTCTGGTTGTAGTCGGCGCCCATGGATATCTGGGCCACGTAGACATAGCCGTAAGAAAAGGCTATCTGCGCCAGATCCTTCTGCTTTACGGACTTGCCGGCCGCCGCGAATTGGGCCACCGCGCCAAGCGGGGTTGCCTTGGAGGCCTGGCCGCCCGTATTGGAGTAAACCTCGGTGTTGAAAACGAAAATATTGATGTTTTCGCCGCTGGCGAGAACGTGGTCAAGGCCGCCGTAGCCTATGTCGTAGGCCCACCCGTCTCCGCCGAAGCACCAGAAGGAGGGCTTGACGAGCAGATCGCTCTGTGCCAGGACCTCGCGGGCCAGGCTGCAGGCCTCGCATTTGCAGGCCTTGCCGTTTGCCAGCCATTCGGCCTCCCACTTTGTGCCGGTCAGGTCCACATCCAGTCCGTCCCTGCAGGCCTCGACGAGGGCGTCCGCCGCGGTTTTGCTGGCCTCGGCGTCGTTCATGGCATCCAGCCAGGCCCTGCCCGCGGCCTTTAGCCTGTCGGAGCAGTATTCTATCTCTATGAGCTTCCTTACCGTTTCGGCAAGCCTCGCGCGGCGCTGCTTGACGCCGTTGAGCATGCCGAAGCCGTACTCGGCGTTGTCCTCGAACAGGGAGTTGGCCCAGGCGGGTCCGCGCCCTCTTTTGTCGGTGGTGTAGGGGGTGCTGGGAGCGCTGCCGCCCCAGATGGAGGTGCAGCCGGTGGCGTTGGCAATAAACATGCGGTCGCCGTAAAGCTGGGTGATGAGCTTGGCGTAGGGCGTCTCGCCGCAGCCGGCGCAGGCTCCCGAGAACTCCAGCAGCGGCTTTTTGAACTGGCTGCCCTTTACGGTCGATTCGTCGAAGGGGAGCTTCTTCTCGGAGACATTCTTGTAGGCGTAGTCGAACACCTCTTGCTTGCCGGCCTGCTCCTCAACGGGCACCATGACAAGAGCCTTGTTCTTTGCCGGGCAAATGTTGGCGCAGGAGCCGCAGCCCATGCAGTCCAGCGGAGACACGACGATGGCGAAGCGGTAGTCCTCGCAGCCCTTTCCGGTCATTTTCACGGTTTCGGTCCCGTCCGGAGCCCGGTCGAGCTCTGCGGCGTCGTAGACAAAGGGGCGTATGGAGGCGTGGGGACATACGTACGAGCACTGGTTGCACTGGATGCAGTTTTCGGGTATCCACCTGGGAACGTCAACGGCTATGCCGCGCTTTTCATAGGCTGCGGTTCCCTGGGGTATCATGCCGTCGGCGTTTTTCATAAAGGCGGAAACGGGCAGCTTGTCGCCGCGCATGGCGTTTGCGGGAATCATGACCTTGTCGATATATTCGGCAAGCGCCGGATTTGCGGCCTCGGTGGGCTTTGCGGGCGCGTCGGGCGCCGGGTTGAGCCAGGAATCCGGAACGCTGATCTCGTTGAGGTGCTCAAGCCCCGCGTCCACGGCGGCAAAGTTCATGTTCAGCACCTTCTCGCCCTTATGGCCGTAGGACTCCACTATGGCTTCCTTCATGTATTTTACGGCGTCGTCTATGGGAATTATATCGGCAAGCTTGAAGAAGGCCGACTGGAGTATAGTGTTCGTCCTGCCGCCCAAGCCCAAATCCTGGGCGATATGCACCGCGTCCACGGTGTAGAACCTTATCTTGTTTTCGGCGATATATTTCTTGGCCGCCGCCGGGATCTTCTTTTCCAAAACCTCGAAAGGCCAGGGGCAGTTGAGCAGGAAGGAGCCGCCCGGCTTGATATCCTGCACTATATCGTACTTTTCTATATAGGAAGGCGCGTGGCAGGCTACAAAGTCGGCCTTGGACACGTAGTAGGAGGACTTTATCTCGGAGGTTCCGAAGCGCAGGTGGGATATTGTGACGCCTCCGGACTTTTTGGAGTCGTACTGGAAATAGGCCTGAACCTTAAGATCCGTATGGTCGCCTATTATCTTGATGCTGTTCTTGTTGGCGCCCACAGTGCCATCGGAACCGAGGCCCCAGAATTTAAGGGATTTGATGTCCTTGGGCGTTGTGTCCGGCTCCTCGGCAATGGGAAGCGAGCGGTTGGTAACGTCGTCCTCAATGCCGATTGTGAAGCTGTGCTTTGGCTCGGCGCTCTTGAGGTTTGCAAAGGCCGAAATGACCGCGCCGGGAGTCGTGTCCTTTGAGCCGAGCCCGTAGCGGCCTCCATAGACCGGAACGCCGGCAAAGGCCGTTCCCTTGAGGGCCGTAACGACGTCCAGGTACAGCGGCTCGCCCAAAGCGCCGGGCTCCTTCGTGCGGTCAAGCACGGTGATCTTTTTTACGGTTTCCGGCAGGGCGGCCAGCAGATGCTTTTTGCTGAAGGGCCTGTAAAGGCGGACCTTGATAAGACCGACCTTTTCCCCGCGGCCGTTGAGATAATCGACGACCTCCTCGGCAGTGTTGCACACGCTGCCCATAGCGATCATTACATGCTCGGCGTCCTTCGCGCCGTAGTAGTTGAATAGACGGTAGTCGCCGCCGGTGCGGCGGTTGACCTCGTTCATATAGGCTTCCACAATATCGGGGAGCGCGTCGAAGACGGTGTTGCAGGCCTCGCGATTTTGGAAGAAGATGTCTGGATTCTGCGCAGAACCCTTGAGCATGGGATGGCTGGGCATGTTCGCGCGGGCGCGGAAGGCGGCCACGGCGTCCATGTCGAGCATGTCCTTCAGCTCGTCATAATCCCAAACCTGTATCTTTTGCAGCTCGTGGGAGGTGCGGAACCCGTCGAAGAAGTGAAGGAAGGGCAGGCTGCCCTTGACGGACGCCAGATGGGCCACGGCGCCGAGATCCATGACCTCCTGGGGATTGCAGGAGGCAAGCATGGCATATCCGGTGCTGCGGCAGGACATTACGTCGCTGTGGTCGCCGAATATTGAAAGCGCATGTGTCGCCAGGGCTCGGGCCGAAACATGGATGACGCCGGGCATCAGCTCTCCGGCTATCTTGTACATGTTGGGTATCATGAGAAGCAGGCCCTGCGAGGCCGTAAATGTCGTGGTCAGGGCTCCGCTGGTGATGGAGCCGTGCACCGCGCCGGCCGCTCCGCCTTCGGACTGCATCTCTATGACCTTCACCTGCTGCCCGAATACGTTCAGCCTGCTCTCGGCAGACCAGCTGTCCACCAGCTCGGCCATAACCGAAGAGGGTGTAATGGGATAAATCGCCGCAACCTCTGTAAAAGCGTACGCTACATGAGCCGCGGCGGTGTTGCCGTCCATAGTTTTATACTTTCTTGCCATTTGTTTACCTCCTGTTGGTTTATGGGCACAAAAACCAGCTAACCGATTTTACCATGTCCCACGCAAGCTGTAAATTATCAATATCGCATCAAATTTACGTTCACGCTTGCAAATAATAGGGCAATAAGTTAAACTTAGAGCAAAAATGAAGCCTGTTTATGCAATTTTAACTTTGGCGGACGCCATAAAAGGTTAACAAATATATGCATCTGATTTTTACTTCATCATTTCCTGCATTTTTACGGCCTCGATTATTTACGTCCTTTAAGGAGAGCGGGCATGGCTGGAACACAGAAGGTAAGAACGACCGGCGTTTACGGCATAAGAGGCTACACTGTGACGGTGGAATGCTTCGCGTCCGGCGGGCTCAACAGCATTTTTGATATTGTGGGCCTGCCCGACGCCTCGGTTAAGGAGGCGCGAGAGCGGGTGCGGGCCGCGCTGCGCAACCAGGGCTTCAGGTTTCCGGGCGGAAGGGTAACGGTGAATCTTGCCCCCGCCGATACGAAAAAAGGCGGAACGCTGTACGACCTTCCGATACTGCTGGGCGTTCTTGCCGCGACGGAGCAGCTCGGCCCGCTTCCGGAGGACTGCGCCTTCTTCGGCGAGCTGTCGCTTGCCGGCGATTTGAGAGGCGTGGCCGGGGCGCTGCCCATGGCGCTGGCCGCGGAAAGGGAGGGCCTGAGGGCCATATATGTTCCGGAGGAAAACGCGGCCGAAGCGGCCTTCGCCGAAAGGGTGCGGGTCTACGGGATCGGCCACATAAGCGAGCTGATAGAGCATCTGCGCGGCGAGAGGGAGCTGGAGCCTAAGGCCGTGCCGGAGTTCAGGCTGGAATACGGCGGCGGGGCTGACTTCGGCGACGTAAAGGGACAGGAAAACGTAAAGCGCGCCCTCGCGGTAGCCGTCGCGGGAGGCCACAACGTTTTGATGACAGGCCCTCCGGGCGCCGGCAAGAGCATGCTCGCCAGCCGCCTTCCGTCCATATTTCCGGATATGACCCGGGAGGAGGCGCTTGAAACCACAGAGATTCACTCCATAGCGGGGCTGACGGGCAGGGACATGCCCGTAATCGTGCGCAGGCCCTTCCGCTCCCCCCACCATACCATTTCGGCCGTCGGCATGAGCGGAGGAGGAACGATACCCCATCCGGGCGAGATTTCCCTTGCCCACAACGGGGTATTGTTTCTTGACGAGCTGCCGGAGTTCGACAGGAGCTCATTGGAGGCGCTTAGGCAGCCGCTGGAAACGGGCGCCGTGACCATATCCCGAGCGGCGGGAGCGGTCACCTTTCCCAGCCGCTTTATGCTGGTGTGCGCCATGAATCCCTGCCGCTGCGGCTGGTACGGACATCCCTCGGGCAAGTGCCGCTGCAGCGAGAGCTCGATCCTCGCCTACAGGCAGCGCATATCCGGCCCCTTGCTGGACAGGATAGATATTTTCGTAAAGGTCAGGTCGCTGGAATACGACGAGCTGAAGGAAAGGCCCGCCGGCGAGAGCTCGGCGGAGATTAAAAAGAGGGTGGACGCGGCGCGCGTCATGCAAAAGAAACGCTTCGGCGCTTCGGGCACATTTGACAACGCGCATATGTCGGGGAAGCTGCTGGCCGAAGCCTGCGCGCTGGATAAGGAATCTGAAAAGCTGATGAAGGCGGCCTTTGCCAGCCTCGGCCTCACCGCCCGCTCCTATGACAAGACGCTGCGGGTCGCGCGCACCATCGCGGACCTGGCGGAAAGCGAGAGCATCAAGCCCGCCCATCTGGCGGAAGCCCTGCAATACCGCAACATTGGCTGGGAAGACGGGCCGGCTTGATGAATTTCATTTGGATTGCCATATCCGCGCCCTTCGGCCGGCACGCTTGTTTTATTATTGGCAATTTGGGTGAAAGTATTATGGATATTGCCTGCGGAGCGATTTTCTTTGCCGGCAAGACGGCGAAAGGAAGCCGGCAAATTTTCCGTTTTACGGCCGCGGCAGGAGGGGTGTTGAGATGACGGGGGCGATAGTGCTTGCGGCCGGATATTCCTCGAGGATGGGGGCCTTTAAGCCTCTGTTAAAGCTGGGAGGCGTCCCGGCCCTGGCCCTGGCTATACGCAGCCTGAAGGCCGGCGGCGCGGACGAGGTGGGCGTAGTGACCGGGTACAACGGGGAGCTGCTCAGGGAGCTTATAGCCTCCGAGGGGGCCGAGGAGATATGCAACCCCGATTACGGCGGCGGCATGTTTACCTCCGTCCGGGCGGGGGTGAGGCGCTTCAGCGAGAAGGGGGCGCGCGGGGCGCTGCTGCTGCCCGCCGATTGCCCGCTGGTTCCTGCGGCAGCCGTCAGGGAGCTGCTGGCTGCGGCGGACGGCGAGCATTTTGCCGTTCCGGCCTTCCGCGGCAAAAAAGGGCACCCTTTGTGGATACCCTCACGCTTTTTTAGGGAAATACTCGCATACACCGGGGACATGGGGCTCAAGGGTGTGACCGGGCGCTATGAGGCCGAAATCCTGCGCGTCGAGGTGCCCTATGAGGGCGTTGTGCTGGACATGGACGAGCCGGAGGATTATCAAAGCATGCTCCGGCTTGAAAGCAAGAGCCTTGCCGAAGCGGCCTCCGGGCGCCGCTTCATACTTCTGCGGCACGGGGAAACGGAGCTGCATTCCGGCAAAATCTACATCGGCCGCTACGACGCGCAATTGTCCGAAAGAGGCCTGGAGCAGGCGCGCCTTGCCGCCGGCGAGCTTGCCGCCTTAAAGCCGGAGCCGTCGGCCGAGGCGGTCTACTGCGGCAGTCTGAAAAGGGCAAGGGCCTCGGCGCAGATAATAGCCGAAGCGCTTCGCCTGCCCCTGCGCGTCATGCCCTGCCTGGACGAAATATCGCTGGGCTCCTGGGAAGGAAGGCTTATTGAGGATATCAAAAGGGAATGCCCCGACGAATACAAAAGGCGGGGCGAAAACATACTCTCTTATAAAATCGACGCCGAAGCCGAAAGCTTTTACGACCTGCAGCGCCGGGTCGAGCGGTGCCTTTGGGATATGCTGGCGCTGGACAAAAGCAGGGACATGATAATAGTCAGCCATTTAGGCGTAATAAAGTGCCTGTACGCCAGCCTGCACGGGCGCGATATTGAGTGGGCCTTTTCAAGCTGCAACCCGAAAAAAGGGGACTATATTATAGTAGAACTCGGCGCAAGCGGCAACGGAATGTCATGATTGCCGCTTAAGGCAGCCTTGCTTGATCTCCTTCAGGGCCCGGGCAAGCTGGTCCGGGCAGGAGGTCGGCCTGTAGCCGCAGCGTATCCCTTCAAGAAGGCCGATGACCTCGTCCACGTTCCTGTTTTCGGCAAGCCTCGCCACTCCCTGAGTGTTTCCGGGACAGCCGCTGACGAACTCAACCTTGGCAAGCTTGTCCGCTTCGATTTCCAGTATAATGCGGCGGGCGCAGGTGCCCTGCGTTTCATATACGTATTTCATGCCTAGCCCTTCTTCAGTGATTTATGCGGTATTCAGCCGCCCAAGTATAGCACGGGGCCGGGCTCCCCGCAAGAGTTCTTACAGGTCCCTCATCCTCATATTTATATATGAGGGGAGGTGCGCCGATGAGATACCAGTCGCTGTGGTGGAAAAGCGGCGCGGTGCTGCTGGCTCTTTGTCTGCTCGCGAAGCTGCTTGCGGATATTGGAATATCGGAGGCGCTGAAAAGGCTGGCCAACAGCTCCCTTCTCATGAGTTTTGCGATGCCGTACGGCACGGATAAGGAGGAAGCCTGGCTTGCCGGCGAAAGCTCGGTTCCCGGGAGCCTGCTGAGCCTGCCGGAAACGAAGGCCGCCTCGGGAACGCCCGAGGATGAAGAGGAAACCGGCGGCCAGCATGGGGGACTTATAATAAGCCTGAAGGGGATACTGCCCGAGATCAACAACTATACGTCGTATCAGCCGGACTGGAGCGCCCTGTTTAGGGAAAGATGGTCCTCGGTCTTAAAGAAGGATCAGCCTCAGATACTGATAATACATACCCACAGCTGCGAGGCCTATACCCCCTCCGGCGACGACGCATACGAGGAAAGCGATCCGTACAGGACGCTGGACAAAAGCCGGAGCGTGATACGCGTGGGAGACGAGCTTGCCCGGGCCTTTGAGGACAGGGGCTTTATCGTCGTCCACGACCGGGAATACTACGATTATCCCGGCTACAGCGGCTCCTATACGCGCTCGCTGGCTGCCGTGGAGTCCTGGCTTGAGAAATACCCGTCCATAAAGGTGGTTATAGACCTGCACAGGGACGCTCTGGAAAGCGGCGGCAAAACCTGCTATTCCGGCGGCGGGGCCGACGCGGCTCAGGTGATGCTGCTCATCACCACGGGGGAGGCCGGCCTGCATCACCCAAGCTGGAAGGAAAACCTGAAGCTGGCGCTTGAAATACAGATGGAAATGGAGCAGCGTTATGACGGTTTTGCAAGGCCCCTCTGCCTTTCAAAGGAGCGCTACAACGAGCAGGCGGCGCCGGGCTACATGCTCCTCGAGGTGGGGACCAATCTCAACACGCTTAAAGAGGCGCTGGAAGGCGCGAGGCTGTTTGCCGAATGCGCCTCAAACGTGCTGAAGGACTATGTGCAATAGCGGCTTGTCCATGGAGGGAGAGCAATATCGAATATGAAGCGCTCGGAAATCAACGCAATATTGAGACGGTCGGATGCCTTTATAAAAGAAAGAGGCTTTTTTCTGCCGCCCTTCGCCTATTTTTCGCAGGAAAGGCGGAAAAGCCTCGGCCATGAGTGGGACGAGGCCCCGCTTTATCTTTTATGCTTCGAGTATCCGAGGGCAAATCTATGAGAACGGACGTTGCCGCTCTGGGCGAAATATTGATCGACTTTACCCCCGCCGGCGTTTCTAAGGCGGGCATGGCGCTCTACGAGCGCAACCCCGGCGGCGCGCCAGCAAACGTGGCGGTCGCGGCTTCAAGGCTGGGGCTCAGGTCCGCCTTTATCGGGAAGGCGGGCGACGATATGCACGGGCGTTTTTTAAAGCGCGTGCTGGAGGCCGAGGGAGTGGACGCGCGCGCCCTGCGCCTGGACGCGGCCTGCCCCACGACGCTGGCCTTCGTTGAGCTGAAGGAAAACGGGGAAAGGGACTTTGCTTTCGTGCGCAAGGGCTGCGCGGACACTCGCCTGTCGCCCGAGGAGGTGGATTTGGACCTGATACGTTCGGCGCGGGTCCTGCACGTGGGGACGCTGTCGCTGACGGACGAGCCCGCCCGCAGCGCGACCTTTTTCGCGCTCAGGGCGGCTAAGGAGGCGGGAACAGCGGTATCCTGCGACGTCAATTGGAGGCCGGCTCTCTGGGAAAGCAGGGGGAGCTTCGTTTCGGCGGCGGAAACTCTGCTGCCTTACGCAGAGCTGCTGAAGGCGTCTGAGGAGGAGGCGGAGCTTCTGGCAGGCTCGGCGGATTATGAGACCGCCGCCGAAAAGCTGATGAGGGCTTACAGGCTGAAGGCTGTTGCGGTTACTCTCGGCGAAAAGGGAGCCTATCTGATGACGCAGGAAGGCGGTTTTTACGCTCCGGCCTGTCCCGCGCAGGCCGTGGACGCAACCGGAGCCGGGGACTGCTTCTGGGGCGCCTTTTTATACGGCTATTTAAAGAACGGACGGGCGGGGCCCGAATGCGTCCGACTGGGCTGCGCTGCGGCCTCTGTTTGCGTGGAGCGAAGGGGCGCCATTCCAGCCCTGCCCACTTTGGCGGAGGTATCGGCAAGGCTCGAAGCGGCGAAATGAAAAGGCGCGGACCGGGCTTTCAGCCTTCGGTCCGCGCTCTCGTCAGGCGCTATTTTTCCTGCGCGTCCACCCAGAACGGATTGCGGAACTCGGGCCTTTTTTCCAGCCCGCACCGCTCGAGGCCGGCCAGCATGTGGGGCTCGAAAAACGCGCCTTCGTGGGAGCCGGGGCCTTCCTCGTAAAAATGCGGGAAGCCGATAGCCTCAAGCTCCTTATGCAGCTTTCTTGCCGTGAACACCAGCATGTCGTTGAAGCCGGTGGCAAAGTACAGATTCGGAACGGGACCGCCCGTGTCAAGAATTTTTTTGGCAAGAACAGCGGGGTTCATGTCGGATTCCATGACCTTGCTCAAATCGCCGAAGACCATTTCAAAATAACCCCTATGTATCCCGCTGCCCGAGCCCTCGGGCGCTGCGCCGGCCCCGTCGTACACGAGGGCGGGGCTTATGCCAACGATGTGGCCGAAGGTGTCGTTGTATTTAAGGCCGTTGCGTATAGCGCCGTAGCCGCCCATTGAAACTCCGGCGATAATAGTATCCTCACGCTTGCTTGAAAGCGGGAAGATGGAGCGGGTGTACTCCACCAGCTCGCGGCCTATATGCTCGCCGTACAGGTCCAGCCTGCGCATATCGTCCACATAGAAGTGGTTTTCATCGTTGGCCATGATTATGGCAAGGCCCGTACGCTGGGCTATGGCGCTCAATACGGAGTCGGTGAACCAGTAGGAGCAGCTTCCCGAATAGCCGTGCAGCAGGTAGACGGTTTTCAGCGGCTTTTGCTCCTGAGCGGCTCCGGGCGGGCCGAACATGGAGTCTGCCGGAATGACCGCGTTGAAGCGCACGGGGCGCTTCAGGCAGCTTGAGGTGAAATTAGCCTGTATTAATGCCATAATGTCCGCTCCTCCTCTCTCACTTCAAATCGTCGGGTATGTAGCGCTCGTCCCTGAAATCAGCCTGGAACGGGTTGGCAAAGCCGGCCGGCATTTCAGGAAGCTTTATCAGGCGCGAAAGACCGCGGCGCAGATGGCGGTTCCAGAAGGCCCATTCGTGGGTGCCCGGGCCTTCCTCATAGCAATGCTCGAAGCCCATTCCGACAAGGTCGTTGTGCAGGGCGCGGCTTCCGTGGCACAAAAAGTCGTTGTATCCGCAGGCAAAGTAGAGGTTTGGCAGCGGCTTTTTCTCGGCGATTATGCTTTTCGCCAAAACCGAGGGGTTGTACTCGCTGGCGTCCAGATCCCTTTCAAAGCAGTCGTCGCCCAGCAGCGAGCGGAAATAGCTCTTCGTTATGCCCATCATGTTGGGCTCGTCGGTGGCAGTTTTTACTATGGGAGGCAGAATGGCTGAGGAAAGGGCAATTATCGCGCCGAATACCTCGGGATTCTTCAGCCCGTTGTACAGCGCGCCGTAGCCGCCCATGCTCAGACCCCCGATAAAGGTATCCTCGCGCCTTGGCGACAGGGGCAGAAGCCTGCGGGTGAAATCCACGAGCTCCCGGCTTATGTAGCGGCTGTAAAGCAAGCCGTTTTTGACCTGATCCACATAAAAGCCGTTGTCGCCGGAGGGCATAACCACTGCGATGTTGAATTGCTGGGACATCTCTGTGATCTGGGTGTTCAGGAGCCAGTCCGTATGGTTGCCCATGTAGCCGTGGAGCAGATAGAGGGTCTTAAAAGGCTCCGGCTCCCTTTTCGGCGCTCCCGGAAACTGCATGGGCTGAGGCATCAGCACGTTGACGGGAACCTGGCGGCTGAGGCTGGAGGAAAAAAAGTCGACCTGTAACCAAGCCATGTGCTAACTTCCTTTCATATTTCATTGCAAACATTATATTATGCCGTTAAAAAAAGTCAAGGATATATTTGGCATAAGAGAAAAAGCGCCGCGGCGCCTTTCAGGCCCTATGACAAAGGCGTGCCAACAACCGGCTTATCCGGCCGGGCCAGCAGGCGCCTGCTTCCGAGCTTTCCGGCGGGCATCGGTATATATTCAGCGACGCCGGTTAAGGTAGGTTTCCAAAATCAGCGAGGCGGCTACGGCGTCTACGGTTTCCCTGCGCTTTTTGCCGCGCCTTCCCGCCTCGGAGAGGATGCGGTTGGCGTCCACCGTCGTGCGGCGCTCATCCTGCAAAACCGCCTCAAGACCGCATTTCGCGGCCAGGTCTGCGGCGAGCGCGCGGCTTTTCTCGGCTCTAGGCCCCTCGCTGCCGTCCATGTTCAGAGGCAGCCCCACCACTAGCAGCCCGGCCCCTTTTTCAGAAGCTATGCCGCAAAGCCGCTCCAGCAGCCTTTCATAATTCCACGACTCCACGACCAGCGTTTCGCCGACTATGGAGCCGCCGATATCCGAAAGAGCGACGCCGGTCCTCGCGTCGCCATAATCTATGGCCATGATTTTCATTTTATTTCCCCCTCGTACGGCATTATAGCACGCAAAACAAGAGCGGAAAAGCAAACGATAAGGAAAATGGGCATGCCAAACTCCCGAGCTTGCGAGAGACGGCCGGCTTTAATAGCCGCCGGACGCCGAAGCGGAGCCTCTTATATTACGGCGCACAAGACCCCGCCGGCCCAAAACCGAAATGTTGAATTGCGGCGCCTTTATTGCTATAATGGCCTGAACGACATGAAAGGACTAATCACATGGAGACTGTCATAAAAGAATTGTCCGCCGTTGTATCCGACGCGTTCGAGAGGTGCGGCTACGACAGAAGCCTGGGGAGCGTTATAGTTTCCAACAGGCCGGATCTTTGCCACTATCAGTGCGACGGGGCCTTCAGGGGAGCAAAAGCATACGGGAAAGCGCCTCTGGCTATCGCTTCGGAGGTCGCGGAGCTTTTGAAGGGCAATCCCGTCTTTGCCGAAGCGGCCGCGGCCGCTCCCGGCTTTATAAACCTGACTTTATCGGATGAAAAAATAACGGCTTATATAAACGAGATGATCAGCGCAGAGAATGCGGGCATACCTAAAGCCGAAAAAAAGGAAACCGTAATTATCGATTACGGCGGGGCGAATATCGCCAAGCCCCTTCATGTCGGGCACCTCAGGCCCCACATAATCGGCGAGGCCCTGAAAAGGCTTATGCGGCTGCTGGGCTACAACGTGATAGGCGACGTTCATTTGGGCGATTGGGGCCTGCAGATGGGCCTCGTAATAGCCGAGCTTTCCGAGAGATACCCGGAATATTCCTGCTTTTCTGACGGCTACAGGGAAGGGGACGCGCTTCCGGAGATAACCGCGGAAGCCCTCAATGAAATATATCCCTACGCCAGCCAAAAGAGCAAGACGGATCCGGCCTTCAACGAAAAGGCCCACAGGATAACCTTCGAGCTTCAGCAGGGCAAGGCGGGGTACGTCGCAGTCTGGAAGCTGATAAGGCGCGTATCCGTCAACGACTTCAAGGAAAGCTATAGGCGGCTCAACGTGGATTTTGACCTGTGGTACGGCGAAAGCGACGCCGACAGGTATGTCGGAGAGGCGATCTCGATCCTAAGAGAGAAGGGTCTGCTTTGCGAGGACGGCGGCGCTCAAATAGTCAGCGTGTCGGAGGAAGGGGATAAGGCGCAGATACCTCCGGCCATCATTATAAAATCCGATGGCGCCATAAATTACCAGACCACCGATATAGCCACAATACTTCAGCGAAAGCTTGACTTTTCGCCGGACAAGATTTGGTATGTCGTCGACAAGCGGCAGGAGCTGCACTTTACGCAGGTTTTCCGGGTCTCGAAGAAGGCCGGGATAGCCGAGGAGAAAACCGAGCTGGCGCACCTGAGCTTCGGCACCATGAACGGGGCCGACGGCAAGCCGTATAAAACCAGAGAGGGCGGGGTCATGCGCCTGTCGGAGCTGCTGGACAACGCGGCTTCGGCGGCCATGGAAAAAATGAAGGATTCCGACTACGCGGCGGAGGGCGACATAAAGAAAGCCGCCGAAAAAATAGGCGTTGCGGCCATAAAGTTCGGCGACATGATAAACCAGATGTCAAAGGACTACGTGTTCGATCTGGATAAATTCCTTTCCTTCGAGGGGAAAACAGGCACATATATCCTGTATACGATAACACGGATAAATTCGATACTGAAGAAGGCCGAGGACAGCGTCTCCGGCAAGCTAGTCGCAGGCATTTACAGCCAGGCCGAAAGGAGCCTGATGCTTAGGCTTATCCAGACGGCGGACGCCTTCTGGGCGGCCGCCAGGGACAAGGCCATGAACTATGTCTGCGAAAACGCCTACCAAATAGCCGCGGCGTTTTCCATGTTCTACCACGACAACCATATACTCAGCGAAGCGGATATAAATAAAAGGGCCTCGTGGCTCAATCTATGCAGGTTTGTAAGGTCGCTGCTGATCCTGCATATGGACGTTCTGGGCATAGAAACGGTCGAGGCCATGTAATAAGCCAAGATATAAGCAATAAGCGCACTGCCGCATAATGGCGGACAGCTTATGGTTAAGCCCAAGCATCGCTTAGCCGCTGGCGCTAAGCTCAATGCCGGGCGCCGTGAGCCGTTCAAACCGGGCCGTATGCGGCGGCGCTTTTTTATCCTCAAACGGTTGCGGCAGTAATAGATAAAAGCTATAATTAAAGCGGATTTTAAAGCAATACTTATTGACGCGGCCTTAAAATTAAAGCATAATCTATGGTTGAGAGGAGTACCGATAATGGACATAAATCAGCTTCAGTATTTTATAGCCGTAGCGCAGACCCTGAATTTTTCCGAGGCGGCCAGGCGCTGCGGGATATCCCAGCCTTCCATAAGCCACAGCATAAGCGAGCTTGAAAAGCAGCTCGGAGCCCAGCTTTTCATCCGCTCGAAAAGGAACGTAATGATTACCGACGCCGGCAGGGAGCTGCTGCCAAGCGCCATAGAAATGGTTGACATAGCCGAAAAAACGGCCTTCAGAATAAAGCAGATGGAAAGCGGCCACTGCGGGAGCATATCCATATCGGCGCTGACTACCTCAAGCTCGGCGCTGTCAAGGTGTTTGGCCGTGTTTTCAAAGAGATGGCCGAACATAATGACTGATATAACCTTTACCTCCGGGCGCAGCCAGGTTATAGCGATGAACGAGAAAAAATACGACTTCCATTTTGCGGGCCAGGAAATGGTGCCGGAGGGCGACAGCTACGACTGCATAGTGTCGCACACGGATCATCTGTGCGTGGCCTTTCCGGCCGACCATCCGCTGGCCGGCAAGCCCCTGGATTTCTCCAAGCTTAAGAACGAGCGCTTCATAGGGGTGTCCGAAACGGACGGGCCGACGCTTTACAACCAAATAATGAAGGTTTGCGCCGCCAGGGATTATACCCCCAACGTAGTCTGCCAATACGACAGGGCGGAGGCAGTGCTGCTTTCGGTCGGCGCGGGCGTGGGCATATCCATAATTCCGGAAGCGCTGAGCCGGGTGTTCTATTCCGAAAACATAAGCTTTACCCGCATACCGGAGGCGGACGCCATACGGACCTATGTCGTTGCCTGGCACAAGAATATGACCAGTCCGGCAGCCAAGCTCTTTCTGGAAGTCGTTCGCGAGATGTACGATAAGCAGGCGTAGGCGTTATATGAATAATAATACAGTCGGAGGCATGCTTAAGATGGGTCTTTTTGAAGCAGACAAGGCTCTGCTGGAATTGAAGGAGGGGAACGAACGCTTTGTCTCGGGGGGCTCCCTCCATAGGAAAATAGACATGAGGGAGCTTGAAGAGCTTGCCGCAAAAGGACAGCGTCCTTTTGCGACGGTGGTCTGCTGCTCCGATTCCCGCGTGCCGCCCGAGCTGATCTTTGACCAGGGCTTCGGCAGGCTCTTTGTCGTCAGGACGGCGGGCCACACGCTGGATGAGGCGGGCCTCGGCAGCGTCGAGTACGGGGCGGAGCACCTGCATATCCCGCTTATAGTGGTTCTCGGGCATGAAAATTGCGGAGCCGTAAAGGCGGCAGTGGAAAACGGCCAGGCCAGTGGCGCGGTTAAAGCCGTAGTGGACAAAATAAAGCGGTCGCTGGACAGGCTCTCGAGCCCCGCCGATGTTTATGAGGAATGCGCAAACGAAAATATAAGAACCACGGTCGCGGAAATCAGCGCCAACCCCGCTGTCGGCAGGCTCATCGTCGAAGGCGGGCTCAGGGTCGTCGGAGCCAAATACAGCCTGCGCAGCGGAAGAGTGATTTTCTTTTAAGCCGTCTCTTTCATTTTTCTTGGCAATCAGCTTCTGTCGCCCGGCTTCCACTGCCTGCCGGTGTCGAGGCCCCATTTTTCGAACATCACATTGTAAAATTCAGCCCTCGGATAGTCCAGGTTCATGTCAAAGGCAAGCTGCTTATAGCCGAAGCCCATGCCGGACAGAATCTTTAAGGAATCCACGACCTCTTTCAGCCTGGCGGCGCTCATTGTGAGCACCATCTCGCTTTCATCTGCAAGGCTGCGGTCATATTCCCCGGCATCCGGAATCGTTACGTTGAACGGCCTTTCTCCGTTGAGCACCGGTATTATTGCGTTGCCGCAGGAGTTATAGGTTTCAAGCGCAGACGGGATCAGCTCGGCGGTATTGTACTTTGCCGCCATGAGAAGCTGCCTGAGCTGGGACGGGATGCAGTATACGCATACTATATCCGGCTCGAAATTGCATTTTGAAAGCGGAGCCAAAGCAAGCCCCTCCTTTCGCCTGTCCTCTGCTATGTAAGGGAAATGCTCCTTGAAATGCCGTATTCCCTTTTGCGGATCCTTCAAAAATTCCTTGGAGCCGAGATACTCGTCGTCGCCCTCGGCCTTGGGCGTCAGCCTGAGGCTTACCACGGGCCAGACGCACCAGTGATCCTCCTTGAACAGGGCGATGGCCTTTTTCTCGCGCCGCACGGCGGCAAAGGCCTGGCACAGGGCGTAATGCACTCCCCTATCCCTTCGCGGCCGGATGCAGCCTTCCGGGATCTCGCCCTCGCCTATAAGCTTCAGGGCGATCGGAGAAAACCTGAGCAGCAAATTTTCCTCCAGCTCCCTTCCCAGCGCGTTGAATTCTTCAATGGTCGGCATTTTTTATTCCTCCAAGCTCTTTGTTTTTACAATAACCTGCTTGACGGCAGGCTTCATATGCTTTGTACCCCCGCAGAGGCTTATGATTTCCATAAGCAGCTCCGGCTTTACGGCCTCGCACCCGGCTATGACCGTCACGTTATGCTTCCCGAGCACCTCCGGGCACAGAGGCGCCGAGGGTCCCATAAGATACACCTTGCGGACGCTTTCGCCTCCGCAAAGGGCCAGAACGCCGTCTATCGTATGGTTTATTATCGCCGAGGCGGTTATAAGCACGTAATCGCATTTAGGCAAATAGAGCGGCATGTCATCGGGCGCCAAAAAGCCGCTGTCCCTTGCCGGGTTCAGCTCAAACACATGGACGTTTTTCGTCATGGGCGCTATCTTCCTCAAAACGGGCTGAAATTCCCCCACTATTCCGAAAACCTCGCTTTCGGCGGGCGACAGCGCGTCTATGATATTGCCCTCCTCCCTTTCGCATTTGCCGTCCGAGTTCAAAACCGCGTTTATCGCCGCAAGCCCTAAAGCGGCCTTGTACCTGTTGGCGTCCGCCGCCCAGCAAATGAGCTCCTCGGCGCGCTGCCCCGCAAGCCCGGGTGCGGAATCCAGCACCGCGCCGCAGTCCCTCTCGTCCCGGAAGGTGTAGGCCAGACCGCAGGAGCCGTCCTCCAGCAAAACGCAGGCATATTCTATCCCCACGCGCGCGTCCCTTATCCTTCTGCCGCCGGCCTTCTCCAGCGCGGCCGAAATAAGCTGCTGAATTATCATTTAGCCAAAATCCTTCGTTTTTGCACCCAGTCTACATGTTTTTCCGGCATATGTCAATAAAAAGCGGCGCTTGCCGCCGGTTTCATGTGGACGCGGCAAGCCCGGCGTGGTATAATATTATGTAAACGTTCAAGGAGGGGAAGCATGGAAAGATTCATACCCTTTGAAAAGCTGTCTAAAAGAAAGCGGAAGCAGATCAACACGCAAAAACGCGGCTCCTGGGGCGCCATAAATCCGGTGACCCGCAGACCTGACAATCCCAAGGCTTACAACCGCAAAAAGGCCCGTCGCTGGAAGGAGGATTCCAAGCGCGGGCCCTTTGCTTTGTCCGGAAGCCTTCGGAGCCTGTCCGCATTCCTTTAATCCGGGAATAATGTTGCCCGGGCGGCGGCCTGCCGCAAAATTATATATCTTGTTATTTATTATCGCCGTATGCTATACTGAGCAAAAATGAGCGAGTTCGTCCAACAGGAATAAAGGAGATGACTTTATTTTGGATTATAAAATACTAATCGACGGAAAGCTGACTAAACCTGTCCGCGGAGGGACGATGGATGTGGTAAACCCCGCCGACGGCAGCGTCGTAGCGACGGTTCCGAGATGCACGGCCGAGGATGTGGACTTGGCTGCGGCCGCGGCAAACCGCGCCAAGCACGCCTGGAAAAACACCTATGTCGGCGACAGGGCCAAATATCTTTTCAAGCTGGCGGAGCTGATTTCTAGGGACGCCGGCGAGCTGATAAGGCTGGAAACCGCGCAGTACGGCGGGCCCGTGAGCAAGACCAGCAATTTCGACATTCCAGCCGCCATCGGGGAGTTCGAGCTGATGGCCGGTCTGGGGCGCAGCCTTACCGGCCTTACCATAACCGCGGACCCCTCCGCGCGGGTAATGACGCTCAGGGAGCCCTACGGCGTTGTCGGCTTGATTACTCCCTGGAACTTCCCGCTTGTAACGGCGGTTTCAAAGCTGGCTCCGGCCTTGATTACGGGCAACTGCTGCATACTCAAGCCCCCCTCCTGCGCGCCGCTGACGGTGCTGAAGCTCGGCGAATACTGCGTGGAGGCGGGCCTTCCGGCGGGCGTGGTGAACATACTCACCGGCCCCGGCGGAGAGGTGGGCGAGGCCATCGTAAGGCATCCCGGCGTGAACAAGATAAACTTTACGGGCGATTCCAGGGTGGGAAAAAGGATAATGGAGCTTGCCAGCACCTATGTCAAGCCCGTGGCCTCGGAGCTCGGCGGCAAAAACGCCATGCTCATACTGGACGACGCGGAGCTTGACGCAGTTGTGGAAACGGCCGTATACAGCGCCTTTTTCAATTCCGGGCAGAATTGCGGCTCCCCCAGCAGATTCTTCGTTCATGAGGGCATATACGCGAAGTTCATAGAGCGTTTCGTGGCGGCCGCATCAAAAATCACCGTCGGCGATCCCATGGATCCGGCCACAATGATGGGCCCTCTGGCCTACAGCGCCTGCCGCGACACCGCCGAGCGCTATATAGCTTCCGCCAGGGAGGCCGGCTTCAAGTGCCTGCTGGGAGGCGAGAGGCCCTCCTCTCCCGCTTTGAAAAACGGGGCCTACGTCATGCCGACTATTTTTGAAGCCACCGACGCAAGACACGAGCTTATGCAGGACGAAATTTTCGCTCCGGTGGTCGGCGTTATGAAGGTTAAAACGGCCGATGAGGGAGTGGAGCTGATAAACGATTGCCGCTACGGGCTCTGCGCCTCAATCTGGACGCGCGACTTCAGACTGGGCTTGAAGCTCATCGACAAAATACAGACCGGCACCTGCTGGATAAACCAGCATTTGAAGATCGTTCCCGAGACGCCCTGGGGCGGCTGCAAGGAGTCTGGCTGGACTAAGGAGAACTCCATGCTTGTGCTGGACGAATACACCTTCCACAAGCATATATGGCTCAACCTTGACGAAAAGCCCCACACCTTCTGGGAAAACATGATTAAGCTTTGACGGAGGCGAGAAGCGCTTATGTACGAATGCAAAATGCTTATCGGCGGCAAGTGGGTGGACGCCGACGGCGGCAAGACCTTTGAAACTGTAAACCCGGCCACCATGGAAAAGCTGTCCAAAGTCCCCAGGGCGGGCAAAAGCGACGTGGACAAGGCTGTCTCGGCCGCAAGGGCGGCCTTTCCGGCCTGGTCGAAGAAAACTCAGGCCCAGCGCAGCGCGGTGCTGAAGGGCATAGCCGCCAAAATAAGAGAGCGGGCCGAGGAGCTGGCCATGTGCGACGTCATGGAGCACGGAACTCCCTATAAGGACGCCATAGGCGTCTGCATGGGCGCCGCCGACAAGTTTGAATACAACGCCTCCATAGCGCAGGCGCTTATGGGCACGCATATACCTATGGAGGAGGGCAAGCTCTCTTATTTCAGGCGCGAGCCCTTCGGGGTGGCCGCGCTGATCATACCGTGGAACCTTCCGGTCATAATGATGGCCGTAAAGATGTCCGCCGTGATAGCCGTCGGCAACACCTGCGTAATAAAGCCCCCCAGCACCAATTCCATGACCTGCCTTAAAATGGCCGAGATCATCCAGAGCGCCGGCGTCCCGGACGGGGTTTTCAACGTCGTCACCGGCGGAGGCGAGGATGTGGGCAGGGAGCTTTGCAGCCATCCCGGAGTGGACATTATCGGCTTTACCGGCAGCAGCGAAACGGGCAAGAACGTGCTGGCCTACGCTGCCAATACCGTAAAAAAATGCGTAATGGAGCTTGGGGGCAACAATCCCGTCGTAATATTCCCCGACGCGAATCTTGACGCGGCCGTAGCCGTCCTTGCCAACCGCCAGTTCAACAACTGCGGGCAGCACTGCTCAGGCCCGGGCAGATACTATGTGCACGAAAGAGTCCATGACGCCTTCCTAGAGAAATTTGCCGACTTTGCCCGGAAAATCAAGGTAGGAGACCCCACCGAAAAGGATACCTTTATGGGCCCGGCGGCCAGTGAAGCCCACCAGCGCAAGGTTGAAAAATACATTTCCGGAGCCGTCAGGGAAGGCGCGAGCATTTACTATGCCCAGGAAAAGACCGAGCTCCATAAAAAGGGCTGCTACGTAATGCCCACCATAGTCAGCGGCTGCACCCACGACATGACCATAGCGCGCGAGGAGGTTTTCGGCCCCGTGGCGGTGGTCATCAAGTATACCGACGCCGACGATATACTCGCTCTTGCCAACGACTCCGAATACGGGCTCTGCGCCCATCTGTGGTCCAGCGACATCAAAAATTGCCTGCGCCTTGCCGGCGACCTGCGCGTAGGCTCTGTGTTCATAAATTGCCAGACCCTGACCAACGAGCAATCCTGGGGCACCAGCGTGAAGGAAAGCGGGCTGGGCAAGGAGGGGGGGCTGCTGGGCCTCGCCGAATTCACCGAATTGAAAATGGTCACTATAGACTATAGCATAGGCTGAGCCTGCAAGCCTTAAAGCCCGCCGGCAGGTCCAGGCTTGCCCGCGGGCTTCAGCTTTCAGGTTATATTATCGCCCGCAGGCGAATATACTCCCATGACAGGGGGAGTATCGCATGGATTTCATGGGCATTACGTCCGTAGTATCGATAACCGTCATCTGCTATCTCGCAGCGCTTGTCATCAAGCTGACCCCAATCGACAACAAGTGGCTGCCCGTAATCTGCGGCGTTCTTGGCGGGCTGCTCGGCGTTTTGAGCATGCGCGTCATGTCCGGCTTTCCGGCGGACGATATAATAACCGCCATAGCCGTGGGCATAGTCAGCGGCCTCGCGGCCACCGGGGCCAACCAGGTATTCAAGCAGCTTGCGCCGGAACCTAAAAGCGGCGCTCAAGCCGCCGCCGGCGGAGCTGACAAAAGCAAGAGGAAAAAATGAAGAAAGGGCCTTCATGGCTTTGCATATGCATGGTCTGCGTCAAGGGCCGAGCCGGAGCGCTTTCGTTCCGGCTCGGCCCGCTTCAGCTCTCTGGCCAGGGGCCCTCAGCTTCTGCCGAAGGTGCAGTTTGGAAAGGCGCATTCGGAGCAGACTGCGCAGAGGCCCCCCTCTCCCAGACCGGCAATGTCCTCCTTCCTGATTTCAAGCCCCGCAAAGATCCGGGGCAGGAAATAGTCCAGAGCTGTGGTTTTAGAATGCATGGAAGCGCCGGGCACGCCCACCAGCAGGGTCTGGCCGAGATAGGCGAGCATAAGCATGTTGCCCGGCTGCATCGGAACGCCCTGGGCCACCACCCGCGCCCCGGTATTTCTTATCGCCGTCGGCGTAAGGTCGTCCGGGTCGACGGACATGCCTCCGGTCAGCAGTATCAGCTCCGCCCCCCGCCTCAAAAAGCCGTCGATTGCGGCGGATATCGTCGGAAGCTCGTCCGGGCACTTGACGCTCCCCAGCTGCTCGGCGCCGTAATAGGCCAGCTTTTTTGACATAATGGGTATGAATTTATCTTCAATCCGCCCGTAATACACCTCGCTGCCGGTAACTATAACGCCGGCCCTCAGGGGCTTGTACGGAAGAACGGACAGCACGGGATAGCCTTCTCTGGCAAGCTCAACCGCTTTTTCCACGTTGGCCCTTTTTGTAACCAGCGGGATTATCCTCGCTCCGCAGACCTTTTCGCCCGTTTCGACCGGAAGCAGGCCCGGCCTTGTGGCGACGGTGTAGTCCTCGACAAGGTTGATTTTTTTAAGCGCCTCGGAATTGATGCAAAACAGGCCTCTTGCCGATGCCGTAATGGTGACCTTGCCCTCGGAGGGCTCGGAGCGCGATAGCCCCGGCCCGCACATAGCGTCGGCCACGGCTATGGCCGCGTCGTCCTCATGGACCTCGTCTGCGCCGGGCTCCCAGACGAATATATGGCTCTTGCCTATATTCAGCAGCTCCGGTATGTCGGCCTCGGTTATGACGTGCCCCCTTTTGAATTTAACTCCCTTGAAGCCCGAGTCAAGGATGGCTGTCATATCATGGCACAGCGTGTGGCCTACGGCCTGCTCAACTGGAATCTTTCGCATAGGAAAATTCCTCCCTCCCCAATCATCTCATCCATATAGGCAACGCCCGTCTGACGGCTGTTGAAGCGCGAGGCGGGCCCCTGTTTGGCCTGCCAAGCTCCCGCCGCAGAAAGCAT
Source organism: Clostridiales bacterium (assembly GCA_029265405.1). Classification (GTDB taxonomy): domain Bacteria; phylum Bacillota; class Clostridia; order Oscillospirales; family Oscillospiraceae; genus JAJUJI01. Next base: position 218,477 of record JAJUJI010000001.1, on the reverse strand, counting down.
TATGCCATAACGCCGCCGGAACGAAAGTCAGGCCGGCAATCGCAAATAAAGCATCAGTACATGCTTGTTTTCAAGCGCGAACTGATAGGCAAGCTGCCGCCGAGCGAAGCATGAACGCTCTTTTCGGCGTTTTTTTGCAGCTTCGGCCGCAAAAATACACTCCCTTATGCCGTCCGGCGCGCGGAGCAGAGCGGTTGCGAAATTACATCCGACTCCATTTGCCGTTTGGCAGGCTTACGCCAGCTCAACGGCGTCTCCCGCCTTTACGGTACCCTCCTCCAGTACTATGGCGAATATCCCCTCTCTGGGCATAACGCAGTCTCCGGTAAGCCTCCTTATTTCGCAGGCCTCGTGGCACTCCTTTCCTATCTGGGTGACCTCAAGCAGGGCCTTGCCCACCCTAAGCCGTGTCCCTATAGGAAGCTTGTACAATTCTATGCCTTCCGTAAGTATATTTTCGGCAAACGCCCCGGCCTCGATCTTTCTCCCTTCCGGCAGCCGCCGCCTAACCTTGTCTACGCTTTCGTTCCCCAGCAGGCTGACCTGCCTGTGCCAGTCCCCCGCGTGGGCGTCCCCGACGATGCCGTGGTTGAGCTTAAGCTCCGCCTCGGCAACCGCATGCTTTTTTGTTCCCTTTTTTTCGCTTACGCAAACAGCGAGCACCTTTGCCATACCTGCAGCTCCTTCTATTCCCAGCGCATTTTTACGCTCATTCGCTATACGTTTACAAATTCTCCGCTCTTGCCTCCGCTTTTATAGGCAAGCTTGATATCCGTTATTTCAATATCGCGCTGAACGGCCTTGCACATGTCGTATATGGTGAGCGCAGCCGCCGCAACCGCCGTCAGGGCCTCCATTTCCACTCCCGTTTCGCCCTTGCAGCGCACCTCGGCCGTTATGCCAATGACGCCGCTGTCGCCGTCGGGGGCAAAATCTATGTCCGCCCCGGTTATCGCCACGGGATGGCACATGGGTATAAGCGACGAGCACTGCTTGGCCGCCATGATCCCGGCAACCTGTGCCACCGCCAGCACATCCCCCTTCTTCATCCTGCCTTCCATGACAAGCGCAAAGGTTTGCGGATTGAGCCTTACCTTTCCTACCGCCCTGGCAATTCGCACGGTCTTGTCCTTCTCGCTCACATCCACCATCCTGGCCCTTCCTCCCTGGCCGAAATGGGTCAGCTCCATGTTTCAACCCCCTATCCTGAACATGCTTCTGGCGCTTTCGCTGGCTGCCTGGTTCAGCCTATGCCCTTTGGGCTTGCTTTTTATCGCCGCCTCCACCGCCGCCTTAAGCTCCTCCCCGTGCAGGCCCTTAAGCTTGATCTCTTCCGCCGAATGCAGGCAGGGCTTGAGCCTGCCGTCGGCCGTGACTCTGATCCTGTCGCAAACGGAGCAAAAATGGGAGCTTATAGGGCTTATCAGGCCCACGCTGCCCTTATGGCCCCTGACCTTGTAAAGCCTCGCCACTCCGGACGCGCCCGCCGGCTCCAGCTCAGGGACAGCCTTCAGCACCGCGTCGCTGGCTATGAAGCGGCTTTTGTCCCAGCCGGCGCACTCGCCTATGGGCATAAGCTCAATAAATCGGACCTCTATGTCCTCGTCTCTGGTAAGGGCCACGAAGTCGGGTATTTCGTCGTCGTTGAAGCCGCCGATGAGCACCGCGTTGAGCTTTAGCTTTTCAAAGCCGGCCGCCTTGGCCGCGTCCATGCCCCTGAAAACGTCGTCTATGCTGCCGAGTCTGGTAATCTCCTTGTATTTGCCGGCCTTGAGCGTATCCAGGGATATGTTCACCCTGCTTACGCCGGCTTCCCGGAGCTGGCCGGCCCATTCGGCGAGCCGCACTCCGTTGGTCGTCAAAACGACCTCCTTAATGCCGCGCGTAGACGCGCACAGGCGGCAGATCTCCATTATGCCGCGGCGGACCAGCGGCTCGCCGCCGGTTATGCGTACCTTTTCAATGCCGCATTCGGCCGCCGCCGCGACTATCTCCCCTATCTCCTCAACGGACAGGATTTCGCCGTGGGAAAGCTTTTCTACGCCCTCCGCCGGCATGCAGTAGGCGCATCTCAGGTTGCACAAATCCGTCACCGAAAGCCGCAGGTATCTAATATTTCTCCCGCAATTATCGTTCATTGTCCCAATCCATGCTTCTTATTATCAGATTCGCCACTCCCGCCGCATCGTCAAGCCCGAACAGAGGCTTGTCCGTCTTAATCTCGCAGTCGGTGACGATGGCAAGGCATTCCTCCACCGGCGCCGGCAGGGGCTTGCCGGAGGCGGCCCGCATAAGCGCTATTTTCCGCCACGGACCGGTCTTGCAGCCCTCGGTTATTATTACGTCCACATCCGTAATGCGCCCGACTACCTCTTCGGCCGTCAGCGGCCTGTTTTCCATCACGGCCGCCCTATCGCCGCAGAATATGGCGGTGACGTCCGCTCCAGCCTTCGTAAGCCTGCCGGTATCCTTATCCTCCCGGTCTATATCGAAGCCGTGGGCGTCATGCTTGACGGCCGCTACGCGAAGGCCGCGCTTTTTCAGCTCCGGTATCAGCTTTTCAAGGAAGGTGGTTTTGCCCGAGCCCGACCAGGCCACTACGGAAAACACGGGTATTTCAGCCGTTTTCGGCATGGTCCCTCTGCTCTTTTCTCAGCATTTCCAGCCCGTGGTCAAGCGCCGGGAGCACCGCCGCCAGATTCTCCCTGATAGCCTTGGGGCTGCCGGGCAGGTTGACTATCAGCGTCGAGCCCCTGATGCCCGCCGCAGCGCGCGACAGCATGGCGCGGTTTGTAACCTTCAGGCTTTCATATCTCATTGCCTCTCCTATGCCCGGGGCAAGCCTCTGGCATACGGCTACGGTGGCTTCCGGGGTCACGTCGCGCGGCGAAAAGCCCGTTCCGCCCGTGGTGACGGTAAGGGCGATGTCCAGCTCGTCCGCCGTTTTTATCAGCTCCCTTTCTATCATCTCCCTTTCGTCGGGAACAATCGAGGCATAGGCGATCTCGTATCCGGCCTGCCTCAGCATTTCGGCGACCAGCGGCCCTCCGGTGTCCTCGCGCTTACCGGCATACCCCTTGTCGCTCACCGTAATGACGGCTGCCTTCCAGCTCATGGCATACCCTCCTTTTCAAATCATGAAGCCGCGCAGCAGCGTCCCGGCCGGCAGCTTGCCGCTGCCCGCCGGCACCTCCGCGAGCATGTCGCTTTCCAGGAAGGATGAAACGGCTATGTTGCCGCGGCTCTCATCCTCCTCAAACATGGCCCTGCCGTTTTCCACGACCAGCTTGCCCCGCAGGATGCGAAGCTTAGGGCTCTCCTTTACGAGCGCGTTTTTAAGATGAACATAGACCGTCTTAGGCATTACAGCCTTCAAGCCGCAGAGCTTTTTAAAGTACGGCAGCGCTATATAATACAGGCCAAGAAGCGCCGCCGCGGGGCTCCCCGACAGGCCGAGATAAAGCTTTCCGTCCTTTTCCGCAGCCATCATGGAGCCGCCTGGCTTCATATTCACCTTATGGAAAAGCAGCCTGGCGCCTATCGTCTCGGCCGAACGCACGGCATAATCGTAATCGCCGGTAGACGCTCCTCCCGTTGTCACAACGGCGTCATAGCCCTTCATCGCCTCCGCAAGCTTTCCCGATATCCGGTCCAGGTCGTCGGGTATTATACCCATCGACTCGGCCTCAATTCCCAAATTGCGCAGGGCGCCGCAGATTGTGAAATTATTGCTGTTGTATATCTTGCCCGGCTCAAGCGCCTCCCCCGGCATCAGAAGCTCCGAGCCCGTGCTGAAAACGGCGACTCTTGGCTTTTTATACGTCCTTATTTCACCGTACCCCAAGCTGGCGGCCGCCCCCAGAACGGCCGGAGTTATCCTGATGCCCCTTTCAATCACCCTGGCGCCTTTGCGTATGTCCTCCCCGGCAGGGATTATGTTGGAATTTGGCCGCACAGGCCTTGCAAATACGGCAAAACCGTCCTCCCAGGAGGTTTCCTCGTATTTCACTGTGGCGTTGGCGCCCTTGGGAATAGGGGCGCCCGTCAGAATTTTAGCCGCCGTACCTTGAACGACTTCCAGAGCCGGCACGCCGCCGGCGGGTATTTCCTCCGTTATCCTGAGCCTGACCGGCTTCTCTCTTGAAGCCTCGCTTGTGTCCTCCCCTCTCAAGGCCCACCCGTCAAATGGGCTGCGGTCAAAGGGCGGAACATCGAACAGGGCATGTATGTCCTCCGCCAGCACCCTTCCCAGAGACGGGAGCAGTCTCGACGTCTCCGCTTCAAGCGCGACCGGCAGTTCAAGCAGCATATCTCGGGCCGCTTCCGGCATTATCTGCATTTTGCACCTCATATTTGATAATTGATGTCAGCGTCAATATTATCACAAAACTTGCCCATAAGCAAGAAATCGGAGGAGCGGGCGGACGGCGTTTGGCGCCCGCCGTCCGCCCCCGGCCGCAGCGTCTTGCCGCCGCGCCGGCCGCAGCGCACAGGCCCCGACTGCGGCGGGGCCTGTGCGCGACAACAAATTGGCAGACTGTTCTGCGGATACAAAACAGCCTGCCAAGCAAAGCTCAAATTCAAGCGCAAACGCTCCGAAGGTACGGCGCGCCGTTTTGTCTCCTTCTCAAAAAGTGAAGGCGGGGGAGTTTCCTCCCGCTGCCCCGCGAGGCCGAAGGCAAATAAGCCCTCCCTCAGGCCGAACACCCATAGGCTTTCAAGCAAGCCCTTAGACCGCTCGGCACGGAAACAGTCTGTTCAATTTTATTCCATTATACCTTTCAATATGCAATAAGTAAATAGTTTTTTTCTATTTTTACTTCTATACGCATACGCTTTTATCTGTCGTGCCTGTCCCTGACATCCCACAAAAGCCAGCCGTACCAGCAATCGCTGCGTTCGGCAACCGTGCCGTCCGGGCCTGCGTTTATTTCAAGGAAGCGTTGTATCCTGCCGACGTTTTCCTCGGTTTGCTCGCCGTCCTCCAGCAGGTAGTCGGCCAGTCTCGCCGCCGAAGCTCGGTCCGCGCAAACGGGCATTTCCCTGCGCTGCTTGTAATAGCGAGTCTCAGGGTAATAGCCCCTGAACCAAAGCACATTGAAAAGCTCGTAAAACCATGAGGAATGGGTGGTTTTTTCCCGCTTCGGCTCCCGCCCGAAAAGCTCCCTGAGTATTCTGTCATGAAGCTCGTTGCGGTTGTAGACAAAGCAGGAGTTGTAGCACCAGCCGCGGCTCATGGCTATTATCTTGTCAAGGCCGCTCCCCCTTATCGCCGGCGTTATGGACGTAAACACCAGGTCGAAGCGCCCTTCCCAGCCGAGGGCCGCGATATCCGCCTCCTGAAAATCCAGGGCCTTGAATTCGGTATTTTCCAAGCCCTGCTCCCGGCAATATTTCGCTCCGTAATCGGCCATCTTCGGCGATATGTCTATGCCCAATACATACCTGGCTGTTTTGGCAAACTCGGCGGCGAAGCGGCCCGGACCGCAGCCCACGTCCGCCACGTCGCAATCGGGGCCCAGCAGACCCCTTGAGCGCAGATACTCGGCGGTATCCTTCATCCTCAGCTCGCGGGGAGCGCTGCCGTTGTTTTCCTCCCGGTACTTCCTGTCCCATTCGTCGGCCCTTTCGTCCCAGGTGGCCCGGCGGGTGCTCCTTCCCTCCTCAAATTTGCCGTTCCAAAGCCGTTCAAACAGCCGCTTGTCGAAGACATCGCTCATATAAAACCCTCTATCGCAATTTTTTCAGCAAAACTCGTCTGGCAGGGCTTCAGCCATACCGAAATACCTCATGATAACGCGCACTATGCGGCGCGAGGCCTGCCCGTCGCCGAAGGGGTTCCTGGCCGAGGCCATTTTGCGATAATATTCCTTATCTGTCAGCAGGCGTCTGCCTATGCTGTAGATATCCTCTTCCTCAACGCCGGACAGATAAACCGAGCCCGCCTCAACGCCCTCCGGACGCTCCGTCGTATCCCGCATGAGCACCATGGGCTTTCCAAAGACGGCCGTCTCCTCCTGCAAGCCGCCCGAATCGCTCATTACCATGTAGGATAGGCGCAGCAGCCTTATCATATCCATATAATCGGCGGGCTCCAGCAGCAGGATGCGCTCATGCCCCCCGAGCACGCGGCTTGCCGCTTCCCTCACAACGGGGCTTAGATGCACCGGATAAACCACCAGCACATCGGAAAACTCGTCCGCCAGACGGCGTATAGCCGAAAACATGTTTTCAAACGGCCGCCCGTAGTTTTCCCGCCTATGGGCGGTCACCGCTATTATCCTTCCCTTATGCTCCTCAAGCCTTTTTAGAGCCTCATCCTTAAACCTATGCGTGTCGTGCTGCGGGAGCATGGCCGTATCGACGGCGGTCTGGCCCGTCACAAATATGCGCTCCGGGTCGCAGCCTTCCCTGAGCAGGTTTTCGCGGCCCACCCGCGTCGGAGCAAACAGCAGGTCGGCTATTACGTCCGTAGCCCTTCTGTTGACCTCTTCAGGCCAGGGGGAAAGCTTGTTGTGGGAGCGGAGCCCCGCCTCGACGTGCCCAACCGGAATCCTATGGTAGAAGGCCGCCAGGGAGGCGCTTAGAGTCGCGGCCGTATCCCCGTGCACAAGCACCAAATCCGGCCGCTCCTTTGAGAATATTTCGTCCAGTCCGGAGACGGTCGCCGAGGTAATGTACGAAAGAGACTGGTTCGGCTTCATTATATCCATATTTATGTCGGGGGACAGGCCAAAGCAGTCCAGCATCTGCCTGAGCTGTTCCCTGTGCTGTCCAGTAACCACAAGCCTCGTGTCAAACTTGTCCGCGTTTTCTTTCAGCTCCCTTATTACGGGATACATTTTGGTAATCTCGGGTCTGGTCCCCACAACTATCATTATCTTTTTTTTATCGTCCATTTCCGTTCCTCTCCGAGGCAAAGCCCGCTTGCCCGCAGCCTTTGCCTCGCGGCATGCGCGCGGTGTTCGCGTGTAGTATAATTCAAAAAGCCGGTTATGTAAAGGACGCCAAAATGAAAAAGACCCGCGGTGCAGCGGGTTTTTTCTTTTTCAGCCTTGCAGCTCTTTTATCGATATGCCCCTCGTGTGCTCTATGGGCGTCCACTCGATTCTTTTAAACAGCGCCGCAAAGGACAGCGGGATATAAGTAAACATGAACAGGGGGAAGGTAAACATATATAATATTTTTTTGGCGGCGCTCGTTCTTATTTTTTTCCATTCGGAAATCGTCGTTATGGCGCCCAGCGTGAATACCAGCAAATATGCGTTTCTGAGCATCTCCAAAACGGAAAGCACCGCTATCATGACGTTGTCGCCGGCAATAGCGCCGATAATCGATGCCGTTATATTTATGATAATGCTCAAAACCGAGAGGACAATGGCCGGCATGATGGCCATGCTCATATCGAAGCAGGAAAAATCGCCTTTTAAAACTCCGCCGATAAGCTTGCGCCCGTACTTCCGGAATACCTGGAGGTATCCCCTGGACCAGCGCATCCTCTGCCTCCATGATGCTCCGAATTTCGTCGGCTGCTCGTCATAAACGATCGCGTCCTTGCAATAGCCTATTTTTATGCCCTCCACAACGTTATGTACCGTGAATTCTATATCCTCCGTCAGCAGATAATACTTCCAGCCCCCGCTTTTTTCAAGGATATCCCTGCCGAACATAAAGCCCGTTCCGGATACGGCGCAGCTTGCTCCCAGCAGCATCCGGGCGTGGTTCAAATACTCCGACTCCCGCAGAAACCAAAGCGCGTAGCCGGCCGAGATCCAGTTGTCCCCGTAGTTTTTCGAATTCCTGTAGCTCGTTACTATCTGATATCCGTCGGAAAAAACCTTGTTCATTTCCGATATGTAATTCTTGTCAAGCAAGTTGTCAGCATCGAATACAAAGTAGGCGTCGAAACGTTCTTTTCCGTAGTCGCTCATTATCTGCTCGAGCAGGCAGTCAAGGGCGTAGCCCTTGCCTTTGTGCGCCTCGTTAAAGCGCTCATAGACCACCGCGCCCGCCCTTCTGGCAAGCTCGGCCGTATGGTCGGTGCAATTGTCGGCCATTACAAAAACGGTCACCAGCTCCTTGGGGTAGGTCTGCCCCTTTATGCTCTCGATAAGCTGGGCTATGACCCTTTCCTCGTTTCTGGCGGAAATAAGGACGGCATACCTGTGCTTTCCCGCCCTTTTATGAGGCTTTTCCCTTACGATAAAAGGTATGGGAATATAGCATATCTGGTAAAAATAGCACGCAAAAAATATTGAGGCTATCAAAAAATTCAGGAACTTAAGCGTTTCCATCTATCGGCGGTCCCCCCTTCGAACGTTTGCTATCCTTTTGTAAACAAAAAAGCCTGCTCCGCTGAGAACCACGGTTGCGGCAAAAACCAGGGCGGCGAATTGATAGTTTTTCATTCCAAGCGCGCCCCCGCCCATTGTGGAAGTAACTATCGACGGGATTCGTGCCGCCGTAGCAATCAGTAGCCAGGATGAGAGCTTTATATCCGTAAGCCCCATGAAATACGACAGCAGGTCCTTCGGCGTGCCCGGTATCAGCATGATAAGGAAGGCCAATACCTTCATCCTCTTCCTGTCCCTCAAAAAGCGCAAAGACATGATCCTCTCGCGGGAATACAGCACCTCAACAAGCCTGACGCCAAAACGCCTTACCAGCAAAAAGACCGCCGCGCTGCCCAGGGCCGCCCCGGCCATGCACAGGAGCGTGCCCTCAAGCATGCCGAAGGCGTAGCCCGCGCCTATTTCGAGCGGCTCGCCCGGTATTATGGCAATAATTATCTGAAGCACGACCATTCCGACAAAGGCCAGCCTGCCCCAGACCCCGCTGGCGTCCACCCACGCGCGGAAGGCCTCCGGAGCCGATACGAACCTCACCAGCGGCCTGCCGGCAAACCATGAAACCGCCAGTACAAAAATTCCAAACAGAGTCAGAACAAATATGCTCAGCGCTTTTTGTGTTTTATTCTTTTCTTCCCGCGCTTTATCTTTTTTCATCAAGCTGAATCCACCGGCGCCATTTAATATTTATATGCTTTATTATGCTCCGTTCGGCCTGTGCCAATCACTCGCGCGCAGCCGGACGCTTTCCGTACCGCTCCGTTCCGCCGCCGTGTCGCTTATTTATTATAAAACACGGCGCATTAGGAACCAACGGCAAAAGCCTTAAAATCGGATTAAAATCGCGGCTCTCCGCGCGGCCGGATATCGCCGCCTGCTTCAAGCTCGGGGCGGCGCGTCTCAAATATAGTGCGGCTGCCTAACGCTTGACGCCGATGTTTCTTATGCAAATTTTTGTGAATCTTTGTCGGCATTATAGCGCCCATGCCGTATTTTGTAAAGGAGCAAATGGTAAACTTTCCGCAAACAATCAAGTCACGCCGCCGTGCGGCAGGTCGAATTTCATCACGCGGCGCAGGCCGCCGCCCTAAAAGAAACAAGCCTTCCGTAACCGCCTCATTTGATATGGAACCTCTTTTTCAGCTCGGTCAGCATATCCTTGCGCAGGATGCCGACGCATACAATCAAAAGCGCGAAGGCCGTGGACCCCAGCGCTATCATGGGCCAGTTCATTTTCGGCCAGCCTATCAGCGAGGATATTATACCGAGTATGGACGCTATAATAAGCCAAACCATGGGCATAATGTTCTGCCTTTGCTTGGTCAAATCCGAAAGAAACAAAACCCCTATCAGCACAAGGGTGCCGAAGCATACTATAGGTATCACGAAGCTGCCCCAGCCGAAGGCGTAGACGGTATCTATGATTATCAGAAGCACGCAAACGTTGAACAGCGTCCTTGCCGTCTGGCTGATGCGGTTGTACTCCACCAGAGGCGGCGATATGAGCCACCACGCCAGCCATAAGCTCCACAGGACTATGAGGCTCCAGGGCCTGCCGCCAACGCTTATATTGACTATGGGCGCGGCGTAAGCCGCGCCTATGAAGCACAGGCGCGTTACATATCTGAACCTGTCCCAAAATCGCTTTCTTTTTTTTATTTGCGGATAGATATACTCAATATCCATACAGCTCGCTTCCCTTGACCTGCGGGTCAAGACCGCCTTCCTTCAGCAGCATATACATTTTTTCCTCAAAGGACGGGTCGGGCGTCAGCTTTGAAACCGCTAAGACAGCAATCCGGCCGAAGGTGACCATGGAGCACGCCGCCCTGTTTGTAACGGCGGTCCCCAGCACGAAGTCAAATTTTTCCACGTACTTCTCCATACCCGGAGGTACCGATATCTGCCCCAGATTTGAAAGGGTGTTGCTGAAAACCTTATCTCCCAAAAAGCCGTATATGAGCTGCGCGACCGGCCTTTTAATAAACAACGGTACGAGCCTGAGCGTCTTAACCAGCCTGACGGCGGAGTTCATCATCTCGCTCATGGATTCCCTGGAAGCCTTTGCCTGCATCTGCCGCCTGATTTCTGGCAGGAGCCCGTCTATGTTTCCGATATCGACTATGGGTATTTTTATATTGCAGTAAAGCGTAAAGTTGCGCAGGGTATCCGAGGGGTAGTACTTGCGCATATTTACGGGAACCTGTATCTGTATCTTGCCTTTCATTTCCTCGGTGGCAAACTTCCCGGCAATGAACATCAGGGCCAGCATATACTCCGTCACGGTGGCGTTCTTTGCCTTTGCGGCCGCCTTCAGGGCAAAGCTGTCCAGCTCGAAGTGTATGACCTGGCAGGGCCTGTGATAGGCAAGCTTGCCGCTCATGGGAATCGCTCTTTCATCCCGGAAGCCGGCCTTTTGCTCCGGCCCGGCCTCCGCCGTCCTTTCGTTTTTTTCCGTTTTGATAAACTCGTTGGCGGTTTCGCCCGCCGAGGGCGCTTCGTTAATGTCCAGCGCTCCGCTTCCGCATTCCACTTCATACCCGCGCAGCCTGAGATACTCGGCGGCCAGAGTCTTCAGGAAAACCATGCCGCCCGTCCCGTCGGTGAGGACATGAAAGAATTCGGCGCTGATGCGGTTTTTAAAATATACGACCCTGAAGGCCGTGGAGCCCGAGGCGTAGACCTTCAAGGGGCTGCAGGGTATCTCGGTTTCCGGCAAAACTGCGTAGCGGCGCTTCGCCGCGTCCATATAGTGCCAAAAAAAGCCGTTCTTTACCGTCATGGCAAAGCTCGGGAATCTTTTTATTGTAAATGTCAGCGCGATTTGAAGCAGCTCGGGCACTATATCCTCCTTCAGATATACCGACAGCCTGAACACGGCCATCTGATGCCGCTTCATCGACATAGGATATATTTTTGCTGCGTCGTCCAGAGGACACCATAATATGGGCGGCCTGGCATAAAAGCCGCCCAGGTTCAGGGAATCGAGCCTTTTCAGCGCCTCACTGAGAGGCAGTCCCGCGCTTCGGTAATAAAGCAGCGCCTTTTCAAAGTCCTCCAGCATGTCCCTCTTCTGCTTTTTAGGCAGGCATATATGCTGAGACAGGCGCGACAAATACTCCGCAAGAAGCGTTTTTTCTTTCTCCGGCAAGGCTTCCGCATAATTTTTGAAATCGGATTCGGTTTTTTTCATCGGCAGCTCCCCGCGCAGATACGGCACACGTTATCGCACATCGATTATAGCCTCATAAGCGGCAGATGTAAAGAACGCCAGAATTTTATGCCTTCGTTATTGACATAAGCCAGCAAAGCTGTATAATAAAGATATTAATGGCATATGTCAAAAACAGCGAGGCGGTCTAATGCTCGTAAAGGTATTGGCTGAAAACACCGCCGCAGCGGACGGCTTCAGGGCCGAGCACGGGCTCAGCCTGTATATTGAAACGAAAAAGCACAAGCTATTGTTCGACACGGGAGCGGGCGGCGTTTTTATTGAAAACGCCCGGCAAATGGGCGCAGACCTGACCGAGGCGGACGTCGCGGTCATATCCCACGGACACTACGACCACGGCGGAGGCATACGCGCCTTCCTTCGGATAAACTCAAAAGCCGATATATATATTCATGAAAAAGCCTTCGGCGGCCACTACGCCGAAAGGGCGGAAGGCGGAAAGGCCTATATCGGCCTTGACCCCGAACTTGCCGCAAGCGAGCGGCTCATATTCTGCGGGGACGGCCTGAGCATCGACGATGAGCTCGAGCTGTTCACCGCCCCGGGCGGCGCCATGCGTCTTCCGTCCGGCAATGCCGGGCTTCTGTCGTTTAAAAACGGAGTCTTTGAACCGGACGATTTTGGCCATGAGCAGAGCCTGATTGTCTGTCTCGGCGAGAAATATTGCCTGCTTGCCGGCTGCTCCCATAGGGGCATACTGAATATACTGGCGCGTTTCAGGGAACTGAAGGGGCGCTATCCGGACTGCGTCGTAGCCGGCTTCCACATGTACAGCAAAAGCGCGGGAGAGAGCGAGGCGGCCGAAACAGTCGATGAAACGGGAAGGCTGCTTTCAGAGCTTTCCGAGGAAACGAGGTATTATACTTGCCACTGCACCGGTACGGAGGCCTACAGGCGCTTGAAAGCGGTTATGGGCGGCAGGATAAGCTATATATCGACCGGCGATATTGTAACACTATTTTGAAGGAGATTAGTATGAGCGAAAAGTGCAACCAGGCCTGCGAAAGCTGCGGGGAAAGCTGCTCCGACAGGAGGGCCGAGCAAACGGATTTCCGGGAAAAGCCCCACGAGCTCAGCAGCATAGGCAGGGTGATAGGAGTAGTAAGCGGCAAGGGCGGAGTGGGCAAATCTTCCGTAACCGCCATGCTGGCCGTAACCATGCAAAGAGCGGGCTACAGCGTGGCCGTGCTGGACGCGGACATAACCGGGCCTTCCATCCCGAAGGCCTTCGGCGTAAACAACATGAGGGCCTCCGCCGATTCCGTAGGCTTTTATCCTGTGGAGAGCGCCACCGGGATAAAGATAATGTCCGTCAACCTGCTGCTCGAAAACGAAACCGACCCTGTTATTTGGAGGGGCCCCATACTCGGAAACACCGTAAAGCAGTTCTGGACAGACGTAGTCTGGGGGGAGGTGGATTTCATGTTTGTGGACATGCCGCCCGGCACAGGCGACGTACCCCTCACGGTCTTCCAGTCACTGCCCATTGACGGCCTGATCATCGTGACCTCTCCCCAGGAGCTTGTTTCCATGATAGTCTCTAAGGCGGTCAAGATGGCCGAAATGATGGACATCCCCGTCCTTGGCCTGGTTGAAAACCTGTCGTACTTCAGATGCCCGGACAACGGCAGGGACTACAAGGTCTTCGGCGATAGCCACATTGACGAGATTGCGAAAAGCCATAACCTGCCGGTGCTGGCCAGGCTGCCCATAGACCCCAAAATATCAGCCGCCTGCGACAAGGGCGCGATAGAGCTTTTCGAAGGCTGCTGGTTCGACGATATCGATAAAATACTGACCAAAAAGGAGGAAGCTGTCAAATGAGGATCGCGGTGGCCAGCCAGGGCGCAGACGCAGCCGAACATTTCGGACATTGCGCAAACTTCAACATTTACGATGTCGAAAACGGCAAGATTATTGCCTCGGAGTCCGTAGACAACCCGGGGCACAGGCCCGGTTTTCTTCCCAATTTCTTAGCCGACAGGGGAGTCGGCGTAATTATCAGCGGCGGCATGGGCGGCGGAGCGGTGGAAATGTTCAACGAGAGAAATGTCGAGGTCATAACCGGCGCTTCGGGAAACGCAAAGGAAGCTGTTGAAAAATACCTCAGGGGCGAATTGAAGTCCTCCGGCTCAATTTGCCATCAGCACGAGCACAGCCATGAATGCGGACACTGAGCGGCAATCCGCCAAGAAGGAGGGCGAGCGCCCTCCTTCTTTTTTTGCCGGTTTTGCAGCGCCCAACCGGAGTCCGGTCATGCTCCCCTTTTATACCAGCCGACGATGTCCGCCAGGTTTTCGGCCCCGACCTTGTCAACCCGCGCTTTAGTCATTTCGAGCAGCTCCCTGTCCTCATCGCTTTTTTCGGCCTTGGCCGCCAGCTCCTTTCCGACCGCGCTTATCATAACCTTCATCATAAGCTTATAGACGCCGCGCAGCCTGTCCATGTCAAAGCCGCCCTGAAGATAAAAGACCTCCGCGCCGATTATTTTGTTTCGGGCTTTTATTTCCGCCGCCAGGCTATCCTTGGGGCTGGCCATTCCCACGGCGCAGACCGCCTTGATCCTGTAACGCCTAGCCGCCTTTTTGTAGCCCTTAATGGAGCCGGCCATAAGCCAGCCCATATAAATGACCTCCGCGCCCGCGTCAAGCTTTTTTGACGCCTCCTCAAGCTCATAGGCGTCCAGTCCCGTTTCCTTTGAAAGCAGCTCGGCATATCGCTTTGTAAAGCCCGTATTGGACGTATATACTATAGCCTTCATAAGAGCCTCCCCTTGCTTTATTGCTGTTCATACCGCCCCGCCGCGTTTCCATTTAATATGGGGGCCTGTATGAGCACAAAATAATCCGGTTTGATTATTGCTTTATTAGAAAAATATGATAATGTAATTATACGGCAATTATAAATTAATGACGGTAATTTCGGCCGGAAGGAAGGGACGGAAATGAAAAACGCAGCCGCGAAACTCAAGCTGGCAAAGCTCTTTGCCTTGCTTGGCGCCGTAATTCTTTGGTTTCCGCTTCTGTTTGCCGCTGCTGCGGCGGTAATCGGCTCCGCCGCGGAAAAGCGCCTTTTGTTCGACTGGCTGCTGCCGGCGGAGCTGTTCCCCGCCGCCGTCCTGGGGGCGATAATGCTGATAATCGGCGCGTATATCTCGCGAAGGTTCTGCAAATTCATATGCTTGGTCTCGCTGCTTATGGCCGTCTTTCTCGTGGCCGGGCAGCTCACGGCGGTTTTGACCGGTCTGGCTTCAGGCAAAATCGCCGCGGAAGGGGCCGTTTTCAATCTGGTCGCAGCGCTCATCGCCGCATATACGCTGCTGCTGCTGGCCGACTGCATAGCCGGGGTAAAGCTTACGTTCGCATTATACAAAACAAATGATTGAGCTTTCGTAAGGGGGCGGGCTTCGGCCCGCCCCCTTTTTTGGCAAAGCCGAATCACAAAAGCTCAAACTGGTTTTTATTGTATACAAGTAGCCCGTCGCTTCTCATTCGGCTAAGCTCCGCGGACATGGCGCTGCGGTCCACCGAAAGGTAATCGGCCAGCTCCTGGCGGTTGAAAGGTATGGCGAAGCGGCTGTTGCCGGCCTTCTGCGCCTGGGCCGAAAGATAGGCCAAGAGCTTTTCTCTCGTCGTTCGCTTTGAGGTAAACTCTATTTTTTGGGTCAGAGCGATATTTTTCCTCGCCACTATGCCGAGCAGATTCTGTATGAGCTGCTTGTGAAAGCCGCAGGCGTTTGTGCAAGGCGAGGACAGCTTGCAGCAGTCTATGAACATGATGTCGCTGTCCTCGGCCGCCGATACGTTGAACGGAAAACCGTCGTTTGGCGAGCTTGCGCCGGCGCAGGCGTGAGACTCGCCGAACAGGCCTCCGGTTTCCTCCTGGGCAAGTATCGTCCTGTTTCCGTAAAAATCGTCAACGGCTACCTGGACGCGCCCCGACAGGACAAGCCCGAAGCTGCTTGTCTTCTCGCCCCCGGCCAGCAGATACTCTCCCTTGTCATAGTGCCTCAGTTTAGCCGACAGGCACGACAGCAGAGGCATCAGATCCGTTTCCCTTATCCCCTGAAAGAGTTCGGCTTTTTTTAAGACATCAAGGTATTTTTTCATAATTTTTCTTCGCTTTCGTTGTATTTGCAACGCAATTTGCGGCATAAGTATATTAAACTAAAAGCGCAAAAGCAAGAATGCATAGAAAAGTCGGTGAAAAGCGTGATAAGAAAAATAGTTAAAATAGATCGCGACAAATGCGACGGCTGCGGACTGTGCGTCAGGGCCTGCCATGAGGGCGCCATAGGCCTGATCGACGGAAAGGCTCGGCTGCTAAGGGAGGATCACTGCGACGGGCTGGGCGACTGCCTTCCGGCCTGCCCCGCCGGGGCCATAAGCTTTGAAAGCCGCGAAGCCGCCCCCTACGACCCCGACTCCGCGGCTCGAAGCGGCCTGAAAAGTAGGGCGCCGGAGGCTTCCCCATGCCGATGCCCCGGAACCGCTCCGAAGGCAATCTGCCGCGAGCCCTCCGCCGGCGTACCGGGCGGGCCCCCATCGGGGAGCAAAAGCCGCCTTTCCCAATGGCCGGTTCAAATCAAGCTGGTCGCGCCCAATTCAAGGTTTCTTTCCGGCGCGGACCTGCTGATAGCCGCCGACTGTACCGCTTACGCCTTCGGCGATTTCCATAACGTTTTTATTAAGGACAGGATAGCCCTTATAGGCTGCCCGAAGCTGGACAATGAGGATTACGGCATAAAGCTGGGCGAGATTTTTAAAAGCAACGAAATCAAAAGCGTAACGGTAGCAAGAATGACCGTCCCCTGCTGCGGCGGGCTAGAATACGCCGTGAAAAAGGCGCTCAGGGAGAGCGGAAAAAGCATTCCCTGCCGGATAGCGGTGGTTTCTCCCGAGGGCGAAATAGTTGAAGAAAAGGAGGCCGAGGAATGATAGAAACTGTTTTCAAGCTTTATCAGGGAAACGACAAGACCGTTGAGAAGGTAGTTTTTGACGAAAACCTGAATTACATCCATGCGGTTTTCAACAAAGGCGAGGGCCTTCCCGAGCACGACTCAAACTCCAACGTATACATGACTATCCTGAGAGGAACGCTGTCAATCGCCCTCGGCAGTCAGGAAACGCGCGAATACGGCTCCGGAACGCTGCTGAAAATACCCGTAGGAACTAAAATGAACGTTAAAAACCTTCGCAATGAACCCCTTGAGCTGATTATAGTCAAGGCTCCGGCGCCTTAAAAACTATTACAACTATATTATGGGAGGCAATACTATGAGCATGTTCTGCTACCAGTGTCAGGAGACTGCGGGCGGGAAGGCCTGCACCAGCCGCGGAGTTTGCGGCAAAACCGAAGAAGTCGCAAAGCTTCAGGACCTATTGCTGTACACGGTCAAGGGCACAGCCGAATTGGTCGTCAAGGGCGGTGCGGACGTATCGAAGCTCGGCAAGCTCAACCGAGAGGTGTTAAGCAGCCTTTTCATGACCATAACCAACGTCAATTTCGACGCGGACGCCATAGACGCTCAAATACGCAAAATGCTGGCGCTGAGAGACGAGCTTGGCAAAGAGGTAAAAGCGCCCGGCCTCGGCGACGCCGCCGTTTTCAGCGTGGCCGGCAGGGAGGCTATGCTGGAAAAGGCCGCCTCGGTGGGAGTCCTCGCCACCGAAAACGAGGACGTACGCTCCCTGAGGGAACTTATAACCTGCGGAGTAAAGGGCATGGCCGCTTACGCCGAGCATGCCGCAAATCTTGGCAAGGAGGATCCGGAAATAACCGCCTTCATTTACGAGGCGCTTGCCTCCACGCTGGACGACGCTCTGAGCGCCGAGCGGCTTGTGGCCCTGACCCTGAAAACCGGCGAGTACGGCGTAAGGGTAATGGCCCTGCTGGACGAAGCCAACACCTCCCGCTACGGTAATCCGGAAATAACCCGCGTCGATATAGGCGTGCGCAAAAACCCCGCCATATTGGTTTCCGGCCATGATCTCAAGGATCTTGAGCAGCTTCTTGAGCAAACCAAGGGCGCCGGGGTAGACGTTTATACCCACGGGGAAATGCTGCCCGCCCACTACTATCCCGCCTTTAAAAAGTACGATAACTTTGCCGGCAACTACGGAAACGCCTGGTGGAAGCAGCTTACCGAATTCGAGTCCTTCCGCGGCCCCATTTTGTTCACCACCAATTGCATCGTTCCCCCCAGAAGCGAGGAGGTCAGAAGCAGGATATTCACCACCGGCTCCGCGGGCTATCCCAGCTGCAGGCATATACTGCCCGGGCCCGACGGAAAAAAGGATTTCGGCGAAATAATAAGTCTTGCCAAGACCCTTCCCGCTCCTGAAGAAATAGAAAGCGGCAGCATAACGGGCGGCTTTGCCCACAATCAGGTGCTGGCCCTTGCCGGCAAGGTGGCGGAGGCGGTCAAATCCGGGGCGATCAGAAAGTTCGTGGTGATGGCCGGCTGCGACGGAAGGATGAAGTCGAGGGAATATTATACCGAGTTTGCCGAAAAGCTTCCCGCAGATACCGTTATCCTGACAGCAGGCTGCGCTAAATACCGCTACAACAAGCTGAACCTCGGAGACATCGGGGGCATACCCAGGGTGCTGGATGCCGGCCAATGCAACGATTCCTATTCTCTGGCCGTCATCGCCCTCAAGCTGAAGGAGGCCTTCGGCCTGGACGACGTGAACAAGCTGCCAATAGTCTACAACATAGCCTGGTACGAGCAGAAGGCCTGCATAGTGCTTCTTGCCCTGCTTTATCTCGGAGTAAAAAACATACACCTGGGTCCGACGCTTCCCGCCTTCCTTTCCCCCAACGTGGCCAAGGTTCTGGTGGATACCTTCGGCATCGCCGGAATCGGAACGGCGGAGGATGACATAAAGCTGCTCGTTTCATAATGACCGCCGGCTTGCGCGCAGGCGGAGCGGGAAAAGCCCGAGCTTTCAGGCTGGGACGGCGCACGCCGCCCCAGCCTTCATATCAGGTCGGCCTTAAGCAGCAGGCGCCTGATCATGACGGCAGCCTCGGCTCTTGTTATCAAAGCCTTAGGCCGGAGCATTCCGCCGTCGTCGCCTGTCACCACGCCGAAATACAGACACAGGGCCGCGCTTTCTCCCGCGTAGCGAGAGGTGGAAAAGCCGTCCTTGTACAAGGTCATGAGCTGGCTGATGCCGTTGCCGTCAAGCTTTACGTAAAGACCGGCAAGCTTCATGGCCCTGGCCATCATCGTCATGGCCTGCTCGCGGGTGACGGCTTCGCCGGCCCCGATGCTGCCGTCCCCGTAGCCGTAAATCAAGCCGCAGTCGGCGGCCGTTTCCAAATAGCCGCAGTACCAATCCCCGGCCGAAACGTCGGTGAAGCTGCTCTTTCCCGGCTTGGGGGCAAGGCCCATGGCCCTTACCAGCACGGCCGCGAGCTCCGCGCGGGTCATATGCTCGTCCGGCCTGAAGCGGCCGTCCTCCCCGCCGCCGACAACCATTCTCGAGCCCAGATCGTTCACGGCGTCCTTGGCCCAATGCCCGCCCATATCCTTAAACTCCGCCTTGCGGGACACAAGCGCATAGGCGCTGTTGGTAAAGCTGCTCAGCTTAACGTAATCCCTGCCGCCTATGGACACAAGCTGAGCCGGAACGGGGCAGGATGCACCGTCGGTCTTGATCGTGATTCCCGCAGTTATATTGCGCGGGTCTACTCCGTCCGGAACGGCTATCAGCCTTTCGACAAAACCGCCGAAGCTTTCTACCTCGTATTTATGCCCGCCTCCTGCGCATTCTATTGAGAATTCGACAGCCGGAGCGGCTATCTTGAAACCTCCTTCCTTGGCGGCGCTTTCAATAAGAGCTTCCGTATCGCCGCCGGCGCGCGATATGCCGACCGTTACCGAGATATCCTCCGGCTCAGCGCCAAGCCTGGCTGCGGCCGCGCCGATATCTATTTTCGCGGCTGGAACGGTGTAGACCGCTATGCCAGCATCCACCACCAGAACTGTTTCTCTGGCCGCCATGCCCTTTACCGCGTCGCCCGCTATGACCACCGACGCGGCCTCCGGCTCTCCGGATATCGGAACGACCAGCTCCGCGCCGGCAGGCTGCGCGGCAAGGGCTTTCAGCAGCGTTTCCGAGTCAAGCGATACGGCGGCCGCGCCGCCGCCCTCGCCGCCGGTCTTGTAATCCAGGACTCCGGCGAAAAGCGGACTTCCGTTTACAATGACGCAGGCCTCGCCTCCGCTGCCGGAGACGCCGTTCGTCGTACCCTGCGAAGCCGGCAGGTATTGCTCAACCGTTATTTTTACCGCCTGCTCGGACTTCAGCTTTCCGTCGGAGGCCGTTATCGTGACTTCGTAAACATTGTTCTTGTCGCTGTCCAGGGGCCTGAAATATAACGGGGGCTCGAGGAAGCTAACCTCGCCGGTTACGGAGTCTATATCAAGCAGGCCGCTGTCCTTCCCGCTTATGCTCCAGGTTATTTTATCCCCGTTGATGTCCGAGGCCTTGGCGGCATATGCAGTTCCGCCGGCCCCGCTCAGGCAGAATACGTTTTTCGCCGAGGTTATTTCCGGCGCGCGGTTGAGCGGCGTTATCGTTATGGCAAAGGACCCGCTCGTGCGGTTATGTCCGTCGGATACCTCAAAGGAAAATTTGTCGCTGCCGATGAAGCCCCTTGCGGGCGTGTATACAATATAGCCCTGATCCAGCTCCGCTTGGGTAAAGGACTTGCCCTTTGACAGTTCGGCGCCTGTCTTTTTGTTCTTCAGGCTTCCCTTTGCGGGCGCCTCGGCAAGCGTGTATGAAAGAGTCTCCTTTTCGTCGTCCGACGAGCTTATTTTTATCGGTACGGCCGCCGAGTTTTCGGTCACGGTCAACGGGCCGCAGGCGCCTATAACGGGAGCGTCGTTTATTATCCTTACCCTAATGCTGAACACCGTCTCCCCTATGGCTCCGCCCGCCCGGTCGGATACTGTAAAAGCGAAGCTGTCCTCGGTGTTGTCGCTTCCGTCGTTGACGTATGACAGGGCCCCGCCGTTTATGTCCTCCTGCGTAAACGAGCTGTTGTTTTTTACATCCAGCTCCGCTTTATTTGCGTAAAGCTTGCCGTGAGACGGGGCGGCCGTAAGCGTGAATATCAATTGGGAAGGGGACTGATCCTTGTCGGCAGCCTCAAGAAGCGCTTTGGACAGCGTGACGCCGCCGCCCTCGTCCACGGCAGCGCCCTTATTGGCGGCCAAAACGGGCGGATGGTTTTTCGGCGTTATATATATTTTAAAAACGCCCGCAACGGTTTCGGCGCTGTCGGAAACCGTGAAGGCAAAGCTGTCCTGCCCTTCGGCCCCCTCAAGAGGCATGTACGTCAGCAGGCCCGCGTCTATGTCCTCCTGGGTAAACCTGCTGTTGGTCACCGCGTTCATGACCTTTCTGCTCCTGTAGAGAACGCCCTTTGCGGGCGCGGAGGTCAGGGTGTATATGAGCCTGTCCGAATCCTCATCGACGCTTTTAAGCTCCGAGCTTCTGATTGCAATCTCGGGAGAGTCCTCGTCCACCGTAAGGCCCTTGTTGACCGAAATCACGGGCCTGCTGTTGCGCAGGCCGTCCCCCGCCCGCGCGGCATACGGTCCCGGAAGAATAATCATAAGCGGCATCAGCAAGGCGGCGGCCCTTGCGAGCTTGCGTTTCAAGGCTGTACTCATCTGCTTATCCCCATGTAGCCTCGTTCTCAGTGCGGTTCATATGAACAAGCGGAAAAATCCGCGGAAAGCTCTCGATTAATTTATCGTCATTATCAGTTTTCGCTTTACCCTCCAGGCAAAAAAGGAGGGGAGCCCGCGTCATGCCGGGCTCCCCTTTTAATTCCTCGCGAACATAGTTTCAGAAATAGAGCTTGTTCTGCTTTCTTATCTCGTCCATGATGCAGTCGTTGACGCCGGGGTATATGCTGCCCTCTCCGCCGTAGGTCAGGCAGGGGATGAACATTCCGCCCTCGTGATACTCGCGGCAGGCGCGCGCCACCTCCGCGCGTACGGACTCCTCCGTCCAATCGCTGCGGTCCACAACCGAGGCGTCTATGCCGCCCATGAGCGTCAGCTTATAGTCGGTATCCTTCTTGATCTGCTGGATATCGTTTGAGGGAAGTATGCCCTCCCAGATGTCTATTCCCACTTCGACCATGTCCTTGGCTATGGGCTGGCAGTAGCTGTCGGCATGGTGCATGGTTATTACGCCGTGCTTTTTCATGAGCCCGTATATTTCCCTGTACGGCTCCTTGAGGAACTCGCGCCAAACGGAGGGGTTCATGAACATGGAATACTTGGAGCCCCAGTCGTCGTGGAACATGATGACGTCCGGGTGCAGGTTGTCTATAAGCAGCTTGACCTGCTGCATCTTGGCTTCCTTGATATAGTCGATAAGCTCGTGCATTGCTTCCGGCTCCTCAAGGAAATTGCAGAGGGTATCCTCAAAGCCCATAAGGAAGTGGAGCTGCTCGAAAACGCCGGTCGGAACCCAAACCATCGTAAATTTGCCCTCGGCTCTGATCCTTTCCGAGTCGGCCTTGGCCTGCGTCCAGTCAAAATCAATCTTAGTCAGATCGGGCGCCTTTACATATTTGCGCCACTGTGTGACATCGGGGCAAACCTTGGTCTTTTCGTTCACTATGGGCATTATGCCCGGCTCGTTCTCGCCCCAGTGTATGGTCACTCCCCATGGGTTGACGGCCGTGCCGCCTCTGGCGACGGGAAAAAGGTAAAAGAAAACCGGGTCCCAAACCTGAGGAAACGGCTCCCACTCATTCACAAACGCGTCCGGCTTGCCGTGCCTCATTGTTTCGAACACATTCTCTTTTAAAGATAACACGCTAAATCCTCCTCAACATTTTTATATAATGCCGCGCCGATGCTTGCGCAGCGGCAAATCGGCGCTCATAAGCGGAACATACGGACATAATATACTACCTGACATATGCTTGTAAATAAAAACCGCTGAATTTCGCGTTAAAGTCCGAGATAAGCCTTTTTTATATATTCATCCTCTATAAGCTCGCGGCATTTCCCCTCCAGCTCCACGCGCCCGTTTTCCAGGACATAAGCCCTGTCGGCAATTTCCAGGGTCTGCTTGACATTCTGCTCGACAAGGAGAACCGTTATTCCCCCGTCCCGCAGCCTCCTGACCATATTGAAGGCCTCCGCAACCATAATAGGCGCAAGCCCGTAGGAAAGCTCGTCAAACAGGCACAGCTTTGGCCCGGACATGATGGCGCGGCCCATGGCCAGCATTTGCCGCTCGCCTCCGCTCAAGGTGCAGGCAAGCTGCTTTTGCCGCTCCTTCAGCTTCGGAAACAGCTCGAAAACCTGCGCCAGCTTCTCCTTCCTGTCCTTCCACATGCTGCGCGGATAGGCCCCCATTTCAAGGTTTTCCCGCACGCTCATATCCGGAAAGAGGCCGCCGTTCTCCGGCAGATAAGAGATGCCCTTTTCCAGCATCGCATAGCCGGGCAGCCCTATGAGAGCTTCCCCCATGAAGGTTATGCTGCCGGAGGCCGGCCGGACAAGGCCCGTTATGGCGTTAAGGAGGGTGGTTTTTCCCGCGCCGTTGGCCCCGAGCAGGGCCACTATCTCGCCCCGCTCTATGCTCATGGAAACGTCCCACAGGGCCTGCACGTTCCCGTAAAAGCAGTTGAGGTTATTTATCTCAAGAAAGGCCATATCAGCATTCCCCCAAATACACTTCGATAACCGTCCTGCTGGAGGATATCTCCTGCGGAGTGCCCTCGGCGATCAGTTGGCCGTGGTGAAGGACGTCTATCCGGTCGCACATGGACATGATAGCCTTCATAACATGTTCTATCATTACGATCGTAACGCCCTTGGCCCTTATGCTTTCAATCAGAGCCATAGCTTCCGACACCTCCGCCGGGTTAAGCCCGGCCATCACCTCGTCCAGCATTAAAACGTCGGGCTTTGTCGCCAGGGCGCGCGCAACCTCCACCCTTTTTTGCAGCGCCAGAGGGATGTCCTGCAGGGCCCTGCCGCGCATGCCGGTAAGCCCGACAAAGGCGAGCACCTCCTCGGTATCCCTGGCAGCCGCCTCGGCGGACTGTCCGGGCTTTCCGTACATGGCGCCCATGAGGACATTTTGGTAAACGTTCATGCCGGGAAAATTTTTGGCCTTCTGAAAGGTCCTGGCAAGCCCCATGCGGCAGATCCTGTACGGCTTCATGCCGCTTATTTTTTTGCCCTTGTAAGTAATGACGCCGCCGTCGGCTTCGAGAGCGCCGGAAATAAGGTTGAAAAGGGTGGTTTTCCCCGCGCCGTTGGGGCCGATCAGCCCCAGTATCTCGCCCTGCGCCACATGAAAGCTCACATTGTCTACAGCCCTGCGCCCGCCGAAGGCTTTCACAAGGCCCTCACCCTGCAAGATCCGCATGCTTTTTGCCCTCCCTTCCTTTTCTTCTCCCCGCAATGCTTTGAACGACGCCGACTATCCCCCGCGGCATGAACAGTATCGCGGCTATCATTATAAGCCCAAAGGCTATCATGTAGATATAGGGAATCTTGGTTATGAGCAGCTCCTGAAGGTAGGCAAAGACGGCGGCTCCTACCAGCGGGCCGAGTATGTTCTGCTTCCCTCCGAAAATGACCATGAGCACGGGCATAAAGGACATGGTGGTTCCGAAGGCTATGTACGGGTCTATATAGGACCAGCGCGTCGCCATGGCGGCCCCCGCCGCGCCCATGGCAAAGGAGCTGATCCCGAAGGCCAGTATCTTTACGCCCGTAGCGTTTATGCCTATGTGCATGGCGGCGTCCTCGCCTTCCGCTATGCAGACCAGCGCCATGCCGAACCTGGACCTCTTGATCAGGACGGAAGCCGCCAGCACCAGCAGAAGCAGGATAAAAAGGTAGTAGAAAATGCTTACGGGCGAGCAGGCCACTACAAAGCGGCCCCGGATCCCGAACACCGTTATCTCGATATAGAGCATAAGATGCTTCATAAGCTCCACGAGGCCCAGAGTAAATATGGTGAAGTATACGCCTCTCAGCCTGAGAGTTACCGCGCCTATCAGCACCGCGACGGCAAAGGAGCCCGCGCCGCCTATAAGCATGAGGAGCGGAACCGGCAGCTGCCTTCCAAGAAAAGCCGACACATATACGCCTATGCCGAAGAAGGCGGCGGAAGCCAGAGATATATAACCCGTGGCGCCGGAAAACATGCTCCAGCTCAGGGACATGATTATATACATGATTATGCTGCTTATCATTATGGTAGTGTAGGAGGAGGTCAGGGCCGGCGATACGCCTAGGACTATAAGCAGCGCCGCGACGGCGCCCGGCGCAATCAGCGCTTTGGGCCTGCCTTTAATTTCATTTATAAGCTTCATATCTTCATCTCCCCAGTATGCCCTTGGGCCTGAACAAAAGCAGCGCCATTATTATGACGTAATACGCCACAAGCGAGAGGCTCGGATCTATATAGCTGACCAGGGTCCCTATAAAGCCGAGTATGAAGCCGCCGAGCAGGCTGCCCGGTATGCTGCCCATACCGCCCAGAACCACAACTATAATGGCTATTATCGTATAGCCCATGCCCATGGTGGTATTTATCTGGTTTATCACGCTGATGAGCGAGCCCGCGCAGCCGGCCAGGAGCGCGCCTATTCCGAAGCAAACGGCCGAAATCCTTGTCGGCCTGACGCCCATGAGCGAGGCTGCCGAAGCGTCCTGCGATACCGCACGTATGGCCTTCCCCAGCCTGGATTTTTCAAGGAAAACATAAAAGGCCAGGCTGATTGCCACCGCGAAAAAAAGCACCAGCAGACGGTTCAGCGCTATCGTCGCCCCGAGGACTTTCACCGAGCTTGCCAGAAAGGTATAGCCCTTCTGCTGGTTTCCCCATATTTGCTGCGCTACGCTCTGCAATATAAACATAAGGCCGAATGAAACGAGCATGGAATTGGCCTCGAATATTCCCGGAGAGCCGGACACGTCGCCCAGCTTCTTATATATAGTCCTATGCAGCGCGAAGCCCAGCAAAAAAAGCAGCGGAACGCACATGAGCATCGATATAAGGGGGTTTAGCCCGAGCTTCGTCACAAAGGTATATGTCAGAAAGGCTCCGGCCATTATGAACTCGCCGTGCGATACGTTCAAAATGCGCGCGACGCCGTACTGCATGCTCAGCCCCATGGATATCAGAGCGTACACGCCGCCCATTATAAGGCTTCCGCTCAGGACATTCAGAATCGTCACCAACATAATTATGCTCCCCGCGTTATTTATACAACAGGGATGTCCCGGGCCCGACGCAAACGACCCGGAACACCCCAGTCAAGTCGTTATTTCCGGACGGCAAGCCGAGGCTCGCCGGTGTCAGCGGCCATATCAGCTTTTAGGCCACTCAGGCTTGGGAACTATAGCCGGCGCCGTGTTTTTCTCGCCTATATCTATGACCTCGAATTGGCCCTTCTGCCACTGGCCCACGTTCCCGAGATAGCAATCCGCCGCCAGCAGGTTGTTTTCAAAGTAAGTTTCTCCCAAAACGGTGTTGAACTTATTGGTGGCGATATAGTCTCTCAGCACGGACTGATCCAGCGTGCCGCAGGCCTCTATAGCCTGCTGCATGATCTGCAGGCCGGCGTAGTAGGGCAGGTGCCCCCACCAGTCTACGCACACGTTCGGATCGTCTGCATATCTGGCCTGGAACCTTTCGAGGAAGTCCTTGGCCGCCTCTGAGCTCTTGCCGTTCCACGCGCCCCAGGACATCAGCCCTTCAATAGCGTCCTCGCCAAACACCGCCTTTATTGAGTCAAAGCTGCCTCCCGGGCCTATGAGGAACACGTCCGGATTATAGTTCATGGCCATGGCCTGTCCTATCGCCAGGAAGCCCTGGTCGGGATACGCGAACACCAGGAAGGCCTGCGCGCCCGAAGCCTGCGCGTCGTTGATTATGGCGGTCATATCCTGGATGTCGGCCGGAACGCTCTTGACGCCTTTCACGTCTATCCCCGCCTTGGCAAAAGCCGGAACCGCGGCGCCGGAATACTCCGTACCGTGCAAATCCTCTATGAACACTATGTAGGCCGATTTCACCTTATT
This sequence comes from Clostridiales bacterium, assembly GCA_029265405.1. Lineage (GTDB taxonomy): Bacteria > Bacillota > Clostridia > Oscillospirales > Oscillospiraceae > JAJUJI01. The sequence continues at coordinate 191,806 of JAJUJI010000001.1, read as the reverse complement.
GGCCGTCAAAATATCCACCAAAGCCGGAACCTGGGTATCGGAGAAGTTCAGCGTGGAGAAGAAATAGGGGTACTGGGCTATGGATTCCTTCAGCGTAGTGCTGCCGCCCTCCGCGCCCATAAGTATGTAGCCGTTTTTGTTGGCTATCGGCGCGACCGCATAAAGAAACGCGGTGCTTACCGGAGCAAGCAGGAAATCCACCTTGTCCTCAAGTATCAGCTTTTCATAAAGCCTCGTCATCGTGGCCAGATCCGAGGTGTCGTCATAGACCTTCAGCTCTACGGGAAGCTTTTTGCCGTATTCCTTGACATAGATGCCCCCGTCCGCGTTGACCTCCTCGGCCCACATCCTGTAAATGGGTCCGAAAGCCGCCTGATCGAAGAACGCGTAAACCCCGGACTGGGATCTTGCCCCTCCGAATACTATCTTGTCCTTGTTTTTGTCGATCTTGTATCCGCTTTTGCCGCCGCCTCCCGAGCAGCCGCAAAATAAGGCGAATACGCAGAGAACCGCCAAAGCCAGCGCTAGTATTGACCTTCTTTTCATACCAACTCTCCTTATGTCAATAATTAATTATTATGGATTTCACTTGGCATCCGGCCGCATCGGCAACGCGCTCGCGCGCCCTTCCGGCTTAGTCACAATAAACAATGCCGGACAATTCCCATAGCGGTTTTTGTGCGTATTAACATTATTAGAATACTCTGTTTTTGCGTATATGTCATTGGCATGTATAACAATTTAAATGTTCCGTTGATTTGAGTAATTATAATTTATTATATTTCTAATAATCGTTTAATTAATAGCAAGCCGATTTTATTCCGCAGCCTTTGCTTAACTACAAATATACGGCCTTGCTTTTGTATTTATGCACAATGCTTTTGCGCGCGGCTTGGCACGCCAATTCAGCGTTTGAACATAGCATCCTTTGTATATTCGTATGATTCAATTTCGAGGCTTTCTTGCTATATTTATATATAATTGCAAAAATATCGCCGCCGTGTTCGCTTGACTTGCATAACGACATTGACAGGCCGCCTCGCAATTGCAATAATGTTGTAGAAAAGCACAAAGCTCCTTTTAAGCTTCGGAGTTTTTTACGGCTGTATTTTTCGTGCTTTCCATGAAATTTATATGCAAAACGCCTTAAGTGAGGCAGTACAGGCGGTGAAAATAAGATGAACATATCCCTCAACATCGTTTTAGAAGCGCTAAGCCCCTTCTGCTTAGAAACGCATGTCGACGGCCCGGAGCCGAAGGGCTTCAATAAATGCCTGCCCCTATCGGAAGCGGTGAGCCGTCCCGACTCCGAATGCCTGTATTATATGGGGCTGTCGGCCTTTCTTGCCTTAAGGAGCGCGAGAAAGCTAAGCGGCATTTACTGTGTTTGCTGGCGGGACCGCATCTGCGATTCCGCGGAAACCCCCGAAATGCTCAGCGGCCTCATCATAGTCAACGAGAACATAAATCCCACCGTTATAATAACCCGCCTTCAGCAGCGTTTTTATGAGCTTATGAACTGGGTGCAGGACCTGACGCAGGCGGTGATACGCGGCGGCGCCATGCAGGATCTCGTGGATATAGCCGAGCCCATACTGGACAATTTTATAGGTATCACCGACTCCTCCTTCATACGCTTGGCTTATACCCGGCACATAGACTGCGATTGCCCTATTTGCGTAGATCTGGTAAGGCTGGGCTACCATTCCGAGGCGACGATGAAAATGTTCAAGGACAACGATCTTTTCAGCTATTGGGAAAAGCAGTCCGGCATATTCACCGATTACTCATGCAAAGTCGCCAAGTATACGGCCCACCATAAAATATTCAAATTTGGCAGCGCGTATTTCGCTCACGTCGTCATGACCTGCAACCGCCATCCCCTTACCGACTGCCTCAAGGATCTGTTTCAAATGTTTGTGGATGTGCTGGCGGTTTACATGGAGCGCGAGTGGAACGCAAGAGGCAACCACATACATATATACGATACCCTGCTTACCGACCTTATTCAGGGCAGCATCCAAGTTAAAGGCCAGATAAAGGAAAGGGCCCAGCATGTGGGACTCCCTTACTCCGGGCGTTTTTGCCTTTTCAAAATAATACCTGTGGATTCGGCGAACGTATCGATAGGAAAAATGCTGACGGAATTTACGGAGCTTTTTCCGAAGGTGAAATTCGTTCAGCACCAGCAGGAGATAGTCGCGCTTTACCAATACGCCTCCGACGAGGCGGAAAATCAGTTCCGTGATTTTTGCGGCCGCCTCGAGGCTTTTTTGGAAAAGCATAACGCTCTGTGCGGCGTAAGCCTTGATTTTGATTCGATAGACGAGCTTCATCACGTTTTCAGGCAATCGTCTTTGGCAATCAAATACGGCGAAGCCATGAGGGAACGGGAGCATGTCAGGGCGCTTTTGAAAATGCCGAAGCAAAAATCGAAAATCTACTACTTCAGCCGCTATATCGATTTTTGCCTGCTGGGCGAGGGCCGCGAAAATGTCGCCATCTGGAGGCATACAAAGTTCTATACAATGCTGAAAAACCTGTACGAATATGACAAGGCCCACAAAAGCAGCCTTTTTTACATGCTCTATGTCTATCTGATTACGGAGCGCAGCGCAACCGACACCGGCGCGGCCCTCAGCATGCACCGGAACAACGTCATATACCATATAGGCCGCATACAGGATATGCTGGGAATCGAACTGAACCGCCCCGAGATACGGCAGCTCATCCTGCTTTCATATTCCATGCTCCAAATGCATGGCTTTGACGACGGGGACGCGGGCCTTTAAACCCGTTCCTTCGCCTTACGCCTTGTTAGGCGGGGCTTTTGCAACAGCGTTTAGACAGTTCCTGCATATGTTTGCGTTACGTGTTTTTATTATTAGCAATATTATTTTAAATTTATATTTTGCATGTGCCTATGCGTTTTTATTTGAAACATCTCTTGACACTCGGCTGCATATCTGTATAATTGTATACGCTTGCTGACGCAAGCGGATTATTGCCCGCCGCAAGGAGGACGCGCCATATGATCAGTCTCAGCAGCAAAAGCAACCTGCTCGAGCAGGACACATACCATTACGAGCTGCAAAACGTGCCTGAGCCGAACCTCTACCGGGATATTTTTCCCTTCTCCGAGGTGCCGAAAATAACCTTCAACCACAGGCACGTCCCTATAGACATGCCTCAGGATATTTTTATAACCGACACCACCTTCAGGGACGGCCAGCAGTCGCGCTCGCCCTACACGCCCGAGCAGATAGCCGCCCTGTTCGATTTCATGCACCGCCTCGGCGGGCCGAACGGGCTGATACGCCAGACCGAATTTTTCGTCTACAGCAAAAAAGACCGAAAGGCCCTGGAGCTGTGCATGGAAAAGGGCTACAGTTTTCCCGAGATAACCACCTGGATACGGGCCAGCATGAAGGACTTCATGCTGGTGAGGGATCTCGGAATAAAGGAAACGGGCATACTGATGAGCTGCTCGGACTATCATATTTTCAAAAAAATGAACCTGACCAGGGCCCAGGCAATGGAGCAGTATTTGGAGGTCGCCAGGGAGGCCATCGCAGCGGGGCTGCGCCCCCGCTGCCACCTCGAGGACATAACCCGCGCCGACATATACGGCTTTGTCGTCCCCCTCGTGTACGCCCTCAACGAGCTGGGCAAGGAGGCGGGGATGCCGATAAAAATCCGCGCCTGCGACACTCTGGGGCTCGGCATACCCTTCCCCGGAGCGGCCCTGCCCCGCTCCGTGCCCGGCATAGTATACGGTCTGCGCGTTTACGCGCAGGTGCCTTCCGAGCTGCTGGAATGGCACGGGCACAACGATTTCGGGCTGGGCGTGGCCAACGCCTGCACCGCGTGGCTTTACGGCTCCGGCGCGGTCAACTGCTCCCTGCTAGGAATAGGGGAGCGCACCGGCAACGTGCCGCTTGAAATAATGGCAATGCAGCTCGCTTCCTTCCGCGGAAGCGACTGCGGAATGGATCTCAGCGTTATTTCGGAGATAGCCTCCTACTACGAGGAGGAGCTGGATTACAGGGTGCCGCCCATGACCCCCTTTGTGGGGCGCGATTTCAACGCGACCCGGGCCGGCATACACGCCGACGGCCTGCTTAAGGACAAGGAAATATACAACATATTCGATACGCAGAAAATCCTCAACAAGGAGGTAAGCGTAGCGGTCACGAATGTGTCGGGCGCCTCGGGCATCGCCTACTGGATAAATCACCGCTTCCGGCTGCCGAAGGAGAAGGCCGTAAGCAAGACCGATCCTCTGGTCGTCAAGCTGAAAAAATGGGTGGATGAGGAATATGAGTTTGGGCGGGTAACCTCCATAAGCGACGAGGAAATGCTTGCCTGCATCGACATGCTTGAGCCCGGCAGATTCGTCTGACGCCTTGCGCCGTGATAAATCAAACCGCTCCGGAGTCTTTCGCCCCGGAGCGGTTTTTCACTTAGCCGCGCTTTCCAGGCGCCTATTTCAGCCCTTCGGCCAGCGCAGCCAAAAGCCGGCCGTCCTTGTTTTGCGACAGCTCCCACACCGAAACGCCCGCCAGCCCCTTTTCGGCGACGTATACCGCCTTCGCCGACAAGGAAGCCTCGTCGTCATATGATATGAACGTCGAGCCGTCGAACAGCCAGGGGACCATGGCGTCGGCGTGAACGTATTTGGCAAATGCGGGATTTGAAAGATAAGAAGACAATATTTTATCATAGGTCAGCGCCGAGGCTGAAGCGAAGGTCCCGTACAGCCCGGCCGAGCCGCCCGCAACGCCGGCATATCTGTAGCCGTAAAAGGGAACTCCGACGACCAGCTTCCCCGCCGGAAAGCCCTTCGCCTTCCAGGCCTCGACAGCCTTATCCACGCTCCACTTGTACTGCGGCGAGCTCTCCGGCGGAGCGTAAAGCGGCGCGTTCAAATCCGCATGGCAGTCCCAGGGCCCGTGTATGTCGTAAGCCATTATAATGGCATAGTCGGCATAAGCGGAGGCTTTGTCCGGCTCTATATTGTTCAGGTACCAGCTCCCCGCTCCGCCCGCAAAGGAGAGCAAATACCGTTTCCCGTCCGCTTCGCCTCTGGCGTCGAGCCTTTCGCGCAGCCTGGCAAGCAGCAGGGTAAAATTCGTCCTGTCCTCGTTCCGTGCGGCGTTGCCGGCCTTTCCGCCCGACACAGGATATTCCCAATCCAAATCGATGCCGTCAAAGCCGTAGCGCACGATAAAATCAACCGCGCTGTCGGCAAATGCGGTACGGGAAGCGTCGCTGGCCGCGACATCCGAAAATCTCGCCGAGCCGTTCCAGCCGCCAACGGAAATGAGTATCTTAAGGCCCGGATGCCCTGCTTTCAGCGACTTAATGGCCTCGAAGTTTTTTGGATCTATGTATGGATCTCCCATGGCTATTTTAAGATCCTCGCCTATTGCGGCAAAGGCATAGTTGATATGGGTCAGGGCTTGAGCGGCTATATCGTCCGGCCCATAGCCTCCGTACGCCGCCCAGCTCGCGTAATAGCCGGCGATTATTTTTTCTGCGCCGTCCTGACTTTCCGTTTCGGGCGGCAAAGCGGAGGGCGGGGCGGCGCTCGGAACCGGCGCGGGCTCGGCCAAGGTAAGCGCCGCGAATATGTTGCTTGGCGCCGACAAATTGCCTCCGGAATCCTGGGCTTTTACATAAAAGGTATAGACGGTGTTGGGGGAAAGGCCCGTAACGATGTAGGACGTTTCGGCGGTCCTGTCCAGATACGCGTTGTCCTTATAAACCAGATATGTAATCGCCGTTCCCTTTTTGACGGCCGGAGCCGTCCACCTCAGCGCGACGGAATTATAGCTGACGCTCGAGGCCGACAGAGTCTGCGGCGCGGCGGGAATCGGCGTCTCCCGGGCCTTTTTCGCGCCCGCGGGCGAAGCGGACGCGAACATCGCCGCAAGCAGCAAAAACGCGCAAAAAGCTCTCCCTAAAATTCTAAGCATAAACGCCCCTCCTTAACGAATATACGGGAATGTCTCCGTATGTTTTTTCGTAAGGCGCAAAGGGGCGGTGCAGCGGTAAATTATTGAAGTTTTACCTCTTACTTCCTGAGCCCCGATATCAGGCGTTTGGGATCCAGCAGCAGGTCCAGCGCATCCTCGCTCGACCTGGCCAGAAGGTCGGCTTCCCGGAGCAGTGGCGCGTAAAGGCCCTCCGTTTCAAGGACGGCTATTCTCAGCGCCGCCGCCCGAAACATCAGGACGTCGTTGCGCCCGTTTCCCACGCAGGCGCAGCGCCCAGCGCCGAGCCTCTCCACCGTTTGCAGCTTTTTTTCGCCGGCGTTGCCGGTATCGTATATTTCCAGGGCCACCGGCAGCCCGGCAAGCTCCCTTGAGGCCGTGCCCTGAGTATCCGATGTTATAACGTATACCTTATAGAGCTCGGCAAGCTTAATTATCCGGCTCCTGACGCCTTCCTTCATTTTGCCGTCGACGGCTATGGTGCCGTTGAAATCCATTGCCACATATTCAATGTCCAGCTCGCCTATGCCCGGAATTTTGGTTTTCATAAGCTTTCCTTTCTTTTTTGCACATTATAGCACGGCCTCCGTACTTTTTAAACGCCGCAAAATTCAAAGACAAAAAAAGCGAAGCAGTCCTTCTCCGCAAGCGGAGGCCTCCTGCTTCGCTTTTTTGCAGCCAGCTTTCCTCAGTCTACCGAGCGGTGCTTTCCTGTGATGGAAAACACCACCCATTCGCCCACGTTGGTCGCGTGGTCGGCTATTCGCTCAAGGTATTTTGCTATCATAAGCAGGTCCAGCGCCTGCTCGCCGAAGCTCCTGTCGTCGGAAATCAAGCCTATCAGCTCAGTCTTTGTTTTGGCGAACAGCCCGTCCACTACGTCGTCGTAAGCTATGACCGCGTTGGCAAGCTCCAGGTCGCGCCGGACGAAGGATTCCACGCTTTCCGAAACCATCTTTATGCAGGCCTCCGCCATCTCCCTAATATGGAGCTGGGATATGCTCCTTGACAAATCGATATAGGTCACTATTTCTGCTATGTCGGCCGCCTGGTCCCCTATGCGCTCCATGTCCGTTATCATTTTCAGCGCAGCGGAAATCAGCCGCAGGTCCCTCGCCACCGGCTGCTGCTGGAGCAAGAGCTTCAGGCAGAGGCTTTCTATGTCGCTCTCCATCCTGTCAATTTCTATTTCTATGGTCTTAGCCTTTGCGGCAAGCTCCATGTCCCGGTACAGCAGGGCCCTTACGGCGCAGGCTATTGCGTCCTCGCACATGGCGCCCATATCGGTGAGCTCGCCGTTCAATATCTCAAGCTGCGTGTCAAACCTGTTCCTCATTGTTCCGCCCCGCCTTTTGATTGTAAATAAGCCATGCCTGCGCTCTTCAAAAGCGCCCCTCGCGTCAGCCGAACCTGCCGGTGATGTAGTCCTCGGTCCTTTTATCCCGCGGAGTTGAGAACAATATCTCCGTCTTGCCGTATTCCACCATATTGCCGAGCAGGAAAAACGCCGTATTGTCCGAAATGCGCGTAGCCTGCTGCATGTTGTGCGTGACTATGACAATAGTATAATTTTTCTTCAGCTCCAGCACAAGGTCCTCTATCTTGCTTGTGGATATGGGATCCAGGGCGCTGGTCGGCTCGTCCATCAGCAGCACCTCCGGCTCGACGGCAAGCGCCCTGGCTATGCACAGGCGCTGCTGCTGGCCGCCCGAGAGGCCCAGCGCGCTTTTCTTCAGCCTGTCCCTGACCTCTCCCCAAATGGCCGCGCCCGTCAGCGAGCGCTCCACTATTTCGTCCAGCCTGGCCTTGTTTTTTATTCCGTGCGTCCTCGGCCCGTAGGCTATGTTGTCGTATATGCTCATCGGGAAGGGGTTCGGCTTTTGAAACACCATGCCGACCCTTTTTCTGAGCTTGTTGACGTCTATGTTCGAATATATGTCCTCCCCGTCAAGCAGCACACTTCCCTCTATTCTGCAGCCCTCCACAAGGTCGTTCATCCTGTTCAGGGTCTTTAGAAGGGTCGATTTGCCGCAGCCGGAGGGGCCGATTAGGGCGGTTATCTCGTTGGCCGGTATGTTCAGCTCTATGTTTTTCAGCGCCTGAAAGCCGCCGTAGTACAGATTGAGCCTGCTTATCTCAAACTTTATTCTTCCATTCTGCGCGTTATTCACTTTTTATTTCCTTTCGCCGGACAGTCCGTTGAGCCTCCTGGCTATAAAGGAGGACAGCGCGTTGAGTCCTATTACTACCGCCAGCAGAACCAGAGCCGTTGCGTACGACTGCCCGGTATGCAGCCCCTCCTGCCACAGGGCGTACAGATGTATGGACATAGTCCTCCCGCTCGACAGCAGATTGCCGGGTATCTGCGCCACCGTTCCGGCGGTATATATGAGCGCAGCCGTCTCCCCGACAACCCTTCCGACGGAAAGCACTATGCCCGCCAATATTCCGGGCACCGCGGACGGAAGAACGATCCTGAATACCGTTCTCAGCTTTCCCGCTCCCAACCCAAAGCTGCCCTCCCTGTAAATATCGGGTACGGAATTGAGAGCCTCCTCGGTCGTTCTCATAATGACGGGCAAAATCATTATGGAAAGCGTGAACGCGCCCGCAAGCATCGAATAGCTCCAGCCGAGAAAAATCACAAACATAAGATAGCCGAACAATCCGTATATTATCGAAGGTATGCCCGTCAGCGTTTCGGCCGTGGTTCTTATAAGCCTTACTATCGTGCTGCTGCGCTTTGAGTACTCGGCAAGATATATGGCCGCCCCTATTCCCAGCGGCGCGGCGATCAAAAGCGTCAGCAGCGTCATCGTTATGGTGTTGATTATGGCCGGAAACATGGACAGGTTTTCCGAGTTGTATTTGAGGCTGAACAGGGACGGCGTAATATTCGGCAATCCCTTTATTATTATATAAGCCACGATGAATACCAGCGCGGCGGCTGTCAGCGCTATGGCGGCGTATGCGGCCAGCCTGAGAATTAGGGACTGGAGCTTTGCGCGGCTCATAGGTTCATCCTCCTTTTCACCAGCGAAAAGGCCAGGTTTATCAGCAGGATGAAAACAAACAGCACGACCCCCGTCGCTATAAGGGCCTGCCTGTGGAGGTCCGCCGCGTAGCCCATTTCCATGACTATATTGGCCGTCATGGTGCGCAGCCCCTTGAGCAGGCCGCTTGGCATCACCGCCTGGTTCCCGGCGACCATTACTACGGCCATAGTCTCCCCTATGGCCCTTCCTACTCCCAAAATGACGGCGGCGAATATCCCCTGCTTCGCCGCCGGCAGGACCGCGAAAAATACGCTGCGCTCATGGCTGGCCCCCAGCGCCAGCGAGCCCTCGTAGTAGCTCTCCGGCACGGCCCTTATCGAGGCCTCGGACACGCCTATGACGGTCGGCAATATCATTATCCCCAGCACCAGGCAGGCGGCCAGCATGCTCGAGCCGCTGCCGCCCAGAGTGTTTCTGATAAATGGCACTATGACCATAAGCCCGAAAAAGCCGTATACAACGGAGGGTATGCCCGCCAGCAGGTTGATCCCCGGCTTGAGCAGCCGGTACAGCCGTTTAGGGCAGAATTTGGCCATGAAGACGGCGCTTAGGATGCCCGTCGGCACGCCGATGGCAAGGGCCCCGGCGGTCACGCAGAGGCTGCCGAGTATCATCGGGAATATGCCGTAAATATCGTTTGTCGGCTTCCAAACCCTGCCGGTGAGAAAGGCGGAAAAGCCTATTTGGGCCATCGCCGGCAGGCCGCTGGAAAACAGAAACACGCAAATGAGCGCGACGGCAAGAACGGATACGCAGGCGCAAATCAGGAACACCGCGCGCATCAGCTCTTCTTTCAGCTTAATCATAGTCTATCTTCCTTATCGGCCTTATCGGCGCGGCGGTTTTGTTTTTTCGCATCCGCCGCGCCTCCGCCCATTCCGGCTACTTGCTCAAATCGGCCCAGGTCTTGTACCGGCCCGTATAGATGCCCATGACCTGGTCCTTGGTCAGGTCGTCTACGGTGTTTTTGGGGTTCACTATGACAGCTATTCCGTCTATGGCTATTTTTGTCGCAACGAGGCCGGCTTCCTTTTCGCTGTCCTTCAGCTCGCGGGAGGCCATGCCGATGTCGCAGGCGCCCTCGATGGCGCTGTTCATGCCCGTGGTTGAATCGCTCTGCTGTATTTCAATCGCAGCGTTCGTATTGACGGCCAGATAGGCCTCCTTCAGCTTTTCCATGACCGGCGTCACCGAGGACGAGCCTGCAACCACTATTTTCCCCGAGGGCTTGCTCCCGGAATAGGCGCCGGCGGTTTCAAGAGGGATATATCCGTTGGCCTCGACCACCGCCTGGCCGTCGGAGGAGAGTATAAAATCTATAAAATCCTGAGCCGCTTCGGAAACCTGGCCCTTTGTGGCGATATTGAAGGGCCTGGCTATCTTGTAGGAGCCGTTTAAAATATTCTCGACCGTGGCTTCCACTCCGTCGATTTTCAGGACCTTTACGCTGTCGTTTACGGCCCCGAGGGAGGCGTAGCCTATGGCGTATTCGTTTGTGGACACGTTGGTAAGAACGACTCCGGTGCTGTTGTTTATCTCGGCCGTCGAAATCGTGTAGTCTACCTTCTTCCCGTCGGCGTCCTTTTTCTCTATTCCGAACAGCTCGACAAACGCGCCCCTGGTGCCAGAGCCCTCCTCGCGCGATATCACGGTGATATCCTTTTTGGAATCAAAGCCTCCGCTTTTGCCTCCGCAACCGGCAAGCAGGCCGGCAAGCATAACGGCCGCCGCCATAATCGCCATGGTCTTCTTCATTGCACTGCTTCTCCTTTTTCAGCTTCACATTATTTTTTGTTAAGTACAGTTTGACTATACTTATCTAATGTAAAGTCGGAAACAGCTCTTATGTTAAATGCGTGTAAAGACGCCCATATATGCTTAAGCCAAACGCGTTTTTCTTCCGCATGCTCGCGGCGCAAGCCGTTCAAGCGCCGGCTCCGCTAATAATCGACATATTTCAGACGCAGCGGCGGCGTCTTTTTAAATACGCCGACGCAGCCTTGAGCCGCGCCCGCAGGTTCTCTCCTTCCGCAGGCCAAAAAAGGGCACTCCGCATTCTTCCCATATAGCTTGTCGTCCGCGGCTTCCGAGGCCTTGAGCAGGGCGAGGCGCGGAGAGCCCGCCGAGGCCAGACGCAGACAGACGGCGGGAAAACCGGACATAAGCTTGCCGGCCTCTTCTTTGCACGCCCGGCAATATGCGGCCATTAAAGGGCTGTTTTTCCGAACGCCTCCCTCTCCATGCGGGCTGTCCTTTTCCGGCTCCTCCGCCCGTACCCGGGCAAGGAGCAGCTCCCCGCCCTGTTTCGTCTTTATATTGAAGGCCAGAAAAATCAAGCCTTCCGGCTTCGTAACGCGGAAAACCTCGCTTATCGCCTTCCTTTTATCAGCGTATGTTTGAAGGCATAGCATAGGCTCGAGGGCAAGCGTCATATCGAAGGAGCCGCCGCCTATCAAGCCTAGGCCGCTCAGCCCGCACTTAAAAACCTCGGGCTTTTCGAGTCCGCCCGGACCAGACGAAAGCGCATCCGCCTCAGTATGGAAGCCCTCCAGGGCAAGCTCCGCCAGACAACTCACCTCCCCCACCTCCAGTATTCTCATGCCCGGCCTTGCGCAGGCTCGCAGGCAGCTCGCAACGCCGAAATATCCTTCTTTTTCGTCTTTAGTTTCAAAGCTCTCAGATTTGTTCATATAGTCCGCCCCCCAAAGCCGTTATCAGCCTATCCATAGACAAATAGTAGCGGCGGAGCGGGGAGCAATATGCCGAAAAAGGGCGAGCGCCGCAAGCCGAACGGCGCCGCGTTATTTATGTTTGCGGCGGAGGCCGCAACCTCGAATCCGCAGCGCATTATGCGCCGGGCTGCGGCCGCGCGCAATTAGGCCGGGGAAAAGGGCGGAACCCTTTCCCCCGGCCGCTAAAACCGTTAATCATATTTTCGCGAGCATTTCACTCAATCAGCCAGCCCTCCAGGCAGACGCCGGCCGCCCGGTCTATCTTGCGCTCAAAGGCCTGGGGATAATCGCGCCTCCATGCGGCCCACTCCTCCTCGCTTACCTTTTCCACCTCCACCAAAAAGCCGCTTACCGCCATGCCCGTGGCGTTTTTAGACGTGGGAGCCGCGGGGGAGATGGTGTTTATCGCGCCTCCCCTGTCCAGCCAGCCGGGTATAATGGGGTCAAGCCGCGAGCCGTGGTCGACATAGCACACGCCGGGCATAAGCCGCTCCGTCACGTAGGCCCCGCAAAGGACTATGCCCCGCTCGTTGAACACCTTGACTATGTCGCCGTGCCTGATGCCGCGCTTTTCAGCCTCTGAGGTATGCAGCCAAACCGGCTCATACTGGTAGCCGTCCGCCCCGCGGATCTTCATCGTTTCGACCTCGCGGTTCCAGATTATGTCGTCGCACTGGGCGTGCATGCGCCAGCGCCCGTGGTTGGACTGGCACAGCAGCGGGTACCTTTCCGCCCGTTTGGAGGAGCGCCGCTCGTCGTGGCTTTCCCCGCTTTCTATCCAGTGGGGCACCGGCGGCCTCTCGGGGTCGTCCGGCGTATGCTCCGCTATCTGCGTGGCGTAATATTCCAGCTTGCCGGTGGGAGTGGAAAGCGGGTTGCTTTCCGGGTCCCTGTAGAAGCCTATAAGTCCCGCGGGTATCTTGTCCAGCTCCTCCTGGGTCTTGCAGGGCACTACGAAGATCTTCCTTTTCCTGAATTCCTCCCAGGTCATATAATCCTCGCAGCCCGTGGCCTTGTAGAAGAAGCGCACTCTCTCCTCCGCGCTGAGCCTTCCCGTGTAGGCGTCGTAATACTCCTTGCCCAGCTTTTCCGCGACGCGGGCGCAAACGTCGAAGTCCGAAAGCGACTCGCCGACGGGCGGGCAGCATGGCTCCGTCAGATATATGCTGGTAAAGGCGCCGCTGGAAAGGTCGTTGGCAAGGTCGCTCACCTCGTGCTTTGTGGCGACGGGAAAAATAACGTCCGCGAAATAGCAGTCGTTTTCAAGCCACGGGTGCTGGGCCACGATGCACTCTATGCTCTCGTCGCGGTAAGCCTTAATGCTCAGGTTGCCGTCGTTCCAGCAGGTAACCTGGCAGGGAGCGTCCGTCCATATCATATGCACGCGGCTGAGCCCGTCGCGGGGATACTTCATCAGCTCGAACTGGTACTGCTGGGTAGGCTTCCTGTAATTGTTGGCGTCCGGCTGCTGGCTGGAGGAAAAGCACTGCAGGCCCCTCCACTCGGCGTGGCCCTCAAGAATCGCCTTATGGACGAGGCAGCGCGGTATGAACTGCAGCGGAGCCGGAAGCTGCCTGAACAGCTCCACAAGCTCCGGCGCCCTCCTCTTCTGCTCGTCGGTGAGCACGAACCTGTTCATATTGATGGACGGGTCCACGTCTCCTTCCACGGGGCGCAGCGGATCGGCTATCGCCGTCACCCTTGGGACGAACTGCCCCTGATATGGGACGGGATAGTCGCGGTTCCAAAGGTTCCACTCTATCATCTTAGCCTGATGCACGCCCGGCCTTCCCAGGCCCTGCATGCCCAGAAGCATGACCTCAAGGCGGGCCGGCTCCGAGGAATAGGGCCCGCGGATGAGGCCGCCTCCGTTTCCGTGCAGAATGCTGGTGGTATTTTGGGCCCAGGTGCGGGCCAGGGCCTTTATCGTCCATTCGGGAACGCCGCATTTCTCGCTCGCCCATTCCGGCGTTTTTGGAACGCCGTCCTCCCTGCCCAAAACATAGTCGGCAAATTTGTCGAAGCCGTAGGCGTGGGTCCTGATGTATTCCTTGTCGTAGGTCTCCTCGGTGAGCCAAACGTAGGCCACGGCGAGCTGGAGGGCGGCGTCGGTGTTCGGATAGACGGGTATCCATTTGTCCGCGTGCACCGCCGCCCCGTAATTGAGGTCCGGGCAAATATAGATGCTCTTGAGCCCTATCTTGGTCAGCCACGAGCACAGCCGCCCGGGCAGGTGGCTGACTACGCCCAGAGGCGTGGTTTCCGGGTCGCAGCCCCAAAAAAGCAGCATATCGCTGTTTTTGGCTATGTCCGGGTAAAGGTTGGACTGCGGCGCCATCTCGCCCACCGGCTCGCAGCCCCAGACATATTTTGCACCCCAGAACCAGCCCTCCCAGGAGTCCATATTCCGCATCTGGAGCGTATATCCTCCCATAAGGGAAAGCAGGCGGTTCGGACAGCCGTGGCTGGGCGCGGTGTTCTTGCCCTCCCCGTGCATGTCCGCCTGGCAGAGGACGGCCTCCGGCCCGTACCGCGCCTTGACGCGCCTGAGCTCGTCGGCGACTATCTGCGCCGCCTCGTCCCAGGATATGCGCACATATTTGCTCACCCCCCTGTTTTGCGGATTCCTTTCGCCCTTGGGATCCCAGTCTACACGCTTGAGCGGGTATCTGACGCGATTTTTCGAATATACGCGGCTCTTGTAGCCCAGGCCGAAGGGCGTGATGGTGGCCCTGTCCGGAGCCTTGAAAACGCTGCCGCGGGCCTCTATTTTCCAGGGGTTGCAATGCGCGTCGGTGTACTCTTTATCATAATAATACGGCCTTATGCGGGTTATCCTGCCCCCGTTGGAGTCCACAAGGCAGGGCCCGCCGCTTTCCGGCCCCATAAGGCTGTAGCTGACTATGCTCTGGCTGTCAGGCTTGAATTTGTTCCCCATATTTCCATTTCCGTTCTTTTTCATAGTATATGGCGCCCGCTCAACCGCCGTCCCGGCAATACAGGGCCTTCGCCGTTTCAAGAAACAGCCGGGCAGCCGGATTGGACATTTCGGTATGCCAGGCCAGCACGTACTGGCGCTGGGCGTCTTCGCCCTCGATGGGCGTAAAGCTAACATTCTGCGAATAAAATACCTTGCTCAGAGCTTCGGGTATGATTGCTATCCCCAGGCCGGCTCCCACCGACAGCAGCACGGCCTCGGCCCGGTCGTACTGGCAGGTGACGCGCGGCGTATACCCCCTGGCCTTGCAGACTCGCATTATGCTGCCGTACAGCGCGGGACCGTCGCTCTCCGTAACCGTTATGAAGCGCTCGCCCTTCAGCGCGGTGAAGTCGAGCGGCTTTCCCGCCATGGGATGGTTTTTCGGAAAGGCCATGCAGAGCCGGTCCTTATGCGTCCTGATATAGCTGAAGGCCTCTCCCACGGGCACCATTTCCTCCACGGCAAAATGGAAATCGTATCTCGCCTCGCTCATCTCCACCACCTGGGAGCGCCCGGAGGTGAAGGTTATATCAACGGTTATCTCCGGATATTTGTTTGAAAAGGCCGAAAGGCACTGCGACAGCGCTTCGCTGGAGGTCGTAAGCGCGGCGATGGAAATATGCCCGCTGCCGCCCTCTTCCAAAGCCTTGATTTGAAAGGCCGCCTTGTCGGCCAGCTCCACCAGCTCCACCGCGTAAGGCAGCAGCTTCTTCCCCGCCTCCGTAAGCGCCACGTTCCTGCGGTTCCTTATGAAAAGCTGCGAGCCGAGCTGCTTTTCCAGCTCGTTTATATTATGGCTCATCGTCGATTGGGCAAGCCCCACGCGCCGTGCCGCCTCCGAAAAATTCAGAGTCTGCGCCGTCGTTATAAAATACCTGAGCTGGTTTATATCCATGCCGGCCACCACCCGTTTTTTATATTATACCACTTTTTCTATTACGTCAACAATATTATCGATAATTCAACACAAAAACTCCAGGATCCAGTCAAGCGCGTTTTTCGTACAGTATTTGACAAGCTCTATAAGTCATAATATAATCGTTACAAATATTATACAATTTTGGAGGTGCATTCTTTGTTCTTCACCAACTTCAACCCCATGTCCGAGGAGGAGATACTCAGGAAGATTTCCGCCAAGCCCAAAGCAGCCGCCCCTGGGTGCGACCGTCTGCTCGGGCTCTCCTTCACAGCCCGGCTTGAGGGTGAATTTGCCCCGGCCCAGCTTGAGTACGATATCCGCGGCGCTGACAGTCTTATTGTGACCGAGAACGGAACTACCTATGAGGCCCCTTATTCCGCGGCGGCTCTGGGACCTGTCGTCGTCCTGACGCACCTGATACCCGGAACTTCCCGCGGCTGGCATCTTATCATCGACACAAGGACCTACGCCCTTACCGCCTTTGAAACCTGGTTCGGCATAGAGGTGCCAGTGGGCGGCGACATATTCGGCATGAGGCCGCCGACCGGCAAGCGGCAGATACCCCGCGAGATACAAAGGCACTACCACTTCGGCTGGGCCGACTGCGGGAGCAACGAAAAGCCCTCCAAGCTCCATACGACCACCAACCGCCTCGAGGGGCGCGGCCTGCACTGGCAATACAACGGCGGCTACGAGCTGCTTACCTTCTTCCCCAGCGTCGTATGCTCGACGCTTGTCGAGCTGAGCGACCCGCAGGGCGGCATCACGATGACCAACCCCTCCGACTACATAAGGATAGACGACGAGTACTACGTCTACGCCCGCTGGGAGGTCGAATTCAGCGGCAGGATGTGGATAGAGCTGCTCAATTTCTTCGACATGAAGTCCGTCGGCCTCGTTTTCGGCTTCGGCGAAGACGACGAGCTGGTATACGAGCTGCACTCCGCCGCTCTTGAGATTACGGGAGACGCGGCCCACCTTGAAAAGATAACCTCCTTCGGCGACAAGGAGCCTCCCATGGCCATGCTCAAGGGCAAGGGGGCCCACTACGCCTACCGCCCCAGGGATATAGACATTCCCATGACCAGGGAGGAGGCTCTCAGGCACGCGGCCGAGTCCCAGCGAATATTCGAGTTCGGCGGGCCGAATATTATGGCCAGCGGCAACAATCTGCCTTTTTCCGATTATCTTGCGGGCAAGCGCTTCAAGGTGAAGCTGGACGGCGAAAAGCACGCCGCCGCCCCCTGGGCCGGCACTCACGAGCCCGTCTATGAATACGACGTAATAAGCGCGGACCGGCTTAAATGGCGCCTGCCCGGCGGCGAGTGGCGCGAGGAAAAATACGTGGCCTTTGAGCCCGCCAAGGACATCATCCTCTTTTCCCATATGATGACCGGGGATCCGGACTGCGCCAATCTCACCCAGGCCGTAGACTTTTCCACCGGGCTTGCCACCACTGTGCGCGCGCAGATTGGCAACTGGCACAGCGAATGGGAGATAGGAGCCTATGCAAAATTCGGCGTTCTCGAATACGGGGACCTGGTGCCGCCCTTTGCCCGCCGTCACCATTTCACAACCGATTTGGTGGGCAAGTGCTACGCCTGGGCCTACAGCGAAACCATGAGCTCCATCCATGTCTACAGCTCGCCGGAAAGCTACAGCTGGACCATATTCCAGAGCGACAACAGCGGCGGCGCCACCTGGAGCAGCCCCTGCTTCTACATCAAGCTCAGGGACGACGCCTACCTGTTTCAGTGGGTTGAGGAAAACTGCAACGGCAGCCAGGGCCTTGTGGTTTTCAATCCCAAGATACTGCACGACGGCGGCTTCTTCTTCGGCGTCAGCCACAACGGGCTGAGCCTTAACATAACCGGCGCCTACGCCAGGGATTTGGGCCGGTTCGACATTATGAAGTACTTTGACAAGAAAGGCGTATAATCTCATCTTCGCAAAAGGATAGACCTGAAAATGCCGTGCCGCCTCAAGCGCGCAGAGCCTGCCGTTTGGGGCGGCACGGCATATATTGGGGTTGTTTGCCGGGCAAAAATATGCTAATATAACACGGAATATAATATGGCATTCCTCTCGGAGGCTTCCATGTCCGAAAACGGCTACATAATAAACAGCAAAGGCTTTGAGGCGGACCTGAGGGAGCTCAGGGACTGGCTTGATTCGGCGGACAAGGTGCTCATCGGCGCCGGCGCCGGGCTCTCGGCCGCCGCGGGGCTCAGCTACCTTGACGAGGAGCTTTTCAAGCGCTTTCAGCCGGAAATGGCCGCGAGGGGCTACCGCTATCCGTATCAGCTGTTTGAGCGTGAAAAGGAAAACTGGCCGCTCGCCAGAGAATGGGCCTACAACGCAAGGCACATTAATTTTGTGCGCTATGTTTTCCCTCCCTCCGAGCTTTATAAAAAGCTGCTCGCAATTTTGCTGGGCAAGGACTTTTTCGTTGTCACCTCCAACTGCGACAGGCAGTTTTTGCGCACCGGCTTTCCCTCGGAACGCCTTTTCGAGGCCCAGGGCAGCTACGACAGGCTCAGATGCTCCGCCGGCTGCACGGGCGAGACCTGGGACGTCAAGCCCTTTATCGACAGGCTGCTTCCCCTTATCGATACCGAAGCCTTCATGATAACGGACGAAAGCGCCATACCCTCCTGCCCCTATTGCGGAGCGCCTCTCTTTGCCGCCGTACGGCAATACGAAGGGTATAAGGCCGAAAGGCAGCGATATATCGGCTGGGTGGAAGCCTCGGTCGGAAATAAATTGTGCATAATCGAAATCGGGGTAGGCTTCAATACGCCGGCGGTCATACGCTGGCCCTTTGAGCGCCTGACCCTTGCCCACGGCAGCGCGCGTCTGTTCCGGATAAACAAGGAATATAGGGAATGGCCGGGCCACGGCGGTTTTTCCATGATTCCAAGGGAGCTTTGCGGCAAGGCCCGCTCCATGCCCTATGACGCCAGGGATGTTATCGAAAGCCTGTATGAAACAGGGAGATGATATGATGACTCAGGACGAAAGACGGCAATATCTCATCAAAAGGCTGTCGGAGGAAAATTCCCATTACTCCTACGCGGGAATTCCTTCGGACAAGAACGATCAGTGGCTGCTGCTCCGCTCATTGATGAACGTCCGGCCTCCGCTTCCTGCAGACGAGGAATTTCTGCGCGTACAGGACGAATATTTGAAGGAGCTCATCTCTGAAGCGGGCATTGTGGACGCCGGGGCGCTGCCGGTTTCGCCTTCGGACAGGCGTTTGGCGCTTTGGAGGGGCGACATAACGACTCTGAGGATAGACGCCATAGTAAACGCCGCCAACAGCCGGCTTGAGGGCTGCTGGGAGCCCTGCCACGCCTGCATAGACAACTGCATACATACCTTCAGCGGCGTGCAGCTTAGGCTCCGCTGCCATGAAATAATGGAGCGCCAGGGCCACAGGGAGCCGCCCGGACAGGCGAAAATCACTCCGGCCTACAACCTCCCCTCAAAATATATCCTGCACACCGTCGGCCCCATAATAGACCACCCGCTGACGGATGCCGACTGCGCCGTACTGGCTTCCTGCTATAGCTCCTGCCTGAAGCTGGCGGAGGAAAACGCCTGCCGCAGCGTGGCTTTCTGCTGCATATCCACGGGCGTATACCGCTTTCCAAAGAAAAAGGCGGCCGAAATAGCCTTAAAAACCGTAAAGGCTTATCTTGATGCGGGAAGCGGCATCGAAAGGGTCGTTTTCAATGTTTTCTCGGCAGAGGACGAGGAGATTTACCGAAGCCTGCTGCGCTAGCAGCGCCGGCTTTCCCCAATAATGCGGACGGCAAACCGTATTTTGATATTTGGGAGATTAAGATGCTTAAGGACAAGCTTTTGGGAACATGGAAGCTGGCCTCCTTTACGGGTACGGACGAGGACGGCAATACCGTGCATATCATGGGCGAGGACGCCTCCGGCTTTATATGCTACTCGCAGGATGGCTGGGTTTCCGTTCAAATTTTGAGGGCCGGCAGACCCCGCTACGACGTGCCGGACACAGAGCTGGGCACCGACGAGCAGACGCTGGCCGCCGCTCGCGGCATGTTTGCCTATGCCGGACGCTACTTTGTCGACGAGGAAAACCGGACGGTATATCATGAGCTCGAATTCAGCCTCATTCCCAATTGGATAGGGAGCCGCCAGAAGCGCTACGTAAGCTTTGAAAACGACGGCTCTACCCTGGTTTTGGCCGCCGATCCAGTCCGCATCGGAAGGGACGGCAAGCGCCGCCGTACGGCCCTTCGCTGGGTCAGAGGGTAAGGGCGATTTCTCCGCCCTCGGAGCCCTTCGGAACGGCAATCGAGCATTGCTTTGTTGCAAAAACAATGGTAATGTAAAAGCGCCTTATTATATTATTTCAGTGAATATAAGCGTTGAATCGCATACACAGGAGGAGCGGCTTATGGCTGACTTAGCCGGCATAAACGGACAAAGAGAAAACTTCAGAGTGGTTGGGAAAAGGAATCTTCCCGGCGTGCTTTCATATGCTCTGGCTACGGGCGCGGCGAAATTCGGCATTGACTATGCCATGCCCGACATGCTGCACGCGAAATTCCTGCACAGCCCCTACGCCAACGCAAGAGTCGTAAGCGTGGATACCAGCAAGGCCCGGGCGATCCCCGGGGTCGTAGACATACTCACCTGGGAAGACGAGGACATAAAAAACCTTGTAAGCTACGGCGAGCACTGGGGAGCGCCCAGGCCGTGGCTGGACAACATAGCCGATCAGGAGGGCGCCGAGGTAGCCGTTGTCGTGGTGGCGGAGAGCGAGGAGCTCTGCTACGAGGCTTTAAGGCAGCTCGACGTAAAGTGGGAGGTGCTGCCTCATGTCGTCAATCTGCACGAGGGCAGAAAGCCGGAGGCCTTTGTGATACGCCCGCAGGACCGTTCCACGCCAACCTTCGGCATGCCCGACCCCAACGCGCCGCCCAACCCCCCCAAAAAAGGGAACGTCGCCTATTCCAACATAGTCAGAGGCGACATAGAGGAGGGTTTCCGGCAGGCCGATCATATAATGGAATACAGCCTGTACATGCCGGCCTTCGCCTCCGTCATCCCCAACCCGCCCGGCTCCCTGGCCTGGTGGTCCAACGATTTCTATCACGGCGAGGGAAAGACGCTGCATATAGAGGGCGCGGTACGCGAAAGGCTGCCGATAAGCCGCATGTACGGCATGCCGCTGGACAAGACCGTCCAGGAGGGGCTCTTTATGGGCGGGCGCTACTGCGACTGGGGCCTGCGCCGCGCGCAGGAGATCACCCCTCTGCTCGCCAAGAGGACGGGCCGTCCGGTGCGCTGCGTCATGACGAGGGAGGAAACCTTTGATTCCGTCATAATGAAGCAGCGCTATATGTATATAAAGGTCGGCTTTACAAACGAGGGCCTCATTACCGCCATAGACGACTTTTCAATAGCCGACGGCGGCATCTGGGGCAGCTCCAGCTTCGGCCATGTGGGCGACCAGAAGCAGGGCCCCTACAACAGCATAAAGTGCAAGAACATATCCCAGAGGATGGAGATAGTCGATTCAAACCGCTGCAAAATGTGGGTCAGCGGCCAGCACACGCCCTTCAACTGGGACATCATAACCGTGGCTATATACATGATATCGGAGAAGCTGGGCAAGGATCCCATAGATATTGCCCGTCTTAATCTGCACGGCCCCACCTCCAAGGACGATCCCAATCCCGTGCCCAGCTTCGAGGCCTGCGTCGAGGCCGGCAAAAAGCTGATGAACTGGAACTGGCACCCCTCCGGAACGAAAACTCTGCCCGACGGCAGGAAGCACGGCATGAGCTTCAGGTATCAGATGTGCCCCAGGCACTCCGTATCCGGCTACACCTGCAGGCTGGAATTCCGGGACGGCGTGGTGCATCTGCCGACGCAGGGCCCCGTTTTCGGCGCTTACATGGTCGAGCCGAACGTGATGGTGGCGGCCGAGGAGCTCGGCCTTGAATACGAGGACATAAAGGTCGATTTCCACTACACGGCAAAGTTCAGCCCGGTCGGCGGCGGCGCCGACGGTTCGACGGCCTCCTCCTGGGCCATGAAGGAATGCGCGAATATACTCAAAAAGCAGATACTTGAGGCGGCGATCGAATACGCCGAAAGCTGGCCTCTTATGATGGTTGCCCCCCTGAACGATCCCCCGCTCCCGGAGCCGGGCCCTTTCAAGGGGCTGAAGCCCGAGGACCTTGACATAGCCGACGGGAAGATCTTCGTCAAGGCGGAGCCGGAAAAGGCCGTACCTCTTTCCCGGGCCACCAACAGGGAGCTGGTGGCGACTTATTCCGGCAGGCCCCCTCTTTCCGCGTGGCTGCTGGGCGGCGGCGGCAACATGCTCGATACAATGAACGCCGTTTTCTGCGAGGTTGCGGTAGACACGGAAACCGGAGAGGTTGAAATACTGCGCTTCGGCACGGTGGTTGATCCCGGCAAGGCCTTAAGGCCCACTTCTCTTGAAAGCCAGCTTGACCAGGTGATGTTTTTCAGCCAGGGCTCCCAGCTTTTCGAGGACCTGATTTTCGACGCCAGGAGCGGCGCCAAGCTCAATGACAACATGATAGAATACAAAAAGCCGACCATGAAGGACGTCCCGCTCGTGGAGCACGAGCTTTTGGAAACGCGCTCCGGGAACGGCGCCTACGGAGCCAGCGGGATAAGCCACTCCATGGCCAATACGCATCTTGTGATAACCGCCATTCACAACGCCATAGGCGTATGGGTGGATCCTCCGGCTACGCCGGACAAGGTGCTAAAGGCGCTGGGCAAGGCCTAGACGGGCTTCAGCCTTTCGGCGTCGGCATGCTGAAAAACAGCGGCGGGACGGGCGTAAAGCCGTCCCGCCGCGATTTCTTGCGCGGCGTTGCAAACGCGTTGCAAACTTCCGGGGGATATGGTATTATTGCTGAAAAACAACAGGAAGGTTTGGTAAAGTGGCGATAAACAAGCCGGGCGTGCCGCGGCGGAATGCAGATATGGCCTTGTCCTCTCCCGGAGGAGCCGCCAGGGAGCGGGATTTCAGGCTTTTCCTTCTGGCGGGCCTTTTTGCCGGCATAGGCTCAGGGATCAACGCCTCCATTTTCAACAATTATCTTAGCGACGTTTTTAAGCTCTCGGAGGATTTCAGAGGCTTTCTTGAGGTGCCGAGAGAGGCTCCCGGACTGTTCATAATGTTGGTTCTTGCCCTGCTCAGCTTCGCCGGAGACGTACGGATAGCCATGCTGGGCATGGCTGCGGCGGGCCTCGGAATGCTGGGGGTCGGCCTGCTGTCGCCCTCCTTCGCGGTAATGGTGATATGGATGATGATGTTCAGCCTGGGGACGCATATGGTCATGCCCGTATCGCCGTCCATAGGCATGGCCCTTTCGGAGCAGAAGTCCTACGGGGCGAGGCTGGGCACCGTCAGCGCCTTCGGCCTGTTCGGAGGAATAATAGCCTATGTTTTTGTTTTTATAGGCTTCAATTATGCCGGGATCACATATAAGGCGGCCTTTGCGATAGGCGCGGCTTTTTATGTGGCGGCCGCCTTTCTTATGGGCCTGATGACCAAGGGCCGGCCGGAAAGGAGAAGCGTCAGGCTTGTTTTCAGGAAGCGCTACTGGCTTTATTATGTGCTTGCCGTCATAAGCGGGGCGAGGAACCAGATCTTTATGACCTTCGCGCCCTGGGTGCTAATAAAGGTTTTCGGCCTGAAGCCCCAGGTTTTCGCAATACTCGGCATGGTGATTGCCGTAATCAGCATAGGCACGAGGAAAATTATAGGCAGGCTTATCGACGAAAAGGGCGAGCGCTTCGTCCTGACTCTGGAAGCGGCCCTGCTTTTTGCAATATGCCTGGGATACGCCTTTTCGGCGCGGATATTTCCGGAGGGGGTTGCGGTGGTTGTCATTGCCGGCTGCTATATCATAGACAACTCCATGGCCGCAGTCGAAATGGCCAGATCCACGTACGCGCGCAAGATCGCTCTGGACCCCGCGGATCTTACCCCCACGCTTTCCACAGGCGTCAGCCTTCAGCATATAGCCTCCATGGTGATCCCTGTTTTCGGCGGGCTCCTCTGGTCCGCCGTAGGCTATCCCGCCGTATTCATAGGGGCGGCGGCAATAGCTTTTATAAATCTAATTCTATCAAGCAGAATAAATACCGAGCCGGAGCCGCCGGCTGCGTCCGCCCCGGCCGAATAGTCCGCCAAAGCAAGCAAAAGCGATTAGTTTCAAAACCGAAGCCAGCCTGCCTCCGGAATTCAGGCTGGCTTCGGTTTTTCGGCCCTCTGGCGGCGGCTTCGCCATAGGAAGCCTGTATGTTCAATAGGCAACGGCAGACTGAGGCATATGTTGACTTTAATGTAAAAATGATATAAAATGCAGACGGTTGGTTATATTAACATATGCAAGAGCCGGGTCGGCGCGGCTTTCGTGCTATTCGGCGCGCTCTTTATAGTTAACATTGGATTAATACAAGCGGAATATACTGCATTAGGCGCGAGGCGGTCTGGAGACAATGGGCCGGAAGCGGAACAAGATGAATAGCGGCGGCGAAGATTTCAATAATTTGAAAGGCGAAGGAACGGCAATGGATACTGAAAGCAGCCGGGCATCAGCCAGCATTTGGCGCCAGGCGGTTTCTATACCGAATATGCTTAGCTATTTAAGAATCATGCTGATACCCGTATTCGTTGTCATGTATGTAAGGGCTCAGTATTTGACGGCGGGCTGCACTTTGATCGTTTCCGGGCTGACTGACATACTGGACGGCCGCATAGCGCGCAAATTCGGAATGGTAACCGATTTGGGCAAGGTGGTGGACCCCGCGGCGGATAAGCTTACCCAGGCGGCGATGATAATTTGCGTGTCGCACAAGATTTCGGAAATGAAGCTTCTTTTCATTGCTCTCGTAGTGAAGGAGCTGCTCATGCTTCTCATAGGCTATTTTTTCTACAGGAAAACGAGCGTACTCATCAGCTCCAGATGGTACGGCAAGGCCACGACCACTGTTTTGTATGCCGTTCTGATAGCCTACGTTCTAATACCCGATATTCCCGGCGAGCTTGCGGCCCCAGCTGCGGCGCTGTGCATCGCCATGATAGTCATGACCTTTATATTATACAATTACCATTATATCAAACAGATTGGAATCAAGAAGGACTAAGCGATGAACCTGCCGAACAAATTGACCATGCTTAGACTGGCGCTGGTGCCCCTTATAATAGCTCTGATAATCATTAACCATCCCATATGCAAGTGGCTTGCCCTTATTGCCTTTGGGGCCGCGTCGTTTACCGACATGCTGGACGGGCGGCTTGCCCGGCGCAACAACCAGGTAACAAACCTGGGCAAGTTCCTTGACCCTCTGGCGGACAAGGCGCTGGTTTGCTCGGTGCTCATCTGCTTCATCGGACAGGGCCTGGCTTCGGTAGTCGCGGTGATAGTGGTCGTTTTGCGGGAATTCATGGTGTCGGGCATCAGGCTGGCCGCCGTTGACAAGGGCCGTGTCGTCGCCGCCAACAATTGGGGCAAGGTGAAAACCGCGTCTCAAATGATATCGATAACCCTTATCTTATTTTTGCAGATACTTGCGTGCTATTCTCTCATATCCAAGCCCTCGGTCAGCGGCATAAGCAACGCGGCCGTCTGGATAACCTCCGCGCTGACCGCGGTTTCGGGCTATACCTATCTTCGCGCGAACGCCGACGTGCTTGTGGAAAAGAAGTAGCGATGAAAAAAGTCATTTTTTGGGCCAGGCAAAACAGGCATGTCTGGTGGTCCCTGCTCCTGCCCTACATAATATTCATGTTTTTTCTGCCAGAGCGCCTTGTCACAAACGATTACTGGGTCTCCCATATCCCTCTCGACGATCTGATCCCTTTTTGTCCGCCGTTCGTGATTTTTTATTGTCTGTGGTTTCCGATGCTGTTTTTTACGGGCCTGTGGCTGCTGCTGAAGGACGGCGAGGGCTTTAAAAAATACATGCTTTTTCTTTCCGTGGCTTACACGATAGGGGCGGTCTTTTATATTTTGTTTCCCAACGGGCAGGATTTGAGGCCCGCCTCCTTTGAGGCGCGGGATATGTTCACCCGCCTGATTGCGCGCCTCTACTCGGCCGATACCAATACAAACGTGCTCCCGAGCATGCACGTCGTCGGCTGCTTCGCCATCCTGGCTTCCCTATACGACACAAAAACCATCAGGCGAAGGTGGGTCAGGCCGATGGCGACGGTATTGACCGTACTGGTGATAGTCTCCACCGTATTTATAAAGCAGCATTCCGCGCTGGATATCGCGGCCGGAATCGCATACAGCGCTTTTCTTTATTTTGGCGTATATGTCCTGCTGGGCAAAGCGAGGAAAGGGAGCGATAAAACAAAATGAAGATCAAGATTACGGCGGACAGCACCTGCGACCTGTCAAAGGAGCTTATAGAAAAATATGATATTGAAATAACCCCGCTCCACATCACCTATGGAAGCGAATCCTATAGGGACGGCGTTGAAATCACTCCCGACGACATATTCAGGCGCGTCGAGGAGGGAGGGAGCATAGGCAGCACCGCCGCCGTCAACGTGCAGGAGTATGCCGACGTATTTGCGCGTCTGCTTAAGGACTGCGACTCCGTAATCCACTTTACCATAAGCAGCGATATGTCCTCCTGCTATCAAAATGCCTGCGTGGCCGCCGAGATGACCGGGAACGTTCATGTCGTGGACAGCCGCAGCCTATCCACCGGCATAGGCCACCTGGTTTTGGACGCCGCGGAAATGGCCCGTGCGGGAATGGAGGCTTCGGATATAAAGGCCGAGCTTGACCGGCGCAAGGAAAAGCTGGACGTGAGCTTTGTGCTAAGCACTCTCGATTACCTGAGCAAGGGCGGGCGCTGCTCGGCCGTCGCGGCCTTCGGCGCCAATTTGCTGAAAATAAGGCCCTGCATCGAGGTAAAGGACGGGAGGATGGGCGTCGGCAAAAAGTACAGGGGCAATTTCGAGAAGTGCCTTGCGCAGTACGTTCAGGACAAGCTTGCCGAGGCGGGAACGCCGGACACAAGGCGGATATTCATTACGGACTCTGGAGTGGCGGAGGAAACCTGGCGGGCCGTACGGGATGAACTGCTCAAGTGCGCTCCCTTCGAGGAAATAATACACACCAGAGCCGGCTGCACCATCTCAAGCCACTGCGGCCCCGGCTGCCTCGGCATCCTCTTCTATAGAAGGTAGGCGGAATCATGCAGGAAATCATAATATGCGGCGACTCCATAATGAAGGGCGTCATCTACGACGAGGAGCTCAACAGGTACAGAACCGTCAAGGCGCGCCAGTTTGCGCGTCTTAAGGAAAGCGGATACAAGGTTTCGCTAATTGCGCATATGGGCAAAACCATCGAGTATGCTCTCAACGCGGTAAAAAGCTTCAAGCCGCTCAATCCCGAAAAAGCAGTCGCGGTCCTTGAGTTCGGCGGCAACGACTGCGATTTCGATTGGCAGACCGTGTCGGACAGGCCGGACGGCAGCTTCGAGCCCAAAACTGACGAGCATAAATTTTGCGAAATGTACAGGCAATGCATCCAGTATTTAAAGAGCATGGGAACAAAGGTCTACGTGGCAACTCTGGTTCCTCTGGACCCGGGCAGATATTTCAAGTGGATAACCCAAAACAAATCCTGCGAAAATATCTTGAAATGGCTCGGCGATATTACGATGCTGTACCGCTGGCACGAGTATTACAACGAGCTGGTCTGCATGATAGCGCGCGAAACCGGCGCAATGCTTATAGACCTGAGGACGCCGTTTCTGAAGTCCCACAAGCTGCCCAGCCTTATATGCAGCGACGGCATTCATCCCAGCGAAGCCGGCCACTTGATGATAGAGCAAATTATCGAGGATTCGCTTCTTTGTCCGACATAGGCGGCAAGAACACGCGGAGCCGGCTTACGCCGGCTCCGTTGGCATCGATTAGGCTATTTAATGCGGGCGATTATCGCCTTTGCCTGGCTCACCATCTCGTCATGCCTTTCCTGTCTATCTCGGTTGGCCTCGTCCACGTCCTCCTGAGTATAGTTGTAGCCGGAGAAATCCTCAAGTCTGTACGGCTTTACGGGAGTGTCGTTTACAGCCGCCCACAGTCCCAGGCTGCCGATATATGCGGCATTCTCAAAATAACCCAGGCTCCGATAAAGCTTAAGAACCGAATCGTCCATTACATACAGGATGCTGTCCGGCTCGGCAAGCTCGCCGTAAAGGCCGCAATAGCCCTTCTCCCAGTCGAGCGCCGCTACCCTCACCTCGACCTGCACCCTGCCGTTGTTTGACTCGTCCGTACCTGCCGCTTCAAAGGCGCTCCTGATGCCAGCCGTTTTTGACGGATCGCTCTCCCCGCAATGGGCGTATACGACCGTCCAGTCGTAATCCGCAGCTCTGACAAATGAAACCGCAGACATGACGAGCAGCGAGGCCGCAAAAACGCCGACTACAAAATACCATTTGTAGTGGTACCAAAATACGTTGCTCATCCAGCTTTCAAACTCGTTAAAACGGCCCTTACGCCCGGCGCTCTCTTGCATATCCAAAACGGCTCCCCGCTTATGATATGTAATGCTAGCATTTTTCCCTTTTGTCGTCAAGCAAAAATCGCATCCTGTTTTTTAACACTATAGTCACAATATTAGCCTTGACAAACCGTTATAATAAATATAAACTACCAAATAATATGGGCTAATTTTATAATAACATACAACGAGGAAGGAAACAAGCGGATGGCTAACGAAAAGTACCTGAAATTAGTTGACGCCAAGAAATGGAAGAAGCTTGCCAAGCTTGGTGCCAAAAAGGACATAGAAACGGTCGTCGAGGTTGCTGAAGCCTGCGGCTCCGCCAGAAGCGAGGAGGCGTACAATATATTGGTGGATATCATGGCCCGACCTGAAATAGAGGCGAAAAGAGCTGCTGTGAAGGCGCTGGGATGTCTGAGATATGATCCCGACAGCCAAATAACAAGACTCCGCCAGCTCAACACCGAAGGTATGGGGGACCTTGCCGAGCTTGCACAGGCCTCGGTGACCCAGCTCAGGGAATACACGCGCGAGCGCAGATAAGCGTTATCAGCTTTGAATAATAATATGATGCAACTTGGCTGAGGCGTCAGGCCGCCTATAAAACCAAGTTGCATTTTCATTAGGCTCCGTTTTCTATTATGCTGTTTATCCATATCCCCTTCCTGACAAAAGCAAAGCCAAGCGCGCACTTTATAAACCCCGTAAGCTGAACCGCGAGATAAAGCGGGACTATTCCCGTCGCGGTATAGTTTGCAAGAACAAACGCCGCCGGAATGCTGAACAGCCAGGTAAAGCCGCTGTCGAATAAAAAGGTTATCACAGTCCTCCCGCCTGAGCGAAGCGTGAAATATGCGGCTATCGAAAAGGCGCTTACGGGCATCATCAGGGCCGATATCTGCATAAACCGGGCCGCCAAAGCCCTAACCGTTTCCTCTGTGTTGTAAATTTTCGGGATATAAGGCGCGGCAGCCGCCATGGCTATGCCCGCCGCTGCGCTTATCGCCATCGCCAAGGCGATAAGCTTTGTATCCGTGTCCCTGGCCTTCTCCATATCGCCCGAGCCAAGCTGGTGTCCTACCATTATGGAAATTGCGCCGCCCAGCGACATCAGCACGACGCTGAAAAGATTGGTCACAGTGGAACTTATGTTTATCGCCGCAACCACCGACAGGCCCCGCAGGGAATAGCACTGGCTGAGGACGGCCATGCCGGACGACCATAAGAACTCATTGGCCAGTAGGGGCAGGCCCCTGCGCAGCACCGCGGATACCAGCTTGGCGGGAACCCTAAGCGTCTTATACAGTCCCCTGACAAACAGGTATCCGTCCGGCTTCAAGTGCACCGCAAGCAGGATTATGGCAAGCTCCGCAAAGCGGGACAGCACCGTGGCTATAGCGGCGCCCTTCACGCCCAGGGCCGGCATGCCGAGCTTTCCGTATATGAGTATGTAGTTTAAAACCAGATTGGTAAATACCGCCGCCATGGAGGCCTTCATGGGAAGTACCGTCTGTCCGGTTTCCTTGAGGGTTCCCGCATACGCCTGCGTAAGGAAAAAGGGTACCGTTCCAAGCAGCATTATCCTCAAATATTCCATGCCGTAGGAGGCGGTTTTTTCCACATCCCCCACGTCCTCCTGGCCCTGAAGAAAAAGATATATAAGCTTTTGCCCGTAAAGCAAAAATACCGCCCAAGCCAGCGCAGTGGCTATGGCGCCCATATACATCTTGAAACGGAAGCAGCTTTTAACCCCCTCCATATCGCCATAACCAAAAAATTGAGCCGCAAATATGCCTGCACCCGAAAGCCCGCCGAATATGCAGAGATTGTAGACCAGCATGAGCTGGTTCGTTATGGCTACGCCGGACATTTGCTCCGTGCCCGTCCGGCCTACCATGACATTGTCAAGCAAATTTACAAAGGTGCTTATCCCGTCCTGAAGCATCATCGGCAGGGCAACGGCAAGCACCATTCCATAGAAGGCCCTGTCGCCGATAAATTTTTTTCTGAGCACAATCAAATTTTAGCGAAGCTCCCTGTACATGGCCGCAGCGGCGTCCTTGCCGGCCGCTTCGGCAACCGCCAAAACCTCCACCTTAGTCGTTTTTTGCCCAAGCCTTATCTCTATAACGTCCCCGACCTTCACCTCATACGAGGCGCGCGCCGTTTTTCCGTTCACGCTGACCCTTTCGGAGTCGCACGCTTCGTTGGCGATCGTCCTGCGCTTGATAAGCCTCGACACCTTCAAATATTTGTCCAGTCTCATAACTTTCCCATTCCTGTATCCGCAAATAAACCGCCTCGCGGCGGTTTATTGACAGCTTATTTTTGATTTACCGCTTCCTTCAGAGCCTTTCCCGCTTTAAACTGCGGCAGCAAAGTCTCCGGAACCTCTATCGGCTCCTTGGTGCGCGGGTTATGCCCGCTATGGCTCGCCCTCTTTTTTACCTCAAACGCGCCGAACCCTACCACCTGCACCTTCTCGCCTTTTTTCAGGGCCTCGGTTATCGTATCCAGAACAGCGTTGACCATCTTGTCCGCCTCCCTGCGGGACGCGTTGAGCTTTACGGCGACCGCATTTATCAGTTCCGCCTTATTCATATAATTACCTCATCTTTCGTAAATTTACATTACTTTTTTTATTATCTTGGGCCCGGATCGCGACAGGACAAATTTAACACAATATACAAGTCTTTTCAACAATTATTTAATCCGGAGCAGTTTGGCGATCTTGTCGCCTTTGGGTATCAGCTCCAATTCCTCTTTTGTTATAATCCTCAGGGATGCTACCAGCAGCGCGTATACCACTATGCCGAAAACAACCGCGGCGCCCAGAGCCGCAGTAACAAGCAGCCTGCTTTCGGCGGCAAGGCCGGCTCTATCCATGCCTATGCATATGAGCCTGTTGGCTAGGTAGGCGCAGGCGCCCATAAGACCGGAGGCTATCAGCGGCTTTGCAAACAGCCCGGTCATTTTGGGGTGCCGCGGCGCATATCTTACGATCATGGCAAGGTTTATGGCGCTGATTATAAAGTAGCAGATTATGGCGCTCACGGCTACTCCCTTGATGCCTATGCTCGGCTCGCCTATGAGGAAATAGTTCGCTATTATTTTGCAAGTCCCTCCGGCCAGCAGGCTTATCAAGGTTCTCTTTTCATATCCTAAGGCCTGCAAAATCGCTATAGTGATCATATAGAGGCAAACAAAGAAGGAGGCGATGCCGAGCAGCGCCAGCACGGCCGCGCCCTCGGAATGGCTGCGCGGATAAAAGGCCTTCATAAGCGGATATGAAAGCGCGGTCATGCCGGCGGCGGCCGGCATCGCTATCAGGTTTGTAAGCTTCAGCGAAGCGCCGATTATGTCGGAGGCATCCTTGTATTGCCTATTGGCGGTATAGTAGGCTATGGCGGGTATTGCGCTGGAGGTCAGCGGCACGATAAACGAGAGCGGGAGGTTGTATATCGTCTGCGCGTTGCCGTAAACGCCGTTGAGTACGTTGGCCTCGGCATACGACAGGCCCACGGAATTTTGAAGCCGGGAATATATCATCTGGCTGTCTATTATGCCCACTATATTCAAAATGCATGAACCGAGCACTATCGGGATACCTATCGAAATTAGCTGCCTAAAAATGTCGCCCGCTGAATCGGGCGCATCGGGCCTTCCCGCCGGAAGGGGGCTCCTCCTGTCCATGCGCAGCTTGTAAAAAACCAGGTAAATCAAGCCGAGCAGCGTTCCCATGGTTACGCCGACTATCGCGCCCGCAGAACCGGCCGCCATGCCCTTGCCGCTATGAACCAGCCACCACGCCAGCGCAAGCCCTATCACCAGCCTGCCCGCGTTTTCTATGACCTGGGAAACCGAGGTGGGCACCATATCCGAAAGCCCCTGGGCATAGCCGCGGTATGCAGACATGAGGCAGACGAAAACCACCGCCGGCGCAAGCGCCCTGATGCTGGCGGCGGAGCCAGCTTCGCTCCCCTCGATAAGCCTGGCAAGCTGCGTGTTGAAAATCAGCATCAACAGGGTGCTGGCAAGGCCCAGGACTAAAAATGTGGCAAACGCAACCCTGAAGGTGCGCTTGATTTGCTCCCGCCTTCCCAGCGCGTTTGCCGTTGATATCATCTTTGACAGCGCAATGGGCAACCCCGCCGTTGACAGGGTCAGCAGCAGCGAATATATGTTGTATGCGACGATAAAATGCCCCATCCCCTCGTCGCCTATGATATTGCCGAGGGGAATTTTAAACAGGGCGCCCATTATTTTGACTACCGCTACGCCCGCGGCAAGTATGGCCGCGCCCTTTACAAAGCTTTGCTTATTGCTCTCCGCCACGTTACTCTCCATTTGATGCTGCCGCGCCGCTGACGCAGCCGTCTTCGGTCCTGTCCGCTTTATTCTATTCGGCGGAGATCATGTAATAGTACACCGGCTGTCCTCCGTTGACCAGTGAAAGCTCAGCGCCCGGGAGCGCCGCCTCCAGCTCCTTCGCCAAAGCCTTTGCCTGCTGCTCCGACACGTCTTCGCCATAGAACACGCTTATTATTTCGCAGCTTTTTTCCCTCAGCAAAGACGCTATGCGCTTTATCGCCGGCTCGAGCAGCCGCTCGGTGCAAAGCAGCCTGCTGTCTTGTAGGACGAGGAAATCCCCTTCCTTAATCTCCGCGCCGTCGAACACGGAATCCCTTGCCGCGTAGGTGACCGATATTGACGTGACCCTCGACGCCGCCTCCGCCATGGCCTTCTCTATTTGCTCAACGGGAGCGTCCGGCTCGACGGCCAGCATAGCCGCAACGCCCTGCTGTATGGTCGCCGTTCGGACAACGATCACCTTTTTCGGAGTCAGCTGCACGCATTGCTCGGCCGCCATTATTATGTTCTTATTATTGGGAAGCACAAAGACGGTCTCGGCCGGCGTTCTGTTTATCTGCCGCAATATGTCCTCCGTCGCCGGGTTCATGGTCTGGCCTCCGGACACTATATTGTCCGCTCCAAGCTCCCTGAAAAGACTCGTCATGCCCTCTCCGGCGCAGACGGCCACAATTCCGAAGCTTTTACTGGCCTCGGTTATCTCCGGCTCGGGCCGGCTCTCTTCGTTTCCCTGCGGCTCGGCCTCCACCAGCTTGCTGCTATGCTGCTCCCTCATGTTCTCGATTTTAACAGACAGCAGCGCTCCAAAGGTTAGAGCCTCGGTTAGGACGTCTCCGGGTTTGTTTGAATGCACATGCACCTTGATGACTTCCTCGTCCTCAAGAACGACGACGCTGTCGCCGATCGAGCCGAGAAAGCTCCTGAGCAGGTCCGGCGACTTGTCGCAATCGCGCCTGACGATGAATTCCGTACAGTAGCCGAATTCTATTTCCTCGGTTTCGAACTTCGCAAACACCGACTCGCCCTTTTTAGAAGCGGCAGAATAGGCGCGCACCTCGCCCCTAAGCGCGGCCGCGGCCGCTTCCAAGGCTATAATATAGCCCATTCCGCCCGCGTCGATAACGCCGGCCTTTTTCAAAACCGGATTTTGATTGACGGTGTTCTCCAGGGCGGCTTTTCCGGCCTCGATGGCTCTTGCCAGAACGGCGTCTATATCCGCTTCCTTTGCCGCGGCCTCCGCCGCCGCAGCAGCGGCCAGCCTTGAAACGGTAAGTATCGTTCCCTCCGATGGCTTCATGACGGCCTTGTACGCCGCGCTCACGCCTTCGCTCAGGGCCGCCGCAAATTCGCCCGCGTCGGCCGTTTTCTTGTCTTTAAGCGCCTTAGCCATGCCCCTGAACAGCAGGGAAAGAATGACGCCGGAATTGCCTCTGGCTCCCCTGAGCATGGCGCCGGCGGCGCTGTCGGCGGCGGCGCTAAGGGTTTTTGGCGTCTTTCCCGCAAGCTCGGAGGCGGCGGCGTTCAGGGTAAGGCTCATATTTGTGCCGGTATCGCCGTCCGGTACGGGAAATACGTTAAGTTCATTAATTTCATCTTTTCTATCTTCAACACTTGCCGCGGCGCTGATAATCATATCCCGGAAGGCAAGTCCGTCAAGCCGCTCTCTCATATAACCTCAGACCTCTCTTCCGTCTCAGCCGGGCATTATCGAATCCACGTACACATCGACGCTCTTTACCCTGACCCCGGTGTCCTTTGTTATCTTATACCGGACTTCCTCGCTTATGGCGCCGCAGATTACGGGGATGTTGACCCCCGTTTTCACTATTATGTGCAGCTCTATCGATATGGCGTCCTCCCCCTCATGGAAATACACGTGAACGCCCTTGCCCATGGCTTCCCTTTTGAGGAGATGCACCAGCCCGTCGCTGGCCGAACGCTTAGCCATACCTCTCACGCCAAAGCAGCTTGTGGCGGCGGCTCCCACCAGTGTGGTAAAAACCTCGCTGGATATGCGTAAATAGCCTTTTTCAGTGCATATCTTGACCATCGCTCTCACCTCTTTGAGCCGATTTGCATGCGCTTATGCCGGTAATCAAACAAAAAGCCTTTTTCCGCCTTGCGGGGAATTATAACCCGACTAAATGCAGGCCATTATTATACCATATGATGCCCCAAACCACAAGCTAATTTTCAATGGCGTGGTATTTGCGTTAGGACTGTTTACAAGCGCCCTACAATCCGCTATAATGTAGCGGCGGCGATTATACGTTGAGTAATCAGTTCCGGCGCGCTTAAGGGGCGGTAGCCCCATATCGGTGCGTCCGACTTTTTAATAACGGTCCGAAAGGAAGCGGGCGAGCATGGCCGAGGGGTTTCCGTCCATACTATCCAAGCTCAGGCGCGAAAAGCGCATAAACCAAAGAACGGCGGCAGCCGCGCTCAATATATCCCAGGCCTTGCTCAGCCACTATGAAAACGGGCTGCGCGAGCCGGGTTTGGATTTTATACATTCCGCCTGCGATTATTATGGGGTATCTGCCGATTATCTGCTGGGCCGTTCGCCGCTTAAGACGCGCATACCAAAAAGCCTCCAAGAAGGCGACTCGTTTTTTGCCGAATTTTCCGAGGTAATGGCGCTTGCGTTTGCCGAGCTTGACAAGGGCCTCGCCCTCTCCAATTCGGAGGAAGCCAGGGAAGCTGCGGCCTCCATTTTGTCTGTATTTATGTACGGCTTATTGCGCGGCTATGACAAGAGCGGCAAATTTGAGATTCCGGCCGCCCTCAGCCCGGCCCTCTGCGATGCCGCAATAAAGGCCCGCTCCGCCCGCCTCCAAAGCCTGGCCGACGATATCGAGCTAAGCTTTGCCGTCCCGCCGAGGCTGATTAAAATGGCCGAGGCCGAGCTGGCGGCTATAATAAACGACTGGAAGTGACGCCTATGCCGGATAGTAATTTTTCGCAGAATAAAATAAGAAATTTTTGCATTATTGCGCATATAGATCACGGCAAAAGCACTCTCGCCGACAGGCTCCTTGAAAAATGCAACGCTGTCAGCCCCCGGGATATGGAGGCGCAGATACTGGATAATATGGAGCTGGAAAGGGAGCGCGGGATCACAATCAAGGCCCGCGCCGTAGGCTTGAGCTATACGGCCGCGAACGGGGAAACATATACGCTGAATCTGATAGATACGCCGGGCCATGTGGACTTCAACTATGAGGTGTCCAGAAGCCTCGCCGCCTGCGAGGGCGCTCTGCTGGTTGTGGACGCCAGGCAGGGGGTGGAGGCTCAGACCCTGGCCAACACCTATCTCGCCCTTGACAGCAATCTGGAGATACTTCCCGTAATTAACAAAATCGACCTTGCCGGGGCGGATCCGGCCAAGGTAAAGGCTGAAATCGAAGATGTGATCGGCATACCGGCAATGGACGCGCCCGAAATTTCGGCAAAGCTGGGCATAAATATAGACGCCGTGCTTGAGGATATAATAGCCAAGGTGCCGCCCCCCAAGGGAGATTCGTCCGCCCCCCTGCGGGCCCTCATATTTGACAGCCAGTTTGACAGCTATGTCGGAGTCATTGTATATGTCCGCCTTATGGACGGCGCAATACGCCCCGGCATGGACATTAGGATGATGGCCAGCGGCGCGGAATATAAAGTAGTCGAAGTCGGGCATATGCGCCCGCTCAAGCTGGAGCCCTGCGATTGCCTTTACGCGGGGGACGTCGGCTATTTTACCGCGAGCATCAAGAACGTGGCCCACACCCAGCCCGGCGATACGGTGACCGAGGCGGCCAATCCCGCCATGGAGCCCCTGCCCGGCTACCGGCCGGCCCAGCCCATGGTCTTCTCCGGCATATATCCCGCCGACGGTGCCGACTATCCGGCCCTAAGGGACTCGCTGGAAAAGCTGAAGCTTAACGATGCCGCCCTGTCCTTTGAGCCCGAGTCCTCCGCCGCTCTGGGCTTCGGCTTCCGTTGCGGCTTTCTGGGGCTTCTGCATATGGAGATCATACAGGAAAGGCTGGAGCGTGAATACGGCCTGGAGCTTATAACCACCGCCCCCAGCGTCATATACAAGGTTGTAAAGACCAACGGCGAGGTATTGACCATAGACAATCCGCTCAACTATCCCGACCCCTCCTTGATAGAGCATGCCGAGGAGCCCTTCGTGGCGGCTTCCATAATGACGCCGCAGGAATATGTGGGCAATATAATGGAGCTGTGCCAGGATAGGCGCGGAGAATACAAGGACATGATATATCAGGGCAGCGACAGGGTGGAGCTGCATTACCATCTCCCGCTCAACGAAATAATCTACGACTTTTTCGACGCCTTGAAATCGCGCACGAAGGGCTACGCTTCCCTGGATTATACGCTCGAAGCTTACCGTCCCTCGGAGCTGGTCAAGCTTGACATACTGCTAAACGGCGAGGCGGTGGACGCGCTCTCTTTCATAGTCCATAAGGACAAGGCCTACGAGCGGGGTCGGAGGATAGCCGAAAAGCTGAAGGACAACATACCAAGGCAGATGTTTGAGATTCCCGTGCAGGCTGCCATAGGAGGCAAGGTTATAGCAAGGGAAACCATAAAGGCTCTGCGCAAGGACGTGCTGGCAAAATGCTACGGAGGCGACATAACCAGAAAGAAAAAGCTGCTTGAAAAGCAGAAGGAAGGGAAAAAGAAGATGCGCAGCCTTGGCACGGTTTCGGTGCCGCAGGAGGCTTTTATGGCCGTCCTCAAGCTGGATGAGTAAAAGCGGAGCAGGAGCTTTTCATGTTTGGCGCCCGCAAAAGAGCATATATGGAGGTATATTATGGTCAGCACTTACAGCCAGTTATGTCCGGTGGTCTTCGGCCCCGGCGCGATCAATCAGCTTGCGGATAAGGTAAAGGAATATGGCGGTACAAAAGCGCTTTGCATTTATGACGCCGGAGTGAAGGCCGCCGGCATAGCCGATAAAATACTCGGCCGACTTGCCGGGGCCGGCATCGCCGCCGTCAGCTTCGGCGAGGTCCTTCCGGACGCTCCCAGCGAAACTGTCAACCGCGCCGGCAGGCTGGCCCAGGACGAAGGGGTTGACATAGTCATCGGCATCGGGGGCGGCAGCGCCCTTGATACGGCGAAGGCAGCCGCCGTCCTTGCCGAAAACCCCCTGCCAATAAGCCGCTATTTTGTCGGCAGAGGCTCACCCTTCAAATCAACCATTCCGCTGTTTCTTATACCCACCACCTCGGGAACCGGCTCCGAGGTATCGATAATGGCCGTCATCCACGATGAGGAGAACCATGTGAAGGACTCCGTCCTGCGCCCGGCCAGCCTTGCCATAGTCGACCCCGAGCTTACCCTGACGGTCCCAAAAAGCGTGACCGCGATGACCGGTTTTGACGCCCTCTCGCACGCCGTTGAGGCTTACACCACAAACCGCACCAATCCCAAGGCCGACATACTCTGCCTTGAGGTCATGCGTCTTATAATGGGCAGCCTGGAAAAGGCCTATAACGACGGAAGCGATCTGGAAGCCAGAACCCGTCTGAGCCTGGCCAGCAATCTTGCTGGAATGGCCTTCAACGACGCGTTTTTGCATTTTGGGCACGCTGCGGCCCATGAAATGGGCGTCGTGTTCCATATGCCCCACGGCGCCGCCTGCGCCCTGACCATACCCGAGGTTATAACCTTCGTCTCGGACGTCGCGCCGGAAAGGACTATCAAAATAGCCGAAGCGCTGGGCGTGGATATCCGCAAGGGCGCTTCGGCAGCGGAAATCGGCGAAGAAGCGGCCGGCAAAATCCGCGGCCTTATGAAAAGGCTCGGAATAAAGTCCCTGAAGGAGCAGGGCATATCCAAAGAGGCCGCCATGGGTATAGCCGAAGGCGCCGTCGCGCACAATCCTTTCGTAAGCTGCGCGCTCAAGCCGGTGGATCCTCCGGTTTTGCGCGAATTGATAGGTAAAATGTATGATAATTATCAATAGGTGATATATGCGGAGCGTACCGAAGGGCAAGCTGCGTCTTAATGCCAGCTTGCCTTTTGGTTAAAACCGGTTTCGTCTTGCCGTGCAAAACGCCGGCATGAATTTTGCGGCGGTTTATGCTCATACTATCCTTGAAAAAGGAGGTGCTTTAAATGGCAGGCAAAGATACCGCCCCGTCCATGCAGGTCAAATGCCACGTGGACAACTGCTATTATTATAAAAACAGCATGTGCCACGCTACTTCTCTGGAAATAAACCCCACCGGAGACAGGAAAGCGCAAACCAGCGAGGGGACCTGCTGCTCAACGTTTGTAAACGGCTCTAACGGGCCGCATTATACTGCGGGCATGTAGCAAGGCTACGGCAATCGAAGGGGCTGCGCCAAAATTTTATCTTGTCGCAGCCCCTTGATATTTCGCTTCATCTGGGCAGAGTATACGGCCCGGGTCTTTTTCGCCTGGCAAGCGGCGGCGATATGATTTCAGACCAAATCACGGCCGTTTTCATTTTCGGGCGCGCTTTGGGCGCGCTTTGCAAGGGCTCCGCCTGCCGTTTTACGGGCTCCTTCTCCAAATAATAGCTGCCCAGCTTGCTTCCGGGCCTGCCGCCAGCCTCCATAAAAACCGACCTTTCTTATTCCCGCCTGTCCCGGAGCGACTCAGGCGCTCCGGCCGCGCCGCCTTTTACTTACCGGCTTCCTCCGAAGCTATGGCCTCGCGCATCCTCGTGTCCGATATTATATTCTGCATATTGTAATAGTCCAAAACGCCGAGCTTGCCCTCCCGCAGAGCGGCCGCCATTGCCTTTGGCACCTCGGCCTCGGCCTCCACGACCTTGGCTCTCATTTCCTGCACCTGCGCCTTCATTTCCTGCTCGGCTGCGATAGCCATAGCCCTTCTTTCCTCGGCTTTGGCCTGGGCTATTTTCTTGTCGGCCTCGGCCTGGTCCGCCTGGAGCTGGGCGCCTATGTTCCTGCCCACGTCCACGTCGGCTATATCTATCGACAGTATCTCGAAGGCCGTGCCGGCCTCCAGCCCCTTGTTGAGAACGGTGCGGGATATCATATCTGGATTTTCAAGCACCGCCTTATGCGTCTCCGCGCTGCCTATGGTTGTTACCACGCCTTCTCCGACGCGGGCTATGATAGTCTGCTCGCCGGCTCCGCCGACCAGCCTTTCGATGTTGGCCCTGACCGTCACCTTAGCTTTGGCCTTGAGCTCTATGCCGTCCTTGGCTATCGCCGCGACCACCGGGGTTTCTATCACCTTGGGATTGACGCTCATCTGGACCGCCTCCAGCACATCGCGCCCCGCAAGGTCTATGGCGGCCGCCCGCTCAAATTCCAAGGGTATATCCGCGCGCTGCGCCGCTATCAGGGAATTTACCACCCTGTCCACGTTTCCTCCCGCGAGATAATGGGCCTCAAGCTTGTTGATGGGTATATCCAGCCCGGCTTTGACCGCCTTAATCAGGGGATTGACGATTTTGGCGGGCACGACCCTGCGCAGCCTCATTCCCACAAGATTCCATATGCCTATCCTTACGTTCGCGGCCAGCGCGCTGATCCACAGCGCGACGGGTATGAACCTGAAAAACAAAATTATCGCTATTATTATTGCGGCTACCAATACCAGCGTTCCGGGCATGAACCTTCCCTCCTTATTTTATGGGCCTGACGACTATCCTATTGCCGTCCTTCTCCACGATCTCCACTCTTTCTCCGCGGCTTACAAAGCCGCCCTGCGACACCACATCGAGCCTGAGCCCGCCGAAATCGGCTATGCCGGCGGGCCTCAGCGCCGTTTGAGCCGTGCCGGTCTTCCCTATGATTTCCTCGGAGCCGAGGCTGCCGGACTTTCCGCTCGTCGCTTCCCTAAGCACAAGCGGCTTTGGCAGCCTTCCCTTCGATATCAGCCTTGCGCCTATTATCAGGAAAATAAGTATGAGCGCAGCGACAACCGCAGCCATTACGAGCCCCTGCGCCAGGGTCTTTGCCGTTATAAATATGTCCGCCGCCAGCGCGATTATGCCCAGCGTGCCCGCAGCCCCAAAGCCCGGATGGAACATCTCGATTATGAGCAAAATAACGCCCGCCGCAAAAAGCAAGATCGACAGTACGGATATGTTGCCGAAAAAATCAAGCAACGGCATGCCGAGTCACCTCCTCAAAAAATAAAACAGGCTTACCGCGGCGATTATGAACAGCGCCGCGGCGGTTATCGCCGCAAGGTATATCTTCCTTTCGTTTTTGCTCAACTTCGCCGCACCCCTCTCCCTGCCTTTCAGAACGGCGGCGCCAAAACGCCCCGCCCATACGCCGCAACTATATCACAATATTTGTAAATATGCAATCAAAACCGACGGGCGCTTCGGCAGGCTGCGGCGTTTTTCAGAGCTCGTAGCCGCCCGGATTCATGCTCTGCCAGCGCCAGGCGTCGGCGCACATTTCGCTTAAGTCATGCCTGGCTTCCCAGCCCAGCTTTTTTCTAGCCTTCGTCGCGTCCGCCCAGAAGGCGGCTATATCCCCGCTCCTTCTGGGGCCTATCCGGTAAGGTATCGGCCTGCCGCTGGCCCTTTCAAAGGCCTTTACCACCTCAAGGACGCTGCAGCCCCTGCCCGTACCAAGGTTTATTTCATCGACGCAGGGGTTGGCCAGCAGGAAATCCAGCGCCGCCACATGGCCCCTTGCAAGGTCCGACACATGTATATAATCCCTGATCCCGGTTCCGTCGGGTGTGGGGTAGTCGCCGCCGTGTACGGTCAAGTATTCTCGCCTTCCCACAGCAACCTGAGAGATATAGGGCATGAGATTGTTCGGAACACCTCTCGGATCTTCGCCTATAAGCCCGCTCTCGTGGGCCCCGACGGGATTGAAATATCTAAGCAGCAGCGCTGAAAGGCCCTTCTCGGCGGCGCAAGCGTCTTTTATAATTCTCTCGCACATGAATTTTGTCCAGCCGTAGGGATTGACGGGCTTCAGAGGCGCATCCTCGGTGTAGACCGGGGCGCAGGCCGGGTCGTACACTGTGGCGGAGGATGAAAATATCAGCGTCCCCACCCCGCGCCGCGCCATGACCTCAAGGAGGCTGAGCGTAGCGTCCAAATTGTGCCTGTAATACAGCAGTGGCTTTTCTACGGATTCGCCCACCGCCTTGAGGCCCGCAAAATGCACCACGCCGCCAATATCGCATTCGATGAATATGTCCTCAAGAGCCCGTGCATCGCGCACGTCCGCCTGATAAAAGCGGATCCTGACTCCCGTAAGCCTCTCCACTCTGTTCAGGCTCTCCCTGCTTCCGTTGGACAGGTTGTCTGCGACGACGACCTCATAACCGGCCCTGATCATTTCCAGGGCCGTATGCGAGCCTATGTAGCCCGCCCCGCCGGTAAGAAGTATGGTTTTTGGCATAAGCACAGCTCCATTGCGCAATTATTCAAGCGTCGTTTGAAACGCGCAAATATTAATGATAATATATTGAAGACCGGAAGCTCCGATCTTATTCTGCCGCAGCGGCTCTCCGCGCCGCGAAAGGAATGCTGCTCAATGTTCACATTATGGCTGGTGATACCCTGCTACAACGAGGAGGAGGTTCTTCCCGAAACCTCCCGCCGCCTCGGCGGCGTCATGGCCGATTATATCGGCCGCGGCGTTATATCGCCCAACAGCCGCATCTGCTTTGTAAACGACGGCTCTGCGGATAAAACCTGGGATATAATACGCTCCCTCCACAACGAAAACCCTCTTTTTGCCGGACTGAGCCTTTCCAGGAACCGCGGGCATCAAAACGCCCTGCTGGCGGGGCTCATGCTCGCAAAGGAGCACGCCGACGCGGCTATTTCCCTGGACGCGGATCTGCAGGACGACGTAGGGGCCATAGGAGGCTTCATTGAGGCCTATCTCGGCGGCTGCGACATTGTGTACGGAGTGCGCTCTTCACGAAGGAAGGACGGCTTCTTCAAAAGGACTACGGCCGAAGGCTTCTACAGGCTGATGCGGTTTATGGGGGTTGACATCGTTTTCAACCACGCCGATTACCGCCTTATGAGCAGGCGCGCTTTGGAGGCCCTGTCCGAATATGAGGAGGTAAACCTGTTTTTAAGAGGCATAGCGCCGCAGATAGGTTTTAAAACCTCGGTGGTCGAATACGAGAGGGGCGAAAGGTACGCGGGTGAATCAAAGTATCCGCTGCGGAAAATGCTTGCCTTTGCCCTTGAGGGGATAACCTCCTTCAGCGTCAAGCCGCTGCGCATCGCCACGGTCCTCGGCTGCGCGGCCTTTTTGGTCAGCCTGGCTATGCTGCTTTACTGCATAATTCAATTCTTCACGGGCAACACGGTCAGCGGCTGGGCCAGCCTGGGGGTATCCATTTGGGCCCTGGGCGGCCTCCAGCTGCTTATGACAGGGATAGTCGGTGAATACCTGGGAAAGGTATATATGGAGGCCAAGCGCAGGCCTAAATATATTATAGACTCCACGCTGCTCAGATAGCTTATTTTTACCACATAAAGCTCCGGGGCGCAACCCTTTTCGGCCGCGCCCCGGTAGCGTTTTATGGAAGCTTATCGCAGGAAGGTCCGCCTCAGCCTTCGTCGCGCAGGCAGTGGCGCGTAATGCCAAGGATGCTTCTGGCGTCCTCGGCGGTAGCCACCTCGCGCCCGGCAAGCTTAACCAGCTCAACGGCGCGCTGAACGAACATGACGTTGGTGCCTATAATCTTTTTGCCGTTTTCGTAGCCGTAGACTATGTTGTCCTCAAGGCCTACGCGCAGTCCGTCGCAGCCGAGGGCAAGGCCGGCCAGCATCATGGGCATGTGGGCCTTGCCTAT
Organism: Clostridiales bacterium; assembly: GCA_029265405.1. Lineage (GTDB taxonomy): Bacteria > Bacillota > Clostridia > Oscillospirales > Oscillospiraceae > JAJUJI01. The sequence goes on along the minus strand of JAJUJI010000001.1, from coordinate 148,380 downwards.
TCCCGAAACGGACCAGGTGGCGTCCTTGGGCAGCTTCTCAACGAGGAAGGCAAGATTGAAGGCCGTACCCGGCATGGCCCCGCCCACGCCCATTATAAACTGTATATGCAGGGGCTGGGGTATGTTGTATTTGTTCGCGTAGTAGAGCACGCTGTCGATATGGCCGGTATCGAACACCTCAAATTCAGGCTTGACGTTCTGCTTGACGACCTCGGCGCCGAGCAGATTCAGGAAGCGCGGGCTGTTCTCGAAAATATAGGCGTTGTTCCAGTTGAGGGTGTTGGGGTCGAAGGAGCACATTTCGGGCTTCAGGGCGCCCAGATGCTGAAGTCGCTTGTAGTCCTCATACTCGCCGCCGGAGGTGGTCAGGTTGATAATGATGTCGACTCCTGCCTCGTTGCAGTATTTGCGGCAAAGCTGCACGGTTTCGGTGAATTTTTCAAGGCTCATGGACTTGTAGCCTATCTCCATCTGGCCGTTGACCATCTTGTCCTCGCGGACATGGATATGCGCTATAGCCGCGCCGGCCTTCGCCACATCCACCACCTGGCGGGCAATCTCTTCGGGAGTATAGGGCACCGTGGGGGCCTGATCCTTTTTTGTTCCCGCGCCGCAAAGGCACGCGGATATGATAACCTTGTTCGTCTTAGCCATATTAGTTTGCATTCCTTTCACTATAGCGCCGGCGGCGCATAATATGCCGGCATCGGGTTTTGTCCTCGTCTTAAACCGGATCGTCCATAAACTTTTTGGTTATTTTGAAAATTTCGAAAAGCTGCTTGTCTCTCTTGGCTATGAGCTCCTGCTTGTCCACCCCGGTGTAGTCGTAGAAGCCCTTGCCCGTCTTTATCCCCAGCTCGCCCTTTTCGATATGCTCGGCAAGGGTTTTCGGCATGTCCACCGGCGGAGGCGGGGTATAGCTCTTGTTTTTGTAGTTGTTGGCGGTCATGTCAAGGCCGCCGAAATCTATGCGCTTGCATATGCCCAGCACAACGGCGCGGGGTATGAAGCTGGCCTTGATGGCCTTGTCGAAATCCTCCGGAGTGCAATAGCCGTTGTCAAGCAGATAGAACATCTCCGTGTTCATGCACATCTGCATGCGGTTTGCTATATAGCCGTTTATGAACTTTTTCATAAAGACCGGAGTCTTTCCGCACTTCTCGAGCAGCTCCACCACTATCCTGCCGTATTCCTCCGGAGCCTGCTCGCTCTTGACGACCTCGACCAGCGGGATAAGCTGGGCGGGGGCGTACCAGTGGGCTATGCACATCTGGGGCAGCAGCGCCTCGGGAACCAGCTCGAACACGTTCAGGCCGGAGGTGTTGGATACAATTATGGCGTCCTTCTTGACGCAGGCGGCAAGCTGCTTGAAGAGCTCTATCTTGGCTTCGCGGTTTTCGACTATCGTTTCCTGTATGAAGTCGGCGCCCTCCACGGCTTCCTCGACGGTAAGCTTGAAGTCCACTCTCGCGTATATGGAGTCCACCTCGTCCGGTGACACGAGGCCCTCCTCGGCAAAGGTCTGTATGCCCTTATAGAGGGTTTCCTTGGCTTTTTCGCGGGTGGATTCGCTGCGGGTCCACATTGTGACGCCGTAGCCGCCTATGGCATAGCTTTGGGCTATTCCCGGCCCCATCGTGCCGGCCCCGAGAACGGCTATTTTTTTCACATCGTTAAGCGTTTTCATACTGCACTATTCCCCTTAAAGCGGGCCGGTTGAAGCTAAAGCTCCGGAGCCGGCCCGCTTTGCATCATAAAATTATCAGAAAGAGCCCTCTTCCCAGGCGACAAGGCGCACGAAGCCGCCGTCCGCCATTTCGCAGCGGAAGGGGAAGGCTGCGATTATCATTCTTCTGCCCTTGACCTGGTCAATATCTCCGCCGGCGTTTTCTATCGTGCAAACGCCGTGCTGGGTGAAGAGGCGATGGCAGGGCTCGTAATCCGGGAACTCCTTGGCGGCGTCCTTGCCGGTGGCTATCCTATAGGTTTCATCCAGCCAGGGCATCTGCTCCTTGAGAGGCTTGTGCCACAGCGGGGCGTCCGTCGCGCCCCAGGTGCCGGCTATACCCTTGATCTTTTTTTCAAACATGAGCCACTTGGCTACCTCGGGGCCCATGCCGGGATAGTAGTTGAAGTACTTGTCGTTGTTTTTTCTCCAGTAGCGGTGGAAGCCCGTGTCAACGACGACCCAGTCGTTGGGCCTGATCTCAAGCCCGTCCTTCTTGGCGGCCTTTTCAAAATCCTCGGGCTTAAGCTCCACCCATATGTCCCCGAATTTGGCGGGATCGCCTCCGGCGGCGTTCCACTTGGCCTCGAACTCGTCGTAAAGGTGCGTCATGTCCAGGATGACGCCGGTTCCGATGCAGAACTCGAGCTTAATCTCGGCAAAGGTGTAGCCGTAGCGCTCGCGGTCCACTTCCTCCTCGTGGAGGACGTGGTTGGGCGCGTCCATATGGGTGCCGGCATGAAGGGTGCCGGTATAGGTCATGGTGCGCTTGTGGAAGCGCTCAAGATACTGCCCGCGGGGGAATTGCAGGTCGGCGCGCACGCCGGGGAAGGGCCAAAGGGGCGTGTCCACTCCCCATGGCTGGCTGAGATCCCATATTTTCGTCATTTTAGACTGGTCGAGATAAAACTTGCTCTTGTCGAGAGGCATGTATGCCATTTTTTATTCCTCCTGATTCGTTTTGATTTTTTATTGCGGCTATGATAAAATTATTAAGATTATTCAAGCCGGCCGGCGAAAAAGCGTGCGGCTGGCGCAAAGCGCAAATATGCAGAAAGACGCCGAAAGGATAGCAGCTTTTATGCGGTATAAGATAGGCGACGTGGCGAGAATACTCGGAATATCCGCCGACCTTCTGCGATATTACGAAAAAAAGGGCGTCGTGACTCCGCAGAAGGACAAAAACAACGATTACCGTTATTATGACACCTGGGACATTAATTTTCTCATAGACTGTCTCTGGTATAAAAATTTCGGGTTTGGGATACCTCAAGTCGCCTATATGGTGACCGAGTGCTACCACGGGGACCTGGTTTCCCTGCTCGAGGAAAAGCACAGCGAGCTGAAGGCCTCCCTGCGGCGGCAGCAGCTTCTTGTCGAGCGGCTGAAGAAGCACCTTGAAGACGTGACCAGGGTCAAGGACTGCATAGGAGTCTGCGACATAGTGCAGAGTCCGGACGTTGTCTGCTACTTGAACCGCTTCAACTATACCTACGACAACCGCGACGAGCTCCATAGCCTGAGCAGGCAGTGGCTTGAGTATATGCCCTTTGCTCAGCGCTATTTTGAAATCCCGCAGGATGGGCTGCTGGGCGAAGGCGACGATTACGCCTGGGGCTTTTCGCTTTCCATGCAGTACGTCGAGGAGCTGGGCGTAGCTGTCAAGCCGCCGGTGGTCCGAAGCCCGTCCCGGCTGAGCATACACTCGGCCTTCAAAAGCTCCGGCAAAAACGCCTTTACTCCCCGCCATCTCGATTTCATCATGGACTTTGCCGAAAAGGGCGGCTATAAGATCACCGGCCGGGCAAAGGGCAATCTGATATGCAGCGTGCTCGAGGACGGCGAAAGCACAGGCTACTTTGAGGTCTGGCTGCCGATAGAGTAGCAGCCCCGCCCGGGGCGGGAGGCGTACGCCTCCCGCCCTGTTTCCGTTTCTTCAACCGACGGCGGTCAGTCCTCCGTCGGGATAGATTATGTTGCCGGTCACAAAGTCTGAGGCGGGGGCGGCGAGGAAAAGCGCCGTTCCAACGCAGTCCTCGGGGTCGGACATCCTGCGCAGCGGCAGGCCTGCGGCCTGGTCCTTAAGGTACTGCTCCACCGTAACTCCGGCCTCCTTGGCGCGCATTTCGAACACCTTGGTCATCATGGGCGTCTTCATGATATTCGGGCCGAAAGCGTTTACTGTGATCCCGTAAGGACCGAACTCGGCGGCAAGCTGCTTTGTCAGCATGTCCAGAGCGCCCTTGCTGGCGCAGTAGGCAGCGTTTCCGGGGCCTCTGGTGGCAATCTTGCCGCGCACGGAGGTCACGTTGACGATCTTGCCGTATTTGTTCTTCATCATGTATTTGCCGAAATGCTTGCAGGTGAGCATTACGGAGGTCACATCGGCCGTAAGCGTCAGCTCAAACTCCTCCACGGGGAACTCGGTTATCGGATACTTCTTGTTGATGCCCTGGGAATTTACCAGGATGTCTATGTGCCCGAAATCCTCGTTGGCCTTCTTGGCGCAGGCCTCCACGGAGGCCTCCACGGTCGCGTCGCAAACGTAGTACTTGAAGTCCTTGCCGGTTTGTGCCTTGAGCTCCTCGCAGGCCGCCTTGAGCTTTTCCTCGCCTCTGGAGGCTATGGCGACGTTCGCCCCCGCCTCTGCGTAAGCCTTTGCGATGAGCTGGCCCAAACCGCCGGCTCCGCCGATTATCATAGCGTTCTTTCCGGTCAGATCAAACAGATTTGCCATTGCGGTACCCTTCTTTCACTTAATAATTAATCGCACATTTCAATGACTGTGGCCTGACCCATTCCGCCTGCTATGCAGAGTGTGGCAAGGCCGTACTTCAGCTTCCTGCGCCTCATCTCGTACATGAGCGTGACAAGGATGCGGCAGCCGGAGGAGCCGACAGGGTGGCCCAGCGCAATCGCGCCGCCATTTACGTTGATGATGTCCATCTTGTTTTCCCAGCCCAGCAGCTTGATGCAGCCGAGAGACTGGGCCGCGAAGGCCTCGTTCATCTCGATCAGCTGGATGTCGTCCATCGTAAGCCCGGCGTTCTTCAGCGCCTTAGGCACCGCGTAGACCGGGCCGAGTCCCATGGTCCTCGGATCCGTTCCGGCAACGCTCATGCCTATTATCTTGCAGATGGGCTTCATGCCCAGCTCCTTAGCCTTTTCCGCGCTCATGAGCATGCAGACTGAAGCCCCGTCGTTGCGGCCGGAGGATGAGGCGGCCGTCACCGTTCCGGTCAGCGCCTTATCGTCGTACAGCTTTCCGTCCTCGGTCTTCCTTATATTGAAGCAGGGGTTGAGCTTGGCCATTTTTTCAAGAGTGGTGTCCGGCTTCGGGAACTCGTCCGTGTCAAAGACGAGGGGAGGCTGCTTTTTGCCCTGGGGCACCACAACGGGCACTATTTCCTCCTTAAACTTGCCCGCCTTTATGGCGGCTATAGCCTTCTGCTGTGAGGCATATGAGAATTCGTCCTGCTCCTTGCGCGTAATCCCCATGATTTGGGCCACATTTTCTGCTGTGGCTCCCATGTTGTAGCGCCCGTAGATTTCCTGGGGCTGGCTCTGGAACTGGCCCTCCGTCAGCGCGTCGATAAACTCGACGTTTCCCGTTCCCAGGCCCCAGCGCGCGTCGCGAAGGTAGAATACGGCGTTGGACATGCTCTCCGTTCCGCCGGCGAGCACCACGTCCGCCTGTCCTGTCATTATCTCCATTGCGCCGTTATGGACGGCGGTCATCGCGGAGGCGCACTGGCGCATCACCGTATAGGCCGGGCAGGTGTCGGGTATGCCGACGCGAAGCGCCGCTATGCGTGCAATGTTGGGCTCGTCCGAGGTCTGCCGGCACTGGCCCATTATCACCTCGTCGATCTCCTTGGGATCTATGCCGGTTCTATCCAGCGAGCCCTTCAATACCGCGCAGGCCAGATCCACCGCGTGCAGCGGCTTCAGGGCGCCGCCCATATTTCCTACCGCAGTGCGGCAGCCGTCTACTATCACAACTTCTCTCAATTTGTCCATCGTTTTTAGCTTCTTTCCTGTTTGGAAGCTGCCGCAAAACACGGGCGCAGGCCCGCTTCACGGCAGCTCTTTATATTATTTATCGCTTACGCTTTTTCAAGAAATATTTCGCCCAGATTGACGGCCGCCATGGTCCTTACGGAAAGCTCCTTGGTCTTGTAGCCGTCGGCCTTGATGACAAGCTTGAAGGTCTTGTTTACCGGCAGGCGCCTGATCTCAAAATCGCCCAGAAAGTCGGTCTCGGTCGTAAACACGCTGCCGCACTCCTCGCAGGTAAGAGTCACCTTTGCGCCCTTGCAGCATTCGTCGGTATCTCCGCAAACCACCTCGCCGGCAACGAAGGGAGCGGGCAGATGCCTGTAGTAGTGGGCGGGCTCGGTGCCGTATTCGGGCTTTAGCTTTACCAGCTCATCCTTATGCTCCTTGACGTATTTGGAGATTTCGCTGTTCGGATCGTCCAGGTCGCCGAAAAGAAGAGCCTGGTTCGGGCATACCTCGCTGCAGCGCGTCACCTTCTCTCCCGCGTCCAGCATGTGGGCGCACATGGTGCACTTCTGGGGAAGGTTCGCCTTTTCATTCCAGACTATGGCCCCGTAGGGGCAGGCCTTGAGCATTTCCTTGTTGCCCTTGGCCTTTTCGGGGTCTATTATGACTATCCCGTCGGGCCTCTTGTATATCTGGTCGGGATATTTGGCCATGCAGGGGGGGTTGGCGCACTGCTGGCATATCGTGTGGACATAGTCCACCTTGACCTTGCTGCCGGTCCCGTATTCGACCTCGCTGACCTTTATGAGATTTACGCCCTCGGTCGTGGCGGCGCAGGTGGGGCGGTGGCAGCTGTCCGTATACTCGTCCTTGCAGGCAAGGAAGCAGGCGTAGCAGCCGTTGCAGCGCTCCACGTTGAAAACAAATCCGTATCTTGCCATTTTAATCAGCCCTCCCATTTTCTGCACTCGATAAGGCAGGAGTTCGGCGCCATGCCGGGCGCGTTTTTGGAAAGCATGCGGCGGCTTGTCAGAATATTCACACAGCCGCCCCTGTCGGTGGCTCCGGGGACCGGCACAACGGGGTCGTACTTTGCCGAGCAGCCGTAGCTGTGCATGACGCCGACCGGCACGCGGTAGGTAACCTCAGCGACGCAGATTACGCTGCCCCGGTCGTTGTAAAGCTCGACAAGGTCGCCGTTCTTTATATTCCTGTCCGCAGCGTCCTTGGGGTTGATCCTGGCGGGCCAGTAAGCGTAGCCATCCTTTATGACGCGGTGCACGGGGATCTCATCCAGCCAGCTCGCGTGCTTGTCGTAATGGGTGTGGAAGCTGAACCTTGGGTGCGGGGATATTATCTGGAGCGGGTACTTCTTGTACAGCTCGGTTTCGTGGCCTTCCCAGCTCGGTATATACTGGGGAACTATGGGCCTCTCCGTATCGTCGGGAGTATATTTCTTCAGGCTTTCGCTGGCAAATTCTATCTTGCCCGAGAGGCTGCCCAGCTCTTTGGAGTGCTCCGTAGGCTCCATGGTGTTCATGTTGTTGACAACCTTTATCTTCGGGTTGAGGTAGTCCTGTGTGTCGCAGTCGCGATCCTCGTAGTACCAGCGGAAGGCGGGATGCGGCTCGTAGTTTTCGGGAACGGGGACTATATAGTAGCCCTTCCTGTTGAATTCCTCCCAGCTGCAGCGCTTGGAAAGCTCGCTTAGATTCCAATAGGCCTCCGCCCAGTCGTCCTCGGTCTTGTTCTCGGTGTACAGCTCCTTCATTCCCAGCTTGTCGGCAATCAGCGAGAATATCTCATAGTCGGACTTGGACTCGCCCAGAGGCTCCACGCACTTCTGCTGGCGGACTATTATGCGCCAGTTGTTGCCGATATGGGCGTGGGTCGTGTAGCCGCCGCCGACGCTCCACTCGCCCAAATCGTTCCTCTCAAGGTTGGTGCAGGCGGGCAGTATTATGTCGGCGTAGCGCGTCTCGCCGGACCACCAGCAGTCCTGATTGATAACCGTCTCAAGCGCGTTTGGCCCGTCGTACTGGTAGAGCTTCACATACCTGTTGGTTTCGGTCATGGTGCCCATGAAGCTGCCGCCGTAGCGCCAGAGCAGCTTGACCTTGCCCTCGATGGGATAGGTGTTGCGGTTGAACTGCTGCTCTATGGACTTTCCGCAGAAGCCGTCGCCGATGAAGGAGCCCTCTCCCTCGATGATGGCTTCCGGATAGGTCAGGCGGTAAAGGCGCTGCTTGACAGTACCCTCCAGGGCGAGCTTGCGCTTTGCCACGCTGGACTTGCCCATCTGGCTTTCAGGCTCCGCGTAGCCGGGGAACCAGGTGTAGTCGGCGGGCGCGCCCATGGTCGTGCCCCATATGGAAACGCCGGGCTTGCCGAAGCCCTGCATGGCCGAAAGGGCTATCATCATGCGGGCCTCCTCCGTGCCGTAGGCCGCGCGGCAGGCGCTGCCCTCTCCGCCGCGGACTCCGCCGGCAAGAGCCACGCGCTTGCTCGCCCATTCCCTGGCGAGGGCGCGGATGCGGCGGGCGGGTATGCCCGTTTTTTCGGCGGCCCACTCGCAGGTCTTGGGAACACCGTCGGTTTCTCCCATGATGTAGGCCTTGAACTCGTCTATGCCTATAGTCTTGCGCGCCACATAGTCATGGTCGTAGGTGTCGTCGACAAACCAGGTGTAGGCTATCGCGGCGGCCAGGGCCGTGTCCGTGCCGGGCCTGGGAGCGAACCAGGTGCCGTCCATAACGGCGTTGGTATAGTTGTAGAAGGGGTCTATGAAGACGCACTTCATGCCCATCTCCTTCATCCATACGCGCCAGATGTTGCTCTCCTGGCCGGAGTATATGCCGTGGGTGGAATCCGGGTCGTTGGACCAGAAGACTATCATGTCGGTGTGCTTGAAGGCGTCCTGCAGCAGGTCGAACTGCTCGGGCTGGCCGAGACGCCAGTAGAAGCCCCACATATGGGGAGCGCCCCACATCCAGCCTTCCCAGGAGTCGGGGTTGTCCAATATGGGAGTGTAGTTGAGCATGCCGAAGAAGCGCCCGAAGGGGGCCATCTTGTAGCCGACTATGCCCCAGTTGTGGTGCGAGCCAGTAATTGCGGTAATCTTGTGGCCGTCGATCTTGCCGTCGGGCCCGATGGTGATGTTGCGCTTGATCTCGTTGGCTATTATGGTAGCCGCCTCATCCCATGAAATGCGAACAAAATTGCTTTTGCCGCGGTTCTTTATATTCCGCTCGCCGTTGGGGTCCCAGTCGACGCGCTTCATTGGGTACAGTATGCGATCCTCGGAATACAGCCTGTTCCGCTCCGCCAAAATATTCTGGGCAAGGCGCATCGCCTTTGGGGGAGAGTATTTTTTCCCGTTTTTGTCCTCGATTACCCAAGCCTTCGGATAGTCCTCTTCCGGTATCTGTATGGGGCGGACTCTGGTTATCTTGCCGTCCTTGACGTACACGGAAATAGGGCCACCGGTGGTCAGATTGGTATACACCTTTTCCAAATTTGCTCCACTCCTCCTAAATGCTGTCTTTTGTCGTAAAAGTACTATATGCATACGCATACACGCAGTGATACTCGTACATTATCGATTATAAACCTTGGAACCGTACCAAAGTCAAGGCTTGCGCTTGATATTTTATACATAAATATAGTTAATAATGCGTCATCGGCTCCGTATGTAATGCACAAATTGACGCCGCTCCCCGGGCAGCTTTTTGAACAAAACAAAAAGCCGCCGCCAGGCGCGGCGGTCGGCAGGCATATTATATATATATAGGGTCGGCTTAGCCGCATCGCCGGCCTTGCGCGTTTTATACGCTGTCTTTCGGAATTTCAGCGGCGCTTGCGACGGCTATATCAATATCGGTGTAATAGTGCTTGAGAATCTCAATATAATCCGCGCCTGCTTTAGCCATGGCGTTTGCTCCGTATTGGCTCATGCCGACGCCGTGCCCGTATCCCTTCGTTTCAAACTTTATCCCGTCCTCGGCTATACTCCAGGTCACCGCCGCCGAGCGCAGGTCGAAAAGCGCTCTGAGCTGAGAGCCGCTCAGCTCCACCCCACCGAGCTTGACCCGCGCAAGCCTGCCGTTTTGCGTATAGACGGCTTCCGTCAGCCACTTTTCCGGCTCCTTGCCAAGCCTGGCTTCCGGAAAGGCTTCCCGAACCAGCCTCTTGACCTCATTAAAGGCTATCGTCACGCCGTATGTGAAGTTTGGAACCTCGTCCGCCCTTTCAGGACTCTCCACGCTTCGCAGATAGGGCAGCCTGCCTTTCCAGACGTTTTCGCTGTCCTCGGTGCGGCCGACGGAGGAGGAATGGAAAGCTGCAAATATGGGCCTGCCCTCGTAGCTCAGGCAGATTCCGTCCGTTTGGACGACGGCTTCGGTGATGCGGGCAAGGTTGGCCTCATAGTCGGCGCCCCATTTTTCCTTCAGCGAGTCCAAGTCGGCGTAGGCGTTGCAGCAGCCCGGAGCCGTGCATAAGCGGCCTCCTTCATGGGCCCGGTCCTCCGTCATCCGGTAGAGCGTATATGTCCTTGCGGCCACAGCCTGAGCCTTCAGCGCCTCCCTCTCAAACAGGGCCGGCATTTCCGCGGCCACCACGCCTATAAGGTAGTCCTTCATGGATACGGCTTCCGTAGAGCCGTCCTCCTTAAGCAGCTCGACCCGTGTCGATTCGTCAATGGACTTCATGCTTACAGGCTCCGCTTCCGCCTTCGAGCCCTCCAGCCAAAGCTCCGAAAAAGGCCCCGGGCTCGGGCTTCGAGAGGCCGCACTTGCGGGACTGCGGCTCCCCTGCACCAGAAGCGGAAACAGCAGAACTATCGCCACAAAAAAAGGGGAAATAATAAAAACCGGCTTAATCCTTCTCAAAAGCAAAACACACGCTTCCTTTTTGGGATTATGGTGCTATAATTGTCAGTAATACTTATGAACAAGGATATGAGCGTTATGCATAAACACAGCGACGGCGCGAACAAGCCCCTTTTTATCTATTCCCTGGCCGTCCTCGTCTCTGCCTCGGCGGGAATCGCCCTGAGGACCGCGGAAATCGGCGCCGCTCTGGAACCTGAAACGGGCCTAGCAGTCTTTACTCCTCTGACCGTAGCGACTGCAGTCTTTTCCTGCCTGGCGGCAGCGTTTTTTATAGCCTTCTCGCGCCTGACGGACCTGTCCGCGCTTAAGGTCGAATATAAAGAAGCCTTCCGCCCGGCTACCGTTTTGCCGCTGGCCGCTTCCGTCATAGCCTTCATAATCATGCTGATCGGGGCATACGGCTGCTTCTTGCACGGTCTTGACAATATACACCCGGCGGCCTCGGGTCTTCTGGCCCTTCTGGCCTTTCTGTCGGGCGCAGCGGGCTTTGCGCTCAGCTATCACGCCTTAACCGGGAAAAATACCGGGGACTCGATGCTGTCAGCCGTTGCGGACGTCGTATTCCTCTGCTTTTGGACGGTTTTGTACTACAGGCAGCAGGCCGCTAATCCCGTCCTGATTGACTGCATGTACGCTTTTCTGGGCCTCTGCTCCTCTGCCCTGGCTTTTTTCCACATAGCCGGCTTTACCGCAGGGCGCCCTTCCCCGAGGTCGGTCCTGCTTTTTTCCGGTATGGGCATATATTTCTGCGCCGTTGCGCTGGTAAACTCGCCCAACGTATTCTACAGCCTGTTTTTTGCGGCTGTTATTATCCGGCTCTTTGCGGCTTCCGTCCTGCTGCTTCGCAATGCAGCGGGTTCCGGCTCGAAGACGCAGGTTTGAGCCGCAGCTTGCTTTCGCCGCCTTGAAGCCGCATATTTTTCCGGCATATGCTATGCCGCGCCGGGCGTCCTTCCCCTGACGCCCGGCGCGGCTGCTTATTTTTACTTCCCCTGCTTGAACAGCAACGGCGCGAGAGCTCGCCCTCGCGCCGTTTAAGGCAATGATACGATTTTCCGCTAGGTATTTACATCTGTTTTTTCCAGATACCTTTTATAGGCCGCCGCCAGCTCCTCGCCGACGTTGACATTTATGTCCGGCGGGATGTTTTCATCCTTCACCTGCAAATACTGCAGAAGCCTGACCTCCATAACGCCGGCCTCATACAGATGCTCCTTGGTCGCCCTGTTCAGGGTAAATAGCTGGCATAGGGCCATGAACTGTATCCAGGACATATCGGCGGTCCCGTTTTCCAGCTTGGATATCGTGATCCGCGACAAGCCGCACATGTCCCCGAGCTCGCTCTGAGTAAGCTTAAGCATCTTCCTGAGCTTGGGAAGCTCCTCGGTAAGACGCCGCATGATTCTAAGCCTGTCTTCATCGGTAAGTAACGGCATATTTGCTTCGCGCCTCCGCTTCCATTTATTTAACAGTATACTATGCTCCTGCTTATTTGGCAACCGTTAATTATTATTTCAATAATTTTCTTTTTGATTTACAGGCGCGGCTTCATATGCTATCATCATATCATCAAGCTGGGAATCATAAGCGCTGAAGCGTATTCCGCAAGGGCGACGCTTCCTTCAACCCTTCATTAAACGAACAAGGCCGCCTGTTGATTCAGGCCGCCTACTATATGCTTTATGAGCCATTATTTTATAGAAGACAAAACGCTCAAGCCGGATATCAAGGAATTCGACTACTATTACAAGAATCTGCGCTTTAAGTTCATTACGGACTCAGGAGTTTTTTCAAAAGGGCAGGTCGACCCGGCGACCGACCTGCTCATAAACAGTCTGCCTCCTTTAAAAGGCGCTCTGCTGGACCTGGGCTGCGGCTACGGCTGCATAGGAATAGTGCTTTCCAAGGCATACGGACTGGATGTCACCCAAGCCGACATAAATCCGACAGCCATAAGGCTGGCCGAGCAAAACCGCCGGATAAACAATGCCGAGACCAAAATCGTACTGTCGGACTGCTATGAGAATATTCCGGAGCGCTTCGACACGATTGCGATCAACCCTCCCATACACGCGGGCAAGGATGTGACCTACAAAATGTACGGGGAGGCGCCGGCCCATCTCAATAAGGGCGGCAGACTTTATGTCGTAACTTTGAAAAAGCACGGCGCGGAAAGCACGATAAGAAAGCTTGCCGATGTTTTTGGAAACTGCGACGTAATTTACAAGAAAAAAGGGTATTACGTTCTTTGCTGTGTATGCGATTAAGGATTCCGCCGGAAAAGCGAAGCCGGCAAGGGCTTAATATTGCTTTCTTTTGAGCAAACTGCAAAAGGGCATGGTAATGCGCCGAATACTATGGGCGCATTACCATGCCCTTTTCAGGGCCGGATTCATTTTGCCGCTTTCTTTGCGGCCTTTTCAGCTTCTTTTCTGGCTTTTGCGGCCTCCTCGTCGGCCTTGGCTATCTTGTCGTCGTCTACAAGCTCGATTATGGCCATCTCGGCGGCGTCGCCGCGCCGGACACCCGTACGGATTATGCGCGTATATCCGCCGTTCCTCTCGGCGTAGACCGGAGCGAGTATGCTGAACACCCTTGTCACCGCGTCCTCCTTCGTCATAAACGCAAGGGCCTGACGGCGAGCGGCAAGATTGTTCTTTTTTCCAAGCGATATCATTTTCTCGGTAAGCGGACCTATTTCCTTGGCTCTGGTGACGGTGGTTTCCAGTCTTCCCTTTTCAAGAAGATCGGTAACCTGCTGCCTCAGCATGGCCATGCGCTGATCGGTAGGCTTTCCGAGCTTGCGTGTTCCGGGCATTATTATTTCCTCCTCAATTGTTGTCGTCCTTGGCGAGGGACAAGCCCATCATGTTAAGCTTGTGGATAACTTCCTCGAGGGATTTCCTTCCGAGGTTCCTGACCTTGATCATTTCATCCTCGGTCTTGCTGATGAGGTCCTCGACCGTGTTGATGTTGGCTCTCTTCAGGCAGTTGAAGCTGCGCACAGAAAGGTCGAGCTCCTCTATGGTCATCTCAAGCACCTTGTCTCTCTGCGTTTCGGCCTTCTCGACAACCGTGGATTTGTTCCCCACAGTATCGCTGAGATCGGTAAACAGGGCAAAATGGTCGCAGAGAATTTTGGCGCCCAGAGATATTGCGTCGCGAGCCGTAATTGTCTTGTCGGTCCAAACCTCTATGGTCAGCTTATCATAGTCTGTCATGTTCCCTACGCGGGTATTTTCTACGGAATAGTTAACTTTCAATACGGGCGTATAGATGGAATCAACAGGAATTACCCCTATTGTAGCCTGAGCGGGCTTGTTGCGCTCGGCGCTTACATAGCCCCGGCCTTTGCTTATGGTCATTTCCATGCTCAGGGAAGCGCCGGGCCCAAGAGTCGCTATATGAAGCTCCGGATTCAGGATTTCAACATCCGCATCCGCCTTGATGTCTCCGGCGCGAACCTCGCACTCGCCGTTTGCTTCTATATAAACTGTTTTGGTTCCCTCACAGTGAAGCCTTGCAATTATACTCTTGACATTGAGTACTATTTCAGTGACATCCTCTTTAACACCGGGTATCGTTGAAAATTCGTGCGCCACTCCCGCGATCTTTATCGTTGTTACAGCCGTGCCTTCCAGAGAGGAAAGCAGCATCCTTCTCAACGAATTTCCAAGGGTAGTTCCGTAGCCTCTCTCCAAAGGCTCCACGACAAACTTGCCGTAGGATTCGTCGCCGGGGGTTTCGATACACTCTATGCGCGGCTTTTCAATTTCAACCATCTGTAAACCCTCCTATTCTTTTGCGGAAGCCCGTTCCCACCAAAGAAGCCTTCCGCGCAATGTAAGCAGCTTTCCAATTCGAGGGCGTGTGTTACTTGGAGTACAGCTCGACGATAAGATGCTCCTCAATGGGCAGATCGATGTCCTCCTTCTGCGGTACGGCTATGACTCTTGCCACGGCCGCATTCCGGTCGTAATCCAGCCACTTGGGGGGCTGGCGGAAGGAGTTGGCCTCAATATTGCCTTTTATCTTCTCAAGATTCTTGCTGGACTCCTTAAGAGCTATCACCATTCCGGGCTTAACCTGGAAGGATGGAATATTCACCTTGCGTCCGTTTACCGTAAAGTGCCCGTGGAGAACGAGCTGGCGCGCCTCCGGCCTTGACATGGCAAAGCCAAGCCTGTAAACCGTGTTGTCCAGGCGGCTCTCGCACAACGACAGCAGATTTTCGCCGGTCTGCCCCTTCTTGCGGTAAGCCAGCTCGTAGTAGTTCTTGAACTGGCTTTCAAGCAGCCCGTAGTATCTCTTGGCCTTCTGCTTTTCTCTGAGCTGCTGGCCGTATTCTGAGCTCTTGCTGCGGCTCTGGCCGTGCTGACCGGGAGCGTAGCCGCGCTTATCCACAGCGCATTTATCCTTATAGCACCTGTCGCCTTTTAGAAACAGCTTCTGCCCTTCTCTGCGGCAAAGACGGCACACCGCGTCGGTATATCTTGCCATTTATGTGTTACCTCCTGTCTTCGGTTACACGCGGCGCCGTTTGGGCGGGCGGCATCCGTTGTGGGGAATGGGAGTTACGTCCTTTATCATCTGAACCTCAAGGCCGGCGGACTGCAGCGCGCGAATCGCCGCCTCGCGGCCCGCGCCGGGACCTTTCACATAGACCTCGACGGCCTTGAGCCCGTGCTCCATCGCCGCGCGGGCTGCGGTTTCCGCCGCCGTCTGCGCCGCATACGGAGTGGACTTCTTGCTTCCGCGGAAGCCCATGCCGCCGGCGGAGGCCCAGCTTATGGCGTTGCCCTGAAGATCCGTTATCGTAACCATGGTGTTGTTGAACGAGGAGCGGATATGGACCGCGCCCTTTTCAATATTTTTGCGTTCGCGCCGCTTGGTGCGCACGCGCTGCTTGGCGTTCTTGGTGTTGGCTGCTGCCATTACATATCCCCTCCCTTACTTCTTCTTGTTGGCGATAGTCCTCTTGGGACCCTTGCGCGTGCGGGCGTTGGTCTTGCTGCGCTGGCCGCGGACCGGCAGCCCCTTCCTGTGCCTGAGCCCGCGATAGCAGCCGATTTCCATCAGCCTCTTGATATCCAGAGCCACCGTGCGCCGGAGGTCTCCCTCCACGACGTAATTCTTGTCAATGCATTCGCGAAGCATGGCTTCCTGAGCTTCGGTAAGGTCCTTTACTCTGGTGTCGGGATTTATCCCGGTAGCCTTGAGTATATCGTTTGCGCTTTTTCTTCCGATGCCGTAGACGTAAGTGAGCCCGATCTCAATCCGCTTGTCTCGCGGCAAATCAACGCCGGAAATACGTGCCATATTTGTCAATCAATCCTTTCTTCGAAACTCGGTTACCCCTGTCTCTGCTTATGCTTGGGATTTTCACAAATCACCATAACTCTGCCCTTGCGCTTAATGATTTTGCATTTTTCGCACATTGGCTTGACTGAAGGCCTGACTTTCATTAAGAACAATCCTTTCTTCTGAAAACAATATTGCCCAATGCTTTCAGATTTTAACCTCCTATTATTTGCTTCGCCACGTAATCCTGCCGCGGGTCAGATCATAGGGCGACATCTGTACCGTGACCTTATCGCCTGGCAGTATCCTGATGAAATTCATCCTGAGCTTGCCGGAAATATGGGCAAGGATTGTATGTCCGTTGCCGATGTCAACGGTAAACGTCGTGTTCGGCAGCGATTCTATTACCGTTCCTTCCAGCTCGATAACATCTTCTTTAGCCAATATTTGTCCCTCCCTGATCTTGTTTGAGTTCTTCGCTCTTCAAACGCATGCGGCGCTCTTCCGCCAGTAGCCTTCTCAGGGCCGCATCCGTCATTTGCTCGCAGTACAACCCGCTGCAGTTGTCCGTTTTGCTTAAGGTCGGCAGAAATATTATATGTTTTATGTTTTTGCGCTTCGGAGCCGAGAGCTTTCTGCTTTTTCCGTCCGCGAGAAGCACCGACCGTCCTTCATTTTTCAGGACCGCATACAGCCTCCCTTTGTCGTGTCCTGCAACGGAAACAGCCAGCTTTAATACCTTATCTGGCATCGCCGCCGTCCCCGTCGATTGGCGTGAGTATCTCCGGCTCGCCGTTTGTTATCAGCACCGTATTTTCGTAATGCGCGGAAGGCTTCCCGTCTGCGGTAACCACGGTCCAGCCGTCGCCCAGCACTCTGACGGCAGCCGCGCCCATGTTCACCATCGGCTCAATCGCCAGAGTCATTCCGGCCAGCAGCCTCTGTCCGTGCCCCGGAGTACCGAAATTAGGCACCTCCGGCTCCTCGTGCATTTTTGTTCCGATGCCGTGCCCCACATAGTCTCGGACTACGGAATATCCGCGGCTCTCCACATAGCGCTGAATGGCGCCGGATATGTCGGAGATCCTGCAGCCCGCCCGGGCAAATTTTATTCCCTCGAAAAAGCTCTCTCTGGTCACTCTTATGAGATTTCTGACTTCCTCGCTGCACTCTCCCGCGACAAAGGTTGCCGCGCAATCGCCGTGGTAGCCTTTGAAGGCGGCCCCCACGTCAATGCTCACAATGTCCCCGTCCTTCAGGCGATAGCCTCCGGGTATCCCGTGTATTACCTGTTCGTTTACGGAAACACACACGCTGGCAGGAAAGCCGTTGTAGTTGAGGAAGGAGGGCACCGCGTCCTGACCTGTAATGAAGTCATAAACCGCCCGGTCTATCTCTTTTGTCGATACGCCCGGCCTCACCATTTCCCCTGCCAAAGCACGGGCAGCCGCGGTAATTTTTCCGGCCCTGCGCATCAACTCAAGGTCCCGAGCCGTTTTCAGCGTTATCACTGAACCATCTCCAATGCCTTGACAACCTTTTCGGTGGTTTCTTCAATGCTCGCGGTGCCGTCTATGGAAATCAGCTTGCCCCTTGAGGCATAGAAGCCTATAATCGGCTCCGTTTCCCTATGGTAGACCTCGAGCCTGCGCCTTACGGTTTCCGGCCTGTCATCCTCACGGATTGCAAGACCTTCTCCGCAAACGTCGCAAATTCCTTCTATTTTCGGCGGAAGGGCCTTGACATGGTACCCCGCCCCGCACTTGGGACAGAACCTGCGTCCGCTCATCCTGTCCTCGATCTCCTTGTCGCCTACATTCAGGAGTATGGCCGCGTCTATTGTGACGCCCAGCCTCTCCAGCATTTCGGCCTGCGCTATGTTGCGGGGCACTCCGTCGAGAATGCAGCCCTTGCCCGCGCCGCAGCCGGCAAGAAAATCCTTCACTATGTCTATTATGGTTTCGTCGGGCACGAGAAGGCCCTGATCCATGTATTTTTTTGCCTCAAGGCCCACCGGCGTTTGCTCCTTGACGGCGGTCCTCAGGATATGCCCGGTCGAAACCGAGATTATACCGAGCTTTTCACTTAGCACTGCCGCCTGAGTGCCCTTCCCGGCTCCGGGAGGTCCCAGCATAATGAGCGTCATATCTGCCCCCTCCAAACAACGCGGAGCCTTATTCCAGGAACCCTTTATAATGCCTGAGCAGCATCTGGTTCTCAAGATTCTGGACTATTTCAATGGCAACCCCCACGGCTATTATGATGGAGGTTCCGCCGAGCGAGATGCCGGCGGTATTTGTCACGCTGGAAAACGCTATCGGGAGAGCCGCCACTATGCCCAGATAAATCGATCCGAACAGGGTTATCCTGTTGAGCACCTTGCTGATGAACTCCGAGGTCGGCTTGCCGGCCCTGAAGCCGGGTATAAAGCCGCCGTTCTTTTTCAGATTGTTGGCAACCTCTATGGGATTGAACTGTATGGTGGCGTAGAAGTAGCCGAAGGCGATGATGAGCAGGAAATAGACCGCCATATACAGCAGGGAGTCCGTGTCGATCGCCTTCAGGAAGCCGTCCCAGAAGGAGCCCGCGGCAGGCTTCGGCAAAAAGCCGGCTATGGTGGCGGGCAGCATGGCGATAGACTGCGCGAAAATTATCGGCATTACTCCCGACATGTTCACCTTCATCGGAAGGTGCGTGCTCTGGCCGCCGTACATCTTACGCCCGACCACGCGCTTTGCGTACTGTACCGGTATCCTGCGCTCTGCGTTTGAGGCGAACACTATCAGCACAACTATCGCGGCCACGCCTATCAGAATCCCTATAAGCGCTAATACCGACAAAGCGCCCGACGAAACGTTGGTTATCATCCTTGCAACGGCAGCCGGCAGACGGGATATGATGCTGGCAAACAGTATTATGGATATGCCGTTGCCTATCCCAAACTCGGTTATCTGCTCGCCCAGCCACATGAGAAGGGCGGAGCCGGCGCCGAAGGTAAGGATTATCACTATCGCCGCCCAGACGGTCTCTCCGCCCGCAGCCAACAGGCCGTTGTTCTTAATGAGAAGGTAGTATGCAAAGCCCTGTATGATGCCTATAGCTACGGTGGAGTAACGGGTGATGGAGGTTATCTTCTTCCTGCCCTCCTCGCCGCCCTCCTTCTGGAGCCTCTCCAGTGCGGGAATGGCGATGGTGAGCAGCTGGATGATGATCGACGCGTTGATGTAGGGCTGTATGGACAGGGCAAATATGGTCGCGTGGCTGAACGCGTTGCCGGACATCACGTTATACAGGCCCCACACCGTGTTTTGAAGATTATTGAAGTAAGATTGGAGCAAGTCGCTGTCGATATAAGGGACGGGCACCGAATTTCCGATACGGTACAGAAGAACGATGAAAAGCGTAAAAAGTATTTTTTTGCGCAGCTCGTCTATCTTCCACGCGTTCCTGAATACCTGAAACACTTACACCACCTCGGTCTTTCCGCCTGCCGCTTCGATCTTCTCCTTTGCAGTATCGGAAAATGCGGAGACGCAGACCGTAAGCTTCTTACTCAGCTCTCCATTACCAAGGATTTTTACACCGTACTTGCACTTTGAAATAACTCCAGCCTTCAGCAAGGCCTGTTCGTCCACTGTCGCCCCGTCTTCGAAAACGTTGAGCGAGGACACGTTCACGCACTCCAGAGGCTTTGCGAAGGGATTATTGAAGCCCCTCTTTGGGATGCGCCGCACCAGAGGCATCTGGCCGCCCTCAAAGCCGGCCCTTATGCTGCCGCCGGCGCGCGCCTTCTGGCCCTTGCTGCCCCTGCCGGCCGTCTTTCCGTTGCCTGTTCCAATTCCTCTGCCCTTGCGCTTGGCCTCCTTGACCGAGCCGGGCGCGGGACTGAGCTCGCTTAACTTCATACAGGCGCCTCCTTATTCTTCCGTAACCTGGATAAGATAGCCTATCTGGGCGATCTTACCTTCGGTCTGCTTGTTTTTGGGTTGAACGGTTTCGTCACCGATCTTTCTCAGCCCGAGAGAAGAGGCGGTGGCAATGTGCTTCTCCAACCTGCCGTTAAGGCTCTTAACCAGCTTTATCCTAAGATTAGCCATTGTTCTGCCTCCTATGCCTGCACTTCTTCGGGCGCCTTGCCTCTGTGCCTGGCGACCTGCTCGGCGTTCCTGAGGGTCTTCAGGCCCTGCATGGTAGCCGCCACAACGTTGTTGGGATTGTTCGAGCGCAGGCACTTTGTCCTGATGTTCTTGATGCCGGCCGCTTCGACCACCGCGCGGACGGCGCCGCCGGCGATGACTCCGGTTCCTTCCGGGGCTGGCTTCATCAGGACCTTGCCGGCTCCGTAAATGCCGGTTACCTCGTGGGGTATCGTGCTGCCCTGAAGGGTTATGCTGACAAGATTTTTCTTGGCGTCCTCTATGCCCTTGCGGATGGCTTCGGATACCTCCGAGGCCTTGCCAAGGCCAAAGCCTACCTTGCCCTTTCCGTCCCCCACTACGCAGAGAGCGGCAAACTTGAATATGCGCCCGCCCTTGACCGTCTTGGATACCCGGTTGAGCGAAACGACCTTTTCAACGTATTCGGACTGAGCTTCCTCTCTCGGGGCTCTGCTGCTGTTATAAGCCATACTTTTTCAACCGCTCCTTCCGTCAGAATTTCAGGCCGCCCTCGCGGGCGCCTTCCGCCAGGCTCTGAACCCGGCCGTGGTACACATAGCCGCCGCGGTCGAAAACAACGGTGTCTATGCCCTTGGCAAGCGCGCGCTCCGCTACGGCTCTGCCTATCTTCCTGGCGGCTTCGCAGTTGCTGCCTATTCCCTCAAAGCACTTCTCGACGGAGGAAGCCGAAGCCAGCGTTACTCCGTGCACATCGTCAATTATCTGCGCGTATATGTGATTCAGGCTTCTGAATACGCAAAGCCTGGGCTTCTCGGGCGTACCGGAAACCTTTGCCCTTACTCTCTTGTGGCGCTTTGCGCGCTGCTCTTTTGTGTCAGGTCTTTTTATCATCTCAGGTACACCTCCTTATTTCTTGCCGGTCTTGCCTTCCTTGTGGCGTATCGTTTCGTTCGCATACTTGATCCCCTTGCCGTGATAGGGCTCCGGGGGCCTCTTTTCGCGCACTATAGCCGCAAACTGGCCGACCTGCTGCTTGTCTATGCCGTTGATTATTATTCTGTCGGGCGCCGGAACGTCGATGGTGATGCCCGGAACTTCATCAACCGTTACCTGGTGTGAATAACCGAGGTTCATTATAAGCTGCTTGCCCTGCTTCTGAGCCCTGTAGCCGACTCCGTTTATCTGGAGCTCCTTGGAAAAGCCCTTGGTCACGCCCAGAACCATATTGTTAATCAGGCTGCGCGTGAGGCCGTGAAGGGAACGGTTCTCCTTCTCGTCGTCTGGCCTTATGACCCTGAGCGTGTTTCCCTCGATCTCGACCTTCATGGCCGGATGAACGTTCATCTCAAGCTGGCCCTTCGGCCCTTTGACGGAAACCCGCTGCCCGTCAAGCCTAACCTCCACGCCGGAGGGAATGGAAATTGGGTGTCTGCCTATTCTTGACATTTTGCTTCCACTCCTCCCTTACCACACAAACGCAAGGACTTCGCCGCCGACATTGAGGCTTCTAGCCTTCTTATCGGTCATGACGCCCTTGGAGGTGGATACTATCGCTATGCCCAGGCCCTTCAGGACCTTGGGGAGCTCGTCCGCGCCGGCGTAAACGCGCAGTCCCGGCTTGCTTACGCGGCGAAGGCCCATTATGACCTGCTCCTTGCCGGGGTTGTATTTCAGGGTTATGCGTATAATGCCCTGCGTGCCGTCGTCTATGATCTGAAAATTCTTTATATAGCCCTCTTCGAGCAAAATTTCGGCGATAGCCTTCTTCATGTTTGAAGCCGGAATATCTACCGTATCATGCTTTGCGGAATTGGCGTTGCGGATTCTGGTGAGCATATCCGCAATGGGATCCGTAATCTGCATTTATATTTATCCTCCTATAATAGAGTTACAGGCTCCGCCTGTTCAAGCGGCAGGTATCGCTCCGGGCTGGCGCCGGCGCCTGCCCTTTCCGACCTGTGCCGCCGCGCAAGGTTGCCGGTTTTGGCTACCAGCTTGCTTTCTTGACTCCCGGAATATGACCCTTGTACGCCAGCTCCCTGAAGCATATGCGGCATATGCCGTAATCCCTGAGGTAGGCGTGCGGGCGGCCGCAAATCTTGCACCTGTTGTATCGGCGGGTAGAGAACTTGGCCGGCCTCTGCTGCTTTAGTATCATCGATTTCTTAGCCATGATCTTTCCCTTTCCTCCTCAGCTCTGGATGAACGGAGCGCCCAGCAGCTTCAGCAGCTCCCTGGCCTCCTCATCGGTCTTGGCGGTGGTCACTATTATGATGTCCATGCCGCGTATCTTGTCGATCTTGTCGTAATCGATCTCGGGGAATATAAGCTGCTCCTTAAGACCGAGCGCGTAGTTTCCCCTTCCGTCGAAGGAATTGGGATTGATGCCCCTGAAGTCGCGCACGCGGGGAAGCGCCACGTTAAGCAGCCTGTCCAAAAACTCCCACATCTTGTCCTGGCGCAGAGTGACCTTTACGCCCACGTTCATGCCCGCTCTTACCTTGAAGTTTGCAACGGACTTTTTCGCTTTTGTAACGACCGCCTTCTGGCCCGTAATGGCGGTCACGTCGTTGACAACCGCTTCAAGGCCCTTGGCATTGTCCCTGCAATCGCCGCAGCCGACGTTTACGACTATCTTTTCGAGCCGGGGTATCTGCATCGGGGATTTGTACTCAAACTTCTTCATAAGGGCGGGGGCGACTTCTTCGAGATATTTCGTTTTCAACCTTGCCATTTCAGCCTCTCCTCCCTCATATTATCTCGCCGCACTTTTTGCAGACCTGGACTTTTTTCCCGTCGTCAAGCCTGCGGAACGCGGCCCTGGTAGGCTTGCCGCACTTGGGGCAAACCCGCATGACCTTGCAAACGTAAATGGGGGTCTCCATCTTGATTATGCCGCCCTCTTCGTTTTGCTTGCGGGGCTTCTTGTGCTTCATGGCAACATTGACGCCTTCGACAACAACCTTGCCGCCGGCCGGGTCGGCTCTAAGAACCTTGCCCTCCTTGCCCTTGTCCTTGCCGGACAAAACGACTACCGTGTCGCCTTTTTTAATGTTCATACGATTCAGCCTCCCCTATATCACTTCGGGCGCTAGGGACAGGATCTTCATATATTCCTTGTCGCGAAGCTCCCTGGCAACGGGTCCAAATATGCGGGTACCCCTGGGGTTTCTGTCGTCTTTTATCAAAACTGCCGCGTTCTCGTCGAAGCGAACGTAGGTGCCGTCGCTGCGGCGCACACCCTTGGCGCTGCGCACTATTACCGCCTTAACCACATCGCCCTTTTTTACCGTGCCGCCCGGAGTAGCCTTGCGCACGGAGGCTACGATAACGTCGCCTATGTTTCCGTATTTCCTCTTGGAGCCGCCCAGAACGCGGATACATTTTATTTCCTTGGCGCCCGTGTTGTCGGCAACCTTAAGATAAGTTTCCTGCTGTATCATTTCGGGCCTCCTTACTTAGCCTTTTCGATAATCTCGACAAGACGCCATCTTTTTTCCTTTGAAAGCGGCCTTGTCTCCATTACCTTAACCCTGTCGCCTATCCCGCACTCGTTGTTTTCATCATGAGCTTTCAGCTTGTAAGTCTTTCTGATGATCTTCTTGTAAAGGGGATGGGCAACGCTGCCTTCCACGGCAACGACTATGGTCTTATCCATCTTATTGGATACGACCTTGCCGACCCTGGTTTTTCTCGATGTAGTTCTCTCGCTCATCTTCGTCATCCTCCTTACCGCTTAAGCTCTTTTTCGCGGATAACGGTCTTGACTCTGGCTATGCTTTTCTTGACCTCCGCTATCTTGAGCGGGTTGTCAAGCTGGTTTGTCGCGTGCTGCATCCTGAGAAAGAACAGATCCTTTTTCAGCGAGGCAAGCTTTTCGTTGAGCTCCTCCGTGGTGAGGCCGCGCACTTCGTTTGCCTTCATCACTGTTCACCACCCGTCTCGGTTTCGCGCTTGACTATTTTGGTCTTTACCGGCAGCTTGTAGCTGGCAAGGCGGAGCGCCTCGTGGGCCTCCTCCTCGGGGACCCCGGCTATCTCGAACATCACTCTGCCGGGCTTTACTACCGCCACCCAATACTCGGGGGAACCTTTTCCCGAGCCCATGCGGGTCTCGGCGGGCTTCTGCGTCACAGGCTTGTCGGGGAATATTTTAATCCAAACCTGACCGCCGCGCTTTATATAGCGCGTCATGGCAACGCGGGCAGCTTCTATCTGGTTGCTTGTTATCCAGGAGGGCTCAATGGCCTGAAGACCATACTCGCCATAAGTCACGGTGTTGCCTCGGGTGGCGACGCCCTTCATGCGCCCTCTCTGCACCTTGCGGTATTTTACTCTTTTCGGTATAAGCATCAGCCTGCTCCTCCTTCCTTGGGCGCTCCGTAGCCGCGGTTTCCGCCCTGATTGAATCCGCCCGGCTTATTTCCGCCCTGGCGGAAGCCTCCCTGTCCGGCGCCGCCCGGCCTGCCGCCGCCCGGCCTGCCGGCTCCGGGCTTACCGCCCTGTCCGCCGCCTCTCCGGTCCCTGCGTTCGCCGCGCCGGTCGGCCCTCGTGGTGTCCATGACTCGCGGAGTCGTCCTCAGCGTCTGGGAAATCACCTCGCCCTTGTATATCCAAACCTTGACGCCTATGCGCCCGTAGGTCGTAGCCGCTTCGGCAAAGCCGTAGTCTATATCGGCCCGCAGAGTCTGGAGTGGAACGGTGCCCTCATGCGCCGCCTCGGTGCGCGCAATCTCCGCGCCGCCTATCCTGCCGCTGATCATTATCTTGATGCCTCTGACCCCGGCTCTCATTGCCCTGCCCATGGCGTTTTTCATGGCGCGGCGGAAGCCGATGCGCTTTTCAAGCTGCTGAGCTATGTTTTCGGCGACGAGCTGCGCGCTGATGTCCGGGTTCTTCACCTCAACTATGCTCAGGGCTACGGGCTTGCCTATCATCTTCTCCAGCGTGAGCCTCAGCTTCTCTATCTCGGCGCCGCCCTTGCCTATAATGACGCCTGGGCGGGAGCAGTGGATGTATATCCTTACCTTGGCGCTGTCTCTCTCTATCTCAATGGTTGGAACGCCGGCCGAATGGAGCGTTTTCTTCAGGAAGCTGCGGATCTTGTAGTCCTCGACTATGAGGTCGCCCACCTTTTCGTTCCTTGCGTACCAGCGGGAATCCCAGTCCTTGATCACGCCGACGCGAAGCCCGTGCGGATTAACTTTCTGTCCCATACTCTACTCCTTCTCCTTCAAGACGACGGTGATGTGCGACGTTCTCTTGTTGATGCGGGCGTATCCGCCTCTTGCCCTAGCCATTCCTCTCTTGAGGATGGGGCCCGGGTTTGCGAAGGTTTCGGACACATAGAGCGCGTCGGGATTCATTTCAAAATTGTTTTCCGCGTTTGCGCAGGCGCTTTTTAGTATCTTCAGCAGCAGCTCGGAGGCCGCCTTGGGCGTGGCGCGCAGTATCGCCTCGGCCGTTTTTGTATCCTTGCCGCGGATGAGGTCGCAAACTATCTTGACCTTGCGGGGCGATATGCGGGCATAATTCAGTGTTGCTCTAGCTTCCATCTACCTTGCCTCCTCACTTGGACGCCACTTTGGCAGTCTTGCTGCCGGAGTGGCCCCTGAAGGTCCTGGTCGGCGCAAACTCGCCCAGCTTGTGGCCGACCATCTCCTCTGTGATATACACGGGAACATGTCTGCGTCCGTCATGCACGGCGATCGTGTGCCCGACGAAGGAAGGAAATATTGTTGAAGCCCTGGACCAGGTCTTGAGAACCTTTTTCTCTCCGGTCTTATTCATCGCTTCGACCCTTTTCAGCAGCTCGGGCGCTGCGAAGGGGCCCTTCTTGATACTTCTGCTCATATCTCAGTTCCCTCCTTACTTGGCGTTTCTGCGCTTGACGATAAACTTGTCGGTGCTGTTCTTGGTCTTCCTGGTCTTGTAGCCGAGAGTCGGCTTGCCCCAGGGGGTCAGCGGGCCGGGATGGCCTATCGGGCTCTTGCCCTCGCCGCCGCCGTGCGGGTGGTCCACCGGGTTCATGACGCTGCCGCGCACAGTCGGCCGCCAGCCCATATGGCGCTTTCTGCCCGCCGAGCCTATCGATATGTTTTCATGCTCGATATTCCCCACCTGGCCGACGGTCGCCATGCAATTCAGACGGACATAGCGGACTTCTCCGGAGGGGAGCCTTACCTGGGCCATGCCCGCTTCCTTTGCCATAAGCTGAGCCGCGTTGCCGGCGCTGCGGACCAGCTGGCCGCCCTTGCCGGGATAAAGCTCTATATTGTGGATAACAGTACCCACCGGGATGTTGGCTAAGGGCAGCGCGTTGCCCGGCTTGATGTCGGCCGTGGGAGCCGACAGGACCTTGTCGCCGGCGTTGAGGCCCACGGGAGCTATAATGTAGCGGCGCTCTCCGTCGGGATACTCGACAAGGGCAATGTTGGCCGAGCGGTTCGGGTCGTACTCCAGGCGGAGAACGGTTCCCTCCGCGCCCACTTTGTCCCTTTTGAAGTCTATTATCCTGTATTTGCGCCTGTTGCCGCCTCCCCTGTGGCGGACGGTTATCTTGCCGTAGCTGTTGCGCCCCGCGTGCTTTTTCAGCACCTCCGTAAGGCTCCTCTCGGGCTTGGCCTTCTTGTCTATACCGTCGAAGCCGGAAACGGTCATGTGCCTTCTGGCCGGAGTAGTGGGCTTGAAAGACTTTATTGACATCTCTTACACCATCCCTTCAAAGAACTCAATGGTCTTGGAGTCCTCGGTGAGCCTTACTACAGCCTTTTTCGAGCCGGGTGTAAAGCCCTTGGGGTAAGAGCCTGTACGCCTTTCCTTTCCGCGGACATTGGCGGTGGTTACCTTGGCGACCTTGACGCCGAAGATCTCCTCCACAGCCTTCTTAATCTCTATCTTGTTGGCATCCCTGGCGACCTCGAAGGCGTATTTCTTGATGTCGCTCTGTTCCATGGACTGCTCGCTGATAATCGGTCTCAATATTATGTCGTAAGCTGTTTTCATCAGGCGTAAACCTCCTCGACAACCTTCAGAGCCGCCTCGTCGATTATAAATTTCTTGCAATTCATAACGTCATACGCGCTCAAAATAACCGAGCAAACCTCTCTGCCCTCGGCGTCCACGCCCTTTTTGGCTATAGTCGTCGCAACGCCGGGGATGTTCCTCGCGCTCTTGATGACCTTGTCCCTGATTTCCGGGGCGACTACGAGGGCCTTGCCGCCGTAGCCAACCGCGTCCAGGAACTTCCGGAAGGTCTTGGTCTTGATCTCGTCCATATCCAGATTGTCCACGACGACTATGTCGCCCTGCGCCGCCTTTATGGACAGCGCGCATTTCAGCGCCAGGCGCTTCACCTTTCTGTTGAGCGAATAGCTGTAGTCCCTGGGCTTGGGAGCGAAGGCTACGCCGCCGTGGGTCCAGTGGGGAGCCCTGGTCGAGCCCTGCCTGGCCCGGCCGGTGCCCTTCTGCCTCCAGGGCTTCCTTCCGCCGCCGCTGACTTCGGCGCGGGTAAGAGCGCTCTGCGTGCCCTGCCTCTGGTTGGCCAAATAGTTCTTCACGGAAGCATGGAGAACGGAACCGTTGGGCTCTACGCCGAAAACGGCCTCGGAGAGCTCGACCTCGCCGATCTGCTGACCGGCCATGTTGTATTTGTAAGCTTTAGGCATTTGACTCTCTCCTTCCTTATGCGTTCCTTGCAGACCGCTTCTGCGGGTTGGTGCTTACCCTGGGCGTGGCGGCGTGCTTTACCTTGTTGTTCTTCACGGTGTTCTTGACGTAGACGATCCCGCCCTTGGGGCCGGGTATGGCGCCTCTGACGGCTATAAGGTTGAGCTTGGCGTCCACCTTCACGACGTCCAGATTCTGTACCGTGACCTGTTCGACGCCCATGTGTCCGGCGCCGATTTTGCCCGGGAAGATCCTCGAGGGGTCCGTGTTGGAGCCCATGGAGCCGGCGTGCCTGTGGACGGGACCGCCGCCGTGGCTGGTCGGCGTCCTTTGGGCGTTCCAGCGCTTGATGACGCCGGCAAAGCCCTTGCCGCGGCTGATTCCCGTGACGTCCACCTTGTCGCCTTCGGAAAATACGTCGGCCCTCAGCTCGTCGCCCACATCCATGGCGGCCGCGCCCTCAAGACGGAACTCCTTGAGATGCTTTTTGGGAGCGACGCCAGCTTTTTTGATATGGCCCTTTAGGGGCTTGTTCAAATCCTTCTCCTGCACATCCTCGAAGCCCAGCTGAACCGAGGTATAGCCCTCTTTTTCGTTTGTCTTCTTCTGGACTACAACGCAGGGACCGGCTTCGATCACCGTTACCGGAATGACCTTGCCGGCTTCATCGAAAATCTGGGTCATGCCCACTTTCTTCCCGATGATGGCCTTCTTCATTTGAATATTTCCTCCTTCAGGTTATTGGTTGACAGATGCTCTCCGCCAACTTGACCCGCCCGTCCCGCAAGCCGACGGGCATGGTTGACCGGCTGCTTTACAGCTTTATCTCTATCTCGACTCCGGCCGGAAGCTCCAGCGACATGAGCGCCTCGATGGTCTTCTGGGTGGGATTCAGGATGTCGATAAGCCTCTTGTGGGTCCTGCGCTCAAACTGCTCGCGGCTGTCCTTGTATTTGTGGACCGCGCGGAGTATCGTCACGACCTCTTTCTTGGTGGGCAGCGGAATTGGCCCGGAAACCTTGGCCTCCGTGCGCTTGGCCGTTTCCACTATCCTCTCCGCGCTCTGGTCGATGAGCTGGTGGTCGTAAGCCTTGAGCCTGATGCGTATCATTTTTTTGCTTGCCATTGGATTTTTTCCCCCTGTCGTACGTTACATGACATGTTTTTCGTGTCCCGTACGGATGGAAATATCTGACCCCGCCGCCGTGCGTATCACTTTGCCTTCAGAAAAGCAGCCGGTTTTCAAGCAACCGGCTAAAATTCAAGCGCAGCTTCGATCCCGCATTCAAACGCCTGTCCAAATGCAACGATATACGCGCCTCAACCCTGCTGACGGGTCGCAGAAATTCCAGCCGCCCGATTAACGGACATACTCCACGGAAGTTACCTCATCGGGCGTGTCCAGATCCGGCGGCCCGTCTTTAGCTGAGCAATCTCCCGCTTCATCGCATTTGAAGCCGTAAGGCTCCCTGCCCCGCATGGGCGGAGCCTAAATAAGATATCAGATCGCACGCATTATGTCAAGCGTTATTTTTATTTTTTATCGGCCCCCGCCGCTGCCGTAATCGCTGTGGCTGCGGAAGCTTTCTTCCTCCCGCGCGGAGGCGGAGGGCGGCGCTCCGGCTTCGTCCAGCGTCACGCTGAGCTCAAGATACTCCCCGTTTCTGTATACGGTAAGGACCACCGTATCTCCCGCCTTATGTTTTTTCTTGGCCGCTATCAAATCCGAGGAGGAGGCTATTGCCGAGCCGTCAACTGCGGTCACTATGTCGCCGGCCTGAAGCCCCGCCTTTGCCGCGCAGCCTTCGGGGTCGACGGAAGCTATGCAGGCCCCGTCGACGGGCCCGTCGTAGTCCTTAAGAACCGTATAGACGGTTATGCCGAATAGAGGCCTGCCCTTGACATAGCCGTACTTCAAAAGCGAATCGGCGATGGCCACGGCGTCGTTTATCGGTATCGCGAAGCCCAGGCCCTCGACACCGGCGGAGGAATACTTCGCCGAGGCTATGCCTATTACCTCGCCTCTCGAATTCAGCACCGGACCTCCCGAGTTTCCGGAATTTATCGCGGCGTCTATCTGAAACATGTTGATGGGCATATTTGCCTCCACCGTTATGGTTCGGTCGAGCGCGCTGACTATGCCGCTTGTCATCGAATAGGTAAGCTCCCCCAGCGGGTTGCCTATGGCGTATACCGTTTCGCCTATCTTTACGCCGCTGAAATCGCCCAGCGCCACCGCAGCCAGATTGCCGGCGTCGATCTTCAGCAGGGCTATATCGTTTTCGCTGTCGCGGCCGACTATGTCCGCCTTGTACTCCTCCCCGCCGTACAGCATTACCAGTATCTCCAGCCCGCTTTCGTCCGCGGTCTGGACCACATGGTAGTTTGTGAGTATATAGCCGTCGGGGGATATTATAAAGCCCGAGCCGGTGATGGCCGCGGCGGTGGTCTGGCCGAAGGCGTTTGTGGTTGCGACCGGAGTCGTCACCCCTACGCAGGCCTTGCAGACCAGGTCATATATTTCCGTGGCGCTCAGCTCTCCCTTGAGGGCCAAGGCCGCCCCCTTATTTTTGCTTGCTCCAAGCCCCGAATAAAAGCCGTCCGCCGTCTTATCCGACGCCGGAGGGCCGCCGCCCTTTACTACCGAGAAGTCCTTGTATCCTCTCAGCAGCAGTCCCAGCGCCGCGGCGGCAAGCCCGGCCGCTATGACGCATGCGGCGGCGATGGCAAGGAGCCGAAGCGCCAGGCGCCCTTTTCCCTCTCTTTCCGTCCTCAGCGCGGCGGATATCAGCTCCATTTTGTCCGCGCCGCCCAGGCCCATATCGGCCGCCCGGCCGTCCCTGTAATGCCGTTCATAAACCACAGCCCGTTTCGCCCCTTTCTTTACAGCCAAAAGCTTCCTGCCGCTGTCTCTAAAGCGCGTTTCCGCGTCGCTCATTGTTATACTGCCAGTTTGCCGCGCCAATATGTCGGCGCGCGGCCTGTTATTATTTAGAAAAAGCTGAGCTGCGCGCACTCCGGCATATCCCCGAAGGCTCCAGCTTTTTTAAGCTGCTCGATGTGGGCCTTTGATACCTTGGGGCAGGCCATGGAAAATTCCTCTATCGAAAGGAACCCTCTGCCGCGCTGTGCCGCGATGTCTCTGGCCGCAGCTTCTCCGAGGCCGTTTATGGCTATAAAAGGCGGCCTGAGGCGTCCGCCGTCTATGGTGAATTTCACGGGGTCGGATTTGGCCAGATCTATGGGGGCAAAGGAGAAGCCGCGCAGATAAAACTCGTAACATACCTCCAGCGCCGTCAGCAGATCCTTTTCCGCGGCCTTCAAATCGGAACGGCGCTCCAGCTCCTCTATCTTCATGCGGACCTTTTCCCTGCCTCCGGTCATTATTTCCAGATCGAAGGCCGGGCTGCGCACGGTGAAGTAGGCGCAGTAGAACTCCAGCGGCCTGTGCACCTTGAACCAGCCTATGCGAATGGCCATCATTACATAGGCGACGGCGTGGGCCTTCGGGAACAGATACTTTATCTTCTTGCAGGATTCGATGTACCATTCCGGAACGCCGAGCTTCCTCATATCCTGCTCCATGTCGGGAGCAAGTCCCTTGCCCTTTCTTACGGTTTCCATGATTTTAAAGGCACGCTTTGCCTCCATCCCCTTGGAGATGAGGAACAGCATGATATCGTCGCGGCAGCCTATGACCTCCTCCACCGCCGCAGTGCCGCTCATAATAAGATCCTTGGCGTTTCCCAGCCAGACGTCGGTGCCGTGAGAAAAACCGGAAAGGCGTATGAGCGTGCTCATCTTGTCCGGCTTGGTGTCCACTAGCATTTCGCGGGTAAACTTGGTTCCGAATTCCGGAACGGCTATCGAGCCCGTGCTGCCTATAATCGGGTCGCCAGGCGGTATCCCCAGAGCCTCGGGCGTGGTAAAAAGCCTCATAGTTTCCGGATCGTCGAGTCTTATCGATTTTACGTCGATGCCGGTGAGCTCCTCGAGCATGTGTATCATGGAAGGATCGTCGTGCCCTAAAAGGTCGAGCTTGAGCAGGTTGCTTTCCATGGAATGATATTCGAAATGTGTGGTGATGATGTCGGACTCCGGATCGTCGGCCGGACGCTGGACGGGACAAAAATCATATATTTCCTTGTCCTGGGGTATGACGACCAGGCCGCCCGGGTGCTGGCCCGTTGTTCGCTTGACGCCGGTGAAGCCCGCCGCCAGCCGCCCCTCCTCCGCCTTTGAAACCTGCATCCCCCGCTCCTCAAGGTATTTTTTCACGTAGCCGTAAGCCGTTTTCTCGGCTATGGTACCTATGGTTCCTGCGCGGAACACGTGCTCGGCGCCAAACAGCTCTATGGTGTCCCGGTGGGCCATGGCCTGGTATTCGCCGGAGAAGTTTAGATCTATGTCCGGCACCTTGTCGCCCCCGAAGCCCAGGAAGGTTTCAAAGGGGATATCGTACCCGTCCTTGCCGTAGAGCGTACCGCACTCCGGACAGGCTGCGTCCGGCATATCCGCTCCGCAGCCCCAACCCTTTCCCGCCTCAAAATCGGTATGGCGGCAATTGGGGCAGCGGTAGTGGGCCGGCAGCGAGTTGACCTCGGTTATACCCGCCAGGAAGGCGACAAGGGAGGAGCCCACGGAGCCTCTCGAGCCGACCAGATAGCCCGCGGCGTTGGATTTTGCCACAAGCTTCTGGGCGCTCATGTATATGACGTCGTAGCCGCAGCGGATTATGTCCCCAAGCTCCGCTTCGACGCGCGCCGTGACAATCTCGGGAGGGTTTTCGCCGTAAAGCTCCTTCATGCGCCCGTATACGAGAGACTTCAGCTCCTCCGCGGAATTCTCGATTTTGGGTGTAAAAAGGCCCTTGGGAAGCGGAGCGATGTCCCCGCACAGGTCGGCTATTAGATTTGTATTCGTTACGACTACTTCTCTGGCCTTTTCTTCCCCAAGATATGAAAATTCCTCCAGCATCTCCTCCGTGGTTTTAAAATAGAGGGGAAGCGGCTCGTCGCAGTCCTCAAACTTGTTTGACAGAAGTATGCGTCTGAATATTTCATGCTGCGGCTCAAGGAAATGCACATCTCCCGTGGCCACGACCGGCTTGCCCGTTATTTCGCCAAGCCGTACAATCTTCCGGTTGAATTC
Organism: Clostridiales bacterium; assembly: GCA_029265405.1. Taxonomy (GTDB): domain Bacteria; phylum Bacillota; class Clostridia; order Oscillospirales; family Oscillospiraceae; genus JAJUJI01. Next base: position 115,520 of record JAJUJI010000001.1, on the reverse strand, counting down.
CACAAGCTGCGCCTCGTCCGCCGCCTTTCCGGTCCTTATGAGGAAGGCGTTGTTGCAGCGCGGCTGAATTTCAAGAAAATCGTAAAATTCCGAAAGCCTTATAAGCTCCCTCCAGCTCCGGCGGCCGGAAACGGCCCTGAAAATCTCCCCGTTTTCGCAGGCGCTGCCGATAAGCAGGCCCTCCCTCAGGCGGACGAGCAGGCTCTTGGGTATGATGGGGTGCTTTTTGAAGTATTCCAGATGGGCGCGCGAAACAAGCTCATAAAGGTTCCTGATGCCTTTTTGCTCCTTCACGAGAATTATGATGTGCTTGGCCTGCCTGCCGGCCATGCCGCCCGCGCTTTCGGCTCTAAGCCTGGACACAAGCGGGTTTATGTCCGAAACGCGCCCGGCGCCAAGACCCCTCAGTCTTTCGAAAAATGCAAAGAGAAGCTGCGCTCCCGTCACAGCGTCGTCCGAGGCCCGATGATGCCGGAACTCCGGCAAGCCCAGATAGGCGGCGGCGCTGTCAAGGGAGTGCTTTTTCAGCTCGGGCAGCAGGCTCTGCGAAAGGACCAGCGTGTCTATGGAGGTGTGGCTGAAATCGCGCCCCATTCTCTGGCAGGCGGCGGCAATGAAGCCCATGTCGAAATCGGCGTTATGGGCGGCAAGGAGCCTGCCTCCGGCAAAGCCAAGAAAGGCCTCCACGGCCTCGCGCTCATTGGGAGCGCCCAGCACGTCCGAGTCCCTTATTCCGGTAAGCCTTGTTATCTCATAGGGTATGGGCGTTTCGGGATCCACAAAGGTTTGAAAGCGTGCGAGTATTTCCCCTTCCTTGACCAGAACCGCTCCGATTTCGGTTATCCTGTCGGTTTCGGCGTTCAGTCCGGTGGTTTCAATATCAAAAAAGACAAATTCGTCCTCAAAAGCTGCGTCCTGACCGCCGACCACGGCAATCCTGTCGTCATAATCGTTTATGTAGTAGGCCTCGAGTCCGTACAGCACCTTGATTCCGTATTTTTTCCCCGCGCCGCAAAGCTCCGGGAAGCCCTGCACTACGCCGTGATCTGTGAGCGCCACCGCCCTATGGCCCCAGCGCGCGGCTGTGGCGACGAGCTCATCTATATCCGTCAGCGCGTCGAGCTGTGAATAGCGGCTGTGCATATGGAGCTCCACCCTCTTGCCGCCCTCCGCCCCGTCCCGTCTTTCGGGCTTGGGCAGCTCCATTACGGCGTAAGGCTCCATTGCGATATCGCCCAGCCACCGGTTGAAGCTCACCGCGCCCTGGACGGATACGTACATGCCGTTTTTAATATTCTCATATGCGGCGTCCCCAGGTTCGCGAATAAATTTAGAAACCCTGAGGCTGCCTGTATAGTCGGTCACATTGAATTCGGCAATTTTCGCGTTCCCGCGCACCTCCCTGACCTCGGCGCCGAAAACCTCGCCCGTGACAATCACCCGGCCGGATTCCGGAGTAAGCTCGGATATAGGAATGCTTTTGCCCTTGATGGGCTTCCCGGCAAGCATTTTCCTCTCCGTACCGCTCTTGCCGCCGCTTTTCTTCTTTTCGCCATGAGCAAGGACGGCTTTTACCTCAACTGAATTCAAGCCCCTTTCGGCGGCTATACCCGCCTCGATCAGGCTCAGTACGACAGGAGCGGGGCGGAACGGAAACTCGATTGTGAGGCTCATGGACGAGGCGCCCTCATCTAAGGACGCAGACAGGACGTAAGCCTTGTCGAGCGCTCCAAAAAGCTCAGCGTCCGAGGCGCAGCAGTCAAATATATCGTAAAACGGCGTTCTGCCTTTTATCGCTATTGTATCCAAGTGATCCTCCATGCGATGTCTTTCATATTATTCCTTCATGCCTCAGCAGAAAAAGCTTGGCCTCCATCCCGGCCGAAAAGCCGCCAAGGCCGCCGGAAGCCAGCACTCTGTGGCAGGGTATGATTATCAATATGGGATTTTTGCCCACCGCTCCCCCGACGGCCCGGGCCGCGTCCGGCTTGCCCGCCGCTTCGGCAAGCCTGCCGTAGGTCACAACAGCCCCAAAGGGTATTTTTATAAGCTCCGACCAGACCTTTTTCTGGAATTCAGTGCCTTCGGGCTTCAGCGGAAGGTCAAAAGCGGTCTTGTGCCCGTAAAAGTATTCATCCAGCCGGCGGGCGGCAAGCTCGGTCAAGCCGTCGGGCTCGGCTCTTTGGCGGGGCCCCTCGCGGCAAAGATATATCCCCGTAATAAAACACGCGCAGGCCCTGATAGCGAGCGTTCCCAGGGGGCTTTCATAATATTGAACGGCCATGCGCGCCTCCAAAAAGTTAAGCTTAGCGATGAAAAGCTTATCATAATAATATAAATCGTCGTCTATGCGGCTATTATATCAGGCGCATAACGCTTGCCGCAATAATTTTCTGACTTCCCGGCTTTCGGCAAACCGCCAAGCAAAATGACAGCGGCGCCTTCCGCGCTGCTGTCATTTAAGCGTTATTTCTTGCCTAGCGGCTTTCCTGAAACCTTCTAAGACCGTCGGATTTGCCTATCAGGACGATGATGTCTCCCTGCTGAAACCTGTAATTCGGGTCAATGTCCGTCATAGTCTCGCAGCCGCTCTGGATGGCTATTATGTTGAGCGCGTATTTCTGGCGGAAGCCCGACTCCGCTACGGGCACTCCTATAAGGTCCTTCGGGACGGAGCACTCGAATATGTCTATATCGTTTGAAAGGTTGATGTATTCCAGCACCGAATTGACCGTCAGCTTCCTGGCCAGCCTCTCCCCCATGTCCCTTTCCGGGTATACCACCTCCGCTCCTATTTTTTCCAGCAGCAGGCCGTGGTCCGAATTCATGGCCTTGGCTATCACCCTTTTTACGCCAAGGTTGATTACGTTCAGCGTCGTCAAGAGGCTCACCTCCAGCGAATCGCCTATGCATACTATAACCGTTCCGCAGTTTTGTATCCCTATTTCGGACAGGCTCTCCTTGGTCAGCTTTCCCACTATATAGGCGTATTCGGTGTAGGCCCTGGCCTCGCGGACCTTGCTTTCGTCCATATCCACCACTATTACCTCGGCTCCGGACTCGGCAAGCTTTTGGGCCAGAGAGCTTCCGAAGCGCCCGAGGCCGAGAACGCCGTATATCTCTTTTTTTGCGCCGGACTTGTTGTTGGCTTTCATCCTATCGTATAACCCTCCTCGGTATAGCTGTATGCGGCCTGAGGCTTGTATACCCATATTGTGGCGACCGTGAGAGGCCCGACTCTCCCTATAAACATCGAAAGCATCAGTATTACCCTTGCAGCGGGACCCAGCGTAGGCGTCGGCGCTATGCTCAGGCCAACCGTGCCGAAGGCGGAAATCTCCTCAAACAAAAGCTGCATGAAGGTATGGCCGGGCTCAAGAGCGCATAGCGCCAGAGTCGAGACTATTACCAGCGAAGCCGCCAAAAAGGCCACGACAAAGGCCCTCGTAACCACGTCGGCGGGTATTTTCCGCCTGAAGGCCTGCAATTTCCCGCCCGTTGAAGCGGCTTTGGCGGCAGTAAGCAGGGAAAAGAAGGTGGTGGTCTTAATGCCGCCGCCTGTGGAGCCCGGAGAGGCTCCTATAAACATCAGGCAGCACAGCGCCAATTGTCCGGCGGAGCTGAAGGCGGCAATGTCGTAAGTATTGAAGCCCGCCGTCCTGGCCGTGACGCTCTGGAACAAGGCTCCAAGGAAGCCCACATCTTCGGTAGCCAAAAGGAGCAGCGTTCCGGCGCTTATAAGGGCGAAGGTCGTGCAGAGCACGATTTTGGACTGAAGGCTGACCTTTCTCAGGCGCTTTTTCCTTATTATATCCAATATCACAAGGTAGCCGAGGCCTCCGCTTACAATCAGCGCGCAGGTTATCAGATTGAGCGGGATGTTATGGCTGTAGCCCGTAAGGCTGCGCATGCCTCCCAGCAAATCGAAGCCCGCGTTGTTGAAGGCGGAGACGGCATGGAATATGCTTATGCCCAGCGCCTTCCAAAAGGGATAGTCCCTGCTGAAAACCGCAAAGGACAGCAGCGCCCCCGCCGCCTCGGCGCAAAGCGTAACAAGAAAGACCTTATTCAGCAGCCAGTTCACGCTGCCCAGGTTCTCCGTGTTCAATGAATCCTTGATCAGCAGGCTGTCCTTATATGTCATGCGCCTGTTCACAAGAACGGTGACCGCTATGCCAAGCGTCGCCACGCCCAGGCCTCCGGCCTGTATCAGCAGCATAATGACCGTTTTGCCGAACACTGTATATGCCGTCCCCGTATCCACGACGACAAGGCCCGTCACGCATACCGCGCTGGTCGCCGTAAAGAGCGCGTCAAAAACTGTTACCCGCTCTGCCCCGGTGTGCGCTATGGGCAGGGACAGCAAAAGTGTTCCTGCCGCAATGACCGCCAGAAAGCCGAGCGCTATTATCCTGGCGGACGGTATTTTTTTCAATATTCTCATATCGTCAGTACGAAAAACCCGCTCATTCCTTCTCAAGTAATTGCAGAACGGCGCCGGGAATATCTTTTGCTTCTTCAGCGATGCTCTCCGCGCCGGCCTGCCGCAGCTCTTCAAGCGACCCGTAGCCGTACAGCACGCCGACCGAGCGAAGCCCGCACTTTTTCGCGCCTATGACATCGTGCTTCCTGTCGCCCACCATTACCGCCCTCGCGCAGGCCCCGGCATTTGCCGCGCCGAGCGCGTAGCGTATCACGTCCGCCTTTTCGACCCTTGTTTCCTCAAGGTCTGCTCCGGCCACGAAATCAAAATATCCGCCTATTTTGAAACGCTCGAGTATTCGCTTTGCATGGATTTCAAGCTTTGATGTTGCAACCAGCAGAGTATAACCCCTGTCTTTTAAAAAATCAAGAGCCTTCGGGATATCCGGATAAAGCCTGTTCTCAAAAATCCCCTTCTCGGCGTAATATTCACGGTAATAGGCTATGGCCTCCCTTGCCTTCTCCCGCGAAAAACCGAAAAAAACCTCGAAGGACTCCGCCAGGGGCGGCCCGATGAATTTATACAGCTCCTCTCTCGCGGGAGGCTCGATGCCGAGCTTGCGCAGGGCATGCATTACGGAGTTTGTGATGCCTAGCCCCGGGTCGGTCAGCGTTCCGTCCAGGTCGAACAATATATATTTTTCACTCATAAAGCCTTTCTTTCAGGTCTGCCGGGCCCCCGCCGCGATACCGGCGGCGTCTGGCCGTATTTGAAGCTTGCCTGCATTATACATAATATATTGGACAATTACAATGTGATTTTGCTATACTTGATATGCTTAACCAAGCGCTAGCAATAAATTAATATCGTTTTAATCTCGGCTGAATTGCCGCTTAATTTGCCCGTGATATCCTCCGGCCAGTGGCAAAAGCCTGCCATGAAAAATGGAGGGATAAAAATGACTCAGCTTGAAATGGTTGAAAAGCTCCGCGAGATGGCCGATATAAGCTTTGAGGAGGCCAAACGGACTCTGGAGCGCAACAACTGGGATCTGCTTGACTCTGTCATAGAGCTGGAGAAATCGGGAAAGACCGTAAAGGCAACAAGCAGCTACACGACAAACAGCGCCTGCGGCGGCAAGGAAACGGGCCTCATGCCTTGCGAGCGGAGCGGCGACTCGGGTTTCGCTAAAACGTGCAGATGGCTGCTCAGTCTTTTGAAAAAAGGCATAACAAATAAGTTTGAGATCAGACGCAACGGTGAAACCATACTGGTCATACCCGTGCTGCTGCTCATCGTCCTGCTGTTCTGCGCGCCGTACGCTGTGCTGATACTGCTTGCCGTAGGCCTGCTGTTCAGGTTCCGCTACACATTCAAGGGCGAGGATCTCGGCAGGCAGGAGGTCAACGAGGTGTTCGACAAGGCTGCCGGCTACGCGGAAAGCATAAGGAGCTACGTAAGCGAGAGAAAAGAAGAAAGCCAGAAGGAGAATGCGAAGGCCTATGGCGACAAGGATTCTGATTATTGAGGACGAGGCCAAAATAGCTCGTTTTATAGAGCTTGAGCTTGTCCACGAGGGCTACGAGGCCCAAAAAGCCCTGGACGGCAGAACCGGCCTTGAAATGGCCGAGGGCGGGGGCTTCGACCTGATCATTCTGGACATCATGCTTCCGGAATTGAACGGGCTCGAGGTTCTCCGCAGGCTCCGCAAAAGCTCCCAGGTGCCGGTGATACTCCTGACCGCGCGCGACGCGGTCATGGACAAGGTCAGCGGCCTCGACCTGGGAGCCAACGACTATATAACAAAGCCCTTCGCGATTGAGGAGCTGCTGGCAAGGATAAGGGCCCTGCTCCGCTACGGCTCGCGGCTTAAGGCGGAAACGCTGTCCTGCGGCGGCCTCACGCTGAACGTTTCCTCACGCGAGGCAAGCTGCGACGGTATTCCTCTGCAGCTCACCAACAAGGAGTTTACCCTTCTCCAGACCCTGCTGGAAAATAAAAACATAGTCATGTCCCGGGACAGCCTTCTTGAAAGGGTCTGGGGCTATGACTATATGGGCGAAACCAACGTGGTGGACGTCTATGTGCGGTATCTGCGGCAAAAGGGCGTCGGCGCAATACAGACGGTAAGGGGCGTCGGCTACGTCATCAAGGACGAGCGGCAATGAGCGGGGTTGACGGCCGGGACGCTCGCGCCGCGTCGCGCTTTGCCGGCTCGAAGGCGCTGGCAAGGAGGATCAATTTCGAGCTCAGCGTAAAGCGGCTGTTCAGGCTCCTTGCCTTCGACGCGTTTCTCGCTCTGGCGCTGACCGCCGCATGGTGCCTCGTCACCGAATATCAGGCGGGCGTTGCCTTCAGCTGGACGCTGCGGCGCGGAGTCACCTGGACCGTTTGCCCCAACCTCATCGACACCGTCGGCAGCGCGGTCTATCATTTCGGGGACAACTCGGCGGCGGTCGGCAACTTTGCCCTGGTGGTTGCCGGGGCGCTGTCCTTAGCTTTGGCGCTTCAGCTTATAAACTGGCTTAACGGCTGCATCTTCGGCGCGATACCCATCAGAAAGCACCTCAAGTCCATAGACGCCATAGCATCGGCGGCAAACAGGCTTTCCCGCGGCGGCTTCGACGAGGGCCGGTTCAGGAGCCTTCAGGACGCGATAGACCACCTCAACGCCGCCACGCCGGACGCCAAGCTGAACATAGGCGACGAAACCCTGGCCGGCCTTGAAAACGCGGTGAACAATCTCATCAGGCGCATGCACGAGAGCTACCGGCAGCAGATACGCTTTGTGGACGACGCGAGCCACGAGCTGAGGACGCCCATCGCCGTCATACAGGGCTACGCCGGCATGCTGGACAGATGGGGCAAAAACGACGAAAAGATCCTTGACGAGGCCATAAGCGCCATTAAAACGGAAGCCGAGCATATGAAGGTGCTTGTGGAGCAGCTCCTCTTCCTCGCCCGGGGCGACATGGGCAGGCAGAGCTTTACGCCGGAAAGGCTGAGCCTGGCCGAGATGCTGGGCGAGATACACGACGAGTCGGAAATGATAGACCCCAAGCACGAGTACAGGCTGAGCGTTCCGGAGGACATCGTGGCGGAGGCGGACCCGGCGATGCTCAAGCAGTCGGTGCGCATACTTGTCGACAACGCGGCCAAGTACACGCCGGAGGGCGGCATTATTTCCCTGCGGCTCCGGCGCGGACAGGCAAACGAGGCCTGCGTCGTCGTGCAGGACAACGGGAGCGGCATAGCCGCGGCGGATCTGGAGCACATTTTCGAGAGGTTTTACCGCAGCGACAAGGCCAGAAACAGCTCCACCGGAGGCAGCGGCCTTGGCCTGGCGATAGCCAAGTGGATAGTGGAGCGGCACGGCGGCTGGTTCAGCGTCGTAAGCCGCGAGGGAGCCGGAACCAGGATAACAATACATTTGCCGCTGAAAAACGGCGCAGCTCAATGAAATTTGCGTGCGTTCATTGGGCTGCGCAGTTTTAATTAATTGTTCAACTTATGCTTGTTGGCATTATGCGGAACTTGAAGGAGGGCAAGATATGATGAAGCTTAAATATGATTATTCGCCGCTCGACTTATTGGAGCTTGAGGACGCTCCTATAGGCGTCAAGTTCGACTTTTTCAGGCCGGCAGAGGTTCCCCCGCTTGAACCGGACGCCCGTCTGTCGCTTTGCGAGATGCTGAGAAAAGCCCAAAAGGAAAACAGGCCTTTCTATTTCTCGGCCGGTCATACCGAAACCTGCGTCGGCAAGATACTTCTGGGCATGGAGGACATGGCGCCCTTTGCCGAAAGCGGCCAAATAGGAGCCAGGCTCGGCGTATTCGACGAGCCGCGCTGCAACCAGCATTTTTACCAGTTTGTTCCCAGGCTTGAAAGGAAAGTGGCAAATTACGTTTCTTTCTGCCCGTACGATCAGCTTGTATACGACCCGGACGTCCTTGTAATCAGCGCAAAGCCGGAAAAAGCGGAGCTTGTTATGCGGGCCATGACCTACTCGACGGGGGAAATGTACAAGTCCTCGTGCACCCCTGTTATGGGCTGCGCATGGCTGCTCATTTATCCGTATAAAACGCAGGAGGTCAACTTTATAGTTCCCGCGCTGATTCACGGGCCCCACGGCAGGCGGCTTTATCCTTCCGATACCCTTCTTATCGGTATTCCTTACCGCTGGATTCCAGCAATCCTGACAAGCCTGACGCGCATGAAGCTCCATCTTGAGGGGCATGAAAGCAAGGAGAAATACTACTCCGAATTTGAAGGGATATTGGCGGAGCTGTCCGAGAAGGCCAAAAACCCCTAGCAGGCGTGAAGACCGCTCCGCCCGGAACGCCGTAATCAGCCTCGTTCCCGAAGGCGGCGCGCCGGCGGAAAAAGGGCGGAGCCTGGAGCCCTTTCCGAGAGGCTTTGGCGTCACATCATCGCCGCGCAAAGAAATTCATAATACGGCATCAAAAACGAATAGCCGTCGGCAAGAAGGCTTGGAAGCTCGGTGGAGAGGAGAGCGCCGCCGAACTCATGCCAGCTTATAAGGCCGACGGTCTTTTTATTATACCATTTGTTTATAAGCGGTCCCCTGTCTCCCTTCGGCTTTTTGTAATCCTCGCCGTCAAGGACAAAGGTATTCTGAGCCTCGACGGCCCTTGCCATCTGCTCAAATTTGCTCAGATCGGCGTCTATCGCGGCCCGGTAAGCCTCCATCTGCCGCGGAGCCGCCGAATAGAAGCCCATTCCGTATGAATATTCCGTTGCGCCGATTTCGAACCAGAACATCGGCCCTTCAAGAAGCCCGTCCCAGTTTTTCAGCGAAAACCACAGGTGGTCCTTGTAGGGGCCCCTGCCGTGCAGCCTCCTGGCGTCGCGGTGTATTCTCGCGATGTGGAGGTTGAGCTTCGCATCAGGAAACCTGGCGTTCATTTCCGAGGCGGTCTGAAGGGCCAGCTCGCGCAGGGGCCGGCGCAGATGCTTTTCAAAGCTTTCGCGGTTTGCCTCAAACCAGGGCTTCTCGTTGTTCAGCATCAGCCCCCATAAAAACTCGCTCGTTTTAGTTGAAAAGCCTTCGAACATATTTTCCTCCCTCGACGGCCGTAAGGCTCAGCCTACCAGCGATTTGCGTTTTTTCCATATTCCGCTGTAATAATATATAACGCTCAGTATGGTATTGACATAGGCCGCAAGCCCGTAGCCCAAAAACCAGCCCATAAGACCCAGGCCGAATACCCGGGCCAGAAGAAGGCTTATGACTATGCGGCTGACAAAGCCGTCCAGCAAGGCTATGACCATTACAAGGGCGGCGTTGCCTATGCCCTCGATAAAGGCCTGATAGGGGCACATCATGCTGGTAGCCGGAAGCGACGCTATCAGGGCCGTCATGAACATGGGGCACATTTCAAGGACGTCGGGGTCGGTCGTAAAAATCGAATAAATTTCTCTGGGGAACAGATAAAAAAGCAGCATGAAAACCGCGGCGGAGACGGCGCAGACCGCCGCGCTGATATTTACGGCTTTTTTCATCCTGTCGTGCTTTCCCGCGCCCATATTCTGGCCCACCATGGTAGCCGTAGCCATCATGACCCCGCTGATTATGACCCAGGGAAACTGCTCTATCCTGGTGCCGGTGCCAAAGGTGGCGGAGGCGACTACGCCGTAGGTGTTGATATACTTGTTCACAAAGAGAAAGGATATGCTTATCGCCCCGTTCTGGAAGGCAAAGGGAATGCCCAGCCTTACGAGCTTGGAGAGCGTAGGCTTGTCCAGGCGAAAGCTTGCAAGCCGGAAATCAAAGCAAAACTCCTCCCTGTGCCTGTAGAGGAACCTAACCGAAAAGGCGAAGGCTACGGCCTGTCCTATTATGGTCGCTATCGCCGCGCCCCGGACGCCCCACTGGAAAACCGCCACGAAAAGATAGTCCAGCGTGAGATTTACCCCCGCCGCTATGGCTACGAACACAAGCGGATGCCTCGAATCCCCCATGGCCCTGAAAACGGAGGAGGTCAGATTATACCCGAAGGTAAACAAGGTGCCCAAAAACACTATGCCAAGGTAGCCCGCAGCGTCGTCGTACGCTTCCGCCGGCGTGCTGAGAAGGGTCAGCATGGGACGAAGCAGCGAAAGACCCGCCGCGGTAACTAAAACGGCTATAATGAAGACCGAGGAAGCCACGGTGCCTATCGTCTTTTGCAGGTCGCCCCGCCTCCCCGAGCCTATGAGCTGGGATATGATGATTTGGCCGCCGTTGGTAAAGCCCATGCAGAGGGCCGTCGTGACCCAGGTGAGCTGAGAGGCTATGCTCACCGCGCTGAGGCCGGTCTTTCCGACAAACTGCCCCACTATCATCATGTCTATGATGCCGTAGGCTGTTTGCAGCAGCGTGGACAATATGAAGGGCAGCGCAAACCTGAACAGCTTTTTTGAAACGCTGCCGGTCGTGAGGTCGTTTATTATCTCTTTCGAAGCTTTGGACATTGAAGAGGCCTCCGCCAAATGATAATATTGCACTTAAAGCGGCAATAAAAAGAGGTGCGGCATGAATAAAAGGGACGGGAAATTCCACCCGGAGATAGAGCGCAGGTTTCTGATAAGGTATCCTGATATTGACAAGCTTGACAGGCTCTGCTTTGCAAGATCCGAAATAACCCAGACCTATATCGGCGGCGGCGGGGGCTCCTCCTCAAGAGTCAGGCGCAGCGAGGCCGGCGGTGTCGTTGAATATACCCGGACCGAAAAGACGCGCGTCAGCGACATGACGCGCATGGAGGCGGAGCGCCGCATAAGCCGCGGGGAATACGAGTCCCTGCTCCTGCGGGCGGAGCCGGGCTTGAAGGCGATAGAAAAGACGCGCTGGCAGGTAGGTCATAAGGGGTTTGTGCTTGAAATCGACGTTTTTCCCTTCTGGAAGGACAGGGCCCTTCTCGAGATAGAGCTTGACGGCGAGGAGCGGGAAATAGAGCTGCCGTACTATATCGAGGTCATAAAAGAAGTGACGGGCGACGGGCGCTATACAAACAGGGCGCTGGCCGCCGAGGTTCCCTATGACGACATAGGTCAGTCTATATAGACCCTCGGCACTCGCTTGGATACGGAGCAGACGATTTCATAGTTTATGGTGCCGGCCTTTTCCGCCAGCTCCTCGGCGGGAAGCCCTTCGCCGAAAATCGTGGCAACGTCGCCCACGCGGCATTCGGGTATGCCGGTAACGTCCGCCATGCACATGTCCATGCAGATCCGGCCTATTTGGGGAGCCCTTTTGCCGTTTATCAGAACCTCCATTTTGCCCGACAGGACCCTGTGCAGCCCGTCGGCATAGCCTATGGGAAGCACGGCCACGCGCATATCCCTGCGGGCGGTGTAGGCGCGCCCGTAGCTTATGGTGTCCCCGGCCTTGCGGAGGGTTATCGCGGCTATGCGCGTCTTAAGCTCCATGGCGGGCCGCAGCTCTATGCCGCCCGCCTTTTCGCCCGGATACATGCCGTACAAAATTATCCCCGGCCTGACCATATTCAGGTCGAAGGCTCTGAAATTCAGTACGGCCCCGCTGTTGGAGCAGTGCCGGAGCGCAAACTTATGGCCGCTTTCTTTTTCAAGCCTGGATACGGTGTCCGCAAATCTTAAATACTGCTCTCCGCTGAAGGGGTCGTCGGCGCGTTCGGAAACGGCAAAATGCGTGAAAATGCCCTCCGCCCTTATTCCCGGCAGGGCCAGCAGCTCCAAAAGCTCCCCGAAGGCCCTCTCGTCTCCGGCGGTAAAGCCCGTGCGGCCCATGCCCGTTTCCAGCTTTATATGCGCCTTAAGCTCCAAGCCGAGCCTTGTCAGCAGCGGGGACATCTCCCTTGCCGTTTCTATATCCCCGACCGCTTGGGTCAGGCCCAGCCGGGCAAGCTCCCCGGCGTATTCGGCCGGAGTGGGGCTGAGGACAAGGATCGGTATGGATATTCCGCTCTCGCGCAGCTCCGCGGCTTCGTCTATAGTCGTCACGGCCAAATACTCGCAGCCCAAGTCCTGCAGGCGATGGGCTACGGGCACAGCTCCGTGGCCGTAGGAGTCCGCCTTGACCACTCCCATCAGACCGACGCCTGCGGGCAGCAGGCCGCGCAGGCACTTGTAATTGTGTTCTATATTTTTAAGGCTTATTTCCGCCCATGTGCGTTTCAACAGACTTTCCATATGCAATAGTTCCTTTATCGTTTAAAAGCCGCAAGGCGGCGGCTCCAGACAGGGCGCAAGGGTTGGATATTAGGCCCCATGGGGCTAAATTCAGCGCAAGTCTATACCATATCCGTGGCGGCTGCAGCCGCATTTCCGCTCCGCAGGCCGCCAATATGCGCCGCAAACGCCGGTTTTGCGCCTTTCTGTGAAATTCGCGGCTGAATTTATGCTTTTCTGCTATTTCAAGCAATAAATTTAGCGATATAAATTAATGCCGCCCGCAGGCCTTCACGCGCCGCCTCTTATAAAAGCCACAAGGACCGCCTTTATCGTATGCATCCTGTTCTCGGCCTCGTCGAAGACTTTCGAATTGGGAGAGCAGAACACCTCGTCGTCAACCTCGCGTATATCATAGCCCAGCGCGAGCTGCTCGGCGGCCATATCGGTATTGAAGTCGTGGAAGCTGGGCAGGCAGTGCATGAAAATGCAGTCCGGGTTTCCCGCGGCGGCAAAAAGCCCGCTGGTTACCTTATACGGCGAAAGGAGCCTTACCCGCTCCGGGATCAGGTGCTCCTCGCCCATGGACGCCCATATGTCCGTATACAGGGCGTCCGCTCCCTTGACGGCCTCGTACGGGTCGCAGCAATACTCTATTACGGCGCCCGTCTTTTCGGCCTCGGCCAGGCAGGCGGCCATAACCTCCGCCGCCGGAGCCAGCTCCCTCGGGCCGCAGCCCACATAATGGATGCCGAGCTTGGAGCAGATATACATGAGGCAGTACGCCACATTGTTGCGCGTATCTCCGCAGAACACAAGCTTGCACTCGCTCAAAGGCTTCTTTACGTTTTCCTCCAGCGTCATTATGTCGGCAAGGGCCTGGGTCGGATGGTCGCTGTCCGTAAGGCCGTTGAATACGGGAACTCCCGAGTATTCCGCCAGCAGCTCCACCGTGCGCTGGTCGTAGCCCCGGAATTCGATGCCGTCGTAAAAGCGTCCCAGGACTCTTGCGGAGTCGGCTATGCTCTCCTTCTTTCCAAATTGGGAGGCTTTCGGGTCGAGAAATGTCACTCCCGCGCCCTCGTCCATAGCCGCCACCTCAAAGGCGCAACGCGTGCGGGTCGAGGTCTTCTCAAAAAGCAGCACTATATTTTTACCGCTCAGCAAATCGCCCTTTATGCCGGCCTTTTTCTTTCTTTTAAGCTCATGGGCCAAATCCAGCAAATAGCGTATTTCTTCCGGCGTAAAATCCATAAGCGTCAGCAGCGAGCGCCCCTTAAGGTTTACCGACATTATAATGCCTCCCGGTGATTAATTATTAAAAGCCGCGCGGATGCGCTATTACAGTCTATTATAAAACGCCGCCAATGTAAACAGAAACATTTGCAAGGATGGCGGCATATTAGTGTATTAGCGCGGTCCGCGCCGGGAACGGCCTGGCCGGAGCAGGCTGGATAAAAACGGCGCAGTCCCGACCATTAATTATCTTGAAATAACCCGGCGGTCGTGGTATCATCTTACATATGTATATGTTTTAACACAAAAATGAGGTTAAGAAAAATCTTCAACGTTGCCGGACGTTCATATTTTAACGTTTATTTATTTAAATTAAGCTCATAGGAGTGAACTTGATTTGGCCGATACCGGAATAAGCCTGCTCGACATATGGAGACTGATAAGAAGACGCTGGATCCTGATCCTGGCGGCCGGTGTATTATGCGGAGCGGCGGTTGGTCTGTTTACGTTTTTTTTTATTGAGCCTGTTTATGAAGCCAAGGTATCGATGTATGTTTACAATCAGGAGCGGGAAAACTCGGCGGTAACTACTTCGGAGCTGAGCGCGTCGAAGTCGCTTGTGGATACATATATAGTCATATTGAAAAGCAATACCGTTTTGGATTCCGTAATTAAGGCGCTTGGGCTTTCGTATACGGCAAAGGAGCTCGGCGACATGATAAGCGCTTCGGCAATGAACAACACCGAAGCCTTCGAGGTCACCGTACGCAACACCGACCCCGAGCTTGCGCAAAAAATAGCCAATTCCATTGCCGATGAAGCTCCGCGAGAAATAATACGCGTCGTAAAGGCGGGCAGCGTCGAGGTTATCGACCATGCCAAGCTTCCGGATAAGCCCGCATCTCCAAGCATGAAAAGGAATGTCGCCATAGGTTTTCTCATCGGCATAGTCATATGCTTCGGCGTCTGCATGCTGCTCCAGATGCTCGACACGGCCGTGTGGCTTGAGGAGGATCTTGAGGGCCTGCATGACATTCCCGTCCTTGGCAGCATACCCCAAATAGCTCTGCCTGAAAACCTGAAGAAGAGCAAGGAGGCAAGGGCGGAAAAATGAAGGCTAAAAAGAGCTTGGCAAAAAAAGACAATAATGAATTCAATAAGGACAGCGTAAAGAGGCTCCTGAACAACGATACCCCCTTTGCGGTCAAGGAGGCCTACAACTCGGTCAGAACAAAGCTTGTTTTCATGACGCACGAGGAGAGCTGCCCTGTCTACGCCGTAACAAGCGCTCTGCCGGGCGACGGAAAGAGCATAAACGCCGTCAATCTTGCCATAACCTTTTCCCAGCTGGGCAAAAAGACGCTTATTATAGACGGGGATATGCGCAGGCCTACCCTGCACAGGTATTTCAACTGCGGGCACAGCGGCGGCCTGAGCGAGGTCTTGGCTGGCCTTTCAAACGACGTGGACGTTCGCGCTACAGACTTTGAAAACCTCAGCTTTCTTCCCGCGGGCGACATCCCTCCCAACCCCGCCGAGCTTCTCAGCGGCGGCAAGACGGCGGAGCTTATCGGCTTTTTGAAGCAGCATTTCGAATTTATCTTTATCGACTGCCCCCCGGTCGAGGTTGTGACGGACGCGACCCTGCTCGGCAAGCACGTTTCCGGCTATATTTTCGTCGTCAGGTCAGGCAAGCTGCGCTTGGCGGACCTCAAGCACGCGGTTGGCGGCATCAGCGAAGTAAACGGCAGGATTTTGGGCTTTCTTCTCAACGATACAAGCGGCCTTGCCCAAAATTACTACAGAAAGGGCTATTACGGGAGCCGCTACAGCTACAAATATTACCGCTATAAATACGACTACAATTACCGCTACGGCGACGGGGAAAAGAAAACGTAGGCGCAATGATTATAGATTTCCACGCTCACATTTTGCCGGGAGCCGACCACGGCTGTTCCGGAGCCGGGGAATCCTCCAGGCAGCTTGAGCTGGCCTATAGGGCGGGCATAGATCTGGTTGTAGCGACGCCCCATTTCTATCCGGACAGGGAAACGCTGGGCAATTTTTTAGCGCGTCGGGCAGAGGCGGAGGCTGAGCTGAGAAGCCTGGCGCCGGATAGGCCGGCCGTATTGGTAGGCTCGGAAGCAACGGTCTGCAAGGGCATAGACAGGCTGGAGGGCATAGAGGAGCTTTGCGTCGCCGGCACAAGGTGCATAGTTTTAGAAATGCCCTTTACGGTATGGGACGGCGAATATATCGAAACGGTTAGGGCGGTAAGAGACAGGCTGGGTCTTGCTCCGGTCATGGCCCATATCGATCGTTACCCGGCAAAGGAGGCCGCAAAGCTCCTTGAAATCGGGGTCTGCTTCCAGCTCAACGCGGAGGGCGTCTGCCGCTTTTTCCAAAGAGGCAGGCTTTTCAAATTGGTAGATCAGGGCCGGGTCTTTGCTCTCGGCAGCGACATGCACGGAACGAGAACGGGTTACGCGGAGTATGAGAAGGCCAGAAGGCTGCTGGGCCGCCGCTTCGACGAAATAATGGCCAGGAGCGCCGAGCTGCTTGCCCCGGCGCTTGCGTCCCAAAACAGCACATAAAATATGCCGCGCTGAGTTTTCCGACGCAGCGCGGCATATTTCGCCGATTTCAGCGGGCAAGGCGCTCCATTTCTCCGGCCACGGACGCCTCGCAGGAGCGCATGGCCTCTATGGTTTCCCCAAGCAGCCGGTCCAGCTCCCAGCCCAGCAGCGCGGCGCCTTCCGCGATTATCTCGCGGGAGCAGCCCGCAGCGAATTTTCTGTCCTTGTATTTTTTCCTGAGGCTCGAAACCTCCATGTCCATAACGCTTTTCGATGGGCGCATAAGGGCCGCGGCCCCGATTAGCCCGGTAAGCTCGTCGGCGGCAAAAAGCACCTTTTCCATCTCATGGGACGGCTCCACATTGCAGCAATGGCCGTAGCCGTGGGAGCAGACAGCGTGAACCAGCTCCTCGGAGCAGCCTATCTCCCCGAGCAAAGCCGGGGCAGCAATACAGTGCCTATCAGGAAAAGCCTCAAAATCCACGTCGTGCAGCAAGCCGGCCAGACCCCAGAATTCCTCGTCCTCGCCGTATCCCAGCCTATTTGCGTACCACCTCATCACGCCCTCCACAGTCAGCGCGTGCTGGATATGGAAGGGCTCCTTGTTGTATTTCTTCAGCAGCTTCAGCGCTTCTTCTCTTGTTATACCTGCGGTCATAGCATATCTCTCCGAACGCTCATATTTCCGACAATGTTTTGCCAAAGGCAAGCGCCCTGCCCACCAGCCGCCCAAATGTAACCGAGCGGCCGTGGTTGGCTCCCGGAACGGTCACGGGATAGGAATTTGCGAAAAAATCGCCCTGCACGTTTCCAACGGCAAACAGGCCTCCGATAGGCTCGTCGCTTTCCGTCAAAACCTGCGAATTATGGTCTACATGCAGGCCGTGGGGAAGGTTGAGCAGCCAAGCGCTTATTTTAGCCGCATAGAAGGGCCCCTCCCTCACCGGGCAAAGGAAGCGCTCCGGCACGCCGAAATCCTCGTCGAAGCCCTTGTCGCACCAGCCGTTGTAGCGCCTGACGGTATCGCTAAAGGCTTGAGCCGGGATGCCCAGCTTTTCCGCCAAGGCTTCAAGCGTATCGGCCCTGACGTATTCCCCGGAAGCCACGGATGCTTCAACCGCCTCGTCAAGCCCGTCGATAAAGGCCCGGGCCTTATGCGGCTCCTGCTTCAAGGCAAGCTCCTTATAGCGGCTGTCCCACACGGCCCATGCTATGTTGCCCGGAGCGTTCATTCTGGCGTTTGTCACGATAGGCTCGAAGCCAACCTCGCAGCAAAAGCGCTCCCCGTTCCGGTCCACCGTCAGCCAGCTTGTCTGTATCCCCGGGCCGAGAGGGCTGAAATTTACCGGATGTATCACCGGGGCGGGATTGCAGCGGGTCACCGCAGCGCCGGCCCAGACTCCCAGCCTTATCCCGTCGCCCATGTTTCCGCCGAAAGGGAAATAGTCGCTCTTGTCGGCCCGGAGCGCAATAGGACACCAGCGGTCTATCATTTCCTTGTTGTCTGTAATCCCGCCTGTCGCGAGTATGACGCCCTTTAAGGCGTTTATCTTTATATGGCCGTCTTTTGTTTTCGCTATGAGGCCCAATACCCTGCCGCTTCTATGAATAAGCTGCGCGGCCTCCGTTCGGAACATGAATTCGGCGCCCAGACTTTTTGCCGACTTGACGACCATATTGGTAAAATAGGCGGCCTCCCACCGGCAATGGGGTATGCCGCTTCCGTCGGCGGGCCGGAAATTATGGGCTGTCCTGAACTGCTTGAATCTGTCCTCAAGCCCGTCCCAGTCGACGCGGGCGGTCATGTAGTCGTTGAGCGTAACCTTCAGACCGCATTTCTCGGCCATGTCTATATAATAGTCCATGACCTCGCCGCTTCTGTCGGCAAAGGTTCTGATGAGGCGGAAATTGGCCTGACTCTGGCCCCACTGGTAAATCAGGCGCGCCGCCAGGGCCCTATCGATTTCTATGCCCAGCGATTTTTGGAGTTTTGAGCCAATCGCGCCGATGTCCGTGCCGTGCATCGTAGGGGTATTGAATTTCTCAATTATTATAACCCTGGCCCCGGCCTCTGCGGCGGCCTGCGCCGCAGCGCAGCCCGCTATGCCTGCTCCGATAACGGCCACGTCGCAGCTCAGCTCGCTCCTGAAGCGCGAAATCCTCTCGGGCCTGCCCAGCCATGAGCAGTCCGGCGCCGTGCCGATCACCTTTTTGCGGTTCATCCGTCCTTATCAATCCTTTCCTGGATATCATGCGGCTTACTTTATTCGGACAGTCTAACGAGCGTACGGCAAAATTCCGAGGACGGGCTGTAGGGATAGAGGTCGGCAAAGCTGCGCAGAAGCTCAAGGCTCTTTTCCCTCAATATGCCGCCCGTTATTACCGGAAGCTCATAGGAAGGCAACCCTTCCACCGTGCGGCCGGCCATATATGTTTTTGCAAAATCCACAGCCCCGTCGATCCTTGATTCCAGGGCGTATACGATCTCTCCCAGGTAAAAGCTCATGGCGGCTCCTATGCACATCATGCAAGGCTCCAGGGTAGTGTAGAGCTGCATGCGCTTTCTTTCAAAAATCGTATAGCCTCTGATATCTGCGGCGCACAATGCCCTCATTTCCGCGTGGGAAAGGTAGATGTTCTTCGTTTCGCCCTGAGAGCCGCACCCGACTATAAGCTCATCGTCCAGAAATATCGCCGCGCCTATGGGGCACTCCCCGTTGTTGAAGGAATCATGCGCGTATTCCAGCGCAATCTTCATTTTGTCAGCCTTTGTCACATGCGCACCTCCCCAGTTAAACGCGCAAAGATCATAATTTCAGCAGGAACAGCTTTGCCGCCAGTTCTATTACAAGCTCGTTCATTTCGTCTATGCACCTGTCAAACTCGGGCAGGGCCTCCTCGCTGATTCTGAAATCCACAAATCTGGCCATGCCGCCGGATTCGGCAAGCTCCTCCCGCTCCGGCAGCAGCTTTTCTACGCCCCGGGTGTCGGAAAAGCTTTTCAGCCGCCGCCCTATCTCGTCATACAGCTCGCCCAGACGCTCCTCCTGAAACAGCCTGTTAAGCCTTTGAAGCCCATCGGGCCCCATTTTAGACGCCTTTTCTCCCAGAAGCCGAAACCTCAGAAGCGCGCTGTGCATATTTTTGGTCATGCAGTTCCATTTTACAAGCAGTCGGCGAGCCTCTTCGGAATATTGACCTTCATATTGATCCATATGACCACCCGTATTATCCATGTGGTTATGACGGCATATGCGTTGTGCAGCTTCAACATGCGCGCAGTGCCGCAAAGCTGCATATAAACCGCGCTGCAAGCCCCGGCCCGCTACCGGACTATAGTCTTCAGCAGCCTTTTCCTGAGCCTGTAGTCGGGCATTACGGCTTCTATAAGCGCGTAAAAGTCCTTTCCGTGGTTTTTGACCGCTATATGCGCGAGCTCGTGCACCACTACGCAGTCGATGGCTTCATCGGGATATCTCATAAGCCTCCAGGAAAAGCACAGGCGGTTTTTCGGGCTGCAGCTTCCGAAGCGCGTCGCCGCTCCGGTAATCGCAATCCCCGACGGAGCCAGACCCATGAGAGAGCCGTAGTGCGCAACGCGCCCCGGCAAATATTCCTTTGCCCTTCTTATATACTCCAGGCGCTCGGCTTCGCCGGGCTCGGCATATTTGCCGGCGCTTTGCCTTGCCTTTTCAACATGAGCTTCTATCCAAGCCCGGTGCTCTTCCACTATGCGGCCTATTTCCGCGCCGCTCATGAGCTTTGGAGCCCGCACGACAACCGTGCAGTCCCTTTTGACCTCAATAGCGACCGTCCTGCGGCCGGACCTTATTATCTGATAGGGCCCGGCGCCTTTATCAACAGCCATTAATTCACGTCCCCTCCGCAGTATAGCACATAAAACTTTTGTGTCAAAGAGGACTGGACAGGAAAAGGGCCTCGCTGCTATATTGTAGTCAAATATATCCATTAGGAGGCGCTCAAATGAAAGGCAAGATTCTCATAGCTTATTTCTCCCAAACCGGAAACACGAAAAAGCTTGCGGGCATGATAGGCTCGGAAACAGGCGGCGATCTGGCCGAGATAGCCGAAAACGGCTCGATCAAAGCCGACTTGAGCCAATATGACATCGTCTTTATCGGCACGCCGAACTGGGCGGCGACAATGACGCCCGCCGTCAGGAATTTCCTTTCCGCCAGCGATCTTTCCGGCAAAACCGTTGCGCCCTTCTGCACCCACGGCATGGGCGGGCTTCAGAACGTCGCGTCGGACATCGAAAAGCTATGCCCAAACTCAAAAGTATTGAAAAGCTTCGCGGTAAAGGGCGTGGAGGTCGATTCGGCGCGGGACAAGGTCAAGGCCTGGCTTGCGGATATCGGCTTGCTGTGACAGCCGCGCGGGCATGATATCCGGCCGGAATTTGCCGCCGCCGTATTTAATTTATCGTTTAAAACCGGCGCTTTATTAGCGGCAAGATAGTCCAAAAGAGAAACCGTCCTGACGGGCGGCTTCTCTCCTTTTCCGGCCTAACTCCGGAAGCGCAAATGCCGGCTTGTGTATAAAAAAAACGGCTGAAATCAGCCGTTTTTTCTTTGGTGGAGACTGCGCGGCTCGAACGCGCGACCTCATGCGTGTGAAGCATGCGCTCTAACCGGCTGAGCTAAGCCTCCGCAAAATGGTGACCCGTACGGGATTCGAACCCATGTTACCGCCGTGAAAGGGCGGTGTCTTAACCTCTTGACCAACGGGCCATAAAAACGCGCCGGCTTGCCGGTCAGGTCCAATTTGCCGACGCGTCCATGGTAGCGGCGACTGGATTCGAACCAGTGACACTGCGGGTATGAACCGCATGCTCTGGCCAACTGAGCTACGCCGCCTAATCAGGCGTAGAGTATTATACTTGATAGATTTAGCCTTGTCAAGCTTTTAATTGCCCCAATTACACGCTCTGTCCCGGACGACGCCGACGCCCCGGACGCTCGGCATTTTCTGGTCCGCATGTGCTAAAACGATTGCTTTCATGTCATATTTATTAGATAAATTATCTATTTTTAGCAGTTCTTTCCTTATTAATATTGTTTTATATTTAGCACTAATTTGTTGCAGTTGCTGTTATATCAACATTATCATAGCGTAATTTATCATATTTATTTCGTTTGCGTTACAATCCGGCGCAGTCTGTTGACTTGACGCTCAAGCGGGGGGTATGCTTTGCGCGTAACGATGCCGTACCCGGGCCGTCTTCTCATGCGGCCCATACGCGCGATAATTTTAAACAGGAGGAGAATTATGAGAAACCTGAAAAAGTCTCTGGCGCTGCTGCTTACCGTTGTCATGGCTTTCGGGCTGTGCGCAGTGGGCGCAAGCGCCGCCACGACCGCGAGCGCAGGCTTCAAGGACGAGGCGGGCATTGGCGCCGCTTATTCCACTGCGGTCAAGGTAATGGCCGGCTTCGGCATACTTGTCGGCTCCGACGACGACGGCGACGGCCAATACGAATTCAATCCCCAGCAGGAAGTGACCCGCGCTCAGGCGGCTAAAATGATAGCCTACATGATGCTGGGCGAAGCGGCCGCCGAAAAGCTTCCCGCAAAATCCTCGTTCAAGGACGTCAAGGCTGCCGACTGGGCCGCCAAGTACATCTACTACCTCTCCAACGCGGGAATAATCAACGGCTACGGCAACGGCAGCTTCGGACCCAACGACAGCGTTACGGCGACCCAGCTCGCCAAGCTGCTGCTTTGCGCCTGCGGCTACGGCAAGGCCGATGAGTTTGTCGGCGAAGGCTGGGACGTCAATGTGTTTGTGCTGGCCTCTGACCTGGGCGTCTATACGGGCACCGAAGCCGAGGAATACGATGCCGCCGCTACCCGCCAGGAAGCCGCCCTCTACGTTTACAACGCCATGACCTCCGTCGCGCTTGTAAATTACTCGGCCTCCGAAGGCTACGTCTACAAGAAAAGCGCTTCCACCACCTTTGCTTCTACAAAATACGGCTTTGCCTCCCTTAAGGGCGTAATTACCGCTACCGCCGATACCGGCGATACCTACACGGTGCTGACCTCCGGCGGCGCAAGCTACAGGTTCAGCATCAGCGTACCCGCCGAGCTTATCGGGCATGAAGCGGAGCTTTTCTACAACTCCACGGCAAAGACCGACAGCAACGGCATATCCTACTTCAACGCGTACGCTCTTATAGACCTCAGCAGGGAGGTTAACGCCTACTACTCCACATACAAGGCCCTGTATGAGGCTCTCGGCGGAAAATACATGAACTACTCTGCCGACTTCATTTACTGGCTTGATTATGTGAATACGCCGGCAAGCGCGGCCTCCATAACCGGCACTTATACCGCCTCCGCCCTCAAGGCCAGCCCGGACGCCTATTTTATGGAAAACGGCAGCTTTGTTTTAGGTGAAAACGGCTCCATCATAGGCTACAAGCTCAACACCTTCTATGTCACCAGGGTAACCAAGGTCGTCGCCACAGCCGGCTCCGAAGCCATAACCCTGGCCGACGATCCCGCCAACGCGGGAGCCCTCACGCTAAGCAATACCGCCGACAACGACGAGGTTGTCGAATACGCCGGAATTGCCAAGGGCGATCTGGTCAACGTGATCAAGGTCGGCGGCAAGTACAAGCTCATAAAGTGCACCGTGGCAGAAAATATCTATGTCTCCAGCATAGGCACCGCCTCCAAGGCTATTAACGGCGCTTACTATGACGATACCTCCAAGAACTTCACGGGCGACTTAGGAGACGCCATAAAGCTTGGCAGCACCTACAACCTTTACCTTGACATGAAGGGCTATTATGTATACGCTGACCTGGTCGAGGCCGGCAAGGAAGCTACGGTATTCCTCACCCTCCTCTATACTCAGACCGGCAGCGGCTCCTACGGCGGCTCTACGACGGCCTACTACGCCCAGTGCGTTGACACCGACGGAGTGGAGCGCAATTACCGCCTGACAAAGGACGAGTACGACTCCCTGGCGGGCAACGCCGGCAAGCTCTACGAGGCGTCCTCTTTCGTATCGGAAGGCGTAACCTACTACGATCTGACCCTTGTCGACGGTATCGCCACAAGCACGGCTCTGACCCGCACAATAAAGTTCACATCCTTCAACGGCGTCGGCGGCAACTACTATATCAACAGCGACTGCAAGTATATCTACGTTGACGGTTCCGGCGAGGACCTTAAGGTTGCCGTCGCCGGCGCGCAGCCCAACGACTCCCTTACCTACAACGTTTTCTTCTCGCCCGTTCAGGTGGGAACCACCAGCAATTACACGGTGAGCACTGTGTTTGTCGCTTCTCCGGCGCCCGCCACCCCCGGAACAAGCTATATCTACTCCACAAAGAACGACACGGCCAATTTCTTCTACTGGTCCTACATTTCTTCCACCAGCATAAACAGCAAGGGCGGCACGGACTACATCCTCTCTGCCTACCTTGACGGGACCTACACCAGCTTCAAGCTTTCCAAGGTGGACGCTTCCATTTTCACCAACGTCGGCGGAACGTACTACCTGAACCTCGGCTTCTACAAATACACCGTTGACGCCGACGGCTACTACACGCTGACTCCCTACACCGCTATGAGCGGCTTCTATTACCCCGTAAACAATGAAGCCGTCACCAACATCTACAACGGGGCCATCACCACCTCCGCCACAGTTACCGACCTGCCTGCGGCTGGAGCCAAGCTTGTGGACCTTACCGGCAGCAAGATTGCCGATTTGGACGACATCCAGGCCCTGATGGACGACGGCAAGACCGTATCGGTCAGTATGGTGGCCTGCTACTACGGCGAGGGCTCTCCGTACAACTCCGTCGGAACGATCTACATCACCAGCGTCAAGTAACAAGCCTCGCCAAACCCATTTCCGCCCCCGGAGCGTTCAGACGCTCCGGGGGGCGGTTTTGCGTTGTAAAAGCGGGCCAAATGTGATATCATGCAAGATATTGTCGATCAAGGAGCCATGGACATGCTGTTTGATATATTAGGCGCCCGCGCAGCGGCCTTTCCGGAGGGCATGCAAGCGGAGCTTAGGGCGCAGTTCAACTCTGCCCGCAGCGTTACGCTTATTTCCGGAAACCTGACGACCAATTCCCGCAGCGAGATATCCGGCGTTTCGGCCAGATGCTATAAAAACGGGGTGTACGGTTTTTCCTCCATGGCGGAGCTCAGCCCGGCCGCCGCCGAAACGGTGCTGAAAACGGCCGCGGATAACGCGTCCTTTATGGACGGCCATATAAGAAAGGGCGCTCCGCCCCTTCCCGGTCTGAACAAGGCCCGCGTCAATAAGGCGGCCGATTGCCGGGACGCGGAGCAAAAGGTCTATATAGATTTTTTGCGGGAGCTTGACGGGCTCATAGCCGGCAAATACAAAAGGCTGACCGGACGCCGGGTGGCGGTAAGGGCCGACAGCATGGAAAAGCTGCTATATACCTCCGAAGGAAGCCGGGCGCATACCTCGCTGCCGCGCTGCTATGTCTATGTCCTTATGAGCGCGGAAACGAAAAGCTCGATGCCGGTCGAGGTGTTCAAGCCCTTCGGGGGCTTCGGCTCTTTTGAGGACAATTTCAGCGACCCAGCTCTGCTGCTGGAAGGCATAGACGATTACTACGGCAAGCTTATGGACAAATGCAGCGGCGTTTACCCGGAGGCGGGGCTTAAAACCTGCGTGCTGGACGGCGGGCTTGCCGGCATGCTGGCTCACGAGGCTGTCGGGCATACTGTGGAGGCCGACCTGGTCATGGGGGGCTCGGTTGCAGGCGGCTGCCTGAACATGCAGGTTGCTTCCGAAAAGGTCTCGATGACGGATTTTGCTTTTGCCGCCCTCGGAAAGCCGGCGCCTCTGCCCGTTTACGCCGACGACGAGGGCGTCCCTGCCGCCGACGTGGAGCTGATCAGGGACGGCGTGCTGGTGGGCTATTTGAACAGCCGCGAAACAGCCCGGCGCTTCGGGATGGAGCCGGGCGGAAACGCGCGGGCCTATATGTTTTCGGACGAGCCGCTGATACGCATGAGAAACACGGCGATTTTGCCGGGCAGGGACAGGCTTGAGGACATGATAGCCTCCGTAGACGACGGCTATTACCTTCTGGACACCAATAACGGGCAGGCCGATACAACCGGCGAATTCATGTTCGGCATAAGCCTTGGCTACGAGATCAGGAAAGGGAAGCTCGGCCGGGCCATACTCGACACGACCATATCCGGCGTCGCTTTTGAAATGCTCAAAACCGTGGATATGGTTTCCGGCAATATGACCTGGCTCAGCTCGGGCTTCTGCCAGAAAAAGCAGCCCATGCCCGTAGGTTTGGGCGGGCCGGAGCTGCGCTGCAGGGTCACGATAGGGGGCAGGTGAATAAAAATGACGGACTTGAATATGATCGCCGACAGGGCGCTGGAGGCGCTGCTCAGCCGAGGGGCTGACATGGCTTATTGCTCGGCCAGGACCGAGGAAACAAGGGAATTTTGCGCCGAGGCCGGAGAATTTACCCTGTACCGCACCATTTTCGACAGGTCCCTCAGCCTCACGGCATTCAAGAACGGCCGGAAGGGCGGGATAGGAATAAACAGCTTTGACGACGCGGCCATAGACAGGGCGGCGGAGGACTGTCTTGCGGCGGCGGCTTCAGGCATAGCGGACGAGGCCTGGGCTCTGGCCCCCGAGGCCAGCGTCCGCAGCTTTTTGCAGGGCGCTCCCGAACCCGACATGGACAGGTTTTTTTTCCGGCTTCGAGAGCTGCTGGATACGATAAAAGCAAGATATCCGCTTGTAGTCGTGGAGCAGCTTTCCGCTGAGCACACGACCGAAAGGGAGCTGTATAAAAACACCAACGGAGCGGCATTTGAAACGCTTAGCGGACTTTATGCGCTGGATATATCCTTTTCCGGACATGAAGGCGGAGAAAGCTCCTCTTTTTTCGATTTCTCCATAGTTTTCGACAATCTGGACAGGCCCTTCGTTGAGCTGGGCACCCTCGCAAGAGACCTTGCCGACGCTGAAAGGCAGATACACGCCGAGCCCGTTGACGGGAAATTTACCGGCACCATACTGCTGCATCCGAATTGCTTCGGCAGCTTGCTTTATGGCATAGCGGCCAATTTTACCTCCGACGGCGCCATTTTGGAGGGCTCCAGCGTCTGGAGGGACAAGCTGGGCCAGAAGGTTGCCGACGAAAGGCTTACGGTGTCGGTAGCCCCTCTAGATAGCCGCATCGTCTGCGGAGAAAGATATACCTGCGAGGGCTTTATCTCCGAGGACTACGATCTTATCAGGGACGGAAGGCTTGAAAGCTTCATGCTTTCCCTGTACACCGCAAATAAAACCGGCCTGCCGCGTGCAAAAAACAGCGACGGCTGCTTTATCGTAAAGCCCGGCGACAGGCCTTTGGAGGAGATCATACGCGGAATCAAGCGGGGCCTCATCGTAGGCCGGTTTTCCGGCGGGGAGCCAGGAGCGGGCGGCGATTTTTCGGGGGTAGCCAAAAACAGCTATCTCGTGCGCAACGGCGAGATAGTCAGGGCGGTCAGCGAAACCATGATAAGCGGCAACCTGGCGGATCTGCTGAACAGCGTGGAGGCGATTTCCTCAGAAACAGCCTGCGACGGCATGTCAGCGCTGCCCTGGATAGCCTTCGGCGGAGTCACGATCTCGGGCAAATAAATAAAAAGGCCGATCTGAGCTCAACGATCTGGCTTTGGGCGGCCTGGGTATTGGAGAAATAAAATGGCAAAGGATATGACAAAAGGAAGCGAAGCCAGACTGATCTTGCTTTTCGCCCTGCCCATCATGCTGGGCCTGGCGCTCCAGCAGCTTTACAATACGGTCGACAGCGTGGTCGTCGGCCAATACTTGGGCGAGGCGGCGCTGTCGGCTGTCGGAACCTGCTCGGCTCTGACCATGTTTGCCGTTTCCTTCGCGGCCGGGCTGAGCAACGGAGCCGGGATAGTGCTTGCTCAATATTACGGCGCCAAAAAGTTTCACGACATGCGGAAAACCCTCTCCACGTCGCTGTACCTGCTCGTGGGCCTGAGCGTTGTCATAACAATCCTTGGCATCGCGCTGGCAAGGCCCCTGCTCCACAGGCTGCTGTCAGCGCCGGAAGAGATCTTATCCATGGCTATGACCTATTTTCAGATTTATTGCATCGGCCTCATTTTTCAATTCGTATACAACGTAATAGCCGCTGCCCTGCGCAGCATTGGCGATTCAAGGGCTTCCCTGATCTTCCTGCTGATTTCGTCGGTTCTTAATATCGCTCTCGACCTGGTCTTTGTGCTTTGTTTCGGCTGGGGAGTCGCCGGAACGGCTGTGGCGACGGTCATATCCCAGGCGGCAAGCGCGGCGGTAAGCATATTCTATATGTGGAAAAAGTATGAGTTTTACCGGGTGCAAAGGGACGAAGCCGCCTTCGACAAAGAAAAAAGCGCTCTAATACTCAAGCTCGGCGTTCCGACCATGGTCCAGATGTGCATCGTATCGGGCGGCAACGTACTTGTCCAGAGAGTCGTAAACAGCTTCGGGACCTCTGCTATAGCCGCGGCCACCGCCGCCGGCAGGATAGAAAACTATCTGTTCATTCCCTGCCAGGGCTTCAACAACGGCGTATCCACCTTTACCGGGCAAAACATGGGAGCCGGCAATATAGAGCGGGTATATTCCGGCTGGAGAAAGTCCCTCATGCTCGTCGTTCCAATAGCGCTGGTCCTTATGGCGGGGCTGGAGCTTTTTTCGAGGCCGCTTATTGCCCTTTTCGGCGTGGAGGGAGAAGCGCTTGCCCTGGGCATGCGGCATCTTAGGTTCATAGCGCCGTTTTTTGTGCTGTTTGCGGTCTATATGTCCACGACCGGCATATTGACCGGCTCCGGCGATGTAATGGCGGCCACCTCGATCACGCTCAGCAGCCTTGCCATACGCGTCAGCGCAACCTATATCTTCGCCTTCGTCTGCGGCTTCCGCTTCGCCTCGCTGTACTACGCCGTACCCATCGGCTGGGCGGTCTGCTTTGTCTGCGCCATGCTGCGGTTCAGGAGCGGAAGGTGGAAGCAGAAGGCCGTCGTCAGGCGCGATTTATAGCGAGAACAGGCGCGGAGCAGCCATCAAAATCGAAAAGTCCTCATAAAGTCCGTTTTATCGGACACCCGTTCGTGTATCCTGCGTTTGTAAGGCACACCACGGAAAACAGGGAGGACGATAACGATGAAAAAGCTTAAGTCTATAGCCGAAACGGCGGCGTTCGGAGCGGTTCTCGCCATGGCGCTTGCGGCGGACGCGCTCGTCGGCCTCATATTGAGATAAGCCGTTCCCGCGCGCAGTCAGCTCGCCGGGACAGCTAAGCCGCGGGCAAGGCCGCGGCTTACGCGTTCTCTAAAGCCATTGGGCGCACGCCAGGGCGGCATTAAGCGTATCGACGGCCGCGTAAAATGCTATCGAAGAATTCAAAAGCAGGGCTGCGGTTCTTTTTTGAGACTCGGCGGCCTTGCCGATTCTCAAAAATATCATCGATATCAATATGGCGGGCATTAAAATTTTGAGCCCGAAAAATAAAGGCGGGCAGCGGAGGAAGCGCCTCATCAGGATGTTCGCTTCGACGTAGCCTCCGGTCCGAAAAAGGAAAAACGTAAAAGCCGCATCAGCGGCGTTCAACAGCCACAGCGCGATTATTTTTCGCCTTAAAGCGCCTGCGCTCGCCTCCTTGCAGCTGCGATTCATACTCCTACGCCTCCTTGATAAGCCATGCCTGGAGTATAACCCGGGGCGGCGCTTTTCAAACGCAAATAAGCCGCTCCGCCTGCCCGGCGGAACGGCTCCGTTTTTTTGGGGGGAAAGCGCTTGTCAGCCGATAATATTCAAAACAAGCGTCAGAAGGACGAAGACCAGAGCCACATACTTAGTATATCTGGCAAGCTTGGCGTCAACCGTCTTCGCCTTGTTCTTTGCCAGGAAGGTATCGGCAACGCCCGCTATGGCGCCGGACAGGCCCGCGCTTTTGCCGGACTGGAAAAGTACTATTGCCGTTATGGCAACGGCGGAAATAAGCTGCAGTATGGTAAGAGCTGTTTTCATGTAAAGCATCCCTTCGCAAGCATAATCAAAGACGCGCGGCGCAAATAGCCAAGAGTATCAAGAGTATCTTTTATTGAAGCAAAAAACATGTTATCATAGGCCCGCGGCAATTTCAAGTCCTATTTTTGGCCAGAGGAGCGGCAAAATGTATTTCGACACCCATGCCCACTACGACGACGCGCGCTTTTCCGACGATCGGTACGACGTGCTGGACAGCCTTAAGGCAAAGGGCGTAGACCTGATAGTAAACCCCGGCAGCGACCTGGCATCCTCAAAGGCCGCGGCGGACTTAGCCCGGAAATATGCGGGCTTTGTTTACGCGGCTGCGGGAATCCATCCGCACGAAGCCACCGCGGCAACGGACGAGGCCTTGGCGGAGCTGGAGCGGCTTTGCCGCGCTTATCCGGTGGTCGCAATCGGCGAGATCGGCCTGGATTACCACTATGACTTTTCACCCAGGGAGGCTCAGAAAAAAGCCTTCCGCGCGCAGCTGGAGCTTGCGCGGAGCCTGGGCCTGCCGGCTATTGTCCACGACAGGGAGGCCCATGAGGACTGCCTCGGCATGATCGGGGAGTTTCGTGATGTAAGGGGCGTATTCCACTGCTACTCTGGGAGCCTGGAAACGGCAAGGGAGCTTGTAAAGCTCGGCTGGCATATTTCCTTTACCGGCTCGATAACCTTTAAAAACGCGAAGAAAGCGCCGGAAATAGTCGCCTCTCTTCCTGCGGACAGGATAATGATAGAAACCGACAGTCCGTATATGGCTCCGGAGCCGCTAAGAGGCAGGCGCAACGATTCCTCCAATCTTTATTATATATGCCGGGCCGTGGCTCAATACAGGGGAATAAGCCACGAAGAGGCCGCCAGGCTTACGCTTGAGAACGGCAGGAATTTTTTCGGTCTTTGAAGCGGCCCTGCTTGATTTTCGGTCTGGCCTGCAGCGGAATATGAATTAAGGCTCGCCTCTTGCGGCCATCCGCATGGAGACGAGCCTAATTGCAGGCGCAGGCGTGACGCGCGCAGCTGTATGCTAAATCACATATTTTCCGCGGTTTCCCGTTCTCTGAAAAGCAGGGATATGCACCAGATTCCGGCCAGCCCCACAAGGGTAAAAATAATCCTGCTGACCGTTGATGTCGCGCCGCCGAATAGGTACGCCACCAAATCAAATTTGAAAATGCCGACGCTGCCCCAGTTTAATGCGCCTATTATTGCAAGAACAAGAGCAATTCTATCCATTATCATTTGAAGTTTCCTCCAATAAAATTACGTCTCCTGTAATATTCCCGCTTTTTCGTTATATATGCAGGCTGCGGGGAGCGCGGCAAGCCGCGTTTTATAAAAACTGCATACTTGATAAGAGATAAGCTATGATGCTATACTGCGTCAAGGGAGCTGTTTTTAATGAAATATATTTTGATAATCGGGGACGGAATGGCGGACGAGCCCTCGGAAATGCTCGGCGGCCTGACGCCTCTTGAAAAAGCTCATATTCCGGCAATGGACAGCCTGTCGATGCGGGGCGTCCTCGGCAGCGTAAGGAACTGTCCGGAGGGTCTGCCGGCGGGCAGCGACACGGCCATACTTTCTATTTTCGGCTGCGATCCCCGCAAATATTATACCGGAAGAGCTCCGCTCGAGGCTGCGGCCCAGGGCGTGGCTCTGGAGCCGGGCGATTTGGCCTTTCGCTGCAACATGGCCTCCCTGGAGCTCGGCGATATGCCGTTTGAGGAAAGGCGCATAATATCCCACAGCAGCGGGGGCATAGAAGGCGAGCTGTCCAGGGAGCTTGCCGAATACCTTTTCGGGCATCCCGAATTCAAGCCGCTGGCGGAAAAGGCCGGAGTTCGCGTTCACACGAGCCTGTCCTTCCGGCATATAGCCGTTCAGCGCGGCGGCGACGGAGAGGGCCTGATATTGACGCCGCCTCACGACAACCTCGGTGAAAAAGCGGGGCCTCTTCTTCCCCGCGGGAATAAAAACGCCGCGGCGCTGTCTGAATTGATGAAAAAATCCTTTGAAATCCTAAGCGCCCACCCTACCAATATAAAAAGGGAGCGGGAAGGAAGGCTGCCCGCCAATTGCGTCTGGTTTTGGGCGCAGGGCACGGCCGTCGCTCTGCCCTCTTTTTTCGATATGTACGGCAAAACCGGCGCGGTAGTCAGCGCGGTTCCGCTTTGCCACGGCATAGGGGCGCTTATAGGGCTCAAACTGATAGATGTCGAGGGAGCCACCGGCGAGCTTGACACCAATTACGAGGGCAAGGCCGCGGCCGCCGTAAAGGCTGTGACAGAGGACGGCTTGGACTTTGCGGCGGTCCATATAGAGGCGCCGGACGAATGCACGCACAACGGCGATACCGAGGGCAAGCTGCTTGCCATCGAATATATAGACCGCCGCGTCGTAGCTCCGATGCTGGACAGCCTCAGGCAAAAAGGCGTCGATTTCAGGATGCTGATATTGAGCGACCATAAGACTCTTACCTCCACCCGAGGGCACGCAGGCGGCTACGTACCCTTCATACTATACGACAGCCGGATCGACAAGGGCTCCGGCTTTGAGTATAACGAAAAAAACGGGCTGAGGGGGCCCGTTCTTGAAGACGGAACCGCCCTCATGCCATTGCTCTTTGACGGCGGCCATGAGCATATTTGAAACGGCACGCGCCAAAATCAATCTTTGCCTCGACGTAACCGAAAAGCTGCCCGACGGCTATCACGGGGTTCGAGGCGTGATGCAGAGCATCGATTTTTCAGACCAGCTTGAGATAAGCCCCGACCTGGCCGCCGATAAAAGGGGCTGGCGCGTAGAAAGCAATATAAGATACATCCCCTCCGGGGAAACCAATCTTGCTGCCCGCGCGGCTCTTTTGTTCCATTCCCATACAGGCGCCGGGCCGCGGAGCGGATTGATAAAAATTAAAAAGCGCATTCCAGTCTGCGGAGGGTTTGGAGGCGGCAGCAGCGACGCGGCCGCCGTCCTGCGGGCCTTGAACAGGGAGTTCGCGGCGGGCCTTGGCAGGGCCGAGCTTGAACGGCTGGGAGAAAGGCTGGGGTCGGACGTGCCCTTTTGCGTAGCCGGGGGAACAGCACTGGCCGAAGGAAAGGGCGAAAAGCTTACGCCTCTGCCGCATCTGGACTGCTATACGGTGGTATGCAGGCCCGATTTTTCCTGCTCCACTCCGGAGCTTTTCGCCGCCATAGATAAAATGAAAATGCGCATACGGCCGGACGTGCCCGGTATGGTCAAGGCCGTCGCGGAAGGCGATCTTCAGGGTGTGGCAAGGCGCCTATTCAACGTGTTTGAGGAAGCGCTGCCAAAAAAGCAGGCCGAGGCGATATGGGTGATTAAGGACCTGCTGATAGATTCCGGAGCTCTGGGCGCCGTCATGACCGGCTCCGGCTCGGGAGTCTTCGGCATTTTTCCGAATAAAAATGCGGCCGAGGAGGGCTGCCGCCGCTTAAAGGCCGAAGGCGTCGAGTGCCATCTGGCGCGGACAACGAGAGCCATAGAATAACGCATGGTTTAAAAACCTCAAAAAGCGTCAAAGATAAAATTATCTTTGACGCTTTTTGAGGTTTTTATGAAAAAAGGATTAATTATCAGGAAGGCTCTCATACTTTTCTCCCTCTTGACCACGGCTTTTATTGTCTGGTGCGCCGGCGTGGAGAGAAAGGGCGAGGAATTATCCGATAAGGTCATCCGGCTCCATATAGCCGCCGATTCCGACGAAGCCGAAGCGCAGCGGCTCAAGCTTCTGGCGCGCGACGGCGTCCTGGCAGAATTGAAGCCTATGCTGGACGGCTGTCCGGACGCCTCCGCTGCGGCAGACATTATTGAAAAAAACATTGAAAGCATAAAAAAAGCCGCAAAAACGATCCTGGAAAGCAACGGCTGCTTTCTTCCCGTATCTGCGTCAATAACGACGGAAATATTCGACGAGAGGCATTACGGCAGCTTCGCTCTTCCTTCGGGCAAATATACCGCTCTGCGCGTGGTCATAGGCAGCGGCGGCGGGCATAACTGGTGGTGCGTCGTTTTTCCGCCCCTCTGCCTATCCGCAGCCCTTGAGAAGGATCAGGACGTCCTCGCCGTGCTCAGCGATGAGGAAGTGGAGCTGATTTCCGGCGACGGCTGCGCAATAAAATTTAAAATTCTGGAGATATGGAGCTGGCTGAGAGAAAAGCTGGGTTTAATTTGACGCCGCGCCCTTCTGCCATACGGCAAACTTCATCGAATCATAACAAGGCTGCGGCCTTTTACCGCGTCATCCCGGGACAGGCTGGCGGGCGCCTTGGGCCTGTCCCTGAAAAACGCGGCGAGAAAAGAAAAAAGATGAAAAAGAACGCCAACGATACGGCGGGATAAAGCTTATGTTTTAAGGCTCCAGCCTTCCGCTTCGGCAATGGCGGCGCTTCTGGAGCTGCAGGAAGCTTCCAAATAGTCTATTCCCAGCGCGGCCGCTATTTTGCAGCGCACGCGTTCGACTGCCGTTATTTTCACGGCATAATATAGGCCGCCCTCGACTTTTTCGTACTCGTACTCCAGTTGAATAGCCTTAGGGTCATAGCCGTTGGCCTTCAGGGATTTTTCGGCCTCCTCTTCGGCGGCGTCCGTCCTATAATCGGGGAGATGCGCGCTGGCTGCCGAGGCCGCCATGTCCAATGCGGCCTGAAGGGCTTTTTTATGCTTATAGAGCACAACAGAGTCAACCGCAAGCAAGGCGAATCCTATCACCGTCGCCGTAAAAATAGCCGCCATTGCCGCCGCAACGCCTTTTTCATCGATAAAAAAGACTTTCCGGTTCACAGCTCGCTTCCTCCCACACCCGCAAAATTACCGCTTTCCTTAGCAGCGCTTCGCTTTTATAAATTTATTTTTTTAATCAGCTGCAGAGCGCTATTTTGAAAACCTATACCTCTATATAATATCGTGCTTTTTTCCGGAATAATAAGCGGTTCGGGCCAATGACCCGAACCGCTTCGCTTTCATTTGCATCAAACGGGTTCCGCCCCGCTTTTCGCGCAAAAAGCATCCTCATCCGGCAACTGGCTGCCATTGGGCCGCCTTGCGGCCCTTTAGGCCCTGTAGCTTTGCGCCGCCCGCTTTCGCGGACTTTGCCTTTATCATTGGGAAACGTGTTCTATGAAATTACTATAACGCTATTGATTTTTTGCCCGCTAACTAACTCATTCTTGGTATTTCGACTTCCGGCTGAAAGCTTCTCAGCCAAGCTATATAGTCCTTGGTCCGCTCGTACAGGTCCAGCGCAAGCTCCCTGTCCACAAAGCGGCTGGTTATATTCTTATAAGAAAAAGGATAATCCGACATGTAATAGAACATAACGTCTATCAGGAAATCCTCGCAAGCCGCGCGCCTCTCCTCAAAGCGGGAAATATCCACGTCGCTGGAAAATTTGACGCTAGAGGTAACCTTATTGAATAGATACGTCACATTGTGGGTTTTCGGCGCTTCGGCGTTATTATAGTACACATACATGCCCTTAAGCTGGCGCTCAATGGCCTGCTGGCACAAATACGCAACATAGACCCAGCGCTCGCCGGCTATGAGGCAATCTATCGTGCCTATATCGTAATCCGACAGCATCAGCCAGTATCCGTATTTTTCGGCCTTTGTCATTTGCTTCCCCCGCCTTTATCCTCGCGCCCGCCCTTATCTTTCAGGCGTTCCAGCTCCTGCCTGTCCTCAAGAAAATCGTCCGGCCCGAAGGCCTCTTCCTCCACAAGCTGGGCAAGCGCTTTCGTTATGCGCCTGTCGAATTTGTCCGTAAGCCTAACAAGCTCTTCCGCAGCCGTCCTAAAGCTTTTGACCTCATTGTAGCCCCGGTCGGTGGTCATCGCGTCGAAAACGTCCGATACCGAAAGAATTCGGGCCTCGAAGGAAATTTCCTCCTCCGTAAGCCCATAGGGATAGCCTGAACCGTCCAGCCTTTCATGATGTCCCTGAGCAAGCTCGACTATCCTGTCGTTGAAATGAGAGCCAAGCAGGCGCGCGCTGTCTATCGGGTGCCTCATCATTTTTTTATATTCGTTGAGCTCCAAAACCGACTTTTTTTTAAGTATCTCATCGGGAATATAAATCTTGCCGACGTCATGGAACAGCGCCGCAATAGCCAGATTTGAATCGGTATCGTCGGTGCAGAAGGTTTTCAGCCTTTCATACAGCTTCAGAGAGTAGCGCAGAACGTTTCTGCTGTGCCTGAATGTATAATTATCTTTATCGTTGATTTGCATGATAAGTTTAGTGAGTTCTTCATGAAAATCAGAAGTTAGCTTAAATACCGGATTGCTTGATACATATATCAGTATGCTGTCCTTCTTTGCCTTCATGAATATTTCTTGCGCAAGACCCTGCGTATAGAAGGAATCTCCGGGCTCAAAAGTAATTATGTCCCCTTCATGTTCCACATATAATTCGCCGGTATGAACAAAGAAGAATTCTATTGCGCTGTTATCGCCTGCCGGTACAAACCAAATACCGGCTCCCTCCATTACGGGTTGTATCATTATTTCCATGTCGCCGTGACGCGCAAGCAATGTTATGCCGTTTCCGCTTGGATCATTGCTTATTTTATAGGATTTATTAATAAAAAAACCTTCCAAGCGATATTCATTCATATTCCTGTCCATACCTTACTATTTCTTCAATTATGCCGCACGGGTCTGTGAGCTCGCTTGACAAAAAGGCCTGCACCTGAATGTCTATTTCGGGGCAGGCGCATATTTTCGACAGCAGACGGTATTGCTCCAACAGCATAGCGTCATCGGTATTGAAAAAAACGGCTATGTCGATATCGCTGGAAGGTATATGTGTTCCCTTTGCGTAGGAGCCGAAAATTATGACTTTTTCGACTCCCCGCAAAGCTTTTATTTGCTTCAGACGGCGCTCTACAGAGTCTTTTATATCTTCAGGCAAGCTGGATAGGCAGCTCATGGAAATATTTTTATTGGCAAATATATGACCGGGTCTATAGACACCCACTGTCCGTCTATATAATAATCGGTATAAACGCAGCCCACAGTTACCCCTATGCTTGCGGCATAGGCCTTTACCTCGTTTATTATGGCGTCAACCTGCGCAAGCAGCCACTTTACATCGTTCCAAGGGGTGAGCTGGGCAATTTTTACAAGAATGAGGATTTTCAGATTTGCGGCGTCGATCATCGCGTTAAGCCTTGCCGACTCCGCTCTTGTAATGGTCCATTCTCCGTTAACATAGGCGCTGTACTGCTTAGCCGCGTTTGCATTTACCGCCATTGCCATCGTGCCGAGCATGGATACGATAACCAGAACAACAAGGATGTACTTTACCGCTTTTTTCATTGTTTTCCTCCTTAAAATAAAAATATGATTTCTTCCGCGTGTTCTGCTGATCTTGTGGAGCAGTAAAAAACAGCCGCTCCAAAAGATGGCAGAGCTGCTGTTCATTGTTGTCCGTTATGCAAATATCCAAAAAGGCCCATGGCGGGGCAAATTTGGAGGAAACAAATGAACCGACAGCTGGCTGCCATAGGCTTGCGCCTTTAGGCCCTGTAGCTTTGCGCCGCCTGCTTTCGCAGGTTTTGCCATTTACGTGGGGACAAGCAAAACCAACTCATCCAACTCGGATATTATATCAGCAAAATAGCGTTGTCAACTGCTTTTTAGCAATTATTTTATTTTTTGTAAATTATTTTTTTAATAAGAAATGTTAAATACTATATTTAGTGGCCATATAATTATTAACAACAATTAAGAAAAGCTTCCGTTTGACGCTGTGCAAACGGAAGCTTTTCTTAATATCATTCGGCTGCCCCGCAGCTCATGAACCAATCCAGCTCAAACTGGCCTGAGTAAGGCTTGGCGCCCTCGTATCTGTGGCTTTTGCTTATCACATCCAAAATTCTTTTTGCGCAGGCTTGCAAATCAGCTTTTGCAATAGGGTGAGCCGTTTTGCCTTTCGCCGATTCGACCATATCCTTTATGTCGTCCTCGTTTCCCGGCATGGTAAGATCGTTTCCGGCCTTCACGCAATAGGCGGGTATGGAGCACTCTCCCGCCGTCGTTCCGATGGCAAAGCCCTGATTTGAAGTCGTGCCCCAGTCCGTCATTATTAAGCCCTTGAAGCCCCACTCGTCCCTGGCCGCAACCGTAAGTATGTCGTAATTGTTGGCGGCGTGCACGCCGTTTATCAGATTGTACGAGGACATGATGGCCATAGGCTGGGCGGTGCGCACCGCTATTTCAAAGCCTCTGAGATATATCTCGCGCAGCGCCCTTTCGCTTACTATGCTGTCCGTATACATGCGGTTGTCTTCCTGATTGTTGCAGGCAAAGTGCTTGGGCGTGGCACCGATTCCCGGATGCGATTGGACTCCCAGCGTCATCATGGCCGCGCACATTCCGGAAACAAGAGGATCCTCCGAGTAGTATTCAAAATTGCGGCCGCAGAGCGGATTGCGGTGAATGTTCATACCGGGCGCAAGCCACAGCGAAACACCAAATTCGGTCATTTCCGCCCCTATCAGCTCTCCCAGCCTGCGGACAAGCTCGGTATCCCAGGACTGGGCTATAAGCGTTGCGATGGGAATGGAGGTGCAGTACTGGTAGTAATCCTTGGCGTCGGGCGCCTCCTTTTCCTCCTTCCGGCGGAAAATGGCCGCCATGACGGAGGAGCCCTCCATGCCCGTAATTATCCTCCCGTCGGGCGCGGCCTTGAAATGCTGCGTCAGCCTGAGTCCCGCCGGGCCGTCGGCCAAAACGAGATTATGTATCAGCCTGTCGCCGCTCAGCAGCGAGGTCGTCTCCCCGGCGGCGCCCGGAACCGTCGCCGAGGCCGCTCCTATAACAGACTGGCTGCCGCCGGCCCCGGTGCAGACCGCCGCAAGCTCTTCTACCGTAAGCTGCGAAACAAGCTCATCCAGGCTGCGCCTGCCCTTCAAAACGCAGTCCATGGTTATCTTGCCGTCCGTTTTGACCTCGGCTATTTCCTCGTTTTCGCCGCGGTAGACGGCCCGCCGGCAGGGTATTTTACCGCAGTCTATTTCTATCACGGGCGCGGCGGCCTTTTCGGCCTCCTCCCCTTCGTAGCCGTAGGGTCTTGCCCCCTTGCGCGAGAGCGGCTCAAGCGGCTTTTTCAGCGGCGATATGTTCTTCAGGACCTCCACGGCTGTTCTTTTCGGTATTTTTACCGCCGCAGCTATATTCGTGCTGCGGGAGCTGCCGCCAACCCTTATATAGTATAAGCCCGGCTCCAGGATCCATGAAGCGCAGCTTTCGCAATAGGAAGCCATGGCCTTCAGCGGGAAGGACAGCTCCAGGGTCTGGCTCTCGCCAGGCGCAAGAAGCCGCGTCTTTCCGAAGGCCGCAAGCTCCTGGTAGGGCTTTTCAAGCTCACCCTCGGGCGCGGAATAGTAGACCTGAACCACGTTCCTGCCGTAGCAGCCGCCGACATTCGTCGTTTTAACCCTTACCGCAACTTTATTCTCGTCGGCTTTTACGCCGAGCGTTTCAATTTTGTACTCGGTATAATCCAAGCCGTAGCCGAACGGGTAGGCCGGCTTGACATTGAAGGTGTCGAAATAGCGGTAGCCGACATAAATGCCTTCGGAATAAGGCTCGTTGTCCAAATCGCCGTCGTTGTGGCTGAAGGTCTTTGAGGAGGGATAGTCCCAATACGACTGCGCCCAGGTGTCGGCAAGCCGGCCGGACGGAGGCGTTACGCCGGTCAGCGCGTCCACAAGCGCGTCGCCGCCCGCGCCGCCCGCCTGGCTCATCAGGAAAAGGGCGTTTATGCCCTTGATTTCCCTGAAAAATTTCGTGTCTATCACGCCGCCGACATTGAGAACGACGATGAATTTTTCGTACTTTTGCGCGAGAAAGGCTATGTCGCCGTATTCCGTGTCGGAAAGCTCATAATCGCCCTTATCCGCGCGCCTGTCGGCTCCCTCTCCGGAATTTCGCGACAAGACATAGACGGCCGCATCCGCCGCAGCCGAGGCGACGACTTCCTCCGTTATGGGAGGCGAGGGCGGGGCCTTGAACGGATGCGAAAAGAAGGCCATTATCGGATGCATGCCTTCCTTTTCGGAGAGCTCCATAATTTTGGCAAAATATTCCTTTTCGGCCTTGCTCATAATTTCTTCATAGCTTTTCAGCCAAGCCTCGGTAACCACCTCAAAGCCGGCGTTTTTAAAGCCTTGCGCCACGCTTACGACCGAGCGGTCGTTTACGTCTCCGGATCCGGTACCGCCTTTTACCGTTCGGCCCGCTCCCGCGCCGAACAGCGCCACCTTTCCCTTTGTTTTTAAGGGAAGGACGCCGTCGTTTTCAAGAAGTACCATGCATTGCGGAGCAAGCTCTCTGACAAGCTTCAAATGGTCCAGCTCTCTTTTGCTTATCTCTTTGCTGCCTGACGCGAATAATTTTGCCATAGCATCGTCTCCTTCGCATATTTTATGGGCCCGGCCCATTTTATTATGGAGCTGTTTAACAAACAAGCGGGAAAAACCCGCCGGCGGCCGGTCCTTCCCGCTTTTATTCTTATTTGCATTCCGCTCCGTCGGCGCCTCCGGCTTCCAGAGGCGCTTCAGCTTTGCCTACTATGCTCTTTTCCCGCCATTTGCCGAACAGATAAAAGGGCGCTATGAGAAGCAGGCCGATGACCATGCCGTAAGCCCAGGTCTTGAACAGGCCCATATAGTTCTCCAAGCCCACTCCAGCAGCGGCGGCGAGCTCCCTTGAAGCGTACAGTCCCGCTTCGACTGCGGAGTTTATGGCCCTGTTCAAGGGTACTACCGCAAGGACGTAGCCTAGGGGTATGCGTATCAGCGTGCTTATTATTGAGGTGATGGCCGGGCTCATGGCGTCTCCCGCGCCGCGGATGGCTCCGCCGAGGACGTTCTGGAGGGACATGAAGGCGTAGAACATGGCGATGAACCGCAGACCCCTGATCCCCATTTCCAGCACGTTGTCGTCTACCCCAAAGGCCATCATGAGGTATTTACCAAACAGCACCAGAAGAATGCCAACGCCTATGGATGTGGCGACGGAAATTATGTTGGTAGTCCTGATGCCCTTATTTACCCTGTCTAGCTTTCCGGCCCCCACGTTCTGGCCCACATATGTGGTTATGGCGTTGCCGAAGCCCATCATGGGCATGATGGCAAAGCCGTCCACCTTCATTATTATGGCGTTTGCCGCTATAAAGTCCGAGCCGAACATATTGGAAAATCTCTGCGTAACGAGCATGCCGGCTGAAAAAGCCACGCTTTGCACCGCCGACGGCGTGCCAAGCCTGAAAATGTGCCTTGCTATATCCCTGTCTATGGAAAGACGGCGGAAGTTGATCTTGGCGCCGTACGCGCCGCCGGCCTGCTTCCATATGAGTATCAGGCCGGATACGGTATGGGCTATGATCGTGGCCCAGGCCACGCCCGCCACATCCCAATGGAACACTATAACAAACACCATATCCAGTACAATGTTCAGCGCGCTTGATATGAGAAGCGCATACAGAGGCCACTTCGAGTCTCCCAAACCCCTCAGCATGCCGTTCATGCCGTTGTATATTATGTTTCCGCAGGTGCCTATAAAAATGATCTGGAGATAAACGACCGAGTCGTGCATGATATTCGCCGGGGTTCCGAGAACGTTCAATATCGGCTTGGTCAAAACCAGCCCCAAAACGGTTATTATCAGGCCGAGCAGCATGGATATGGAAAAGGTGGTAGTCATGGTGTCTTCAAGGCGCTCGTGGTTTCCTGCCCCCTTATATTGGGATATGATTACGTTGGCTCCCATCGATATGCCCATATAGACCGAGTTGAAAACCATCATTACGGCAAAGCTTGAGTTAACCGCAGCGATGCATTCCGTACCTCGCGCGGCAAAATTGCCCACTATTATCGAGTCCACCACATTGTACATTTGCTGGGCCAGGTTTCCCATAATTATCGGCAGGGAAAAGAGGAGCAGCTTTTTTGTTATGGGGCCCCGGGTCAGATCCGCGTTCTCGGCCGCCAGCGTTTTTTTTGCTTCTGAGTTCATCCGGTTCTCCTGTTTTATTTTTTTATTAGTTATTATACTATTTATTGCGGATCAGTCAATAGCTTTTACCCGCCATCTTTCGTCAGCTTCCATATTTGTTTATTATCTTCTGGTTTATTATATTTCCCTTTATATCAGCTTCGCAGCAATACAAGGATACCCTATTTTCCGCGTTAAGAGCGTCCCAGAGCTCCTCGGCGTCCGGCAGCGTTACCGCAAGCGGCTCGCCCTCGTAGGAGGGCAGCGGATTTCCGTCCCCCCTGTATGTGCTAATAAAATAGCCCATACCCGGCAGCGGCTTGTCGTAGCAATAAAAAAACCTGCACGAGCAGGCCGGGTCGCCGCCGGCGCTTTTAAGGATGGACAGCTCAAAGCTGCCGTCCTCCAAGGCTATCGCCGAAATTCGCGGAGTATAATTTGGGGCGTCCGGCTCGTACTCCCTGGTCATCAAAGCCTCGCGGAAGGAGCCGCCCCTTTCCAAAAAGCTTTTGATGGTATCGGTTTGGTCTCCGTTCGATATTATTATTTTCCCCTTATAAAAGCGCACGGGACGGTAGATTATAAGGCTCGGATCCTCCAGCCT
Source organism: Clostridiales bacterium (assembly GCA_029265405.1). Classification (GTDB taxonomy): domain Bacteria; phylum Bacillota; class Clostridia; order Oscillospirales; family Oscillospiraceae; genus JAJUJI01. The sequence continues at coordinate 73,420 of JAJUJI010000001.1, read as the reverse complement.
GGCAGGATCGAAGGCTTCCGTGCGTATGCCGTCGTCGGTGTATTTGAAGATCCTGTTCCGGCTGTTTACGCTGCGCCCCATGATGAAATATATCGCTCTTGTGTTTCCTTCCTTCGTCCTGCCGAGGAAAAGACCGCGGCCGGGATAGGGGTTGCTCCTTAAAATGTCGGCCAAATTCAGCATCGGCCCCAACGCTCCCTTCAATGCAAAATTATGAGCAGCCCAAAAAAGGGCTGCCCGGACGGCGGCCGATATGGCCGTTATTTCCCCGGCTCAACTGCGGCCCCGTCAGTCGCGATGCCATTTGCACGACATTATAAACCAAAAAAGCCGCGATTACAAGACCGGGGAAGCGCCGCCGGTTCAGCCGTGCTGAGAAGGCGCCTTTGCGGAATGGAGACAACTGCCGTGAAAATAACGTATGCAATCAAAAAACGCCGGAGCTTGTCGGCGTTTTTGATTGCTTTTATTTTTCCTGTTCCTTGCGCTCCATCATTTCCTTATAGGCGCTTATCAGCTCTGTCCTTACCGTCACATTTATATCGGGCGGTATATTCTCATCCTTGCCCTGCACAAACTGCAAAAAACGGGTTCCCAGCAGATTGTTGGCGTAAAAATATTCCTTTGAACGCAGGTTTACGGCGCATATAAACATAATTGCGTTCAAATGCAGCCAGGTCATCTTGACCTTTCCGCTCTCTATCTGCGAAATGGTAACTCTTGATAGTCCCGTGAGATTACCAAGGTCTGCCTGAGTCAGGCTCAACAGCTTTCTTATCTTTGGAAGGTGAGCGGTCAGCTCTTCGCACATCGCTTTCTTTTCCTTGGCAGTCAATTCTACCATATTTCCGCCTCCAATATTCTCCTAATATATTTGTACTATAACAAAATATGTGAGTTAATTCAAGCACTTCAAATGTTATTTTATTAAAAAGCTTAAAATTTTTTGCTTTCCGCCACGGCAAGGCTGTCACAGCGCTTGTTGTATTCGTTTTCCGAGTGCCCTTTTACCCAAATAAAGCTGACTTTATGGATATCCAACAGATGAAGCAGTTTTTCCCACAAGTCCGGGTTTTTTGCTTCTTCCTTGCTTCCGCGCTTCCAGCCCCTGGCGCGCCAGGCTCTTGCCCAGCCGAGATTAACGGCATCGACGAGGTATCTCGAATCGCTGTAAAGATCGACTGCGCAGGGCTCCTTAAGGGCTTCAAGGGCGGAAATCGCCGCAATCAATTCCATTCTGTTGTTTGTTGTATTCGCCTCGCCTCCCGAAAGCACCTTTTCCTTGCCGCCGTACACCAGTATCGCCGCCCAGCCGCCGGGACCCGGGTTTCCGGAGCAGGCCCCGTCAGTATAGATAACCACTTTTTTTGACATATCCTCTACCCGCCGAAAGGGACGCCCGCAGGTGTCAATCCGGCGCATCCTCTTCTTCAGGCAGTTCCTTTTCCGTACGCGCTATTGAAATGACTTTAACTCCCTCCTCGACCCTCATCACCCTGACGCCCTGTGTTGCGCGGCCGTATACGTTTATATCCTGGGCCGCCATGCGTATAACGACCCCGTCGCTTGAAATGATCAGAACGTCGTCGTTGTCGTCTACCACCTTGACCGCGGCGACCTTGCCGGTTTTTTCCGTAAGCTGATAATTTTTAACCCCTATGCCTCCCCTTTTCTGGGCTTCCTCGCCAGAGCGGAGGTATTCGGCTATCGGCGTCTTTTTTCCGTAGCCGTTCTCAGTCACCGTCAGGAGGCTGCCCCCCTCGCGGCAGCGTGCGGCGCCGATGCAAAAATCGCCCTCGCGCAGCGTAATACCTTTTACCCCGGCGGCGCTTCTCCCCATGGGCCGGACGTCGGATTCATTGAAGCAGATGGCCATGCCGTCGTGAGTCGCGATTATTATCTTCTGCTTGCCGTCCGTTTCCCTTACGGAAATAAGCTCATCGCCGTCGTCAAGGCTTATGGCCTTCAAACCGGAATTCCTCATGTTTTTAAGCTCGGCAAAGCTCATGCGCTTTACGGTGCCGCCCTTTGTAACCATGACAAGGTACTTGTCCTCAGGAAACTCCCTTATGTGTATCATGGCGCTGACCTGCTCGCCCTGCTCTATGGGAAGGATGTTTATAATATTGGTGCCTTTGGCCGTTCTGCCGGCCTCCGGTATCACATAGCCTTTTCTGCGGTATACCTTACCGTAGTTTGTAAAAAACAGTATATCGTCATGGGTGGAGGCGGTGAATATGGTGTCCACGTAGTCCTCCTCGCGGGTAGCCATGGCAAAGATCCCCTTGCCGCCGCGGCGCTGCGCCTTGTAGGTGCTGGCGGGCACTCTTTTTATATATCCGGCCCTTGTCAGGGTATAGACGCAATCCTCCTCGTCTATAAGATCCTCTATGTCTATCTCATTCTCAATCGCCGCTATTTCCGTTTTTCTCTCGTCGCCGTACTTGTCCCGGATTTCGCTCAGTTCTTTTACGATAATCTCCTTTACAAGCTCTTCCGAGCCGAGTATTTCCGTATAGTATTTGATCTTATCCAGAAGCTCGGAGTATTCCTTCTCGATTTTGTCGCGCTCCAGCCCCTGGAGGCGGCGCAGCTGCATTTCGAGTATGGCCTGAGCCTGCACTTCGGAAAGCAGGAAGCGTTCCATAAGGCGCTCCTTGGCGTCGTTGTAGCTGGTACGTATTATTTTAATAACCTCGTCTATATTGTCGCAGGCTATCCTCAGGCCCTCCAGCAGATGGGCCCTCTCTCTGGCCTTTTTTAGGTCGTATTCCGTCCTGCGTATCACAACCTGCTTCTGGAAAGCGATATACTCGTCAAGAATATCGCGAAGCGACAGCACCTTTGGCTGCCTTTGGTTGTTGACCAGGGCCAGCATGATTATCGAAAAGGTAGTCTGAAGCTGTGTGGTGGCGAAAAGGTTGTTCAGCACCACCTGGGGGTTCGCGTCCCTCTTCAGCTCTATTACTATCCGCATTCCTTCCCGGTCCGACTCGTCCCGGAGGTCGGATATGCCCTCCACCTTTTTTTCCTTGTGCTGCTCGGCTATTGATTCTATTAACCTGGTCTTGTTTACCTGGTACGGTATTTCCGTGACGACTATGCGGCTGCGGCCCTGCCCGAATTCCTCTATTTCTGTTCTGGCGCGGAGCTTGACGCGGCCACGCCCCGTGGCGTAGGCGGCCCTTATGCCGGCCCTGCCCATAATGATTCCGCCGGTCGGGAAATCGGGCCCCTTTATATGCTCCATAAGCTCGTCAAGCTCGGCGTCGGGATTTTTCAATACGCAGATGCAGGCGTCTATGGCCTCCCTGAGATTGTGGGGCGGTATGTTGGTAGTCATGCCGACGGCGATGCCAGAGGAGCCGTTTACAAGCAGGTTGGGGAAGCGGGAAGGAAGCACGAGCGGTTCCTTTTTGCTGTCGTCAAAGTTGGGGATAAATTCTATGGTATCTTTTTCTATGTCCCGAAGCATTTCGTTGGATATTTTTGCCATACGGGCTTCGGTGTACCTGTAGGCCGCCGCCGGATGCCCGTCTATGGAGCCAAAGTTGCCGTGGCCCTCCACCAGCGGATACCGCAGGGAGAAGTCCTGGGCCAGGCGCACCAGGGCGTCGTAAACCGAGGCGTCGCCATGGGGATGGTAGCTGCCGAGCACCGCGCCGACGGTGGTGGCCGACTTGCGGAAGCTCTTGTCGCTGGTAAGCCCGTCCTCGTACATGGTGTAGAGTATGCGCCTGTGCACGGGCTTGAGACCGTCCCTGACGTCGGGAAGCGCCCTGCTTACGATGACGGACATGGAGTAGTCTATATAAGACTTTTTCATCTCCGCCTCAAGCTCAACGTTGACTATTTTCTGGTTCGGGAAGCTTATATCCTCATTGTTCTTGTTTTTTCCGGCCATATTCTACACCCCCCTCATACGTCGATATCGACGGCGTATTCCGCGTTCTTTTCTATGAATTCGCGGCGCGGCTCCACCTTTTCGCCCATAAGCACGGTAAAAATCTCGTCGGCGGCTATCGCGTCGGCGATCTCGACGCGCTTCAGGATCCTGGTTTCAGGGTTCATGGTGGTTTCCCACAGCTCATGGGGGTCCATCTCTCCAAGACCCTTGTTCCTGCTGATTTCGATCTTTGCGCTTGGATCCCCGCCCTTCATTTCGAGGGCAATGCGGTCCCTTTCATTTTCGTCGAAGGCGTAGCGGGTAACCTTGCCTCTTGTTATCTTGAACAGCGGCGGCTGCGCTATATATACGTAGCCCTTTTCAATGAGGGGTCTCATGAATCTGAAGAAAAAGGTAAGCAGCAGCGTTCTGATATGCGCTCCGTCCACATCTGCGTCGGCCATTATTATTATTTTGTGGTAGCGGAGCTTTTCGATATCGAATTCGCTTCCTATGCCGGCTCCGAGGGCGGTAATAACGGGAGTAAGCTTATCGTTCCCGTACACCTTGTCCGCCCGGGCCTTTTCCACGTTAAGCATCTTTCCCCAGAGCGGCAGAATGGCCTGGAAACGGCTGTTCCTTCCGCCTATGGCGGAGCCGCCCGCCGAATCTCCCTCGACGATGTATATCTCGGTCAGCGACGGATCCCTTTCATAGCAGTCGGTAAGCTTTCCGGGAAGCGTAAAGCCCTCCAGGGCGCTTTTGCGCCTTGTAAGATCGCGGGCCTTCTTCGCCGCCTCTCTTGCTCGGGAGGCAAGCATGGCCTTGTCCAATATGGTTTTTGCCTGGCTCGGGTTTTCCTCAAAATAAGCTCCGAGCTTTTCGGACACAATGGAATCTACAAGCGTCCTTATTTCGGAGTTGCCCAGCTTGGTTTTCGTCTGCCCTTCAAATTGGGCCTCGACCAGCTTGACGCTTATGATCGCGGTTAGCCCTTCCCTGGCGTCCTCGCCTGAAAGCTTGTCCTCTCCTTTCAGTATGTTGTATTTTTTCCCGTAGTCGTTGATAACGCGCGTGAGCGCGGTCTTGAAGCCGGTCTCGTGCATGCCGCCCTCAGTTGTGTTTATGTTGTTTGCGAAGGACAATATTACCTCATTATAACTATCGGTATATTGCATCGCTATTTCAGCCGTGCTGTCGCCTTTTTCTCCACAAATGTAAATTACGTTATCGTGCAGAGGCGTCTTGTTCTTGTTTATTTCTTCCACAAAGGAGCGTATGCCCCCCTTGTAAAGGAGTATTTTCTTTTCCTCCTTTCCCTGCCGCCGGTCTTCCAGAGTGATTTTAAGGCCTGCGTTAAGGAAAGCCTGCTCGCGCAAGCGGTTGTAGAGCGTTTCGAAAGAAAATACCGTTTCCTCAAATATTTCGGGGTCGGGCTTAAACCTGATTTTAGTTCCTCTTTTGTCCGTTTTTCCTATCTCGGCAAGAGACTGGGTCACCCTCCCCCTGGAAAATTTCATTTGCCATACGGTTTCCCCGTCGCAAACCTCGGCGACAAGCCACTCGGACAGCGCGTTGACGACGGAGGCTCCCACTCCGTGCAGCCCTCCGGCAACCTTGTATCCGCCCCCTCCGAACTTGCCGCCGGCATGGAGTATGGTATATACGACTTCCAGCGCGGGCTTGCCGGTCTGTTCCTGTATGCCTACGGGTATTCCGCGGCCGTTGTCGGTTACGCAGACGATATCCCCCTCTTCTATGGCTACGCTTATTTCGTCGCAGAAGCCGGCCAGAGCCTCGTCTATGGCGTTGTCCACTATCTCGTAGACAAGGTGGTGCAGCCCTTTGGCAGAGGTTGTCCCTATATACATTCCGGGCCTTTTGCGAACAGCCTCGAGGCCCTCAAGCACCTGTATCTGGGAGGCGTCGTATTCGGCCGCAGCTTTTATGTGTTCTGTGTCCATCATCGGTTCCTTTCAGTGAAATACTGATCTATATGTAATTGGTTAATAATGCCGCTTATTCCGTTTATATAATGTCATTGCTCAAAATCGTTTGAATCCCACCTTTTCAGGAGCGTCGCGGCTGAGAGCTGGGAAAGGTATACCTTGCGCTTCCCTCCCTCCTCATAAACCGCGAACACCTTCGGCAGCTCGTCGCTGACGGCGGCTACTTCGCCTCTTTTTTCAGACTCCGAGAGAAAGCTCCTTGTCAGGTGGGACAAGGTGCATTTATCCATGTCGAAGATGCCGATTATTCCTTTTTTCAAAACGACGACGCTTTGCCCCAAATGTATATACATCACATAAAGGCTCCCTCTTTAATTGAAATAATCCTTCCGCCCGTTTTTTCTGAAATATCGCCGCCGGCGCAGCAGGTTATCATGACCTGTCCTCCGGCAATGCAGTTGAGGACATAATCCTGCCTTTTTTCGTCAAGCTCGCTCAGCACGTCGTCGAGAAGGAGCACAGGGTACTGCCCGATGTCCTCGAAGCACACCTCGCGCTCGGCCAGCTTCAGGGAAAGCGCCGCAGTCCTCAGCTGGCCCTGGGACGCAAATTTGGATGCGGCCGCTCCGTCTATGCTTATTATTATGTCGTCCTTATGAGCGCCGGAAAGGCACTGCCCGGCGTCTATTTCCGCCTCCCGGTGCCTTTCCTGGTGTTCAAGAAGCTTTTCGAATATTTCTCTGGAGCTCAGGCCGAAGGGCCGCTCTATGGTGCTCACGGTTTTGTATTCAATTTCTAGCCTTTCTTTTCTGCCGGATATGTCGCTGTGTATCCGGGCGGCGGCCTCCTTTACCCTTTCGCACCAGGCGGCTCTGTATCTTATCAGCTCAGCGCCGTACTTTGCCATATTCAGACTGAAATCGTCCAATACGTCAAGTATTTCGGGCTTGGTCCTGTAATCCCTGAGTATTCTCGTTTTATGCTCGTACAGACGGTTGAACTCTCCGAGGGCCTCGGCGTATTTAGGCCGGAGCTGGCTTATGGCCAGGTCCATCAGCCTGCGCCTCTCCGAGGAGCCGCCCTTTACTATATCCAAATCCTCCGGGCAAAAAAGGACGCAGCAAATCCTTCCGGCAAGCGCGGAGGCGCTTTTCATCCTTACCCCGTTGACAAAAATCTTCTTTCTTTCGCTGCGGCTTATATAAATATCGATGAATTGGTCCCTGCCGCCGGAATTTACGGACGCCCGTATTGAAGCCGACTGCGAGCCATGGCTTATTATGTCCTTGTCGCTTCTCGTCCTGAAGGAGCGGGCTCCGGACAGATAATATACCGCCTCAAGAAGATTTGTTTTGCCCTGAGCGTTGAGCCCCGTGATAACGTTCACATACGGATCGAAAAAACAGCTTTCGTTTTTGTAATTTCTGAAAGCGTTAAGCTCTATGTTTTTAACTATCATTGCCGCTTTTCAACCGTTATGAGGACGCCGCCAATCTCTACCCTGTCGCCCGGATATATCTTCTTGCCCCTTTGGGTGCAGCTTTCCCCGTTCACCCTTACCCTTCCTTCCTGCACCGCCAGCTTAGCGTCTCCGCCGGTTTCCGCCGCTCCGGCATATTTTAGCAGGGAATCAAGCTTTATATGCTCCGTATGTATTTCTACGGCAATGGCTCCGTTTTTCATATCGTTCAATGCTCCTTCCCGGTCAATCCTCCTCCGGCCTTATTCTTATTCCCATAATAAGGTATAAAAAGTTATCCTTATCGTCGGCAGGAACTATGATGCACGGGGAAACGCTAGAATTTATCATCAGCTTCAAGGAATCAGCAGGAGCCGCCTTCAGGGCGTCCAGCATGAATTTGTTGTTAAAGCCCATTTCCATGCCCTCTCCGTCGCCGGATATTTCGCATTCGTCGTTGGCCTTGCCGAGAGGCGTTGCGCTGGATATTTTCAGGACCCCGTTACCGAAGCGGCACCTGACGGGGCTTTTGTATTTTTCGCTGATAATAAGCGACACCCTTTCGAATATATCCAGCAGCGTCCTTCTGTCCGCCAAAAGGTTGTATTTGCTCGATTGGGGCAGCGCCTTTCTGTAGTCGAAAAACTCTCCCTCAAGCCTTCTCGATATAATTTCGGTGTCCTTTATTAAAAACATTATATGCTTTGTCCCAAGACATATTGTAACCGTTTCTTCCTCGTCTGATGCCAATTTTTCAACTTCCGACAGCGCCGCTCCGGGCACGACGAAGGAAATATCCGGCTGTCCCTCCTCTGCAAGCTTCTCCTTTCTTAGGGCAAGACGCAGACCGTCAAGCGATACTATTGTCAAAGTTCCGCCCGATATCTCAAAAAGGCTTCCCGTTTGAATCGGACGCGAATCGTTCTGGCTGACGGCAAATATGGTCTGGGAAATCATGGCGCCCAAGGTGCTGCCCGGTACTTTTACGCTGTTTTGTATATCCACAATTGGCAGCTCCGGAAAGTCCTCGGCGGAATTGCCCATAATCTCAAAATAGCTGAGATCCCCCTTCAGCTTTACAAGATATGAGCTTTCGACGGCGACCTCAATTTCCCCCTCCGGCATTTTTCGTATTATGTCATTGAGCAGCCTGGAATTGAGGACAATTCTGCCTCGCTCCAGTATATCGGCCGGCACCTTTGTTCTTATCCCTGTTTTCAGGTTGTACCCCGTAATGGTAAGCTCGCCGTCTCCGGCTTCTATCAACAGGCCCTCCAAAGCGGGAATGGTGCTTTTTAAAGCGACCGTCCGGGAGGCTATGCCGATGGCGTTTAAAAAAAGAGTCTTTTCGCAATTGAATTTCATCGCAGTAGTACCTTTCATATTAGAAAAAAATTGGAGCAGGAAAAGAAGCTTATGGTGGTGGGAGGAAAGGATCGATTATGATAATATGAAATCTAATATTTTTAGTAATAGTAGATATAGAGTCCGCTTTTAGTGGATAACTTAAAAAAACGCAGCTTAATGGCCTTTCTTGCTGTTGATAAAAATGTTGTCAGGAGAAGGCGGACCGGGAAACTTATCAACCGTTTTGTTGTTAAGCGGAAATGCCAACAGTGCTACTGATAGGATTTTGATAATTATGTGGATAAGCTGCTTAAGAGTTTGCTATTTATTGGCGATATTTGCTGTTATGTCGCGTATCACGTCGGCAAGCTCCGGCGAGGTGCTCATGTTGTCCTCTATCCTGCGTATGGCGTGCAGGACCGTGGAGTGGTCCTTATTGAGCAGGGCTCCTATGTCCTCCAGAGTCAAGTTGGTAAGCTTTCTAAGAAGGTACATGGATATCTGCCTTGCCAGGGCGGTATTCTTTATTTTGCTTTTGCCGGAGATCTCCTCGACCGTTATTCCATAATATGAAGCTATCTTTTCGATAATGAAGTCGGGAGTGTAAACTTTTTCGTTGCGTATGACTTCTTTAGTGATTTTTTCTATTTGCTCCATTTCAATAGTCCCGCTGGTTTCGAGCTCTCTGTAAGCCTGGATTTTTCTTACTATCCCCTCGATCTGCCTTATGTTTTCCTTAACGTTTTCAGCTATATAATTGCAGACCTTGTCTGAAAGCGGAACTCCAAGCCTCTGGGCCTTGTTTTTGATTATGGCGACTCGGGTTTCATAATCCGGAGGCTGTATGTCTGCCAGCAGGCCCCACTCGAAGCGGGATTTCAGCCTGTCCTCAAGGCGGAGCATTTCCTTCGGAGGCCTGTCGGAGGTAAGCACGATCTGTTTTCCCGACTCGTACAAAGCGTTGAAGGTGTGGAAAAATTCCTCCTGGGTCTGCTCCTTGCCCGCGATGAACTGTATGTCGTCCACAAGAAGCAGGTCGGCCATACGGTACTTTTCCCTGAATTCAGTATTTGTTTTGTTGCCTATTGCGTTGACAAGCTCGTTGATAAAGTCGTCTCCCTTAACATAGACTATGCAGAAATTCGGAAAAGTATTTTTCATGGCGTGGCCGATGGAGTATAGCAGATGGGTTTTCCCAAGGCCTGAATCGCCGTATATGAAAAGAGGATTGTATTTTACGGCGGGGTTTTGTGAGACCGCCACGGCGGCCGCATAAGCGAAGCGGTTAGAGGCGCCGACCACGAATTTGTCGAAGGTGAATTGGGAGCCGTCGAAGGGGTTTGAAACGGCAGCGCGGCTCTTGTCCATATATGCCGCAAGCTCGGCATCCGATATGACGGCAACTTTAAAATCGGTGGAAAATATTTCTTTTAAAGCATTCTTGATGCTTCCTGTATAGCGGGAGGCTATTATGTCCCGGCTGAATTCGGAAGGCGTATGGAGTACAATAGTATCGTCTTTCAATTCGACAACCTGGCAGTTGCCAAACCATGTTTTTATGGCGGTAGGCGTAAGCTCTTTTTCAAGCATGTCAAGCACTCCGCGCCAAACCTCGCTTGTCGAATTCACCGGTATGTCATTCCTTTCGGTAATCATAAAGTTTATTGAAAGCGCTAAACGCATGAGAGCGGAACGACACAAATATGACGATAAATAATCAAGCGCGATTATCGTTCTTCAACCTGTATCGCCGCGCGATCCTGAAAATAAGCCGCCGCTTATATTTGCTTTATCTCTTAAATATAATGGGAATTTGTGCTTGCAGTTAAGCCGGCTTGCTTCTTCAATAGATAGAATGCCGGGCGCCATTCCGCCATTCTTTATTATTATAATAATGTATATTAAACCAACTAATTATATCAAAAACGGAGGGTATTATCAATATTTTATCCGCTTTTATGTAAAATTCTAGCGACATCGGGGCTGATGTATGGTTATGGGGCCTGCTTTGTGCTAATATGTTTCAAAAATGGAAGGGGAAGGGCTTAATAAATGAGGCTTTTTGTTTCCTTGAATCCTGGCGAAAACGAAAAGGACGTTATTGAGCAATATATGCTGAAATTGAAAAAAGCAGGCGCCTCCGGCAATTTCAGCCGGAGAGAAAACCTGCATGTGACTCTTGCCTTTATCGGAGAAACCGAAAGGCAAAGGGATATAGAAAGGGTCATGGATGCCGCTGAAGCCGAGGCCTTTGTTTACCGTCTGTCGTCCTTAGGCCGATTTAAAAGCGGCCCCGGCGGAGATACCGTCTTCATCGGCGTAGAGGACATGGGCGAATTGTTTAAGCTTGCCTGCTCCGTTTCAGAGGGGCTGAAAAAAGCGGGCTTCCGGCTCGACGGCAGAAGCTTCAAGCCCCATCTCACCATAGGGCGAAACATCTCCGGCTTTGACTCAATCCGTCATATCCCCGCACCTCAGCTGGAAATCAGGGCTTCGGAAATTTGCCTGATGAAATCGGAAAGGTTGCGGGGCGTGTTGACGTACACGTCACTGTATAAGAGGCTTTTGTAGATTATCGACAATGATTTTTAATAGCCACATTAGAAAAATGTGCAAAAAATGTTTTATTTTTCTTGACACGTGATATCTTAATGATATTATATTAATGTCATTAGGATATCACATTCACTTTCGGCTTTTGGAAAACATATCGCTCTGGTACCTCACAAGCTTTGAAGAACTAATATCCGCATTCAAATCCGGAAGGTCCTTCCTGTCCAGGCCCTGCATGTAGCGCAGATACAACGGCCCGAGGAGCTTGTTTGCGTAGATGTATTCCTTGGTTCTGAGATTTGAAAAGCATATGAAAAGTATTGCGTTCAGGTGGAGCCAGGTCAGCTTAACCTTTCCGCTCTCTATTTGAGAAATGGTTACTCTCGACAGGCCGCTCATGCCGCCCAGCTCCTCCTGCGTAAGGTTGAGCAGCTTCCGGAGCTTTGGCATGTGGGCGGTAAACTCGACGCAAATATTCTCCTTTTCGTCGGCGCTTAATTTGAGCATTTATAAACCTCCGGCTTTTTTATTTTGAATATATCATAGCAATTTTAAAAACGCAACATAATTATACGGGAGACGGAAATAGCCGCTGTTGAATTGTTGCCTTATTTATGAATGGGGTGTGTAATTGACGTATGCTTGAGTTTAAAAATTATACAAAAATCTATACAAAGGGCAAACGGGCCGTAGACGGACTCAACCTGAGGGTCGGCGCCGGGGAGATATACGGCTTTATAGGCCATAACGGCGCGGGCAAAACCACGACTCTCAGGTCTGCCGCCGGCATCCTCGAGTTTGAAGAAGGGGATATACTTATTGGCGGCATATCCGTGAAAAAGGACCCGGTCGCCTGCAAGCGGATCATGGCTTATATACCCGACGAGCCGAGGCTGTATGACAACCTTACTGGGATACAATATCTGAGCTTCATATCGGACATATACGGCGTGGACAGGCAAACGCGGACCGAGCGTCTTGAAAAATACGGGGAAGCCTTTGAGCTGACAAAATATTTGGGGGATCTCATCGGCTCGTATTCTCACGGCATGAAGCAGAAGCTGGCGCTGATAGGCGCCTTCCTGCATCAGCCTAAGCTCATGATACTCGACGAGCCCTTTGTGGGGCTGGATCCAAAGGCCGCCTATACGCTGAGGCTGTTTATGAGGGAGCTTTGCGAGGGCGGCGGGTCTCTGTTTTTCTCCACTCACGTCCTTGAAACGGCGGAAAAGCTTTGCGACAGGGTGGCTATCATACGCGGCGGAAGGCTTGTGGCCGAAGGCCCGATGGAAGAGGTCAAGGGAAATGAGAGCCTTGAGCAGGTATTTTTGGAGCTGACGGACAATGCTTAAACTTGTAAAAATTTTTTTTATCAACTCTCTTAAGCTTAACTATTTCAGAATTGGAAAAAAGAAAGCTAAGATGTGGGGTTTTGCGGCGCTGATGCTCTTTGCGGCGGCATGCTGTCTTTTTGCAGCGGGGCAATACGCGTATGCCATAGCCTCGGCCGGCCTGCCGGGCATGATTTTGCCTCTTTTTATGTCGGGGGCGTCCCTGGTGACGCTGTTTTCGGCGCTGTTTTCGGCAAAGAGCGTTTTGTTCGGCTTTAAGGATTACGACTTGCAGGCCTCGCTGCCGCTCAGGCATTCGCAGCTTGTGGCCTCAAGATTTATCATCCTGTACGTCTATGAATTCCTGCTGACGGCAGGGCTGCTGGTTCCCGCAGCCGCCGTTTACGCCTGGTTCAAAGACGCCGGCCCGGCGTTTTATATTTCGTTTATCCTTGCCTTGTTTTTCGTTCCGCTGATGCCCCTGGCCATAGGGAGCGTCTTGGGTGTGCTTGCCGGGGCGGCGGCCTCGCGCTTTCGCGGCAGCGGTGTAATTCAAATAATCTTTCTTATGGCTCTCAGCCTGGGCATAATGTGGCTGAATTGGTCATCCGGGAACGGCGTTTCGGCCGCCGCGGTCAGCGCGGTTTACGGCGCCGTAAGCCGCCGCTGGCCGCCGGCTGCGATATACGGTGCGGCCCTTGAAGGGAGCCTTTCCGCTCTTGCGGCCTTTATAGCCCTGTCCGCCGCGGTTTTCATCCTGTTCGTATTCCTTGCGTCGCGCTGGTACGGAAAAATAAATGCCGCCGTGACCGCAGTTTACACGAAGGGAAGCTACAGAATAAGGGGCCTTAAAGCCCGCGGAGCGTTCAAGGCGCTTGTCTTAAAGGAGCTTAAGGCGTATTTCGGCTCCGTCCTGTGGGTATTCAACTCCGCCTTTGGCATAATAATCCTGCTGGGTGTCGCCGCCGCATCCTTATTTGTAGGCGAGGACTATCTTGCAAAGCTGGGCCCGGTCAGGGGCTACATCATGCCCGTGCTGCCGCTGCTTGTCTGCTTGGTCGTAAGCATGAGCAATGTTTCCTGCTGCTCGATATCCATGGAGGACGGCAGGCTGTGGCTGATAAAAAGCCTGCCCGTATCGGAAAAGACAGTGCTGCTGAGCAAAATGGCCGTCAATTTTCTGCTTACCGCTCCGGCCTGTGTGATAGCCGCGGCGCTGCTTTGCGTCGGCCTCCGGCCGGGGCTTGCGACGGGGATATATCTGTTCCTTGCGCCTCTTGCATACAGCTTGTTTGTCGCTCCCTTCGGATTAGCCGTAAACCTTCTGCTGCCGAAGCTTGAATGGGCTACGGAAGCGCAGGTTGTAAAGCAGAGCGCCTCCGTGATGGTGGCGGTATTCGGGGGCATGGCGGCGGCGGGGATTCCTATGGCGCTGTGCTTTGCCTCCGATCCCGCGATAGTTGTCCCCTCCGCGTCAGCGGCCGCCGCACTGGCCGGGGTCGGGCTTGGGCTTTGGCTTATGCGCGCAGGCGTGAAGAGGTTTAGAGCGCTCAGTTAAGCCGTCGTTGATGAATCAGCTGGATATGAAAGGCGCTGTGCCGGAAACCAGGGCACAGCGCCTTTCATGCTTATACTGTTTTTACTGAAGCTTGGCCGCAATGCATAAAGACGCGGCGTTACGCAAGATCCTTAATAACCATTTCAAGACCGCCTATTTTTTCAAGCCATTCCCCTGTCGGGATGCCCTCGACCTTGTCCCATCCCAGCGCCTCGAAGAAATTGTCTCCAAGCCTTTCGTTGTCGACGGTTATTCCCGCAAGAGGGCCGTCCTTAAGAGGCGGCCTGCCTACTATCCTGTCTGAAAGCTTGTGAGCCCCGCGCCGGAAGCCCTCGCGGATATTGAAGGCGCAGCGTATGGCAAAGGAGCGCAGGCCGGCGTTTTTGAATTCCTCCTCGCTGTACTCGAAGCCTGTAATCGCGTTGATGAACTTTATCATGCTCTGCGGCTGGAGGCCTATTTCGGCGAAGGAGCAGTAGCCAGCGGCGTTTATAAGCTCCTGGTTAATCACTCCGGCCACATCCTTATCGCCCGTCCCCGAATAATTATACTTTGCTTCCGGCGGCTGGCTGCCGTGCGTAATGCCTAGCCCGCCCTTTACGTGGCGGCCGGGCGTCGGGTCGTATTGATAGGTCCGGGCAAGTCCGGGACCGTACCTCGGGTCGTGTTGCGGTATCTCTATGCCGTCGGCTGTAACGAGAGCCTCATAGCCCTTATTCAGGGCTTTTGCGGCCCCTTGGCTGCCCCTGCTCAGTATTTTGCCTATACCCTCGTTTTTGCATATGAGCTCGGTAAGGCGCACTATGGCCTCGGCGTTGCCCCAGGTCAGCTCAATGCCGTCGAGCTCGGCCTTAGTCAGGACGCCGTTGTTGTAGTTCTCCATTGCCCAGGCCACTGTGGCGCCCAGGGATATGCTGTCGAAGCCGTATTCGTTGCATAGCTGGTTGCAGCGGTTGACCGACTCCGCGTCGCCGTTGAGCAGCATGCTGCCGAAGGCTCCAAGCGTTTCGTACTCGGGTCTTGAGCCTTCGCCTATGGGCCACCTGCCGCTCTTTATTTCATAGATTGCTCCGCAGCCCAGGGGACAGGCGCTGCATGCAAACTTTTTTCTTTTATACAGCTTGTCCATTTCGGCCGAGGTAAGGAGCTTTATCTGCTCCTCCGTAAGCTCGTGCGGAGCGCCGGCCCAATTTTTTATGGAAGCGTCTCCGGTCATCACGCTGGATTCGTAAAAGCCGCCCGTTCCCAGCTCCGAAAACATATTCACGAACATGGAAGCGGGACCCTTTTCCCACTCCACCGCCTGCTTATTCAGAGCCAAAAGGCCGTCCTTATCCTTGAGCTCTATTCTCAAGTCTCCGCGAACGGCTATGGCCTTGAGCCTTTTAGAGCCCATGACCGCTCCGGGTCCGCCTCTGGCGGCCGCCCTGTGGGTGTCGTTCATCACCGCGGCCATATTGGATAGGTTTTCTCCCGCCGGGCCAATGAGCGCGATGCCAACCCTGTCGTCCTTGAGCTCCTCTCTGATGAGCCGCTCGGCCTCGGACACGGTTTTGCCCCACAGCCTAGAGGCGTCGCGTATTTCGGCCTTGCCGCTGTCGGCAAAGATATAGACAGGCTTCTTGCTTATGCCCCTGACGAAGATGCCGTCGAAGCCGGCCCTTCTCATCTGGGGGCCAAAATTGCCGCCGGAGTTTGCGTCGTTCCAGCCGCCGGTAACGGGCGACTTGCATACGACGGTATACCGCCCTCCCATCAGGGCTCCGGTTCCGTTGGTGGGGCCGGACACGAAGCCGATAACGCTCTCTTCGGAGAACGCGTGGGCATGCGCCGGCATTTCCTCATACAGTATTTTTGCTCCCAGGGAGGGTCCGCCGATGAAGCTTTTCGCGGCGGCCTCGTCCAGCTCTCTTATTTCGGTCTTGCCAGTCGTCAGGTCGACGAAAAGCAGCTTTCCTGTGTACCCGAACATAGCAGCATCCTTTCGTTGTTGTAATGTGATTGCACTATTGCAGTATGAGAGGAAGCTCTTCCCAGAGCCCGCTGAGCAGGTCAAATTCCAGCATCCTCCCCGACAAAACGCCGCCCCTGTTCAGCAGCAGCTTGACCGTTTCGGCGGCCTGAACCGACGCGGCGGCGGAAGCGGCAAAGCAAAGATTGCCGGCAGAGGGGCCCGCGCCGCCGTCCCACAGGGCCTCGGCGCTCTCCCCGGGCATAAGGACGAATACGCGGCCCCGCCAGCCGGATATGGCGCCGCTGACGACCGGGATGCCGCTGGCGCCCGCAGCCCCGGCCAGAATCAGGCGCGCCGAACCGCTGTCCAAAGCGTCTACGACGACATCGTGCCCGCTAATCAGCCTTTCCGCGCTGGCCTCGGTTATATATTCGCAGACGGGCTGTACCGCCACCAGCGGATTGACCAGCTTCATCCGCTCGGCTGCGGCAAGAGGCTTCGGCTTCCCCAGAGTTTCGGAGCTGGAATAAAGCTGCCGGTTAAGGTTTGATTCCGTAAAAACGTCGCCGTCGGCCGCAGTAAGATGGCCGACTCCTACGCGGCCGAGATATTCCAAAATATAGCAGCCTAAGCCTCCGCAGCCCGCGACCAGGACGCGGCTGGAGGCTAAAATTTCCTGCTCCCTGCGGCTTATGGCCGGGTGGTTTCTTTCATAGCGCGCATCCATCGCTCAGCCGCCTATGATCTTGTACAGCACCCGGACGCTGTCGCCCTCGCTCAAAACGGTTTCCCATTTCGCCGGTTTGCCGTTTACAAGGAATACGATGCTGTTTTTCACGCTCTCGCTCAGCTCCGTTCCGCTGTCGGAGGCGGATTTTTCTATCAGTTCCCCGACCGTGGAGCCGTCCGGAAGCTCGCAGTCCCCGTCGCGCAGGCCCCTGATAAGCTCGCTCACACCGTATTTGACAGTAATATTCATGCTGTTATAAACCATCCCATCAACAAATACTATACTAGTCTATTTTAACAAAACCAAACGGCAGCCGCAACATAAAACTCTCAAAATGACATATTGACAATTATCTATTCGTCCGTTATAGTTTACACATAGACAATAATCTATATGTTGCGGGGAGTGTTTAAATGAATTCGATTGATGTCGCCCTTATATGCCGGGCGATGGGCGACTCCAACAGGCTGCAAATCGTTCAAATGCTTTCCGAAGGCGAAAAATGCGCCTGCAAGCTGCTGGAGAAATTTGTCATTACGCAGCCGACGCTGTCGCACCACATGCGGATACTATGCGAGTGCGGCCTTGTTGAAGTGCGCAAGGAGGGCAAGTGGAATCACTATACCCTCAATTGCGATACTCTGGCTGCGTTTATTAATTTTATAAGCGGTCTTGAATGCTGCGGAAAGGACGTAGGCTTGTGTCAATAGTATGGGATTTTATACAATATCAAATATTGGGAATGAAGTGGCTGAGCGAGCTGATCGGCGCAGCTCTGGGCGCCTTGGGGCTTGACGTAACGACAAGAATTTGGGGGGGCGTACACTTTTTTGTTTACGACGTAATAAAAATAACTATACTGCTGTGCTTTTTAATCTTTATCATTTCATATATCCAGAGCTACTTTCCTCCGGAACGCAGCAAAAAAATACTGGGCCGCTTTCACGGCCTCGGAGCCAATTGCGTCGCGGCGCTGCTGGGCACGGTGACGCCCTTTTGCTCCTGCTCGTCGATACCTCTGTTTATAGGCTTTACGTCGGCCGGCCTGCCTGTGGGAGTCACCTTTTCATTTTTGATCTCGTCGCCTATGGTTGACCTTGGCTCCCTTATACTTCTGATGAGCATATTCGGCGCTAAGGTTGCCCTGATTTACGTCGCGGTGGGGCTTATAATTGCCGTAATAGGAGGGACGCTGATTGAAAAGCTGCGCATGGGAAGATATGTGGAAAGCTTTATACTGAATGCCGCCGGGGCAGATATTGATGCGCCGGAACTGGCGGTAAGAGACAGGCTTGCTTATGCTTACGAGCAGATGAGGACGACATTTAAAAAGGTGTTTCCGTATATTCTCATAGGCGTGGGCATAGGGGCCGTTATCCACAACGCGATACCGAAGGACTGGGTAATGAAGGCTCTGGGCGAGAGGAATCCTTTCGGCGTGATTATAGCCACAGTAGTAGGGATTCCCATGTACGCCGATATATTCGGTACGATCCCCGTTGCGGAGGCCCTGTGGTACAAGGGTGCGCAGCTCGGCGTAATACTATCCTTCATGATGGCCGTTACGACGCTGTCGCTGCCGTCCATGATAATGCTGCGAAAGGCTATAAAACCCAAGCTGCTGGCCCTGTTCGTAGCCATATGCGCAATAGGAATAATAGCCATAGGCTATCTGTTTAACGCGATTCAGCCTTTGATAATATAGGAGGATATTGACATGGCAAAAACCTGGTATCCGGTTGTAGACTATTCAATTTGCGTGGAATGCGGAACTTGCGTCGCCAAGTGCCCGCACGGGGTGTACGATACCGCCAAGGCCCCGACCCCGGTGGTAATCAAGCCAGAAAAGTGCGTGGACCACTGCCACGGCTGCGGGAACCGCTGTCCCGTGGGAGCGATAACCTATGTGGGAGAGGACACGGGCTGGACGCCGCCCAACGGAAGGCCTGAAGCGGCGGATGCCGTCTGCTCCTGCGGCTGCGGAGCCGACTGCGGAGAAGACAAACCGCCGTCAAAACGGGCTCTTGTGGAATATCTTTATCTTGATTTGGAAGCCTGCCAGCGCTGTATCGAAACCGCCGCCGCGCTTGACGAGGTTATGTCGGTCGTCTCTCCGGCGCTTGAAATGGCCGGCTTTGAGGTTGAATACAAAAAGATTAAAATAGACTCTCCTGAGCTTGCGGAAAAGTACAGGTTATTCTCCTCCCCGACCGTTCGGGTCAACGGCCGCGACATTTGCGGTCAGGTGAGGGAGAGCACATGCGGCTGCTGCAGCGAAATAAGCGGAGCCGAGGTGAATTGCCGCGTGTTTGAGCATGAGGGCGAAAGCTATGAGTCGCCGCCGAAGGAGCTTCTTGCGGAGGGGCTGCTGCGGGCCGTTTTCGGCGATAAGGAAGAGGTTTGCGCATGCGGCTTTGTCCTGCCGGATAATTTGAAACGGTTTTTTGAAGGCCAAAACGCTAAGCCGGGCCGCTGCGGAGAGGGAAGCTGCTGCGGATGAGCAATAAGGGATTATTAAAAATATTTATCTTGTTGTGCGTCGCCATAGCCGGCATTGGGATATGGGCCATCAAGAACAACGGCGGCGGATCTGGGCTTGAAGCTGAGTCCGTCGATCTGGAGAAGCTGAAAGCCAGCGGCCTGCCGATAGTAATAGACTTCGGCTCCGATTCCTGCGTTCCGTGCAAAAAAATGGCTCCTGTGCTTGAAAGAGCCTACAAGGAAACGAAGGGAAAGGCTATAATCAGGTTCGTTGACGTATGGAAGCATCCCGAGGCGGCCGAAGGCTTTCCGCTGCAGCTTATACCGACGCAGCTTTTCATAAATGCCGACGGGACTCCTTATTCTCCAAGCGAAGAATTTAGTAAGGAGCTTGGCATTGAGTTTATAAGGTACGGCAGCAAAACTACCGGAGAACATCTCTTCACAATGCACCAGGGCGCCCTGACGGACTCCCAGATGGACGCTATTTTGGCCGACATGGGGGTTGCCGAGTGAACGCACTGTTGGAGAGGCTATCGGAACTGATAAAAAGCAGCGCCTGGCTTGCTCCGCTGCTGGCGCTGGCGGCCGGGATTTTGACCTCCTTTACCCCCTGCTCGCTTTCCGGCATACCTCTGGTAATTGCCTGTGTAGGAGGAGCTGGCCGTTATGAAACCAAAACCGCCTTCCGGCTGTCGGTCGTTTTTGCGCTGGGAGCCGCCGCCACCTATACCGCTCTGGGCTTGGCCGCCTCTCTAGTTGGCAGGCTGATAGGCGGAGCGGCCTCCTGGTGGTATATAGCGCTGGGGGGGTTGATGGTGCTGATGGCCCTGCAAACCTGGGGCGTGCTTGAAATAATACCCTCCAGCTACCTTGTTTCCAGGAACAAAAAA
The DNA here is from genome assembly GCA_029265405.1 of Clostridiales bacterium. Taxonomy (GTDB): domain Bacteria; phylum Bacillota; class Clostridia; order Oscillospirales; family Oscillospiraceae; genus JAJUJI01. Next base: position 53,279 of record JAJUJI010000001.1, on the reverse strand, counting down.
AGGGGATATATAGGAGCCTTTATAGCGGGCGTACTGGGAGGGGTCTTCTCCTCGCCCTGCTCGACGCCGGTTCTGATTGCGCTGCTTGCCATGGTCGCCGGCAGGGGAAGCGTTCTGTGGGGCGCGCTTCTGCTGCTGCTTTATTCGCTGGGCCACGGGCTGCTTGCCGTTGCAGCCGGAACCTCCGTCGGATTTGCGCAAAAGCTGTCGTCGAGCGAAAAGTACGGCAGGGCAAGCGGCATAATAAAGATAGTATTGGGAGCGCTCATACTGCTGCTGGGCTTTTATATGCTGTATCAAGGATTTTAAGAAAGGAAGGACAGGATTATGGCTTTATTCGGGAAAAAGAATAAAAATGAGAGCAAGGAGGCTTGCTGCTGCGGCTCTTGCGACGCAGAGAGCATGGCCGAGGCGGAAAAGGCTAAGGCCGGCGGCGCGTCGGTAAAGATCCTCGGCAGCGGCTGCGCCAAGTGCAACCAGCTTGAAGAAGCCGCTAAAGCCGCGCTTAGGCAGCTCGGCATGGACGACAGCATCGACCATGTCACGGATTTTGCGCAGATAGCCGCCTACGGAGTTATGACAACGCCCGCTCTTGTCGTAGACGGCAAGGTGGTTTCCTACGGCAAGGTACTCAAAACAGAGGAAGTTGTCAAAATTTTGCAAAAAGTCAGATAAATCTGGAGACAAGGAGACCCGGCGCGGCCGCGTTATGCGCCGGGACTCCTTGCCAAGTATGGGAAGCTTAAGCTTTGGCGTGCCAAATTTGTTTGATAAACGGAGTGCGTGCAATGGAAAAGGGTAAAAAAAACGGAATAGGTTTTTTTGAGAAATATCTTACGGTATGGGTCATCCTGTGCATGGCGGCGGGAATATTGATAGGCAGGTATTTGCCGGGCGTGCCCAGCTTTCTGGGACGCTTTGAATACGCCAACGTTTCCATACCGATAGCGATACTTATCTGGCTAATGATATACCCCATGATGCTGAAGGTGGATTTTCAGAGCGTGAAGAACGTAGGGAAAAATCCCAAGGGGCTTTTTGTTACATGGGTAGCCAACTGGCTGATTAAGCCTTTTACGATGTTCGGCATAGCCTGGCTATTTTTCAATGTGATTTTCAAGGCCTGGATTCCCGCCGGATTGGCAAAGGACTACCTTGCCGGAGCGATATTGCTTGGCGCCGCCCCCTGCACCGCCATGGTTTTCGTGTGGAGCCATCTGACCAACGGAAACCCGGCCTATACGGTTGTACAGGTGGCCACCAACGACCTGATAATCCTTGTGGCTTTTACGCCCATCGTGGCTTTTTTGCTCGGCGTCGGCGGAGTCTCCATACCGTGGGATACGCTGCTGCTGTCGGTGGCGCTGTTTGTTGTCATCCCCCTGGCCGGAGGGGTGCTCACAAGAAGCGCGGTTGTAAAAAAGCACGGGCTGGAATACTTTGAAAAAACATTTATACCGAAGTTCGGCAACGCGACAATTGCGGGCCTGCTGCTGACCTTGGTGATCATTTTCTCCTTCCAGGGGCGGGTTATAATAGAAAATCCCCTGCACATCGTCCTTATTGCGATTCCGCTGACCATTCAAACCTTTCTGATATTTTTCATAGCGTACCTGGCGAGCAGGGCCCTGAGGCTTCCTCACAGTATAGCCGCCCCCGCCGGCATGATAGGCGCTTCCAACTTCTTCGAGCTGGCCGTCGCGGTGGCGATATCGCTTTTCGGAACCAAGTCGCCGGCGGCGCTGGCGACCATAGTCGGGGTGCTGACCGAGGTGCCGATAATGCTTATCCTTGTCAGGATCGCAAACAATACGAAGGGATGGTTCAGAGATGGATAAACCGAAGGTGGCCTTCATCTGCGTGCACAACTCCTGCCGGAGCCAGATTGCCGAGGCGCTGGGCAAGCTCCTTGCCTCAGATGTCTTTGAAAGCTTTTCAGCCGGAACCGAGCTGAAGGAGCGCATAGAGCCCGGCGCCGTCCGGCTTATGAAGGAGCTTTACGGACTGGACATGGAGCTTAGCCAGCGTCCGAAGCTGATTAAGGAGCTGCCGCCGATAGACGTGGCGGTGACTATGGGCTGCAACGTGGAATGTCCGTATCTGCCCTGCAAAATGCGCGAGGATTGGGGTCTGGAGGATCCCACTGGAAAAGGCGAAGACGAGCTCCGGCGCACGATAGCGCTGATTGAAAGCAAAATAAAAGAGCTGCGCGCCCGTCTGGCCGAGATGGGGCCGGCGTAGGGTTTCCGCCCGCGCGGCGTGGAGGAAGCCGGAAAAGGGAAGAAGCAAAAGGCGACAGAACGCCTTTTGCTTCTTCCCTTTGCCATATGATCAAAGACGCAAAAAACGGGAATATGTGGAGCGAATTGTTGAATAATGGAATTTGGCGGCATATAATATAAATGGAAGCGGAAGCCATGCTGCGCTCAATATAAAGGCGGAGTGAACGACTGTGAAAAACGTAAAGTCCATCCTCGGAAAACGGTGGTTTTGGCTTATCGTCATTTTGGCCGCCTCGGGCGTAATCGGAGCTGTCGGCGGAAAGGACGAGCTTGCCTCGGATGCGGCCGGAACTCATACGGCAGAGTCGTTTTTAATCGCGAGCAGCGAGCCTTCCCCCATTATGCCGGAGGAGGCGGCGCCCTCGGAGCCTGCGGCGGAACCCTCCGCAAATATGCGGCCCTCAATAGAGCCTGCGCCCTCCGGGGAACCATCTCCCGCAGTTGAGCAAGCCTCCGCGCCCGCCTCCGAGCAGCCCGGGCTTGCGGCGGAGGAACCGTCAGGGGCCGCGGCCGAAACCGCCCCGCCGGCAGCGCCGGCCGCAGCCGAAGACATAAGGCTTATATCAATTACCTCGCCCGTATCGCGCAATAATACGGCGACTCTTGAAATCAAGGGCGAACCAAATACGGAGTATGCCATAACGGTCTACTATTCCTCGGGCCCAAGCTCGGCAGCGGGGCTTGAGAGCAAATATTCCGACGGCGAAGGCTATGTCTCCTGGTCGTGGAGGGTCGGCGGCAAGACGAAGGACGGGGAATACAGGATAATAGTCAGCGGCGGAGGCAAGAGCCTGGAAACGGAGTTTGCCGTGAAATAAAGCATATGAGCCCTTCCGTCAGGCGGCGGAAAAGCGCGCGCCTGCATGAAAGGGCTCAAAACCGCGCAAAATATTTAAGCATGCAAATATGCTTGCATGCTTAAATATTTTGGTGGGGGAAGGTGGATTCGAACCACCGTAGGCACTGCCAGCAGATTTACAGTCTGTCCCCTTTGGCCACTCGGGAATTCCCCCATATTTCATTGTTGGAGCTGGTGGACGGACTCGAACCCCCGACCTGCTGATTACAAATCAGCTGCTCTACCGACTGAGCTACACCAGCATATCAAGATGCCGCAACACCAGCAAGAGGAATGATAACAAAGAAAGACGCGTTTGTCAATATAAGAGTTATGGAATTCGCTATTTTCATATTTTTGACTATTTACAACCAGGCGCCCCATATGTATAATACGCTTGCAATATGCGTCGCATCCCGCAACTAAGGGAGCGGCAGCAGGAGGTAATTTAATATGGAAAAAACAACCACGGCAGCAACAAAGCGAATGGTCGGAATGGCGCTGTTCACGGGAATAATTCTTGTGCTGCAGCTCATCGGCACTTTCGTAAAAATCGGCGCTTTCCCCGTTTCGCTCGTTCTCATCCCCATCGTCGTTGGGGCGGCCGTATACGGCATGAGGGCGGGCGCGTATTTCGGCGGAGTATTCGGCTTCTTTGTCCTATTGACCTGCATTTTCGGCTGGGACGCCGGCGGCAGCATCCTATGGAACGTAAATCCCTTCTATACGGCCTTGCTGTGCATCCTGAAGGGGGCGGCGGCGGGCCTTGCGGCTGGGGCGGTCTATTCGGCTGTTTCCAAGAAGCGTACTTACCTCGGCGTTATTCTAGCGGCGATAGTGTGCCCTGTCGTAAATACCGGGATTTTCCTGCTGGGCATGTACTTCTGCTTCTATGACACGCTTGTATCTTGGGCCGGCGGAGCGTCTCTTGCCTACTTCATGTTCATCGGGCTTGTGGGCATCAATTTTCTGCTTGAGCTCTTGATAAATATCGTCCTATGCCCGACGGTAGCGCGAATAATAAAAATCGGAAAAAATATGTAGCATATTTGCCTGTCAAAGGTATAGCGTGCCGAGCGCGCTATACCTTTGACGTCAGTTTAGGGAAAACGGGTTGAGAGCATGATCCTTGCCTTTGACGTAGGAAACACGAACATAACGCTGGGTGGCTTCGAGGGGGACGAAATTGCGTTCCGCTCCCGCCTCTCGACCAGCCTTGAAAAAACGGAGGCCGAGTATGCCGTTCTTATCAGGGATATCGTCGCGCTTTTCGGCTTTGCGGTTTCAAAAATCGAAGGCTCGGTTGTGGCCTCGGTAGTCCCTCCCCTTGTGAACATCATAAGGGACGCTATGCTGCTGCTGACCGGCAAAAAGCCTCTCATAGTCGGCCCGGGAACGAAGACGGGACTCAACATAGCCGTAGGCGATCCCAGCGAGCTGGGCGCGGATCTCGTTGTGGCCGCGGTTGCCGCCCTGCGCAAATATCCGAAGCCCATAATCATACTGGATATGGGGACGGCCACCACCCTTTCGGTTCTCGACGAAAAGGGAAATTTCCGGGGCGTCGTGATCTTTCCGGGAGTCATGGTGTCCTTTGACGCGCTGACGGCTAGGACCGCTCAGCTTCCTCGCTTTTCCTTTGACGAGCCTAAGCAGGTGATAGGCACAAACAGCATTGAAAGCATGCAAAGCGGCCTTATATACGGCAACGCCGCCATGATAGACGGGCTTATCGACAGAGTCGAGACCGAGATAGGCATGCCCGCGTCGGTTATAGCCACCGGGGGGCTTTCATCAAAGATTGTGCCGCATTGCGGCCGCAAAATAATATGCGACGAGAACCTCCTGCTTGAAGGACTAAAGATTATCTATGATAAAAACAAAAGGGGCGCCAGAAGCGGAGAATAGCTATTTGGGAGCTATTTAACCGCGCGCCTGTTTGGCCTGGGGCGGCGCGGCAAGCCGGGCCGTTCCTTTTTTAGTAAATATGCAAAATGGCTTGACCTTGCCTCAAGCTTGTGATATAGTACATTTACCTGTCGCCTGAGAGGCTTATCCAGCTATGCCCAGGGCCGGCAGGGAGGCAAGCCGCTTCGGGTATATTCCGAAGCAAATCTAAAAGGAGGTGCCGAAACAGTGCGAGTAAAGGTTACTCTCAGATGCAGCGAATGCCATCAGCGCAATTACAATACCGTCAAAAACAAGAAAAACACTCCTGAACGTTTGGAAATGAACAAGTATTGCCGTTTCTGCCGAAAGCACACCGTCCATAGCGAGACAAAGTAAGGGTCGGGGGTATATTGATGGCTAAGGAAAACAAGGGCTCGGAAGCGAAGCCCGAAAAGAAGGGCAAGCCGAACTTCTTCAGGCGCGCCGCCGCCGGGCTGTCGAAATGGTTCCGCGAGATGCGCAGCGAGCTGAAAAAAGTCGTTTGGCCGACCAGGCAGGTTACCGTAAACAAAACCATTGTGGCTTCCGTAGTCATGATAGTGGCCGGCTGCGTCCTCTGGGCTTTCGACCAGGTAGCCATGTTCATCGTGCAGGCGCTGATTTCCATCGGAGGCTAAATGGATGAGCCGGAGCGGGCCATGTAGAGCGAAAGGAAAGAATCATAATGCCTGACAACGCAGAATGGTATGTTCTTCACACATACTCGGGATATGAAAACACCGTCGCCGCGTCCATTGAGAAGGCAAGGGAAAACCGCCACATGGAGGATCTCATACTTGAGGTCAAAATTCCCATGGAGACCGTGACCGAAATTGTCGACTCAAAGGCCGTTACTAAGGAGCATAAGATTTTTCCCGGCTATGTCCTTATAAAAATGATAATGACCGACGAAAGCTGGCATCTTGTGCGCAACGTCAGAGGCGTTACGGGCTTTGTTGGCTCCGCAGGAAAGGCGATCCCGCTGACCGAAAAGGAAATCCTTGATCTTGGAGTTGAAAAACGCGAAATCACAGTCGGCTTCTCCGTAGGAGACAGCGTGCGCGTCGTGGACGGGCCGCTGGACGGCTTTATCGGCACGGTTGACGAGCTTGACCCGGAAAAGGGGCGCGTTCGCGTCACTGTGTCTATGTTCGGCAGGGAGACGCCGGTTGACCTGGAGCTGGATCAGGTCGAAGCAATGAAATAGCAATTCCGGTAAAAAGTGGGAGGAAGGCGAGGCCTTCCGCCGGACCCGCTCCGACGCGCGTCGAAGCGGCACCACATATTATTAGGAGGTACACATAAAGTGGCAGCAAAAGTAGTAGGAATCGTAAAATTGCAGATTCCCGCGGGCAAGGCTACGCCCGCCCCCCCAGTTGGCCCGGCCTTAGGCCAGCACGGCGTCAATATAGCCGCCTTTACAAAGGAATTCAACGAGCGCACAAAGGGCGACATGGGCCTTACCATTCCCGTTCTCATAACGGTTTATTCGGACCGCAGCTTCACCTTCATATGCAAGACACCCCCGGCCGCCGTGCTTTTGAAGAAGGCCTGCGGCATCGAAAAGGGCTCCGGCGTTCCGCAAAAGGACAAGGTTGCGAAGATATCCGCCGCTGAGGTTCGTAAAATAGCCGAGCAGAAGATGCCTGACCTGAACGCCGGCTCCATCGAAGCCGCGTACAGCATGATAGCCGGCACCGCCCGCAGCATGGGCATAGTCATCGAAGGTTAAGGGGGTACAGGCTGTGTTTAGAAGCAAAAATTATAAGGAAAGCGCAAAGCTTATAGACAGATCCGTACTCTACGACGCGAGGGAGGCTTTCGACCTTGTAATAAAGGCATCGAAAGCCAAGTTTGACGAAACGGTGGAGCTGCATGTGCGGCTGGGCGTGGATTCACGCCACGCGGACCAGCAGGTTCGCGGCGCGATAGTCCTTCCCCACGGAACCGGCAAAACCAAGAGAGTGCTTGTTTTCTGCAAGGAGGAGCGCATACAGGAGGCGCTTGCCGCCGGCGCCGACTATGCTGGCGGGCAGGAGCTGGTCCAGAAGATCCAGGCTGAAAACTGGTTTGACTACGACGTAGTCGTAGCCACGCCCGACATGATGGGCGTCGTCGGCAGGCTGGGCCGCGTGCTCGGCCCCAAGGGCCTGATGCCCAGCCCCAAGTCCGGAACCGTTTCGCCCGACATAGCCAAGGCCGTTTCGGAAATAAAGGCGGGCAAGGTGGAATACCGCTTGGATAAGACGAACATCATCCACTGCCCCATAGGAAAGGTTTCCTTCGGCGCCGACAAGCTGTATGACAACTTCTCGGCCCTTCTCGGCGCCATAATCAAAGCCAAGCCCGCGGCTGCCAAGGGCCAGTATATCAAGAGCTGCGTTACCGCCTCAACGATGGGTCCCGGCATAAAAATCAACGCGGCAAAGCAGATGTGAAATAAAAAACCCGCCTTCCTCGGAGGCGGGTTTTTTTCCTCAAGCGCGCCGTTTGAGCTTTGGCGTAGCCGGCCGCTTGCGCTGTCATGAATTTATGGAATTTGGCGGATGATGCAGAAATGAAGGGCTTGGAGCTGTCGCGCAGGTACTGGGAGGAAGTATGCCTGCCCGCAATAAAAGGCCGTTTCCCGGATAGGCTAGGCCGCCTGGCGGCCGGGCTTGTGGGAGACGGCTCCGAATGCTACGGCTTTGACGACGAGTATTCGCAGGACCATGATTTCGGGCCCCGCGTAATGATATGGCTCTGCAAAGATGATTACGGAGCCTTCGGGAACGAGCTGCAAAAAGCGCTCGACGGGTTATCCAGGGATTTTCTCGGGTATAAGGGAGTGAACAAAAGCCTCTACGGAGACGGCAGAGAGGGCGTTTTTCCCATAGGCGGCTTTTACAGGCGCTTTATCGGGCTCGACAGGCCGCCCGAGACTTTGGAGCAGTGGCGCTCGATACCGGAGGTCAACCTGTCCATTGCCACAAACGGCGCGGTTTTTTATGACGGGCCGGGCGAATTCACCGCCTTCCGTGCAAGGCTGCTGTCGGGCTACCCCTATGAGCTCAGGCTTAAAAAGATAGCGGCCAGATGCATGTCCGCGGCGCAGTCCGGCCAGTACAACTACCCGCGCAGCGCCCGAAGGGGCGACATAGTCGCGGCTCATATGGCGGCCTCGGAATTCATAAGCAGCTCGATCTCCCTGATATATCTGCTTAATAACAGATACAGGCCTTTTTACAAATGGATGCACAGAGGCCTTCTTGAGCTTCCCTTGCTTGGAGTGGAATGCTATGAGCCGTATGTACGGCTCGCCTCGGCGCGCGGCTTCAGCGAGGGAATCGAAGCCATAGAGGAGATAAGCGGGCTGATTATTGCGGAGCTTCATAGACAGGGGCTGACCGGCTCGGATTCCGATTTTCTGCTTGACCACGGGCCGGAAGTTCAAAAAAGAATAAGCGGCGAACTTTTGAGAAATTTGCCCTTATGGGGGGAGTAGTATGGAAAGGGAAGCGCTGATAAGCGGGATCGTAGCCCTGGAGTGGGCCATGTTTCAGAAAACGCAAAACGCCGGCGGCAGGGCCGATTGCCAGGACGATTGGAATACCTTCGAGATAATGCGCGTTTCTCAGGCACAAATTTGGGCGGACGATACCCTGGAGAGCTATTTGCGCGATCTTGAGCAGGCAGCTGAGCGGGGAGAAAACCTGATTGCGTACAAATACGCCTATATGATGGAGCGCACCTATCCGGAGGAATACGAGCGGATCAAGAGCATGCTGCCCGAGCCCTCTGCGTTGAAGCTTTCTCTGGTCGAGGAGATATGCGCAATCCACGGCGGATGGACTATAGAGGCCCGCTTGAGATACCCCAGGCTTGCCGCGAGAGGGCGGCCCGTATCGCGGGAGGCGGAAAAAGGCAGCGGATGGGCGTCAATTGACAGCTATCTGCGGGGCGAGCTTCTTACATATTCCGAAAGGACGCTGGAGCTTTGCCTGCGCGATACGAAAAAAGCAAATGAGCGGGGCGAAAATTTGACGCTCGCAATATTGAAGAATACCGCCGCGGCATACGGCTACAGGTCGCTTGAGGATCTGGAGTCGGCTCTCGGCGGGCGATGAAAAGGCCTCCGGGCGATGCCCTGCCCGGAGGCTGTTGGCTGGGGCTGCAGCAGCCTAGCCCCAGTTTATCGTGTAGCCGGGAAACAGGCTCTCGAAGGCCCTTGTTATGTCGTCGGCGTAAACGTACCGTATCAGCAGCGCGGCGATTATCCATAATATTATCCCGAGCGCCATAAGTATAAGCATGGCCCTGGCAAGATTTCTCCTGCCTATTTTTCTGCATGCACCGCAGGCCCATACGACGGTGATTATAAAACCGATCACCGGTATGCCCATGGCGACAAGCGACAAGGCCGTCCCGATTGAGGACATGGGGGCGTATTTGCTCTTTTTCGGCGGCGCCGGCTCATCGCAGCCGCTGTCGGCTTCCTTTATCAAGGCTATTGTGGCTTCGGCCGGGCTGCGCTGCTCCTGAGCTGATTCCGAAAATGCGGGCTGAGCCGGGAGAACAGGCGCGCCCTCGCCGGCGGCTTCGCCATTCAGGTTTGGCTCCGTTTTATTTTCAGCTTTGTCATTTAAGCTTGGGCCTGATTTGCTGGAGGAAGCTTCCTCGTTTTTTTCGCTTTCGGCCTCAGCCGGCGGCGGAGCAAGTCCGGCTTCCTCCTTAGCCTGCGTTACGGGCGGCCCGGCGGGCGCGTTCATTTCCTCCGCGGCGTCCTTGCGCATTTCGCGCAAAGCGGCGTCCGCGCCGGCTTCGGCTTCCTCCGGCTGCAGGATCTGCTCGTGCCTTGTTCCGCATATGATGCAAAAGTTTGCGTTGTCGGGGCTTTCGCCGCCGCAGGCGGGGCATATTTTTGCCATGCATCGACACTCCCTTTCATAATGCTGCGACAGGTATGTTAGCAGCTTTGCTCGGATAAATCTATGAATCGATTGTTAATTTTCGATATTCCTCAGCGCCGCGGACCGGTTCCACGCCGCTTATCCTTCGGTTGAGAATCCGCTCGACTTTCTTTTCTATAATTAAGGCTTGAGCAAATTTATTCCTGATGCTTTCCGCCGCCTCGGGTTCGCCCCCGTACCTTTCCATGGCGCATTTGAAGCGCCGCTCCAGCGGCGCCCTTTCGGAGCCCATAACGAGCTTGTCCGCCAGATAGACTACCTCTTTTTCGGTAATTGATGCGGACGCCTCGTCAAAATCTATGCCCTTGCCGAGATGGGCGCCCGCTATTTCGGCTTCCATGGTAAAGCCGCGCTCTTCAAGGAAGGATTTGCCTCGTTCGTCGTGCCTGTCCTGGGTGCGGCAGATATCGTGCAGAAGGCCCGCCCGCCAGCAAAGCTCCGCATCCAGGGAGCAGCCGCTTGCGTTCAGCGCTTCCGCCAGCTCGGCGGCAAGGGAGGCTACCGCCTCGCTGTGCTCCCGCACCTTTTGCGGAAGCCCCGCAGCCTGCAAAAGCGACCGGCATTCTTCAAAGGTTTTAAGCTCCATCGGCGCTCGGACTCCTTATCAAGCATAAGCCTGCGGCTGAACAGGCTAATATTAGCACGGAGCGCAGATTTTGACAATACAAAGGGCGGGGTTATCAGGATATTTATTAACCCCGCCCTCCGTGTCAGTGGGCCATAAATTCGCTTACGTTGTCTACGATGTCTCCCACAGCCTTTATGAACTTGCCGGAAGCGCTCCTGTTTTTTTTCCTCGGCGAAAAGGCGAGCCCTATGGCCATTCCGACGGCGAGTCCCGCTCCCATCCCTTTAAAAAAGCTGCTGCTGTACATGCCTGACGACCTCCTCCGTTATCCTTAATGTAGCTTGCGGATAACCTTCCGTTTCTATTGTATCCTTTTTTTCGTTTTTGAGTTTGGGAATATAATCCTTGTCTTTTTTCGGGGCATAATGTAAGATGTAGCATATAGCCACAGGAGGTATTGATATGAAGACGTTCAAATCGGTTTTGAAAATAGCGGCCCTTGCCGCCTGCATATGCGGGCTTATTTTTACCGTCGTCTATTTCAGGGACGAGATCAAAAAGTTTATAATAAGCGTAAAAAATAAGTGCGCAAAGGCCTGCCCCTATTGCCGCGAGGAAAGCGACTTTGACGACATTTGAAAGCTTGAGGGCGGCGCAGCCATAATTCCCGGATCTTTTGCCGGGACGCTTATGGCTGCGCATCGGTTAAGCCGGCCTAAGGCTTGGCGTAAGGCTCAGATTGGCATGGGCGGACTTACGCTTAAGAAGGCGCTTTCTTCCTTCTAGGCAGTATTATAGCTTTGGCTCCGGAGGCTTTTGATGATCTATAGAATAAGACGCAATTACTTGAGGCTTGTTGTGCCGCTGGCGCTGGTTTTGCTTGCGGGCGCGGCGGCCCTGCTATGGGCCACCGGGCTGGGCGCGCTTTACGCCTTTAAGGATCCCGTTGAGCTCTCCTCCCTAACCGAGGAAGAGCTTGAGGGCAGCTATGTTTCGGTCGGGGTGGACGAGCTAGGGGATACTTTTTCGTATTACGGCTATACGGGAGAGGACGGCGAAAAGGTCGTCATCGAGCGCTATTGCGTCTACCCCGTAGGAGACAAGTTCCTTACCGTTCGCGTTACCGGAAAGGAGCTTAAGCTGCTCAGCGATTATGACAACGCAAAAGAAATGGTTGCTTCGGGCAGTCTCGGCAGCATGAAGGAGTATAAAGCCGGCACTCTTAAGGGAACGATAACCGCCGGCCTGGACTCCAAGGTCTACGACCTGCTCTGCACTTGGATAAAGGACAATTATCTTGCCGATAAGGGCGGCGACGCGGCAAGGAACGCGGTTTTATCAAGCTTCGGAATATCCGGGGCGTCTAATGATGGAAGCAGCGACTCCAATGAGGATTATTCCTCCTACTTCAAGGAGGCGATAATACCTCTCCAGCTTCAGGCGGGCTATTACGGTGCGATGCCGAAAGCCAAGACTATTATGCTTACTATACTTGCGCTGCTGCTGCTGGCAGCCGCGCTGGGGCTTTTGATCAGCCTTGTTTTAGGGCTCTGGGAGAAGCCGCTCCGCAGATGCCTGAAGCGGGCCGGCAGGAGAGAGCTGCTGGAGGACTACAAGGGGGGCGTGGATTTCACCGGGGCGCTTCGCATCGGCGGCAGCCATATATGGTGGTTCAAAGGCCTGATTACGCAGATCGAGGATATAGACGGCGTAATTTGGGCCTATCCAAGAAGCAGGAGGCTTGAGGGCGGAAGGCTCGACTGGTATCTCGTCCTGAAAACGCGGGACGGGAGGGAGCTCGGAGTCCGCCTCGGCGAGTCGGCGGCCGTGCAGGCGGCCATAAATTTATTGAAAAGCAAGGGACATCCTATGGCGACAGGCTATGACAAGGAAAAGCAGAAGCTTTACGAGCGGGATATCCCGACATTCCAGGCGAGAGTAAAAAACGGCACCATATAGCGCGCAAACGTCATATTCTAAAAAAACAAGCCGCAGGCTTTATGGCTGCGGCTTGTTTTTGAATTTGTCCTGAGGCTTTTTGCCTCTTTTGCGTTTTTTGTAGGGATGCTTGCGCGGGCTGTGATTGCCCCGCGCACTTTGCGCGGCAGCCGCCGCCTCGTCGTCCGCATCTTCCGCTTCCAGGTCCTCGGCTTCTTCAGGCTGAGGCCGGAGCTGTACCGCTCTGAATTCCGGCTTCGGCTCCTGCTTGCTTGAAGCCGCTTTTTGGAAGCCGTTTTTTGCAATGCCGTTTTCAATTTTCAGGCAGCCCGCCCGTGCGCAGGGCGGCTCCGGGGCCTCCGGCTTAGGCTCCTTATACTCGTTTCCGATAAAGTAGCCCAAACAATCCACATGGTATGTTTGCGGGAGAAGGTCGCCTTCGTCAAGCTTGACCTTCACGGTCCTCCTGAGCAGGTTTACATCCGTGACCGTGCCCTTGCCCTGAGGAGTGTCGACGGAGGAATCCACCTTGGGAACGGTTTTTATTAGATGCTCGTAAGCGTCCTGCTCATATTTCAGGCAGCACATGAGCCTTCCGCATACGCCCGAAATCTTGGCGGGGTTCAGGGACAGGGACTGCGTTTTGGCCATTTTTATCGAAACGGGCTGGAAGTCGTCAAGAAAAGTGGCGCAGCAGAGGCCTCTGCCGCAAATCCCGAGCCCTCCCAGCATTTTGGCCCCGTCCCTTACCCCTATCTGGCGCAGCTCAATTCTGGTCCTGAAAACGGAAGCCAGGTCCTTTACAAGCTCGCGGAAATCCACCCTGCCGTCCGAGGTGAAGAAGAAAAGAATTTTACCGCCCTCAAAGCTGTATTCCACATCCACAAGCTTCATGTCGAGCCCGTGATTGGCTATTTTCTCCTGGCATATGTCAAAAGCAAGCTTTTCCTTTTCGCGGTTTTCCTCCGCTGTTTTTTTGTCCTCCTCGGTCGCGATGCGCACTACCGGCCGCAGCGGGGCGACTATGGCGCTTTCGTCCACCTCGTGGACTGACTGCACGCAATCGCCTATTTCCAGCCCCTTTGCCGTTTCGACCACGACCTGCTCGCCAGGCTTAGGATCGAAACCGGCCGGGTCAAAAAAGTAGACCTTCCCGCGGTTTCTGAAGCGTACGTTTATTACCTCCGGCATTATATCCTCCGTGCTATAAGCAGCTCATTATCAGGCCGAGACAGTGTCCCGCGCTTACGTTGAAGCCGCGCATTTCGCGCAGCCTTTCGGCAAGCGCCGACAATTCGATAAAGCGCGCCATAATTTCGGGCGACGAGGCTTGCTTCGCCATTTCTCCCGATACGGCATACAATTCGTCTATAAGCTTATCAAAGGCTTCCTTGTCGAGCTTTTCGGCGCTTGCGCAGGCCCTGACGAGCCGGACCCCGTCCCCGGCTGCAAGCGCGCTTGCCAGCTCATAGGAAAGCTCCGAATGCTCCCGGGTTTCTATTTCAGAGGCGACGTAAAGCTCCGCGCAGCGGGAACGGACGGTGGGCAAAAGAGCTCCGGGATTTGAGGCCTTAAGAATAAAGGCCGCGTACGAAGGAGGCTCCTCCAGCAGCTTGAGCATGGCGTTTTGGGCGCTTGTATTCAGCAGCTCGGCTTCTTCTATTATAAAGACCTTGCGCTCGGCCTCATTTGGCAGTATATAAGCCTCTGCGATCATGTCCCGAATCTGGTCCACACGAAGCTCCCTTTTTTCGGGCAGCCGCTCCACCTTCAATAGGTCGGGATGCGTTCCCCTGGCGGCCTTGCGGCAGTGGATGCAGCCGCCGCAGGGCGGGACGGAAGCCCTGCCGTCGCAAAGCAGCGCGGAGGCCAGGAAAAGCGCCGCTTTATCCGTTTCAACGGCGTCCGGGCCCGAAAGCAGCCACGCATGGGAAAGGCCGCCCCGCCCTGCAAGCTCCCTGATGCGCTCAAAAAAATTCGTTTTACCGCGCATTCTATCTCCGCTTTCAAAATGCATTGCTTAATGATAACATATCTTTCGTTAGCTTTCAAGCATCCGCCTCAAGGCCTCGCGGTTGACCCTTTCCATGTTGCGCAGCCTTTCAACGGCAGCCCTCTGAGCCTGGGAGGAATGGCGCGCCATTGAGCGCTCTACCAGCTCCGAGAGACCCCTGGCGCTGACATCCTCAAGCTCCGTATAGTATTCTTGCCCGATATATCTTAAAAACGCGCTGACCTTTGGATCATATACTATGCCAACCAGCGGCACCCCGTGGCCCGCAGAAAAAATCAGGGCGTGCAGGCGCATGGATATGACGGCCTTCATTCTGGACATTATGCCGATGACGGCGCCGGGCTGAAAGGGGCCGTCAAGCCTGTGATAAGGAATGCCGAGCCTGCTTGTCACGAGAGCCGCGGCGGCGGCATCCTTTGAACTGTCTATGGAGAGGAAGACGGGCACAAGCCCCTCCCTGCGGTACAGCTCCTCCGCAGCCTCTGCGATGGCCGAGGCTTTTTCCTCAAAGCCCTTCCAGGGCCTGAGAGCAAAGCAAGCGTATTTGCCGGCGGGGTCTATGCCGGAGGAGAACAATATCCCGTCTATCTTGTCCCTGTCGTCGGGCTCCAAAGAAAGCGCGGGATCCGCCGCAAGCCTTATTTCGGGGCCCTTCACGCCAAGCTCCTCCAGCTCGGCGAAGGAGCTGTCCTCGCGAAGGGTGATCACGTCGGCGTATTTGCTTATTATGCGCCCGGCCAGCCGCCTGTCGCCCTTGTATTTGACCGGGCCTATGCCGCAGCCATACATGAGCACCTTTGCGCCGCTTTTTTTGGCCGCCCATATCGTATAGAGATAGAACCAAAGCGAGCGGCGGCTAGTCACATCCTGTATAAGGCTGCCTCCGCCGTTGATATAGAGGCAGATTTTTCTGGCTACGCGGGCAAAGGACAATATGTTGAAGGTGTGAACCGCCCTGACTCTATGAAGCATCCTTGTGTTCTTAGGATCCCTTGATATGACGTAAACGGGCATGTCCGGCGCCGCTTCCCTGATCTCGCTTAAAATTGCCGTCAAAATAGCCTCGTCGCCGGAGTTTCCCAGGCCGTAGGAGCCGCAGACGGCGACCGCGTGGCGGGGCTCAGCCGCGCGCTTATGCCTTTTCAGGATGGATTCGTATATTTCCATCTGGGTCCTTGCCGTGGCCTTCAGAGAAAACAGCCTTTTTGTTTTTTCATAGAGCTTGTCGGCCATGGCAAGCCGCAGCTCCCTGCTTTCGGCCAGCGCAAGCAGGTGCCGGGCCAGGCCTTCGGCGTCGCGCGCTTCAAAAAGCAGCCCGTTTACCCCGTGGTCTATCAGCGTCGGAACGCCGCCCACCCTTGAGCTTACGGTTGCCAGCCTGAAGCGTACGCCCTCGGTCAGCGCGTAAGGAAAGGTTTCCGACAGAGAGGTTAGGGTATTGATGTCAAGCGCGTTGTAGAAGCTGTCCGTATCGTCTATCCAGCCTAAAAATGCGATTTTGTCGGAGACGCCGAGCTCCGCGGCCAGAGCCTTCAGCGCCGCCTCCTCCTGCCCCTGCCCGGCTATTAGAAGACGGAGCTTTGGCTGCTTGCCGGCGGCGAGCGCGAAGCCCCGTATGAGCGTGGAAAGATCCTTGACGGGGTCAAAACGGGCGGCTATGCCGACATAAACGCAACCCTCCTCCGCCTCGATGCCGTGCCGCTTAAAAAACTCCTCCCTGCAAAGCGGCGTGCTTTCCGCTTCAAGGTCGATGCCGTTGTATATAGTATAGAGCCTGTCGGGCTGTATTCCCCTGGAAATCAAAAGCTCGGTCATTGAATCGGAAACGCCTATTAGGTAATCCATGCGCCTCAGGGCCAGCCGGTTGAGAGTACCGTAGACCAGGCCCGCCAGAGGCCTTCCCATGTAGTCAAGCCTGTAGTCGCTGTGGACGGTGCTTACCAGGGGAAGCTCTGTATGGCGCTTCAGGAGCCAGGCCATGAAGTTGCCCCTGGAGCCGTGGCTGTGGATGATATCGATTTTTTCACTTTCTATTATGCGCCTTATCTCCGCAAGAGCCTTCACGACTCCGCTTTCGATAACAAGCGTATTGATGCCCATTTCTCTGGCATCGCGTGTAAACTCGCTCTCCATGAAGCAGACCATGAGGACCTCGGCGCTTTTTACGACCTCGTGCAGAAGGCTGAGCACGGCGGTTTTAGCGCCGCCCTTGTCGCCGCCGCTTATCAGGGTTAGTATTTTCAAGACGGACTCCTTTTCCGGCGCCAGCGGCATGCCGCCAGCCCCGCCGCGGAGCGGGGCCTCATATGAAATGATAAAGGCGCTTGTTTCAGGAATGATATTGTAGTATACTTGCAAGAAGTATACTACGGCTTTGCCGTGAGGTAAAGCGGAATCGAGGTAAGCCGACAGATGAAAAAGAAGCTCATATGGAAATTCAATATAGTCGATATAGCTATAATCGTTCTTATTATAGCCATAATAGCTTTTGTGGGCTATAAAATAATTGGCGTTCAGCGGGCTTCGGCAAACCGCAGCATGGGCACGATTACCTATGTCGTCAAGGTTTCGGGCATGGACAAGGCGCTTTACGACGAAATTGCGGCCTGCGTTCCCTGCCAAATGGCAAACAGCGGCAAGTTCATAGACGGAAACATAACCGGGGTCAGCAGCGAGCCCTGCGAGCTGGAATATGAGGAGATCTCCAGCCCGGTCAACTATGCCATGAAGGGCTATGCCAGGGTGCCCGAGGACAAGGAATATGTCAACGCATATTTCACCTGCTCGGCCAGCGTGGACCTGAACGACCTTCTGAACATGGTCGGCACGCAGGAGATCCGGCTCGGGCGCTCCTACTATGTAAAGGGCGTGGACTTCGAGGTCGTCGGCACGGTCGTTTCTCTCAAAAAGAACGGAAAATGACCGAGATCTATCTTATACGGCACGCCGAGTCCGAGGGCAACCTTTACAGGCGCATCCACGGCTGGACCGACGGAAACGTCACGGAAATGGGCCTGAAGCAGATCCGGGCCCTGGAGCGGCGCTTTGAAAACGTACCGATAGACGCGGTTTACTCAAGCGACATGAAGCGTACGGTTGCAACCGCTTCGGCCATTCATATCCCCAAAGGGCTCCCTCTCAGGCAGATGAAGGAGCTCCGAGAGGTGCGCATGGGGGTCTGGGAGGACAGGTGCTGGGGAGAGGTTGAGCATTTCGAGCCTGAGCAAGCGCGCTATCTCAGCTTTTCTCCGGAAAAGTGGCATGTAGAGGGCTGCGAAGGCTATTATGATTCCCTGCGCCGCATTAGGGGGGCCATACTGGCTATAGCCGAAGAAAACGAAGGAAAGACGGTTGCGGTCGTAAGCCACGGCAGCATAATAAGAATACTCCTCGCCGCGACTCTGGGCTATCCTCCATCGGAGATCAACAGGGTTCTGTATTGCGACAATACCGCCGTCGCCCTGCTGAGGGTGGACTCGGGCGCCATCGGAATCGAGTATTACAACGACAATTCGCATTTGCATAATGAGATAAGCGCCTTCCACAGGGATACCTGGTGGGCTTCCGAGGACGCCAAGGACGGCAGGGACATGTATTTCCTGCCTATGGATGTCTGGAAAAACGGCGAGCTGTATCTCAGACGCTACAGAGACGCATGGATACAGTCGCACGGCCACGACGGGGGCTTTTCCGCGGTCTATCTGGACTGGGCAAGGAAGCGCTCCGGAGAGAATCCGAATACGGTAATGGAGGCCTATCTTGAGGGCGTTCCCTGCGGGATGCTGGAGCTGGCGGCCGATTCGGGCTCGCACAGCGGAGCGGGGCATATAGCCTTTTTGTATCTGGAGGAGGCGTACAGAGGCAAGGGGCTTGCCATACAGCTTGTGGGCCAGGCGCATTCTTTTTACGCCAAGCTGGGAAGGAGCAGGCTAAGGCTTCGTGTGGCGGACACGAATCTGCCGGCACTGAAATTTTACGCTAAATACGGCTTCAAAACAATCGAACGCGAGCGGGGTCAGTTCGGCGATATATGCGTGATGGAAAAAAGGATAACATAGAGGGGCTGTTTTTGCCGGTCAGCCGGGAGGATATGCTCAGGCGGGGGCTGTATTATTACGATTTCCTGCTTATAACGGGCGACGCTTATGTGGACCATCCCTCCTTCGGCACGCCTGTGATAGGCAGGGTCCTTGAAGCGGAGGGCTTCCGCGTGGCGATACTGGCCCAGCCGGACTGGAAAAGCGCCGGCGCGTTTGCCGAAATGGGGCGGCCGAGGTACGCGGCGATGATATCGGCCGGGAACCTGGACTCAATGGTGGCCCATTATACGGCCGCCAAGCGCCGGCGGAGCGAGGACTACTACAGCCCCGGAAAAAAGGCGGGGCTTCGCCCGGACAGGGCGGCGATAGTATACGCCCAAAGGGTAAGGGAGGCCTTTCCGGGACTTCCCGTAATCATAGGCGGCTTGGAGGCCTCGCTCCGCCGCTTCGCCCACTACGATTACTGGGACGACGAGGTTCGCCGCTCCGTCCTGTTTGATTCCGGCGCAGACCTGCTGGTTTACGGAATGGGCGAGCGGGCGAGCCGCGAAATAGCGCGCAGGCTGAAGGCGGGAGAAAAAATAGGCTCGATACGCAACGTCAGGGGTACCGCCTATATAGCCGACGAGCCGGCTGCCGAATACGAGTCCGTGACGTGTCCGTCTTTTGAGGAGGTAAAGTCCGACAAAAGGGCCTGCGCCGAGGCATGCCGCATCCAATACGCCGAGCATGACCCGATAAGGGGCAGAGCGGTGCTGCAAAAGCACGGCGAAAAATACCTGGCAGTCAACCCGCCGGCCATGCCCTTGAATACGGCCGAGCTTGACTTTGTGGCGGCGCTCCCTTTCACAAGGGAAGCCCACCCGATGTATGACGAGGCAGGGGGAGTGCCGGCGCTTGAGGAAGTAAGATTTTCGATAATACACAATCGCGGCTGCTTCGGCGGCTGCAATTTTTGCGCCCTGGCCTTCCATCAGGGCCGCATGGTAACCTCAAGAAGCCATGAGTCGGTGCTCAGAGAGGCAAGGGAGCTTACGAAGCATCCTCTATTCAAGGGATATATACACGACGTAGGCGGGCCCACAGCCAATTTCCGGCACCCCTCCTGCAAGGCGCAGCTCAAGCGCGGGCTTTGCCCCGATAAAAGCTGCCTGGCCCCGTCCGCCTGCCCCAGCCTGGACGCGGACCATAAAGATTATCTTGCGCTTTTGAGGAAGCTTCGCGCGGTGGAGGGCGTCAAAAAGGTTTTTGTACGCTCGGGCATACGCTACGACTATCTGCTTGCCGACGGAAGCGGCGAATTTTTCGCGGAGCTGGTTAAGCATCATGTAAGCGGCCAATTGAAGGTGGCCCCGGAGCACTGCGTGGACTCGGTGCTGGACTGCATGGGCAAGCCGCACTCTGAATTATACGAGCGCTTTTCCGAAAAATACGCGCGGCTGAACAGGGAATACGGAAAAGAGCAATATCTTGTCCCTTACCTCATGTCCTCGCACCCCGGCTGTACGCTGCACGACGCGGTGAGGCTGGCGGAATATTTGAAAAAGCGCGGCATACGGCCGGAGCAGGTCCAGGATTTTTACCCCACACCCGGAACGATTTCAACCTGCATGTATCATACCGGAATAGACCCCCGTACCGGCAGGGCCGTTTATGTGCCCAAGGACTATCATGAAAAGGAGCTGCAAAGGGCGCTCCTGCAATGGTACAGGCCGGAAAAGAAAGGCCTGGTCATCGAGGCCCTGAAAAAAGCGGGCCGGGAGGATCTGATAGGTTACGGTAAAAATTGTCTTGTGCGCCCGGCGGAGTCGAAGAGGGGCGGTGCGGTACGCCCGGGCGGAGGGCGCAAAAAAGAAAAGCCGGGCAAGCCCCGGAAATAGCGAAAGCTCCGGCCAATGAAGCCGGAGCTTTTGAATACGGAAATCAAGACATAGCGTTGAGCGATTTGGTGAGCCTGCTCTTTTTGCGGGCTGCGTTGTTCTTATGAACTATACCTTTGGTAACCGCCTTGTCAACGGCCTTGACGGCAACGATGTAGGCCTCGGCCGCCGCAGCCTTGTTGCCTTCAGCCACAGCCGCGTCAAACTTCTTTATGGTGGACTTAAGAGCGGTTTTGTTGGCCTTGTTTACGGCGTTTCTGGCTTTGGAAAGCTGGTCGCGCTTGGCTGCCGATTTTATGTTGGGCAAATAACTCACCTCCTCGATACCAATCTGTCCGTTAATTGGCAATAATAGAACACGCCGATATGCATGTTGCTTTCAATATCCGTGCGGATAAACAATATATCACTTCTTTGGCCCAAATGCAAGACATTTTAGAAATATTTCCGAATATGTCTGCGGAGCTTGAACAAACTAAGCATCGTAGCGAATTGCAATGACCGGAGAGAAAAGAAATGCGAAGCATAAGAACCGATCTTGCTCAGGAGGCAAGAGATCTATGGCGCGAAAGCGCCGGAGAAACGACAAAACTCGAGGGAGTTGAAGCGGTTTCGGAAACCGCCAACGGCTACAGGCTTGAAACCTTAAAAATACTGGACGCAAGGGGCGAGTCGGCGCTCAGCAAGCCTGTGGGAACGTATCTTACGATAGACCTGGAGGGCTTCCTTGAAAAGGAGGAGGGAGCCTTCAAGCGAGGCGTCGGCCTGATAGCCGACAGGCTGAGGCAGGTATTGAACCTGAAAAAAAGCGACAGCGTATTCGTCGCGGGACTTGGAAACAGCGCGATAACCCCCGACGAGCTGGGTCCCAAAACGGCAAGCTATACTATGGCCACGCGGCATCTTGTGGACGAGCTGCCGGAGCACTTCGGAAGCCTGCGCAGGGTTTCTGTAATGGGGACGGGCGTTATGGGCACCACGGGCGTGGAGAGCGCCGAACTGATATCCGCAATGGCGGAGAAGCTGCGCCCGGACGCGATAATTGCCGTAGACGCTCTGGCCTCCAGAAGGCTGGGAAGGATCTGCCGTACGGTGCAGATATCGGATACCGGAATAGTGCCGGGCTCGGGCGTGGGCAACAGCAGGGCGGAGATAAGCAAAAAAAGCCTGGGGATACCGGTAGTCGCAGTAGGAGTGCCGACGGTGGTGGATGCGGCCACACTGGCTGCGGATCTAATAAAAATGGCAGAAAAAGGCAACTATGAGCCCGAGGATTTTGGAGAATACGGGCAGAGCATGATAGTGACGCCCAGAGAAATAGACAAATATATAGACGACATATCGAAACTGCTGGGCTACGGGATAAACCTTGCCCTGCATGAAGGGCTTACGATAGACGACGTGGAATTATTTATGAGCTGAACAGCTCAGAGCATGATTATCCTGTCCCCGGCTATGGGGTGGACCGGAGTGGGGCTTTTTATTTTGCCGAGGGCAAGGCCGATGACGAAATGATAATCCTCCGGCAGGCCGAAGCGTTTGAGCCATTTTTCTCCCGCGGCGGAACGCATGAAATCCCTTATGACTCCTATGATAACGCTGCCGAGGCCGAGGCCTTCGGCAGCTATCGCCATGTTTTCGACGGCGATCCCGGCGTCTATTTCGGAATAGGGCCACGCCTTCGGGCCAAAAAGAAAAATGAATACGGGAGCGTTATGGTCGAAATCCCTGGCAAGGGCTCCCCTGTCGTCGCAGGCGGCAAAGTCGGCCTTAATTTCATTCATAATATCGGCGTTCCTAACGACGGCAAACCTGATTTCCTGCATGTTTCTGGCGGTAGGCGCCCAAAGGCCGGCGTCCAGTATAAGAGAGAGACTTTCGTCGCTTATTTGTTCGGGAAGATAACTCCTTGTGCTGCGCCTTCCGTAAATCGCGCGCATTACTTCATTCATAATTGCTGCTCCTTCCGTGATGAACTGCAAAGCTATTTTAGCATCAATTAGCGGCCCGCGCAATGTTTCACGTGAAACAAGGGCGCCCCGGACGAGCTCCAATGTTTCACGTGAAACATTTCTTTGCTGTTGAAAAGCCCCTGAAATGTGGTATAATACCCTCACTATGGCAAAGACGATAGCTCTCTTCAATCAAAAAGGCGGCGTAGGGAAGACAACCACCTGCGTCAACCTTTGCTTTGCTCTTAAAGAGCAGGGCAAGCGGGTTCTTTTGGTCGATACGGATCCCCAGGGGCACAGCACGTCCGGAATGGGGATAGATAAAAACAACGTCTATCCCAGTACATACAATGTCCTCATAGAAGGAGTTCCGGCGGAAAAAGCCGTAGTTAGCACCAAATATGCGGACGTTATTCCCTGCAATAAGGGCTTGTTCGGCTCGGGAATACTCTTGACGGGCGTTGAGAACAGGGAATATGTTTTAAAAAACGCCTTGGCCCCAATTAAAGATAAATACGATTTTATTTTTATTGATTGTCCCGCGCTT
The DNA here is from genome assembly GCA_029265405.1 of Clostridiales bacterium. Lineage (GTDB taxonomy): Bacteria > Bacillota > Clostridia > Oscillospirales > Oscillospiraceae > JAJUJI01. Next base: position 30,342 of record JAJUJI010000001.1, on the reverse strand, counting down.
TTGGAGCTGCTTACCCTTAATGCCTTAGCCGCCGCCGATTCTATTCTGATACCCGTCCAATGCGAATATTTGGCCCTTGAGGGGCTGAGCGACCTGATGGCTTCGGTTAGAATGATAAGGCGCACGCACAATCCGGAGCTTGAAATAGAGGGAGTGCTGCTTACGATGTTCGACGGGAGGACGAACCTTTCCCTCCAGGTGGCCAACGAGGTGAAAAAGTACTTTAAGCGCGCAGTTTTTAAAACCGTCATCCCTCGCAACGTTAGGCTGAGCGAAGCTCCGAGCCACCTTAAGCCCGCGCTTGCCTACGACGGGACATCCCGAGGCTCGCAGGCCTATGTCGACCTTGCCAAAGAAATAATCGAGAGAAATTCATAGGGAGGGCAAATTATGGCTAAGAAAGGCCTTGGCAGCGGCCTCGGCGCTCTCTTCGGGGAAGAGCTTCTTTCGTCGGATAATTTGGAGTGCACCATGCTGCCCATATCCAGGGTAGAGTCGTCTGAGCTTCAGCCTCGAGAGCGCTTTGACGAGGAAAGCCTTCAGGCCCTGTCAGAATCCATATCGCAGCATGGAGTGCTGCAGCCGATAACCGTCAGGCGCCTTTCATCCGGCTGCTATCAGATAATAGCCGGCGAGCGCCGCTGGAGGGCGGCGCGCATGGCGGGCCTGAGCGAGATACCCTCGCGCATTATAGAGGCGGACGACCGCAGCGCTATGGAGCTGGCGCTCGTTGAAAATTTGCAGAGGGAGGACCTGAATCCGGTCGAGGAAGCCAAGGGCTACAGGGCGCTGATAGACGATTACGGCTTTACTCAGGAAATGGCTGCAAGGCGGGTGGGGAAGTCCCGCCCCGCCGTGGCAAACGCGCTTCGCCTCCTGTCGCTTCCGGATAAGGTTCTGGCGATGCTTGAACGAGGCTCCATTTCCTCGGGGCACGCCCGTGCTCTGCTTGCGCTTGACAATCCGGACCTGATGTGCGCCCTGGCCGAGACAATCGAGCGGCAGGGCCTTTCGGTGCGCCAGACGGAGCTCCTGGTAAAGAAAAAGCTTGCGGCAAAAAAAAGCTCGGCGATATCAAAGCCTTCCGATACCGCGGCTATATACGTTGCCGAGCTGGAGGAAAGGCTTATATCGCTGCTCGGCAGAAAAGTAAGGATAAATCACGGCCCTAAAAAGGGCAAAATAGAGATAGAGTATTATGGCAACGAGGATCTGGACAAGCTTATAACAGCTCTCAGCTCTTTTGCGGCCGCGCAAAACGCAGAATAACGGAGGATATGGAACATGATAGACATCAAGCTGATAAGGGAGAACCCCGAAAGGATAAAGGAGCGCTACCGCTGCAAGTGCGCCGATTTTGGCAAGGAAATAGACAGGCTGCTTGAGCTGGACGCAAAGCGCAGGGAGCTCATATACAACACGGAAAACCTTAAGGCGGAGCAGAACAAGGTGTCCAAGCAGATACCCGCCATGAAAAAAGCCGGTCAGGATACGGCGGAAACAATGGCGCGGATGAAGGCCCTGTCCGACGGCATAAAGAGCATGGACCTTCAGCTCAAGGCTGTGGAGGAGGAATACGACAGCCTTATGCTGTCGCTTTACAACCTCCCGGACGAGGACCTGAGGCCCGGCGGCAAGGAAAACAACGAGCCGATACGCTATTTCGGCAGCCCCCACAGCTTTGATTTTGAGCCTAAAAATCATGTGGACCTCTGTACGGAGCTTGGGCTGATAGATTATCCGAGAGGGGCAAAGCTGTCCGGCAACGGCTTTTGGGTCTACAGGGGGCTTGGCGCCCGCCTTGAGTGGGCCCTGCTGAACTATTTTATAGACACTCACATAGCCGACGGGTACGAGCTTGTGCTTGTACCGCATATGCTGGGCTACGAGGCCGGGCTTACGGCGGGACAGTTTCCCAAATTTGAGGGCGACGTATATTGGCTTGCAGCGGACGAGGAAAGCCAGCGCCGCTTTATGCTTCCCACTGCGGAAACGGCCCTGGTAAGCCTCCATAGGGACGAAATATTGAAGGAATCGGAGCTTCCCAAAAAATATATTTCCTACACGCCTTGCTTCCGGCGCGAAGCGGGCAGCTATCGGGCCGACGAAAGGGGCATGGTGAGGGGACATCAGTTCAACAAGGTGGAAATGGTCCAGTACACCACGCCGGAGGGCTCCGACGCGGCCTTTGAGGAGCTGGTGGGGAAGGCGGAGGCGCTGGTCAAGGGCCTGGGCTTCCATTTCCGCACGGTCAAGCTGGCGGCGGGCGACTGCTCGGCCTCCATGGCAAGGACATACGACATTGAAATACACATACCGTCCATGAACGGCTATAAGGAGGTTTCCTCCGTATCGAACGCCCGCGACTTTCAGGCGAGGCGAGGCTCTATCCGCTTCAGGCGCGAAGGCTCCAATGCGGGAAGGATAGAGTACGTCCACACTCTTAACGGCTCGGGACTGGCCACTTCCAGAATTTTGCCCGCTATAGTCGAGCAGAATCAGCGGGCCGACGGAAGCGTCGTCATACCCGAGGTGCTGCGCAAGTATATGGGAGGGCTGGAGCTGATAACCAAGAAAACTGTATAGGAGATGGTACGGTTGAAAAAATTTTTGAACGAGTTCAAGGCCTTCATAATGCGGGGCAACGTGCTTGACCTGGCTGTGGGTGTGATAGTGGCTTCCGCGTTCGGCAAAATTACCGCCTCGCTGGTAAACGACCTGCTTATGCCCTTTATAGGCTGGATATTCGGCGGCACAGACGCCGCGACTGTTCTGAACGTGACGCTGAAGCCGGCCGTTGTGGACTCGTCGGGGACTGTGGTTGAGCAGGCTACCGTCCTTGGCTTTGGCACCTTCTTAAATACCGTCATCGATTTTATTATAATTGCGTTTATTGTGTTTTGCATCGTCAAGGCCTTCAACAAGGCGCGATCGCTGGCGGAACGGAAAAAGGAAGCCAAGCCCTCCGAAACTCCCGCCGAGCCTGTTCCGAGCAGGGAGGAGAGGCTGCTGGAGGAGATACGCGACCTGCTCAGGGACCAAAATAAGAGAGGGTTATGAAAGTAAAAATAAGCGCTACATTAAAAGCGGCTTTAAGCGCGGTCCTCGCTGTGGCGGCGGCGTTTTTGGTGAGGCATGCCTATATTGCCGTGGCCGCCTCGGCGGAAGGCGGCGCTTCCTCCCAGTTTGAGGACAAACTGCTGGAGGCGAGGAATATGTTCGTCGAAAAGGCCGACGATATACAGACGCTGACGGCGGCGCTGCTGGAAGGCTCCGGGTTCAGCGTAATGCGCTCGTCTGACGGCCTGCCCATGCTGACGCGGAACGGGGAGGCCGCAGGCGAGCTTAAGCTTGAGGATGAAGCCGCGCAAAAGAGCCTTAAGGCCGTTTTCGGCGAATATAAGAGCGGCGGAACCGTTTGGAACATTGAAGTCAAGGAGGACGCGGTGCTGTTCTATACTTATTATAAGGACGGCGGCTGCGCGGGCTTCCTGTATGAAAAGGAGCCGGGCACGACAGACTATTACGGCTACTTCGACCTGCTTGAAAACTGGAAGCTGTTTTATTTGATGCCGAAATGAGCGAATTTGCTGACGCCATCCTTCAGGGAGCGGAAAAAATAGGGCTGATTGTCTCCGCAGAGCTCCTGGAGCAGCTTGAAAAATACCGCAGCTTTTTAGCCCTCAAAAACGAGCTGATGAACCTTACCGCAATCGAGGGAGAACGGGACTGCGCCGAAAAGCACTTTCTTGACAGCCTCGCCCTGCTCGGCTGCGCGGAGCTGGTGGGACGCCGCATAATAGATGTCGGAACGGGAGCGGGGTTTCCCGGCTTGCCGCTCAAGCTTGCCGAGCCCTCCCTCGGGCTGACTCTATTGGACAGCGCGGGGAAAAAAATAGTTTTTTTAAAGGAGCTCTGCGCCTTGCTTGGAGTCGAGGCGGAATGCGTCCAGGGGCGTGCCGAAGAGCTCTCGCTTATGAAGGAATATCGCGGAGCGTATGACTATTGCGCGTCCCGCGCGCTTGCTCGAATGAATGTGCTGGCGGAGCTCTGTCTGCCGCTGGTAAAAACGGGAGGGGCCTTGCTTGCCATGAAGGCGAGGGATTGCCTGGACGAGCTTAAGGAAGCGGAAAAAGCCGTAAAAATACTTGGCGGAGAGGTTGAGCGCGTTTATGAGTATTCCGCAGGCCCTGTTCCGCGCAGCGTTGTAATAATAAGAAAAATATCGGATACTCCGCCCGGCTATCCCCGCCGCTATTCCAAAATCCAAAAGAGCCCTCTTTGAGCAATTGAAACGCTCCGCATTCCGGAGCGTTTTTGTATATTTTTGCTGCCGATGCTTGATTTTATTTGTTCAAAAGGCTACAATTATTTAATATAAGCATAAGGCTTGCATTTGCCGCCTGAGGGCGCGGGCAGTGCCTGAAAATACGCGCAAAGGGGATATGCGTTCATATGGAGCTGGCCGAAATAGCCTCGATGGCCGAGAGAATCAAAGCAAATATAAAAAAGGTTATAGTGGGGGGAGAAAGCAATCTTGACCTGCTGCTGGCAGCGCTTGTTTGCGGCGGCCATGTGCTGCTTGACGACGTGCCGGGTACAGGCAAAACCGTTACGGCCAAGGCGCTCGCGCGCTCCATAGGCTGCGATTTCAAGCGCATACAATTTACTCCGGACCTGCTTCCCTCGGATATAACGGGCTCAAATGTGTTCAACCAGAAGGAGTCTGCATTTGAATTTAGAAAAGGGCCGGCCTTTACGAACATACTCTTGGCCGACGAAATAAACCGCGCCACGCCAAGAACGCAGTCGGCTCTTCTTGAATGCATGGAGGAGCGGCAAATAACGGCGGACGGAGTCACCATGCCGCTGTCGGCCCCATTTTTTGTTATAGCCACTCAAAACCCGGTCGAAACCGCAGGCACCTTCCCGCTTCCGGAGGCGCAGCTTGACAGATTTTTGATGAGGCTCCATCCGGGATATCCCGGCATGGAGGGGGAGCTTGCTATAATCGACAGGTTCATATGCGATAACCCGCTTGAAACCCTGTCGCCGGTGGCGTCGGCCCAGGAAGTGCTCGAGGCGCAAAAGAGCTTCGCCGCCGTGCACGTGAGCGCGCCCGTCCGCCGGTACATAGTTTCGCTTACCGAGGCGACCCGCACCCCTTCCGATGTGCTGCTCGGGGTAAGTCCGCGCGGCATGCTTTGGATGCTGCGCGCTTCTCAGGCGCTAGCCGCGATTTCCGGCAGGACCTATGTGCTGCCGGACGATGTAAAGCGCCTTGCGGCGCCGGTTTTCGCGCACAGGATAATAACCCGCTCCGGCTATTCCGCGGCGGGAAGAGCCGAGGAGGTAATAAGGGAGCTGCTTAAGTCCGTGGCTGTTCCCTCCGAGGACCCGTCTGCCGAAAAGCTTGCGGATTGATGTATGACTGCTGTTTGGATTATCATAATTGTAAGCGCCCTGATTTTAGCGCAGGCCGCTTATTACGGCAGGCGGGGTCTGAAAAACGTCGTCTATACCCGCAGCTTCGGGAGCGAAAGGGTTTTTGCGGGCGAAAAAGTGGAGCTTGTGGAGACTATAACCAACAATAAGCTGCTGCCTGTCCCCTGGGTCAGGGTCGAGTCGCGCATCTCCGCGCACCTTCGCTTCAAGCGGCAGGAAAACCTGGGCATAGCTATGGACAGGTTCCACAAAAGCCTTTTTTATCTTGGAAGCTATATGAAGATAACGCGTCGGCATGAAATAACCTGCCTGCATAGGGGGTATTACGATTGCGGCCTTGTTTCCCTGGTGGCGGGAGACCTTATGGGACTGGCCCATGACAGGAGGGATGTTTCCTGCATGGCCAGGCTTTATGTATATCCGGCCATTTTGCGTCCCGACGAGCTGCCGGATTCCGCGCTTAAGTGGCAGGGGGAAGTATCGGTCCGCCGCTGGATTTTGCCTGATCCCATACTCGTTTCCGGCATAAGGGAGTATCGCAGCGGGGATCCCCAAAAGGACGTGCACTGGTTTGCCACCGCGAGGACCGGGCGGCTTCAGGTAAAAATGAGAGACTATACCGTTTCGCCGCGCACGCTTCTGGCTTTGAATTGTCAGATAGACGACAAGCTGTTTTCATGGATGGAGCCGTCTCAGGCGGAATTTATTGAAAACGGGGTCAGCCTATGCGCCTCGCTTGCCGCCTGGTGCATAGAAAACGGAATAGACGTGGGCTTTATGACAAACGGAGCTTCAAAGCTGGCGGAGAATGAAGAAATAAGCATTGAGCCCCGCTGCTCCGAGGCTCAGCTTGAAAAAATCCTGGAGGCGCTAGCCCTGCTGGTAATTAAGATGCGGGTAGGCATGCATACCCTTCTTGACCGGCAGATTGAGGCCGGCCTTTCGGGCATGGACATCGTCATCGTGTCGGCCTATTGGAGTCAGACGCTGGAGCTGAGGGCGGCTCAGCTCAGGCGCATGAACAACAGCGTAACCTACATGCCGATAAAGCGGATGCCGGAGCGGCAAACCGAGGAAAGGACGGCGCATGCATGAAGCTGAAGCCGGAAAAAGCGGCGCTTTGGCTTATCAATTTCAGCCTGTGCGCATTTTTTGCCTTTGCAATATTGATTTTTCTTGAACAGTTCGGCTATAGAGGCTGGGCCTGGTACAGCCGCAGCCTCCGCTCATGGCCGATATTGCTTTGCTTCATCCTTGGGACGGCGGCCGGCGGCAGCAAAGCCGCCGCAAGGCTGCTCCTTCCCGTATCCTGTCTTGCCTCGGGGGCTTTGATATATTATATTTTTCCCTGGCGTACGCCCTTTGATATAGCGTACATTATTGCGGCGGCAGTATTGGGCGCCGGCCTTTTTACGGCCGGGCTGCGCGGCACGGAGCCTTTTCCGCCTCGCCTGGCCGCAGCCTCAACGATAACCTACATAGCGGCGCTGCTCTATTTCAGCCTGCATGACTACGCCGCGGAGACCTACGCGCCCGTCAGCTGGTGCGCGCTGGCGGCTTTTTTGCTCACGCTTTACAGCCAGAATTCGGCTGGGCTGTCGGGCGGCGTTCACAACGTCAAAGGCGGAGAGTTCATGGCCCTGCCTGCGGGCGTACGGGGAAAGAATATGGCGCTGCTGAGCGTGTTTATTATCGCCGCCGTTTTAATAGGCAATTTAGGCTTCCTGCACAGGCTGCTGGCCGGCATATCGCATTGGCTTATTAGAGAGATAGCCACCTTTCTGCTCTTCCTCTCCGGCCTGAGCGGAAGCGGAGAAGCCGCTCCGCCCTCGCCCACTCCCGCTCAGGAGCAGACGCAGCTCAAGCTTCCCGAGGGTGAAGCCGGCGATCCGATTTTTGCGGCCGTATATATAACGCTTTTGCTGATCCTTGGAGCTGCTTTCGCGGGCTTTCTGATATTCGGCATATCCAGAGCCGGCCGCAGGGGCGGCGGCTTCGGCCGCCTTTCGGGCTTTTTAAGTGGCCTGCTGAAGAAAAAGAGCCGGACGCTCGAGTATGAGGACAGCGTCGAGCGCACGGACGACCTCAAGGGACTTATCAAAAAAAAGAGCAGGAGCACCCTGAACTTTTTTAAAAAGATAGCCGTCAGGCCGGAGCGCTTTGAGGATATGCCGGACAACCGGAAAAAGGTGCGCTTCGCGTATAAAATGCTTTTAAGGAGCGGCCGCGTCGCCGGCTGGAGCCCTTCGGCAACGCCCGGCGAGGTTGGCGCGGCTCTTAAAACAGAAAGCCTGCGCGAATTGGCGGCTTGCTACAGCGCCGCCAGATACGATGAAATAAGCGAGGTTTCCGACGTTGCGGCGCAAAGCGCCAGGAAAGCGCTTGCCGATTTGAAAGGACGCTATAGACATGGATGAATTTGCCCTTGGTGTGGACGTGGGCGGGACTCATGTGAGGCTTGGCCTTATTTCGCGCGACGGAGCGCTGAGCGAGGTCTTGAAGGTATCCCGCGGCGAGGCCTTCGGCGGCGAGGAGCCGGCCGCTCTCGGCAGGTTTCTCGCCAAATACGCTTCCGGTCGCGGAAAGAAGATTTCGGCCGCCGGAGTAGGGATACCCGGCACGCTGGACAGGAGCTGCCGCAGGATACTCAACGTACCCAACATACCCTGCCTCAGCGGGCTGAATTACGCCGAAATGCTGGCCGACGAGCTGGGATTGCCGGTTTTTTTGGAGAACGATACAGTTATGCTCCTTACGGGCGACATAGCCCGCCTTTCTCTGAAGGCCGAGGGGCTTTTGCTGGGCGTATATATAGGGACGGGTCTTGGAGGGGCCTTGTTTTACAACGGCAGGCCTCTTAAAGGAAAAAACGGCGTCAACGAGATCGGACATGTTCCCCTGCTTGGAAAAACCGAAATCTGCACCTGCGGAAATATAGGCTGCGCGGAGAACTATGTGTCCGGGCGCTATCTGCAAAAGCTTCGCGAGCTGAAATACCCCGGCGTCCCAATAGGCGAGCTGTTTTTTGCCATGGCGGGCAGCGCGGAGCTTAGGGACTTCATAGAGGCGGCGGGCGCGCTTATTGCCGGCGCGGTCAATTTGACGGACCCGGAGGCCGTCGTACTCGGGGGCGGCGTGGCTGCGATGAAGGGCTTTCCGGGGAAGGAAATAGAAGCCGAAATAAGGCGGCGCGCGATGAAGCCCCAGCCCTCGGAGGGCCTGGAGCTGATTTTTCCGCCAGCGGACGATTACGCTGGCGTTCTCGGGGCGGGGCTGTACGCGCTGGAAAGCCTGGGCTAGGCTTATCTATCAGAACCAATAAATGAAATATATATTAATAAAATACCGAAGATGTATTTCTAATAGTTAGACGCAGATTTGGAGGTGCGGACGTTGCTGAGGTTTGTACTGGGCGGGGCCGGGAGCGGCAAGACGAGCTTCCTGCTGGGCGAGATAAGGTCCAGGCTGGGCAAGGACTCGGGCATGGTGCTGCTTGTCCCGGAGCAGCAGTCGCATATAGCCGAGCGGAGGCTGGCTGCGGTCTGCGGGCCTGCCCTGAGCCTGCATGCCGAGGTCCTCAGCTTTACTCGCCTGTACAACCGGGTTGCCGCGCAGGTCGGAGGCCTTGCCGATTATTTGCCCGACAAGGGCGCCAAGCTGCTTATTATGAATTTGGCCTTAGACGCGGCGGCGCCGAAGCTGCGCTATTACGGCTCAAGGAACAGGCGCGCCGAATTTCTTTCTCTGCTGCTGGAGGCCGCCGAAGAGCTCGGCGGCGCCATGATAAGCCCGGAGCTGCTGCTGGAGGCCTCCGAAAGGGCACGGGGCACGACGGCGGACAAGCTGCATGACATGGCTCTGATATACGAGGCCTATAAGGCCGAGCTGGCCGGGCGCCTCGGCGACAGCCGCGACAGGCTTGAGCGCTTGGCCGAAGGCATAGGCGGGAGCGATGTCGGCTACGGAGGTTTTTACATAGACGGCTTTACGGATTTTACCGCTCTGGAGTATGAGGTCATAGACCAAATGCTGCGGCGGGGAACCGACGTCACTGTCGCTCTTACATGGAAGCCCGGGGGAGCCGAGCACTTCAGGCTTACGGAGACGACTTTGCATCGCCTGACCAGGCTTGCCGCGCGCAGAGGCATTCCTGTTGAGACAATCAGCCTTTCCGGGGAAAAGGCCAATGTCGAGCCTGCCCTTGCCCGCCTGGCCGACGGGCTTTTTGATTACACCGCGGCACCGGTGGAGGCGGGCGCCTCCTGCGTTGAATTGTATGCGATGAACTCGCCCTTGAGGGAGTGCCGCCTTGCGGCGTCAAGGATACTCGAGCTGATGCGCGCCGATGAAAGCCTGCGCTTTTGCGATTTTATCGTCGCGGCCTCCGATTACGAGGCCTACGCCGCCTCGCTCGACGGCGTATTCAGAGACTACGGAATTCCCATTTTTTCGGGCGAAAAGAGCGGGCTTGCCCAGAAGAGCCTGATAGCTTTTGTGCTTGAGGCGCTTGAGACAGTGACGGGCGGCTGGCTTTATCGAAACGTTTTCCGGTATTTGAAAACCGGACTGGCCGGCGTGGCTCCCGACGACAGGGATCTGCTTGAGAACTATGTATTGACCTGGGACATCAGGGGAGAGGCCTTATGGACCAGACGGGAGCCCTGGGACATGAATCCAAGGGGCTATTCCGCCGAAAAAACGGACGAGGACTATAAAAAGCTGGAGATGATAGACAGGCTCCGCAGGCAGGTGTCAGGGCCGCTGAAGGAGCTTTCGGACGGGATCGGAGCGTGCGTCACGGCGGGGGACTTTATATGGGCTCTTTGGCGCTTTATGGATTCTACTTCTCTCTCCGAGAAGCTTGCGGAAAAGGCAGTAAAGCTTGCGGAGGCCGGCATGACGGCCGAGGCTGAGGAGCAGTCGCGCCTATGGGATATACTCGTTGACTGCATGGAGCAGTTCAACGAGGCCTTGGGCGGCCTGGAAATGAAGGCCGAGGAGTTTATACGCCTGCTTGAGCTGCTCCTGGCTTCCAAGGATATCGGCTCCATCCCAGCCATGCTTGATTGCGTGACGGTGGGAAGCCTGCAAAGACTGAGAGGCAGCCGCGCCGCCTGCGTCATCGTCCTGGGGGCGGACGATTCGTCGCTCCCCTCGTTCAAGAGCCGCGGCGGCCTGTTCTCGCCCGACGAGAGGCGCAGCCTTTATGATTTGGGCATTAAACTCGGGCCGGACAGGGACGAAGATATTTGCCGCGAGCTGCACGGCCTGTATCAGTGCGCCGGCTCGGCCGACAGGAAGCTGATAATTGCCTATACGGGCGGTGAAAACCGCCGTCCTTCTCTGCTGATAAGCAGGGCCATGGCTCTCCTCGGCGTCAGGCGGGTAAACGAAAGCGAACTGAACGGAATGCATCTGGCGGCGGCTTACAATCCCTGCTTCGGCCTCGCCCTTTCCGGCGCCGGCGCCGCCGCCCTGGCCGCCGCTGAATGCGTGGACGGAGCCGAGCTTGAGAGAGTCAGAGGTCTTGCGCGTGCGGAAAGAGGCCGCCTCAGCCCCGAAACTGTGCGCCGGCTTTACGGCGGCCGCTTCAATCTTACTGCAAGCCGCGCCGAAACCTTCAATTCCTGCCGGTTCATGTACTTCATGCAGTACGGCCTGCGCGCCGGGGAACGCAGGAAGGCCGGCTTCGAGGCCCCTGAGCTGGGCACCTTCGTCCATTATGTCCTGGAGAACGTGGCGGCGGAGGCAAAGGCTTGCGGCGGCTTTAGGGCGCTGAGCGAGAGCCGGGTACGCCGGCTGGCCGGCAAATACGCCTCAAAATATGCCGAAACAGTTTTCACCGGCAGGGAGCATGGAGACCCCCGCTTCATGTATCTGTTCAACCGCCTTAGGGCCGCTGTCGACGCCGTCGTTTTGGACGTGGCTTCGGAGCTCTCCTCATCGGATTTTGAGCCCCTTGATTTCGAGCTTCGCTTTGCCGACGACGGGGATCTTCCGCCGGCGGAGTTCGGCGACATAAGGCTCAGCGGCGCGGTTGACAGGGTAGACGGCTGGCTGAATCCGAGCGACGGCAAGCTCTATCTCAGGGTTGCAGACTATAAGACGGGCAGGAAGGCTTTCAGCCTTTCGGACGTCCGGTACGGGATAGGCATACAGATGCTTATTTATCTTTTTGTATTGGCCGAGCAGGGGAAGAACCGCTATGGATATGAAACCGCGCCCGCCGGAGTGCTGTACACCCCGGCCAGGGACGTCCTGCTGCCCCTTCCCCGCAGCTCGACTGCCGAGGAAATAGCTAAAAAGCGCGCCGAAGCGCTGCGCCGGAGCGGGCTGCTGCTCTCGGACGAGGCGGTCATAGAGGCCATGGAGCATGGGAAGGATACGAGGTTTATCCCTGTAAAATTCAAGGACGGGGTACCGGCCGGCAGCCTTGCGGACGCCGAGCGCCTGGGAAGGCTGGGCGGTTATATTAAAAAGCTGCTTGAGGATATGGGGGATGCGCTCAAAAACGGCTCCATAGAGGCAAACCCTCTGGAAAAGGGCAAGGACCGCGGCCCCTGCCTGTACTGCCCCTATACCGCAGCCTGCGCCTTTGACCCGGATAAGGACGAGGCAAGACGGCAGCGCGCCATAAAGGACGAGGACTTTTGGAGCGGCATAATGAATGACGGAGGCAAGGCCGATGCGTAACTTTTCGATTCGGCGGCATATTGCGCACGGAAAGCCGCTCCCAGACGGGGAGGTATGAAGCATGCCTGAGATGAAAATGACCGGCGCGCAGCAGGCGGCCGTGAGGCATAGGGGCGGGCCGCTGCTCATATCGGCCGGCGCCGGCTCCGGGAAGACCCGCGTCCTTGTGGAGAGGCTGCTCGACAGGGTAGCGACGGAAGGCATCGATATAGATTCCTTCCTTGTCATTACCTATACCCGGGCGGCAGCGGCGGAGCTTAGAGGAAGGATACTTGAGGCGCTTTATGAAAGGCTGGCCGCCCAGCCAGCCAGCCGGGCGCTCCGAAGACAGCTTTCTCTGGTCTACAGGGCTCAAATAAGCACTATTCACGGCTTCTGCTCCGCCGTTTTGCGTGAGAACGCGCATCTTTGCGGCATACGCCCGGACTTCCGCCAGCTTGAGGAGGCGGAGGAGGCGGTAATTAAAGGCGAAGTCCTTCGGGAGCTTGTAGATAAGCGGTATGCGGAGATGACGGAAGGCTTTGCCGCCCTGGTTGACGCGATGGGAGCGGGGCGGGACGACGGCGCGCTGCTTGAAATCGTCCTTGAAACCTACGCCGCCGTCCAGAGCCATCCTTATCCCGAAAAATGGCTGAAGGAGCAAATCGAAGCCCCCCTGCCTTCCGGCGACGCGTCCGGCACCGTTTGGGGCGGCCTGCTTTTGAAGCGGGCTAAAAGCCGCGCCGAATATTGGCTGCGGAAAATGAAGGCGGCGGCTGCGGAAATGGAAGGCCTGCCCGATGTGAAAAAGGCCTACGGTGCGTCCTTCATGAGTACCGCCGCTTCTCTGGAAGGCTTCATCAGGGCCCTTGACGCGGGCTGGGACGAGGCCTGCGATTACGGCGAAATAGAATTTCCCGCTTTGGGGAAGCTCAAGGGCTATAAGGAGGACGGCCGCGTAAACGCAATTAAGGCGGTCCGGGAGCTGTGCAAGAAGCGAATGAAGCGCATTACCGGCGGCTTTGACGCGCTGAGCGCAGAGCATATGGAGGACGCGGCGAAAATACGGCCCTGCACCGACGAGCTTTTCCGGCTGGTACTTGACTTTACCTCCGCCTACTCCGCCGAAAAAAGAAGGCGGGGCGTTTTGGATTTCGGAGACCTGGAGCACCTGGCTTTGAGCCTCCTGGTCGATCCCGATACCGGGCTCCCCACGGAGCAGGCTGCCGAAATATCCGAGCGCTATGCCGAGATACTTGTGGACGAATATCAGGATGCAAACAGGGTGCAGGACAAAATATTCGAGGCCGTATCCCGCTGCGGGAGGAACATTACCATGGTGGGGGACGTCAAGCAGTCGATTTACCGCTTCCGCCTTGCCGATCCAGGCATATTTTTGGAGAAATATGCCTCCTATTCGGACGAGCCCGAGGAGGGCGCAGGGCGCAGAATAACGCTGAACGTAAATTTCCGGTCCGACGCCCGCCTGCTGGAGGCGGTGAACGGTCTTTTCGGCAGCATAATGACGCGCGAGCTGGGAGAGCTGGATTACGGGGAAAACGAAAGGCTGCTTCCCCGCCCGGGCGCTTCGCATACTGAAGACGCCTTCCAGCTTTGGCTGGTGGAAACTGGCGAGGAGGAAAGGCTGGAGGCGGAGGCCGACGCAATCGCCGCCGAGATAGAGAGCCTGCTGGGCTCCGGCTTGAAGGTAACGGAGGGCGGCGCCGAGCGCCCTCTTGAGGCCGGCGACATCGCCATCCTGCTAAGGTCGGTAAAGGACAGGGATTCGGTCTACGCCGCGGCGCTGAAAAAAAGGGGAATAGCCTCGGCCGCGCAGAAAAGCTCGGCCAGCCTTCTGGAAAGGCGCGAGATAGTCTGGGCCCTGAGCCTGCTCGAGACAATAGACAATCCTCTTCAGGACATACCATTGATAGCCGCGCTGCGCTCCCCGGTCTGGGGCTTTACTCCCGACGAGCTGGCGGATATCCGCTGCGAGGATAAAAACGCTTTCTTTTACGAGGCGCTTAAAAAGGCCGCTGTGAAGAACAAAAAGTGCGCCGCTTTTCTTGCCGAGCTTGAGGGCTACCGCCTGCTGGCTTCCGACATGCCTGCCGACAAGCTTATCGGCTACGTTTTTGACAAAACCCGCCTGCCCCTTATCGCAGAGGCGAGGGAGGCGGGCTCTTCGGAATATCTCGGCTTGCTTATGGACTATGCCAGAACGTATGAAAAGGCGGGCTACAGGGGCCTGTTCGGGTTTATCAATCAGGTCAGGGAGGCACTGCGCCAGGACGCGGCCCCGCTGAAGGCCGGGGCCGCCGGCAGGAAGGGCGTCATAATAACGAGCGCCCACAGCTCCAAGGGACTGGAATATCCGGTGGTCTTTTTGGCCGATCTATCAAAAAGCTTCAATCTGAAGGACTCCAAAAAGCCTCTGCTTATCCATCCCCGGCTTGGGGCGGGTCCTAAGCTGGCCGACAGGGCGCGCGGAATAGAATATCCCACCCTGGCCCGCCTTGCCGCTGCGGCAAAGATAGACAACGAGACCCTTTCGGAGGAAATGCGCGTGCTCTATGTGGCCATGACCCGCGCAAAAATGAGGCTGTACGCCGTCTGCTCGGCAAAGGAGCCGGAAAAAACGCTGGAGGCGCTGCGCCTGAGCGCGTCGGCGCCCTTGGAGCCGCAGGCCCTTGAGGACTGCCGCTCGATGGCGGAATGGCTGCTGCTTGCCGCGCTTTCAAAGGAAGGGGAAAAGCTTTGGAGCATCAGGGTGATAAAAGAAGCCGCCTTGGCCGAACCGGCGGTTCCCAGTTCGGCAGGAGTTTGCGCCGCGGAGCGGGCGCCCCGCGAGCTTGCAGAGGCGATACGCGCCGGACTCCGCTGGCGCTATCCGCGGCTGGCGGACACCCTCATACCGTCAAAGCTCACCGCAACGGAGCTGAAGGGAGGGCACGCGGCCGCCGAGGCGGCTGAAAACGCCGAAAAGCTGCCGCCACGCTCTTTTTCGGCTTCTCTGAGGAGGCCGAGCTTCGTCTCCGCAGCCGGCGGCTTGAATCCCGCGGAGCGCGGCGTCGCGCTGCATCTTGTCATGCAGCATATCGATTACAGGCGCTGCGGCGGCATAACGGAAATCAAGGCTGAAATCGGCCGCCTGCTGGAAAAAAGGCTGCTGACACCCGAACAGGCCGCGGCGGCTGAGCCGGAGAGGATAGCGGCCTTTTTCAGCTCCGCAGCCGGGCGGCGCGTATCCGCTGCCGACAGGGTGCTGAGGGAATTCAAGTTTTCCGTTCTGGTTCCCGCCTCGAGATATTACGAAGGAGGCTGCGGGGATATACTTCTTCAGGGCGTCGTGGACTGCTGCATAGAGGAGGGCGGCGCGCTGACGGTGATAGATTTTAAAACCGACAGGGTGACTGCCGAAACGCAATGGGACAGGGCGCGGTCCTACGCACCCCAGCTTGAGGCCTACGCGGAGGCCCTGACGAAGATAACGGGCCTCCCCGTCGCCGAAAGGCTGATATATTTCTTCGCAACGGGCGAAACTATAGCCGTATGACAAGGAGACAGGAAATGAAAAACATAGTGCTGCTGGACGGCGCGATGGGGACGATGCTGAATAGGCGGGGGCTCCATAAGGGACCTTTTCCCGAGGAGGTGAATCTGACGCATCCGGATCAGGTGACGGACGTCCACCGCCTATATTTGGAAGCCGGCTCCGGCATTATATACGCCTGCACCTTTGGCGTAAACGGTCTCAAAGCCGCCAAGAGCGGGTATACGGTTGCGCAGGCGGTAAGCGCCGCGGTTGAAAACGCCCGCGCGGCCTGCCTTTCCAGGCCCGGCTCCAGGGTCGCGCTGGACATAGGCTCTCTCGGGGAGCTGCTGGAGCCTTACGGCGAGCTTGACGCCAAGCGGGCGGGGGCGCTGTTCAGGGAGGTGGCCGAGGCCGGGGCCGGGGCGGATCTGACGGTTATTGAGACGATTTCGGATCTTAAAGAGGCCCTCATTGCGCTTGAGGCGGTTAAAAGCGTTTCAGACAAGCCTGTTTTTGTAACCATGACCTTTGCGGCCGGAGGGCGCACGCTGATGGGCAATACGCCGGCCGAGGTCGTGCGCGAGCTTTCCGCGGCCGGGGCCGACGCTCTGGGGCTGAACTGCTCCCTTGGGCCGCGCGAGGCGCTGCCTATCGCGCGCCAAATAAGGGATCTGTCGGCGCTGCCGGTTATCGTAAAGCCCAACGCGGGGATGCCGGATCCGAAAACGGGCCTGTACCGGCTCGGCCCCGACGATTTTGCCGAGCTGATGCTGCCGATGCTTGAACTGGGCGTAGACTATGCCGGAGGCTGCTGCGGTACTGAGCCCGGCCATATTGCCGCATTGGCGAGATTGATGGGGCGATAGGGCGGGGTGGTCCGGTGAGCATAATCAGCTATCTTTTTACCGTGGCCGTCATGGCGGCCTCGGTCGGCTTTACGGTATGGGGCTTTCATACCAAGCCGCGCCGGCCGGCGGCGGAAGGCGGAGCCGGCGGCGAAGACGCCGCTTTGCCTTTGCCTAACCACGCGGCTATGACCCGCGCGGATGTTTTGCCTTTGGGCCTGATCTGCCTGGCTTACGCTGCGGCGGCATTTATCGGGCTCGGAAACTCGGCCTCTCCTCAGAGCTTTTATGAATTCCGGCGCGGCGAGGCTCTTGTGCTGGAGCTGAGCCGGCCTTCGGACGTGGGCAGGATTCTGTATTTTACCGGGGCGGATGTCGGCGCTTACTCCGTCGGGCTTTCCGCCGACGGGACGGGCTGGACTGTTCAGGAGGAGCTGGACCAAGATTATGCCGAAGTCCTTAAATGGCATGAGCTGAAGCTTGAGCAGCCTGCGTCCGGAATAAGGTACGTCCGGATTTCCGCCGAGAAACTGTACGGGCGTCTGAGTCTTGGCGAGCTTGCCCTGTTCGACGGCAACGGCGGCCTGCTGGCCTTTGACGGGCAAAACGCCCTGACAGACGAGCAGGGCCTTGTTCCGGCTTCCCCAAGCTATATGAACAGCACATATTTCGACGAGATATATCATGTGCGCACGGCATGGGAAAATATCAATAACGTCTACCCGTATGAGATTTCGCACCCTCCGCTGGGCAAGCTGATAATATCGCTGGGGATAAGGCTCTTTGGTCTGACTCCCTTCGGCTGGCGCTTTATGGGCGCCGCGTTCGGCGTTCTTATGCTGCCGCCGCTGTACGCGCTTATCAAGCGCCTTTTCGGCGACACGCTGGTATCGTGCTGCGGCGTCGCGGTTTTCGCCTTTGATTTCATGCATTTCGTGCAGACGCGAATAGCCACGATCGACACATACGGGGTATTCTTCATACTGGCGATGTATTATTTCATGTACCTGTACTACACTCAGCCCTATGACGCGCCCTTAAAGAAAACCTTGCCGCCGCTTTTTTTAAGCGGCCTGTTTTTCGGTATAGGCGCCGCCTGCAAATGGACGGCGGTGTACGGCGGCGCCGGGCTGGGCCTGCTGTGGCTGCTCAGGCAGGCTCAGCGGCTCCGGTACGGCCTGAAAAGACCGAGGACGGAGGGTCGGGGGAGGGCCTTTTTGCGCTATCTGCCGCCGACCGTTGCCTGCTCGGTCCTGTTTTTTATCGTCATTCCGGCAGCGATTTATGCTCTTTCGTATTTCCCCTATGCCGAGGCTAAGGGGATTAAGATTTTCAGTATTGATTATTTGAAGCTGATATGGGAAAATCAAAAATACATGTTCGGCTACCACAGCAAGCTTACGGCTACCCATCCGTATGAGTCCAGGTGGTGGAAGTGGCTTATAGACTTGCGGCCTATCCTCTATTATCTTGAGTATTTTGACGACGGCACAAAATCCGCCTTTGCAGCCTTCGGGAATCCGCTTTTCTGGTGGACGGGACTTGGCGCCATGATCTGCATGTTAGTCAAAACTCTGAGGGGCGACAGGGACGCGGGCTTCATACTTATCGGTTATCTTTCCACCCTGCTGCCATGGGTCTTTATACGGCGCTGCACCTTTATTTATCATTACTTCCCCTGCACGGTATTTATGGCCGCCGCGCTGTCCTACATGTTCAGCGATATGTGCCGCTACGCCCGGCTGAACTCCGGGAGGAGATTTGACTGGCGGGCGCCGGCTTTCGCAGGTGCGTGCGCGGCGATGTTCATTATATTTTATCCCGTCCTGACCGGTTTAAGGTTCAGCAGGGCTTATACGAATACTTTGCTGCGGTGGTTCGGCGGGCAATGGCCGTTTTAGGGCCTTAAGAGAAGGAGGAACGCATGCAAATCTGGGATCAGCACGTACACAGCGAGTTTTCGGAAGACGCCTTTTGCAGCATGACCGATATGGCTCTGGCCGAGGCGGAGGCGGGCATGAGCGGAGTCTGTTTTACCGACCACTGCGAGCTGGAGCATTATGACACCGGGCTTGAAAACCCGGACTGCTGGCGGCCGGACAGGCTTTTTTTGGGCTTTGCCGAAGCGAAAAAAGCGGTGGGGGACAGGATTGCTTTGCGCCTCGGGGCGGAGCTGGGCGGCGGAAACCACCTTCCCGAAAGGGCGGAGGAAATAGGCCGCAGCGGGCTTGATTTTATTATAGGCTCGGTTCATAATCTTCGCGGCATGCCGGATTTTTTCATGGGCACCGCGGGCCTTCCCATGTATTCCTCGGAGGAGGCCTGCTATGAGCTCCTGTCGAAATATATAGAGGAATATATGGAGGTCGCGCGACTGGGCGCGGTAGACGTCCTGGGGCATATAGGGTACCCCCTGCGGTATATGAAAAAAATGGGGGTTGATATTTCGCTTCAGCCTCTGCGTGAGCCGCTTGCCGCACTGCTCAAAACCGCGATAGAAAACGGAAAAGGGATAGAACTGAACACCTCAGGCTACAGAAGGGGGCTGGGCGAGCCTATGCCGGCGCCGTTCCTGTTGAAGGTCTATCGCGAGCTGGGCGGTGAGATAATTACCGTCGGCTCCGACGCGCACAGTCCTGAGGAGGCCGGGGCGGACGTGAGGAAGGGCCTTATTTTGCTCAAGGAGCTGGGCTATAAATATTACTGCGCTTTTTCGAACAGAAAGCCTGAGTTTATTAGATTGGAGCTGTGATTTGCATGATAGCGCTGGGAAGCGACCACGCCGGATATGAGCTTAAAAGGGAAATAATGAAATATTTGGATGAAAAAGGCCTGAAATATAAGGATTACGGAACCTACGGCCCGGAAAGCGCCGACTATCCCGTTTACGGGGAAAAGGCGGCAAGGGCTGTGGCCTCGGGGGAGTGCGACAGGGGCATCCTCGTATGCGGGACCGGCGTTGGCATAGGCATTGCCGCCAACAAGGTCAGGGGCATACGCTGCGCCACGGTTTCGGACTGCTATTCCGCCGAGATGGCGAGGCGGCACAACGACGCCAATATGGTGGCCGTCGGAGCAAGGGTGGTAGGCGTCGGCCTGGCCCTGAAAATAATAGAGATCTTTCTTGAAACGCCCAGCGAGGGCGGGCGGCACGCTAAGCGCGCCGGCCTTATCATGGATATTGAAAACCGCTGACCGCTATGGCTGGGCGCGAGATGAAAGCAAATGAAAAGAGGGCGCGGAGCCGCGCGGCCGTCTATAAAAAAGGCGGGACCCTTAAGCTGGCGCTCAGGGTCCTGTTTTGGACTGTCCTGGGCCTGCTCATATTATGCGTCTTTCTGTTTTTTTTGCTGAAAAGCTGGACAGTATATGATTCCGACGGGGCCCACATAGTTTTTCCCTGGTCCGAGAGAAGCACGGAGGACGGAAATGGGCTACCTTAAGGAAGTGAACATAAAGTCCGACCTGCCTGCGGCCGACGAGGCGGTCAGGCGCATAACCTACAATATAAGAAACGGAAAGGCTATGGGAGCTTCGGCTGTAAAGATAATACACGGCTACGGCTCCACGGGAAAGGGCGGCACAATCAGGCAAAGGGCGCGTGCCTACCTTGAGAGCCAAAAGCAAAAGGGGCTGATAAGGGACTGGATCGCGGGCGAGGATTTTTCCATCTTCAATCCGGCCGTCATAGAGGCCTTCAAGAATTGCGGGGAGCTGAGAAGGGACGGCGATCTGGATAGGCACAACAATGGAATAACCATAGTAATTTTATGATGAGGCTTGTCTGGCGCCTTAATATTTGTTATATTAGTTATTGACATAATTAATATAAGCTTTACAAGGAGGCGCGGCAATGAAGCCTTTCGGCGAATGGAAGGTTGGCGGGTGTTCGGAAGATGACATAGCCCGGCTGCAAAAGCACGGCTATTCCCGCCTGCTGAGCGCCCTGCTATGCGCCAGAGGGCTTTCAAAGCCGGAATGCGCCGATGAATTTCTGCGCTGCGATTTGGGGCTGCTGAACGATCCGTTATTGCTGAAGGATATGGACAGGGCGGTGGCCAGGATAAAAAAAGCCTTATCGCGGGGGGAAAAGGTCGCCGTCTACGGCGATTATGACGTGGACGGGCTGACCGCCTCCAGCCTTATGGCCGGTTGGTTCAGGAAGCAAGGCCTAATTTGCGAGACATATATTCCCGAGCGGCTTACCGAGGGCTACGGCATAAGCGAGGACGCGCTCAAATGCATAAAGAGCAAGGACGTTGATCTGATAGTCACGGTAGATTGCGGGGTAACAGCGATAGAGCAGGTGTCCATGGCCAGGGAAATGGGCATGGACGTAATAATAACCGACCATCACGAGTGCCTTGACAAGCTGCCCGAGGCCGAGGCCGTAGTCAATCCGCACCGCAAGGATTGCGCCTATCCCTTCAAGGGGTTGGCCGGGGTGGGCGTAGCCTTCAAGCTTGTCTGCGCGCTAGAGGGTCCGGATAAGCTTGAAGAAGTCGTAAAAAGCTATTCGGAGCTCGCCGCGATAGGGACGATAGCGGACATTATGCCGGTAGTCGGCGAAAACCGGGCGATAATACACCACGGAATGGCTTTGCTCAGGGAAACCAGAAATTTGGGCCTGGACAGGCTGATGGCGGAAATAGGGCTGGACAAGAAGAAAATATGCGGCACGGATGTGAGCTTCAACCTTATACCCAAGCTCAACGCCGCCGGGCGCATGGGCCGTGTCAAAACCGCCTTCGACCTGCTGCTGGCCACGGATATAAAGGAAGCCTCGCGGCTGGCCTCGGAGCTTTGCGAGATGAACATCGAGCGAAGGCGGGTCGAAAACAGGGTGTTTTGCGAGGCTGTGGAAATGCTTGGCGATACCCGACGCATTGAAACGCCCATAGTTCTCGCCTCGGAAAACTGGCATCACGGCGTTTCGGGCATAGTGGCCTCAAGGCTTGCCGACCGGTTTGGGGTTCCGGCGGTAATAATATGCCTTGACGGGGAAAACGGGCGCGGATCCTGCCGAAGCTTCGGCGGCTTCAATGTGTTTGAGGCGCTTGATACCTCGCGCGAAACGCTTACCTCATTCGGCGGCCATGAGTTTGCCGCAGGACTTACGCTGAAAAGCGACATGATAAGCAGCTTCAGGGAAAAAATAACCGACTACTACACATCAACGGAGGGACAGCGCCTCCAGCCTTGCCTTGAAGTCGATTTTGGCGTGGACAGCCTGTCGCAGCTTACTCTGGAGGATGTGGAGTCTTTGAGGAGGATGGAGCCCTGGGGCATGTTCAATCCGCCTCCGACGCTGTGCTTGCGCGACGTTTCAATAGATACTATAATGCCCATAGGGAATGACCGGCACCTTAAGCTGAAAATCAGCAAAGACGGCCAGAGCATGGACGGCATATTTTTCATGATGACGCTGAAGGATCTGGGCATGAAGACGGGCACGAGGGCGGATATAGCCTTTGAGCCGGGAATAAATGATTTCCGAGGCGTGCGCTCGGTGCAGCTGCTGCTCAAGGACGTGCGCGCCGCCCGCCGCTTCGACGACCCGACCTATCTTATGGCGAAAAGATTCATGTCGGGGGAAGCGCTGCAGCCTATGGAAAAGGCCGTTTTGCTCCCGGACAGGAACGACTGCGCAAAGCTGTGGAACCATATTACCCACAGATCCCGGCATTTCAAGGGCATATGCGAGGAGCTGCTGCCGGATATGGCGCTCCACTCCGGGACGATGTCGATGGGGCGCGTCTATATATGCCTCAAGGTTTTCAACGAGATGGGCCTTATAAAGCTTAAGGAGACCGACAACCTTCTCGATATACATATACCGAGGCTCGACATCAAGGTCAATCTGAACGATTCCAAAATACTGGAGCGGCTGAGGTAGGCGCCCGCCGGATATGGCGCTTGGCTGAAACGCGGAACAAGGGAGGTGCGCGGCATGGAGGATGCCGTTCTGAAAAGCTACGGCGAGCTTGAAGATAAGGTAAAGGAATACAACCCGAATCTCAATACGGAACGGCTGAGAGCCGCGTTCGAATTTGCCAGGAAAGCGCATGGGAACCAGCTCCGAAAGGACGGTTCCCCTTTTATAATGCACCCTATAAAGGCGGCGTACATTACGGCCGAGATGGGCCTGGACGAGGACGCGGTCATAGCCTCACTGCTTCATGACTGCATTGAGGACACCCCCGCGACCCACGAGGAAATTACCAAGCTTTTCGGAGCTTCCGTAGCAGACCTGGTGGAGGGCGTCACCAAGCTGACCAGGGTGGTCTACACGAGCAAGGAAGAAGAGCAGGTTGAGAACCTGCGCAAGATGCTCATGGCTATGGCGAAGGACATCCGCGTGATACTCATCAAGATTGCCGACCGCCTGCACAACATGCGCACCATGGACGCTCAGGAGGAGAATAAGCGGCGCGAAAAGGCCCTGGAAACCATGGAGATCTACGCGCCCATAGCTCACCGGCTCGGCATGCAGCGCGTCAAATGGGAGCTTGAGGACCTGTCCCTGCTCTATCTGGATCCCATAGGATACCAGGAGATAACCGAGCAGCTCAACGAGCGCAAGGAGCTCCTTGAAAGCTTTATGGAATCCATTAAAAACCGGATCAAGGAGCGGCTTGCCGAGTCGGGAATAAACGGAGAGGTTTCCGGGCGTCTTAAGCACATCTACAGCATCTACAGGAAGATGTACAGCCAGAACAAGGAGCTGGGCGAGGTTTTCGACCTCTGCGCTTTTCGGGTGATTGTGGATACCATATCCGACTGCTACAATGTTTTGGGCCAAATACACGACCTGTTCAAGCCTATACCGGGCAAATTCAAGGATTATATCGGCACCCCCAAGCCTAACATGTACCAAAGCATACACACCACCGTTATCGGCTCCGAGGGCATACCCTTTGAGGTTCAGATCAGAACAAAGGAAATGCACCATACCGCCGAATACGGAGTGGCCGCCCACTGGAAATACAAGCAGGGCATAACGGGCAGCGCCAACGAGGAAAAATTCGCCTGGATACGCAGCCTGCTGGAAAGCCAGCAGGATACCGACGCACAGGAATTTGTCCACGCGCTTAAAATAGACATGTTTGCCGACGAGGTTTTTGTATTCACGCCCAAGGGGGACGTAATAAATCTGCCGGCCGGGGCCACTCCCATAGACTTTGCCTACAGCATCCACTCGGAGGTCGGCAACCATATGACCGGCGCAAAGGTCAACGGCCGGATTGTCCCCTTCGACCATGTGCTGCAAAACGGGGATATAGTCGAGGTCGCAACCTCCGCCGCCTCCAAAGGCCCGGCCCGTGACTGGATAAGCATAGCCAAAAGCTCCGAGGCAAGGAGCAAGATAAAGCAATGGTTTAAAAAAGAGAAGCGGGAGGAAAATATAGCGCATGGCAAGGCCTCCTTTGAGGCCGAGCTCAAGCGCAACAATATCGCCGTGTCTGCCTTGGCCGAAGGCGACATAATGTCCGTGGTCCTGAAAAAGCTTGCGGTCACGTCGATTGACGACATGTACGCCGCAATAGGCTACGGAGGCATGACGGCGCTTCGCGCGGTAAACCGTTTCCGCGAGGAGCTTATCAGGGCGCATAAGCAGGATAAGGCCGACAAGCAGGCGGAAAAGCTTGCCCAGCAGCCGGCTGCGCCTCCAAAGGGCCATACGGTCAACGGCATACTGGTGGACGAGCTTGACAACTGCCTGATTAAGTTTTCGCGCTGCTGCACGCCGGTGCCCGGCGATAAGGTCGTCGGCTTCATCACAAAGGGCTACGGAGTATCGGTGCACCGCGTCCAATGCCAGAATTATCTGAATTCCAAGGCGAAAGGGGAAGACCCGCACAGGTGGATAGACGTGGCTTGGGGCGAAACGGGAAACGAGCTGTACCACACCTCCCTGTCCGTCAACGCCGACGAGCGCAAGAATCTGGTGATGGAGATAGCTACGGCTTTGAGCGCGGCAAAGGTGAAAATAACCTCGGTGTCCGTGCGAGAGCTGCCCGGCGGAAAGGCCGTTGCTTTTTTATCTTTGGATGTAAAGGACCTAAATGAGCTGAATACCGCCATAAGCAGACTGTCTATGCTGCCTGCGGTATCCGATGTGAGGAGGCCCGGAGTTTGACGATTCAATTGAGGCTGATATTCGCCGAAGCCGTCGGGCCGGCGCCGGGGGCGGGAGCGGGATGAGGGCCGTAGTTGCCAGAGTTTCGCAGGCTTCCGTCGACATCGGGGGAAAAACCGTCGGGAGCATAGGCGCCGGACTGCTTGTTTTGCTGGGCGTCAAGGCGGGCGACACGGAGGCTGAGGCGAGAAAGCTTGCGGGAAAAATAACCGAGCTGCGCATTTTTGAGGATGCTGACGGGAAGATGAACCTGCCTCTGCGTGAAGCGGGCGGAGAGCTGCTTGTTGTTTCCCAGTTTACCCTGTACGCAAATTGCAGGCATGGGCGCAGGCCGGACTTTTTCGCTGCGGCCAAGCCCGCCTCCGCCGTACCTTTGTATGAATATTTTATTTCCCTGTGCAGGGAAAAGGGCTTTCATGTTGAAACCGGCGAATTCGGCGCGGATATGAAGGTATATTCGGTAAACGACGGGCCGGTGACGCTGATTCTGGATACCGAAGCTTTATGAAGGAGAATGACTATGCTTATTAAAACCTTTGTCGTGGGCCAGCTTCAGACCAACTGCTATGTCGTGACGGACGAGGCCACGCTGGAATGCGCCGTAATAGATCCAGGCGCCGAGTCCGGGCGCATACTGAATTACATTGAGGACAATAAGCTGAAGCTCAAATGCGTTTTCATAACCCACGGCCACTTCGACCATACCATGGGGGTTCCGGCGCTTTTTGAAGCGACCGGGGCGAGGGTCTTCATCAATGTCAAGGACGCAAACCAGAAAAGCGTGGACGAGGACTTCAAGCGCTGCGGAGGCATGGCGGGAAGCGAGACCGAGGGCGGATTGGCCTTCTATTCCGAAGGCGACTCTATCAGGGTCGGGAACCTGGAATTCAAGGTTATGGAGACGCCGGGCCACAGCAGGGGCTCCGTTACGCTGCTGTGCCAGAACTGCCTTTTTACTGGCGACACTCTCTTTAAGGATTCCTGCGGGCGTACGGACTTTGAAGGGGGAAGCTATGACGTGCTGATGAAGTCCCTCAAAAGGCTTTACCAGCTTCCGGGCGACTACGAGGTCTATCCGGGCCACGCCGACACCACCACTCTGGACAGAGAGCGCCGCTTCAATTATTACATGAACGCAGCCATGGAAGCCTGAACAATGGATATTTATTTGATTGGGCATGGCTACGGATACGCCGTTGAGCAAATGCTGTTCACCCTGTTTCCCGGAGAAAGGCCCCGCTATCCTGAAGGCCAGCCTGCGGCCGGCTCGGATTATCTTGTTTCGGAATTGATTGAAAACGAAAGCGGCAGAACGCTGGCCTCGCGCGCGGTTTTGTCTATCGGCGGCAAAATGTCCGAGGGCAGGGCCGAGCATGAATACGATGGAAGGCCCGGCGGGCAAGGCCTGCTTTTTGAACGGCTGGGGCAAAAGCTCGTCCGGCTTGCCATTTTTAACGCGGCGCGTCCCTTTTTGGACAGGCAGCCTCCCTGGGGCGCTGTTACGGGAGTCCATCCGGCAAAGCTTGCGTCCCGCTACATGGAAGAAAACGAGTGCGGCAAGAAGGAGGCCGCCTTTTTTCTTCAAAGCGAGTACATGGTTTCGCCGGAGCGGGCCCGGCTTTGCGCGGAGGCGGCCGAGGCTGGGCTAAAGGTAAAGCGGAGCCTGAGGCCCGAGGATATATCGCTGTACGTGGGCATACCATTTTGCCCGACACGCTGCGCCTACTGCTCCTTTGTAAGCCAATCGGTCGAAAAGAGCGGACATCTGGTCGAGCCGTATCTTGAGGCCCTTTTCGGGGAGATTGAGGCCGCGGGCAGGCTTATCAAGGAGCTGAGCCTGAGCGTTATATCGGTCTATGTCGGGGGCGGAACGCCTACCTCGCTTTCCGCCGAGCAGCTCGAGGCGCTCATGTCTCGCATATCCCAAAGCTTCGACCTTTCCCGATGCGTAGAGTATACGGTCGAGGCCGGGCGGCCCGACACCATCGACACGGAAAAGCTTGCCGCCATAGGCCGCGGGGGCGCGACGCGCATCAGCATAAACCCGCAGAGCCTGAACGACGCGGCGCTGGCCGCCATAGGGCGGCGCCATACCGCAAAAGATATAATCGACAGCTACAGGCTTGCCCGAAGCCGCTTCGGCGGCGACATAAATATGGACCTGATAGCTGGGCTTCCCGCCGACACTCCGGACAGCTTCAAAGCCGGGCTTAACGCGGTAATCGCATTGGGCCCGGAGAACATAACGGTCCATACCCTTGCAGGAAAGCGCGGAGCAAGCCTGGATTTTGCCGGCGGCGCGACTGCGGGCGCGGATCTTGCCGCGGAAATGCTCGATTATTCAATTTCGGCTCTTAATGCGGCCGGCTACGGGCCGTACTACCTGTATCGGCAGAAGAATTCGGCGGGCGGCTATGAGAACGTCGGCTGGTGCAGGGAGAGCTACAGCAGCGTTTACAATATAGTCATGATGGAGGAGCTTTGCCATGTCGTCGCTCTGGGCGCGGGCGGGGTCACCAAGCTTGTGGACAGGGAAACCGGCAGGATAGAGCGCATAGCCAACAAAAAATACCCCAGGGAATATATCGAGTCCCGCCGGGAAGCGATAGACTCTAAAAAATATATCGGTGAATGCTGCCTCGCCATAAAAAAACATTTACAACCGACATAAGGATATGTATAATGTCTGTACAATCTGGGATTGGAGGATAAGGCGATGGAGTATTCAATTATAACCATAAGCAGAGAATTCGGTACGGGCGCCCGCTTGATCGGGAATGAACTTGCCAGGCTTCTCGGGTACGGCTATTACGACCGCGCCCTGATAGAGCTGGCCGCTGAAAAAAGCGGCCTAAGCGAGGAATTTATCGAACGCACCGAGGAAAAGGCCTCCAACAGCTTTCTTTACAACCTTGCCACGGCGGCCTACATATCCGCCGATATGGGCATGCAGTACAGTATCCCGGTTAACGACAGGGCCTTTATGGTGCAGTCCGAGGTTATAAGGGAAATAGCCAAGTCGGGAAACAGCATAATCGTGGGCCGCTGCGCGGATTTCGTCCTCAAGGACCATCCCAAGCTCTTAAGGGTATTTTTATATGCCGACAAGGCCGACAGGCTCAAGCGCATCATAAACGAATATGGTCAGGACCCCAAAACCGCGGAAGCGACGCTCAATAAAATCGATAAGGGCAGGTCGAATTACCACAAATTCTATACGGGCACACCGTGGAAATCGCTGGAGAATTACGACCTTTGCATAAATACTTCGGCTACCGGCATAAACGGAGCCGTCATGGCCATAAAAGCCGTCGCGGAAGAAAAATTCGGAAAGTAATTTTTTATAAAACAACATTTCAGGGGTACGGATAACCGTACCCCTTTTGATTTAAAATATATGCAAATGCTTCTCTCTTTACCGACTATACCTTGATTTCATTATTTCATAATCAATTCTTAAAATGGAGCACATCACACAGTCAAAGAACGTCGTTCCCATGCCTACATACTGTCTGAGTATTCCCTCACAAACCATACCGGCTTTTTGAAGAACGCGCCCAGAGGCTGTATTGTCAGTAAAATACATGGCTTGAATTCGGTTAAGTAATAGAGAATCAAAGCCATAGCCGATTGCCGCCATCACTGCTTCCGTGGCATAACCCATATTTCTGTGTGGAATATCAATCCAGTAGCTTATTTCTGCCCTCGGAAATATATAATCTTTGTCAATAGTCAATAAACCTATCAGTATATCACTGCTCTTTTCAGTGACAGCCAATGTCCGGTATTTGCCGGCTAAATATTCACGCTCCAGAACATCGATATATTGCCGCACCTTGTCAGCATCCGTAAACTCATTGCTGTGCATAAATCCAATCTGCGGACAGCTTGCGGCTTTGAATATCGCAGTTTCATCGTTTTTATTAACGTTGCGTATTGTCAGTCTCTCAGTGTGAATGTTCATCGCGACAACCTCTTTTTTGCGTTTATTCAGGAACTATGAAACTGCGGAAAACTGTTATTTTTCTTTTTGTCCGACTATGTCTTCTTTTTTGAAAGTCATAAGATCGTCCTTTGTCAGGCTGTCGAGCTCTGCGATACGGTTTGAATGATTAGCAACCGCCCGTTCAAAAATATTGCGGACATCGCGGGCGTTGCCAAAATTTTCGTCGCGATTGGCATACATGTCGGCGAAAAGCTCCTCGGCGAATTTTAAAGCCTCCTCGTCGGGCTTATATTGATTCTTTTCGCACATCGACTTAAAAATTTCCATCAGCTCGGAGGCATTGTAGTCCTCAAACACGAAATACTTGCCAAAGCGCGACTCGAGGCCGGGGTTTGAGGCTATAAAGCGCTCCATCGGCTCCGGATAACCTGCCGCGATGACAACCAGATCGCTTCTCATATCCTCCATGCTCTTGAGGATAATGCCTATGGCCTCCTGCCCGAAGTCGTTTGCGGCTCCCTCGGGAGCCAGCAGGTAGGCCTCGTCCACAAACAATATTCCGCCCTTTGCTTTTTCCACGGCTTCCTTGGTTTTGAGAGCGGTCTGGCCCACATAGCCCGCGACGAGGCCGGAGCGGTCCACCTCAAGCAGGGTTCCCTTGGACAGTATCCCCATGGAACGGTACAGCCTGGACAGGAGTCTAGCCACCGTCGTTTTGCCCGTCCCGGGATTTCCGGTAAAAACCATGTGGAGCGAAAGCGGGGGAACGGCCAGACCGTTTTCCTCGCGCAGCTTGCGTACTTTTATCAGGTTGATAAGGCTCCTCACGTCTTTTTTGATCTGAGCAAGGCCGACCAGCGAATCGAGCTCCTTCAGCAGATCCTCGAGACTTTCCGCGGCAGGCTCCGTGTCTGACGCCCCGGACTTGCCGTCGTCCCTTTCCGGGTTTTGCGCCTGCGGTGAATTTTTGGAATCCGCCGTCGGAACGGATGCCCTTTTCGGGGCTGCCAGCTCGGAAAACATGAGGGGATCCTCCGAGTTCAATACGGCCTCCAGCTTTTTTGAAGCTTCGGATATGAATTCGGTCTCGGAGCTGATTGAAATGTTCGGGTCTATCAGTCGGAGCATAAGCGAGCGAAGCAGGGATAGAAGCATTTCCGCCGCCTTTTTATTGGTTATGACAAGCACCCTGAAAAAATCGGGTATTTTCAGGCCGGGAAAGTCGGCGACCGCCGAAACCAGCTCCCAGTACAAATATCGGGGCGGCTTTTGGTCCTTGGAATAGATGCTGTTTATTGCAAGCACATGGTCGTTTGTAACGCTCTGCCCATGCCAGAGTCCCAGGCATAGCTGCCTGGCGAATTCGTCCACCTGCTGGGCAAACTCCATATGTCCTATTTGCCTGTATAGCGCGGCCGTCTTAACAAGATAGAAGCCATGAAGATTATCTGCGGGGTCGTAGTGGTACGCCAAGAAAGCAGCCCCCTTATATTGTGGTCGTATCCGCAACACTTTTATTATACACTGATGAGCAGATTTGGCAATTAAAAAACTAAAAAAAGATTGAAAATAAGGCTTGACATTCGCGGCGCCAGATGCTATATTAACAAAGCTCTCTCCGCTGAGGGCGCGAACGAAAGAGAAAAAGGGAGCGCACGGCGGAGCGGACAGCGAAAAGAAGTGTACCTTGTAAATTAAACAATGCGAAAGCGAACGCACCAAAGGGCGGTACCGGAAAGACGGTACCAACTTGAAAATT
>JAJUJI010000017.1 GCA_029265405.1 Clostridiales bacterium | reverse complement strand
TTTCCTCTTTGCCGCTAAGCGCCGCAGCCTTGTGGGAGATACGAGGCCGGAGCTATGCTCCGCGACATCCAACTTATTCGCGGCCTGCTTACCGGAAGAGGCGTCAGTCTTTCAATCACGAGCCCGCAGCCCAAGGAGGCATACGACGCCACTCTTTCCCATACCGCCATTATCTCCGATAATGGCCAGGCTTTCAAGGGTTATGGGTACCCTTCAAAACCCAAATACATTATACAAGGAGGAGAGGAATTCCTGATCCTTTTGCCCCAAACGGATCTTGACGGGGCCTACAGGGTTGCCGAAAAAATACGCAGGGCGATGGAAAACGCCACCCATCCCGTCGCCGGAGCATGCACCGCAAGCTTCGGCGTAGCGGAAAGGATGAAGGGAGAGGCTTATTCGGACCTTTTCCGCAGAGCCGACGAGGCGCTCTACAGAGCAAAGGAGAACGGGCGCAACAGGTTGGTGACGCACGACGCTATGAGCAACCTGCTGAGGATAAAGTGGAACAGCGGCTGGAACAGCGGAAACGTCGATATAGACAGGCAGCATAGGGAGCTTGTGGATATGGCAAACGATGTGCTGGCGGTTGTGATCACAACTTCGGAAAACAGGGAGATTGAGAGCAAGCTTGACAGTTTTGCCGACCACCTGGAGAAGCACTTCAACTATGAGGAGAGCTTGCTTGCCGATATAGGATACGAAGGCGCGCAGGCGCACTCAATGCTGCATAAAAAGCTGCTCGATAAGATGTCCGAAATCAAGCGCAGCCTGAACGCCGCAGAAAGCGCGGAAGGAGGCTCCCTTATAGTTTCATACATCATCAACGATATAGTGGTAGGGCATATGCTAATGGACGACGTTGAGTTTTTTTCATATATGCCAAAACAGAAGGCTTAACGGCCGATTGGGTGATGAAATTAATAAGGCTGCGTCCAAGCTGTTTGCGGCATGGATGCAGCCTTACTGTCAATTGTATGCTGTTTTAAACCTTGGGAAGGCCTGCGAAGCCGGCTTCAAGCTCGGCGTCTGTCGGCGTGTAATCGCTCATTTTGCCGTCGTGGTACTGCTCGTAGGCCACCAAGTCGAAGTACCCGGTGCCGGACAGACCAAATAATATGGTTTTTTCCTCGCCGGTTTCTCTGCATTTGAGCGCTTCGTCGATAGCCACCTTAATGGCGTGGCTGCTCTCGGGAGCCGGGAGTATGCCCTCTACGCGGGCAAATTCCTCCGCAGCCTTAAATACGGCGGTCTGGCTGACGGCGACCGCCTCCATTAGGCCGTCGTGGTAAAGCTGAGACAGGGTTCCGCTCATTCCGTGATAGCGCAGGCCCCCGGCATGGTTTGGCGCGGGGATGAAGCCGCTGCCCAGAGTATACATTTTAGCCAGCGGACAGACCTTGCCGGTATCCGCAAAGTCGTAGGCTAATTTTCCTCTTGTGAAGCTGGGACAGGAGGCCGGCTCAACCGCTATGAAGCGGTAGTCGGCTTCGCCGCGCAGCTTCCGCCCCATAAAGGGAGCAATAAGGCCGCCAAGGTTGGAACCGCCGCCTGCGCAGCCGATTATTATGTCCGGCTTTACGCCGTATTTGTCCAGCGCCGCCATGGTTTCAAGCCCTATGACAGACTGGTGCAGAAGCACCTGGTTGAGGACGCTGCCCAGCACATAGCGGTAGCCCTCGTTTGATACGGCAGCCTCGACCGCTTCGGATATGGCGCAGCCAAGACTGCCTGTCGTGCCGGGGTATTCCGCCAGAAGCTTTCTCCCCACGTTGGTATCCGGAGAAGGAGAGGGGGTCACCGTCGCTCCATAGGTGCGCATGACCTCGCGCCGGAAGGGCTTCTGTTCATAGGAAACCTTTACCATGTAGACCTTGCAGTCCAGCCCGAAGTAGGAGCAGGCCATGGAAAGGGCCGTTCCCCACTGGCCGGTGCCGGTTTCGGTGGTGACGCCCTTAAGGCCCTGCTTTTTTGCGTAATAGGCTTGAGCGATGGCGGAGTTCAGCTTATGGCTGCCGCTGGTGTTGTTGCCCTCAAATTTATAGTATATTTTTGCCGGAGTCTGAAGCTTTTCCTCAAGGCAATAGGCTCTCACCAGCGGAGAAGGACGGTACATTTTGTAGAAATTAAGGATATCCTCCGGGATCTCGATAAACGGGTTTACATCGTCCAATTCCTGCTTCACCAGCTCCTTGCAGAAAACGGGCTCAAGCTCTTCGGCCGTCATAGGCTGAAGCGTCCCCGGGTTGAGCAACGGGGCGGGCTTGACCTTCATATCGGCCCTGAGGTTATACCACGCTTTTGGCAGCTCGCTTTCCTCAAGGTATATTTTGTACGGGATTTTTTTAGACTCGTTCATTTTTGCTCTCCTTTCATTTTAATATGAAGTCGGAGGCATATAAAAAAGCTCTTGCCTCCGCATGTCAAAAGACTTGCTGGGACAAGAGCAAAATATACTCCTGCGGTGCCACCCGGCTTGACGCATGATATTTCATGCGCCCACTCACGCGTACCCTTTATACGCAGCCCGGTTATAACGGCCGGAACCCCGTCGCCCCTACTTGTTCCTTACGGAAGGTTCGGTTTGCCCTCCCGAGGCCATTCGTCCTTAGGCTCGGCGCCGCGCTTGCACCAACGGCGGCTCTCTGCGGCCTTGCCCGCAAAGGACTACTATTCTCGTTCATCGGTTTGAGGAAATATACCATAAGACCGGAATATTTGTCAACATGTTTTTTCATCCGTGCCTGCTTTTTATACGATATTATATGCTTCAGCCGCTGGCAAGTGACTTGCGTAATGCCGGGGCTGGCGAGGCGGTGAAGCGTTTCATGTTGACAGGCCGGCGGTTTTCTTGCTATACTGCCGATTGTTGACATGGCAACATCGTCATGCCGCATGCCGCGCAAAGCAGGAAGGGCGGACTGAGAGAAATGGAAAGCGGCGGCTTTGAATTGTTCACATCCACTATCAGGCAGATAACAAAGAGCATGCAAAGGCTGAAAAGCAGGGAATTGTCCAAATTCGGCCTTCGGGGAGCTCATGCGATGTGCCTTTTTTACCTGCTGAGGCACGACTCGGGCTTGACTGCGTCCGAGCTTTCGGAGCTGTGCGATTTGGATAAGGGAGCGGTTTCTCGAGTGCTTGCGGAGCTCGAGGCCAAGGAATTTGTCGCATGCACCGAGTCTGAAAACAGACGCAGGTATCGCGCAAAAATACATCTTACCGAAAAGGGCAGGCGGATAAGCGAGAAAGTCAACGGCGCAATCAATGAAATCGTCGAAAAAGTCGGGTGCGGCTTGAGCGAAGCCGAAAAGGCGGTCATGTATAAGGCCCTGTCGCTCATATCCGCAAACCTCAGGCGCGAGGGTTGAGCGCCCGGAAGAGTCGAAGGCGGTTTTCAATAGCAATAAGCGTTGCCGTTATGCTATATGAAGGGAATGTGGGACAAATGGAAAAGATAAAGCTGATGACGGATTCGGCCAGCGATATTAGCTATGAGAACGAGAGGCTGTACGATATACAGGTGGTGCCGTTCAAGCTGGCTGTGGGGGACAAAACCTATGTCAGCAGGGTCGATTTCGACAACGACAGGTTCTATTCCATCATGGAGGAATACGAGGGCATTCCTCTGACATCGCAGGTGACGCCCTATGAATTTGTCGAGCTTTACGAGGAGCATTACAAAAACGGCTATACCGACATAATTAACGTATCCATCAATTCTAAAGGCTCATCGACCTACGCCAACGCCTGCCTGGCTGCCGAGGAATTTTTTGAGGCGCACCCGGAGGCGGCAGGCTGCTTCAGAATACATAATATAGACGGCGCGGCCTATACCGGCTGCTACGGATATGCCGTCGTCGAGGCCGGAAAAATGGCAAAAGCCGGCAGGAGCGCTGACGAGATAGTCGATTTTATCAAGGATTGGTGCGCCGACGCTGCAGCCTATTTTGTTCCCTATTCGCTTAAATACGCCGCTAAATCCGGCCGCATACCAAGCCTTGCCGCCTTTGTGGGCAACGCCCTCGGAATCAAGCCGGTAATGCGTCTGCACGACCACGAGATAGTGACTGCGGGTAAGGTGCGCAGCGAAAAACAGGTGATACCTGAAATCACAAAAAAAGTACTTGAGGATATAGCATCCGGCTCTCCTTATTGCATAGTTTACGGCAGCGACAAAAATGCGGCCGACGAAATGGAAGCGTCAATAGCACGGGCGCTGGGCTATCCTCCTGCGGACCGCTACCAAATAGGCGCTGCGGTCGCCGTCAACTCGGGGCCGAAGGTGGTCGGCGTAATATTCAGGCAAAAAAGAAAATAAGCTATTGACATATTTAAACGGCCATGGTAAACTGGCAAAAATTAATCGAAAGGATAAAGTATGGGCTTTTTGTTTGCGACAGCTCTAATACTAGCCGTTATTGCTCTGCTAATGGACAGCAATAGCGGATATTTGAGTTGCCTGCAAACGGACTTATTATAAGCCGACAGTCGTACCGCAAATCGGATTGTAAAGCCTTGCAGCGTAACAGCTGCAAGGCTTTTTTAAATATTCGACCGACTAACCAAAACAAGAAAGGAGCGTTCCGGACGAAATGAAGAAAGAGGTATATGTAAAGGTGCTGAGCCTGCGCTCTATAGACGGGGCGCGACTATCTGCGGCGGATATGGCGGCCCTGCGGCAATAATCGCTTTGCTTTCATATGCGTTAAGCCGCTGTGAAGCTTCTTATTTTTGCTTTGCGGCAAAAATGTTCCGGGCATTCCATGCCCTTAGATGCAGGCTGCAGGCAGGAGGCGCTTTCCGCTGCGGCTGAGGTAAAAATGCACTGTTTATAGGAGAGTAATATGAAAAAGCAAATTAAGATATTTGACACAACCCTGAGAGACGGCGAGCAGGCTCCGGGGTGCAGCATGAACCTTCATGAAAAAATCGAAGTCGCCCACAGGCTTGAGCTGCTGCGGGTTGATATTATCGAAGCCGGCTTTGCCGTTTCCTCACCCGGAGATTTTGAGGCGGTTTCGGCGGTGGCGGAAACCGTAAAAAGCTGCACGGTAGCCTCTTTGGCCCGCTGCTCCGCTGCGGATATCGACGCCGCGTACAGCGCGCTGAAAAAGGCGGTCAGCCCGCGCATACACGTTTTTATCGCGACATCGGACATACACATGAGACATAAGCTGAAGCTCACTCCGGAGCAGGTGCTGGAAACGACCGAAAGGATGGTCAGATACGCGAAAAGCCTGTGCCCGGACATTGAGTTTTCCGCAGAGGACGCCATGCGCAGCGACCCGGATTTTCTCGCGCGCGTAGTCAGGACGGCGATAAAAAGCGGAGCCACTGTGATAAACATTCCCGATACAGTGGGATACTCGACTCCGCAGGAAATGCGCGCAGCTATAGAGAAGCTGAGAGCGGCCGTTCCGGAATGCGAGGAAGTGGATATCTCAGTCCATTGCCACAACGATCTGGGAATGGCAACGGCAAACACGCTGGCGGGAATACTCGGAGGAGCCACGCAGGCTGAATGCACAATAAACGGCCTGGGAGAGCGGGCGGGCAACGCGCCTATGGAGGAGATCGTTATGGCAATACGAACCCGTCCAGACCTCTATCCAGTGGAAACACGGATAGACATATCCCAGATTTACATGGCCAGCAAGACTGTATACGGCATCATAGGCAAGACGGCGCCCTTCAACAAGCCTATAGTGGGCGCAAACGCCTTCGCCCACGAGGCCGGCATACATCAGCACGGCGTGCTGGCAGACAGAAGCACTTACGAGATAATGACGCCGGAAGCGATAGGCATACCCTCAAACAGAATGGTGCTTGGCAAGCACTCCGGCAGGCACGCCTTTCAGGACAGACTCAGCCAGCTTGGCTTTGAATTAAGCAGGGAGGATTTTGAAAACTGCTTCAACAGGTTCAAGGAGCTTTGCGACAAGAAAAAAGAGGTTTCCGACCAGGATATCGAGGCCCTCGTTCGCAATCTTCTGCCCGAGGAGGACAATAGTTATTTCAAAATGAAGAGCTATTCGGTTCACGCCGGGAGCAGCGAAGCGGCCACGGCGGTAATCGCCCTTGAAATCGGGGAAGAGGTCCGCGAGGAGGTGGCCCTCGGCAACGGGCCGATAGACGCCGCCTACAAGGCGGTTGACAAGATAATCGAGCCTCCCGAATATATTTTTGAGGATTATGCGATTCAATCGGTGTCTGAGGGCAAGGACAGCCTGGGAGAGGTCGTCACCACTCTTGGCTACGGAGGCAGGCTTTTTACAGGCAGAGGCCTTTCAACGGATATCATAGAAGCAAGCATACTTGCCTACGTAAACGCTCAAAACAAGCTTATGGATTACTATAAAAAACGACAGGCGGCCGAAGCCGTTCTGCCGGAAGGATAAAACGGAGGTGCTGAACGCATGTCAATGACCATGACGCAAAAGATCATCGCCGCACACTGCGGGATGGACGAGGTAAGACCGGGTCAGATCGTGATGGCTGAAACGGATATGGTGCTCGGGAACGACATAACGGCTCCGCTGGCTATCAGGGAATTTGAGAAGGCCGGCTTCGACAAGGTGTTCGACAGAAGAAAAATAGCTCTGGTAATGGACCATTTTACTCCCTGCAAGGATATCAAGGCTGCCCAGCAGTGCCTGGAGGTAAGGAATTTTGCCCGGAAGCATGAAATAGTTAATTTTTATGATGTAGGCGACATGGGAATTGAGCATGCGCTGTTGCCGGAGCTGGGCCTTGTGGGAAGCGGCGATCTTGTCATCGGGGCCGACTCGCATACCTGCACCTACGGGGCCCTGGGCGCGTTTTCGACCGGCGTCGGCTCCACCGACATGGCCTACGGAATGGCGGCCGGCAGGGTCTGGCTCAAGGTTCCCTCCGCCCTCAGGTTTGAGCTGACAGGCGCTCCCGGGCGCTGGGTTTGCGGCAAGGACGTCATACTCCATATCATCGGCCTAATAGGCGTGAGCGGGGCGCAGTACAGGTCAATGGAGTTTGCGGGCGAAGGAATAAAGCGCCTTTCCATGGACGACAGGCTTTGCATAGCGAACATGGCTATTGAGGCGGGAGCAAAAAACGGCATTTTTCCAGTCGACGAAAAAACCATGGAGTACGAAAAAAAGACCGGAAGAAGGACCGTGCGGTACGAGGCGGACCCCGGCGCTGATTACGAGGCCGAGTACAGGATAGACCTTTCAAAGCTCCGGCCTACGGTGTCCTTCCCGCACTCGCCCGGAAACGCCGTGCCTGTAGACGAGTGCGAGGAGATACCGATAGATCAGGTGGTGATAGGGTCGTGTACAAACGGCAGACTCGAGGATCTGGCCAACGCCGCAGTCGTACTTCAGGGCAGAAAGGTAAGCAAGGATTGCCGCGCCATTATAATTCCTGCGACGCAGAAAATTTATCTCGAAGCTTTGGAAATGGGATTTATCCGCACCTTCATTGAGGCCGGCTGCGCCGTGTCAACTCCAACCTGCGGCCCATGCCTCGGCGGCCATATGGGAGTGCTTGCAAAGGGAGAGAGAGCGGTTTCCACAACCAACCGCAATTTTATAGGACGCATGGGCCATACCGAGAGCGAGGTTTATCTGGCCTCTCCCGCGGTCGCGGCGGCCTCGGCAATAGCCGGGTGCCTGGTATCCCCGGAAAAGCTCGGCATCAACTGAAATACGAGGTGAGAAAAAATGAAAGTCAAGGGCAAGGCTATCAAGTTCGGAAATAATATAGATACCGACGTAATTATTCCCGCAAGGTATCTCAACACGACAGATGAAAGGGAGCTGGCGGCCCATTGCATGGAGGACATAGACGCGGGCTTTGCCTCGCGTGTGCGGAGCGGGGACATCATAGTGGCCGGTAAGAACTTCGGCTGCGGCTCTTCAAGGGAGCACGCTCCGATGGCCATAAAGGCCTGCGGTGTTTCCTGCGTGATTGCCGCAGACTTCGCGCGCATTTTTTACAGAAACGCCATAAACATAGGGCTCCCTATACTGGAATGTCCGAAGGCCGCGGCGGATTGCCGTGAGGGCGACGAGCTTTCGGTGGATTTTGACACCGGGGTAATAACGAACTCGACGCAAGGGAAGAGCTATGATACCTTTCCGTTTCCGGAATTCCTGCAAAACATAATCAAATCCGGCGGCCTGCTGCAATCGGTAAAAAGATAGACGGGGTAAACCGACGCCGCAAAGAAAACGGGCCGGGTTATGATGCGCCCGGCCGCAAGGAGAAGTGTTGGAAATGCATTGCAAGATAGCTTTGGTAAGGGGAGACGGGATAGGACCCGAGGTGGTTTCTGCCGCCGTAGAGGTTTTGGAAAAGACGGCGAGAGTGTTTGGGCATGCCTTTGAATTTTTGGAGGCGCCGGCTGGCGGAGCCGCCATAGACGCCTTCGGCGAGCCGCTGCCCGAGGAAAGCGTTCGAGTCTGCAAAGAAAGCGGATCGGTGCTGCTTGGCGCGGTGGGTGGACCTAAGTGGGACTCGCTGCCGGGGCACCTGAGGCCGGAAAGGGCGCTTCTTGGTTTAAGAAAGGAACTGAAGCTTTATGCAAACCTGCGTCCGGCTAAGCTCTATCCGGCGCTGGCATCTCATTCGCCGCTGCGCCCGGATATAGCCAGGGCCGGTATCGACATGGTCATAGTCCGGGAGCTGACGGGGGGCATATACTACGGGCAGCGCGGCCGGAGGTCTTCGGACCTGGGGAACGAGGCCTTCGATACCGAGGCCTATTCCGAGGCGGAAATCGAGCGAATAGGCATTTGCGCCTTTGAGCTGGCCATGAAGCGCCGCAAAAGCCTTGTCAGCGTGGATAAGGCCAACGTGCTTGAAACCTCGAGGCTCTGGCGCGAGGTTATGCACAGGCTGTCGGAGTCATATCCGGAAGTCGAATACAGGGATATGCTGGTGGACAACGCGGCGATGCAGCTTGTGCGCCGCCCGGCCCAGTTTGACGTTATCGTCACCAGCAACATGTTCGGGGACATACTTTCGGACGAGGCCTCGGCGCTTACCGGGTCTATAGGACTGCTCCCGTCCTCGTCCGTGGGCGACGGGGCTTTCGGGCTTTACGAGCCCATACACGGCTCGGCTCCGGACATAGCGGGGCAGGGCATAGCCAACCCCATAGGCACTATACTGTCGGCAGCCATGATGCTGCGCTACTCGTTCTCGTTGAATCTTGAAGCCCAGCGTATTGAGGACGCAGTGGGCGAGGCGCTTAGGCACGGGCTTCGTACTGCGGACATAGCCGGACATAGGACTGCGGTATCCACAGAAAAGATGACGCAAAAAATATTGGAATTCGTGTAGCCTCTGTTCAATCGGTTGCGCTATGCCGACATGCGGAAGCAAAGCTTCAATGGCG
Source organism: Clostridiales bacterium (assembly GCA_029265405.1). Taxonomy (GTDB): domain Bacteria; phylum Bacillota; class Clostridia; order Oscillospirales; family Oscillospiraceae; genus JAJUJI01. The sequence goes on along the minus strand of JAJUJI010000017.1, from coordinate 22,225 downwards.
ATTTAAATCATAGAATGTGCTTGACATAGCATGACGGCCGTGCTAAAATAGCTCAAATTAAAAAAATATAGACAAGGGGGCCTTTTTTATGGCCGGCCTGCTTTTCGGCGCCGTCGTAATAGTACTAGTAGGCATTATCGTAATTATAAACGATAATGCTTGTCGGCGTTGCGCTGGAAAAGGAGTATAAAGGACCTTACAAAAGACCTTTAAACGCCCTACAGCAAAACGCTGTAGGGCTAAAAATTTTAAGGAGATGATGAAAATGATGCTTAGCGGCGCGCAGATTCTGGTGGAGGAGCTGGTGCGGCACGATGTGAAGACCGTATTCGGCTACCCGGGCGGAGCGGTGCTGGACATATATGACGAGCTTTACAAAAACTCCCACAGAATAGAACACATAATTACCGCCCACGAGCAGGGCGCTGCCCATGCCGCGGACGGCTATGCCAGAGCGACGGGGTGTACCGGCGTCGTCATCGCCACCAGCGGGCCGGGCGCCACAAATCTTGTGACCGGCATAGCCAACGCTTATCTAGACTCGGTGCCGCTTGTAGCCATAACGGGCAACGTGGCCGTTCCTCTCCTCGGCAGGGACAGCTTCCAGGAGGTGGATATAGTCGGAATAACCCAGCCGATAGTCAAGCACAGCTATATAGTCAGGGATGTGCGGGATTTGGAGTTTATAATAAACGAGGCTTTTGCCCTTGCCTCCGAAGGCAGAAAAGGCCCCGTGCTGATAGACATATCAAAAACAGTGCAGAGGGAAAAATGCGAGTACGTAGGGAATCTGAAAGTTTCGGCCTCGGCCCCGCCGGCTCTTCCCGAGCTTTCCGAAGCGCTTGAAGCCATAGCCCGTTGCGGGAAGCCCTATATCTATTGCGGAGGAGGAGTGCTTGCCTCGCACGCGGAGGAGGAGGTTCTCCGGCTTTCAAAATTGCTGTCCGCGCCGATAGGCCTGAGCATGATGGGCCTGTCCGCGATACCCAGCTCATACGAGCTGAATCTCGGCATGACGGGCATGCACGGAAAATATGCGGCCAGCGTGGCGCAGTCCGAGGCGGATCTGCTCATAGCCGTCGGAGTGCGCTTCAGCGACAGGGCCACGGGGAACATAGCCGAGTACACAAAGAATTGCACGGTCGTTCATATCGACATAGACGACGCGGAGCTTGGCAAAAACGTGCCCTCCGTCATCGACGTATGCGGAGACGCGAAAGCCATATTGACTGAAATGCTGGCCAGACTGAAGCCGTTCAGAAACGAGGAATGGATAGCCCGGGTTGAGGAGCTTAAAAAGGGGGGGGAGCCTGCCGATGACGACGCCTCCGCCTTTACTCCGCGCAACATTATACGCTGCGTGGCAAGCCGCGTCGGAAAAGACACGGTGGTGGCCACCGACGTGGGTCAGCACCAGATGTGGGTCATGCAGCATTATCCATTTGAAAAGCCGGGCGTCCTGCTGACCTCTGGAGGGCTTGGCACCATGGGCTACGGCATGGGCGCTGCTATAGGCGGCTGCGCGGGCTGCGGCTGGAAAAGGACTGTGCTGTTTACGGGCGACGGCAGCTTCGGAATGAACCTGAACGAGCTTGCAACAGCCGTATCGCAAAAAGCGCCGCTGCTTATAGTGCTTTTCAACAACGGGGTACTCGGAATGGTGCGCCAGTGGCAGAGCCTGTTCTACGAGCGCCGCTATTCGTCAACGACGCTTGGCAGAAAGACTGATTTCGTAAAGCTCGCCGAAGCCTTCGGGGCCGCCGGAAAAACAGTGAGCACTATCGCGGAGCTTTGCGATGTGCTTGACGGGCCTTTGCCCGACGATGGGCCGTTTATAGTCAACTGCCTGATAGATAAGGATGAAATGGTCTTTCCAATGATCCCTTCCGGGGGCTCCGTCAGGGACATGGTGCTTAAATAACAATAAAAACCCACAGGCCGCAGCCTTGCGCGCATGCGCCGCGCCTGCTATTTTTCGATAAATAAATGAAGAAGAGGTTGAAAAACATGGGTGAACGGTTTACAGTAGGCTTGATAGTATCAAACCACTTCGGCGTTCTCAACCGGATATCGGGCCTTTACGGAAAAAGGGGCTTCAATATCGACAGCCTGGCCGTCGGCGTCACTGAAGATCCCAGATTTTCGAGAATGACTATAGTGTCCACCGGCGACGAATATATCCGGAGCCAGGTTGTAAAGCAGCTCAACAAGCTCCATGACGTCAAGAAGGCGGTGCTGCTGGAGGATGGCCAATCCATATCGCTGGAGCATCTCATGATAAAGCTTAAAACCAACGGATCGGGCAACGCAGAAATAGTTGCGCATCTCAACAGCTACGGAGGAAAGGTGCTGGACATAGGGGACGGCTATGTGACTGCGGATTTGACCGCAAGCACGGACAGGATAAACGAATTTATAGAAAAGTGCATACCCTTCGGCATATTGGAGCTTTGCCGCTCCGGAAGCCTCTCTCTTTCAAAGGGCACAGATAATATACTGAGCATTCAGGATTTTCAATAAAACATCAGGAGGATAAAAAAATGGCTGTTATGTATTATGAAAAGGATTGCGACATCAAGCTTCTCAAGGATAAGACCGTCGCCATAATCGGCTACGGAAGCCAGGGCCACGCCCACGCCCAGAACCTCAAGGACAGCGGCGTACGCGTAATAATCGGGCTTTACGAGGGCTCCAAGAGCGCCGAGCGCGCAAGGGAGGACGGGTTTGAGGTCTTTAATGCCGACGAGGCGACAAAGCGGGCCGATCTTGTCATGATCCTTGTCAATGACGAAAAGCAGGCCAAGATATATGAGGAAATGATAGCTCCGAACCTCAGGAGCGGAATGACGCTCTGCTTTGCACACGGCTTCAATATTCATTTCAAGCAGATTGTTCCTCCCGCCGACGTCAACGTAATAATGATAGCGCCTAAGGGTCCGGGCCATACGGTCAGGAGCCAGTTCCAGGAGGGCAAAGGCGTACCCTGTCTTGTGGCCGTTTATCAGGACGCGACGGGAAACGCCCGCGATATCGCTCTGGCCTACGCTCTTGGCATAGGCGGCGCCCGAGCCGGAGTGCTTGAGACTACCTTCAAGGAAGAAACCGAAACCGATCTTTTCGGCGAGCAGTGCGTGCTCTGCGGCGGCGTTACCGCTCTGATGAAGGCAGGCTTCCAGACGCTTGTGGAGGCGGGCTACCAGCCCGAGAGCGCTTATTTTGAATGCGTGCATGAAATGAAGCTTATAATAGACCTTGTCGTCAAGGGCGGCTTATCCTTTATGAGGTACTCAATAAGCGACACCGCCGAATACGGCGACTACATGACGGGCGACAGGCTTATAACGGAAGAAACAAAGAAGGAAATGAAGAAGGTTCTCAGCGAAATACAAAGCGGCGAATTTGCGCGCAAGTGGATAGCCGAGTACAAGGCGGGGGAGCCCGTGTTCAAAAAGAGGCGCGAGGAGGAATCCCAGCTCCTGGTTGAGAAGGTCGGAGCCGAGCTTAGGGCAAAGATGAGCTGGCAGTCCGGCTCGTCAAAATAAGGGGCCGATTGGACAATGGGAAACAAATTGAAGCTTGAAGACGTATCGGGAGCGCCCAAGCGCTCCCTTATGAAGGCGATGGGCTATTCCGACGAGCAGATGTCCAGGCCACTAATCGGTATAGTCAATTCCTTCAACGAGGTGGTGCCGGGCCATATCCACCTTCAGAATATAGCCCGCGCGGTCAAGGAAGGCGTTCTTATGAACGGGGGGACGCCTATGGAATTCAATACCATAGGCATCTGCGACGGCCTAGCCATGGGCCACGAGGGCATGAAGTATTCCCTGCCTTCACGAGAGCTTATAGCCGACAGCGTGGAATGCATGGCCGTCGCGCACCAATTTGACGCGCTGGTGTTCATACCCAACTGCGACAAGATAATTCCGGGCATGCTTATAGCCGCCGCTCGCTTGAACCTGCCCTGCATTTTTGTATCCGGAGGCCCGATGCTTTCGATAGACGGGCTGGATCTCAACTCGGTTTTCGAGGGCGTGGGCGCCTACCATTCGGGCAAGATGAGCAGGGAAGAGCTGCGCTGCCTGGAAAACGCCGCGTGTCCCGGCTGCGGCTCCTGCTCCGGCATGTTCACGGCCAACTCCATGAACTGCCTTTGCGAGGCTCTCGGCATAGCCCTTCCGGGAAACGGCACTATTCCGGCCGTCTATGCCGACAGGATAAGGCTGGCCAGAGAAGCCGGAGCCGCCGTGATGAACGCCTTGAAAAACGATATTAAGCCTTCAGATGTTATGACGGCGAAGGCCCTGCGCAACGCGCTGACGGTCGATATGGCCATCGGCTGCTCGACAAATTCGGTGCTGCATCTTTTTGCGCTGGCACACGAGCTTGGTCTGGATTTGGCTCTGGACACTGTCAACGAAATAAGCGAAAAAACGCCTAATTTGTGCAGGCTGGCTCCCGCAGGAAAGCACCATTTACAGGATTTGAACGCTGCGGGCGGCGTATACGCCATTATGAACGAGCTTTCAAAAATAGGGCTGCTGTACGAGGATGCGATGACGGCGGCGGGAGTGACGCTGGGGCAAGCCATACCGTCTTATCCGGTAAAGGATCATTCGGTCGTCCGCTCAGCTTCGGAGCCTTACGCGAAATCCGGAGGGCTGGCGGTGCTGTTCGGCAACCTTGCGGAAAACGGAGCGATTGTAAAGCGCAGCGCCGTGAAGGAGTCCATGCAGAGGTTCACGGGTACGGCGAGAGTGTTCAATTCCGAGGAAGAGGCCGTATCCGCCATTTATGCGGGCAAAATTGTTCCGGGCGACGTGGTTGTAATACGATACGAGGGCCCTGCCGGAGGGCCGGGCATGCGCGAAATGCTCTCTCCGACCTCCTCCATAGCCGGAATGGGGCTTGACGAGTCAGTGGCTCTCATTACGGACGGGCGTTTTTCGGGCGCCACAAGAGGCGCCGCCATAGGACACGTTTCGCCCGAGGCGGCCGCCGGCGGAGCCATAGCGTATGTTATGGACGGGGATAGGATAAAAATCGATATTCCGGCCCATTCGCTGGAGCTGCTGATTTCGGACAGCGAGCTTGCCAGGCGCAAGGCGGAAATGAGTCTTAAGCCCAGGCCGCAGCTCAAGGGCTACCTGAAGCGCTATGTGGAAAAGGTGTCCTCAGCCGACAAGGGCGCCGTATTCAAGTAGGAGACAACTATGCTGACTCTTGACAGGATGTATCTGGCCGGAAGCGTGCTCAAGAATGTAGTCCGAAAGACCGACCTTATTGTCGCTCCGGGGCTCTCCAGCGGCTGCGAGGTTTACCTTAAAACGGAAAATCTTCAAAAGACCGGTTCCTTCAAGGTGCGCGGAGCCTATTTCAAGATATCGGCCCTGTCGCCTGAAGAAAGGGCTCAGGGCGTGGTCGCCTGCTCTGCCGGCAACCACGCCCAGGGCGTGGCTCTGGCTGCTAAGACCTTCGGTATAAAGGCGACTATTTTCCTCCCGGCAACCGCTCCGATTTCTAAAATTGAGGCTACCCGCCAGTATGGGGCGGAGATAAAGCTTGCCGACGGCGTTTACGACGACGCATACAGGGAGGCGCTCGAATTCAGGGATAAAACCGGGGCGGTATTCATCCATCCCTTCGACGACGAGGACGTGATAGCCGGACAGGGCACCATAGCCCTGGAGCTTATGGAGCAGCTTCCGGAGGTAGATGCCGTGGTCGTCCCGGTGGGCGGAGGCGGCTTGATATCCGGCATAGCCTATACAATAAAGACTATGCGTCCAAGCTGCAAGATTTACGGAGTTCAGGCGGCTGGCGCGGCCAGCATGATGAATTCTCTTTGCGGAGACGGCTGCATGAGCCTTGAGAGGGTATCGACCTTTGCCGACGGAATAGCCGTTAAAAAGCCGGGCGAGCTTACGTACGACCTTTGCAGGCGTTATGCCGACGACATAGTCGCCGTCAGCGACGACGAAACGGCAACCGCCATCCTGGCTCTTATGGAGCAGCAGAAGCTTGTTGCGGAGGGCGCAGGCGCTGTTTCGGTAGCGGCCTTGATGTTCAATAAGCTGCCGGTCAAAGGGAAAAAGGTTTGCGCGCTGGTGTCAGGCGGCAATATAGACGTCAACATACTGTCAAGGGTAATAAACAGGGGCCTTATGACGACGGGAAGGCTTACAAACCTGACCATTGAGCTTGTGGACAAGCCGGGCCAGCTAAAGGCAGTATCGGCGATAATCGCCGATTTGGGGGCTAATGTCATAAGGGTGCAGTATACTCCCGGAGGCGAAAACATGGACATTAACGGCTGCTATTTAAAGATATCCATGGAAACCAAAAATCATATGCATCTAGAGGAAATACGCCGCGCGCTGTGCGAGCGCGGCTTCAAGGTAAGCGTCTGATGACAAGAATAAAACGAGGGCCGGAATATGATTTCCGGCCCTCGCTTTCTGCCATTTTTATGCTATTGTAACATTTGCGGCTCTGAGCTTGCGGCGGTCCTTGGGGTCGTTCTCAACGTCGTATGAGACCTTTTGGCCCTCAGACAGCGACTTGTAGCCGTCGGACTTGATTGCGGAAAAGTGGACGAACACATCGTCGCCGCCCTTTTCGTTTGCGATAAAGCCGTAGCCTTTTTCAGAATTGAACCATTTTACCGTACCTTTATTCATAGGGTACCTCCAGTATAAAATTTGTACCCATAAGCAATAAAAAAACTCACATGCCGGAAAAATCATCTAACGACAATGCTCCGCAACATGTGAGGACAAAGTTATTAACAATGAATACTTTATAAGAGTAACATAGAAATTAAGACATGTCAAGCTTTTTTAAGAATCCCTTTTAAAAGAGAACTGAAAGTTTAATTGCCGTTTTCTTTCTTTATAGCAGCGCCTATATCATGGCGGGGATGTTCCTTGACTATTTTCAGGGCTTTGATCACATGCACGTCTATTTCCGTCCTGTTGTCCAGGTTTATGTAGCCGACCTGGGAAAGCAGCGCTCCTTTAGTTGTTGTGACGTATTTCGGCGGCAGTGAATTGAGCGCAATAGCGCAGGCGTCGTAAAGACAGCGCTGGCATTTGCACATGTCCATATGCTCGATCAATCTGCAGGCGCGTTCTCTTACGACTTCCTCAAGAACGTTTGTAAAGTAAAGCTCAGAGCCGCCGCTGCCAGCTTGCTTGGCGTTTTCCATTAGCTACGCGCCTCCCGGCAACACATATTCTTTATGCTTGCAGTTTACAAGATTCAAGCCCATAGGTCAAGGCAATATTTGCAAATTCAATAATGCTTGCGTATTAGCGCGGCTATGCGCCGCCAGGGAAGGGCGGCGCATTTTCGGCTTCCCCAATAGCCGCTTTATGCGTATTTTACCGCAGTCCAGCCGTTTTGGGCGGTCAAACCGTAGCGGCTGCGGGAGTTTTTTCGCCTTTTTTGGCCCGCATTTTAGATAGGAGCTTCCTGCAGCCGTTTATGGCAAGAGTCAAGATGGCGGTGAATATGATTACAATCATAATATATACAAGACGATCCTTCCAGGTCATGGGAATTGAGCTCCAGCCGGAATAGCCGCCCATATCCGAAACAAAGTCGGCGATGGCGCCGGTCCTGTATTTTCCCTTGACGGCATTTAGCAGATTGAAATAGAAGGAAACGAGTGGGTAATGGCAGAGATACATGGCAAGTGATATGCTGCCGAGCCAGCGGGAGACGGGATTGTTCAGTATGCGGGAAACCTGTCCGACGTTCATGAAGGAGAGAAGGATGATTATCATTATGTAAACTATGCGGCGGAAGTTGTCGAGCCCCGTCGGCTGGTCTATGGTAAGTGCAAAGTAGCGGTATACGGCGTAAATCTCAAGCAAGGTGAGGGCGATTATCCAAAAGGCCCCCAGCTTCTTTTGCGCAATGCGGTTGTAAAGCCCGAAAAGTGCAATGCCCAGGCCTATTTCCGCAAAAGCTCTTACCATGCCCGCGGTAAGAAACCCCATTTTTATATTGAAATCCAGTATGAGCGATGAATTCAAGCCGAAATATGAAAGGAACAAAACACCGAGCACGGGGGACAGAAACATGGTCAGGTCATAATTCTTATAAATCAAAAAGGTGTATATGTAGCCGACCACAAGAAGAGCCGTCAGGAACCAAAGGGGCACTATGGCAGTCATTCCGTTGTTGTAGCCGAAGGGCGTGCCGACCATAAAGAGAAGGTCCCATTCGCTGTTAAGTATCTGGCTAAGCTTGCTGGTATCCTGCCCTATAAAAGAGAAGGAGGAGCTCGAGGGAATTGCGTAGCGCAGTATTAGCGCGACGAGAAGTATGGGATAAATGGCCTTTATTTTTTTCCAGACAAAATCGACGGCTTTAGCCGCGGCCTCCTTAGTCGTAACCTTATCGGAACGGCCGGCAAGGCTTTTGTTTGCAGACATGGCTATAAGGAAGCCGGCGAGAATAAAGAAAAATTCAACAGCGCTGGTTCCCGACGGAAGGTGCTTGCCCCTGACGAACGATATTTCCAGGTGATACAGGCAGACGAGGACGGTAAACAAAAACCGCCAAAATTCCACCGACGATATCCTTGCGCTTCTCTTTTTGTTCGCGAGAGTCTCCGCATGCTCGGACATTTTTTTTACCCCCAATGCTGATATTTAGCAATTTATAATTATAGCAAATGCCATGCTTTAGTCCTTCTTTTCCCGTCTTGAGTGCCTGATTGCGTTGATAACGGCGGCAAGGATTATCACGGCGACAAGGAGGGCCATTATAAATAAAAGAGGATTGCCGGAAAACCCCTTGCTTCCGCCCGAACCTGAGAGCTTTTTGGGAGCCTGGGAGGCCGAGGCGCTTGAGGCAAAGCTGGCGCCCTCCTCCACCACGATTTTAGCCGGAGCCGCGGCATAGGCGGGGTTGCCGTTTGCAAGCACGTAATAGGTGCCCGGGCTGTCAAATTTCAAGGTAAGTGTGCCGTCGCTATTAACGTGCTTGTCGGAAAACTCTCCGTTTATATATACGTTCAGGTCGCCGCTTGAATATGAGTCCCAAGTGAAATCCTTAAGGTCCATTACGGTGTTGTATGCGTGAAGGCTGATTTCCTCTCCTACTCCGGCCTTAATGTTGTAGTAGTCGAAATAGCCGATGCCCCAGTTCCTGTAGCTGCGGTTTTGCGAGCTGACCACAGAGTAGATAATTACATCCACGCAGTCCCCGTCGGATACGGGGCTAGCAAGGCTGCTGTCAGGGTCGCGGTTTAGCCAGGCGGCAAGGGCGTAGCTGCTGCCGTCAAAAGTGCTGGCGGTTTTGCCAAACCAGGTGCCTATGGAATAGATCTGCATTCCGTACATATCATATTTGTATGAGCTGTAGCCGAAGCCGCCGGCTTTGCACTCGGCGTTATGCAGCCTTTGAAGAACATCGTCCACAGTGGCGCCGCCCGGGACCGTGACGGGATAAGCAATCAGGCACTGGCCGCTTACTTCGCCGTAAGCATAGGAGCCGTTGTTGGTAACGTTTACATATACGGTTATGTCAGGCCCGCTTCCCTTGCCCTCCGCGTCAAGCCCGGAGGCCGACAGCAGGGAGGCGTACAAGGCCGCGTTATCGACCGCAGCCTTGCTGGAGGAGAAGCTGCCGCCTTCGGACACCGTTATTTTCACCGCAGGGGAGCCGTAGGCTTCGTTGCCGGAGGCAAGGACGTAATAGGTCCCCGGCTTATCGAAGCTGAGCTGAAGCGTTCCGTCGCTGCCGACGGTACGGTCCGAAAGCTCTCCGTTTATATATACCTTGAGGTCGCTGCAGGGCTGGGCGGAATAGGCGTAGGTCGCCGTATTCATTACGCTGTTGTATGCCCTTAGGGTTACGGTTTCACCCACTGCCGCCTGTGCCTGTACATAGTCGAAGTAGCTCAAATTATAGTATTTAAACTGAAATTTGGACGCGCTGACAACGCTGTAAATGTTGACGGTGACGCTGTCCCCGTCGGCCACGGGCTCGTCGAGAGTGCTGGAAGGGTTCTGGTTGCGCCAAGCCGCGACGGAGAAACTGGAATTGTCGCGCATGACCGAAGGCCTTCCAAAAAAGGAGGTTACGGAATACATTACCGTTCCGAAGGACTCGAACTTGGCCGAGCCGTATCCGTTTGAACCGGTAGAGCACTCCAGCCTGTTGAGCGCATCCAGCACATCGTCCACAGTTGCTCCTTCAGGCACCTTTACGGGATAGGCGATAATGTATTCGCCGCTGACCTGGCCCTTGAAGTAGCTCCCGTTATCCGTCACGGTGACGTAAACGGTTATTTCGGAACCGGAACCGCCGCCGTCCTCGTCAAGACCGGAGGCGGCAAGGCGGCCAGGGCCGGAGGGGGCGCAGGCCTTGAAGGAGGCGCCGTCCTTTACCTCTATTTTGACGGCGGCTGCTGCAAGGGCGTCGTTCCCTCCGGTCAGCAGGTAGTATGTACCGGGCTTATCAAAGCTCAAGGCTACGGAGCCTTTTTCGTCGGTCGAGTAGCCGGAGGGCTTCCCGTTGACATTGAGCTGAAGGCCGGCGCTGGGCTTGGTTTCCCAGGCGTAAGTGGTCATGTTCATGGAATTGTTGGATACGGTCAGCGTAAAGGACTCGCCGGTTCCGGCCTCGGCGGCGTAGCAATTGAAATAGTTTAGACCCATATATTTATAGGTGAATTTTGACGAGCTTACAACCGTATATATAATGACGTTAACGAAATCGCCTTTTCTTACCCTGCTGTTGAGCGTGCTGCTGGAGCTGTTGTTCAGATAAGCCGTTACCGCGTAATTTGAGCCGTCGTTCATGTCGGCGGCGCGTCCGAACCATGTCGCGATAAACCTCGTTTCGGAGCCGTACATGCGCATGGACGAGGAGGAATAGCCGCTTTCGCCCCTGGCGCATTCAGCCGCATGGAGCGCCTTCAAAACGTCGTCAACCGTAGAATTCCTGGGAACGGAAACCGGATAGGCTACTATCGGCTCCCGGCTTATTTCCCCGGTAAAGAAGCCGCCGTTGTCGGTTACGGTGACGTAGACGGTTACGCTTCCGCCGCCCTCCGCCGCGGCGGTGGAAAGCGGCAGGGCAAGAAAAATAAGCAAAAAAGCCAGGGCAAGGGTCAGCCGTTTGCATTTCATATATAAACCAGCCCTCTCGCTAAAAATCGGGTTTGACACAGCGTTATGCGTTTTCAACTGAAATCGCATTATTTTCACGTTTGAATTATACAATAATAATAAAACCAATAAAAGTCACTAAGGTAATCACTTTGCCGCAAGAGCCGTTATTGCGCAAACAGGAGGAGCAAACGGAAGATGATTTGCGCCTTATTCAGGTCATATAAAAAGGCTGATATTAGGAAAATACTGCCCGCCGCACAGGCCTCGGGCAGTTATTTTCAAGATATGCTTTACTGTCATGCTTCCTTTTAGTCTGCAAGCGCGGCCATGCCTCGAACAAATATTTGGTTGTAAAGGTCTTCGCCGTAGGCGGTTTTCAGAGGCTCGCCAGGCAGTATTTTGAAAGTGCGCTCGCTGTCCTCCCGGCGTTCGGCCAGCAGGAACCTGGTTTTTTCAGCGCCCAGATACCTGATGGCAAAGGCGTAAAGATGTGTAACGGAAAAAACCTCGATGTCGCTTTCTATCAGAGCCTGGGTTATCTGGTAGCAGATTTCGGAGCCTTCCCGTTCGTTGGTGGAGGTAAGCGACTCGTTGAAAAGCACCATGGCTCCGGGCTCAAGATGGTCGGCAATCACGCTAAGGCGCTTGAGCTCCTCGTCCAGCCTGCCGCTTTTCATGTAGTTGTCCTCTTCTTTTTTGAAGTGGGTAAAAAGGGCCCGTCTGAGCGGAGCCTTGAAGCGTTCGGCTCCCACGGGCATGCCGCACTGCATCATGAGCTGAGCCTGGCCCATGCTTCGCAGAAAGGTCGATTTGCCTCCCTGGTTTGCGCCGGTTATTATGTACAAGCGCGTGTCCGAAGCCGCCAAATCGTTTCCCACGACAGCCGACTCCTTTGTAAGGGCAAGGCTTACGTCGTAAAGCCCTGTCCAGATCCTATCCCAGGAATCGTGGGGCTGCGGCTCAGGCATGCAGACGGGCAGCCCGTATTCCTGCATGCGCTCGGTCAGATTTATGCAGCCTACATAAAAGGCAAGCTCGCCGCGCAGCATGTTGAAGAAGTCCTCCAAATATTTGGCGGCCTGCTTCAATATGCTGGTTGCCTCGCTGGTGGCCCGGTCGCGTCTCATGATCAGGTCGCTGACGGCTTCAGGATCCTTTTCAACGTTGATCGTTATGGCCGGAGTGAGCTTCCAGCGGAGCCAAAAGCCTTTTTCCTTGCGCCTGAGAGTATAGTCGACGCTTTGCAGATTGCTGCCCAGCCTCGCGCTTATCAGGAGGTTGTCCAGATTTTTCAGTTCATCCGTAAAGCTGGCTACCTCGGCAAAGTATTCGTCGCTGAGCTCGCGCCGCAGCATTTCAAAAAGGTTCTTAAACGCTTCGGAGGAGAAATCCTGCATCCTCCTGTCGGCCACCTCGCGCAGATCCTTCAAAAACTTCGTATATATCCGAAGCAGCTCCACGGACATCTGGAAGGCCTCTGCCATGCGGGAGGGCGACATATAATAGGTTTGGATGTTGTCTAGCTGCGCTGTGATTATATACATGCGGCGTACGGCGTCCCTGTTTTTCATGGCGTCGGCCAAGGTATCGTGCCTGTATTTGATTGCTTCCAGGCTCTGAAGCGGGCGAAGCAGCGCGTCCTCGCAGGCGGCGTATATGGCCTTGTCTCCGTCGGCCATGGCTTCAAGCAGCCTTCCGAGCTCAAGGTCGGATTTAAGCGTCAGCCCCGTGGGGCTGGCCTTCGCCTTGGCGTCGTTTTCGCGGTACATAAGATGAGCTCTCATGTCATTGTTCCTTTCCCAGTCTGGATTTAAGCTGCTTATAGGTGAGGCCGTGCTTGCCGGCCAGGTACATTGCATAGGCAAGGCCGTCCGGCGGCTTTCTGATAATTTTGAAGGTGCGCGTCGCCAGGCCGTCGTCGCTGACTATGCTCATCATGCTGACGGTTTCGGGCCCGTGCAGGGCAAGCTCGTCCAGAAAGGTGACGACTACTGAGGGAGTGCCTAGAGACGCGATGGCGTCCATCATATGCCCGCCCAAAACCAGCGCGTCGGTCAGCGTGGTGGATACAAATATCTCGTTTACGATAAATATGCTCCTGCTCGTGGCCCTTTGCAGCAGGTCGTGCAGTCTCATGAGGTCGTCCTGTAGCTTGCCGTTCAAGGTGTCTATATTTTCCTCGCGCTCAAAATGCGTCATGATATTGTCGCATAGATATAGGGAAGCGGCCCTACCCGGCACAGACAGGCCAATCGCGGCGAGGTGGTGCATCTGCCCGAAGGCGCGCGCAAAGGTGGTTTTTCCGCCCTGATTTGCGCCTGTAACGACTATTATCCTCTCGGGATAATTCAGCTCGAAATCGTTTGTCACTATTTCATGGCGGCTGTCAAGACTCCTCGCAGCCAGAGCCAGATCGAAGCCTTCACGGCTGTAAAGGCAGGCCGGATCCTCACAGCCGCAAATGCTCGGATAGCAGAAGGGCAGGCCCGTCTGCTTAAGGGGAGCGATATATTTCAGCCATGACAGATAAAAATGTATCTCGTTCGTAAAGCGGACTATGGTTTCGTCCTCAAAATAAAAGTATTTGCCGGCAAAGGAGTACAGGTCGGAAAAAACATCGGTATAATAGGCTGCAACCATGTTCAGCAGGTTGGCCTCCATCTTGATATCCTGCGCGTATTCCGGCAGATAGACGTTGAAGCTGCGTTCCTCATCCTGCTTGAATTTCGAGAAGGTGTTAAGCAAACCCTTTACAAGGTCCTCCTGCCCCTCGTAGCGCCTCACGCGTATGGAGCCGAACTTGATGAGCATGCAGAACTCCACTTTTGAGAGCTCTTCCCGAAGTTTTTTCGCTCTGCCCAGCATCTCATTGAAGGGGGCGGATTCCACATAAGACTTAAGATATTCAGCAAAACCTCTCAGGCCGGCGGATTTGAGGCCGGTTCCCGAAAGAAATGAGGAAAACTGGATGACGGCCTGGCAATATTTCTCCACGCAGTCAAGAAGCTGCCCTCGGGTAAGATAGTTGTCTCTCCATTTCTGCAGCGAGGTCAGGGAATCGTGCACATAGGCCATGGCAGCCTCTATCATGTTCAGCGACATGGCGAAAAAGGCTATCTGGCCGCGCAGCGAATCGTCTTCAAGCTCGCGCAGCACCTCCTGACGGTATACCACTATCTCCGGATCGTCAAGCGGCGTGTAAAAAAAGCCTTCCAGCCCGAAGCTGTTTTTCTCCTTTTTCCCGAAGGCCTTTTCTTCGGTCAGTATAGCGTTGAATACCTGGTCGAGGTTGAGGTCTTTAAAATAATCGGGTTCGCGCTCCAGACGGGGTTTTTCATGCTGCTCTCTCGTCGGGAACAAGATACTGTAAAACATGCCTAATCCTCTTCTCCAGCCGCGTTCTTTAGCGCCGTACGGCGCCCTGCGCCTGACGCTATAAATACTAGATAATCGGAAACGGTATGTCAATTGCGCGGAATAATGAATAGAACATTACGATGGTAATCAAATGATTTTGTGCAACCATACAAAGCGGTTTTTTAATGGGTTTTTAATTGACGGGCAAAGCGGGAAGTATATAATGTCTAACACTGTTAGATAAACATGAGGTGCGGAATATGCCGGTAAGCTTTGAGCGCGAGGCCGAAAAGCTGATATGGAACATGATGCAGCATGTGCCCAAGGGAAGACTGTTTATAACGGACGAGTTTTCGCATGGAGAAGTAAAAATGCTGGAATACCTATTTATGACAGGCGACGGGCTTACCGCAGGGCAGCTAAGCGAAAAGCTGGGAGTAAGCACGGCGCGCACGGCAAGAATGCTTAAGACTCTTGAAGGCAAGGGCCTTATTCGCCGGGGCGCTGACGAAAACGACAAACGCAGGGTCCTGGTTTTCCTTACGGAGGAAGGCAAAAGGAGGGGGGAGAGCAAATACAAGCAGATGAAAGAATATTTCAGCGAGCTTTTCAGGCGGCTGGGCGAAGAAGACACGCTTGCCGCGCTGAGGCTGATTGAGCGCATAAGCAAGATAACAAGAGAGCTGTGCCTCAAAGACATGTGAGGATAAAAGCCTCTGCGGTCCTTGTCGAGCGCTCTTGCAATTTTCTGAAAGGGATGGCCATTGCTTGAGAGTATTTAAATACTTGATAAATCATATTAAATGGGTTTTGCCCATACTGCTTCTGCTTATTGTGCAGGCTTACTGCGAACTGTCGCTGCCGGCATATACCAGCGACATTGTGGATGTGGGCATACAGAACGGCGGGATAGAATACGCGACTCCGGAACGGCTGCGCAGCCAAACCATGGAGGATCTTGAGCTGTTTATGCCGGACGAGGATCTGGCCAAGGTAGAGGCGGCCTACGAAATGGATGGCGGCGTATATGTCCTCAAAAACATGGAGGATAAGGAAGCGCTGGACGGCGTGTTCAGCCTGCCTATGGCTATGCTGGGCAGGCTTTCGTCCGGCGAGGGCGGCTATGACATAAGCCAGGTCAGGGCCGCGATAAAAGCGGGAGTGATGACAAAGGACCAGCTTATCGACAAAGCAGGCGAGGCTTTAAAGGCTATGGGCAGTCTGTCCGATACCGTCATCTCCGCCGCCGCAATCGGCTATCTGAAGAATGAATATGCGGCTATGGGGCTGGAACTTGACAAAATCAGGTTGGATTACCTTTGGTCGGTGGGCTCGAGAATGATAGCTCTTACCTTGCTTATGGTTGCGGCAGCAGTGCTCGCAAGCCTTATGGGCAGCAGGGTGGGAGCCGCTATAGGGAGGGAGCTGCGCGAAAAGGTGTTTTCAAAGGTGCTGTCCTTTTCAGCGGCGGAAATAAACAGGTTTTCAACCGCCTCGCTTATAACCAGGAGCACCAACGACATACAGCAGGTTCAGATGGTTTGCGTAATACTGCTGCGCATAGTGCTTTATGCCCCTATAATCGGAATAGGCGGAATTATCAAAGTAGCCTCCACAAGGACGGGCTTGGGATGGATTATAGCGGTGGCGATAGTCGCGCTGCTCTTCGTGCTGGCGGTGCTGATGATTATCGCAATGCCGAGATTTAAAAAAATGCAGGAGCTTGTGGATAAGCTCAACCTTGTAAGCCGCGAGATACTTACAGGCTTGCAGGTCATAAGGGCTTTCAACAGGGAGAAGCATGAGGAAAAGCGCTTTGAAGCCGCCAACACAGACCTGATGAGGACGCAGCTTTTTGTCAACCGCGCCATGTCCTTCATGATGCCCTCAATGATGTTCATTCTGTCAGCAGTAACGCTGCTTATTGAGTGGTTCGGAGCCAAGGGCATAGACCTTGGAACTCTCCAGGTGGGAGATATGATAGCCTTTATAACCTATACGCTTCAAATAGTAATAGCCTTTATGATGATTACCGCCGTGTCGATTTTTCTGCCCCGAGCAGCCGTCGCGGCGGGCCGCATCGACGAAATAATAAATACGTCCTCCGCAGTGTCTGATAAGGAAACGAACCTTGACGAAAGGCTTGCCGACGCAAAAGGCATAGTGGCCTTCGAGGATGTTTCCTTCAGATACCCTGATTCCATGGGCGAGGAGGCTCTGCTCAGCCATATCAGCTTTACCGCTTATCCAGGACAGACTACCGCCATTATAGGAGCGACAGGCAGCGGCAAGTCCACGCTGGCAAACCTGCTCCTGCGGTTTTACGATGTAACGGAGGGCCGGATCACAATTGACGGGATTGATATACGCGAACTGAGCCAGAGCAGGCTGCGTGAGCTTCTGGGCTATGTGCCGCAGAAGGGGGTTCTCTTTTCCGGCGATATCGAGAGCAACATTAAATACGGCGGCTCCGGCATAAGCGACGAAGCTATGAAGGAAGCGGCCGAAATAGCTCAGGCTAAGGACTTTATTGAGGAAAAGGCCGAAGGCTATCATAGCCCCATAGCCCAGGGGGGCGCCAACGTTTCCGGCGGTCAGAAGCAGCGCCTTTCCATAGCGAGGGCGATAGCTAAAAATCCGAAGATTTATATCTTCGACGACAGCTTCTCCGCGCTGGATTATAAGACAGACTCGGCTTTGCGCAAGGCCTTGCATAAGAAGGCTGCGGAAGCCACGCTGATAATAGTCGCCCAAAGGATTTCCACTATACTCCACGCCGACAGGATAATAGTCATGAGCGGGGGTACGATAGAGGCTATAGGGCGGCACGAGGAGCTGCTGAAGG
Organism: Clostridiales bacterium; assembly: GCA_029265405.1. Classification (GTDB taxonomy): domain Bacteria; phylum Bacillota; class Clostridia; order Oscillospirales; family Oscillospiraceae; genus JAJUJI01. Next base: position 4,894 of record JAJUJI010000017.1, on the reverse strand, counting down.
AAAGCCCTACCTATAGGGAAATAGCCCGAAGCCAGCTAAGCGCGCGAGAGCTGGGAGAGGAGGAATAATAATGGCTGAATTTGAAAGCGGCTCCGGCAGGGAAACGCGGGAACGGGGCAATATGATGAGAGGGCCCGGCCCAGGGGGACATTTTGTCGGCGGTGAAAAGGCCAAGGACTTCAAGGGCGCCGTCAAAAGGCTGTTCAGTTATTTGGGCAGGTACAGGCTGCCTATACTGATTGTGCTGATATTTGCCGTATTCGGTACGGTTTTCAATGTTATAGGTCCAAAGGTCCTCTCGAGAGCCACAACCGAGCTGTTCGCGGGCCTGTCGAGAAAAATAACAGGCACCGGCGGCATAGATTTTGATAAAATCGGCAGGATTTTGCTGACTGCGCTTCTGATATATGCAGTCAGCGCCGCGTGCAATTTTGCGCAGCAGTGGATAATGAGCGGCGTAACGCAGAAGCTGGCCTTCCGCATGAGGAGGGAGATATCGGAAAAGATCGGCCGCATGCCGATGAAATATTTTGAGAGCCGCACCATAGGCGATGCGCTTTCGCGGATAACAAACGACGTGGACACGCTGAGCCAGGGCATGAACCAGAGCATAGCTCAGCTTATAACCAGCGTGACCACGCTTTGCGGCGTACTGTATATGATGCTGACCATCAGCCCGATAATGACGCTTATCGCGCTGGCAATATTGCCGGTTTCGGCCGGGCTCGTGGCGCTTGTGGTAAAATTCAGCCAGAAGTATTTTAAAGCCCAGCAAAAGCAGCTTGGCGAAATAAACGGCAAGGTGGAGGAGATCTATTCCGGCTACGTCATAGTCAAGGCTTACAACCGCGAACAGGCCGCCCTTAAGGACTTCAAAATGACCAACGAAGCGCTATTCAAATCGGCCTGGAAGAGCCAGTTCCTTTCCGGACTCATGATGCCGCTTATGACCTTTATCGGGAACCTGGGCTATGTTGCGGTTGCCGTTTCCGGCTGCGTACTGGCAGCCAGGGGTTCCATAACCGTCGGCGACATACAGGCCTTCATTTCATACGTACGAAACTTTACAAACCCCATAACGCAGCTTGCCCAGGTTTCCAACATGATGCAATCGATGGCTGCGGCCGCGGAGCGCGTCTTTGAGTTTCTTGCCGAAAAAGAGGAGACGCCGGACGGGCCCGAGGCCATATCCGCCGGCAGGATAGAGGGCGATATCGAATTCAGGCATGTAAGATTCGGCTATGATGAAAGCGCGACGGTCATACGCGATTGGAACTACAGCATAAGAAAAGGCCAGACCGTGGCGATAGTCGGCCCAACCGGCGCCGGCAAGACGACGATAGTCAAGCTGCTCATGCGATTTTACGACGTTGACGACGGTGAAATAAGGGTGGATGGAAGAAACATAAAGTCATATGCAAGGGGAGAGCTTCGGCGCAATTTCGGGATGGTGCTTCAGGATACCTGGCTTTTCAAGGGCACCATAAAGGAAAACCTCCGCTACGGCAAATTGGACGCAACCGACGAGGAGATCTATGAGGCGGCAAGAATGGCTTGCGCCGACGCTTTCATAAGAGAGCTGCCGGAGGGGTACGACACGGAGATTAACGAGGAGGCCTCCAACATATCCCAGGGACAAAAGCAGCTTTTGACTATAGCCAGGGCTTTCGTGGCAAACAGCCCTGTGCTGATACTGGACGAAGCAACAAGCTCGGTGGATACCCGCACGGAAAAGCTTATACAGGAGGCGATGAAGCGGCTTATGCGGGGCAGAACCTGCTTTGTCATAGCCCACAGGCTTTCGACGGTTAGGGAGGCCGATATGATACTGGTCATGAACGGCGGCGACATCATAGAACAGGGCAGGCATGAGGAGCTTCTTGAGAAAAACGGCTTCTATGCGGATATATACAACAGCCAGTTTGAAGATATAATAGCGTGAATCTCTTTATGCAAGGGCACTAAAAAGTCCCGCGCAGCATATTGAAAAATTATTGATTTCATCGAGCGAGAGCATTTGACATCGCGAATAGTAATATTGTATAATTCAGCTATAAGGCAAGGAGGCCATAATCCGGGTAGGATTGTGGCCCTTTCCGTATAAAGGCAGGCTGGGGTTCCGGCGTTGTAAGCCTGAACCGGCTCTTTAGGGCCGGCTATTTGAGAGGCAATATAAGCCGGTTTTCTTGCATCAAAGCGATGGTGCGGCAAGGGGGCCGCCAGGCGCGGCGATTACGGCTTGCTTTTTAAAGCCGTCTTAGCTATAAAAAAGTAAATAACAATATTCATTACACAAGGCAAAGGCGTTTTGAGTAACGTTTTTGCCGCTTTTTATTTGGAGGTAAAAATAAAATGGAAAACGCAAAATGCTTATCACCTGACGCTTATTTCGGCGAATATGTTTTCAATGAAGCGGTTATGAAATCAAGATTGTCCAAAACCGCCTTCAAGGTTCTGAAGGCCACCATACACGCGGGCGTACCGCTGGATTCGTCGGTAGCCGATGAGGTTGCTTCAGTAATGAAGGAGTGGGCTCTGGAAAAAGGAGCGACGCATTTTACGCATTGGTTCCAGCCCATGACCAACATAACCGCCGAAAAGCACGATGCCTTCATATCTCCCACCGCTGACGGAAAGGTGATACTTGAGTTTTCAGGCAAGGAGCTTATAAAGGGAGAGCCGGACGCTTCCTCCTTCCCGTCCGGCGGCCTTCGCGAGACGGCCGCCGCAAGAGGCTACACGGCCTGGGACTGCACCTCCCCCGCCTTTGTCAAGGAAAGCACGCTGTACATACCCACGGCGTTTTTTTCCTATACCGGCGAGATACTTGACAAAAAGGCTCCGCTGCTGCGCAGCGTGGAGGCCCTGAATAGGGAAGCGCTGCGGGTGCTCAGGGCTCTCGGCAACTGCACATCCGAAAAGGTTACCGCTACCGTCGGGCCGGAGCAGGAGTATTTTCTTATTAATCGTGAGCTTTATGAAAAGCGCCTTGACCTGATGCTTACGGGCCGTACGCTGTTCGGAGCAAGGCCTCCCAAGGGGCAGGAGCTTGAGGACCAGTATTTCGGCAGGCTGAGGCTGAAAATTTCGGCTTTCATGCGAGAGCTGGATACCGAGCTGTGGAAGCTCGGCATAACGGCAAAAACAAAGCACAACGAGGTAGCGCCTGCCCAGCACGAGCTGGCCATCATTTTTGACCCGGCCAACATAGCCGCCGACCACAACCTCCTTGTCATGGAGATGATGAAACGGGTTGCGAAAAAGCACGGGCTTGTGGCTCTGCTGCATGAAAAGCCTTTCTCAGGCGTAAACGGCAGCGGTAAGCATATAAACTGGTCCATGGCTACCGACGACGGCATCAACCTGCTGGATCCCGGCCCCGAGCCCAGCGAGAACATGACCTTCCTTGTTTTTCTCGCGGCAGTCATAAAGGCGGTTGACAAATACGCCGAGCTGCTGAGGCTGTCCGTCGCCAGCACGGGCAACGACCATAGGCTTGGCGCAAACGAGGCGCCTCCCGCCATCGTTTCGATTTTCGTCGGAGAGGAACTGCAGGCGATCATCGATTCCATAGTAAGCGGCAAGCCCTACGCCGGGCCAGGCAGGGTAAAGACCAATCTCGGAGTCGCGACCCTTCCCATTATAACCGAGGATTCCACAGACAGGAACAGGACCTCTCCCTTTGCATTTACGGGCAACAAGTTTGAGTTCCGCATGTGCGGCTCCTCCAACAACATAGCGGAGCCCTGCTTCACGCTTAACACAATTGTGGCTATGGTTCTGTCGGAAATAGCCGGCGAGCTAGAAAAGGCCTCCGACAAGAAGGCCGAGGCGAAGCGCCTGGTGAAAGAGCTCATAACCAGCCACCAGAGAGTTATCTTCAACGGCAACAATTATACCCAGGAGTGGGTTGAGGAGGCGGCAAGGCGCGGGCTCCCCAATATTTCAAATACGGTCCTTGCGATTAAGGAGCTGCTGACAGAAAAGAGCAGGGAAGTATTCACAAGGATGAAGGTCCTCAACGAAAAGGAAATAGAGTCCAGATACGAGATACTGCTGGAGAATTACGCTAAAACCATAAATATCGAGGCGATGACCTTCATAGACATGGCCAACCGACAGCTCCTTCCGGCGGCGCTGGGCTATGCGGCAAGGCTGGCTGATATAGCGGAGAAAACGGGCAGCGCCGCGGCCGAAAGCCGTCTTGCAAGGGTGACGGCCCTGGCCGACGAGATGGGCGAGAAGCTCTGCGAGCTTGAAAGGGCAGTCGCCGCCTGCGAGCACAAGAACGCTTATTCCACGGCGCTTTACTACCGCGAAAACGTGGTCAAGGCTATGGAAGCGCTTCGAGCGGCAGTGGACGCAGTGGAGCCGCTGGTGCCGGCCGACATGTGGCCCGTGCCCGTATATTCCGATTTGTTGTTCAGGGTATAGCGCAGGAAAAGCAAGGGCCGCCTTAAGGCGCGTGTCCATAGGGACACAAACTGAACCGTGGGTTTTAGGGAAGGCAGGCAGCAGATTTTGCTGTCTGCCTTTGCCGTTAACCGGCTATTTTTTGTGCTTCTTCCGAAAATGCGCCGAGTACGCCGATGTCTCGGTAGCGGATGACAATCTCCTGTTCCGCCGTTCTGGAGTAGCGCGCGCCACGTTCGCCAACTTCGATTCGCTCAATAAACAGGTTCAGAAGTTCGCCGGTCAGCTCCGGAATCTCGGTATAGCGTTTGGCTTTCTCAACAAACCGTGAGACATTGGCGATAGACTCCTGCAGTTTGTTTATTCGCTCCACAGCCTGGGGAATTCGTTCCTTCAGGCTATTTTGCTCATTGGTGTAGTCGGCGGACAGCATCCGGAACTGCTCGTTGGTAATACGCCCCAGCACATTGTCCTCGTAGAG
>JAJUJI010000009.1 GCA_029265405.1 Clostridiales bacterium | reverse complement strand
CCAAGGGTGTCCGTGGCGACGCGGAATCTGAAGAAAGGTGGAGGCAAATCTCCGGCCTGACGAACAGGAATCTCATCAGGCCGCAAATGAGGGTAAGGCTCCGCGACAAGTCGAAGCCCAAAAGCTACACGGAGTCATTTGCGGTAAATGAGGCAGGCAGACGGAGAGAAAGAATGTGCGAGTACCCGGGGAGGTTTCGCGAGCGCAGACGAGCAGACATATTCGAAAGGACGCGCAGTAACAACGAATTGCAAGAAGTCAGCAAAGGCCGTAGTACCTGGTAAAGGGAAGGGCCGAACAATCGTAAGTCCGAAGAACGGAAAAAGGGAGGCCGATGTGAAGAAAGCAGAATATCTTGGAGGCAAGGGCTGACTGCAAATGGATAGCGCGGAACGTGAAGAGTATGCGGGAGCGCGGAGCATTGGCAATCGGGAAGCCGAAGAAGCGGGCGGTGCAGAGTCGCTTGAGAAGGTGCTGGACAGGGAGAACCTGAACGGAGCCTGCAAGCGTGTGAAGGCCAACAAGGGAGCGCCCGGAATAGACGGTTACATATTCTCACTCACACGATTACAGACAAAAGACTCGCACAGGCCGGATACTACAGTATCCTTGACCGGTACGAGTCCCTGCACTTATGCGATTGAACCGCCGTGTACCGAACGGCATGCACGGTGGTGTGAGAGGTCGGTCACTCAATTAATGGGTGGCCTCCTACTCGATTGAAGCCCGGAGGTTTTAAGACTTGCCCGAGGTATAGCGGGAGGCTTCGTCGTAATAGCCGTACATGCGGTCGTATGGGGAATTTGAGGAATAGGGGTAGGCCGTCTGGAACCACTGCGTTTCACCGTTAACGGATACGCACAGCAGGCCGTCCTGCTGATAGAAGGAAAGAGTGTTTTTGCCGTCGGCGCTGTGGCAGAAAACCACGTTCCCGCTTTTGACGGACGGCTCCTCGGCCTTGAGCCAAATGTAAGCGTAAAGGCTGGAGCGCGCGTAATTTGAAAAGGGCTTGCGATAATCGGGAACGGCGTATTCCGGCTTTTCGGTTATTACCCCGTTGTCATAGGACGCCGCCTGCAGGACGCCAATATCGTCAAAGACCTTGAGACACAGATCCAGCACGTTGCCGGCCGGCTCGCCTTCCAAGTATTCAAAGCTGCCGTCAACCGGCGTATGGCCGAAATAATCTTTGGCAAATTCCATAGCCGCCTTGATTGGGTCCAGCAGCTCAGGCTTTAGGCCGCCGTCGCAGTCCTTTTGAAGCCTAGCGTAGTATTCGTCCGCCGGCAGATCCGTATTCCCGTTCCAGGAAGGGAAATAATAATACAGATTTCCGTACTCGTTGTCATACCAGCGCTCAACGCACCAGACGCCGCCCTCGCCCTGCTTTGCCGGCTGCGAGAGGACAAGGGTATACGGCGAGTTTTTGCCGCCGTTCACGGCGTAATAGGGGTAGTAGGTCACATAAAGATGCTCGGAGTCGTAGGTAAAGGCTCTGCTCCAAAATTCATCGTCGCTGTATGCAGTCAGGCTGTTGCGGGAAATAAAGTCGCTCAGGATGCCGTCGACCTGCTCCAGCAGCTCGTTCCAGGGGGCTAATGACTCCTCGGTATAGTTGTCTATATCGCTGCGGTAGAATTGCACGTCGGTCGCGTATGTGTGCCCGTAATAATAATTGTCGTCCTTAGCGAAAAAGGACAGGCCGCTGCCGTCGGAGCAGAGGTAGCTCTCGTACTGGGCCCGGGTGTAGCGGCAAATGCCGAAGAGAAAGCCGCTGGCTGCCTCGTCGCCCCAGTCTGCGCGGCTTTCCTCATAGCTCTGCTTTTCATAGACGGATATGAGGAAGCTGTCCTTGAATGCTTCATACTTCGGCTCGGTGAAAACCAGCAGCCTGTCGGCGTATTCTTTGGGTATGGCTATTTGCATGCCGTATTTTTCATATATGGCTGCATCGGGCTCAGGACTGCTCTTATCCGCTTTTCCGACCCCGTTTACAGCGGCGCAGCCCGCCAGGAGCAGCACGAGAACGGCGGACAGCATAGCGGCGGCGCGGCTTTTTGTTTTACTGTTCATTATTGATGCCAGCCTTTCCTTCAATTGAACCTTTTCAACGCACATTGTCGTGGCGAGCATGCCTGGCGCAAGCGTTTGCTTGGCGGCCATGTCAAGCAGCGTTTCACAGTAGCGCCGCCTCTGGGATGGTGATAAACCTCGGATTGCCGCCTCGTCGCAGGCCAACTCGCAGGCCCGGCTTATTTCTCTGCCAGCAGCCCAAATTAGAGGGTTGAACCAGTGGAGACAGCAGACGGCGGCGGCAAACCACTTGTATAATATGTCGCGGCGGCGGCAATGCGTAAGCTCATGCCTGAGGATGTCCCGCAAGCAGTCGGCCTTGCCGCTTTTAGAGTAAGCCGTTTCAGGCACAACCACCAGAGGGCGCATCAGGCCCAGCAGCATGGGCGTTTTTGCAAACCCGCAGTTGACGAAGCGCGCGAGCCTGCTTTCCCGAAATTCGCGATATACGGCAAGGTCCTCCTCGTCCGGCTCGGCAGCGGCGCGCCTTATGATTCCTGAAAAGCGTAAGTAGCCCAGCGCATGCAGGCAAATGAAGAAAACAAAACCCAGCGCCCATACTGCAAACCAAAAAAACGGAGCTTTAAGCCATACGGCCGCAGCTGCAAAAATGGCGCCGTCTGAAGTATCGCCATTAGAGGATGATTCACCGCCGTTTTCCGGCTTCTCGGGTGAGTCGGCCGCAGCCTGTTTTATCGGGCCCTGAACCGAAAGACTCGTTTGCATATTACCGTTTCCTGCCTGTTCGCTTATTGCCGCGCCGTCTTGTGCGGTGTAGCTTTCATTATAAGCATTATAAGCTTTTTCCGTACCGCCGGCCGGAACGGGGCTCCATGCCTGCGCGATAGGCAGGCTTACGCCGAAGGGCAGGCATAAACGGAAAAGCACGAGAAGCCAAAGATAATACGAAACGGCCTTGCTCACTTTGTCCTTAATCAGCGGCTTTAATAAAAACAGCACGCAAGCCAGCATGGAACCGAATATGGAAAGACTCAAAAGCCTATTCAAAAAGCTGCTCATCGGATTTCGTCTCCCTTAGCAATGCCCGCAGCTCCTTAATATCCTCGCCGTTAAGCTGCCCGTTCATTACAAGCGCAGCTATCATATCCCTTGCGCTGCCCGAATAAAGCTTGTCTATGATGGACTGGGTACTGCTTTTGGCATATTCCTCTGAGGTAACCAGCGGCCGGTAGTAGTATACCTCGCGCTTTTCCTGAGCAACGGCGCCCTTTTCGCAAAGGCGTCGCAGCAGTGTCTTTATCGTCGAACCGTTCCATTTTCTTGAGCTAAGAAGCTTTTCTATTATCTGAGCGATGTTCAGCGGCTTATCCGCCGCCCAGAGCACCCGCATGACCTCCAGCTCTGACTCCGTTATTTTCTTCGGCTTTTCACGCATGGCGATGACCCTCCACAAGCAGTGTACAGTTGTAACCTGAACTTAGGTTACAACTGTACACTGACAATGTCAATAGAAATTTAAAAAAAAGTGGAAGCGCCTTAATTTTTATGATAGTATTAACAAAAATGATTTTGCCGGAGGTTTTTTGGCTGAACTCGGAATACAGGAAGCGGCTGATAAAAAAATACTCGCGCAGCTCGGAGGAGGAGCTTCTGGCGGCAAGGCTGATCGACAAATTTGAAGCTGTCCGGGGCAAAAACACGCCGCAAAGCACCAGGTTTTTGACACAGGGTGAGCAGGAAATGGCGGAGCGGCTGCTGGCTGAGCTGGGGCAGCGGCATATCAGGCGAGGCGGGTACGAGGGCGCGGAAAGGGCCTGCCTGCTCCTGCTTCCGGACTGGATGGATGAGGAGACAGCCGTGGAAGGCTCGGCGGATCCGGTCGCTGTGATCAGGGCGCATTTTAAAGCAGACCTTGACGGCGGCAAAAAGCCGGTACACAGGGACTTTTTGGGCGCGCTTATCGCGCTCGGCATAGAGAGGGACGCAGTCGGCGACATACTTCCTGGCGAGGATGCCTGCGATATTGCCGTTCTCAGGGAAGTCCTGCCTTACTTGCTTGGCAGCCTTAACCGCGCGGGCAGGTTTGCGCTTAAGACTGAAGCCGTTGAGCGGGCACGGCCCGTCGAGCAGGAGTTCAGGCTGATTAAGGATACGCTCGCTTCACTGAGGCTGGATTCGGTAGCCGCCGCCGGTTTCTCGCTCAGCCGCGAAAAGGCCTCTCAAGCTATCAGCGGAGGAAGGGTCGCGCTCAACGGAGCGGAATGCCTGAAGCCGGATAAAAGCCTGACGGAAGGCGATAAGATTTCGATGCGCGGCCTGGGCAAGCTTGAGCTTTCCGCGGTCAAGGGCCAAAGCCGCAAGGGACGAATAATAGTTGAAATAAAAAGGTTTATTTAAGCGCGTACGGCGCGTAAAAAAGCGATGTTTTTACGTGAAGCTTTTGCATGCAAAAATAAGCGGAATGAGGCGTGTCGGCATGGTTACGGCTAAGGCGAAAAAAAGAATGGCGGCGTTGATAGCCGCTATAATCGTCGTGTTGACTGTGGAATGCGTCATACCCTTTGGCAGAAGCGCTAAATATATCACCTCATCAAACGAGATAACATACAAGCAATACATGTTCATACCCTATGGCGACGACGAGACAGGTCTCGGCCATTATATAATAAACGGCCAGGGACAGAAGCAAAAAGCGGGCAACCTGGGCCCGAACAGCTTTTCCGTTGCCGAAGACGGGAGCGTTTACATACTGGATACCCTGAAATACCGTATAAGCAGATATTCCTCCGGCGGGGCCTATATGTACTCGGTGCCTATACCGTCAAACGCATGGGGCCTTGATTTTGAGGTAGCCGGCGACACCATCTACCTGATGCACGGAGACTCCTGGCTATATAAAATAAGCGCAGCCGCCGGGGAGGCGGACGGCAAGTCTTGGGAAAAGCTTGGCTCGTATTCCATCATCAGTCTCGCCGGACTCTATTCACAGGGGACCGAGGTTTTCGGCAGGGCCTGGGACGGCGCGGACATTTTATTGACAGGAGTCGCGCCGATACCAATAGAGTACTTGCCGAAGGTTGCCATAAGTAATTTAACTGAAGAAAAAAAGATTATTATCAGTAAGAACGGCGTTGATAACGTATTTAAATACGCCGCGCAGTACGCCGGAGCCTATATTATAAGGGACGCCGACGGCAGCGCCTATATCTACGAATATGAAGCGCTGATGAAGTACAGGTCATATGCCGAGCTGAGGATAGGCAGGTACGTCAGCGGAGAGAAAAAAGAAACGGCGCTGGCCGCGCCTATGGAGTACTATATCAATTCAAATCCTTTTAAAAAGCTTTATCTTACGGAAGACGGAAATGTGTTCCAGCTTCTCCCGCTTGAAAACGGAGTGGAGATACTGAGGGTGCCCTGGCTTGCGGGTGAAAAGACGCGCATAACGGACGAAATGATTGAGGCAAACAATAATAAATCGCCCTGACTTTTAAAGCGTGCGAAATCAGATTTGCCGTTGATTATCAAGGCGGAGCGCTTTCTTAAGGCTTCTGGGCGCGTGCAGGCGGCTAAGAACCGCCACGGCCTTCACGCCCAGCAGCGCCCTGAGGCGGTTCTCCACTCCCGGACTTGAGGCGGCGGCCGCGCCGAAATCCCCCTCGGGGATAAAAAGGCGGAATATTTCCGCATAGCCGGCAAGTACGGCGGCGGCGTTTTCGCCTTCCAGTATGCCCTGGAATTCCCTGAAAAAGACCTCCGGCGGAAGCGTCAAAATAAGCTCTTTCAAAAGCAGCGCGGCCTCGGCCGCGCCGCTTTCGATTTCAAAGCTTAGTTGGGAGGAAAAGCGCAGGGCGCGGAGTATCCTGAGGCAGTCCTCTGAAAAACGGCCGCGAGGCTCGCCCACGCAGCGTATCAGCCTTGCCCTTAAATCCTCAAGGCCGCCGAAGAGGTCCGTCAGGCCCGAGGCGGGGTTATAGGCCATTGCGTTCACGGTGAAATCCCGGCGCTTCAAATCATCGCGCAGCGAGGTCACGAATTCCACGCCGTCAGGCCTTCGATGGTCGCCGTAAGGCCCTTCGCGCCTGAAAGAGGTGACCTCAACTCCGTTTACGGAAACCGAGCCGAAGGGCGTTCCTATGCCCGCTTCCGCTCCGAATATCAGGCAAACCTCAAGCGGCGTCGCGGAGGTGCAAACGTCCCAATCCTTGGGCGGCCTGCCTAAAAGGCGGTCCCGCACGCAGCCGCCGACGGCATATGCCGCCTTGCCTTCATCCTCGAGCCGTTTTATGATTTCCGCGACATGGCGGGGCAATATTATTAATTCATGCATCGATCTCATCACTCCACCGGAGGCGCGCTTTTAAGGCTGCTCCAAATGCTTGGCCCTTTTTTCCTTATACATTCTCTCGTCGGCCGCTTCAATCACCTTATCTACGGTTTCTCCGTCGCCGTAGGTAAAGGCGGCGATGCCGTGGCTGACGGAAACCGAATCGTCGCCCGTCGCGTCTCGGGCCGCCGGCTCAAACTCTGCGGAAATTTCCCGCCATATCTCCTCGACCCTCGGCTCGTCTGAGCCGGGAAAAACTAATAGAAACTCGTCGCCGCCCAGCCGCACAATAAAATCCTCGGGGCCCATATACCGCATGGCCGTCCTGGTCCCCAGCGCAATCAGCCTGTCTCCCGCCTCGTGACCCTGGGTATCGTTGACTCTTTTAAGGCCGTTGATATCTATAAAGCAGACGCACATGCTCCTTTTTGTCCTGCGATGCCTGCTGTACAGCTTCTCCAGCTTTCTATAGCCCGCGCCCCTGGTGTAGGCGGTGGATAGAGCATCAAACTGGTAGCCCCAGTTTTTTTTCTTTTCCCTGTAAATAATATATGAAAGCACAAGCGTGAGAAGCGCAAGCGATATTATGATTAGAAAAAAAACGGATTTGCCGCCGAAGGCAAACTCAAGAATATTGGCAAAATTATAGCCGAATACCAGGCCGTTTTTTAAATCGTTTGGGATGAATGTTATCAGCGTCATCGGGCCTTCCGGCGAAACGAGCGTTTTTCCGTCTCCTATTTTCATAACGCCGTAGGGAGGAGAGGACATGTATACGAACATTCCGCTATCCGTCGTTATTTTACCCTCCGGCTTTTCCGGGGCTTTAGAAACATCTTTCCAGACCTCGGGGAATTCAGCGGAAAAATCCGCAGGCTTTTCGTCTCCGCCGCTTTGCTTGGGGCCCCACTGTATCCCGGAACGGCTCGCTCGAAAAACCCAGTTGCCCTTGGCGCTGACCAGATATGTTTCGCCGGCGCTGGCCCTGGCCAGCTCGCCTATTTCGTGCAGCAGCTCCTCCGCGTCGCAGCTAAGGACGATAATGCCGGCGATCGCGCCGTATTCATCATACACTCCGGAGCAAACCCTGACTGTAAGCCTGCAGGGCTGCTCGCATTCGCCTTTTTCCGCATTCAAATCAAACCTGGATATGTAATACTGGTTAGGCTTAAGCTGCATAGCGTCGTTGAAATAATACCTGTCGGACTTGTCTTCCAGCTCCCAGAGAGGCGAAACGTAGGCGCCGCTCTTGGATGAATAGTTAACCTTTATTTTTTCTTTACCGGCGGAGTCTATATACCTGAGCTTGTAATAACAACCCTTGCCGGCCAGGTAAGTCTTCCAATTGTCTTCGAGCTTTGAGTATTTTTCATCTCCAAAGAGCTTGGCATAGATGCCGAAGGTATAGGAAATATAAGCTATGTCGGAAATCATGCTGCTGATTTTGTCTGATATTATCTCCTTTTCAAGGCTCATAACGCGGCTTTCAAAGGCGGCATAATCCTCTGCATAGCCTGCGGAGCGCCAAAGGCGGAGGCTGACGGCGGCGGCTGCAGAGCAAGCTGCAAGGATAAGCGCAGCCAGGAGCATGTTTTTAAGGCGCCTTGTAAGGTTCAAATTTACCACCATAACAATTTTGTTTTGCAATAAAATTATCGTTAGATTTTTACTGGACATTATATAACATTATTTAACACCAATGCAAGCGCTATTTCTGTTGGCCCGGCGCCGAGCCGCCGCATAGAATGTCTGGGGCAAAAATAAATGACAATGACGGGGGCGGAAACATGACGATTCATATAGTGCGAAAGGGAGATACCTTGTATAGTATTGCCAAAAGATACGGCGTATCCGTTAACAGGATAATGGCCGACAACGGACTGGGCCCGGGCGGCGGGCTCGTGGTTGGCCAGGCCCTGATAATAACGCTGCCTGACAGGACATATACTGTAAAAACGGGCGACAGCCTATATTCCATAGCGAAGGCTCAGGGCGTGGCCATAGTCGAGCTCATGCAGAACAACCCGGAGCTGATAGCGAATCCTACGGTTTATCCGGGGCAGGTTCTGACCATAAGCTTCAAAGGCGGCAAAATACGCGGCATAAGCATTACCGGCTATGCTTATCCCAATATAAACCGGAGCACGCTGCGCCGCGCGCTGCCGTATCTGACATACATGGCGGTCTTTTCCTACACCTTTACCGAAGACGGAACGCTTGTAGGCGCAGACGACGAAGAAATAATTAAAATCGCAAGGGAATATCAAACCGCTTCGGTTATGGTGCTCTCATCCATAGGCGAAACGGGCGGCTTTTCCACCGAAAAAGCGTCTCTGCTCTTTAGCGACGAAGCCATGCAGGATAGGCTGCTGGACCAGGTGGAGCAGGTAATGCTTAAAAAGGGCTTCGCCGGGCTGGAATCGGACTTCGAATATATAGACCCGCAGGACGCCGGAGGCTATATGGCCTTTCTAAGAAAAGCAAAAGCGCGGATGGATAAATACGGCTTTTTCCTTGAGGTGGCGCTTGCTCCGAAAACCTCCGCGGGCCAGCCCGGGCTGCTTTACGAGGCCCACGACTATCCCTCCATTGGCGCGATATCCGATTCTGTTTTTCTGATGACCTACGAATGGGGCTATACCTACGGGCCGCCTATGGCCGTAGCGCCTATAAACATGGTCAGAAGCGTGGTGCGCTACGCCGTCGGCGCCATACCGGCCGAAAAGGTCTATATGGGCATACCCAACTACGGCTATGACTGGACTCTGCCTTACGACAGGGAGACCTCAAGGGCCGAGGCCATAGGAAACGAAGCGGCCGTGCAGAGGGCCGAGCGGTACGGCGCCGAAATACAGTTTGACGAGAAGGCGCAGGCGCCGTTCTATTATTACTACGCCGCCGGCAAGCGGCACGTGGTCTGGTTCAACGACGTGCGCAGCGTGCAGGCCGCGCTGAGCCTGGCCGACGAGTTTAGCTTGCCGGGAGTCGGCTATTGGACGGTCATGAAGCCCTACGCCCAAAACTGGGCGTATATCGCGGCGCGCTACAATGTGAATAAATTCCTGTAGAATACGTCCCGACAATTTAGCAATTTAAATAAATGACGGTTATTTGCTTTTTTCCTATTGACAGGAAATGCGCCCTGTGCTACAATCACGCCAACATACAAGGAAGGATATTTGCAGGCATGCTTAAAAACGCCCTGAAAAAAGCTTATGCGTTTTTTTGGTACTTTTACTTTACTCAGTTTAAAGTAAAAGTGATTCGTGCTGCATAAAAAATCCGTTCTTATGGCAAAGGCGTAAGGAAAGGGCCGCACAGAGTCACATCTGGGCGGCCCGTTTGGTTTTATATTTAGCTTTTATTTTGTATAATGGATTGGAGCGGTGAATCATGATTGCGGTATTGAAGCAGGGCGCCACAAAGCAGCAGAGGGACAGCCTATGCGAATGGTTCAAAAATATGGGGCTTGAGGTGCATATCTCGGAGGGAAAATACAAGACCATTATAGGGCTGATAGGGGATACAAGCAAGGTGGATATTGAGCTGCTGGAGAGTCTGTCTATAATTGAATCAGTCAAGCGGATTAGCGAGCCTTTTAAAAACGCAAACCGCAAGTTCCATACCGAGGATTCCGTTGTAGACGTTGGAGGGGTGAAAATAGGGGGCGGCAATTTTGCCATCATTGCCGGGCCCTGCTCTGTCGAGACGCGGGAGCAGGTAATGGCGGTAGCTAAGGCCGTGAAGGCTTCCGGCGCGAAGCTTTTAAGAGGCGGCGCTTTCAAGCCGCGCACTTCGCCCTATGATTTCCAGGGCCTTAAGGCTGACGGAATAGAGCTGCTGCTTGAGGCGAAGCGGGAGACAGGGCTCCCCATAGTTTCGGAAATAATGAATATCAACGACATAGAGCTGTTCAGGGATGTGGACCTTATCCAGGTGGGCGCGAGAAATATGCAAAATTTTGACCTGCTCAAGGCCTTGGGAAAAACCGACAAGCCTATACTGCTCAAGCGGGGCCTTGCCAACAACCTCAAGGAGCTGCTCATGAGCGCAGAGTACATTATGGCCGGCGGAAACGAGCGCGTGATACTCTGCGAGAGGGGCATACGCACCTTTGAAACCTATACCCGCAATACCCTGGACCTGTCCGCCGTACCCATGCTCCACGAACTGACTCATCTGCCTGTCATCGTAGACCCGAGCCACGCGACCGGCATTTCGCGGCTGGTGGAGTCCATGTCGCTTGCGGCAGCCGCCTCCGGAGCCGACGGCGTAATGATTGAGGTGCACAACGACCCCGAGCGCGCCCTCTGCGACGGGGCGCAGTCGCTGACGCCGGAGCAGTTCGACAGGGTGGCCAAAAGGGTCATGAAGGTAAGGGAGGCCTTATCATAAGCCGTAACGGGATTATAAACGCCTGCGGCAGGGGGAGAGTATCGAATGGAAAATAAACTTACGGTTGGGATAGCGGGTCTGGGGCTGATAGGGGGCTCGCTTGCAAAGGCGTACAAGAGAAACGCCGGCGCAACGGTCTACGGCTTCAACAGGAGCAGGCAGGTTACGGAGATAGCGAAAATATCAGGAGCGATAGACGGAGAGCTGAGCGCCGATACGATTAGGGAATGCGACCTGATCCTTATAGCCCTTTACCCGGAAGCAACTATTAGTTACCTTGAGGAAATTGCGCCGCTCGTCCCTAAAAGCGCTCTGGTCATGGATTGCTGCGGCACAAAGCGCCGGGTATGCGCCGCCGGCTTTGCCCTGGCCCGGAAATACGGCTTTACCTTCGCGGGGGGGCACCCCATGGCGGGCACGCACCGTTCCGGCTTTGCCGCCTCCAGCGAAAAGCTCTTTGAAGGGGCGTGCATGGTGGCCGTCCCCGAGGCGGACGATGATATAGCCCTGCTCGACAGGATAAAAAGGCTGGTGCAGCCCGCGGGCTTCAGCTCGGTTTCCATCACGACCGCGGAGAAGCACGACGAAATAATAGCCTTTACCTCCCAGATGGCCCACGTTGTGTCGAATGCGTTCATCAAAAGTCCGACGGCGGGCAGGCACAAGGGCTTTTCCGCGGGCAGCTACAGGGACCTGACCCGCGTCGCCTGGCTGGACCCGGACATGTGGACTGCTCTTTTCCTTGAAAACAGCGATAATCTGCTCAGGGAGCTGGACATTTTCATCCGCTCGCTAAGCGAATATCGCACCGCTTTGGCGGAGGGCGACGCGGCGAGGCTGCGCGGCCTGCTGGACGAGGGCAGACGCAGGAAGCATGAGGTGGACGGATGAATGGAAGCATAAATGTAAATGCTCCGAGGAAGAGCTACGAGGTCTTTATAGGGCGCGGCCTGCTGGACGAGGCGGGCAGGCTGGCGTCCGGCGCAATTGCGCCTTGCACGGCGGCCATAGTGACGGACAGCGGGGTGGACGGGCTTTATTCGGAAAGGCTGGCCGAGTCGCTGCAAAGATACGGCTTTAATACGGTCAAGTTTGTGTTTCCGGCCGGGGAGCGCTCAAAAAACGCGGAAACCTATGCAAGTATATTGGAATTTTTAGCGGAAAGCGGGCTGACCCGAACGGATGCGGTGTTTGCCCTTGGAGGCGGAGTGACGGGAGATTTAGCCGGCTTTGCGGCGGCAACATATCTGAGGGGCATAGCCTATGCCCAGCTTCCGACAACTCTTTTGGCGGCTGTGGATTCTTCCGTGGGAGGCAAGACGGGGATAGACTTGAAGGCCGGCAAAAATCTGGCCGGCGCCTTCTGGCAGCCGGAGCTCGTCGTCTGCGATGTCAGCGCCCTGGATACCCTGTCTGCGGAGCATATGGCCGACGGCTGGGCCGAGGCTATTAAATACGGCATGATCTGCGACGGGAAACTGCTTGAGAAGCTGAAGGGAAAGAACGCTGAGCTTGAGGAAATAATAGCCCGTTGCGTTGAGATTAAAAGCGGCATAGTCGAGGCCGATGAGAGGGAGGCCGGCCCCAGGAGGCTCTTGAATTTCGGGCATACCGTGGGCCACGCCGTTGAAAAATGCAGCGGCTATGCGGTTTCGCACGGCAGGGCGGTGGCGATGGGGATGGCGGTTATAACAAGGGCCGCCGTAAGAAAGGGCTTATGCGGGAAGGACTGCCTTGACGTATTGTACGGGCTGCTTGAGCTTTACGCCCTGCCCGACAGCACGGAGCTTGAGGCCGGGGAGCTGTTTTCCGCTATGCTGGCGGATAAAAAGAGGGACGCGCGGGGGCTGACCCTCGTTATTCCACAGTCTGTAGGAGTCTGCGTCCTGAAAACCTTCGACCTTGACGAGGCAAGACGGCTGCTGGAGCTGGGCCTGCGTCCCTGATGTCGAAAGGCGCAGCTTTAAAGACGAAATCAAACACAGGATAGAATGGAAGGATTTTTCGATGATTGCTGCCGTGTATCCCGCGAAACTGGCCGGGACGATAGACGCCATACCGTCAAAAACGCACGCCCACAGGCTTTTGATCGGCGCGTCGCTTTACGGGGATAGGACAAGGATAAACTGCGCCGCCGTGTCGGAGGACATACAGGCGACGGTGGGCTGCCTCAGGGCTCTGGGGAGCAGGCTTATCAGGCAGCCGTACGGTTATTTTGCCGAGCGGATGGACTTCCAAAAGGACGGGAGCCCTATCCTCGACTGCGGAGAGAGTGGCTCGACATACCGCTTTCTGCTGCCGGCGGCCTGCGCTCTGGGGCGACCTTCGGTTTTCAGACTCGGGGGAAGACTGCCGCAGCGGCCCATGGACGAGCTGTTCGGAGCGCTGGAGGAGCATGGCGCCGTCATATCGGGAAAAGGAACGGCGGAAATGACAACCGGCGGCAGGCTGCTTCCGGGCGTATACAGGCTTAGGGGCGACATATCCTCACAGTACATATCGGGGCTGCTTTTCGCTTTGCCTCTGCTTGAAGGGGACAGCGAGATCGCCGTCGCAGGACCGATCGAGTCGAAGGGGTATATAGAGGCGACTCTTTCGGCTCTGCGCGTATTCGGGCTGGATATGAGGCTTGAGTCCGGGAGGATAAAGGTGCCGGGGTGCAGGCGGTGCGGCTCGGTAGGCGAAAAAATCCTTTCGGTTGAGGGCGATTGGTCTAACGCGGCGTTCTGGCTTGCCGCCGGCGCCGCGGGCGGCGGCCCGGTATCCGTAAGGGGCCTTGACCCGGGATCCGTACAGGGCGATAGGGAAATATGCCGGATACTCTCAAGCTTCGGGGCGGAAATAAAAGAATCAGGCGATGAGATTTCCGCTTCCGGAAGCGGGCTCAGGGGCATAAGCGTGGACGCCTCCGATATTCCGGACCTTGTTCCGGCTATCGCGGTGGCGGCTGCCGGGGCGGAGGGCGAGACGGTCATATACAATGCCCGGCGCCTGAGGTATAAAGAGAGCGACAGGCTCAGGACGGTCGCGGCAGCAATAAACGGGCTTGGGGGAGAAGCTGAGGAAACGGAAGACGGGCTGATAATAAGGGGCAAAGGAAAGCTTCGCGGGGGTACGGTGGACTCGTTCAACGACCACCGGATAGCGATGCTGGCGGCCTCCGCAGCGGTTGTTTGCGACGGGCCGGTAGTCGTGAGGGGGGCGGAAGCCGTCGCAAAATCCTACCCGGCGTTTTTCGACGACCTCAAAAAGCTGGGAGCGGAAATTGCGGAAGCATATTGATAAGTTTAAGTAAAAGCAGGCGTTTAGAAGGATTACGGGGTGCGTTATGGGTTCGGTTTACGGAAAAAACATCAGGATTTCGATCTTCGGGCAGTCACATTCGGCTGCCGTAGGCGTGGTGATAGACGGCCTTCCCGCGGGACGCGCCATAGATCTCGACGAGCTGCGAGACTTTATGAAAAGGCGGGCGCCGGGCGGCGCGCTGAGCACTCCGCGCGGGGAGGCTGACGATGTGGAGCTGCTGTCCGGCATAAGGGAAGGGCGGCTCTGCGGGGCGCCGCTGGCGGCGCTGATAAAAAACAGCGACATGCGCCCCGGCGATTATGCGGCGCTGGCGGACACGCCGAGGCCCGGGCACGCCGATTTCACAGCCGAGGCGAAATACGGCGGAGCCCAGGATAAAAGCGGGGGAGGGCACTTCTCAGGGCGGCTGACGGCTCCGCTTTGCATAGCAGGCGGCGTCTGCATCCAGCTTTTGCGGGAAATGGGGGTGCAAGTCGGAGCTCATATTGAGCGCATAGGCGGCGTGAAGGACAGACGCTTCGATCCGGTAAAAGTCTGCGCCGAAGATTTCCATGCCGCTCGCGGCAATTTCCCGGAGACCCTGGACTCCGAGGCCGGCTTAGAAATGCGCCGCCTTATAGAAAAGGCAAGGCAAGAGTCCGATTCGGTGGGCGGGGTTGTGGAATGCGCGGTCTTGGGCCTGCCCGCCGGGATCGGGGAGCCTATGTTCGACGGGCTTGAAAACAGAATAGCCGCCGCCGCCTTTGCCATTCCGGCCGTCAAGGGCATAGAATTCGGCAGCGGCTTCGACGGCAGCGGAATGAAGGGCAGCGAAAATAACGACCCTTTCATTATTGAAGGCGGTAGGATAGCAACGGCGACCAACAATCACGGAGGGATACTCGGCGGAATATCCTCGGGCATGCCGGTGATATTCCGCGTAGCGTTCAAGCCTACGCCATCCATAGGGAAAAAGCAAAGGACGGTGAGCTTTTCGCGCATGCAGGAAACGTATATCGAGGTGCGCGGGAGGCACGACCCCTGCGTTGCGCTCAGAGCGGTCCCATGCGTGGAGGCGGCCGCCGCAATAGCGGTTTACGACGCGCTGCTGGACTCGGGGGCGGCGTTTATCTCAAGGGCAAATTGATGGAAATATCACTGCGGCGCAGGCTCCGGCAGCCTATTCCGCGCCGACAGGCAAGGAGGCAGTTATGGATTTTCAGGAATGCAGGGCAAGAATAGACGAAATAGACGGCGAGCTGACACGGCTGTTCATAGAACGCATGAATATTTCCGCGGAGCTTGCCGGGCATAAGCATAGGAGAGGCTTGCCCATCTACGATCCGCAGCGCGAGAGGGAAAAACGTGTAAGGATAGCCGAATTGGCCGGGCCGGCTCTGGCCACCTATACCGATTCCCTGTACTCGCTTCTCTTCGAGCTGAGCCGGGCCTATCAGCGCAAGCTGAACGCTCCGGACAGCGAGCTGAAAAGGAGAATAATAAGGGCGCTTGAGGAAACGGAAAAGGAGTTTCCGGCAAGGCCCACGGTTGCCGTTCAGGGAGTGGAGGGCGCGTATTCGCAGCAGGCGGCCGAAAGGCTTTTCAAAGCGCCAAACCTCGTCTATGTGCGCACCTTCGAGGGGGTGTTTTCCGCAATCAAGCAGGGCCTTTGCCGGTACGGCGTGCTGCCCCTGGAAAACAGCACCGCCGGCTCGGTGAATATAATATATGATTTGATGATGAAATACGATTTCAGCATCGTTCGCAGCGTCCGCGTAAAGGTGGATCATTGCCTGCTTGCAAACAGGGGCGCGTCTTTAGGCGATATCAAGGAAATATACTCGCACGAGCAGGCGATAGCCCAGTGCGCCGAGTTTATAAAGTCGCTGGGAAACGTAAAGGTCACGGCCTGCGAGAATACCGCCGAGGCGGCGAGGCTGGTCTTTGAATCGGGCCGCAGGGACGCCGCGGCCCTTTCCTCGCGCGAATGCGCCGCGATATACGGCTTGGACTGCCTTAAGGAGTCCGTGCAGGACCAGGGCAGCAACTACACAAGGTTCATATGCATTTCAAAGGAGCTTGAAATCTACCCCGGCGCGGACAAGACCAGCGTAATGATGACGCTGCCCCACAGGCCCGGCTCGCTTTATATGGCGCTGTCAAGGTTTTTCGCCCTGGGAATAAACCTGATAAAGCTGGAGAGCCGGCCGCTTCCGAACAGCGATTTTGAGTTCATGTTTTACTTCGATCTGGAAACCTCGGTGTATTCGGAGGAATTCATAGAAATATTCAACGATATAGACGGCCTCTGCCTGTCGATGAAATATCTGGGCAGCTATTCGGAAATCGTATGAAGCGTTTCGGATTGATAGGAGAGCGGCTCGAGCACAGCTTCTCGCCGCTGATACACAGCCTGCTCGGGGACTACGAATACAAGCTTTACCCGCTCAAGCCGGAGCAGCTCGGGGACTTCGTCCAGAACGGAGGGCTTGACGGCTTCAACGTGACGATACCCTACAAGCTGGAAATAGCCAAATACTGCACCGCGCTGTCCTCCCGGGCAAAGGAGCTCGGCAGCGTCAATACCGTTCTTCGCCTCAAGGACGGCTCCCTTTACGGCGACAATACCGACTTTTACGGCTTTGAGGCTCTTTTGGGAGACGCCTGCATTTCGGGAAAGAAAGCGCTGGTTTTGGGCAGCGGCGGGGCCTCCAGAACAGTCTGCGCAGTCCTGAAAAGCCGCGGAGCGGGCCCGGTGCTGACGGTATCGCGCTCGGGAACGCTGAACTATGCAAGCGTTTACGAGCATTCCGACGCCGGGCTGATTGTGAACGCGACGCCGGTCGGCATGTACCCCGATACCGGAGTATCGCCGCTGGATTTGAGCCGCTTTCCCGCTTGCCGGCTGGTTCTGGACGTTATATACAATCCTGCGAGAACAAAGCTGCTGCTGCAGGCTGAAGCATTGGGCATCCCCTGCCGCAACGGGCTGCTCATGCTGGTTGCCCAGGCGAAGGCGGCGGCTGAGCTTTTTACAGGCGCGGAGATAAGCTCGGACAAAATAGAAGAGATAACAGGGCTTCTGGATAAAAAAACGAAAAACATCGCTTTAATCGGCATGCCGGGCAGCGGCAAGTCGGCGGTGGGAAAATGTCTGGCCGAGCTGACGGGCCGCGAATTCATCGACACCGACGCTCTTGTTGAGAGAACCGCCGGAATGGATATATCCGCTATATTTACCCGCTGGGGCGAGGAGCGCTTCAGAAGGCTGGAAACGGAGATCCTGAAAGAGGCCGGCAAAAAAAGCGGCGCCGTAGTCGCCACAGGCGGGGGTGTCGTGACAGTTCCGGAAAACAGGGACTTGCTGCGGCAGAACAGCATTATCGTGCTTATAGACTGCGATCTCGGAAGGCTTGCCACCGAGGGGAGGCCCCTGTCCCAAGCCGTGGGGGTGGAGGGGCTTTATCGGGCGAGAAAGCCGCTTTACGAAGCCTGGAGCGAATACAGGTTTTACAACGATTCGCCATCGGATACGGCTTTGAGGATAAAAAAGGAGCTTGAATTATGAAAATTCTTGTTATAAACGGGCCGAATCTGAATATGCTGGGCATACGCGAGCCGGAGATATACGGCCGCCGAACCTTGAAGGACCTTGAAAAAATGATAGCCGGGCATTGCGCCGGGCTCGGAGTCGAAGCGGTATTTTTCCAGTCGAACCACGAGGGGGCTATCGTGGACGCAATACAGGAGGCGTATGAAAAATACGACGGCATCGTAATAAATCCCGCCGCGTATACCCACACCAGCATAGCCATACCCGACGCAATTAAGGCTGTAGGCCTCCCGGCAGTGGAGGTGCATATTTCGGATATTTCCAAGCGCGAGCCCTACAGGAGGCTGTCCTACGTATCCGAGGCCTGCATAGGGACGGTGGCGGGCCTGCATTTTGAAGGATACCTGAAGGCTGTGGACATGCTGAGGGAAAGGCTGCTTAGGAGCGGCTGACGCTTCAATCAGCATTTTGCGCGGCCTTTCAAATCGGCCGCCTTCCTGCCGTTGAGCATTGCGGTTCCGGAGGGGGTCTTTTTGTATGGCTCAAAGCCGAAGCGCGCGAAATAGTCCGACTGCCAGCGTGACGCGCATAGGGTAAGAAGGGGCATGGCTTCATAGCGGAAAAGGGCGAAGCGAAGCAGAGCGCTCCCCATGCCCTTTTCTCGCGAGGCTATAAGGCAAAGCTTGCAGCAGGGCTCGGGATATTCAAAATCGTATGCCGGAGAGGGGGCGCGGCGGTAGGGCAGGCTCCACAGGGCTGCCGCAAGCAACGCGCCGTTTTCGTATGCGGTATGGATTTCGCCTTCATTCAAATGCTCCTCCACAAGGCGCCGCATGCGCTCAGTCTGCCCCTGTCCGTTTTGAAAGACCGAGGCTAAGGATTCGTCTGCGGCAAGCGCGGAGCCGAACAAAAGCGCTATATCCTCAAGCTCCCCGACGTTATATTTGCGGCTTTTTATCTCTACCATAGCTATAAATATCCTTTGGCTTAATATGGCGTCAAAACGGCGGCAGGTGAAAACCCGCCGCCTAATTTTGCGGCGCATATACGATACAACGCAACAAAACATTTGTCAAACGCTGAGAGGCGGGATATAATCCTGATATGAAATGCGTGAATTGTCCGAGATATTGCGACGCGGACCGGGCATCGGGTAAACTCGGCTTTTGCGGAGCCGGAAGGCTTTCGGCCGTGGCCAGGGCGGCGGCCCACTTTTGGGAGGAGCCCTGCATAAGCGGGACGAGGGGCTCGGGGACTGTGTTTTTTTCCGGCTGCAACCTCCGCTGCGCCTATTGCCAGAACGCCGAGATAAGCTTTTCCGGAAAGGGCAGGGAGTTGGACGCCAAAGGCCTCAGGGAAGCGTTTCTGCGCCTTGCGGGTACGGGCGTGCACAACATAAACCTGGTTACTCCGACTCCGCATATAGATGCGATAGCGGAGGCGCTTGAAAGGCCCGTCGGAGTGCCGGTGGTCTACAACTGCGGAGGCTATGAAAGCGCAGAAGGCTTGAGAAAGCTTGAGGGTAAGATAGACATTTACCTTCCCGACGTTAAATACAGCGACGATAAACTGGCTCTGCTTTTGTCAAACGCGCCTGGATATTTTGACAGGGCGCGGCAGGCCGTCGCGGAAATGTACCGGCAGACGGGGAGGTATCTTCTCGACTCGGAGGGCCTAATGAGGCGCGGCCTGATTGTCCGGCATCTTGTGCTCCCGGGGCATACGGACAATTCTAAGGATGTGCTCGAATGGTTTGCCGGGACCTTCGGGCGCGGGGAGGCAATGCTGTCGCTTATGAGCCAATATACGCCTCCAATCAATGCCGCTCTGCCGCTTGAGCTGAAAAGAAGGCTGACGCGGGAGGAGTACGGCGAAGTCGTGGATTATCTCCATATGCTCGGGATAAGGGACGGCTACATCCAGGATTTGGAGTCGGCAAATGAAGGCTTCGTACCTGATTTCGATATGACCGGGGTGCAATAGGGCGTGACATTTGAGCAATTGAAGGAAAAGGCTCTCGCCTTGCCGGCGCAGCCGGGAGTCTACATCATGATGGACAGGAGCGGCCAGGTCATCTACGTCGGAAAAGCCAAGGCTTTGAAAAACAGGGTTTCAAGCTATTTCCGCGAGAGCGGGCTGTCGCCCAAGACCCTTGTCATGGTATCGAAGGTTTCAGATTTTGACGTGATTATAGTGCGCAGCGAGCTGGAGGCTCTTATAACCGAAAACCAGCTGATCAAGCTGCACAAGCCTAAATACAATATCCTCTTGAAGGACGACAAAGGCTATCCATTTATTAGAGTTGACCTGCGGGAACCGTATCCGGTTTTCGAGATAGCTGCTAAAACCGTTCAGGACGGAGCTAGATACCTGGGTCCCTACGGAGGACGGCAGACGGTCAAGAAGGCCGTCGACTCTGTAAGCCGGGCTCTGAAGCTGCCGCTTTGCTCCAAAAGGTTTCCCGCCGATATCGGAAAGGGAAGGCCATGCCTGAACAGGGACATGGGCCTTTGCCGGGGCTGGTGCACAGGGTCGCCCGGCGCGGAAGAATACATGAAAGCCGCAAAGCAGGCCATACTGATTTTTGAGGGGCGCACGGCGGAGCTCTGTGCGGAGCTTCAGGACATGATGGAGCGCGCGGCGGGGGAGCTTCGCTTCGAGCTGGCGGCGGAGCTTAGGGACAGGCTCAGGGCGGTGAAGGCTCTGGGCGAGAAGCAGCTTGCGGTTTCCGGAGCCATGGCGGATACGGACGCCGTCGGCTTTTACCGCGGCGCTGCAAAAAGCTGCTTTGTCGCGCTGCACTATATAGGAGGCAAGCTCCTGGACAAGGATTTCGAGCTGCTTGAAAGCCCGATGGAAGACGACGGGGAAGCTGTATCAGAGCTCGTAAGGCAGTATTATTTGTCAAGAGGGCTCTGCCCTAAATATATATTGCTTCCCGTTGATATTGAGGACGCCGAAAGCCTTGAGGTCATGTTTTGCGAGGCCTTCGGGAGCAGGGTTCATATCGCCTCGCCGAAGAGGGGGGACAAGCGGCTGCTCGTGGAAACTGCGAACCTGAACGCCAAGGAAGAAACGGAGAGGGCAACCGACAGGGAAGAGCGCATTTCGGGCATACTGGCCTGGATAAAGAACAGCGCGGCGCTTCAAGCGCTTCCGAGCCGAATAGAGGCCTACGACATTTCAAATCTCGGCGGAGAGGACGCTGTCGGCTCCATGACCGTTTTTGCGGATACAAAGCCCCTGAAGCGGGATTACAGGCGCTTCAGGATAAAAACGGCGGAGGGGGGAGACGATTACGCCGCCATGCGTGAGGTGCTCAAGCGCAGGCTGGATGATTATTTCGAGGGGGAAGAAGGATTTAAGACCCTGCCTGATCTCTTTCTGATAGACGGCGGCTCGGCGCATGCGGGAGCCGTTCGGGAAATTGTGGAGGGCTTTGGCCTGAGCGTGCCGGTTTTGGGCATGGTGAAGGACGACAGGCATAGAACGCGAGCCCTTGCTCTGCCAGACGGAGGCGAGATAGGACTGGAGGCAAACCCCGCGGTTTTTGCTTTCATAGGCCGGGTGCAGGAGGAAACGCACCGTTTTGCGGTGGAGTATCAGAGAAAGCTGAGGGAAAAGAAGCTGTCCTCAAGGCTGGACGGGATTAAGGGCGTGGGCGAGGCGAGAAGGAATGCCCTGCTTAGGCATTTCAAAACCGTAAAAGCCGTCGAAGCCGCGTCCTACGAGGAGCTGGCCGCGGTCGTGCCGAAAAACACGGCAAGGGCCGTATACGATTATTTTCACGCGCCGCCTGCCCGTAAGAGCGAAGCGGCTTCAGAGTAGAAAGTCTTGCGGACGCTGCGAGCTTCAAGCGTAAACAAAGGAAAGGAAGTTGCTATGAGGGTAATAACAGGCAAGGCGAGGGGAGTCAGGCTCAAGGAACCTGAAGGAGCGGATATAAGGCCGACCACCGATATGGTAAAGGAGTCTGTTTTCAACATAATCCAATACGACATAGAGGGGCGCTCGGCGCTTGACCTTTTTGCAGGCACGGGCCAGCTTGGCATAGAAGCTTTGAGCAGGGGCGCGGAAAGCTGCGTATTTGTGGACGAGAGCCCCGCCGCAGTCAGGCTGGTGAAGGAAAACCTTGAAAAGACCAAGCTGGCAGGAGGCAGGACGGTGCAGGCGGACGCGCTGAGATTTTTGGACGGCCCTGAAAAATACGATTTGATTTTTCTGGACCCGCCTTATTCGGCCGGGCTATTGGAAAAATCGCTGAAAAAGGTAACAGAGTTTGACAAATTGAATACAGGTGGTATAATAGTCTGCGAAAGTCCCGCCGCGGCGTCGCTGCCGGATTTCGGAGAGCCCTACAAAAGGCTCAAAAGCTACCGTTACGGGAAAATAGCGATAACCATCTATACAAAAATATAAAAAAATGGAGCGTATTTTGAAAACAGTAATCTATCCGGGCAGCTTTGACCCGATTACTCTCGGCCACCTCGACCTGATAAAGAGAGTATCTTTGATTTTTGACAGGGTAATAGTATGCGTCATGGTGAACGTCAGCAAGCACTCCCTTTTCACTTTGGAGGAAAGGATGGAGCAGATAAAGCTGGTGACGCGCCAGTTCCCGAACGTCGAGGTGGATTATTCCGAGGAGCTGACGGCTGTCTACGCAAGGCGCGTTGGAGCTACGGTGGTAGTCAGGGGTCTTAGGGCCTTGTCAGACTATGAGCGCGAATGCCAGATAGCCCTTGTGAACAAGCAGATTTACCCCGAGCTGGAAACGATATTTCTTGCCGCCAGCGAAAAGTACATGTATTTAAGCTCCAGCGCGGTTAAGGAGCTTGCGGCCTTCGGCGCTGATCTTACGGATTTTGCGCCGGCCGAGATCATACCGGAAATCGAAGCGAAATACAAAGACGGGAGGAAAAAATAGGGATATGGCCAGCGGAGTCAGCGAACTTATCGACCAGCTTTACACGATGGTTTCGGACGCCTGGGGGCTGCCTCTGGGTGCGGAAAAATGCGTGCTGGAGCGCGAAAAGGTTCTCGACCTATTGGACGAGATTAAAGCCATGCTTCCAGCGGAAATGGCCGAGGCAAAAAGGCTGGTTGGCGCTAAGGCCGAGTTCATAGCCAACGCCAAGGAGGAAGCGGTAAAAATAAAGCGCGAGGCGGAGGAGCAGGCCAGAAGGCTTGTGGAAACCCAGGCTGTCGTCAAGGCAGCCAAGCAAAGGGCTGACGAGCTGCTGGCCGCGGCCGAGAGCAAGTCCAACGAGCTGCGCAGAGCGGCCAACGCCTATGCCGACGACACGCTGCGGCGCACCGAGGAGGCCATAGCCCAGGCGCTGGGAGAAGTGAAAAAATCAAGAGCCAGCTTCCGCTCCGCCGCGGGAGTCAGGGACTGATAATGAAAATTGCCGGAAACCTGCATGCATCCGGCAATTGTTTTTTGCATGGCGTCGCGCTCGGAAGCTCTCGGGCTTTTGCGCAAGGCAGCCTTCGCGCTTGCCGAGGGTGTGAAAAAGGCTATTTTGCCTTGACTTTTTTCAGCCTGGCAAAGCGCGGCAGACCGAATTCAACGGCGCGGCGTGGTTCCCCCTGTATGAGCGGCAGGACGTAGTCGATGAATTCGCGGGTCACGCCGCCGCCGTCGGGCAGGATCCACTCCAAAGGCACCTTCTTTTCATAATTGGCCACGTCTGTTAGCGGGATGAGCTTTGTCCTGCAGGCGTAATTCCCGTTTTCATAAACGCGCTCGAAGGCCACCATTTTGCCGGTTTCTCCGCCGCACGCGGCCTCGACCGCGGTTTTGCCGGCCAGTATCGCCTCGTCTATGTCGGTGCGCGAAGCCAGGTGCGCGCCGCAGCGCTGGAGCAGGCTCAGCTCTATGCCCCTGGTTTTTGCCCCGCAGAACTCCTTTACCTTGTTTGCCAAATATGCGGCAAGGCCGCCGAGCTGGGTATGACCGAAGGCATCCTTGCCTCCCTTGGCGCCGTATTCGGAAATAAAAGTTCCGTCCTTGTCATGTATGCCTTCGGATACGGCGACAAAGGCTCCGCCCTTCGCTTGGCACAGACCCTTGACTTTTTCAAGAAAGGCGTCAAGGTCGAAAACCGTTTCGGGCAGGTATATCAGATCCGGACCCGCTCCGAAATGGGAGGCGAGAGCGGCGGCTCCGGTCAGCCAACCGGCGTGGCGGCCCATGATTTCAACTATGGTGACGGTCCCGTAATCGTATACTCCTGCGTCGAGCGAAAGCTCCATGCAGGAGGTGGCTATATAGCGGGCGGCGCTGCCAAAGCCGGGACAATGGTCGGTGCCGTATAAATCGTTGTCTATGGTTTTCGGAATGCCCATTACCCGGCAGTTCCAGCCGGAGCCGGCCATAAAGCGGCTGACCTTGTGGCAGGTGTCCATGCTGTCGTTGCCGCCGTTGTAAAAGAAATAGCGGATATCGTATTTGCGGAAAATCTCAAGTATTCGCCTATAGTCTTTGTCGTCCTTTTCGGGGTCGGCCATCTTGTAGCGGCAGGAGCCGAGGGCGGAGGAAGGCGTATTGACAAGGAGCTCCAGCTCGGCCCTGTCCTCCATGCCTATGTCGTATAGCTCGTCGTTCAGTATGCCCTTGATCCCGTGAGCCGCGCCCAGAACCCGCGTTATATTCGGGCTTTCAAGAGCCGCCGCGGCTGCACCATAAAAGCTGGCGTTTATGACGGAGGTGGGCCCCCCGGACTGGGCGAATACGCACGCGCCTTTAAGCTGTTCCATTTACATTGCCTCCAGTATTAGGTGAATCGTCTGTATTATAGCACGAAAATTGCAAAATTGCGCTTTATTTTCCATGCTTATGTGTTAAAATATGCATGAACGCGAAAGGAGAAAGAGAAGCTCATGCCTATTGTTACGTCAAAGGAAATGTTTAACAAAGCCTACGAGGGCGGCTATGCCATCGGAGCCTTCAATGTGAACAATATGGAAATTATACAGGGCATCACCGAGGCGGCCGCAGAGGTCCGCTCGCCGCTGATATTGCAGGTATCGGCCGGAGCGCGGAAATATGCCAAGCATGTGTATCTGATGAAGCTAATAGAGGCCGCAGTGGAGGATACTGGGCTGCCCATCTGCGTGCATCTGGACCATGGAGCCGATTTTGAAATATGCAGGAGCTGCATAGACGGCGGTTTCACGTCCGTCATGATAGACGGCTCGTCGCGCAGCTTTGAGGATAATATAAAGCTCACTAAACAGGTTGTCGACTACGCCCACGACAGGGGCGTTGTCGTCGAAGGGGAGCTGGGCAGACTGGAGGGAGTGGAGGATGAGGTCAAGGTCTCGGCCGAAGACTCGTCCTATACGGATCCCTCGCAGGTCGAGGAATTCGTCAAGCGCACGGGGGTTGATTCGTTGGCCATAGCTATAGGAACCAGCCATGGGGCGTATAAGTTCAAGCCCGGCCAGAAGCCCCAGCTCCGCTTCGATATTTTGCGGGAGGTGGAAAAAAGGCTGCCGGGCTTCCCCATAGTCCTGCACGGCGCGTCTTCGGTTCTGCCCGAATATGTAGATATTGTGAATAAATACGGCGGCAATATGCCGGGAGCCGTAGGTATACCGGAGGAAATGCTTCGCCAGGCCGCAAAAATGGCGGTCTGCAAAATAAATATTGATTCCGATCTGCGGCTGGGCTTTACGGCGGCGGTCAGAAAGCACCTCGCGGAAAACCCGTCGCACTTCGACCCGCGCGAGTATCTCAAGCCGGCCCGGGAAACGATAAAGGAAGTAGTCAGGCGCAAAATTGTAAGCGTCCTCGGGAGCGACAACAAGGCCTGAGCATAATAACGGCAAAAACCATCGGGGCGGACACGAGTCCGCCCTTTTGCTTTGGCGGAAAAAGCGGAAAACACGGCGCTAACCGGCCGGGGCCCTAGTCATCCATATGAATTTAGGCTTTAGTCTGCGGTATGCCGGGGCGTATTCGATGTCAAGCTCTTTTTCGAGCGATTTTTCAAAAAGCGCTGAGGAGGCGGCAAAACGCAGCGTGCCATCCATTCCGGACACTTTATCGTCAGGCCGCAGCTCAAGACGGCGTATTATGTAAATCCCGTCGTTTTCAATTTCCACCTCGGCGACTTTGGCTGAGGCTCCGGCAGGAAGAGACTGGGCGGCGTCATACAGCTCCCGGGGCGCGCCGCCGGAGACAAACTGGAATCCGTCGAAGTCAAGCTCGCCTTCGCCGTACGCCGCCATTATATCGTCGAACCCGGCGGCGCCGGCGTTGAGTTCGGCTGTAAATATAGCCGCCTGCTCGCGCCTCGCCCGGACCTCGGCTTCCGTCATAAGAGGTTCGGATGTGGAAAGATAGATGGCTTTTATGCGAACGGCTCCGCTTGCGACCCCGTACATATACGCGTCGTCATCCGGAAGCTTTTCACCGTCAGCTCCATATCTGTCGCGAAAAAGCTGAGCGTAGAGCAGGGCGGCACGGGCGCGCCCGGCGGCGACGTTTTCCGTCACCCAATCGCCTGAAATGGAAGCGGCCAGAGCCCTCACGGCGCCGGCGTCCGGCTCGATTCCGGCGTCCCGCGCGGCCAGCTCCAGCACGCGCCAGCGTACGGCTTTTTTCAAAGCGCCCCGCACTACCGTTTCCCCCAAGCCGTCGGTATGGTCCCAATCGGCGGTTTCCGGTTCAAGCCCAAGCTCGGCAAGCGTCATATAGGCGTGCCAGCGGAACTCGTCAAAATACAAGGGCAGGCCGCCTATTTCGGCTATAAGCTCGTCGTCGGCAATATAATAAGGCTTTTCGGAATAGTCAAGCTCGGGCAACAGCGGGTTGTCCGAAAAACTGAAGGCCGATAATGCGGCTGCCAGGAATATTGAAATGACTATTATTTTTTTCACTCGTTCGCCGCCTTAAATGCCTTGATGAAGGACATGGCCTCTTCTATCACGGCTCCGTTGAGCTTCAGGCTTACCGATGGTACGGCGCCGGCCTCCACCTTCAGCCTGCCTCTATATTCATTGAGACTGTAAAGCGAGGTTATAGGCTCCATTTTGAAATCCGCGAGCTTGAAGTGCAGTCTTCCGCCCTTTTGTGTAATTTCCACGATCCCGGCTTTTGAAGCCTCAACGCGCATGAGCGCCACCTGTATCAGGGTGTTTACGCTTTTCGGCGGGTCGCCGAAGCGGTCTATAAGCTCGTCGGTCATGTCCTCGGCGTCTTCCTCGCTCTCGATAAGGGCTATGCGGCGGTAAAGGTCTACGCGCTGCTCGGCGGATTCCACATAGTCCTCGGGTATCGAGGCGGCGACGCTAATGTCGGCCGAGCAGGAGGCGGGCCGCTTTGGCTTCTCGCCTCTCTGCTCCAATACGGCCTCCTCAAGCAGCTTCAGATACATGTCGAAGCCAACCGAAAGCATATGCCCCGATTGCTCGGCGCCCAGCAGATTGCCCGCGCCGCGTATTTCCAAATCGCGCATGGCTATTTTGAAGCCGGAGTTGAACTCCGCGTATTCGCGTATGGTTGAAAGGCGCTTGTTTGCGACCTCGGAAAGGATCTTTCCGCGGCGGAAGGTGAAATAGGCGAAGGCGCGGCGCGAGCTTCTGCCGACGCGTCCCCTTATCTGATGAAGCTGGGCAAGGCCCAGCCTGTCGGCGTCCTCGATGATGAGAGTATTGACGTTGGGTATGTCTATGCCGGTTTCGATAATAGTCGTGCAGACAAGCACCTGCACCTCGCCGGCAGCCATCTTGTCCATGACAGTATTCAGGTTGTCCTCGTCCATTTGCCCGTGCGCTATAGCCACGGAAACGCCTTCAACAAGCTTTGCAACCATGGCGGCGCAGCGTTCAATCGTTTCAACCCTGTTGTGAAGATAGTAGACCTGCCCGCCTCGGGATATCTCGCGCTTTATCGCGTCTGCGATAACCGACCAGTCGTGCTCCATAACGTAGGTCTGCACCGGGTGGCGGCCAACGGGAGGCTCTTCAATGGACGACATATCCCGAAGGCCGGCAAGAGCCATGTTTAGGGTGCGGGGTATGGGAGTTGCGGAAAGGGTGAGCACGTCGATGTTGCGGCTTATTTCCTTCAGCCGCTCCTTGTGCGACACTCCGAAGCGCTGCTCCTCATCCACTATCAGCAGGCCCAGGTCCTTGAATTTCACGTCCTTTTGCAGAAGGCGGTGCGTGCCTATCGCAATGTCCGCAGTACCGTCCTTTATTGACTTCAAAGCCTGCTTTATTTCCGCAGGCGAGCGGAAGCGGCTCAGCACCTCTATTCGGACGGGAAAGCCAGCAAAGCGCTTTACCGCGGTAACATAGTGCTGCTGGGCAAGTACGGTCGTCGGAACCAGTATGGCGGCCTGCTTCCCGCCCATGACGCACTTCATTACCGCGCGGAAGGCGACCTCCGTTTTGCCGAAGCCCACGTCGCCGCAAAGCAGCCTGTCCATTGGGGCGGGTTTTTCCATATCGGCTTTGATTTCCGCGATGGCCCTTAGCTGGTCCTCGGTTTCGTCGTATTCAAAACCGCTTTCAAAGTCCTGCTGCCAGACGGTATCCGGCGGAAAGGCGTAGCCCGGTCTCCGCGCCCGTTCGGCGTAAAGCTGGATGAGCCCGGAAGCCAGGTCCTTTGCCGCGCTCTTGGCCTTAGCCTTTGTTCTGCTCCAATCTGAACCGCCCAGCTTATTGAGGCGGACCGGGGCTTCTTCGCCTCCCGACCCGATGTACTTGGAAACCATGTCAAGCTGCGTTGCGGGAACGTACAGGCTGTCTGTGCCGGCGTATGCGATCTTGATGTAATCCTTTTCGACTCCGTCCACGGCCAGCCTGAAAATGCCGACAAAGCGCCCTATGCCGTGGTTTTCGTGCACCACAAGATCGCCCTTGCTCAGGTCGGTAAAGCTCTGGAGCCTTTTGCGGTTTCCCGAGCCTTTCTTTTTTGCCGGGGTTCTTGCGGAATAAGCGGCAAGCTGACCCTCGGTTATAACCGCAAGCTTTAGCCCCGGGTATTCGAAGCCGGCCGACAGCGCACCGACTGAAACCGCGCAGGCGGAGGGCTTGGGCAGCTCGGAGAGAGCGAAATCTATAGAAGGGGCGATGCCGTTGTTTGACAGATACTCGCTCATAAGCTCCGCCTTGCGCCTGTCGGAGCAGAGCACGACGGTTCTGTAGCCGTCTTTGAGATAGTGTATTATATCTCCGGCGGCGGTCGAAAGGCTGCCGCCGTAGGAGGGAAGCTGCTTTGCCGTCATGTTCAAAAGCGCGCGGGGGGCCAGAGGATAGGAGCCGCCACGGAAGCTGTCGGCCATAACGACGGGTCTGTCGGCCAGCTTTTCGCAGATCTCCTCCCAGCTCTTATAAAAATTGGCGTGGCTCCCTTCAATGCTATGGGCTTCCATCAGGGCCTCGCAGTCCTGATTAAGCTGCCAGGCGTAATTTTTACCTCTCTCGCCGCAGCGCGCCGGCTCGCAGATAAAAACCACGGCGTCGGACGGCAGATAGTCGGCGGCGGTGGAAAAGTCCGAATATATAAGCTCGAAGTATTTGTCCGAGGCGCTGAAGGAAAGAAAATTGCTTATTTTTCCAAGGTCGGCCTTGATATTTTCTATCAGCGTCCTTGGCGGGTTCCTTCGTTTTTCCAGACGCTTCAAAAAGTCCCCCAGCCTTTGCGCAAAGCCGGCGGCGCCCCCGTCGGCCAGACAGGGCAGACACTCCGCAGTGGGCAGCACGGTTGCGGCGTCTATATTTTCGGTCCGGCGCTGCGTCGATATATCAAAAAGACCCATAGAGTCGATTTCGTCGCCGTAGAAATCGACTCGGACGGGCTGTTCGTAGGCCGGGGAAAAGAAATCGACTATCCCGCCGCGGGCGGCAAATTGTCCTGCTCCCTCCACCTCGTCCGAGCGCCTGTAGCCGGCAAGCAGGAGAGCTTCCGCAAGGGCCGGGGGGGAAAGCTCCTCGCCCAGCCTAATTTCGAGCGAGGAACTCAAAAGCCGCGTCAAGGGCAGCGTGCGCTGCATCAGCGCGTCGGGGGTGGCTACTATGACGCTTGCCGTGCCGCGGGCCATTTGGTACAGAGCGTTTAGCCTCTCGTGCTCATAGGAACGGGAAACGCTGTCGGCGCTGAAAAAAACAAACTCGCGCGCGGTCAGCCCGAGGACCTTCTCGCCTGTGAGCACGGCCAAATCGGCCCTCATGCGCTCGGCCTCAAGCTCGTCCGGGCAGACAACCGCAAGCGGACGGGAGGCAAGCGCGCGCACGGAGGCCGCCGCATGTGCCTTGTGTATGCCGCCAAGACCGCTGTAAACCAGCGGACAGCCGCCGTATTCCAGGCGGGAGAGCAGCTCGCTGAAATCTTTGTCGGGCTTTAATGCCCGCGTAAGTGCCGTCATAAGGTTAAGCCTTTCATTATTTAGAAAACCGAGGGAACGGCGCAACGACGCTAGCCGGAGCCGGCCGGGTAGCGCTGTGCTTTATACTATATCAAAACTATTGCCATATCAAGCGGAATTATGATAGTATTTAAGCATGAATTATCAATCGACGCTTGAAAATATAATATGCGGGCTGAGCCTCGGAACGGGCGGCAAAAAGCCTTCGCTGCTTATGCACGCCTGCTGCGCTCCCTGCTCCTCATATGTGCTGGAATGCCTGTGCGGGCATTTCGATATTACTTTATATTATTATAATCCGAACATAATGCCATACGACGAGTACGCCCTGAGGCTGGGGGAATTCGATAAGCTGCTCGCCGCGTTTCCGGTACGTTTCGAGGCAGGGGAGTACGAGAGCGAAACCTACAGGGCGGCAGTCCGTGGGCTGGAAGGGGAAAGAGAAGGCGGGAGCCGCTGTGCTGCCTGCTTCGGCCTGCGTCTGAGAAGGACGGCGGAAAAGGCGAAAAAAGAAGGCTACGATTGGTTCTGCACGACGCTTACCGTCGGCCCTAATAAAAAAGCGGAGGTTATAAACGGCATAGGTGCCTCGCTCAGCTCCGAATACGGCGTCAACTGGCTTTATTCGGACTTTAAAAAGCGCGGAGGCTATCAGCGCTCAATTGAGCTATGCAAGAAATACGGCATATACAGGCAGAATTATTGCGGATGCCGTTTTACTACATGAAATTGATATCGAAGAATGGATGCCTCACATGAATCTTGAAAAGCTTACCCGTGCCGCCGTGATAGGAGCGGCATACGCGGCGCTGACTATCGTCGCAGCGCCCATCAGCTACGGTCCGCTGCAATTCCGCGTATCAGAAGCGCTGTGCGTCATGCCCTGGTTTTTTCCCGAATCAATTTGGGGGCTGACCGTCGGCTGTGCTATAGCCAACCTGGTCGGAGGCAACGGCCCTCTGGATATTGTTTTCGGCTCGCTGGCTACCCTTATCGCGGCGTTTGCCACGTCCAAAACCAAATCTAGATTTCTAGCCTGCCTGCCGCCTGCGGCGGTTAACGGCGTGGTAATCGGGGCGGTGCTTGCCTGGGTATTAAGCCGGGACATATTTTGGACGGCGTTTGTCACCTACGGAGCCCAGGTGTTTGTCGGCGAAATAGCGGTCATGTATGTGCTGGGCCTGCCGCTTATGACTTTTTTGCCCAAGATACCGTTTTTTAAATCCATGATTGATAAAGATTGAAAATCATGAAAAAGCGTTGACAAATTCTGTCCGGCGTGTATAATTATAAGGCTTATTTGCTGTAAGCATCGGCTGCCGAGCGCCGCAACAGCCTGAAGCCGGTAAAGCTTTATCTTGACTGCTGAAATTGCGCGGCAGCCTGCATCCTTGCTTGCGCAAAACGCAAGCCAAATGTCCAAAAGGAGGTGCAAAACAATGGCGAAAACCGTGTCGAAGTACGAGCTCATGTATATCATTGACGCCACCAGAAGCGAAGACGATATAAAGGCGCTCGTAGATAAGTTCAAATCCTTGATCGAAGCCAACGGGACGCTCGGAGAGGTCAACGAGTGGGGAAAGAGACGCCTGGCATATCTTATTAACGATATGAGCGAAGGCTATTATGTGCTCATGAAGTTCTCATCCGGCCCCGAATTCCCGGCTGAGCTTAAGCGCATACTCGGCATAACGGACGGCGTCATGCGTTCTCTTGTAACGGCGGTCGAAGAATAATACGGAGGTTTTGTTATGCTGAACCATATCGTATTGATGGGCAGACTTACCAGAGACCCCGAGCTGAAGCACATACCGGCCGGCGCGGCCGTCGCAAGCTTTACGCTTGCGGTGGACAGGGATTTCAGCAGCCGTGAAGAAAAGCAGACGGATTTTATAGACATCGTGGCATGGCGGAATACGGCTGAGTTTGTGTCCAAATACTTTACCAAGGGCCAAATGGCCGTTGTGACCGGCAGGCTGCAGGTGCGCGACTGGACGGATAGGGACGGCAACAAACGCAGGACTGCCGAGGTGGTGGCGGACAACGTTTACTTCGGAGAAAGCAAAAGAAGCCGGGACGGAGGCGCCGCGTCTCTTGCCGGAGCCGGAGACTCCTACGGGGGAACGGGCGGCTACTCGGGCGGCAACAATTACGGCGGCTTTGGAAAGACGGCCTCTCCCCTTGAGGGCGATTTCAGCGAAATCGACGACGACGGCGAGCTTCCGTTTTAATTCGGCCACCGCCAGATAAACTGATTGATTAAGGAGAGTGAGAAAGCAATGGCTTATAAGAATAACGACGCCGGCGAAAAGGACGGAAAGCAGGCGCGTTCGCGCAAGCGCAGGAAGGTCTGCCAATTCTGCGCGGACAAGACCAGCGTGATAGACTATAAGGACGCGGCAAAGCTTCGCCGCTTTATTTCCGAGCGCAGCAAGATCCTGCCCCGCAGGACCACAGGCACCTGCGCCATGCATCAGCGGGAGCTGACCACGGCGATAAAGAGGGCCAGACAGATAGCCCTGCTGCCCTACGTAAGCGAATAGCGGCACGCATAATAAGTAAAGGGCTTGCTTGAAAAGCGTTATAACACTTTTAGGCGGGTGTATACCCGCCTAAGGCTCCAATATACGGATTTTAAGACTTTCAGGCTCTGTTTGACGGCGGCTGAAAACAGCCGGTTTAACTGGAGCCCAAAATAATAATATGTTTTAGACCGCTGAAAAATTCGGGCAAACTCCTTATTTTAGGTTGTTCTTATTCCTGCGGGAATACTTTAATTTATAGCAAGCCTAAGCTAACTGAAAGCTGAAGGCACGCTAGGCGAGTTTCCCAAAGACGTTTTGCGAACCGCAGGTTCAAGTAATGGGCTGTACCGAAGCTCATAAACTTAAAAACGGCGCGAACCCAAAGCACACTCAAAAGCTGCAAAATGAAAGATGGCCGTTATCGTCTGCAAACCGACGGTAACGGCCATTTGTGCGCCGCGTGAGCGTACATTCCGGAGTGTGAAAGCCCCGAAGCCGCCAGGCAGAGGGAAAAGCATAGCCAAAGGGCGATGGTGTCCGTCGCGAGGCGGAATCCGGAGAAAGACTTAATGGACTTGTCAATAAAAGCGCAGCTTGAAGACAACCGAAAACTGACTTTTATCTTTATTTTCGGTCGAATTTGCACCGCTGCCTGAGATTAGAGCGATAATTTCCCGTAAAAAATGAAACATTATTTTAAGCCCGTCGTCAAAAAGACGTTGACGAATACGGTCAAAAAGGGTATTATTGTAGTGTTGAGCACCAATAAGTTATGAATATTACTTAAATTATTATTGATTATACTTTATACTCGTCCCAATGCCGCGTGAACGGCATGCGATTGTTGCTAATATACACGAACGGAGGGCGTTTATGGGACTATTTCATGAGGTTAAATGCGGCCGCTGCGACAGGCGCTATTCGTCCGTAAGAAGCAGATGCCCGTATTGCGGCGCCAGGAAAAACCGCGACGGAAAGAGAACCGCCGGAGCGGCAAATTCCAACTGGAAGCTTATATTTGGCATCATCGTTTTGTTGGCTATTATAGTGGCAGTGATTGTATTGGTGAACAGCACCTTGAATACCCAGAGCCCCGAAAGCACGCCGACTCAAAAGCCCGGACAATCTGAAAACGAGGGCGTAACGGATATCACGCCTCCGCCTGCGACGCCGACGCCCACTCCTACTCCCGAGCCGACGCCAACGCCAACCCCTACGCCGGTCGTTAATTCAATAGTTCTAAACCGGGACGACTTCACATTATCTAAGATAGGCGAGGAGTTCAAGCTGGTAGCGACCATATCTCCGGCCGGAACAAATGCTGAGATTACCTGGGTTTCCGAGGATCCCGCTGTGGCGACGGTCAGCGAGGAGGGCGTTGTAAAGGCAGTCAACAAGGGTACGACGGTCGTTATCGCTTCGGCGGGCGGTATTACTACAGAGTGCATTGTGCGCGTAACCGCTTCAGCACCTGCGGGCGCTGGTACGAGCTCAAGCACGGGCTCCAGCTCGTCCGGCGGTCTGCGCCTAAGCCACAGCGATGTTACGCTGAACGGTGCGACAAAGGAAGCCTTCACATTGAAGGTGGAGGGCGCCCCGGAAGGAAGCGATGCCGTTTATTCCTCGGCGGACAGCAGCGTAGCCACAGTTGACGCAAACGGAAAGGTAACCGCGGTCGGTTCCGGCAAGACGGAAATTAAGGTGACCGTAAACGGCGCAACGCTCACCTGCATAGTGAGGGTCAAGTAGGTTAGAGCCGCTCGCGCGCTTCGCTGCGGAAAGCAGCTCAAGTTGCCGCGAGCGGCATTTTTAGCTGGAACAGCAAAGCTCATAGCGCATTCAACTAAACGCATATCTTATTGTTAGAGCCGTTACGGCGCCGTATGATATTGCCGGGAACAATGAAGGAAGGTATTTTAGTGGAAGAAAACACTGCGGCTGTAGATTTCAGGCCAGTTAAACGGTATTTTTCACGCATAGGCCTCTCCTGCTCTCTATTAATGCTTATAACCGTCGCGGTCCAGTTCCTGGCCGCAGCGCTTATAAGGCTGAAATATCCGCAGTTTATGGAGTCCGACTGGTATATCTGGCTGATTTCGGTTTTGCCGCTGTATTTGCTTGCCTTTCCCGTTTATCTCTATACCCTGCCTAAGCCAATCGATAAGCCTGTAGCTAAAAACGGAATAAGCGCCAGAGAGTTTTTAATGTATCTGGTTATGTGCTTTGGAATAATGTATCCGCTAAACCTGCTCGGCTACGGCGTAACGTCGGCGCTGCAAAGCCTGTTCCGTTTGCCGGCAAGAAATCCGCTGGAAACTGCGATGTCGATGTCGAACATATACGTCACGTTTATTTTTGCGGTGCTGCTGGCGCCGCTGATGGAGGAGCTTATATTTAGAAAGCTCCTTATCGACAGGATAGGCCGCATCGACAAAAGAACCGCGCTTTTCTTTTCCGCGCTGGCCTTCGGCTTGTTTCACGGCAACTTCTATCAATTTTTCTACGCCTACGGCCTTGGGCTGCTTTTCGGCTTCATCTATATCAAGACAGGCCGGATCCGCTATACCGTAGGACTTCACATGATTATCAATTTTTTGGGGACTGTGGTGTCCGCGGCCGTTTTGAAATTTTCAAAAATGGACTCGCTGAAGGGCAAAGCGGCAGATCAGGTGGAGCTTATAAACGGTTTTTTAGCGTCCCTTCCGTCTATGGCCGTTCTGGCGGCGTATGGCCTTGCCCTGCTAGCTCTGGTCGCGGCGGGCGTTTACCTGCTCATAAGGGAGCGCCGCAGATTCATGGTAGCCGAGCCGGACGACGCCATACCGGACGAAAAGGCGTTTTCCATTGTATATGCAACCTGGGGCGTGGCGCTGTTCCTTGCCATAAGCGCGGCACAATTCGTCATCAATCTGCTATAAAATTATAGTTGATTATATTCCGGCGATAAAGTAAAATATATTAAAGCAATATTTCGGCGCGGGGCAGGGCCGCACTAGTCGGGGAGACAGCGGTGCCCTGTACCTGCAACCCGCTACAGCAGGGATGAACTCCTGCCCCCGGTGTCGCGATGTATTGTCAGGCCCCGGCAAGCGGCGTTGACGAACCGGTCTTGCGCAACGGAACCCCGTGAACCATGTCAGGCGGGAAACCGAGCAGCATTAAGCGGTGCGTGCCGTGTGCCGCGAGGCAGCCGATTCCGAGCAGGCTGCCGGGGTAACGGATATATCGCGATTATCAAAGGCAGGTGTGCGGTCCTGCCGCGCGCCGAAAGGGTGATGTCAGCGCAGCGTAACTGTTTACGCTGCGTGCTTTTCGCCCTAAGATAAAACGGAGGTGAGCCGCTCCTTGTATCAGGCGCTTTACCGGAAATGGAGGCCGAAAACCTTCGACGAGGTGGATGGGCAGGAGCATATAACCGAAATATTGAAAAAGCAGGTTCTGCTGGGCAGGCTGTCTCACGCCTACTTGTTTACCGGCACCCGGGGAACTGGCAAAACCACCTGCGCCAAGCTGCTGGCCAGGGCGGTGAATTGCGAAAACCCGGTGGGCGGCAATCCCTGCGGAAGATGTCCGGCCTGCGTTGGAATAGAAAACGGCAGCATACTTGACGTAACGGAGCTGGACGCGGCGTCCAACAACGGCGTGGAAAATGTGCGCTTGCTTCGTGAAGAAGCTGGTTTCTCACCAGTGGCGGTAAAAAAGCGCGTGTATATAATAGACGAAGTCCATATGCTTTCAAATTCGGCCTTCAACGCGCTGCTTAAAATACTGGAGGAGCCTCCCGAGCATCTTATATTTATTTTGGCCACCACCGAGCTTCATAAGGTGCCGGCTACTATATTGTCACGCTGCCAGAGGTATTCCTTTAGGAGGATACCGCCGGAAAATATAATAAGGCGATTGCTGAAGGTAGCGGAGGCGGAGGGCATAGGGCTGACAGAGGAGGCCGCTCTGCTGCTGGCCCGTCTTGCCGACGGCTCGTTCCGCGACGCTTTGTCCCTGCTTGACCAATGCGCCGCGGACGTTGTGGACAGGGAAAGAGTGTTGTCGGCAATCGGTCTAGCTGAGAACGACGAAATTTGCGCTTTAATGAAGGAACTGCTGCTGGGAGACGGAGAAGCCGCAATAGCCAGGCTAAACGCCCTGTACCGCAGCGGGAAGGAAGTCGGCTCGACGCTTAATCAGCTTGCCGCCCTCTATAGGGATCTGCTGCTTCTGAAGATAGCTCCAAAGAGCGGAGGCAGCCTTATGAGCGGCGCATTTGCCGACTTCCTATTGAGGGAGCTGGGGCGGCTTGCCGACGCGCCGCGCCTGCTAGCCGGGCTCAACGAGCTTCAGGAGGCCGCGCAGCGCCTGGCAAGAAGCGCCGACAGGAAGCTGGCTGCGGAGCTGTGCCTGCTTAAATTATGCGCCTCTGGAGCCGGTTCTGCGGCAGCGGCGGAAATCGCGGCGGCCCGCAAGCCGAAGGGAGAAACGGAAACGGCTGCGCGCGCCTTTGAGGAGCCCGGAGAGGAGCGGGCCAGAGAAGTACCGTTAAAAGCGGAGATAAATACCCGCAGTCAGGCCGCCGGTCTTGCGGGTTCTGCGGCGGATAAA
The DNA here is from genome assembly GCA_029265405.1 of Clostridiales bacterium. Lineage (GTDB taxonomy): Bacteria > Bacillota > Clostridia > Oscillospirales > Oscillospiraceae > JAJUJI01. The sequence goes on along the minus strand of JAJUJI010000009.1, from coordinate 77,555 downwards.
AAATCAGGCGGCTCCGGCAAGGTTCCGGAGTGGAAATCCGTGCTCGCGGCGCTCAAGGGGAGGCTGTCGGACAAGGAATTTGAGATAATTTGCGATCCCCAGCATGCGGATGTCGAGCTTTCGCAAGGGAGCATAAAAATATTGGCGCTGAACTACTACTCTCAAGGCTTTCTAAGCAATCCACAGCTTCTTGCCGCCGTTAAAGAGGCGGCCTCTGAGCTGACGGGCGAAGCCGTGAGCGTAAAGCTGGATTTGAAACAATAAGGAGTGTGCTTGTATATGGCAAAAGGCGCGTTCAAGGGCGGCTCATACGGCGGCGGCATGAATATGAACATGATCAGGCAGGCGCAAAAAATGCAGCAGGACATGCTTAAAATGCAGGAGGAAATAGAAAGGAAAACCTACGAGGCAACGGCGGGAGGCGGCATGGTCAAGGCCGTTATAAACGGGAAAAACGAGCTTGTGGAGCTTGTAATCGACCCTCAGGCGGTTGATCCTCAGGATGTGGAGATGCTTCAGGACATGGTTGTGGCGGCCGTAAACGAGGCTATCCGCAAGGCGGATGCAGCCAGAAGCGAGAGCATGTTGAAAATAACCGGCGGCCTTAATATAGGATTCTAGAAGCCTTTAGTGCCGAAGAACGCAAAGTCGGGTGACTTTGCGTCTTTTTTTATTTAATATGACTGAAGTAAGTTGACTGTATTTTAATAGGAATGTATAATATCACTTAATTTTCGACTCCTTTCTTGTTGCTTTTTTACGGAATTAACCGTAGTCTATATTTCCAAAAGGAGCTGAGGCAATTGAAGTTAAAAATGATTGCCATACCCGCTATTATATTTATAATATTAACTTTATGCCTATGCGGCTGCTTTTTGCTGCCGGAGGAGGCGAAGATACCGGAGCTGCCGCTTGTTACTCCCTACGGAGGAAGTGAATTTTCAACCGCCTATGTGACAAGAGGCGATATGACGCTGACGGAAAAAGTGAGCTGCACCTACAGTGCCACACGATCGGAGAGGCTGAGCTTTGGCCTGGATGACGAGTACTACGGTTCCATTTTTGTGGAAGCCGGGGATTATGTTAAAGCGGGCGCGCTGGTTGCCGAGCTTGACATAAGCAAGCTTAGCGGGGAAATAGCTTCCGTAAGCGGCGAAATTGAAAAGCTTGAGATCGAGCTGGACGAAGAAAGCAAGGCGCTGGAGCTTGCCCTGCTGGACGAGGAGCTTGAAGGAAGCGGTTCCACGGCAACGTCGGACGCGAAAAAGGCGGCAATCGCCTACAAGGAGAGCTCTCTTGAAATTTTGAACGAGAAAAAAGCCGAGCTGGAGCAAAAAATAGAAGCCCGGAGGCTCTATGCGCCGATAAGCGGCACCGTGACCTACGTAAAAAAAATAACGGCGGGGATGAAGTCCGCAAAAAACGAAAATGTTGTGATAATTACCGATATGGATTCTTCGGTTTTCATCGGGGCAACGGCAAATTACGCTTATTTTACTCCCGGGCAGGAGGTGACGGTGTACTCCGACGGAGCCGAGTATGCCGCCGTTTATACGCCCGCAGAACAACTGGGGCTCGACGCAAAAATAGACGAATCGGGAAGAAAAACCGTATACTTTGCCATTACCGGCAGCGAAGCGCCGGCCGAAACAGGGGCAAAGGGTACGGTAGAACTTTTTCTGGATGAAAGAAGGGACGTTCTTATGATACCAAGCAGGGCCGTATTCAGCGTCGATGGCCAAACCATGGTTTATTACGAGGATGGAAACGGCATAAAGAGCGCCAAGGAGATCGAATGCGGTTTGCAGGCCGAGGGCTATACCGAGATAATAAGCGGCCTTAGCGAGGGCGATTGCGTAATAATAGGCTGAGCCTGCGCTTTGAATTGATATTGACAACTTATTGCGGCGGAAAGGGATTGGCGTATATGGCAAATGTGAAAAGAATCGCGGCGGTTTTCCTCCTCGCGCTGACGCCTGCGGCATTTCTCTTCGGCTGCGCGGAGCGGAAGCTTGCCGCGCAAGCCCCGGAGCTGCTGGAGCCGGTCGGAGCGGAGGCGGATACCGCTATAGCGTACAAGGGCGCGATATGCGAAATTGAAACTTATGAGGGCCTCGCGGTGCCAAAGGTTAAGGAGCTGTCATTTGCCGCCGACGGCCTTATTGGGGAGGTAAACGTTTACATAGGCTGTCCGGTTAAAAAAGGCGAGATTCTTGCCCGGCTGGACGTCAGCGCTTATGAGACTCGGCTTGAATCGTTGAAGAGCTCGGCCGATTATGAGAGCGCAAGCTACGAGCTAGAGCATCTTCAGGCCCAATGCGATATTGAAATAGCAAAAATCGAGCTTGAGAAGCTTAAAGCCTCAGACGCGCCGGATACCGAGCTGCGCGGCAAGCAAATTGAAATTGAAACGCTGCAAAATAAGTTTGACTCCGACGCCAGGCTCTTTGAGCTGTCGATGAAAGAGAGAAACCGGGAAATCAGCAAGCTTGAGGAAGCTATAGAAAGCGGAGTTATCGTCTCGCCCTGCGACGGGAGGGTGGTTTACTGCACAGCTAGTGAGGGAGGCTACGCCGCAGCCTACGCTCCGCTTATCTGGGTGGCGGACGACAGCGAGATTTACATATCAGCCAAATATATAAGCGCCGAGAAGGTTAGAAGCTCCTATGAAGTTTACGCAACCTTGGCCGGAAAGCGCGTGGAGGTGGAGTATCAGCCTTACGACAGAGCGGAGTATTTGTCCATCGTTGCTTCCGGCGCAGAACCGAAATCCAAATTTACTATCAAGGATAATGAGGGAATACAGATAGAAAGCGGCATGTACGCCGTGATCTATGTTATCCGGGATTATACCGATGACGCCCTGATAATACCCTCGGGCGCGCTTAAGCGGGACAATAGCGGGCAATTATTCGTATATAAGCTTACTAATGGCGAAAAGATAAAACAGACGGTAAAAAAAGGCGTTGCCACGGATGCTCTGGTCCAGATAACGGAGGGGCTTTCGGAAGGAGATGAAGTCTATGTCGGCAATTAAAGTGACAAGGGCCGCAAAGGCCGCCGCATTGGCTCTTGCTATCTCGCTCCTGACGGCGCAGGCCGGCTGCGGGAGCGCAAGCAGCGGAGACAGAGCTGAAGCGGGCGTATTTTCTGCGGAGCTGCTCGACGCGAAGGAAACCGTCTATAAGACCGAAACGCTGACACCCAGGGAACTGGTAAGAACCGCCGAGCTGGAAGCCGACCCGAGCTTTGTTTTCAGCAAGACGGTTTCGACGGGAAGCGAGGACTGCGTGATTTCCGAGCTGCGCGCCTCGCGCAACCAGCATGTCAGAAAGGGCGACGTTCTGGCCGTGCTCCGCGGTACCGGAAGCGAGTCGGACGTAAAGGAGCTGAGGCTCCAGATAGAGTATTACAAGGCAAGCTGCGATGAAACGGAAGAAAAAATGGCGGCTCTCGTCGAAGCGGCCGCCTCGGAAAGCGCCGAAAACAGCTTTGATGAGGAAATAACGCAGCTAAAGGTAAAAAAGGCCCAGGCGGCTTATGACGCTTATGTTCTAAAAGCCGAATATGAGCTGAAAAATATGACGGCTCAGCTTGAAGAAAAAGAGGCGGAGCTTAAGGATACATATTTGTATTCGCCCATAGACGGAGTAGTCAAATCCGTGGCGTCAGGCTACAAGGCGGGGGACCTTATCAAAGCCAATACACCTCTGTATGTCATAAGCTATGATGGAGCGGTTTTGTACTACGCGGCCAGCACCGGCGGTACCTTTGCATACAACAGGGAAGTGACCATGAAGGTGGGCAGGGGAGAGAAGCAGCTCACCGTTAAAGGAAGGGTAGTATCCTCGCCGGAGGTGATGCCCGACGGCGTCTACTTGGGAGGCGTTTATGTGGAGGCTAATCCCGAGGATTTGAAATACGGAGCCGACCACGCCTCAATGTCGGTGGAATACACGATGATGAAAGACGCCTTGATCGTAGATAAGTCGGCCGTAGAAACCGAAGAGGGTGTCGCCTACGTTCTTCTGCTCGACGGAAGCAAGGTTAAAAAGCGGCGCATAATACGCGGACCCGGGACGGGAGTCGAGGTTTCAGTGGTTCAGGGGCTCAGCGAGGGCGATGTGCTGATCCTCGGCTCCTACAACACCAAATAGCGCCGTCAGCCGGAATAGGGGAATAACATATGCTTAAATTTGTCGTAAGGAAGATGCTGAATAAAAAGTGGCTGATGGCCGCGCTGCTGATCGGCAATATATTGCTTGTGGCCATAGCCGCCGGCAACCCCATGTATACCGACGCCGCGCTGCAGCGGATGCTGACAAACAGCTTTGCCGAGTATACGGCCGAAAACGGCAGATATCCCACTATGGCCTATCTTCTGTCAACGGTCCATGTGGGCTCCGGCGAGGACAGCAGGGCCATCCGGCAGTTTTATGCCGAGGATAAAATAGCCGAAGGAATGGCTGACGAGCTCGGGCTTAAGACCGAATACCTGATTAAAAATATTTTTCTTGATGAGGTGAAGGTGACGCCGGAGCGGAAGCGCTCCAATTTCCAAAGCGAAAGCGTAAGGCTGGGCTATCTTAGCGATATAGAGGATCACATTAAAATTATATCCGGCAGCCTGTATTCTAATGAGATTAAGGACGGAGTCATAGACGTAATAGTAAGCCAGAAGGCGCAAATAAGCCTTAACCTGATGCTCGGAGAGGTGCTCAAGCTTGAGGACATCCTCATGGACGACGGGGCGACGCCCTACAGGGTAAGAATAGCGGGAATCTACGAAAACGGCGCCGCCGACGACCACTATTGGTATAAGAGCCCGAACAGCTATTCCAGCGACCTTATGATGCCGGAGGCGGTTTTCAATAGCCTATTCAGCAGGCTGGACGGCTTGAAGTATAAGGCGATGGGCCTGTGGTTCGTCATCATGGATTATACCGGCGTGACTGTGGACAACGCCGAATACATATACAACAAGGCCCAGGAATACGCAAGCTATCACGAAAGCCTGAACAATTGCAGCTACAACGATTATTACCGAGACATACTCAAGCGCTACTTGACCGAAGCGGTAAAAGTGAAGGTTACTCTTCAAATTTTGCAGATACCCATATACGCCCTGCTTGCGGCCTTCATTTTTATGGTTTCGGGACAGATTCTTGCCATGGAGCAGAGCGAGATTTCTGTACTCAAGAGCAGGGGCGCCGGCAGAAACCAGCTCATTTCAATTTACCTGCTTCAAAGCGCTCTAATAGGCGCCGCCAGCCTGGCCGCGGGGCTTCCGCTTTCCATGCTCATATGCCAAATACTGGGTTCGGCAAACGCGTTTTTGGAATTCGTGTCGCGCCAGGCCCTCGAGGTAAGGTTCAGCGCCCAGGTGATTGCCTACGCACTGGCCGCCGCCCTATGCTCGATAGTCGCCATGGTTCTCCCGGTTTTCAGGTATGCCAAACTGAGCATCGTCGTTCAGAAGCAGAAAAAGCGCCGTTCGGACAAGCCGTTTTATCAGCGGTTTTTTATCGATTTTATACTATTGGCCGTTTCGCTGTATGGCTTATACGCCTTCAACGGGCAGAAAACGGAGCTTGCCCGGAAGGTGATGGAGGGGCAGGGACTGGATCCCCTGCTATTCCTCAGCTCGTCCCTTTTCATTATTGGCGCGGGGCTGGCGGCGCTCAGGCTAATTCCCGCGGCAGCGTGGCTGGTATACAGCGCCGGCAAAAAGTTTTGGAAGCCGCAGATGTACGCCTCCTTTCTTTGGGTATTGAGGACCCGCAACAGCCAGGGCTATATAACCGCTTTTCTTGTCATTACGCTTGCCATAGGAGTGTTCAACGCCGAAACGGCCCGAACCATAAATACAAACGAGGAAAACAGGATCAACTATGCGGCGGGCGCGGATCTGGTGCTCCAGGAGGTCTGGAAGGACAACCGCGACCAGGTGGATACCGTGGAGGAGCTTGGCACCGTGCCACTGGTATATACGGAGCCGGATTACGGCAAATATCAGCAGCTTGAGGGGGCGGCCAGCGTAACCAAGGTGCTTTACGATACGAAGGCCAATTGCTCCTGCGGGAAGGACAACGCCTATGTTCCTATTACGCTTATGGGCATAAACACAAAGGAATTCGGGGAGACGGCTGAGCTGAAGGACGGCCTGCTGCCTGAACACTGGTACAACTACCTCAACGCCATGTCAAGGAATCCCATGGCCGTCTTGGTTTCGACGAACATGAAGAATAACCTGGGACTGAGTCTCGGCGACACGATCAGCTACCGGGACAGGGACGGCAACTCGGCGCGCGGAGTCATCTACGGTTTTGTCGACTATTGGCCGGCCTATAATCCCGTTACCGTTTCTAAAGGCGAGGACGGAGTTTACCGGGAGACCGACAACTATCTGGTGGTTACCAATTTCGGCTACTACCAGGCGCAATGCGGGCTGACTCCCTATCAGATATGGATAAAAGCAAAAGGCGACACGTCGTTTATATACGAGTTTGCCGAAAAAACGCATACCTCCTTTACATTTTTCCGCGACAAGACGGCAGAGCTTATAAAATTGAAGAATGACCCCATTTTTCAGGGCACAAACGGCATTCTGACCCTTGGTTTTACCATCGTTTTGATCCTTTGCTCGGTAGGTTTCCTGATATACTGGATACTGTCGATCCGGTCGCGGACGCTGCTGCTGGGGATATTCCGCGCAATGGGCATGTACATGAAGGAGATAATAGGCATGCTGGCAAACGAGCAGCTCTTCATTTCGGGGCTGTCAATAGCCATGGGCATCGGTGTAGGGCTTTTGGCGTCGCGGCTCTATATTCCGCTGGTGCAGATAGCCTATTCCTCGACGGACACGGTGATACCGCTCGAGATAGTCTCGCTGCCTTCGGACATGGCCAGGCTGCTGGCTGTGGTGGCGGCTATGGTAATAATATGCATGATAATTCTCGGCGTTTTGATTTCGAGGATAAGGATATCGCAGGCACTGAAGCTGGGTGAAGATTGATAATTGAGGGGGGGGCTGAACTATGGATATGAGCATATTGACTGCGAACGGAATAAAAAAAGCATACCCCCTGCCCGGCGGGGAGCTGTTCTGGGCGCTGAAGGGGATCAACGTAGAGATACCGGCCGGAAAGCTGACCATATTGAAAGGGCGTTCCGGATCAGGCAAAACAACGCTCATGAATATAATGAGCGCTCTGGATGCTCCTACGGAAGGCGAAGTTTTTTTTGACGGCCAAAGCGTTGCGGAACTATCCGAAGCGCAGAAGACTAAGCTTCGAAGAAGCGGCATAGGCTTTGTTTTCCAATCCGTGGCGCTTATACCGATTATGACGGCAATGGAAAACGTGGAATACGCGCTGCGTCTGGCCGGCTGGAAGAACGGGAGACAGGAGCGGGCCAGGGAATGCCTTGAAATGGTGGGGCTTGGCAAGCGCTTATCGCATATGCCCGGAGAAATGTCCGGCGGGGAGCAGCAGAGGGTTGCAATCGCCCGCGCCATAGCGCACAGGCCTAAGATAGTCTTTGCGGACGAGCCCACGGGCGAGCTCGATACCAATACCGCGCTTCAGGTGGTCAGAATTTTTAAGGAGCTCAACAGCAGCCAGGGCGTGACTATTGTGATGACGACTCACGACAGGGGTTTCATGGAAATCGGGGACAAAGTATACGAGCTGGAGGACGGTGAAATCAAAGGTGGACAATAACGTCGGCGATTGCATAATCCAGTGCGACAACCTGATAAAGATTTACAAGACCGAGGAAACGGAGGTCATGGCCCTGCAGGGCCTCGACGCAAAGGTGGAGCGCGGGGAGCTGATGGCCATAATAGGAAACAGCGGCAGCGGGAAAACCACATTTTTAAACATGATAGGCGGTCTGGACAGGCCCACGGCCGGGAGGTTGTTTGTTGACGGCATGGATCTGTTTAAGCTCAGCGACAGCGAGCTGGTAAATTACAAGCGCTATACTGTGGGCTTTGTCTGGCAGAACAACGCGCGGAACCTGCTGCCCTACCTTCCGGCCTGGCAGAACGTGCAGCTGCCCATGCTATTTTCGGCCGACTCCGGAGGCAGGGAGAGCAGGGAACGGGCCTTGAGGCTGCTTGATCTGGTCGGCTTGTCGCACAAGCGCGACAGCCGCCTCGGCGAGCTGTCGGGAGGCGAGCAGCAAAGAGTGGCCATAGCCATAGCCCTGGCCAACGAGCCCAAGATACTCCTTGCCGACGAGCCTACCGGCTCCGTAGACCCGGCTACCGCAAGCTATATTTTTGAAACCTTCAGAAGACTCAACAGAGAGCTGGGCCTTACCATAGTCATAGTTACACACGACCTTTCGGTGGCTGAAAAGGTGGGAAGGGTGGTTTCCATCAGGGACGGAAAGATAAGCAGCGAAAGGATAATTAAAAGCGGCTATGCCGCTCGAATGGCCGAGGTGGGCGGCTTCGCTACCGGTGCGGGGGAACACTTTTCGATGCACGAGGAATTCGCCGTTTTGGACAGGAACGGGCGTGTCCAGATACCGCCGGAATTCTTATCGCAGCTTGGCATAGAGGGAAACAAGGTAAAAATGAGCGTACGAGGCAAAGAAATAGTGATAACCCCTCCGGATAATTTAGAGCCAGCTGAAAAAGCGCTATAGCGTTTTTTCAGCTGATATATACTTGACAAAGGCTATAATATGCTGATTTTGAGCATTTCAGGCTCTGTTTATAGGCGGCTGCGTCCCTAAACGCATGCTTATGGAATGCCGGAAAGCTCGCGCAGGCTCCTTATCTTTAAATTTATCTCATTCCCTTATAAATCTGCGAGTTATTCGGCAAGCCCAAGTCAGGGCAAGCGGGAGGCGTCCTCTCGAAATGGCCCGAACGCAAGTTTCTCGGAAATGCGTTTTATAAGGCCGTTCGGGCCGAACGCAAAAATAGCTGCGCGTAATATGGACAAGGCGCAGCAAATATGATAATCTTTGCAAGCATAGTATAAAACGAGAAAGATTTATATGGCGGCAAGGCAGGCTCGGGCTTTAAGACGGCTTTGCATGCGATTGCGGATGGGGCGGCGGCTTTTCAGACCGGAGGCGCCGAGGACTAATTGAGGGCTGCCGGCAGGGAAGACGGTTTTCCCCGAATTTTAGGGAAAGGCGCTCAGCGCCTTCCTCGGCCGCCAAGATAAGCATGATAAGCATTAGAGGATGGGCAATTGTGGATTCATATATATTGTACGGGGCGGCAGCATTGCTTCTGATATTATCATTTTTAAAAGACAAAAAGAAAAGTATTTTGTCTTTAAAAAAGCGTGGAAGACCTTTGAAAATATATTGCCGCAGTTTTTAGCGGTTCTGCTGCTTGTGGGGGTACTGCTGGCTGTGCTTGACGCGGAGGCAATTACAAAGGTCATCGGCGCCGAATCCGGCTGGCTGGGCGTCCTGTTCTCGGCGGTAGTGGGGGCGATAACGCTTATACCGGGATTTGTGGCCTTTCCCATGGCGGCCATGCTGCTGAAGGGCGGCGCCGGCTACATGCAGATAGGCGCATTTGTCTCGGCCCTTATGATGGTTGGAGTCGTAACGCTGCCGGTAGAATTCAAGTATTTTGGTAGAAAATTGGCTGTTTTGAGAAATTTGCTGGCTTTTGTTTTTCCTTTTTTGTCGCGTTAGTTATAGGATCGGCGGTGAATTGAGATGAAGTCGGTATTGAAAAGATACAGGGCGTTTTTGATCGCACTGGCGGCCCTTGGGGTTTTAACGCTTTTTAACAGGCAGCTTGCCGTCAAAGCGCTTGGAATAACCTCTTATTCGATTAAGGAAATGCTGCTTGTGATTCCGCCGGTATTTGTGCTGCTCGGGCTTATGGACGTTTGGGTGCCGCGCGAGACAATGATCAGGCTAATGGGCGAGGGTTCGGGAATAAGGGGTATACTTTTGTCGATCCTGCTTGGCTCTGCTGCGGCGGGACCGCTGTACGGAGCCTTTCCGGTCGCCGCCGTGTTTATGAAAAAGGGAGTTAAGTTTTCAAATATATTGATTTTTATAGGCGCCTGGTCAACTACGAAGATTCCCATGCTGCTTTTTGAAATGTCGGCTCTGGGCCTCAGGTTTGCCCTCACCCGGCTGCTTGTGGACATCCCGGGGATAATCCTGATTGCTTTTGCCCTGTCAAAGCTGACAAGCAAGAAGGAAGTGGAGGAGATTTATAAAAACGCCGAAAACCTGTGATTCAAGAGCTTGAGAAATTTGATTTTGAGAAGGAGCAATGCAATGCCGCTGCTCAACTGGGAGAATATAGACGAGCGTATTTTTGAAAAAGAGATAAAAAACGGGAAAAAAAATCAGGCTGGAGCCTCCGGCAATGACTTGGGCAAATCCGATGATTTGAAAAAGCTTTATATTGAGCCGACCTCGAAATGCAACCTTTCTTGTACAATGTGCTTCAGAAAGACATGGATTGACGAGGCTTACGAGGATATGGAAGCCTCGGTTTTTGACAGATGCATGGATACGATGCCCGAAAGCGTCGAAACGGTATTCTTCGGAGGCATGGGCGAGCCGCTGCACCATAGGGATATTATCCGCATGGTGCAGGCCGCCTCGGACAAGGGCAAGCGTGTCGAGCTGCTTACGAACGGAACCCTGCTGTCGCAGGATATGTCCGTACGGCTGCTGGACGCCGGCTTGGACATGCTTTGGGTTTCTGTCGATTCGTTTGAAACCGGCGGCTATGAAAAAATAAGGCAGCACAGCGATTTCGGCCTTGTAAAGAGCAATATCACGGGCTTTAATATTGAACGACAAAGAAGGGACGGCAAGGCGGAGCTGGGTATTGCCTTTGTCGCAATGAAAAGCAACGTCAACCAAATCGGCCGGCTGCTAAGCTTTGCCAATGACAACCATGTTCGGAAGGTAAATATATCAAATGTCCTTCCCACGGACAGGCAGTCCGAGAAGGAAAGCCTATGCGGCAGTACCGTAAGCCTTGAACTGCATGCGCGCAATTACGCGGGATATCCGGAGATAAATATGCCGTTTATGGACTTCAACCTGCCCGAAGCCATGGAAGGCTTTATGGAAGTCCTCCGGTCGAACTTCAATATCGCGCTGGGCGGAGAGGCGCTTGCTCGAAGAAAAGGGCATTGCAGATTCATCGAGGAGGGAAACGCCTTCGTCAGGCATGACGGCGATGTAAGCCCCTGTATGGCGCTGCTGCATAGCGGCCTGACATATCTCAACGGCGCGGAGCGCAAGGTGTATCATCATTCTTTCGGCAACGTCAAGGAGCAAAGCTTAAGCGACATTTGGCGTTCGGAGGAATATGCCGCATTCAGAGAGCGTGTGCGCAGGTTTGAATTCTCGCCGTGCATCCAATGCGGCGGATGCGAAAACCGGGATGATAACCTCCAGGATTGCCTGGGCAACCGAAAGCCCACCTGCGGTGCCTGCCTGTGGTCTGAAGGCGTAATAAGCTGCCCTTGAAGCGAGCCGAAGCGTATCCGAGGATGCGGCCTTCAGCTTCCGGCGCTAAGGGGCTGCTGCTTGCAGATAATAAAAATATCGCCGCAGAGAAAAGCCGAACCGAGGCTTCCATTTTTGCCGAAGCCTCGGTTCGGTTGTGCTAATGATTGCTCGCGGCGCTTTGCCGCGTACGCCTCTTGCCGCCGAGCTTATCTGCTCATGTATTTGTACATCATATGCGCAAGCTCCTGACGGGTGACGGCGTCGTTGGGACGGAAGGATCCGGCGGGGTCGCCGGCGACGATGCCCAGGCCTTTTGCGATAGCCACATAGCCGTAATCCTTTTCGGGGATGTCGGCGTCGTCGGTAAAGCCGCAATTGAAGATGCCCTTGAAACCGGCGACCTCGGAATAGCCGGACATGGCAACGAAGCTCCTGGCTATGTCCGTCCTGGTGATGACTCTGGCGGGCTCCCTCTGGTCCTTTTCAAGTATTTTCAGGTTATAGGCGGTCCTATAAATCTCGTTTAGCGTATCCTCGCTCAAATCGCCGTATTTGTATTTGTACCCGTTGGCGCTGATTAAAAACAGTATCATGTCAAGCTCGTTTAAGCCCTTGTCCGGCTCGAAGGAGGGGGCGTAGAAGCCGACGCCGTACTCGGCAAGCTTGAGTATCTCGTCCTTTGCGTAGCAGCCCTCGATGTCGTTATAATCCAGCTTCAGATCGTATGAGCTCGAGTCGGAAAATACAGCCTCTCCAGTTACGGCGTCGATATAGCTGATGTATTTGTCGCTTTCCTTGTTGTTGAGCCTGTAGGCCAGCAGCAATTTGTAGGCGGAGGAGTCGTAGTACTGGGATGAGTCTTTTTTTATCGGAAGAAGATTATACTGAAGCACCGCCTTGTAGGCCGACATGTAAGCGTTGACGGCCGCCTCCTCGCCCACTACGGAGGGGACGGAAGCAAAGGTCACGGCGTCGTCCCAGTAGCTGCTGAAGCCGTCGACATATCCGGTCCGCGCGTTTATTGTGACGTAGATGCTGTTGCCGTGATAAAACCAGCCGCCGACCGACTGGCAATAAGCGAAGGAATAGGTCTCGACGTTGGTCCAGATGTTGGAGCTGCTGTTGTAAAGCCCGGTTTTTACAAACCGCTCGGGATAGCGCTTGGAAATATAAGCCTGCGCGATTTCCGAGATGACGGGAGTTGTGGACGTCTTATTCTCGTTCCAGCCGAAGCCGAAATAATCGGTGTAGCAGCTCATGATTTCGCCCGTTTTGGCATTCAGCGTGAAGGATTTTACTACCTGGGGCTCGTTGCCCTCGTCCTTAAGCTTTTTCCATTCCTCGGCGCTTATACCGAAGGCGGAGTAATCCGTCACCTTCAGCGTATATGAAAAGGCGGCGGTGACGTTGGCTTCTTGTTCTTCGGCTTTCGATGTGTCAGCATCGTCGGAGTATACGGAGACGTCGGTGAGGGGAACGGGCTTTTCGCCCCCGTTCGGGTCCGATACGTTGTAGTTGACCTTGCCCATGACGTATTCGGAAGTCAGGCCGAAGGCGGATTCAGACCTGACTATCTTGTCGAGCTCCGCGGCGCTCAGCACGCCCTCCAGATATTTGACGCCCTTCAGCTCCGCCTCGGTCAGGTATACTGACTTGCCGTCGTATGCCGAGGCGGCTTCGGCGCTGCCCATGGTCCTGAATGACTTGTCATATGCGTAATAGTTGCTGATGCTTACAAGCTCGCCGGTTTTGGCGTCAACGGCATAGTCGCCGTCGGTGGAAACAAAATATATAAGCTTTGCGACCTTGCTGTTATCAACAAGGGCGTATTCGGCTCTTGCGGTGTATTTAGTTTTCAGCAGCTTTAAAGCTTGCTCCGGCGTAACGCTCGTGTCCGCCGTCGGATAGCCGCCGGATATGTAGTAGCCGCCGTCGCCTCTGTAGAAGCTTGTTACCTTCATATCGGAGGTGCGTATAGTCAGGTTGACCCCGATATCGGTTTTTAAGCCGTTTAAAGTCAAATTGCCGTAGAAGAAATAGTTTTCCTCGTCCCTGGGGGATTCGCCCGACTCGTAAAACTCTACGGACTCGCTGGGATCCATAACCTTTTTCAAAAATGTGTCGGCCGCGGCGGCCGCCTCCGCCCTGGTGACTCTCGGAAAATGCGGGTTGAAGACCTGGCCGTCGTAATACTTATAGCCGTAGTCGGAGCTGCCGTAAGAATACAGGTTCAAGCCGTATATCTTGCCGTTTTCGTCAGCCTGGACATTCAAATTTTCGTTTTCGCTGCTCCAATTGAGCTGCCAGCGGACGCCGTATTCGCTTTCCGTGTAATTGCCGTAAAAGCCGGTATAGTCGTTGGATATGTCCAGAGTTTCCTTTACCTTCAGCAAGATTTCGGCAAGGCGCTCGTCGGCGGTATTTGAGCCGTCCGCCGGGGCCGCCGCAGTCTGCGGCGTATCGCCCGCCGCTGCGGGAACCATGAGGCTAAGAAACAAAACGGCCGAAATAAACAGAGTTATTATCCTTTTCATTTCGCAATCTTCCTCCTATGGGATTTAATGACTGTAAGACGCATAATTTACCTTAAAGTTCCCGACAAATATTTTATCAGCATATCGAAGGCGTGGTGCGCGGCTACCGTTCGGCCCCTGTCCCTGTCGCTCCCCATGCGTATTTCGCGGCAAAAGCCGCCCTCGGGGGAGGAAAGCGCTATAAAGCCCAGCCCCACGGGCCTGCCCCTTGAGTCGGAGGCGGGCCCGCATATGCCGGTGGAGCTTAGCGCAATATCGGCGCCGGCGAGCTTCCGAACCCCGGCAGCCATTTCCAGAGCCGTTTCCCGGCTAACGGCTCCGTACCTTTCCAGAGTATCGGGCGACACGCCCAATACTTTGCTTTTTACTTCGTTTGAATACGCTATGACGCCTCCCTTGAACACCTCCGACGCGCCCGGAATGTCGGTAATGCGCTTTCCTATAAGTCCTCCCGTGCAGGACTCTGCGGAGGCAAAGACAAGACGCCTTGCTTTAAGCAGATTGAACGCCGCAGCTTCCAGGGAAGGAACGTCTATGCCGTATATATATTCGCCGACGACAGCCTTGACCTTCTCTATCAGGGGCGACATAAGCTCCTCGGCCTCGGCGGCGCTTTTTGCCTTTGCGGTCACGCGCAGCCGCACCTCTCCGGTGCCGGCGTAGGGGGCAAGCGTCGGGTTGGAAATGGACAGCATAAGATCCCGCAGCCTTTCCTCCGCCGCGCTTTCGCCTATGCCGAAAAGCCTTATGTCATGCGAAACTATCACGGAATCGGAAAGGCGCCTGAGGTAGGGCAGGGCTTCCCTTTCAAGCATCACCCTCAGTTCGCGCGGAGGGCCCGGAAGCATGAGGACGTGCTTTCCTCCGGAGAAGAACGCGCAGCCGGGAGCTGTGCCGTTATGGTTGCGCAGCACAGTGCAGCCTTCCGGAAGCAGGGCCTGGCTGAGGTTGCTTTCCGGCATTGCGGAGCTGCCCGCGCTTTTGAAATAGGCGCGGATTTTTTCGGCTTCTTCCTCGTGAAAAACAAGGGGCAGGCCGAAGCATTCGGCAAGGGTCTGCTTTGTCAGATCGTCGCAGGTGGGGCCGAGGCCTCCGGTGGTTATTATGATGTCCGCCCGCGCCTTTGCGATTTCCACGGCGGCCTTGAGCCGCTCCCTGTTGTCGCCGACAACGGTATGCCAGTATACGTTGATGCCCAGCGCCGACAGGGCCTCCGATATGTCCCTCGCGTCGGTATTGACTATGTTGCCGAGCAGCAGCTCGGTGCCGACGCCTATTATTTCCGCGCAGTATTCCCCGTTCATCGTTTTCATCCCCGCCTTGCTATTTTAATGCGCTCCGTATTGGCCAAAGCTTCCTCAATCAAGGCCTCGGCATTGAGAGGCGCTTCCGCGGCAAGGACTTCCTCAAGGCGCGGCTTGGTTTTCGGGTGCCTTGGGGTAAAAACGGTGCAGCAATCCTCATACGGCAGCACCGAAGTGTCGAAGGTCCCTATCCTGCGGGCCAGGTCTATTATTTCGCTTTTGTCCATTCCTATCAGGGGACGCAGAACAGGGAGGGAAACGCAGCTTTCCGTTACATGCAGCGCCTCCATGGTCTGGCTTGCCACCTGGCCGAGGTTTTCGCCGGTGACAAGAGCCTTGCAGCCGTTTTGAAGGGCTATCGCTTCCGCAATGCGCATCATGAAGCGGCGCATTATCAGCGTAAAAAAGTCCTCGGGGCACTTGTCCCTTATCTCCTCCTGGATGCGCGTAAAGGGCACGACGTGCACGGTCAGCCTTCCGCACCAGTCCTGGAGCAGCCGGGCAAGCTCAAGCACCTTCTCTTTGGCCTGCTCCGAGGTATAGGGAAAGGAAAAAAAGTGCACCGGAACTATTGATACGCCCCTCCTGGCTATCATATAGGTGGAAACGGGGCTGTCTATGCCGCCTGAAAGCAACGAAACAGCGCCGCCGCAGGAGCCGGCCGGCAGCCCTCCAGCCCCCGGTTCCCCGCCGGCGTGGACATAGGCGGCAAGATCCCGCACTTCGATATTGACGACAAGCTCCGGATTATGCACGTCCACCTTAAGCCCGGGGTAGGCGTCGTGAATCCCGCCGCCCACATATTGAGAGAGCTGGATGGACGTCATTGGAAAGCTTTTGTCGGAGCGCTTGGATTCAACCTTGAAGGAGGCGGTTGAGGAAAGCTCTCCGCCCAGATATTTCAGCGCAGCGGCCAATATGGCGTCCTTGTCCTTTTCGCAGGCCGCCGCACGCGAGACGGTTATTATCCCGAATATTTTTTTGCAGGCCTCGTAGGCGCCGGCCATGTCGCAATCGCCGTTTTGCGGCTCCACATAAATTATGGACTGTATGGAATATATTTTAAAGCTGCCGTATTCCCTAAGCCTTCTCGCTACGTTCGATTTCAGCCTGTCCTCAAAGAAACGCCTGTTCAGGCCCTTCAGTATCAGCTCGCCCAGCTTCAGCAGGATAATGTCTGGAGCCGCTACGGTGTAATGATTCGTCATTTGCCAACCTCATTATGCATTTTTCAATAATATTATAACTAGTTTTGCAATGTAAAACAATAAGCGGTC
Source organism: Clostridiales bacterium (assembly GCA_029265405.1). Lineage (GTDB taxonomy): Bacteria > Bacillota > Clostridia > Oscillospirales > Oscillospiraceae > JAJUJI01. The sequence continues at coordinate 60,974 of JAJUJI010000009.1, read as the reverse complement.
TTTATTTATTAAGCATGCCTGTACCCGGTGCAACATAATAATAAAAACAGATACCGCAATACCGCCATTGTTGAAGGGGATGGGCATAGTGTTAAAAAAAATTCTTACGCTTATGCTGCTGCTGACGCTGCCGCTGGGATGGTGCGCAGCTTCCGCCTCGGAGGAGGACGCGGCCGAAGAGGCTTTTGACGAAAGCGAATGGGAGGCCGTGTCTGCTCTCGGCTCCGTGGACGACGTGTCGAAGAACGTTGTTTCGGCCCTGCTTATGGAAGAGGAAACGGGCGAGGTCCTCTATGAGCATAACCCGCATGAAAGGCTGCCTCCGGCCAGCGTAACCAAGATAATGACTATGCTGCTCATTGCCGAGAGGATAGACTCTGGGCTGCTTAAGCTGACTGACACCGTGACAGCCTCCGCCTATGCCTCTCAGATGGGCGGCTCTCAGATATATCTGGAGGAGGGGGAGCAGATGACGGTCGAGGAGCTGCTCAAGGCGGTAGCCGTTGCTTCCGCAAACGACGCCGCGGTCGCGCTGGCCGAGCATGTGGCCGGCAGCGAGAGCTCGTTTGCGGACATGATGAACGCCAGGGCAAAGGAGCTGGGGATGAACGACACGGTATTTTCCAACTGCTCCGGACTGCCGGACGAGGGGGAGCATCTTACCTCGGCCTACGACATAGCCCTGATGTCGAGAGAGCTTCTCAAGCACCGGTTTATTAAGGACTATACGACGATATGGATGGATACTGTCAGGCACGGTGAATTCGGGATAACCAACACCAATAAGCTTGTACGCTTTTACAAGGGCGCAACCGGCCTCAAGACAGGCTTTACCGAGGCCGCAAGGTACTGCCTCTCCGCTTCGGCTGAGCGGGACGGTGTGGAGTATATAGCCGTAGTGATGCATGCCGAAACCTCCGACATCCGCTTTGAATGCGCAAAGCTCCTGCTCAACCACGCTTTTGCTAACTATACCTTAATAAGCGCCGTCCCGGAAGAGGCCATACCGCCCGTCGAGGTCAGGCTGGGAGAGGTAAGGTATATGCAGCCCGTTCTGGGGGATACTAGGAAGCTGCTGCTGAAGAAAAGCGAGGCGGCCGGGCTCAAGCGAGAGCTTGAGCTTATTCCCGTCGTCCAGGCTCCCGTGGCCAAGGGGCAAACGCTGGGCAAGCTCGCGATCTATTCGTCGTCCGGCCAAAAGCTTGCCGAGGTGCCCGTGGTCGCGCCCGAGCCTGTCGGCAGGCTGGGCCTGGGCAGGGTTTTTTTGAAATATCTGAGGTTGCTGTTTACAGGAAAGGCGCAATAAGTTAAACTGGTACTTGAAAGCAAAGCTTGTGGAGTGTTGCCGATGATAAAGACAGATATATCCGGGGTCCTGCCCTTTCTTCCGGGGGCCGGGCCGGACTCGGAGCTTGAGAAAAAGCTGGAAGCCGCCCATAAGCGCCTTGAGGCGGGAGGAGAATTTACCGGCTGGCTGCATTTGCCGAGCCGGGCCGGCGCTGCCGAGCTGAAAAGGCTTCAAGACGCCGCGGCGAAAATCCGGGAGGACAGCGACGTCCTGCTTGTAATAGGAATAGGCGGCTCATATCTCGGCGCCAAGGCGGCGACGGATTTGCTGGCGCCCGGCTTTGACAAGCCTAAGCCGGAACTCATATACGCCGGCAACGGCCTGTCGGGCGCGAGGGCGTCTAGGCTGCTCGATTATCTCAAAGACAAGGACTTCTCCATAAACGTTATATCAAAATCCGGAACCACGACGGAGCCCGCCGTGGCTTTCCGCATTTTTAAAGGACTGCTTGAAGAAAAATACGGCGCAGCGGCCGCAGGCAGGGTCTACGCCACCACCGACGCCGAGAGGGGCGCGCTGCTCAGGCTGTCAAGCGAGCTGGGCTGCGAGCGTTTTGTCATTCCGCCGGATGTGGGGGGCAGGTATTCCGTCCTTACGCCTGTGGGCCTGCTGCCTATAGCGGCCGCGGGAGTCGACATTAACGCGCTGCTCAAGGGCGCGGCGGAGGCGGAGGCTGCGCTGTCAGTCGGGGGTATGGACAATCCGGCCTGGCTCTACGCCGCGGCGCGCCAGGCGCTATATGACGGGGGAAGGGGGAGAAAAATCGAGCTTTTAGGCCTATGGGAGCCGGAATTCCGTTTCCTCGGCGAATGGTGGAAGCAGCTTTTCGGAGAAAGCGAGGGCAAGGAGGGAAAGGGCATATTCCCCGCCTCGCTCGAGCTGACGGCAGACCTGCACTCGCTCGGCCAGTATGTGCAGGAGGGGGAGCGGCTGCTTTTTGAAACCTTCCTTTGGGCCGAGCCTGCTTCGGCTTTAAGAGTGCCGTTCGACCCGCGGGACGCGGACGGCCTTAATTACCTGGCGGGCATGTCAATAGACCGCGTCAACCGCACCGCGCTTGAAGCGACGAAGGAAGCCCACATGTCGGGCGGAGTGCCGGTAATAGAGCTGTCAATGGGAGAATTGAATGCCGAAAGCCTGGGCGCGCTGCTCTATTTTTTTGAAATGTCCTGCGCTCTTTCCGCCTACGCATCCGGAGTGGATCCCTTTGACCAGCCGGGCGTAGAGGCCTATAAGCGCAATATGTTCAGGCTGCTGGGAAAGCCGGGCTTCTGAGCAAATCCTTGACTGGCCGCCGGTTTTGAGGTAAAATGAAAAAACTATATTGTTAAAGGAGATTGGCATGGTAAAAGTAATTATGGGTGTGAAAGGCTCGGGTAAAACCAAGCTGCTGATCGACCTGGTGAAGAAGGCTATCGACGAAGAAACCGGCGACGTCGTGGTTATCGAAAAGGAACGCTCGCTTACCTATGATATCCCGTATAAAGCGAGATTGATCGTTGCCGCCGATTACGATTTCGGATCCGCAGAATTTTTTAAAGGCTTTATCAGCGCCATACATGCCGGTAATTATGACATTTCGCACATATTTATAGACAACCTTTATAAAATTTTTGCGGACAAGTCCATAGAAGCTGCGGAGATGATTCTCGCCTGGCTGGACTCCTTCAGCGTGAAGGAAAGAGTTAATTTCACCCTGACGCTCAGCGCGCCCATAGAAACCGCAACCGAAAACATAAAAAAATATTTTTAATTAGATCAATAAAAATCGCAATATATTGATAATAAAAAACACAGACGCGCCTCATTGTGTGCGTCTGTGTTTTTCTGTCGAACGGCGTCGAGCGATTGGACTTGAAGCGGCCGAAAAGGGCGTGTTAGCATGGATTATCATTAAACATGGAGGCTGCATAATGCTACGATACAGGGTGTTTTCGTCGGAAGCGTATTCGCGGTACATAGGCCGGTATACGGGCTATGGCATAGAAGGCTTATGCCCGGACGGGACGGCAGCCGTCCGGCTGGAGGACATTTCCGAAGACAAGGAATATGTGGAAATAATTGCTGAAATGTTAAATAAGGGCGGGGCTGAGGCCGTTCATTTTATGGATATAGTTGAAGATATCATGAATTGACCTCTTTATGGAGATGAAATTTCCCGCCATATCGAACATAAAACGCTCCGGGGCTCGGCTCCGGAGCGTTATGCATATTATGGACAATAATTATAAAATAAATTGTGTAAAACTTAAAAAATAAGGTACTTGAACATATTGACATATTAGTATTGCGTGCTATAATACGCTCAAGTACCTTACAAATGCTCTTGCGGCGGAGCGGATAAGGGGAGATTTGGGTATGGACAGTCCCGACAATATAAACGAAACCTTGATGGAACTGATTTTCAGGATGTTTGCTATTTTGCGCCGCGGACCCAAGCTGCACGGGGGGGATCCGGCAAAGGGCGGCGGCAATCCCAGCGCCCAAAACCGCATATTGGTCATGCTGCTTGAATCAAACGGCATAAGCCAGCGGGACATGACCACCCTGCTGAAGCTGAGGCCCCAGTCCGTCAGCGAAACCCTCAGCAAGCTTGAGGCCGGCGGACTTGTGGAAAGAAAGCAAAACGATATGGACAAGAGGATATTCAATGTGTATTTGACGCCTCAGGGCAGGGAAAGGGCTGCCGAGCTGCTCTCTGACAGGCCGGACTTCGCCGCTGAATTCCTGTCCGTTTTGACACAGGAGGAAAAGGAGCAGCTCATTGCGCTTCTGAGCAAGTTCATGGGCTACGAGGACGAAAGCTGCGACCCTGATTTTTAAATAAAAACAAAATGCCGAAATGCTCGGCGGGGAGGACAACTTGGCAAAAGCAATTATGAGCGGCGACGAGGCCGTCGCGCGCGGGGCGTACGAAGCGGGAGCAAAGGTCGCTTCCGCCTATCCGGGAACGCCCAGCACCGAGATACTCGAAAACATATCGCTTTACAAGGACGATATATACTGCACCTGGGCAAACAACGAAAAAATAGCCGTTGAGATAGCCCTGGGCGCCTCCATAGGCGGCTGCCGGGCGCTTGCCGCAATGAAGCATGTGGGCATGAACGCGGCGGCTGACCCTATTTTTTCCGCAGCCTATACGGGCGTAAACGGCGGCCTGGTGCTAGTCAGCGCCGACGATCCAGGCTGCTACAGCTCGCAAAACGAGCAGGACAACAGGCTTTACGCGCCGCATGCCAAGCTGGGCATGCTGGAGCCTTCGGATTCGCAGGAGTGCCTGGATTTTACCAAAGCCGCCTTCGAGCTGAGCGAGAGGTTCGACCTTATCATGCTCCTGCGCATGACGACTCGGGTCTGCCACTCAAAGAGCCTTGTCATGACCGGAGATAGGAAAGAGCCGGAGGCAAAAAAATACGAATCAAACGCCGCCAAGTACGCCATGCTTCCGGTAAACGCGAGGCGCAGGCATGTGGCCGTGGAAGCCAGTCTTGAAAGGCTGAAGGAATACTCCTACTCCTCTCCGCTCAACAGGGTGGAGCTGAACGATACGGCGGTGGGCGTCATAAGCTCGGGAATGTGCTACATGCACGCAAGGGAGGCCTTCGGAGAAAGAGCTTCCTATCTGAAGCTTGGCATCACGTATCCGCTTTCAGACAGATTGCTTAGGGAATTTTGCGAAAAGGTCGATAAAATATATGTCGTCGAGGAAGGGGAGCCCTATCTTGAAACCGCTGTAAGAGCGCTGGGCTTCGACTGCCTGGGCAAGGAATATACCACCCCGCAGGGTGAGCTTGACGCTCAGCGCATAAGAAAGGCCTTTGGGCTTGGCGAAAAGCCCGAAACGTATTCGAGCGCTATGGCGGTTCCGCCGCGTCCGCCTGTCCTCTGCGCCGGCTGCCCGCACAGAGGCTTTTACTATGCGATGATGGGGTACAAGGACAGGCTGGTGGCCGTGGGCGACATAGGCTGCTATTCGCTGGGGATAAACGCGCCTTATTACGGCTTTGACATAGCCGTGTGCATGGGCTCCGGGTTCTCAATACCTATAGGTCTTGCCAAGGCGCTTGAGGCGCAGGGGGACGGCCGGAAGGTCTTCGGCATACTCGGAGACTCGACGTTTTTCCATTCGGGCTTCAACAGCCTTGTGGACGCCGTGCACAACAAGGCAAACGTCTGCCTCTGCGTGCTTGACAACAGCATAACGGCTATGACGGGCCACCAGCAGAACGCGGGCACGGAGCTGAGCCTGATGGGCTGCGAGGTTCCGAAGATGGACATAGTCGAAATGATAAAGTCTACGGGCCTTTCCGGTGAAAGCATATTTATCGTTGATCCGATAGACCAGAAGGCCATGAAGGCGGCCATTGAAAGAGCTCTGGAAATAAAAGGCACGGCGGTTATAGTCGCAAAGAGCCCCTGCGCGCTCTTAAAGGAAGTCGTCAAGGCCAGAGGCTCGCTCCATTGCGAGATAGACGCCGGCAAGTGCCGGGGCTGCAAGGCCTGCGTAAAGATAGCCTGCCCCGCGATGGCCTTCGAGGGCAAGAAGGCGAGGATAGCCGACCCGGCAAGCTGCACCGGCTGCGGCCTGTGCATGCAGCAATGCAAATTTGACGCGATAAGAAAGGTTGTATAAAGATGACCGTAAGCATTCTTTTGACGGGCGTGGGCGGCCAGGGAACGATCCTGACCACAAAAATACTGTCCTCCGCCCTTGCGGATATGGGCTACGAAGTAAAGATGAGCGAGATACACGGCATGAGCCAGCGCGGCGGCACCGTAAACACGCAGCTTAAATACGGCGACAAGGTCTACGCTCCCAACATCGGGGAAGGAGAGGCCGACCTGATTGCGGCGTTTGAAAAGGCGGAGGCGCTGCGAGCGCTGCCTTATCTTAAAAAGGGCGGCAAAATAATAATGGACGCGCGGGAGATATACTCCTTGCCCGTTCTAATCGGCCAGGCGGAATATCCGCGTGAAGCCGACTTGGAATTGCGGAAGGTTGCGGGCGACATTTCCGTTATACCTGCAAGCGATATGGCTGAAAAGCTTGGAAGCATCAAGGCGCAGAACATCTGCATTCTGGGCGCTCTCGTAAAGGCGCTTGGGCTCCAGGAGTACGATTGGGAGGGGCTGATTGCCTCCATGGTTCCGCAAAAGACCGTAGACATAAATCTCAGAGCCTTCAGAGCGGGTCTGGCATATTAAATTTTGTAGAGTAAGGGAAAATCCCTGGTCTAAATATAATCAGAAAAGGGAGAAAGAGGCTTGAAACTGATTCTAAGGTATGTTAAGCCCTTCACCCTGATGGTTATCGCCGCCATAATCACGCTGTTTGCGCAGACCATCCTGGAGCTGTATCTGCCCAGCTTCATGAGCGACATCGTCAACGTCGGCATTACAAAAAGAGGGCTTGACGATGCCGTTCCCGAGGTGATGAGCGAGGATGCCTACCGAACGGTGCTTAAATTTGCAAGCGCCGAAGGCAGGAGCCTGATAGAGAGCAGCTATGCTTTGAAGCAGGCGGGTCAGGCCGACGGCAGGCTGGCGAAAACCTATCCGGGCGTTAAGGACGAGGCGGCCTATGTGCTGGCCGAAACGGACAAAGGCAGGCTTGCGATGCTGGCGCAGGCCTACGATTTGGCTGTCTACACCCTGAGCCTGTGCTCGGGCGGACAGGATTTCAGCAAAATGGAGCCGGCGGCGGTTTATGAAACAGCCGGCGGAATAACGCTAGACCAGATAAGCGAGGCGGCCGACAAGGCTTCGGAAGCCGGCTTCTCGCTGATGGCGAGCGTGGGGAATACCTTTACCGAGCTGTTCTACAAGGATCTCGGAGCCACCATACTGCGGATACAGCAGAACTACATACTCAAGGTCGGGGGCCTGATGCTGCTGTTTTCCATGCTCAGCGGGCTGGCCATGATCGCGACGGGCTTTTTCAGCGCCAGAGTATCGGCGGGCATAGGCAGGGCGCTGAGGCGGGACGTCTACAGGAAGGTGGCCTACTTTGCCCATGAGGATGTGGACCGCTTTTCAACGGCCACACTTATAACCAGGAGCACCAACGACGTGCAGCAGATACAGATGCTGGCAATGTTCGGCCTGAGGATGATGTGCATGGCGCCGCTGTTCGGAATAGGCGGAATAGTCATGGCTCTGCGCAAAAGCGTTTCCATGAGCTGGATAATAGCGGTGGCCGTGGTGCTTATGATGAGCCTCCAGGTAATTATGTTCAAGCTGGTGGTTCCGCGCTTCAAGATCATGCAGAAGCTGACGGACAGATTGAACCTTGTGGCAAGAGAGAGCCTTACAGGCCTTTTAGTCATCAGGGCCTTTGGAAACGAAAGGCTTGAGGAGGAGCGCTTCGACAAGGCAAATAAGGACATCATGAATAATCAGATGTTCGTAATGCGCACCATGGCCACGATGAACCCGATAATGAACTTCCTCATGAGCGGCATAACGCTGCTGATCGTATGGGTCGGCGGCAAGGCCGTGGCGAATTTTCAAATGCCTATAGGCGACATGCTGGCCTTCATGCAGTATGTCATGCAGATTATCATGGCTTTCATGATGATAGCGCAGATGTTTATTATGATCCCGAGGGCCATAGTGTCTATAACCCGCGTAAACGAGGTGTTGGACACGGAGCCCTCAATTAAGGATAAGGAAACCGTCAAAGCACTGGGAGGCAGGGCGCGCGGCCATATAGTGTTCGACCATGTGTCCTTCAAATACGGCGACGCCGAAAAAAGTGTGCTTGAGGACATAAGCTTTGAAGTCAAGCCGGGCCAGACGGTTGCCTTTATAGGCTCGACAGGCTCCGGAAAATCCACGCTCATAAACCTTGTGCCGAGGTTTTACGATGTTACTGCGGGCTCGATAACGCTCGACGGTGTGGACATTCGCGACCTGTCGCTAAAGGAGCTGCGCGGCAATATCGGCTACATACCACAGAAGGGCATACTGTTCAGCGGCGACGTTGCCACAAACCTCAGCCTCGGCAAGGAGGACGCGCGCGATGAGGAGATGTACAGGGCGGTGGAGCTTGCCCAAGCCGCCGACTTTATCAGCTCCGAAAGCGGGAACGGCCTCTCCACGGAGATAGCCCAGGGCGGCGACAACGTTTCCGGCGGTCAGAGGCAGAGGCTTGCCATTGCCAGGGCGCTTATTAAAAACCCGCCAATTTACATCTTTGACGACAGCTTTTCCGCCCTCGACTTCAGAACGGACGCCAAGCTGAGAAGGGCGCTGCGTGAAACAACCAGCGGCGCTACCATACTCATAGTTGCGCAGCGCATAAGCACCATAATGAACGCCGATATGATAATCGTCCTGGAAGAGGGGCGCATAGTCGGAAAGGGAACGCATAGGGAGCTGCTGGCCTCCTGTCCTGAGTACCGCGAAATAGCTGAAAGCCAGCTTACGAAGGAGGAATTGGCGTGAGCGAAGAAAAAAAGATCTTAGATGAAACCCGGACGGCCGATTCCAACGAGAACAGGGGCTTCCAGCCGCCGGCCGGCTTTAAGGGTCCGGGCGGCAAGATGCCGCCCCCGGGTTTCAAGCCGCCCGAAGGCTTTAAAATGCCTGAGGGCTTCAAGCCGCCTGAGGGAAAGGAAGGGGAAATGCCGGATTTCCCGCAGCCTAAGGGGCCGATGAAGCTGATTATGAAGCTCATGATGCGCAATATGGCTAAGATGGCGGAGGAAAGCGCCGAGGAGGAACGGCCCTACCGCCCGCTTGTAAGGCCGGATCTAACGGAAAAACCCGGCGAGATGAGGAGAGGCGGCCCTCCGATGGGCGGGCCGAGGGGACCGGGGGGACCGGGCGGTCCCATGGGCGGCATGAGAGGCGATAAGCCCAAGGATTTCAAGGGCAGCATGAAGCAGCTCATAAGGTATCTTCTCGTTTATAAATGGCTGATACTGCTCGTAGCCGTTTTCTCCACCTGCGCCACGCTCCTTTCTACGGTGCTGCCCAAGATACTTGCCAAGGTAACAGACGAGATAGCGCGCGGTGTAATGAACATATCCGCCGGCGGGACGCAGGGTGTCGATTTCGGCTATATAAGCGGCATAATGCTGCTGCTGATAGGCCTGTACGTTTTGAGCATGCTGCTTTCATATGCGCAGGGCCTGCTGATAGTCCAGATGTCTACCAAGATATCATACAACCTGCGCAGGCAAATAATGGAGAAGATAAACAGGCTTCCGGTGAACTTCTTCCACACCCTGACCAACGGCGAGATCATGTCCCGCATCACCAACGACGTGGATACAGTGAGCCAGAGCCTCAACATGTGCCTGACGCAGATAATTACGTCGGTAGTCACGCTGGTCGGCGTGCTTGTGATGATGCTGTCAATAAGCTGGCAGCTTACGCTGGTAGCGATTTGCATGCTTCCCTTCAGCGGCTTGTTTACGGCCTTGATGGTCGGCATATCGCAAAAGCACTTCAGGGCGCGGCAGAAGCTGCTTGGCACCGTAAACGGCTACGTCGAGGAGGTCTACGCCGGCCAGACTGTGCTAAAGGCCTTCTGCGGCGAGGAGCGGGCCATACGCGAGTTCGATTATGAGAACGAGCGCTTATACAACGCTTCCTGGAAGGCGGAGTTCCTGACCGGCATGATGATGCCGATAATGAACTTTATCGGCAATATAGGCTATATAGCCATATGCGTTCTCGGCGCGACGATGTGCGCCCGTGGCAGGCTGTCCATAGGCAGCATACAGGCCTTCATAACCTACGTCAGGAGCTTCAACCAGCCCATAACTCAGGTTGCGAACATATCCAGCCAGCTTCAGTCCACTGCGGCGGCGGCCGAGCGTGTCTTCAGGTTCCTGAACGAGGCCGAGGAGCAGGACAAGGATGTTAAGCTGAAAATAAAGGATCTGGATATAAAGGGCGACGTTGAGTTCAGCCATGTGCGCTTCGGCTACAAGGAGGGCGAGACGATAATCCACGATTTTTCCGCCAAGGTCAAGGCCGGGCAGAAGATAGCCATAGTCGGGCCTACCGGAGCGGGAAAGACCACCATGGTCAAGCTGCTCATGCGCTTCCACGACCTCCAGGGCGGCGCCATATATCTGGACGGGCACGACACCCGCGAGTTTTCAAGACAGGATCTGCGTTCGGCGATAGGTATGGTGCTTCAGGACACCTGGCTTTACAACGGCACCATCATGGAGAACATACGCTACGGCAGGCTCGACGCTACCGACGAGCAGGTTATAGAGGCGGCGAAGGCCGCCCAGGTGGACTTTTTCATAAGGACGCAGGCCGAAGGCTACAACATGGTGCTTAACGAGGAAACCAGCAATATATCCGCCGGGCAAAAGCAGCTCCTTACGATAGCCAGAGCAATCCTGGCCGACACCAAGCTGATGATACTGGACGAGGCGACAAGCTCGGTCGACACCAGGACCGAAATACTCATACAGAAGGCCATGGACAATTTGATGAAGGGAAGAACGAGCTTTATAATCGCACACCGCCTGTCCACCATCAGAAACGCGGATCTCATCCTCTGCATGAGGGACGGGGATATAGTCGAGCAGGGTACCCACGATGAGCTGATGGCGCTCAACGGCTTCTACGCCCAGCTTTACAACAGCCAGTTCGAGAAGGTATCTTAAATAAAGCCCAATTGACAGCGGAAGGGCCGCGGCGCAAACGATGGCCGCGGTCCTTTTTTTGCTCAATTGTCAAAGCTGCCTGAGCATAAGCTCCGCTTTCAGCCTTTCGGCATTTTTGCGCGCATTTATGCTTTCGAGCGCTTCGGTTATGTTTTCGGAGCGGTAATACAGCTCGATGCGGCCGCGCTTATTAGCGGCTGCCGCCAAGCTAATAAAGCTCATGCTCCCGTTCGTATGTTTTTCTTTTTTCACCTCTAAACAATTCGTCAATGGTAATGTCAAATACGTCCGCCAAATCCGGCAAAAGCATTATGTCCGGGCAGGACACCTCGTTTTCCCACTTGGATACAGCCTGAGGAGTTACTCCCAGCCTTTGTGAAAGCTCCTCCTGCGTCATTCCCCTAATTTTCCTGTATTGATAAATCCTTTTGCCCAAATTTATATACATCGCCGCTAATCCCCCAAAAAAAAGCGGCAGGCGCCCCGAACCGCCTGCCGCATGGCGCGGTTTGCCGCGCCCCAGCGTGAAAAGGGCACCGACTCATCGGTGCCCGGAAAAATACAGCAATCTCGAAAGGTCGTCAATCCCGGATGTGCCGGCGCGACATGAGAGTACACGCCGACGCTCCGTTTGCAATATTAAATTTTGCGCTGCAGTCGATATCGACATAGGATCCCGGCATGAGCTCTCCTCCTTCCCATTTGTTTTTTCACATTATAGCATATCTTTGCCCAATTGCAACTAAACTGTTGGTTGAAATTTAAAAAATGTTCACATTCATGCTCCGCCTGCGTGAAGCAAATGAAGTTGGACAAACGAGGGAAAATATGATAAATTGAATGCCAAAGGAAAAAGCTTGGAAAAGCGCGAGGTTGATTGAGTATATTAAGGGAAACGGACGGAGGGCAGGCTGTGGAAAAGGCGGAGCTGAATAAAGAAATCAGAGCCAGCGGCTTGAAAAGCACTAAAAGCCGCTGCGCCATACTTGATATTTTAAAGCAAAACGATAGGCCGGCATCGGCCGACGAGGTCTATATGGAGCTTAAGAGCAGGGGGATATCGCTTAACATTTCGACCGTTTACAGGACGCTCGATGCTATGACCGAAAAAAATCTTGTTAAAAAGCTGAGCATAACCGGAGAAAGCAAGGCGCTTTTCGAGCTGAACGCCATAGGCCACAAGCATTATCTCGTTTGTCTTGGCTGCAGGAAAACTATGGCGATAGAAGGCTGCCCTTTGGAGAGCTTTGAGAGGGAGCTGGCTGAGGAAACGGACTTTGTGATTGAGGGGCACAAGCTGGATATATACGGCTACTGCCCCGAATGCCGGAATAAAACCTAAGCAAACAGCGTTGCAGGAATTATGAAAAAGAAAATATCCGCGATAGAAAGGCTTATGAACGAAAACTGGTTCAACGACGAGAAGGAGGCCGCCGCATGGATCATGGAGCGCAAGGTGCTTGTGGGCGGCAGGCCGGTCTTGTCGCCCGGTGAGGCGGTTTCGCCGGAGGAGCCTATTAGGCTTAGGACGCCGTACAAGCGCAAATATGTGAGCAAGGGCGGCCTGAAACTGGAAGGAGCCCTTGAAACGCTTGGTATTGATGCTTCGGGAAAGGTTGCGCTGGACTGCGGCGCTTCCACCGGAGGCTTTACGGACTGCCTTCTGCAAAAGGGCGCCCAAAAGGTCTATGCAGTGGACGCCGGCTTCGGCCAGCTTGCCGGCAAGCTGCGGGCCGATCCGAGGGTAGTCAATCTGGAAAGGACAAACCTGGCTGATCCGCGCTTGCGCGAGCTGGTTCCAGGGCCGGAGCTGATAACGCTCGATCTGTCGTATCTTTCGCTGAAAAAGGCCATCCCCATATGCGCGGATATGCTTGGGGAAGCCGGCATGGCCGTATGCCTGGTCAAGCCTCTGTTCGAAGTGGAGGACCCCGAAATCAGAAGGAGCGGCGAGCTGACCGAACCGGAGCTGCTCTGCGGGATACTGATGGGTCTTTATGATTTTTGCGAAGGGCGGGATTATAAGGTGTGCGGCATTACCCACAGCCCCGTGACGGGCAATGAAGGTACCCTGGAATACTTTATTGCGCTTACGCCTGATAATAAAGCCAAGGCACTTAACAGGGAGGCGGCGCTGAAAGAAGCGGAAAGGGCTGTCGAAGCTTCGCAGGCTTTGATCCATTTCAAGAAACAATAAGCGCGGCCATAAATCAAGCTGATACGAAAGGAAGGGGCCTGAGGGCTGGCGTATGTATACTCGAAATTACGGATTAAAAGCCGCAAAGCCCGATATAATGCTCACGGCCGCGGAGGACGCGAAGCTTCTTGAGTTTATAAGACGCAGCCTGCCCGAGCTGCCGAGAGGAAAGCTCAAGTCCTTTCTTGAGCACAGGCAGATCTCCGTCGACGGAGCAGTGACGACAAGATACGACTATCCGGTAAGGCGCGGACAGACTGTCGCCATACGCCGAGCTGCGGTAAAAGCCGCGCCTTCGGAGCTTGAAATACTCTACGAGGACGAGGCGCTGCTGGCGGTGAACAAGCCTGCGGGCCTGCTCTCCGTCGCTACGGATACGGAAAAGGAAAAAACGGCCTTCCGGCTGCTGAAGGAACAGCTGGGGCGTCCGGTTTATGTGGTTCACCGGCTGGATAAGGAAACCTCCGGCGTATTGCTTTTTGCCAAGAGCGCTGAAATCAGGGACGCGCTTCAAAACCGATGGGAGGATACGCCGCGCAGGGAATACCTTGCCATATGCCAAGGCGTATTTGAAGAGAAGAAGGGCCGCATAGAAACGAGGCTCAGCGAAACGTCAAGCCATATGGTTTATTCCTCCCGGTTTGGAGATGGAAAGCTTGCCGTAACGGAATACGAGGTGCTTGAGGAAAACGCGGCATATTCGCTTTTGAAGGTCCTGCTGAAAACCGGCCGGAAAAACCAGATCAGGGTGCATATGAAGGAGCTGGGACATCCAGTTGCGGGAGATAAAAAATACGGGGCGTCAAGCGACCCCCTGGGCAGGCTGGGGCTGCACGCCGGCGTGCTGGAAATAACGCATCCCGTCACTGGAAAAACGCTTATAATTGAGGCGAAAACGGAGGCAAGATTCAGGCTGCCGCGCGCCTGATAAAATATATGCGCGGCACCGCGCCGACATTTGACTTGACATGCGCTTTTAAACACGCTATTATTCAATCTGCTGCGTGTTTATATTAAGTTAATATAAAAGGCGCATTATGAACGCACATGTAAATTGAAAAATTTGCACAGTGCGGGGCATAATGCGCCTTGCATTGAATATATATTGCGGCATCAACGGAGGAAAAGAATGTATAGAGCGGGAATTCTGGGGGCCGGAACCTGGGGTACGGCGCTGGCGCGGCTGCTCCGGATAAACGGAAACGAAGTGACGGTATGGTCTGCCCTGGACAAGGAAGTAAGAGAGCTGACGCAGACAAGAAGGCACCCGAACCTTCCGGGAATGACGATTCCGGACGAAGTAGCTTTTACCGGCGATATCAGGCTGGCCTGCACGGATAAGGATATACTCATTTTTGCGGTGCCCTCCGTTTATACCAGGGAAACGGCGCGGAGGGCCGCTCCTTTTATTGGCGACGGCATGACGGTCGTGGATGTGGCAAAGGGCATCGAGCCCGAAACGCTTATGACACTTACCGAGGTCATTAGGGACGAGCTGAAAATGGAAAACCCCAGCAAAAGGGCGAAGCTCGTAGCCCTGTCCGGCCCGTCTCATGCCGAAGAGGTGGCCCTTGACATGCCGACGACTATAGTGTCCGCCTGCGAGGATATGGAGGCGGCAAGATTCGTGCAGGACGTATTTATGAACACCTGCATGAGGGTATATACCAACCCTGATGTAAAAGGAGTTGAGCTGTGCGGAGCGCTGAAAAACATAGTTGCTCTGGCCGCCGGAATTTCCGCCGGCCTTGGCTACGGAGACAACGCAAGGGCGGCGCTGATTACAAGAGGGATGTCTGAAATAAGAAGGCTTGGGGTAGCCATGGGCTGTCATGAGCGCACCTTCAGCGGGCTCGCCGGTATAGGCGATTTGATAGTTACCGCCACCAGCGTCCACAGCCGAAACAACAGGGCGGGGAATCTGATAGGCAGGGGCCTAAGTCCGGCGGAAGCCGTCAGGGAGGTGGGCATGGTTGTAGAGGGCATGAACGCCTTGCCTGCGGCAATGGCTCTTTCAAGACGTTATAAGGTAGAGCTGCCGATAATAGAGGCCGTCAACCGCATTGTGAACGAAAACGCCAGGCCCGAGGACGCAGTCAGAAGCCTGATGAGGCGTGAAAAGAAAAACGAGGTAGCCAAGACCCACGAGAAAGCCAAGAACGGAGAGCCGCTTGACGACAAGCCTGAAACGGACATGAAGCGGGTGCTGCTTTTAGGCGCTTTCGACAGGCTCGGCTATGACGACATTGAATTGCTCCGCAAGGCCAGGTCGCTGGGAGACTGCCTGATAGTCGCGCTGCGGCCCTGCAAAAGCGCAGACGGGCTTGATTTTGAAAAAAGAAAAACGCTGCTGGAGGCGGTCAGATATGTGGACCAAGTGGTTGAGGATATCAACGGAGATATAGAACGCCTCATAGCAGAGCATAACGCCGATGTTCTGGCTTTAACGAGAGATATAAGACCTCCGGCCCACATCAGGGCAGAGATCGCTGAGATGGAATAAAACGCGCCCTTTCCGCCGGTGAAATACCTCGGAAAGGGCGCTTGCAGCTTAAGGATTCAATTGGCAGCATGCGGGTGTATTATACCCAGCAATATTCTGACTATCTGCGGGTCCAAAAGCGTGCCCGCTTCGCTTTTGATTATATCCGCCGCATTGTCCGCTTCGCTTTTATCATAGCTGTTCTTTAGCCGGTCGTATCGCTCGGCGACGGCTATTATCCGGGCAAGCAGAGGAATTTCCTCGCCCGTGAGCCCCTTTGGATAGCCCTGTCCGTTCCAGTGCTCGTGGTGGGCTAAAACGACCTCCGCGAGGCCGACTGTCCTGTCGGAGGAATTTAAAATCCTGTATCCGACTACGGGATGCTTTTTCAGATCCGCCAGCTCCTGCTCGGAGGGAGGGCGTTTGTAGTTAATCACCTCGGGCTGCATTATTATTTTGCCTATATCGTGATAATACGCCGCTTCCTTCAGGCGCCTGAGCTCTACTCCGGACAGGCCCATTTCCGCCCCTATCATTTCGCAAAGCTCCAAGACCCGCTTTGAATGAGATTCCTCATTAGGATTGCTCCTATAAAACAGCTCCGTCAGAGAGCATATCTCTTCGTCGGTGACCGAATCGCGCTCCAAGGTTTTAACGGAATACATAAGCTCCTCCGCGTCGCCCAGCACGCCAGAGATATCCTGGTTCAAGGAGGTCTTGCATGCTATGCCCATGGATATGCTGCCCTTGATGGCCCTTACCTGCCTGGAGGCGAAATCGTCCCTGATTCTCATGGCTATGCCCTCGGCGTCCTTTTTGGAGGTTTTGGGCAAAAGTATGACAAATTCGTCGCCGCCCCAGCGGGCAATAATATCGTCGGCCCTGCAAGTCCGCCTGAACACTGAGGCAAGCGTCTTAAGAAGCTCGTCGCCGTACACATGGCCGAAAATATCGTTGGTTAGCTTGAGCCCGTTAACGTCGCCCATAAGTATGGATATGGGCAGGTTGCGCTCCGTATCCAGCCTCGTCAGCTCTTCCTCGAAAAAGCTCCTGTTGAATAAGCCGGTCAGCTGATCGTGGTAGCTTAGGTACTCGATTTTTTTCCGCTGCTCCCGCTTTTGGGTAATATCGCGGAAAACCAGCACCACGCCTTCGCAGACGCCGCCGTCGCCGAATATGGGCGCGGCGCTGTCCTCCAGGTAGTATGTGCGGCCGGAACGCGAGGTCAATATCGCGTGGTTGCCCAGTTCATGTATCCTTCCGGTTTTTAGGACCTTCTCCACAGGATCCTCTACCGTTAAGCTGGGATCCTCATGCGATAGCCTGAATACCTCCCTGTAAGGCCTTCCGCGGGCCTCCTCGCTGGTCCAACCCGTCAGCTTCTGGGCTACGCCGTTGAGCATCTCCACCGTTCCCGTCTCGTCGGTTATCATAACGCCGTCGCCTATGGAAATCAGCGTTTGGAGATATCTGTTGCGCTCATAGTGAAGCTGCTCCTGCACATCCTTCCTCTGAATGGCCTGCCAGGCTCCGCCTACGACCATTATAAGGTTCATCGCGTCGCTTTCCTCGTAATCCTCTTCCTTGTTTGCCATTCCGACAACGGCAACGATCCTGCCGTCTATGACTATTGGGGCTGACATGAAGCGCTTGAGCTCGATATGCTCGTCCGGATAGCCTTTTTTATCAGGATTGGACTCAAAATCGTTGATTATTATGTGGGTTCTCCGCCTGACTGCCTCGCCCCACAAGCCCGTGCAATCCAGCGGATATTCCATAGAGGGGCTTCCTATTTTGCAGTCTTGAATAACGCTTGCAGACCATAGGCCGGGAGTGAATGCCTTTGCATCCTCATCATAGTAGATGATATAGCCGTATTTGCTTTCGGTAAGCTCCACAGCCTGCTGCAGCACATAGCTGAGCTGCTCATGAGCGCTTTTGAATTCATGGGAGGTGAGGTGTATCAATATGCCCGCCCTTTGCAGGAGCTTGGCCTGGTTTTTGTCATGCTTGCGCTCCTTGGTTATATCCCTGATGTGAGCGCCGAGCCCGCGCCTCCCGTTGGAAAGCGTGACAGGAAATTTCGTAATAACGCTTGTGTTGCCTCTGTAGTCCACTATGTTTTCCGTAAGCCTTCCGCCGTCAAGCGCCTCCGTGTCGGTTTTCCTGCGTATATCCGCAAGAGGCTTTTCAAAGAGCTCGTAATCGTCATGGCCTATAAGCTCTTCCGGCCGCCTTCCGCAAAAGCGTGCGTATGCCTCGTTGACAATCACATATTTGTAATTTTCATCCTTCAGGTATATAAAGTCGTTTTCCGCGTTTATAAAGGAAAGCAGCAGTTTATTGCCATATTCAAGCTTCCGGCCCGCTTTTTTACTCAGCCTTATATGGAATGCCATCAGAACCGCAAGAGCGCACAATAGCAGTATAGCCGCGCCGTGTATTATGTAAAAAGACGGTGGAAAGCCGCCGCCGTTTAAAGGGGCCGCAAAACTCCGCAGGAAGATTGTAGCCAGCGCCATATTATATTACACCTTTTTCAATTATGTTAAATACAGGCAGTGCCGTTTTGCATAATGTAAACATCAATGTCGCCGCAGCTAATTAAAAGTATATTTTAAATATAACAATTATATACTATAATATCCCGTTTATCAACGGGATGTTGCTTTTTTAAGAAAAATGCTTTTGGACAGGCCGCTAATTCATGAACGCTTATTTACGGAGCATTTTTATATTGCCCGCCGGCCGCGTATGCTGTATTATAATAACGATAAATGCCAAAAAATACTCAATTATGGAAAGAATGAGCGTGCCGTGGAATACCTGGCAAAAGGCAAAAAAAGATGGGGGAGCGCATGGCTCGACCAAAGGGGCATAACCCTTGTGTTCGCGTGCCTGGCCTGCGTGATAGCTCTGCTTATAGGGACATCTATAGTATCGGCCGCATACGGCGGCCGCATGCGCGCTGCAATGAGCGTGGCGGAAAGAAAAAGCGAGCTTATTGCGCTATCCGGCGCAAGGCTTCTGCTGGACTTCTTGGATGGGGCGTCAATAACGATAGAGACCGTAACCGTGTACAGCGGCGGCCAGATTTATATAGACGAGGCCCGTGAGGGAGGGGCCGAGTTCAAAGGTGAGAGCCTGGCGAGAAGCGTTATGGAGGCGGCGTATGGCGGCGGAGGAACGGCTGCTGTCCGCGCGCTGTGCAAGGGACAGGAAATAACGTGGCTGTGTGAGTTTTCGGGCCTTGAGAAGGACGAAATAGGAAGGCTGGACATAGGCGCCCCGCTGCTTATCAGCGTTATGAGCGGGACGGAGGGAGGAAAGGCCGGAGAAACGGCAAGCGTATGTCTGACGGCGGCGATAAGGGAATATTCCGAAAAAATAATCGTTGAAGGCGGCGAATACGAATGCCTGCACAGGACCTATACATATCTTCTCTCAGCGGAGGAATGAATGAATGAGAAACAGAGGCATTTTCCTGGGAAATCGGGGCGAAACGCTGATAGAAGGCGTATGCGCTATGGTTCTCATACTGATCGCGCTGGGGATAATGCTTAAATCCGCACAACTGGCGTCAAGCCTTTTGAAGGAGGCGGAAAGAGACGGCGCCGCCTTCCGTTCGCAGTTTGTAGCGATAGGCCCCGTGACCTTGACTGTTGCCGTAGACTGCGGGGGAGCAAGCGAGAACGTTCAAACTATTGAGGCTTTTGCATATGAAAACGACGCGGGCTTCGTCTACTTCAGCGGCGGACTAAACGGGCCGAGCGGCCGACAGACGTCAAATGAAGAATAAAAATAAAGCCGGAGGCGCGGGCTTTACGCTGGCGGAGGCGGTCGTCAGCATGGCCATAGCCGCGCTCCTTGTATCGGCCTGCGGGAATTTGATTATAGGAATAGCCTTGCTGTCAAAGCGCGTTGAGCTGGAAAGCGCCGCGCAGGGCGCTGCGGACATGCTGCTGGAGCAAATAGCGGCTGCGCTGAAGGGCGCCGAGGCGGTTTCGGCCGGGGACAACGGGCTCCGCTTAAGCTTTCTGGACCGCCGCGGGGAGGCCTTGCTGCTCTGCTCCGGTTCCGGCGGCGATATATGCCTGACGCCGGCCGGCCGCCCGGAGGAAAGCCGCTTTTTGGCAAGCGGAGCGGGTCGTTTTGAGTTTGACGCGCTGCTGAGCGGAGTGACGGCGGAGAAGGCCGATTTCGGAGGCTACGAGGTGAAGGGCCGGCTGGCCTTGAGCTACGAAGGACGCTCCGTAAAAGAACTGGACTTTTACATATATACCTCCATAGGGTAGAGGCTGGAAGCGGGTCATGAGAGAAGACGCTGAAAAAAGAGGACACAGCGGGGGCTATACCCTGGTTGAGCTTGCGGTCGTCATGGCCGTGCTGGGCATACTAATTGCAGTTTCTATTCCTTCCGCCAAGTCGCTGATAGACGCTTATCGCATCCGCAGGCTGGACATGCGGGCGCAAACGCTGTTTCTCGCTGCGCAAAGCAGGCTTTCTGAGCTGAGGGTGGAGGGGAAGCTTGACAAGCTTTTTGCCCTCTCTGAGGCCGAAACCGAGACAGCGGGCGTGTATTACGCCGCTTTCAGCAATCCGGCTTCGGGAGCGGAGGTAGCGGTAAGAAACGGAGCGGCAAATTTCAAACCTATCCTTGACATTATATGTCCTGCATTTTTGTTTGACGATGATTTGAAGGCGGGCTGCTTTGCAATCGAGTATGATCCCATGTGCGGAAGCGTTTTATCGGTCTGCTGTTCGGAGGGAAGCTTCGACTATAACCTCAGCGAGCATGAAAGCGTGGCCGCGAAGGCGCGGACGGAGGACTGGGAGCGCTGGAGAAAGGAAAAGCTCATCGGCTTTTGCGCGCGCGGGCTTGAGACGGGGGCGGAGCCTCCGGCCTTGGAAGGCTCTATAATAGCAGAACTGACCGTCGTAAACTCCGAAGAGCTGCTTTTATATGTAACGGGCAGGGCCGTTTTGAAAAAGGGCGAGTTTGCCGATTATGGGCCGGAAAGCTGGAGTTTTGCGTACACCGTCGCGGGGCTTGAAAGCGGCGCGTCTTATACAGTTGAAAGCTTAAATGCGTCGTCTCTGCCGTATTTCAAGAGCATTAACGGAGGCGACGGCAGTGTCAGCTATGTCGCGTATCTCGACAGCCCCGAGCAAGGGCGCAGCTTCGTCGAGCTTTATCCGGGGCTTGAGCCGGGGGAGGATATCGCCGTATCGGCGGAGCTGGCCTACAAGGGAAGGGAAGCGGAGCTCAGGCTCCGCCGCTGCCGAGCGGCGGCGGTCAACAGCCTTTATTATTCAAAGGAGGGCGGCGCTGGAAGCAAGTGCTTTGTTTCAAACAGCCGCCATATAATGAACGAGACTATAAACCCGCTCTGGGAGTTTATAGATCTTTCCCTGCCGAGCGAGCCTTAATATTCAATTAATATATCGATTGTATATTAATTTCCTGCGAGTTATACTACTAGATGTAAACCTGAAGCGCGATAATAATGATATGATAAGGAGAGGAGAAGGGTTTATGAGCGACAGAATAACCGAAGGATTGAAAAAGGCGCTTTACACCGGTGTCGGAGCGACAGCTCTAGCCGTGGATATTGCCGGAAAAGCGGTAAAGACGCTATCCGAAAGGGGAGAGCGAGTGATCGAAAAGGGCCGGCTGATGAATGAGGAGCTCAAGCGCAAGAGAGCCAAAAACGAGATGGACATCAAGGATATGGCCCAGGCTCTTGGCAAAATGAGCAGGGAGGAGCTCGAGGCCATCAGACTCAAGCTTTCCGAAGTCGAAAAAACCATGGAAGAGAGCACCGACAAGCTGAAGGTGAGCGCCTCGGCCGTTATGGACAGTCTTGAGAAGATGGGCCGCGATGAGCTTGAGATCATCAAGGAGAGGCTTGAGGAAATCGCAGCGGGATGGAAAGACGACGGCGGCGATGACGACCAGCAGGCAGGCGGCTAAGGACAATTCAAGCTCCCCGGCGGAACGGCTGAAGGAAATAATGGCTGTTTTAGGGCGTTATAACCTGATCCATGGTATAACGCCCGAAAAACTTATACACATCCTGGAGGACCTGGGTCCGACCTTTGTCAAGCTCGGACAGATTCTATCCATGCGTCCGGATCTTATACCTGAGGAATTCTGCAGGGAGCTGGTTCGGCTGAGGACTAAAGTCCGGCCGATGGATTTCCAAGAGGTTATGAGCATCCTCAACAGCGAGTACGGCGAAAGCCGCGCAAATCTGTTCCGATATATAGACGAGGAGCCGCTAGGCTCGGCGTCCATCGCCCAGGTGCATGCCGCTGTATTGAAGGACGGCAGAAAAATGGCCCTGAAAATTCAGCGCTCGGGAATATACGAGCGCATGGATCAGGACATCAAGCTGCTCCATAAGGCTTCGGTCATAATAAAGCTCATCGGAAGGACGGGCAGGGTCGTTGATTTGAACATGGTGCTCGACGAAATTTGGAACGCCGCAAAGCAGGAAATGGACTTTATTACCGAAGCCGAGCATATAAGAAGGTTTGCGGAGCTGAATAAAGACCTTGCTTATGTGGCCTTTCCGAAGGTCGAGTGGGAGCTGACGACCTCAAGGGTCCTTTGCATGGAATATGTGGAAGGCATACAGGTTGACGATACCGAGAGCCTCGTCAAAGAGGGCTACGACCCGAAGGATATCGCAGCAAAGCTCGTTTCCTGCTACATCAAGCAGGTACTGGAGGACGGCTTTTTCCACGCAGATCCCCATCCCGGAAATGTCAGGATAAGGGAGGGGAAGATAGTCTGGCTCGACTTGGGCATGGTGGGCACTCTGTCTCCCAGGGACAGGGCGCTCTTTAAAAAGGCCCTGACCGCTATCGCCGGCGGCGACGTTTACGAGTTGAAAACGGCCATACTCGGCATAAGCAGGCATACGGGAAGGATAAACCACAGCAGGCTGGCGGACGATATAGAGGCCATGCTTTCAAGATACGGCAGCATCGAGCTGAGCCGCTTCGACATCGGGCAGAGCATGACGGAAATGATCGCGGTAGCTGAGGCCAACGGCCTCTCGATGCCGGCCGGCGTTTCAATGCTGAGCCGGGGCATGATAACCATGGAGGGAGCGCTCGAAAAGCTGGATCCGGAAACGAGCGTGGTGGAGCTGTTTTCATCCGTCGTTTCAAAATCCCTGCTTAAGGATTTCAGCCTCAAAAAGGAGCTCGAAAGAAGCGGGAAAACGCTGTACGCCATAGCCAGCAGAACGGGCGAAGCGTCGTCCAATCTGATGGAGCTGATAAAACTGGCCGCAAAGGGGCAGACCCGGCTGAACATAGAGCTTGTAGGCTCCGAGGAGCCGCTGGGGAAGCTCAACAAGATGGTAAACCGAATCATAATTTGCATCCTTTGCGCCGCGGCGCTTATCGGCTCCAGCCTGATATGCCTGACGGACATGGAGCCGAAGCTGCTTGGCATACCGCTGCTGGGCGCATTGGGCTACTTTGCGGCCTTTGTACTGAGCGTCTGGCTTTTGGCGGGCATCATAAAAAGCGGCAAAATGTGATTACTTTTTTCCCGCGAAGGGAAGCTTTGGCCTTGGGAAGACCTCAAGCGCGCTGTTGACGTATTCCTTTATGAGCAGCTCGAGGGCTTCGGAAAGAAAGGCTCGGATTTCCGGCTCCGCTCTGAGCTTTTGTATCAGCCTTGCCGACTGCCGCAGCTTGTTCTCCGTAAGCTCGGTAAGCGTAGAGGCTCCGGTGGAGGCTAGTATGGAGTAGAGGTCGCTTATAAACAGCCGCCTCTGCTCGTCGTTCAGGCCGGATATCCAGGAGCGCACCGCGCTGTTCATTATCTTGCCGCGCAGGGAAAAATTGCCCGCGCGGATGAATTTCGTGCCCAAAACCTCCCACGTCAGACCGTCGTGGGCCATGATGCCGCTTTCACGGCTTTTTACTATCTCGTACTCCTCCTCGTGGGACAGCAGCATGCCTACCAGCGAATATTGGGGTACGAAGGTGATTATTTTTGAGCGTATGCGCCGGTATTCCTCGCTGTTCAATATCGGCTCCCTGAAGCCCGGCCCGTCGTTGTTGTATACGCAAAGCAGCCTGTCATGATATTCGGGCGGAAGGCGCAGCGCCGCGTAGACCGCCAGGTTGCCGCCCTTGGAATGGCCGCCGACCCGCACAGGCTCGCCGTACCTGCGCATTATCCCCTCAAGATAAGCCGCCGCGTCTCTTTGCGCGGGAACCGAATCCATTACGCTCATGTTCAGGTTTTCCTTCCATGCCACCAGCGTATCGTCGGTTCCCCTGAAGGAGACAAACCGAGTACCGTCCGGAAGCAGGCAGGTAAGCCCCGAAAACTGTTCTTCCAGATGAATATCTATCTTGTTTATGTAATCCGAGAGGATGATGCCTTTATAGCGGATGCTGCCCGGCAGCTTTTCAAGCATTGGGATCAGCATTTTGGGAGCAAGCAGGCCTATCCGTTCTTGGCCGGCATGGCGGCCGAGATATGCCCTGACGGCTTCGGCCGCGCTGACGCCGCCGCCGGCCCCGGGCGGGGGGATAATGCCGGTGAAATCTGGGCAGACAAGCTTGCACAGCAGAATATTGTCAACCTCGTTGAAGGGGGAAGCCTCAAAGCCGAGGTCTCCCCTCCAATCTATATAATCAAGGGTATCGCCCATCTCAGCTTATCAGATCTACGAGCATGCGCTTGTAGTAGTGCTGCTGCACTACGTCGAAAAACGCGTCGATGCACTCAAGCTCGGTCCTCGCGGGTATATCGCAGCCGGAGGAAATGACGAAATTGTCAAAATCGCCGCATTCAAGCAGCAGCTTCTGCGTAGCCAGCCGTGCCTCTGTCGTAAACTTGTTGTTGAAAACCGTCGTAGGGCTGAGGTTTCCCATTACGAGCACATCCTTCGGCGCCAGCTCCAGGGTGTGGCGAAGGTTGACCGCGTCGCCGAAATGGAAGGCCTTGCAGCCGGTGGCCAGTATCTCCGGGATAAGGCGGTTTACGAAGGTGCCGCAGTTGTGGTAGATGAAAATGAAGCTCCTGTCCTGAAGCTCGTCCACTATCTCCTTTACATAGGGCGAGGAAAACTTCGACACCAGCTCCGGCGACAATATGCCTGCCAGCGGCTCGGCCATCAATACGCCGTTGATGCCGACGCATTTGAAGGCCTGTATATATTTTTTTATAAAATCTGTCGCCTTGCGCAGCACAAGCTCGACCGTTTCAGGCTCCGAGTAGCATTGGAGCATGATCTCGCCTACATCCATCAGCCTTCCGGCCAAAGAAAACGGGCCTATGCAGTTGGCGAATACAGGGCGGTCGTTGATGAGCCGCATGGATTTCTCCATGCCGTCCACCACTATCCCGGTGCGGGCGGCGCCCACCTCTGGCACGGCGAGGCGCTCCGCGTCTGCGTAAGAGCCTATGAGCTTGCCTGTGACGGTTGGGGTTTCGTTGGGCTTGTACAAGACGCTCGCTCCGAAGGCCTCGGCCTCCACCGAAAGGTCCATGTAGCCCAGCGCGGCGGGCATTTTGTACCTGTCGGCTATCAGGCGCATGCCCAGAGCCTGCCAGCGGCTGTTGTGCACAAGCTCCTCGACGTTTATATACATGAGCTGCACCGAAGGGTATGACAAAATCGGAAAGGCGGGCTTGTTATGCTCCTTGAACATCTTGTCAAGCCATGCGTACATATTCATAAAAAACAATCCTTTCGCATACTATGGCGCGCCGTTTTCGCATGCGGCGGCGACCCTTATCCTTTTAAAAGCGGCGGATACCATAGTACTATGGAGTCCGCCGCTTTTTCATCCCTGCTTATGATAGCATATATAGCCAGATATTACAAGTCTTGTTTTTGCGGCCTGAAGAGTATAATATCAGCCGATAGAGGCTGCCGCCGGGCGGCTTCATGAATTTGGGCACTTTGGCGGGGATTCGGAGGCAGCAATGGACGCAGACAGGCTCGCGGAGGAATACGAATATCTTGAAGGCGTTATGGCGGAGATAGAAGGCAGGATAGCTGAGCTGCTCTTTCGCCTTGGCGGCAGCGCGTCCGACCTGATAAGGTCGCGACGCGAAATGTACGACGAGGGCCGGCACCTTGTGCTCACCTTCGAGGACGCCGTGGAGCTCAGCGGCCTCAAAGAAGCCGTGGACAGGGAAAGCAAGATTTATCTCGACTGCCGGAGGGAATACGAGAGCCTCGTGCAGCTGCACCGGTCTGCTTATTTCGGCCGCTTCGACTTCAGGGAGAGCGGAGCGGAGGGAGAATGCGAAAGATTCTACATCGGCCGCTCGTCCCTGTTTTCGGGAACGGGCGGATGCCTTGTTTACGACTGGCGGGCGCCGGTATCCTCAATTTATTACGAATACGGAGTGGGGCCCGCGTCATACCGGGGGCCGGAGCAGGTTTTCAGCGGGGAAGTCAGCCTCAAGAGGCAATATAAAATAACCGACGGCAGGATAGAATACATGTTCGATACGGAAACGGCCGTCCATGACAGGCTGCTGGCGGAGATACTGGCCGAGAGCGCGGGAGCATCCCTGAAGGTTATCATAGCGAGCATTCAAAAGGAGCAGAACGACGCCATAAGGAACCACTACTGCAAATACCTGCTGATACGCGGTCTTGCGGGAAGCGGGAAGACCAGCGTAGGGCTGCACCGAATGGCCTATATACTTTACAAGCACAAGGAAACCGTAAGGCCTGAAAATATACTCATACTGTCGAACAACAATATTTTCAAAACATATATATCAAGCGTATTGCCGGAGCTCGGAGAGAACAACGTATATATCAGGCCGCTCGGAGAGCTGTATAAAAAACACATTCCTGAAGGATATGAGGCGGAAACCTATTACGGGCAGCTGGACGCGCTGAGCAAGAGCCCCGGCAGGGCGGCGGAAATAGCCTTTAAAAATTCCCCGTCCTTTTTAGATTTCCTGCTGGGGTATTTTGAAGGCTATGCCTATATATTTGAGGACGTCAGGTACGGAAACGACATAATAGTCGCCAAGGAAGCCTTTTACGCCAACGCGGAAAAAAGCTTAGGCGTTACGATAAGCAAAGCCCGCGCTCTTATAAGGGACGGGAGCGCCGACTATTTCAGGCGCCATATGAGGGAGATAAAGCTGAGGCTGGAAAAGGAGCATGAAGGGTACCTGCTTGAAAGGGAGCTGAACGGCATGTTCCGCAGACTCGAGCGCGACTTCATAGAAGGCGAGCTTAGAAAGCTGGAGCTCAACAACAAGCTGGATGAAATCGCCCTCTACAAGGACATACTCAGGCTTTACGCGGGAGATAAAAATAAAAGCGTATATTTAAGCACGCTTTTCAGGCTGGATGAGGGGCGGCTGGCCTATGAGGACCTGGTGATAATACTCTGCATCAGGCAGCTGACGGGAAAAATCAAGCCCGAGACGGACATACTCCATGTGCTGGTGGACGAGGCCCAGGATTGCGGCATATTCCAGCTTTATTTTTTGAAAAATCAGTATCCGAAAAGCTTTTTCACGCTTCTCGGCGACGCCAATCAAAACGTCGAGCCCGAGGCCGGCATAAGCGACTGGTCCGCTCTGGAGAAAGTGTTCGGAAGCGAACTGAAAAGCGTGAGGCTGCACAAATGCTACAGGTCCTCCGGTCCAATAAGCGCACTTGCCTTCAGGCTGATCGGAGCGGAAGGCACAGGGGCTGAATACTACGACAGGAAGGGCGAAAAGCCGCGCTATGTCAGGACGGACGATATAGCAAAAACCGTCCTCCTCCTGCTAGATGCGATGAAAGGGAGAAAGCTGACTATAGGCATTATTACTCCTTCCATAGACGAGGCCGAACCGCTGTACTCGGAGCTGTATGCGAGCTGCGGCGAGGAAGTCCGGCTGCTTGCCGACCCGGGCTCACGGCTGTCCGGACGCATTGCCGTCCTGCCGCTGGCGCTGGCTAAGGGCCTGGAATTCGATGCGGCCATATGCGTTAACCTGATGAAAGGAGGGGAAAATCCGGAAAAATGCCGCAAAACTGCATATCTTGCCGGCTCTAGGGCACTCCATGAGCTGTATTTTGTCTGCGAAGAACCCTTTCCGGAGCTTTTTGCAGATTGCAGGGAGCTGATGCTGCTGGAGGAGACCTAGATTCGGGCGGCCGCTGAATGGGCGCTTCAGCCGTCCCTGCCGAATTTTCTGTTGTAAAGCAGGCAGCAGGCGAGCATAAGCAGCGCAGCGGCGACGCAGGCAATCCAGCTTGCGTCAAGCAGGACGCGCAGCCCCACGGTGTCTATCATGCGCCCGGCCGCCGCGTTGCCTATCATTCCGCCGAAGCTGCCGAAAACGGACACCACGGCCTGCCCGCGCACCTTTTCCGTAACGCCAACTATGCGGTTGACAAAGACAAGCATCGTGACGGCGTAAAGGCCGAAGCACAGTATGCTGAAAGCCATAGCGCCGTAAACCACGCCCATCGAAGGGGCATTGGCCAGGGCGAATATTTTTATTGCGAAGCAGGAAAAGGAAAGGAGCAGCAGATACCTGGCCTTGAATTTGGACATGAGCCATGACGAAATTGCCATAATGGGGAATTCGACGACCGCCTGAAGGAACATGCAGGCGCCGAGAGTCCGCGTGTTCCCGCCCAGGCTTTCGACTATGCGTATTAGGAAGGTGTTGACCGCCACCTGGCCGCAGGAGTTTACCAGGACGGCCAGCAGAAAGAGCAATAAGATAGGGTTATTCAGAAGCATATGCTTAAGAGAAACAACGCCGCCGGACTTCCCCCCTTTGCGCTTCTCCGCCCTGGCGGGGCTTTTGCCTATGAGTTTAAAGGGATCGGGCATAAGGAGCGTTGCCGCAAGAGCGATAAGAGCGAAGAGCATGAAAAGATAGGGCAGCGCCTGCGGAGAGAACCTTTCTACTATCACGCCCCCAAAGAAGGCAAGCACGGCATAGGCTATGGAGCCGGCCCCTCTGGGCCAGCCGTAGGCGGCGTTTATGCCGTTGTTGTTGTACTGGAGGACCATGGCGTTAAGCAGCGTGCCGACGCAATTCTGGGCCGAGGAGGCCATGACGAATACCGCCATCAGCAGCGCGGAGGCCAGCGGCAGCAGGGCCGCGCAGGCCCCAAAGGATATCGACGCGATATATAGAGTTCCTATCGTCCACTTGAGAGGAATATGCCCATGGCTGTCGGAAAAGCTGGCCGACGCAAGCTGGAGGACTATGTTGAGCAGGCCTATGAGGGATACAGTCAAGCCTATCTGCGTGTCGGAAAAGCCCTTGTAAGTCAGAAAGACCGCCGAAAAGCTGTAGAGCATGCAGAAGGAGCACCAGTGGGAGATATGTATCGCCGCGTAATTCGAGTCAAGGCGCAGAAGGAATTTTTTTGTGTTGTAATTTGCCGGGGTGACTGTTTCGTTTGGGCTTTGAAGCATACGTCAACTTACTTTCTTTTTTTAGATAAATCATACTACGCCTAGGGGAGAAAGACAACAAGCAATTGCGCGTGCGGAAGCGGATATAAAGAGAGGCGCAGTTATCGAAGGCTTTGCATTTTACGATTAATGTGATATATTAAGTGCTGCTGAAAAAGCGTCCGGGCGCTTTTTTATGCTGGCGCAAGCGGGATGAAAGGCTTAAGAGTATATGAAAAGAGAGAGCTTGTTTATTTCCACCATTGCGGAGGACGGAGCGAGCCTCGCCCTTTCCGAAGGGCTGGGGCTGGAGATAGCGGAGTTCTGCACGGCCTCCAATATGGACGCCGATTACAGCCGGTGCGCGGGCGTCGTAGCCGGAAAAATGGCGGCGGCGAGGCGCTTTGCCTTCCACGCGCCCTTCAACGAGCTTTGCCCGGCGGCCATAGACCCGCTGGTATTGGAAATCGCACGGTACAGGTACAGACAGGCCTTCAAGCTGGCGGCCGGACTGAACATCAAAAAAATCATCGTCCACTCCGGCTATGTTCCGCTGGTGTATTTCAAAAGCTGGTTTGCCGAGCGCTCGGTGGAGTTCTGGAAGGACGTAATGTCGGAGCAAAAGGGAGACATTGTGGTCTGCCTGGAAAACGTCATGGAGGACGAGCCTGAGCTGCTGGCGGACATAGCGCGCGGAGTCGGGGACGAGCGCTTCAGGCTTTGTCTGGACATAGGACACGCCAACTGCCAATCAGAGCTTCCGGCCGCCGAGTGGGTGGAGCGCTGCGCGCCGCAGCTGGAGCATGTGCATATACATAATAATTTTGGAAAAAGGGACACTCACGGCAGCCTCGGCGAAGGCTCCATACCTATGCGCGAGACGCTCAGGCTTATTGAAAGGCTCTCCCCGAACGCCACATATACGATTGAGAATATGTACGCGGCGGCTTCCGTGGAGTGGCTGAAGACTAACGGACTCTTGGAGGACTAATGGAAAGCAAAATTATGGAAATAGCAAAGGCTGTCAGGCCCCTTGACGGCAAGGCTATGGAGAAGGCCAAAAAAAGGCAGGCCGAGCTGGCCAAGCCGCCCGGCAGCCTCGGAAAGCTTGAGGAAATATCGATACAGCTTGCCGGCATAACGGGCAAGGTCATTAATGAAATGAAGCGGTCCAGGCTTATTGTCCTGGCAGCCGACAACGGGGTTGTCGCCGAGGGTGTCGCGGCGACGCCGCAAAGCGTCACGCTGGCTCAGACCATCAACCTTACAAGGGGCATTACCGGCGCTTCGGCCCTGGCTAAATACTTTGGGGACGAGGTGGTTGTGGCCGATGTGGGCGTAAACGCCAGCTTCCATTGCCCGGAGGTGCTGGACCGCAAAATAATGCTGGGTACTAGAAATTTAGCCCGCGAGCCGGCGATGACCAGGGAGCAGGCGGCGAAAGCGGTATATACGGGCATAGAGCTTGCCTTGGACGCCAGGCGCGACGGAGTGGATATAGTCGGCGTAGGCGAGATGGGCATTGGAAACACCACCACCTCGGCCGCCGTCCTTTCGGTCCTGCTTGGCCTGCCCGCCGAGGAAACGACGGGCCGCGGCAGCGGCCTGGACGACGAGGCCTTTGCCAAGAAGAAGCGCGTCATAGACAGCGCCATAGCGCTTCATAAGCCCGACAGGAACGACGTGCTGGACGTGCTGTCAAAGGTAGGCGGGCTCGATATGGCGGCCATGGCGGGAGTATATTTGGGCGCGGCCTATTGCTCAATGCCGGTCGTAGCCGACGGGCTTATATCCGTGGCGGCGGCCCTCTGCGCCGTAAGGCTCTGTCCCAATGTCAGGGGTTATATAATACCCTCCCATGCCTCATATGAAAAGGGCTACTCGGCGGCCGCAAAGGAGCTGGGGCTGGAGCCTTACCTCAAGCTCGACATGCGCCTCGGAGAAGGCAGCGGGTGTCCGATAGCCTTCCGCATCGTGGAGGCCGCCTGCGCGGTCATGAGCGGTATGGCCACCTTTGCGGAAGCAGAAATAAACGACGATTATCTTGCCGACATTCGCGGAAATGAGGACAAGCGGTTTTGAAGGTATTCATATCCGGAGGCTGCAAAAACGGAAAATCCACACTTGCGCAGAGGCTGGCCAAGGCTCTGGCGGAAGGCGGGGAGCTGTATTACCTTGCCACAATGGAGCCCCGGGATGCGGAGGACGAGGCAAGGATAAGGCGGCATATAGCCGAACGCGAGGGCTGGGGCTTTCAGACGCTCGAATGCCCGAGGGATATAGAAAGCTGCATCGGGAAGATAAGTGCCGGAGGGACCGTGCTGCTTGACAGCGTCACGGCGCTTTTGTCAAACGAGATGTTCCCGCCGCCGGATTACGCCATGGACCCCGCGGCGCCGCGCCGGGTGGCCGAGGGCCTTTTAAAGCTAGGCGAGCGGGCGGGCAGCATAGTCTATGTGAGCGACTATATTTATTCTGACGCAGAGATTTACGACGCCGTCACCGACGGCTATAAAAGGGGCCTGGCATATGTGGACAGGGCGCTTGCGCAAGCCTGCCAGGCGGTAGCCGAATGCTGCGCCGGGCTTGTGATTTGGCATAAGGGGCGGGCGGAGCCATGAGGAAAACAGTAACGGCCTTTTTCATGTGCTGGGGCATGTTTTGCTCTATACCCTGTCCGTACAGAAAGTGGGACGAGGAGCTAAGGCCGCTCATGATATCCATGCTGCCCATTCTGGGCTTGTTTATTGGGGCCTTATGGCTGCTGGAGTCGCTCCTGCTCAGGCTGCTGGGCCTGTCCGGACTTTTTGGCGCGGCTCTGCTGCTGGTAACGCCCTGGGCGCTTTCGGGGTTTATACATCTTGACGGCTTCATGGATTGCTGCGACGCCATTATGTCCAGGCGGGATTTGCAGGAAAAGCAAAGGATACTGAAGGATCCGCATGCCGGTTCCTTTGCGGTCATCAGCCTTATCATTCTGGCGCTGCTTGAGTTTTCGCTTTTTGCCTCGTGGGACTGGAGCCGCCCCTTGCCGCTGCTGCTTATTCCCGCAGTCTCGCGCTCCTGTTCCGCGCTGGCCGTAAACGCATTGAAGCCCATGGGGCACAGCAGCTACGCCGGGCGCTATCGGGAGAATAAGAGGAACGCTGAAAACGCCCTGCCGCTGTTCGTTCTGGCCGCCGCCTCCATATTGTCCTTTCCGCTGGGGGGCGGAGCGGCTGCGCTGGGCGCGGCTGCGGGGAGCTGCCTTGCGCTGATGTACGGCAGCAGGCAGCTTGGCGGCATGTCCGGGGATGTGTCCGGCTACGCCATAACGATAGGCGAGGCCTGCGGGGTTCTTGTCATGGTGCTGCAGGGCCGCATCGCCGCCGTCGTCTGAACGGGCTTTGCCGCAGCCAAATAAATGCGGATTAGGAGGAAACATGCATCTTATAATAGGCGGAGCCTTCCAGGGCAAGCTGGATTACGCCGTAAAAAAATACGGCCTGTCGGAAGGCGACATATTCGAATGCTCTGAGAGCGGGGAAATTGAATTTAAAAAATGCGTCAACCATCTTGAACGCTTTACCCTCGGCTGCGTCCGGCGCGGACTTGAGCCCGCCGAGGTTTTCATGAGCTCGCCGGAGCTGTGGCGCGACCGCATTCTTATCTGCGAGGACATTTCATCGGGAGTTGTGCCGGTGGATGCGGTGATGCGCGCCTGGAGGGAAGCCAACGGAAGGCTTCTCAATTGGCTTTCCCCTCAGGCTGAAAGCGTAACGCGCTTATTCTGCGGCCTGCCGCAGGTCCTCAAGTAAATGAAGCTTTGCCTTATCAGACATGGGCTGACGGAAGCAAACGAAAAGGGCCTGTATTGCGGAAGCTCAGACCTGCCCTTATCGGAAGCCGGCGTCAGGGGCCTCAGAGAGCGGGCGGCCAGGGGGATATATCCAGCCCTGGACTGCTTCGACGGAATATATACCAGCGGTCTGCTGAGGACGGAGCAGACCTTTTTCCATATTTACGGCCTCAGGCCTCATCGCGCCGACGCAAGGCTAAGAGAGATGGATTTCGGAGCCTTCGAGCTGCGTTCATACGAGGATTTGAAAAACGACCCGGCTTACCTTGAATGGATAAGCGGAGACAACGAGGCGAAACGCTGCCCCGGCGGGGAAAGCGGCCTTGATATGAAGCTGCGGGTATATGAAGCCCTGGACGACTTTATTAGGGGGGGCGGCAATGTTCTTGCCGTCGTTCACGGCGGCGTGATTGCGGCTGTGATGGAAAAGTGCTTCCCTAGCGAGGGCAAAAACCGGTACCAGTGGCAGCCGAAGGCGGGCGAAGGGTACATGATTTCAATTGGCGGCGGAAAATTCAGCTATCTCGAAATAGCTTGACACCGCCGGGCTAATCATGATAAATTATTTTATAGGTTAATAATGTGCAGCCGCTTCACCGGTCGAACCGGAACATGGAAAGGGGTAAGAACCCACGAGTCGGTCACTGTGCGTCCGAGCTTGAAGAGTTTGGGCAAGTCAGGAACATGGAAGCGGGTTGTGTTTCTGCCGGAACCAGGAAACGCTTTTTTGCCTGTTCAATTTCGGTTTGAAGGGCTTTTTTTGCGCCTATCAGACTTGATTGAAAAGGGACGGCCGCGCGGGTCCGCGCGGCTTAAATTTTAACGGAGGAATGAAAATGAAAAGAATCGCTGCGTTTGCCCTTGCGCTTTTGCTGTGCGCCTCTCTTCTGCCGGCGGCGGCGGCCGGCAGCGTTAAAATCAGCATAACCATATCCAGCGCCGGGGAGCTTGTGGTTATCAACAAGCCCGTTGACGTTTCGGACAAGGACGGGGACGGGACGCTTACCGTCAACGACGCCCTTATTGCCGCACATGACGCATATTTCAGCGGCGGCTCGGCGGCGGGCTACAAATCCTCCAAGGGAAACTGGGGCCTGTCCATCGACAAGCTTTGGGGCGTTGAAAACGGGGGCAGCTACGGCTACTACCTGAACAACAGCATGTGCATGAGCCTGACCGATGCCGTGAAGGACGGGGACTATCTTGCGGCCTACTCCTATTCCGACCTGACGAACTGGAGCGACTGCTATGCGTATTTCGACAAAACAACGGCCTCCGGCTCCACCGTAACTTTGACGCTAAAGGCACTGACATATGACGCCGATTGGAACCTGGTTTCCTCTCCGGCGGCGGGCGCGGTCATCTATGTTGACGGAAAGGCGACCTCCGCCAAGACCGACGCGGAGGGAAAGGTGACCTTGAGCTTTGACAAGGCCGGAACCTACATCGTAAGCGCAAGGTCCGACAGCCAGACCCTGGTGCCGCCTGTATGCATCGTTACCTCCGGCGGAAAGGCAGCCTCGTCCGCTTCCAAGTCTCAGGGCTCCGCAGCTTCGGCCTCGGGCACCTACACCGTCGTTCCGGGCGACTGCCTGTGGACCATATGCCAAAAAATATACGGCAGCGGCGCCAAGTGGGGAGAGCTGTTTGCATGCAATACGGACATTCTGACCAACCCCAGGCTGATTTATCCCGGGCAGGTGCTGAAGCTGTTCTGAACCGGGATCTTTGCCCGTCGGAGACGGGAGCTATCAAGGATGAGCGGCATTCGTAAGGAACGTTTAAGTGATGATCGACCATGCTGGAATTAAAAAAGGCACGGCCTCTGCCCGCAAAACGCGGGCGGAGGCTTTCCGGCTTAAAGCGCTGAGCCTTATACCGGCTTTGTATATAAGCCTCTCTATCGTCCTTGCGCCCGCCGAGGCGGCCGAAGTTGACCCTGTTGCAGCCGGCGGCACGACGGCGGAGTATATTGTCAAGACCTTCTCCGAGCCTTATCCTGGAGACGTCGGAGGCGAATGGGTTATAGCGGCCCTCGGCGAAGGCGGTTTTAAAAGACCGGACGGCTATTTTGAGGACTATTACGGCAACCTCGTCGAATTCCTAAAGGAACGCGGAGGAGTGATAAGCGAGCGCAAATACGCCGAGTATTCTAAAACCATTTACGCAGTCACGGCGGCGGGCTATAACGCGGCAAACGTCGCCGGCTATGACCTGACGCTGCCGCTTGGCGACTTTGAGGCGACTATTGCGCAGGGGATAAACGGCCCGATCTGGGCGCTGATAGCCCTGGACAGCGGAAATTACGACATTCCGGACAACCCGAAGGCAAAGACACGGGCGACCCGCGAAAAGTACGTAGATTATATCCTCTCAAGGGAGCTGGAGGGCGGCGGCTTCGCCTTCATGGGCAAATA
This sequence comes from Clostridiales bacterium, assembly GCA_029265405.1. Taxonomy (GTDB): domain Bacteria; phylum Bacillota; class Clostridia; order Oscillospirales; family Oscillospiraceae; genus JAJUJI01. The sequence continues at coordinate 25,638 of JAJUJI010000009.1, read as the reverse complement.
CGCCGACCCGGATATAACGGCGATGGCCTTGCAGGCTCTCTCCAAATATACCTACAGGGAAGATGTCGCGGCGGCGGTGGCGGCTGCGGTAAAAAAGCTGTCCGAGCTCCAGCAGCCGGACGGAGGCTATAAAAGCATGGGCGACCCCAACGCCGAGAGCGTTTCGCAGGTAATTATCGCGCTGTGCAGGCTGGGGATCTCAATAAACGACCAACGCTTTATGAAAAACGGCCTCTCGCCGCTGGATAACCTGATGACATACCGAAACGAGGACGGGAGCTTCTGCCATCTCAAGGGAGACGGCGGGAATCCGGTAGCCACCGAGCAGGCCTTTTCGGCGCTCGCCGCCCTGGCAAAGATAACGAGGGAGCGGGAACGGAGGAGGCCCGGGCTTGAGAGGACGCTCATTTTCAAAGCCGAAACAGGGAGATATAAAGGAATATTGCGCAAATGAAAAAGACAGGATTAATTGCGGCGCTCCTGATGGGGCTGGCTTGCGCGGCGTTTATGGCCGCCTGCGGCTCAGAAACGGAAAAAGCCGCTTCTGAGCCGGAACCTTCCGGCCCTAAATACCACTGCAGCATAGAAATACGCTGCGATACCATACTGGACAACATGGACAAGCTGGCCGAGGGCAAAAGGGAGCTGGTGCCGGAGGACGGCCTCATACTGTATGTCGATAATGCCGAGTTTACCGAGGGCGAATCCGTGTTCGACGTCCTGCAGCGTGAATGCCAGAGCCGGAAGCTGCATTTCGAGTATGTCGAGTCCAAGGTTTACGAATCGGCCTACATTGAGGGTATAGGAAATTTGTATGAGTTTGACTGCGGAGAGCTTTCGGGCTGGGTCTACAGCGTCAACGGCGATTTTCCTTCTTACGGCTGCGCCCTTTACAAGCTTAAGGACGGCGACGAGGTGAAGGTGCTGTACACCTGCGACCTGGGAGCCGATGTGGGAGCGACGACGAATGAGGAATAAGGACGCCTTTTCCGGCTGTCACCCCGCGGTTAATTTCACATACTTTTTTCTTGTGCTGCTTTGCTCTATGATATTCATGCATCCGGTCTGCCTGCTTATCTCGCTGGCCTGTTCGCTGAGCTATTCGATTTATTTGAACGGCGCAAGGGCGGCGCGCTTTAGTCTGAGATACATGCTGCCGCTGCTGCTGCTTACCGCCCTGATCAATCCCATGTTCAACCATGAGGGCGTTACGATACTGGCATACCTGCGAAGCGGCAATCCGCTGACCTTGGAGAGCATTATTTACGGAGTCGCGGCGGCGGTGATGCTGGTAACGGTTATTTTCTGGTTTTCCTGCTATAACGCGGTCATGACCTCGGATAAGTTCGTCTATCTTTTCGGCCGGGTAATCCCGGCGCTTTCTCTGGTATTTTCCATGACCTTGCGCTTTGTGCCCCGTTTCAAGGCGCAAGCCAAGATTGTGTCAAGCGCCCAGAAATGCATTGGGCGCGACGTTACAAACGGAGGGCCGCTCGACAGGCTGAAGCACGGCCTGACCATCCTCTCCATAATGACAACCTGGGCGCTGGAAAACGCCATCGAGACGGCGGACAGCATGAGAAGCCGAGGCTACGGATTAAAGGGAAGGACGGCCTTTTCAATATACCGCTTTGACAGGCGCGACGGATATATGCTGGGCTTCTTTATGGCCTGCGGCGTCTATATAGCTGCGGGCGCCGCCTCGCACGGGCTGTATTGGCAGTACTACCCGCGCCTGAAGGGCGAGCTGGGCGGACTTTTTACGCTCAGCCTTTTCATTGTTTATCTGGCGCTCTGTTCGGCGCCCCTGATTTTTGACCTTACGGAGGATAGGAAATGGAAATATTTAGGACCGACAGCTTAAGCTTTTCCTATCCCCGGCAAAAAACGAGGGCCTTGGACGGGATATGCCTATCGGTATCCGAAGGCGAGTTCATAACCCTTTGCGGTCCCTCGGGCTGCGGGAAATCCACCCTGCTCAGGCACTTCAAATCGGCGCTGGCTCCGCACGGAGATAGAAGCGGAGAGGTGTTGTTTTATGGCAAAATATTGGACGAGGTGGAGCTGCGCGAGCAGACGGCTAAAATAGGCTTTGTTCTGCAAAGCCCCGACAACCAGGTGGTTACGGACAAGGTCTGGCACGAGCTGGCCTTCGGGCTGGAGAGCCTGGGCTACGACACTCCGACCATACGGCGCAGAGTGGCTGAAATGGCAAGCTTTTTCGGCATACAGGATTGGTTCCACAAAAATGTTTCCGAGCTTTCGGGAGGACAGAAGCAGCTTTTAAACCTCGCCTCCATTATGGCGATGCATCCCTCGGCGCTTATTCTTGACGAGCCCACAAGCCAGCTTGACCCTATCGCGGCCTCGGATTTTCTCGCCGCAGTGGAGCGCATAAACCGCGAGCTTGGCACCACAGTCATAATGACGGAGCACAGGCTCGAGGAGGTTTTGCCGATGAGCAGCCGGGTGCTTGTCATGGAGCGCGGCCGGCTCATTCTGGACGGCGCGCCGGCGGAGGTGGGGGAAAGCCTCAGGCGCGCGGGCGGGGGGATGTTTCTCGCCATGCCGACGCCAATGAGGCTGTACGCCGCTCTTAAAGGGGAAGGGCCCTGCCCCGTGACCGTTAGGGACGGGAGAGCATGGCTGACCGAATACGCCGCAAAAAAGGCCTATGCCATGCCGGAGAAGAAGGCGGAGCCTAAGCCCGCCGGAGAGAGCGCAGTCGAGCTTGACGAGGTCTGGTTCAGATATGAAAAGGAAGGCCACGACATAGTCAAAGGCCTGTCGCTGAAGGTCTGCGCGGGCGAGTTCTTTGCCCTGCTCGGCGGGAACGGTACGGGCAAGACCACGACGCTCAGCCTGATTTCGGGAATAAATAAGCCCTACAGAGGAAAAATCAAGCTGTTCGGCCGGAACCTGTCCGAAATCCCGAACCTTTTCGACGGACTTGTAGGCGTTCTTCCGCAAAATCCGCAGGCCCTTTTTGTCAAAAGCACGGTCATGGAGGACTTGCTGGAGATACTGCCTAAGGGGATGGATAAGGCCGAGAGGGAGCGGCGGGCCTACGGAGCGGCTAAGCTTTGCGCCATTGAACAAATGCTGGACAGGCACCCCTACGACCTGTCCGGCGGCGAGCAGCAGAGGGCGGCGCTGGCCAAGGTGCTGCTGCTAAGGCCGAGGCTCTTGCTCCTGGACGAGCCGACAAAGGGGCTGGACGCCGAATTTAAAAGAGTGCTGGCGGCCATCATCAAGAAGCTTACGGACGGCGGCGTCGCGGTCGTGATGGTCAGCCATGACATAGAGTTTTGCGCCTCCTACGCGCATCGCTGCGCCATGTTTTTCGACGGGAGCGTCGTGGCGGAGGGACCGCCGGGAGCTTTCTTTTCCGGCAACAGCTTTTATACGACGGCGGCCAACCGGTTGGCCCGTCACCTCTTGCCCGACGCCGTTACGGAGGCGGACGTGGTTGCGGCCTTCGGCGTCAAGCCCGAAAACGACGAGATTGACGTAGATTTTGACGGCGGAGCCGAGGAATATTTCAGTCTTGCCCAGGCCAAGGCGGCGGAGATGAAAAAAAACAGGCTGCCTCTTTGGAGAAGGGCGCTCGGCTGCGTTTTCGGCGCTATCGCGCTTGGCTGCTTTGGCTGGGTCATAAGACTCGGCGATTACGAGTCGCTGTTCGAGCTTAGGAATATAGGCGTTTATATAGTTTTGCTCGTGTCTTTGGCGGGTCTGGGTTTGGCCGTTTCAAAAAAGGAGGAGCCCGGGGAAGCGGCCGGGCGCGTAAGGGGCAGGCTGCCGCGCCGCACGCTTGCCGCGCTGGCGATGATAATTCTTGCGGCGCCGCTGACGATATTTGCCGGAATCTATTTTTTCGGCGGCAGGAGGTATTACGTCACCTCCCTGCTTATAATTGCTGAAACCATGCTGCCCTTCGCGCTGGTTTTCGAGAGCCGGAGGCCGCAGGCACGGGAGCTTGTGATAATGTCCGTGCTCTGCGCAATAGGCGTGGCGGGAAGGACGGCGTTTTACATGCTGCCCTACGTTTCGCCGGTGCTGGCCGTGGTGATTATCTCGGCGGTCGCCTTCGGAGGCGAAACCGGCTTCCTAGTCGGCGCGATGATAGCCTTTGTTTCCAATTTCTTCTTCGGGCAGGGCCCTTGGACTCCCTGGCAGATGTTCGGCATGGGCATAATAGGCTTTCTTGCCGGGATCCTGCACAGAAAAGGGCTTCTCGGCCGGGGCAGGCTGTCTCTCTGCATTTTCGGAGGCATAGCTTCAGTGATTATCTACGGCGGCATTTTGAATCCTGCGTCCGTGATAATGTACTACAATACCGTAAACTGGAGCATGATACTGGCGGCCTATGTGACGGGGCTGCCGGTTGATCTCATACACGGCGCTTCCACGGTGATATTCCTCTGGCTGTTTTCGGGGCCCATGCTTGAAAAGCTGGACAGGGTGAAGCTGAAGTACGGCCTGATGGAGGCGGAAAAACGCCGAGCCAGGCAAGAGGGAGAGCTTTGCTCCGCAAAAAATTAATATATGAACTACTTGCCCGCCTGAAAACAAGCCTAAGCATTTTCCGGCGGGCGCTAATTTTGAGCTTTTTTTTGACGATATAAAATAAAATAAGCGCAATTTGAAAAAACCGTTACGCCAAATGCGACGAAGACTAGTTGAACGGGAAAAGGGGTCTTTGCATGTCAGGCTCGAATAATATGAGGCCCGCGAATACAGGCGGCAAGCGCCCGCCGCATGATAGCAAGCCGAAAAAGCCGAAGCTTAAGCCGCAGCCGGCCGATATGGTTTTTGCGCTTGACATCGGCACGCGCAGCATAATAGGAATTGCCGGAACGGTGGACGGCGAGAGGTTAAAGGTCACAGCCATTGAAAAGGAAGAGCACGCCCAGCGCTCGATGATAGACGGCCAAATCGAGGACATAGACGAAGTCGCGAAGGTAGCGCGCGTTGTAAAAGGCAGATTGGAGGGAAAGCTTGGATGCAGGCTTAAAAGGGTTTGCGTCGCCGCTGCGGGCCGCGCCCTGCAAACGCAGAAGGCGTCTTATGAGCTTGAACTCCCGCAGCTCCAAAGGCTGGACGAGGAGATAATAAGCCGCCTGGAAGCTGGAGCCATATGCGAAGCGGAGAACGCCTTCAACAGCGGGCTGGACTCTGAAAACGCCAGACGCTTCTACCTGGTGGGGCATACCGTTGTGCAATATTATGCGGATAATTATCCGCTCTCGAATCTTTTGGAGCATCAGGCCCGCCGTATCCGCGCGGACGTAATAGCCACCTTCCTGCCCAGCGAGGTTGTGGACAGCCTTTATACCGTAATGAAAAAGCTCGAGCTGGAGGTCGCCAGTCTTACTCTGGAGCCTATAGCGGCCATAAACGCCGTAATACCGAAAAAGCTGCGCCTGCTGAATCTGGCGCTCGTAGACATAGGCGCGGGCACTTCGGATATAGCCGTATGCCGCGACGGGGGAATAGCCGGCTATACCATGGCCACGGTCGCCGGAGACGAGATAACCGAATCGCTCATGAAAAAATACCTGCTGGATTTCAACACAGCAGAGCTCGTCAAAACGCAGCTTGGAACGCAAAAAACAGTCTCGGTTACCGACATCTTAGGTATGGAGCAGACGATTTCACAGGAGGATATGCTTGCCTGCATTGAGGATTCCGCGTCTGAGCTTTGCAGCGAGATCGCAGAGCGCATCCGCCAGGTAAACGGCGGCCCGCCCTCGGCCGTGTTCCTCGCCGGAGGCGGCAGCAAGCTTGCGGGACTGCGGGAAGGCGTGGCAAAGCAGCTGAAGATGGATTTGAACCGCGTGGTCATCGGTGGGAACAATTTCCAAGCCTATGCCTATTCGGATGAATACAATATAAACGATCCGGAATACGCGACGCCACTGGGCATCGCCGTTTCCGCGGGGCTGAACCTGATAAACGAAAGCTTTCAGATAACTTTGAACGGCGCGCGCGCCAAGCTGTTCCGCAACAACGCCATGACCGTGATGGATATCCTGATGATGAACGGCTATACATATCAGGATTTCATGCCGCGCTCAGGTCCAAAGCTTACGATACTGCTCGACGGGAAGCAGAGCGTCTATTACGGCTCGCCCGGGGAGCCGGCCAGGCTCCTGCTCAACGGCAGGGAGGCTAAGCTGTCGAGCGTGGTGCACGCCGGAGACGCGATAGACTTCACTCCGGCCGCCCACGGCAAGCCCGCCCAGCTCCGCCTGGGGGAGCTGCTTGCGGCTTATCCGGGGCGCGAAGCCACAGTCAACGGCAGGGAGGTCCCGGCGGACACCCTGCTTAAGCAGGGAGATGTTGTTGTAACGAGGGAGGTCAGGAAAGAGCCGGCCTTGGAAGCGCCGGAGGGAGTCGCCGAAACGAGCCGGGAGACAAGGGAACCCGAAGCGCCGGCCGAGGAGGACGAGCGCGTCGTGTTTTTCGTAAACAACCAGCCTGTGGTGCTGTCCAGAAAGCCGGACGGTGCGCCATACTATCTGATGGATATGATCGAAATGTCCGGCATCAATCTGGACAACCCGACGGGGAGGGTGATCCTTCGCGTCAACGGCGCGGACGCCGCCTTCCTGCAGACGCTTAATAACGGCGACAGGCTGGATATATATTACGCCTCCGGGGATGCGGAAAAATAATGATAGTCGCAAGACAAAAGCGGGGCCGTTCGGCATTGATGCCGAACGGCCCCGCTTTTTTGCCCTTTCCTAGTCTTATTCGCGCTCCAGCGCTATATCGCCCAGATTTATCGCCTGAGAGGTTTTCAAATTGCCGAAGACCTTGTATTTGTAGCCCCTGGAGTGTATGGTCAAATCGTACAGGCCGACGGGAAGATCCGTAAACCAAAAGTCGCCGAAGCTGTCGGTAAAGACTTCCCAATTTTTGCCGCCGCTGCTCAGCCGGCATCTCGCGCCTGTTACAACCTCCCTGCTTTCCGGGTCGTAAACGGTTCCCGCTATGAATTTACCGGGTATATTCCTGTAATAAACCCTTGGCAGCAGCCCGGTTTCCGGTTTTTTTACCGTCGCCCCCTCTATGTGGTCCCTCAGCTCCTCCTCCTCACCGAATAAAATCGCGTCGGTCGGGCAGGCCTCCACGCAGCGCGGCAGCCTGAAGCCGTTGTCCAGCAGGTGGGTGCAGCCGGTGCATTTCTGGGCTATCCTCAATTCGGCGTTCATATATATTACGCCGTAGGGACAGGCTGCAGCGCAGGCTCCGCAGCCGTCGCATTTGGCCGGATCGACGATAACAAAGCCGTCTTCGCGCCGGTATATTGCTTCGCGTGGGCAGGCGTCCATGCAGGCGGCTTTACGGCAATGGTTGCACAGCCTGGGAACGTAGTGAATCTTTACTTTGGGTATGGTGCCCTGCGGAAAATCCTCCACCTTCATCCAGAACTGGCCTATTTCTGGCTGGGGCCTGGCGTACGGCGACCAGTCGTTGCCCACATGCTCGTCCTTGCAGGCAAGCTGGCAGTTGTAGCAGCCCACGCATTTGGCCACGTCTATTACAAACGCTTTGGACATATTAAGCCTCCGTATAAAAGCAATGTATGTGCTGATAGACTCTTTCTATAAGCATTATATCATAAGCGGCCGTACGTATACAAGCCCGTTTATATTCAAAAGGTTTTCTTGTATTTGCCGTAAATTGTGGTAAGATATGAGCATAAGCAACGCTTTGGAGGTAAATATGTCTGATATAGATAACATTTATACAATATTCGGCGGAGGCTTCGGCCGTCGTGAAAGGCCTGCGAGAGCGCCCAAGGGGACACCCCTGTCGAGGTTCCTGATAAGCCTGGCCGCGACTGCGGTTTTTGGGCTGGCGTATTTTTATATAAGGCTGCCGGCATTGAACTTCCAGTCCGGCCAGCTCTACTGGTTCATATTTTGGCTTTGCGCGGTATATGCAATTTGCATGATGACCCTGCAGGGAGGGCAGGCGGCGAGTCCTTCAGACTATTTTAAATATTTTAAAAAAAGGGTAGCGGTACCATTTTGGATAGTTGTGGTAATGCTTGCAGCAGCGATAGTTGGGAGCGTTGCCGGCTGGAAGATTTTCAGGGCCAGGGCCTACTCGGAGCTGCTGGAGCCGCAGGAGGGTAATTTTGCCGAGGAGGTGGCCGAGATATCTTGGAAGCAGATACCCATGCTGGACGATACCTCGGCAAACAATCTGGCAAACAGGAAGCTGGGCGAGCTCAGCGATCTCGTAAGCCAGTTCAACGTCAGCGGCGTTTCCGTGCAGATAAACTACCATAACGCCCCAGTAAGGGTGACGTATCTTAATTACGACAGCTTTTTTAAATGGCTTAGCAACAGGGGCAAGGGCATACCCGCCTATATGATCGTAGACATGGTTTCGCAAAATGTCAGCGTAGTCCGCATGGAAAACGGCATAAAATATTCGCCGTCGGAATACTTCAATAGGGATTTGCAGAGGCATCTTCGCTTCGCCTTCCCAACGTTCATTTTCGGCGACACTAATTTTGAGATAGACGAGCAGGGGACTCCGTGGTGGATAGCGTCGGTGGAGAAAAGGACCATAGGCCTGTTTGGAGGCACGGACATAATCGGCGCGGTGCTGGTCAACGCTGTCACGGGCGAGTCGGCATATTACGACCTGAAGGACGTCCCCACCTGGGTTGACAGGGTATTTGACGCCGACCTCATCATACGCCAGTATGACTATCACGGCCACTACAAAAACGGCTATTGGAATTACCTGTTCAGCCAGAGCGGCTGCACCGAAACGACAGACGGGTATAACTATATAGCTATGAACGACGACGTATGGCTGTATACGGGCATAACCTCCGTCAGCGAGGACAGGGGCAACATAGGCTTTATACTGGTAAACCAGAGAACAAAGGAGGCCAGATACTACCCCTGCGCGGGAGCGGAGGAATTTTCGGCCATGTCCTCGGCTGAGGGCGCTGTGCAGCAGTACAGCTATGTGGCCACCTTCCCACTGCTCCTCAACATTTCGGACCAGCCTACTTACTTTATGGCCTTGAAGGACGGCGCGGGCCTTGTCAAAATGTACGCTATGGTAAACGTGCAGCAGTATCAAATCGTCGCCACGGGAACCACAGTGGAGGCCTGCCAGGAAAACTACAACAGATTGATGATAGCGAATAAAATAATAGACGGAAAAGGCGACGGAAAGGGGGAGGGCGGAGACTATTCCGAAATCAGCGGCAAAATAAAGGAGCTCCGCACGGCGGACATAGACGGCAACACCTGGTTTTATATAAAGCTTGAGGGTCAGGATAGCTGGTTTGCCATGAGCGCCAAGGAAAACCGGCTGCTGGCGATTATGAATCCAGGGGATGAGGTTAAGATAAAATACAAGCCGGCTGAAGGCGCCATAATTGACGCCGTGTCTGTCGATCCGGCGTGACAGGTCAAAGACAGTCCCTCCCGGAAGGCGTAGCCTTCCGGGAGGGTGTTTATTGTGCGCCCGGCGCCAATTGCCGTGCAGGCTCCTTTTCCGGCGGGGCGCTTAGCGGGGATTGCAAACATCCACCCAGCCAAGCGCGCCGGAGAACCTTTCAAGCTCGGCTAAGCTCATGCAAATGACGCTGTTTGAGCTGCCTGCGGCCGGATATACGGATTCAAAGCGGCGCAGGGACACGTCGAGATATATCTCGACGCCTTCCTTCACGGCAAAAGGGCAGACGCCGCCGACGGCATGGCCCGTTTTTTCTACGGCCTCGTCATGGCTCAGCATCCTGGCCTTGGCTCCGAAGCGCTCTCTATATTTGCGGTTGTCTATTTTCACGTCCCCCGCCGCAACTACCATGACGGTCCTGCCGCCAAGCCCGAAGGCTATTGACTTGGCTATCATGGCCGGCTCGCAGCCGAGGGCGGCCGCGGCAAGCTCCACAGTGGCGCTGGAGGTTTCAAGCTCGACAACCCGCCGCGCGTCAAAGCCGCTGGCGGTTAGATACTCCTTTACTCTTGATATGGACATAAACGCCTCCTGATATGACGAAAAAAAATAGCGGCCGCCGTGGAAGGCGGCCGATGCAGGCGGAGCCTTGCTCAGCTTCCCAGATAAGCGCGGCGCACCGCGTCGTTTTCAAGCAGCTCCTTGGCCGGCGCAGAGAGCGCTATGCGCCCCGTTTCAAGCACATAGCCCCTGTTTGCGATGGACAGGGCCATGGAAGCGTTCTGCTCCACCAGCAATATGGTAGTGCCGCTGCCGTTGAGCTCCTTAATTATTTCAAAAACCTGCTCCACAAGCAGGGGAGCCAGCCCCATTGAGGGCTCGTCCAGCATCATAAGGGGCGGCTTGCTCATTAGAGCCCTGCCAATGGCAAGCATCTGCTGCTCGCCTCCCGACAGAGTTCCGGCCACCTGCCGCCTTCGTTCTTTCAGGCGGGGAAAACGGCTGAATACAGCCTCGACTGCTTCCGGCACCTCCGCGCCCCTGCGCGTATAGGCTCCCATTTCAAGGTTTTCCTCGACCGTAAGCTTGAGAAAGATGCGCCGCCCCTCAGGAACGTGCGCTATGCCCTTGTTTACAATCAAATGGGGAGCCGCAGCCGAAATATTCTCGCCTTTAAAGGTTATCGCGCCGGTTTTTGTGCGGAGAAGGCCGCTTATGGTTTTGAGTATGGTGCTTTTTCCCGCCCCGTTCGCGCCGATGAGCGATACTATCTCGCCCTCCGCAACCTCGAAGGAAACATCGTGTATGGCGTGTATGTTCCCGTAGTAGACATTAATATTTTCAACCTTAAGCAAAGTCAAGATCCGTCAGCCCCCTTTACGCTTGCCCAGATATGCTTCTATGACCTCCGGGTTGCTCCGAATTTCGTCAGGGGTGCCTTTGGCTATGATTTTGCCGTAATTCAAAACTGCTATGCCCTCGCAGATGCCCATGACAAGGTTCATGTCGTGCTCTATGAGCAATATAGCTATCCCGAAGGTATCCCTGATGCGCCGGATATTTTCCATAAGCTCCGCCGTTTCCGAGGGATTCATTCCGGCCGCCGGCTCGTCAAGCAGGAGCAGTGAAGGGTTCGTGGCCAGCGCGCGCAGTATTTCCAGCCTGCGCTGCGCGCCGTAGGGCAGGCTTCCGGCCAGCTTGTCGGCCATATCCTCCATATGGAAGATGCCCAGAAGCTCATAGGCGCGATTTCGCGCTATTTTTTCGCCGCGCCAGTATCGGGGAAGGCGCAGGATGGACTCGGCCAGGGTATAATCCATCTCATGATGGAGTCCGACGAGAACGTTTTCAATTACGGTCATATCCTTGAAGAGGCGTATGTTTTGGAAGGTGCGGGCGATGCCCATCCTGCATAGCTGGGCCGCGCTTTTCCCGGCCGTGTCCACTCCGTCCAGGAGTATTGTGCCTCTCGAAGGCTTGTATACGTTTGTTAGCAGATTGAATACGGTGGTCTTGCCGGCTCCGTTTGGCCCTATGAGACCGGTTATCTCGGTGCGGCCCATGGTGAGGTTGAATTCGCTCACGGCGGTCAGGCCTCCGAAATCTATGCCCAGATGGTGCGTTTCGAGAATGGGGGTCTTATCCGCGTCTCGTTCCGGAATAAAGCTGTTGCTTGGGACGGGCACAAGCCTGCTCATGACTCATCCTCCTTAATCAAGGGTGCGCTCTTTCGATTCAGCAGCCTTTCCAAAAGTCCGCCCAACGAAAAATCATAGCTTCCCATAAGGCCCTCGGGACGGAATATCATCATCGCTATCAGCACCAGCGAGTAGACTACCATTCGGTAGTCGGAAAAGGCCCTGAGCAGCTCCGGCAGCGCGGTCAGCGCGACGGCGGCTATTATCGAGCCGAGCATGGAGCCCATGCCGCCCAAAACCACCATAACGAGTATTTCTATGGACTTCATGAAGCCGAAGCTGCCGGGGCTGAGTATGCCAAGGTAGCCGGCGTAAAGCCCGCCGGCTATTCCGGCAAAAAAGGCGCTGGCGCAAAAGCCGAGAGTTTTATAGAAGGTCGTGGATATGCCGCAGCTTTCGGAGGCTATTTCATTGTCCCGTATTGACAGGATCGCCCGCCCATGGCGGCTTTTCATCATGGCGTGTATGATAAAGCAGACAATGCCGGCCCACAGGAAGGCATTGAATACCGTAGTGGTCGTGGGTATATTTTTCAGGCTGGCCGCTCCAAAGGTGAGCTTGAAGCCAAGCACGCTGTCTATGTTCAGTATGACCACCCTTATTATTTCTGAAAAGCCCAGAGTAATTATAGCCAGATAGTCGCCCTTCAGGCGAAGGGCTGGGATTCCGATGACCAGGCCGAAAAGGGCGGCTACAAGCCCCCCGAGAATAAGCCCGAGGGGAAACATAAGCTGTCCCGGATAAGCGGATGCCGAGCGCATGAACAGAGCGCTTGTATAAGCCCCGACGGCCATGAAGCCCGCATGTCCCAGGGGCAGCTGGCCCAGGTAGCCGGTAGCGACGTTCAAGGAAACGGCAAGTATTATGTTGACCGCTATGAGCATCAGGACCTTGGAATCCGAATAGCTTATGACTCGATTGTCTGCAAGCGCTGTAATGGTTATTAAAAATAGAGCAAAAAGCGCCGTATTGATCAGATACCTTAGGCCGGTCGGCAAGCGCCTATAAACGGCGCCGCCCGTTTTTACTTTGTCCATTTTCATTCCAGCACCTTATACTTTCTCATTGAGGCTTCTGCCGAGGATGCCGGTAGGCTTGACCACTAGAACTATGATAAGGATAGCAAAAACGACGCCGTCCTTCCAGGTGGAAAGGCCTGCGGCGGAAACCAGCGCTTCGGCAAGGCCGATTGCCAGCCCGCCTATCATGGCGCCGGGTATTGAGCCGATGCCGCCGAGCACGGCCGCCACAAAGGCTTTAAGCCCCAGCATGGAGCCCATCATCGGGTCGGCCTGGGGATAGGCCGTGCAATACAGCACCGAGCCGATTCCGGCAAGGGCCGAACCGACGGCGAAGGTAAAGCTTATGGTGCGGTTGATGGATATTCCCATAAGCTGCGCCGCGCCCATGTCCTCGCTTACGGCTCGCATGGCCTTGCCCATCTTTGTTTTTTGGACCAGCAGGGTAAGGAGCGCCATGCAGACGGCGGCGGCTATGATAGTGACTATCGCGTTGCTGGATAGGACAACTCCGCCGAAGCTGAGGTTTTTAGCGTTGAAGAAGGGTGGGACGGTTTTCGCTCCCGCCCCGAAAATGAGCTGGAAAGTGTTCTCAAGCAGATAGCTGACGCCTATGGCAGTTATAAGAAGAGAAAGACGCGGAGACGAGCGCAGAGGGGTATAGGCGGCCTTTTCTATGAGCATGCCCAGCGCGGTGCAGCCCGCGACCGCCGCCGCCACCGCCAGCGCGGGATTCAGCGCAAATCTGACCATGCAGAGCCAGGCCAGATACGCGCCTACCATTATTATGTCGCCGTGAGCAAAGTTCAAAAGCATAATTATGCCGTAAACCATGCTGTAGCCGAGAGCTATCAGAGCGTAGATAGAGCCGGACTGAAGCCCGTTGAGTATTTGCTTAAGTATAGTGGTAATGGCGGTCATATCACTCATCCGTTCGCTCCGCCCGCATAGGGGCCGCTGCATCGCCCGTGCCGCGGAGATTTTATTGCTTTTCGCGCCGCCCGCCGCTTTACGGCGGACGGCGCGAATCCTAAGCGCTTAATTCGGCTGCCGAAGTTTTATCAATACAGAGTTTTAAACTTTTCGGTGCCGCCGGTGACTTCGATGATCACGGCGTCCTTGATGGGGTTGTTGTGCTCGTCGAAGGTGTAGCCGCCGGCGCTGGTTATTCCGGCTACGCTGCCGCTGCCGGTGCGGATGGCGTCTATAAGCGCCTGCTTGTACTCGTCGGAGGCGGGCTTGAGCTTTTTGCCGCTGCTTTCCACCGTCTTGAGCGCGTTGCAGAGAACCATGGCAGCGTCATAGGCCGTGGCGGCGAACATGTTTAGGGTATCCGCGCCGTAAGCCGCGGTGTAGGCGGCCTCAAACTCCTTTATGGCGTCGGTGCTTCCGGAAGCGTAGGCGGAGCAGAAAAGGCTGCCCTCAAGGTCTTCCGCGGAGGCATAGCCGCTGACGCCGGCCCAGCCGTCGCCGCCGAGGAAGGTAGCGTCGATGCCGAGATCCCTGGCCTGGGTTACTATGAGGCCGGCATCCTGGTAATAGATGGGGGCAAAAACAACGTCCGGCTCATTGGCCTGAATGTTCGTAAGCTGGCTGCGGAAATCCACGTCGCCGGAGGAATAGCCTTCCTCGTTTACGATCTCTACGCCAAGCTCGCCGCATTTGGCTATGAAAGCGTCTTTAAGGCCGATTGAATAGTCGTTGCCCGTATCGTAGAGTATGGCCGCCTTCTTTGCCCCAAGCTCCTTGGCGGCATATTCAGCCATCTTTTGACCCTGGAAGGGGTCGATAAAGCAGGTGCGGAACACGTTTGAATAAAGCGTCCCGGTTTCGTCGTCATAGGTTACCTCGGCGGCGGTGGCGGAAGCGGTTATCATGGGCATGTTTATTTTGTAGGCCTCTGTGCGTACGGCGAGGGTGTTGCCGGTAAGCACGTCGCCGATAAGGGCTGTTATACCGTCGTCAACCATGCGTGTGAAGGCGGTGACGGCTTCGGCGTTGTCCGCCTTGTTGTCGTAGATAACAAGCTCGATTTTCTTGCCGTTAATGCCTCCGGCCTCGTTGAGCTGCTTGATATACAACTCGGCTCCGTTGCGGACGGCCAGACCGTATATGGCATAATCCCCGGTATGGCATCCCAGTATCCCGACCTTGATGGTATCGCTGCCCTTGCCGGCGCAGCCTGACAGCATGCCGAAGCATAACAGGACGCAGAGAAGCAGCGCGATGAGCTTTTTCATAAACCTTCCCTCCAAATATGTTTTTTGCTGCCTTATTTAGTCAAACATTGAAATTATAGCACCGTCATATTTTACTGTCAATAAGCTTTACCTGCGCAGCTCGTTGTGGTATATTTACCGTATCGGCAAAAAACAAAGAAACGGAACGGGCTTAATGATATTTTTAACCCGCGAAAAGGCCTTTTACAAGACATTTTTCCCGCTGCTGGCCGTTATTTCGATGCAGCAGCTTGCCGCTATAGCCGTAGGGGTGGCCGACAACGTCATGCTGGGAAGGTATTCCGAGCTGGCGCTGTCGGGGGCGGCGCTATCAAATCAGGTTTTCTTCTTCATGCAGCAGCTTATAGCCGGGCTCGGCATGGGCATTGTTGTTCTTGGCGCCCAATACTGGGGCCGGAGAGAAACGGGG
The DNA here is from genome assembly GCA_029265405.1 of Clostridiales bacterium. Taxonomy (GTDB): domain Bacteria; phylum Bacillota; class Clostridia; order Oscillospirales; family Oscillospiraceae; genus JAJUJI01. The sequence continues at coordinate 10,334 of JAJUJI010000009.1, read as the reverse complement.
CCGATACGGAAAATAACTGCTCTTGGCGCGTTGCTTTCCCTGCTGTGCGGCTTTGCGTTTTTCGCCGCTTCCGCCGCAGCTCCTTATGAAGTCTTGAGGCTGCTTACGGGCGAGGCGGCGGTGGCCGCCGAGGGCGCGGCCCACCTCGTAATAAGCTGCTGGGCTTTTCCGCTGTTTGCCCTGTCCTGCACGCTTCAATACTCGCTTCAGGGCGTGGAAACAGCTTTCGTTGGCACCGCCATGTCGCTGAGCACGCTGACGCTGAAAATTTGCCTCAACTATGCGCTGGTTTTCGGCAGGCTGGGCTTTCCGGAGCTGGGGATCAGGGGAGCCGCCTGGGCTACGCTGGCTGGCCGGGCTGCTGAGCTGCTGATAGCGGCCGCATATGTGTTGTTTTTGGATAAAAAGCTGAAAATGAAGCTCAGGCATTTTATGGATATTGACTTTGCCTATCTCAGGGATTTCTTGAAGGTCAGCCTGCCGCTGGTATTGAGCGGAGCCTTGTGGGGCTTCGCGCAGACGGTTCAAATGTCCATACTGGGGCATATGGGCGGAGCGGTCATAGCGGCAAACAGCATCGCCGCGACCGTCGCCGGAGTGTTTTCGTCGATAGGCTTGGCCTGCTCCAGCGCCGCTTCGGTTACCGTAGGAAAAACTATAGGAGAAAAGCGCTTCGATTTGATCAGGCCCTACACGGCGACGCTGCAGTGGATATTTCTATTGATCGGACTTGCTTCGGGGACGCTTATATTTGCCTTAAGGGAGCTTATCGTAGGCCTTTATGCGGTATCGGCGGAGACAAGGGAGCTTGCCCTGCTGTTTTTGACGATATTGAGCGTCACCACCGTCGGAACCTGCTATGAATTTCCGGTGGCCTCAGGCATCATAGCGGGGGGCGGCGATACGAAATACCCGGCTATTGTGGAGAACCTGTTCACCTGGCTGTTTGTGATCCCGCTGTCGGCGCTCAGCGCCTTCGTTTTGCGCTGGACGCCCGCAACTACCTTTCTGCTCATGAAGTCTGACCAAATACTTAAGTGCGTACCCAACGGCATATACTGCAACCGATACGGATGAGTCAAAGAACTGGCCAAGAAAAGAGAAGCAAGGCGGTTTATGAATGAATAAAGCGCGGCCGGCGTAGCGGTACGGCCGCAAGGCTGCAAAGGAGGGCTGGAAGCCGTGGTTTATCCGAATATCCTAAGACAAGCGGGCATCGACGAGGAAACTGTGCAAAGGAGAACCAGAGAGGTTTGGATGGAGCTTACCAGGGGCCCATGCCGCATATATGAGGAAGCCGGCGACGATATGGGGTATTTTACAGATACCGGCAACGACGATGTCAGGACGGAGGGCATGTCCTACGGCATGATGATGGCCGTGCAGATGGACGACAAAGATGTGTTCGACCGCATATGGCGCTGGAGCCTGAAATATATGCGCCATGGCTCCGGCAGGTACGAGGACTATTTCGCCTGGAGCTGCAATACCGACGGAACAAGACGGGCGGAGGGCCCGGCTCCGGACGGTGAGGAGTATTACGCCATGGCGCTGCTTTTTGCCTCCGCGCGCTGGGGCGACGGGGAACCGCCGCTAGACTACGGCGCTCAGGCGAGGAGGATATTGCGCGCCTGTGTGCATAAGGGCGCGCTATCCATGTGGGATGAAAGAACGAAGCTCATCAAGTTTGTGCCCGAAGCGCAGTTTACCGACCCTTCCTACCATTTGCCGCACTTCTACGAGCAGTTTGCACTCCGCGCCGACGAGGCAGACAGGCGGTTTTGGAAGGAGGCGGCGGAGAGCAGCAGAAGGTATCTCCGCGCCGCCTGCAACCCTAAAACGGGGCTCGCCCCCAATCTTACGGGCTTTGACGGGGCTCCGCTGCCCGTTCCGGCCGAGGCCGAGGACAATGTCTGGGCCCGGCTCGGCGGCTGCTATTTCAGCGACGCTTACAGGGTGGCCATCAACATAGCCATGGACAGCGTCTGGTGCGGCCCGGATCCTTGGCGGCGCGAAATAGCCGGCGCGCTTCAAAGCTACGTTTACGAGCATGAGGAGCCGTCGCTGCACGTTGTTTATCCGGACGGCGCCGTTTTCGAGAAGGAACCGATTATGCACCCGCTGGGAATGAAGGCAAGCTGGGCCTGCGCCTCGCTGGCCGCCGATGGGAAATACAGGCTTAAGGCCGCCAGGGACTTTTTTGATCTGCCGCTGCGTACCGACAAGAGAAGATACTATGACAACTGTCTCTACTTTTTTACGCTGCTTGCCCTCGGCGGTAATTACAGGATATATTGACAAGCTCTCCGCATGCTTTAAGCTGTGTGTTTGAATTCAACCGAAAGGATTGGTAATGCCGTGAAAATGCAGTTTTACCTCACGCCGTCGGCCGGAAAACGGCTCATAGCAAAAGGCGTATTGGAAAGAACGGATGTAAGGCGGGCGCTGGAGGGCGGCACGCTGGTTGTGATTATGGGTACGACCAACGCTTATATAGCAAACGAGCTGCTCAGAGCCGCGGGGAGGACGGACATTGTCGGCTTCGGGGAGTTCCACAGGGGAGTAAGCCTGCCTCCCGGCTATGCGCGCAAGCCGGCCAGGATGCGCGGCGATCTGGTTATATCAAAGGGTGAACCGTCTTTTACCGATGAGCTTGCCGAGGTATGCCGGAACCTTTGCGAAACGGACGTAATATTGAAGGGCGCCAACGCGGTCAATTTGGAAACAAGGCAGGCCGCCGTGCTGGTCGGTGCTAAGGAGACGGGAGGAACGCTCGGAATTTCCCTGGGCTCTAAAGCTAAAAAGATTTTTCCGGTGGGAGTTGAAAAGCGGGTCGGCTGCGACCTGTCGGCGATGGCTGCCGAGCTCTGCGGGCCGGACAATAAGGGCCCCGATCTGCGGCTCGGCGGCGAGCCGTTCACGGAGCTTGACGCAGTGAAGCTGCTGACCGGCGCGGACGCCTTAGTTTTTGCGGGAGGCGGAATTTGCGGAGCGGAGGGGGGCGCATATTTCCTGGCCCGCGGCAGCGCGCAGGAGCTGGACAGGCTCATGGAGCTTGTCGGCGAGGTGGAAAAAGAGCCGCCGGTTTTCTTGTAAGGCTGAATCAGCGGCTTTCAAGGAAGCCGTCTATCAATCCCATCGCCTCCGTTTCGGAATAGTAAAATTGCAGGGGATGGGCCGAGCCGGGCACGGCCGCCGGATCCTTGTACGAGTTGAGCTGCCGCCTGTATTCCTTGGGCGTGCAGCCCAATTTTTTTATAAACATTTTTGTCATATATTTGGGATCGGAAAAGCCGCTGGTCGCCGACACGTCAAACAATGTTACATTCGGCTTGCTTATGAGCCTAAGGGCATGGTCGAATCTGATATTGTTCAAATACTCCTGAAAGCTTATGCCAAAGCTTTCGGAGAAAAAATGGGAAAAATAGCCCGGGGACATATTGACCTTTTTAGCAAGCTCCTCCAAACGTATTCCGTATTGGTAGTTGGCGTCTATGTATTCCGTTATGGCCTCCATTTTGCGGTCCCTTGATACGTGGTACATGTGCTCCTTCATGTTTACAAGCTTATTTGGCACACGCTCGGTCAGAATGCCGTATATTTTCATTATGCTTTCAATGCATTTGTACTCATAATAAGGCCTGGCCTCCAGATAGGAGCGCGCCGTCAGGCAGACGAGCTTTATGAAATCCTTAAGCTCGTCTTCGGGAAGGACGCTTCCCAAATCCGTACAGGAAAAGAGTATCCTGGGCATGTTAACGATGTATTCGCGCATGAAGTGGGGAGAGGTCTGGATCACGACGGCTACTACCTCGCCGCCCATAGAGTCGATTTCATGCGCCTCCCTGGAGTTGAATATCACGACGGAGCCGGCTGAAACCGGGTACTCGCCATGAAGCAGCCTTATGACGGCCTTTCCCCGGATAACGCCAAGGATCTCAAAGTCGTCGTGCACGTGGTAGCCGCGGTAGGTGATGTTTATCACAAAGGCGTTTATATGCCGTATTTTTTTATATGAAATTATTTCATGCTCCGCAACCATAATTTCACCTCTGAGCGTAGGATATCATACGCAGGGAGAGGCTTCAATGAAAATATTAAGCTTTGCGGAAAGTCAGGCAAAAGCGTAAACGCTAGCCGCCGATTGCTCCGAAGACCGACAGCAGGAGAAAAACATTGAGGGCGATAATTAACGAGGCGACGGCTATGCCGACGATGCGGACCCACGGCTTATTCGTAAAGGAGCCCATATATTCCGGTTTCCCGGCGATATACAGCATTTGAATTACGGGTACCGGCAGGATAAAGCTGAGGCTCACCTGGCTCAGCAGCAGCGCTCGCATCGGATCCAGCCCGAGAATAATAACGGAAACGGCAGGCAGCATGGTGACGAGCCTCATAACGCCGTCGGGAATACTGACATTGATAAAACCCTTCATCACTGATTGCCCCGCCATAGTGCCGACGGCGGAGGATGAAAGACCGGAGGCCAAAAGCGCGACGCCGAAGGCTCCGGCAGACAGTCGGCCTAAAAGAGGCTCAAGGGATTTGTGGGCCTGCTCGACGGAATCCACAGCCAAGCCGTTTTTGGAGAAAACGGCGGAGGATACTATTATCATGGCCGCGTTGATCAAAAACGCCGTATTCATGGCGACCATTATATCTATTTTTTCCATTTTTAAATGCCGCGCCTTATCGGCCTCGCTGGAATCCGCGCGCCTGTGCTGTACAAGCTGAGAATGCAGATAAATCACATGCGGCATAACCGTAGCGCCCAGCATGCCCGCCGCTATCAGCAGGGCTTCCTTGTCCGGCAGGGAGGGAAGCAGCGCATGTATGCCGGCCTGAGCCCAGTCCGGCCCGGCAAGAAATATCTCGATAAAATAGGCCGCGCTTATAACGGCGACAAATGCGGTGATGACCGCCTCCACCAGCCTTTGGCCGTATTTTTCGAGAGAGCAGATAGCAAAGCTCAGGGCGGCGGAAAGCAGGCCCGCAAAAAGCATCGGTATGCGAAACAGCAGGCAAAGACCAAGAGCCGCGCCGATGAATTCCGCCAGGTTAGTCGCCATGGCTCCCAATTCTGCGATTATCCAGAATATAATATTTGCTGGCCGAGAAAAGGCTAAGGAGCACAGTTCCGGCAAGCTCCTGCCGGAGGCTATCCCAAGCTTTGCGGACATGATTTGCAGGAAAATAGCCATGACGTTGCTCCACATGACCACCCAGATAAGCTCGTAGCCGAACCTTGAGCCGCCGCTGATGTTGGTGGCAAAGTTGCCGGGGTCCATATAGGCGACGCTCACAACAAAAGCCGGTCCTATGTATTTAATAAGGCTCATTTTGCGCTTTTTGATCGCAGCTTTCCGCTTGCGTACTGTGGCTGAGTATGGGCGCCTGAGCGCGCCCGATTCCGCAGCCGCTCGCTTTATATCCATTTATTTCTAATTCCTTTTAGCCGTATTGATCCTCATATTTTATATTATGAGAGGGACGCGGCGCCTGCTATTAAAGATTGCTGCGCGGGCTGCGGCGAGGGTTTCATAAGCGGCGAGGGAATTTATTGAGCGGCCGTGGGGCTAAATATTCCAATTTCGGGCGGCTTTGGCGCGCTTTGTCGGCTTTGCAGGCGGAGCAAGCTTTAAAGGCAGCCGAGTCAACCGTTTCTTGCGCTATCGATAAAAAATATCAGTTAATTTTCTAATAAAATCTATGGATAACTATTGACAATCAAATGATTGTATGATAATATCCTCTCAAATCGTGACATATAAATGATGACTATGGAAACAATCAAATGATTTGTTACGTAAAGTACAATCTGTCGCATGGAAAGGATTGAGGCTCATGAAAACATATCTGCCGGGTTCCGCCGTCGCGTTGGAGGAGGCGAGCGTTGAGGCGGCCGAAAGGCTTCTGTCAGGCCTGTTTGTAGCGGGGGATCTGGTGTTGTCGCAGGTTTCGCGAATCACTGGGCTGGAGTCGCACATGATACAAAATTGGGTGGCAAGGGGCTTCCTCCCGTCGCCGGTAAACAAAAAGTATTCGCGCAGGCAGCTTTCGCGCATACTGATTATCAACACGCTGAGAAGCGTGCTGCCGCTGGACCGCATTTGCATGCTGCTGACCTATGTCAACGGGCACCTTGACGACGAGAGCGACGATGCTATCGACGATACGAGGCTCTACATGTATATGGTCTGCATGACTATAGGAGGTGAGACGGATTGCGGCAAGGTGCTGGCTGACTACAGCGAGCCTTTCGAGGGGGCGAGAAAAAGAATTGAGAATGTTCTCAAAATCATGGCGACGGCCTACGAGGCGTCGGTGAAAAAGCGGTTGGCCGAGGAAATGATGCAGGAGATATTCAATAAATGAAGGGGTGGTAATTATGTCGGCATGGTGGGCTTCACTTACGTTGCTTCAGCGGATCCTGGCCTGCATAGCCGCGCCGGCAACGCTGGTGCTGGTCATTCAGACTCTGCTGTCGGTTGCCGGCTTGGCGGGAGAGCATGACCTTGACGGCTCTGAGCATGATGTCGGGCATGACGGCGCCCACGGCTTTGAGCACGATCAGAGCGGTGGAGGGGAGCATGATTCCGGGCATGACAACGGAGCCTCCGGGCTCAGGCTGTTGACGCTTAGGGGCATAGTGGCCTTTCTCGCGGTCTACGGCTGGGGCGCGCTGGCCATATCAAGGGCCGGGCACCCATGGCTTGCCGCCGTTGGCTTCGGGCTGCTGATGGGCTTTGCGGCCATGCTCCTTGTCGCCGCTGTGATGAAGCTGTTTTTGGCGATGCAGAGCAACGGTGCAATAGAGCTGGAAAATGCCGTAGGTCTTGGCGGGACGGTGTATTTGACTATTCCGGGAGCTGGCGGCGGAAAGGGGAAGGTGAACGTGCTGCTTCAGGAGCGCTACGCAGAATTCGACGCGGTAACCGAGGAAGCCGCGCCGATCGCCACAGGCTCCGAGATAGTCGTTACCGGGGTTACGGAGGATGGAATGCTGATAGTCGCGAAAAAGACTGTATAAAGCTCTCGGCCTGCGGCCGTTTGCATTGAAACGAACCGGCGTACGCCGGAAAAAACAAGGAGGAAAAGATAAATGGAGACCTTTATTCTCATCTGCGTGGTAGTCGTGCTGGCCTTCTCGCTGTTTGTGGCCATACTCAGACGCTACAGGCGCTGCCCCTCGGACAAAATCATGGTAGTATACGGCAACGTCGGCAGCAACAGCGACGGAACGACGAGAAGCTCCAAGTGCATTCATGGCGGCGCAGCCTTCGTATGGCCGATAATCCAGTCCTATGAATACCTGGATCTGCGCCCAATGTCAATCACGGTGGATCTTGTTAACGCATTGTCCAGGCAGAACATCCGAATCAACGTTCCGTCCAGCTTTACAGTCGGCATTTCCACGGAGCCGGGGGTAATGCAGAATGCGGCCGAGCGCCTTCTTGGACTTAAAATGGATCAGGTGCAGGAGCTTGCCAAGGATATAATATTCGGACAGCTCCGCCTGGTGATAGCGACGATGGACATAGAGGAGATCAACACCGACCGCGACAAATTCCTTGACGCCGTATCGCGCAACGTGGAATCCGAGCTTAAGAAAATAGGCTTAAGGCTCATAAACGTCAACATTACGGATATCAGCGACGAGTCCGGCTACATAGAAGCTCTCGGCAAGGAGGCCGCAGCCAAGGCAATAAACGACGCGAAGAAGACCGTGGCCGAAAAAAACCGCGACGGCGCAATCGGCGAGGCCAACGCCAGCCGCGACCAGCGCGTGCAGGTGTCCCAGGCGGACTCTGAGGCCATCAAGGGCGAAAACGACGCAAAGATGGCCATAGCGATGTCCAACGCGGCGCGCCGCGAAAAGGAGGCCGAAGCGCTTAGGATAGCTACGGCGGCTGAAAAGATACAGGCGGCCAAGGCCCTTGAGGAAGCCTACGCCGCCGAGCAGCAGGCCGAGGCAGCCCGCTACGCCCGTGAAAAAGCCACTCAGGAGGCAAACGTCATCGTCAGCACCGAGATTGCCAAGCGCAAGATAGAGCTTGAGGCAGAGGCCGAGGCCGAACAGATCCGCCGCAGGGCAAAGGGCGAGGCCGACGCAATACTCGCAAAAAGGAACGCCGAAGCCGAAGGCATCAAGACAATACTCATGAAGCAGGCGGAAGGCTTCCGTGAAATAGTGCAGGCGGCGGGCGGCAGCCCTGAGGCGGCAATACAGCTCATGATAGCCGACAAGATGCAGGAGCTTGTAAAGCTTCAGGTCGAAGCCGTCAAGGGTATAAAGATCGACAAGGTAACCGTTTGGGACGGCGGCGAGAGCAAAGAAGGAAAAACCGCCACGGCGGGCTACATTTCGGGGCTTATGAAAAGCATTCCACCGCTCAACGAGTTGTTTTCCATGGCGGGCATGAATCTCCCGGCCTTCATGGGCAGCGAAAAAGCGGCGTCTGCGGAAGCCGCTCCGGTTCCCGAACCGGCTAAATAGACAGGAGCGGGCCGCATTGAAACGGCAAATAAGGCTGTGCGGAAGGCGCGCCACGCGCCCCCGCACAGCTCTTATTGTGCCGTCGGCTTGCGCGCCTTGCTCGTATAAAGCGCGGCAACTCCGGACGATTTCAGAGGCGGTTTTCGACGGGAACTATAAGCATTATTTGAAAATCATCCCCATTGCCGGGCTTTCCCGGAATCTTTATCATTATCTCAAGAGCGTCGCCGGTAACCGCGAGATTGCTTTCTTTAATATAACACAATAGGGCTTCGTAGGCCGCCGCTCTTTTTTCGGCAAAGGGGTAATGGGCGTGAATCCTGTAAAAAAGGTATCTTCCGGCCTGGATTTTGTACAGATTTTCGCCGAACTTCGAGTCGTGAAACAAGAAAAACATGTAAGACAAGCGGTTTCCGCCGCTTAAAAGCTCGTCCTTGGGAACAATAAGCCCGCTTGGGTGCATTTGCGTGAACGAGAGGGACAGACACCGCTCGGAAACGCCGAGCTGCTCGGAATAAAAACCCGGGCTGTCGTAATCAACGAGCCGTTTGAAAGGGAAGCGCGTTACGATAAACTCCCTGTCGATGTCGGCAAGGATGGGGCGCTCGGGCAGCATTTTATTGAATCTGAATATGAACTCGGCCTTTTCGAGCATTTGCCTGCTTTCCTGAAGGCGCTTAAGCTCTTCGTCAATGTTCTGCTTTTTCTGCCTTAACACCTCGAAAATAATGTCGCTGTCGCCGCTGTCGAATATATTTTTGATTTCCTCGAGCGTGCAGCCCATGCTTTTAAGGGTGGTAATCAGCCTGATATCATAGCTTTGCGGCGGCACATAATATCGGTATCCCTGCTCGCCCGTAATCGCCGGGTGAAGCAGGCCGATTTTATCGTAGTATTGGAGCGTTTGTCGTGTAGTGCCGCAATATTTTGCAAACTGGCTTATGGATAAGGCTTTGTAATTACCGTGCTTCATTTTTCTACACCCGCAACATCAATTTAAATCAACAATACGGCGGAAAACGGATAGAATATATTATTCTTGCGCATATTTATGCTGATTATGGAAAATGGCCAACATAGCTAAAAACGTGACGTTTGACGCTTTATTATTATAAAAAATGTGCTATAATATAAATGAAATGAATGAAGTCGCGAAAAAGAAAATCTATGCTCCCCGTCCCTCCACGCGAACCATGAACAAAACATGAAAATGGTCGGAGCTGCGCATGAATTCCGGTATATCGACGGGTATTTCGTACGTATCGCCGGCGACGGATAGCCCTTTTTCCCGCATATGCTCATCAATCAACGAGTAGGCCATGCTGCGCTCCTCCCCGAATCGGCAGCGTATATTTTTCTTTAAAACCAAGTATTCTCCCTGCGGTACTATTTCGGGGGCGTCTGCGGCCCCGTAGTCGTGGCTCATGCAGATAATATGCGAAATCCGTTTATTCCCGTTCAGGTATTCCTCCTTTGGTATGACGTAGCCGTAAGGATATTGCTGCACGTTATCGTTGGCGGCGCAAAATTTATTGAAATCAAGAAGCTCGTCCCCAAACTCAAAGCTTCCCAGCTCCGCAGGCTGCTTCAGAGGATATTTGACTATACCCACGAAATGGCTGAGCTCAAAAAACCATGGTTTTTCATCCGGAATAACGGCCACAAGGCCAAGGAATTTAATGGTGTAGTCTAGGGAACCGCTGATTTAATCGTACAATGAAACCCAAGTATGGTAAAATAGAAGAAAAAGCGCAGGCGGTGGCGGAATGAGTCAGCAGAGCTTCAGCGATATGGAATACAGCCTTCGGAAACGAACAACGAAGCGGGAAGAATT
>JAJUJI010000010.1 GCA_029265405.1 Clostridiales bacterium | reverse complement strand
CGGTATCGTCCGTGAAAAAGCAGTCGTCTCTGAACAGAGGAAAGTCTTTCGTCTTGATATTATGCCACTCATAGACGGAGCCTACGATGTCGCCAATTATAGCACCCAGCATTATTTTCGACCTCCTCTGCGTTTATAATCATTTTGAATCTCGTCATTCCACCCCTCCGGCATGGCAGCACATTCTCGGAACGTGGCAACCGCTTCGCTCATCACGCGGAAATTGAGCTCTACGCCCTCGCTGTCAGCATGATAATTCTGAGCGCGGTCGGGTTCGATGCCGAAGCGCGAAGCTGTCTGCACAGCGTCGATATTCGCACCAAGGAATATAAACTCCCAACCGTATTTTGTCTTTTGCCGCTCGATTTGCGCTTTGATTTTCTCTGCCGAATACTCGCGGCTGGAGTTCTCCTCTCCGTCGGTGATGATAACGAACAACACCTTTTCAGCACGGTAATCATCTGCTGTATGTTTTTGTACGCTGCCAATTTTGCTTATTGTCCTTCCGATTGCGTCAAGGAGCGCTGTCGATCCGCCAACCTGATACTCCTTCTCGCTAATCGGGCTAACAGCTCTTATGTCAATACGATCATGAAGCAGTTCATAGTTATTATCAAATAGCACTGTAGTAATATAGCACTCACCATCAACCGCCTTCTGCTTTTCAAGCATCGAGTTGTAGCCGCCAATCGTATCGGCTTCCAGGCCGCTCATCGAACCGCTCTTGTCCAGTATGAAAACAAGTTCTGTTAATCCTTTTTTCATTGAAATGTCCTCCTCAAGTTTTATTATGACTTAAGGATAACACTTTCCGTAGGGTGTAAGGTCGCTTAAGGAGCGACAATCAAATGTATTTACTTGCTTCTTTTATACTTAACGATGACATCCTCTCCCCGTACTTTTTAAGGAAACCTCGCACCCAATCGGGGTTAGTTTTGCTATAGTCTCGTAAAGCCCAACCGATAGCCTTGTTTACGAAAAATTCCGTTTGTCCAAAATTGTTGACGAGGTTTTTTTCCAATTAGGCTGCATCAGTTTTTTCATTCCGCATAAGTTGATGGTCAATTGTATTGAATGTTCCATTTGTCTGCAACTCGGGGTTCGGGTCACTTCCGGTACATCATGATCTACTACAACAGGCAGAGGATCTATACGTCAAACCAAGGCGGATGGCCGCCGGCAGTATGCAGAGAAAGGCAGCTCAACCTGGCGGCAGCCTAAGCTCTGTGTTCCGGGCCGGCTGTGGCAAAGTGGAAAACAGGGTTTACCACTTTGCTCACAGCTCTACTACTGCTAATGATTGACGTCCTGCCCTGCCGCTACCGAACAAAATGAATTTTGGGTGTTTTCAAACTGCACTTTTCTTGACAAGTCCAAATTTCTACTCAAAATTACGCCACTGTTAAGCATTTAAGCCATAAAAAGTCAAGTTTCAATTATCCACAGCAGGAATTTCCTTTATCTTTTGGGGGCTCCTTTTCTTTCTCATTTTTAACTTTTTCATCCGGTATCTCCTCAAGTTCAATATTACAGCAGCAACATGAACTCTTTTTGGTTTTCTTATTTGCATTCAAACGCGCAAACAACCCTTTTTTCTCAGTCTCGTTCTTCATAAATATAATTCTCCCTTCAATACATTTATTAATTTATAATATCATATTGAAAACATATCCGCCAATGACCGCTGTGGCAAAAATTACTCCAACAATCGCCGCAACCAGTTTCTTTTTGAATATGCTCGCGAGCATGCTCATCTCCGGGATAGCCATTCCGGCACCGCCGATGATCAGAGCCACTACCGCACCGATGCTCATACCCTTTTGCATCAGCGCGACTCCGATGGGTATCGCAGTCTCCGCACGAATATACAGAGGAACGCCGATTGCTGCCGCGATAGGAATTGCAAAGGGATTCCCTGGGCCGGCAAACTTTAAGACAAACTCCTGCGGAAGGTAACCGTATATGACAGATCCTATGCCAACACCTATTAAAAGATAAATTAAAACCGCTCTGAAATCTCCCCAGGCTTTCAAGAACGATATCTTAAGTTTACTTAAAAAAGCTTTTGGTATTTCGCTGTTTTCTCTAGGCCCGCCGCTTTTTATGCGGACATTTTTGACAAGCTTTGCTCCTCCTGTTTTTTCAAGAATGATTCCAAAAAGAATCGCGCCACCAAATACGATGATAAAGTAGGCTATGCACACTTTCCAACCCATCAATGCCACTAACATAGTCAATATAATAGGATTAAGCAGCGGGGATGAAATTACAAATGACATAATAGCGCCAAAAGGGATTCCGGCTTCCAGAAAACCGAGGGTTAAAGGAATGGTGGAACATGCGCAGAAGGGGGTCAATGCCCCAATCAAGGCCCCGACAAAATTACTCAAAATGCCTTTGCCGGACATCCAGTTTTTTATCTTCTCCTGCGGTAAATGCATAAGTATGAACGCCACAATTGTACTGATTCCAAGAAACAGTACCGTAAGTTCCGCAGTAATGTAAATAAAATATTTGATAGTGTCTACGAAGGAATTCAAGAATATTCCCACCTTATTAACTTTAAATTTATTATATTGCTTCTTTTTGTTGTACCGCTCTCAACAGAATCTCCAAAATATCTTTAATTTCATTGATTTTTAGAGGGGATACCTCTTTTAATGCGTCTTCAAGATATGTTGTATATTTCTGCGAGATTTCTTTTATCGCTTCTTTACCCTTATCGGTGATCGCTATGCAGCAGACCCTCCCATCCGTTAGCGAATGCTCCCGAACAGCATACCCCTTGTCTTCCAGGCGGTCAATGATTCTGGTGGCTCCGCTTTTAGTAAAATTCAAAGCGTTTCCGATTTCTTGAACAGACAGCTCATTTTTTTCATAGACTTTTTTTAATGCCATGTATTCGACAAATGAAAGATCTCCGCAGCATTCGCCGTTTACCCCGTGACTACCAAAATGCCATGCTATTTCCTGCAGTGAATTGTAAATATCTGATATGTATTTGTTCATTGTATCATTCTCCTTGAATTGGTTGACGTCATCAACTATAATAATATATGCAAAAATGGTTGATGATGTCAACCGTTTTTGCATATATTTTAAAAATTATTTTATTGATTTAATCAGGGCCCGCTGAAAAAGTACCAATTGGCTAATATAATTAATAATATATAACAATTATATAACAAGATAGAGTACAATATAGTTCGCAATTTCAAGAAGTGCGATAAGGCATGGAAAAGCCATTGGGACTCCGGTAAAATGAAAGGTGTGTCGAAACATTCAAAAAGTGCTGGCTCATCCCCTTTGCGTACATCGCCATGTTTTTTTCTCTATTTCATCTGTCCTTGTTTGTCTTTTTGCGATGACTTTTGGCTCAAATTTGCCGTTTCGGTCGCGCGGTACCGCTATATCGCTTTCTCCGTACTCGCTGATGATGGTTTTGCGGTTATAGCCGTTGCGGGAGTTGCCGCTGTTGTCGCCCGCGTTGCTGTGCTTTTCGTACCCTAAATGCTCATCCTTCTCGGCCTCAAGCATTTGCTAGATTGTTCCCGCGAAAAGGCGCTTAAGCTTTGCCTGAATGTCGTTTGTGCTCTTGCAGTCCTGCATCAGCAGGCTGACTAATTCCATTTCCTTGTCCGTGAGAATGTTCTTTGACTTTTTCATTTCATAACCTCCAATTCATTTTATGGAGATTATACCCATTTACACGGATGATTATTCAGCCTCTTGAGATATAGAAAAATGCGTATCGAAGACCCGGACTTCGCTGAACTGATTTTGCCCGGCTTGTTCAGGAGGGAGTATGCCTATGGGATAAGCTGTCTGACGAGGACTTCCGAGCTAAGGCAAGCGAAGCCTATGAAGATATTATGGACATTGCCAAAGTCGGTTTCTGGGATAAAAGAGATTTTTTGTAAACCCTGTTATGATATATTTGAAAGGCATCTGTGAACTATTTTTTATATGGTTGCAGGCGCCTTCGCCTATGTGTCCTCACGCTTGACGCTTACAAAATGAACACCCCTGCCTCGAAAAATGCACACCCCCTTGCTCGCCCGCGTTTCCCCCTGGCTTTGGGTGCTCGTTGGCGTTTCCTAGGGGCATTGGCGGCGGTTAAGCGGATGTTTGGGCTTCTGGGGCCGAGTTGTGAAAGAGTGCAATAAAGTCAAACAGAATAAAAAGTAACGAAAAAGTCTAAAAAATGGCCATTTGCCGGCATTTTTGCATACAAAAACCACTCTGCTTTCGATACGAAAATTGTATCAAAAACAGAGTGGCAATGTGGTCGGAGTGGCGGGACTTGAACCCGCGGCCTCATGGTCCCGAACCATGCGCGATACCAAACTTCGCCACACCCCGATGTCGTCTATATTGGCCTATTTGTTAACACTAAAGGCAAAAATCTATGTCTTTAATTTTCTTTATTGTCCTCCCCTATCGCTATTGTTTTCCGTGGCATATTACTGCTAATTATTAATTGGGAATTGGGCTGCTCGGTTACTGCTCGGCTAATACTGCATTTTAACCGCTTTCAGCATTTCGGCTGTGCTTTATTCGCATGCGGCCTTCCCTGCCGCCAAACCGCCAAAAAGCTTTTTTATTATAAAGGCCCTCCGCTCCCATGTCAAGAGCAAAATGCGGCGCTCGGCCCCAGAGCGCCGCAGCTTAATACCCTTTTTGACTTATTTGGCAAGCTCGAAACCCCTGGCGCTCCAGGCGCCCATGCCGCCTATCACGTTTATCACGTTTTTTACACCGCTGAACCTTAGCATCAGGCTGCCGGCAAGCATTGATCTTACGCCGGAAGCGCAGATGAAGGCGGGCGTCCTGCCGCCGGCAAGCTCCAACAGTTCCCTGAATCTATGGCGCACATCCGGCGCTGGAACGTGTACGGAACCGGCTATATGCCCCGCCTCCCACTCGCTTTTCAGCCTTGCGTCGACAAGCAATATTTCGCCTCTATTGTGGCGCTCCCTCGCCTCGGAAACGGAAACGCTTTCAAGGCGGGCTGTTTCGAGCCCGCTTGCGGCGTAGGCTTCCATGCCGCCATCAAGGTATCCCGCCACATTGTCCAAACCCACGCTGTAAAGCGCGGCCAAAGCCTTAACCATGTCGTTCTTCTCCCCAAGGACAAGCAGCAGAGGCTTGTCTGGCGGCAGCACCCATCCGGAAAAAGTCGCAAAATTGCCGCTAAGGCTCAAGCCGTAGGCGCCGGGCACATGGGCTGCCCCAAAGGAAAGCGGGCCGCGCGTGTCCACCACATGGAAGCCACCGCGGCTGAGCCGGTAAAACTCCTCCGGCCTCAAGGCGGCCGGCTTGCTGAGATTTGAAACCAGCGGAGGGCCCTTCCTATTTTTTTCGGAGCAGCGGGAAAAATGGTCCGGAGCCTCCGGCATATCCTTAAGAATACCTTTTTTAAACTCACCCTCCGATAGATTCAGCATTTTCATTGCGGGATTATGCAGCTTTTCGGTGCCTATGGTTGAGGACAATTTGGAGGATAGGGCCTTCCCGCAGAGCGAACCGGCGCCGTGGGCAGGGTAAATCTCAATGCTGTCGGCCAACGCCCGCATTTTCCGAAGGCTGCCGTACAGTCTTGAGGCAAGCTCCTCCTTAAGCTCCGGAAAGAGATCCGGCCGCCCCGCATCGCCCACCATGAGCGTGTCGCCTGTGAAGGCAAGGGCCGGCTCCGGCCCTCTCTCCAGGTCTGAAACAAGGTATACGGAGCTTTCCGGAGTATGTCCGGGCGTATCCAGCATCTTGAAAAGGAGCGAGCCTATCCTGAACTCTTCCCCGTCCTTGAGGGGGCGGCGGGTAAACTCCGCCCTTGCTTTCTCCGTTATGTATATTGGGGCTCCGGTTGCGGCGCTCAGCTCAATATGGCCGGAAATGAAATCCGCGTGAAGGTGCGTTTCGATTATGCCCTCGATTTTAAGGCCCAGCGATTCTGCCGCAGCCATATACTGAGCCGCTTCTCTGGCGGGGTCGACAATGACGCAGACCTTTTTATCTCCCGCCAGATAAGAGCAGTGCGCCAAGCCCGGCGTATAAAACTGCCTGAATTCCATTTTACAGACCCCCGTATTCCTTTATATATTATATATTAATAATATAACCCGAAAGCCGCATCTCGGCAACTAATAATTTTACATTGCGCAAAGTACGTGCTATACTTTCTGGGCGCATTCTTTTATTCATACTTACAAAGGAGCGATCGCTATATGAAGGTTTTGCTGGTCGGCTGCGGAGCCGTGGGCCTCTCGCTGGCCTCCGCCCTTTATTTGTCCGGAGCCGAGACGCATCTTGTCGCAAGAGGCGAAACGGCCGAGGCCATAAGCAAAAACGGCATTGAGCGCTGCGGCATACTCGGGAGCGCGGCGGTGGAGCCAGGCAAGATTAGGATATTCGGCGGGATTGAAGATGCCGAGGGCGGCTATGATTTCATAATAAACAGCGCAAAGGCTACGGCAAACGCGGACATAGCCGAAAGCCTGGCACGCAGAAGGCATGACATATTGTCGCCTTCCGGAAAGCTTGTCATCTGCCAGAACGGATACGGAAACGAAAGGCCCTTTCTTGATGTCTTCGACAAGCCGAGAATATACCATGCCAGCTTCGCCATAGGCTTCAGGCGCGTAAAGCCGCATGTCAGCGAGGTCACGGTCATAACCTCCCCTGTAAGCATGGGCAGCATCTTCGGCTTTCCCTCCGGGGCCTGCGCCCCTCTGGCCGAGGCTTTAGACAGGGGCGGCATACCCTCCGGTTTGAGCGATGAAATAGACAAGACACTGTGGGCTAAGCTCCTCTATAACTGCACGCTCAACCCGCTCAGCGCAATTCTCGGGTGCAGCTACGGCGGCCTTTTAAAAAGCGAAAGCTCGGTTTCGCTTATGGAGGGCATAATAGAAGAGGTGTTTTCCGTAATGCACGCCTCCGGGCATACCACCCATTGGAAAAACGCCGAGGAGTACAAGAAGGCTTTTTTTGAAAAAATATTGCCGCCCACGCTGGAGCACCGCTCCTCCACCCTTCAGGATATCGAGCGAAAAATCAGAACCGAGATTGACAGCCTTAACGGCGCCGTGGTGGCCATGGGCGAAGCTTGCAATATAGACGCCCCCCGCAACAGGATCATCACCCAGATAATAAAAGCAATGGAGGCGCTGTACTGACGGACGGCTCCCCCGCACCGCCGGGCGGCGCATATGCCCGGCCCGCAAGACATGCATATAAGCGATCTCATCGTTTTTGGGAATAATCTGATAGAACGATTCTATTATTTTTATGCGGTTTGTTTGATTTTATGTCTTGCATGAATATTCGAAAAGGATTATAATTGTTGCAAACTGTCCCCCGCGTGAGCGTAGAGCGGAATGGATTTCAGTCCTGTCTATCGCAAGTAGGATATGAGCCGAAACGGCAGCGGGACAATAAAATAAGTAATTTTATATATGGAGGAAAAGATATGTTTTTCACCGAGGACCACGAGTATATCCGTGATCTGGCCAGGGAATTCGCCGAGAAGGAGCTCGCCCCCATAGCGCACGAGATCGACCAGACGGATACGATTCCCCAGCGCATATACGACCTTATGGCGGACATGGGCTTCTTCGGGCTGAAAATTCCGGAGGAATACGGCGGCCAGGGGCTTGACGTCCGCTCATATGTCTGCGTGATGGAAGAAATCTGCAAAAAGAGCATCGCGGCAAGCCTTCTCATGTCTTCGGCAAACTCGCTGTCAACGGCTCCCATCCTGCTTGCCGGCACCGAGGAGCAGAAGAAGAAGTATATCCCCGGCATTGCCTCCGGGAAGGAAATAATGGCCTTCGGCCTTACGGAGCCCGGCGCGGGCAGCGACGCCGGCTCCATGACCACCAGAGCGGTGGAGGACGGCGACAGCTATATCCTCAACGGCAGAAAGTGCTTCATAACCGCCGCACCCATAGCCCAGAACACGGTTATATTTGCCAAGACCAGCCCCGAGAAGGGCTCCAAGGGCATCACCAGCTTCATAGTCGACATGTCTCTGCCCGGCGTTTCCGTCGGAAAGAACGAGGTCAAGATGGGCCAGCACGGCGTGCCGGTCTCGGACGTTATACTTGAGGATGTAAGGGTCCCCAAGAGCGCCATACTCGGCGAGGTTGACAAGGGCTTTATCACCGCGATGAAGACCCTCTCAATCGGCCGCATAGGCGTCGCCTGCCAGGGCATAGGCATCTCCCAGGGCGCGCTTGACGCGGCCGTTGCCCACATCAAGGAGCGCAAGCAGTTCGGAAAGCGCCTGGCCGACTTCCAGGCCATCCAGTTCATGATAGCCGATATGGAAACCAAGGTCAACGCCGCCCGCCTTCTGGTTTACAACGCCGCATATCTCATGGACCAGCATAAGGACGTTACCAAGGAAGCCTCCATGGCCAAGTATTTCGCCACCGAAACGGCTCTCGAGGTCGTCAGCAAGGCGCTCCAGATGTTCGGCGGCTACGGCTATATCAACGAGTATCCCATTGAGCGTATGTATCGCGACGCCCGCGTTCTGACCATTTACGAAGGCACCTCCCAGGTCCAGCAGATGGTTATATCCGGCATCGTGTTAAAATAAAAACAAAGGAGTTAAAAACAACGGATGAATATTTTGGTATTTATCAAGCAGGTTCCGGATACTACGGAAATCAAGATAGACCCGGTTACCAACACCCTTATCCGTCAGGGCGTTCCCAGCATAGTCAACACCTTTGACACCTATGCTCTGGAAACGGCCGCCAAGCTTAAGGACGCCGACCCTTCAATAAAGATAGTGGTCGCCACCATGGGCCCCGAGCAGGCCAAGGAAGCCCTGAAAACCTGCCTTTCCGTCGGCGCCGACAAGGCCTACCTTGTCAGCGACAAGGCCTTCGCCGGTTCGGACACGCTTGCAACCAGCTATGTGCTCTCCTGCGTAGCAAAGGAAATAGCCAAGCGCGAGGGCTGCGAGTTTGATCTGATTTTCTGCGGCAAGCAGGCTATAGACGGCGACACCGCCCAGGTCGGCCCGGAGCTTGCCGAGCATCTGAATTATCCCCAGATCACCTACGCTCTTGAAGTCGCCGTGGAAAACGGCTCGGTAAAGTGCCGCCGCGAAACGGAGGACGGGTACGAGGTTCTTTCCGCCACCCTGCCCGCAGTCGTAACCGTCACCAAGACGGCCTACGAGCCGCGCTATGCCTCCGTCAAGTCCAAGATGGCCGCAAACCGCGCCGTCATACCCGTTTTGACCGCCGCCGACTTTGAGATAGACACAAACCTGTCCGGTTTGAAGGGCTCCCCCACCAAGGTCAAAAAGACCTTTGTGCCGCAGAAGAAAAAGGGCGGCATCAAGCTGCAGGAAGAAACCGGCGTCATAGCCGCCGAAAAGCTCGCGGCCATGCTCAGCGAAGCCGGCATTATATAAGGAGGAGCCAGTCATGAGTGAGAATAAAAATCTTTGGGTATTTATTGAAGTTCTTAACGGCTCCGCCAAGTCCGTGGGCCTTGAGCTGCTGGGCCCGGGCCGCAGGATGACCGACGCCATGGGCGAGAAGCTCGTCGCGGTAGTCATCGGCACCGGCGCGGAAGCCGCCGTCAAGTCCGCCGTCGCCTACGGCGCGGATCAGGTCATCTTTGTTGAAGGGCCCGACTACAACGAGTACAGCACCGAGGCTTACACATACGCCATGGAGCAGCTTGTAAAGAAGTACAAGCCCGCCACTATTCTTGTCGGCGCCACCAGCAAGGGCCGCGACATGGGTCCCCGTCTTGCCGCCCGCCTGAAGACAGGCCTTACCGCCGACTGCACCGGCCTTGACATCAACCCGGAAAACGGCGTCGTAACCTGGACCCGTCCCGCCTTCGGAGGCAATCTCATGGCCCAGATCGAGTGCCCGGAGACCCGTCCCCAGATAGGCACTGTCCGCCCCGGCGTTTTCAAGCGCGGAACCCCCGACAACGCAAGGACGGCTGAAATAATAAAGGAAAACATCCCCGTACCCGCCGGAACGGTTAGGACGACCCTGGTCGAGAAAATTATGGAGGCCGCCGAAGGCGCCGTCAAGCTCGAGGAAGCCGAGGTCATCGTATCCGGCGGCCGCGGACTCGGCAAGCCCGAAAACTTCTCCCTTGTAAAGGCTCTCGCGGACGTGCTGGGCGGCGTTGTCGGCGCTTCCCGCGCGGCCGTCGACGCAGGCTGGATATCCCATGCGCATCAGGTCGGCCAGACAGGCAAGACCGTCGGACCCAAGCTCTACATTGCCTGCGGCATCTCCGGCGCCATACAGCATCTGGCGGGCATGTCCGGCTCCGACTGCATCATAGCCATCAACCGCGACCCCGACGCGCCCATATTCGACGTGGCAAACTACGGCATAGTGGGCGACGTGAAGGAAGTCCTTCCCGCGCTGACCGAGGCCATCAAGAAGCTCAAGGCTTAACGCATTCTAAAGAACAGGGAACGGGAGCTCCCGTTCCCTGTTTTAAATTTATTTTTTAACGGCGTTCCCGCTTTTTCTCCTCGCTGAACGCCGCTTTCAGCTTTCCGTAAAGCTCGGGGCCTACGCACAGCTCCGCGTATTTGCACCAACGGACGCAAGACTGCAAATTGTTGTAGACGACAAAGCCGCATTTTTCGCACACGGCTTGAGCGTCGGTAGAGAAAATTTCGATCTCGTTTCCGCATTGCGGACATATTTTTTCCTCGATCGTCGGCGTTTTCATCTTATCCATGCCATGGCAGCCTGCGAACATGCCGCTCCCTCCTTTGTCACGCGCCGGCCGTCAGCCGGCTCTCTCAATTTTCTGTACAATTATAACACCGCATGGCCCTGCTTTCCGTTGCAATTGCAACCTTTATTAATTTGCCTATATCTTTTCCGATTTTGCTTTTATGTTTGTAAATATGCTCCATTGACATATTTGGGGGAAATATGTAAGCTTTTCCATGGCATTATCCTGCCGGCGCGATTATTGTGCCGAAGTCCAATTTGGGGCGTCGGGGTGCGCTTATCCACCGAGCACCTGCAGCAGCGGAGAGTGATTGAAATGGTGCTTTACTTTACCGGAACGGGAAACAGCCGCCATGCCGCAATAATAATATCGGACGCGGTCGGAGACGAGCTGGTTTCCATGAACGATATGATAAAAAACGGCGAGACGGGAGCCTTCAAATCCGAGCTGCCCTTTGTTTTTGCCGCGCCCACCTACGCCTGGCGAATGCCCCGCGTTGTGAGCGAATTTATTTTAAACTCAAGCTTTGAAGGCTGCAAAAAGGCCTACTTTGCGCTGACCTGCGGCGGGCAGACGGGCGGCGCCTCCAGATACCTGAAAAAGCTCTGCGAGGCTAAAGGCCTTGAATTTATGGGGCTTGCCTCCATCGTTATGCCGGAAAACTACATAGCCATGTTTCCTGTGCCGGGAAAGGAGGAGGCCGCAAAAATAATAGCTGAAGCCGAACCCGAGCTCCTCAAGGCCGCGGCGCTGATAAAAAGCCGCTCCCCGCTGCCTACGGAAAAGACTATGCCTGCCGGCAGGCTCTTGAGTGCGATAGTCAATCCTCTGTTTTACAGGCTTTTCGTCAGCTCCAATGGCTTTTATTCAACGGGCGGCTGCACGGGCTGCGGCGTTTGCGCAAGGCTGTGCCCCCTCAACAATATCGAGATGATAAGCGGACGTCCCGTGTGGGACGGCAATTGCACTCACTGCATGGCCTGCATCTGCCGCTGCCCTGCCGGTGCGATAGAGTACAAAAAAAGATCTCAGGGCAAGCCGCGCTATTATGTTAATGACGAGGGGCGGATTTAAGCTTTTCCGCCTTTTCATAGCTTTGCCGGAGGCTGCAGATTCTTCTTGCTTTTTCAGCGATTTTGGGTTAATATATCCGTTGGAAAAAGCGCCGATGGAATAATCTTTAAATACGGTACGGAGATGCCGGCAAGGTTTGTCAATTGCATACGGTTTTCATTCTGTAACCTTGTCTGCCCACGCAGACAAGGCGTTTTTATGTCCGGTCGGCAATTCAATTTAAATATAATAAAGAGGGAGTATTTAAGTCATGAGCAAGCAAAACGAGGCTGTAATAGGCTATTTGCCGGATGAGCGGCCAAGCGCGCCGAGGCTGCTGCTTTACGCGCTACAGCAGGTCATAGTAATGTTCCCTGCCACCGTGGCGGTGGCGCTGATCACGGGCTTTCAGGTCTCGACAACCATATTTGCCAGCGGTCTGGCCACTCTGTGTTTCATCCTTATCACCGGCAGAAAGATTCCTTTGTATTACGGCTCCAGCTTTTCATACCTTACGGCCATAGCCAGCATGGTGGCGGCCGAAGGCACGGCGGAGCAGCTTGCTCAATTCAACTCCACGGGCATATTGCCGACGGAGCTCATATCCTGCGCACAGTTCGGCATAATTCTGTCAGGCCTCGTATCGATAGCCGCCGGCCTCCTCGTGAAATTTTCGGGCAGGGCTGCGGTGGAGAAGGTTCTTCCTCCCGCCGTGACAGGCTCCGTGGCCATGATAATAGGCCTAACCCTTGCGGGCAACGCCCTGGCCGACGCAGCGCCAAAGGCGGGTGCGGAAGGGGCTATAGGCACCGGCTGGGTCTGGGCTGTTTCCCTCGCAACCCTGTTTTCAACGGTTATCTTTTCCAAATATTTAAAGGGCTTTCTCGGCCAGCTTCCCCTCCTGCTCGGCGCCCTTGTCGGCTGCGCCTTTGCGGGCGTGCTTTATGCCGCCGGCGGCCCCGGCTACAATCTCTTCCGCACCATGTCGGACGCCGCGGTTTCCGGCTCTCTCTGGCACTGGGGCCCCCTGGCCCTCCCCGCCTTCTCGCTCCCCAGGGTATCCTGGGCGGCGGTGGCTGCAATCATGCCCATAGCCATAGCAACCATCCCCGAATCCACGGCGCATATATACCAGATAGACATCTACGTCAACGAGCTTGCCCGGAAAAAGGGCAGCAAAAACAAATACAACATTGCCGATATGCTTGACCGCAACCTCATTGGCGACGGCTTGTGCGACATGATCTCCGGCTTTGTCGGCGGCCCCGCCGGAACGAATTACGGCGAAAACATCAGCACCATGGCCATAACAAGGGTTTTTTCCATCCCGGTCCTTGTTGCCGCCGCTGTAATAGCCATGGCGATATCCTGCTTTACTCCCCTCATCCAGGTGATTTACGGCATACCCACAGCCGTCATAGGCGGCCTTGAGATATATCTGTTCGGAGCCATCGCAGCGCAGGGCATTGCGATAATGATCCAAAACAAGGTGGATATGTTCGACGCGCAAAATATAGCCGTCATAGCCTCAATTATGGTGCTGGGCATAGGAGGCAACTACGCCTTCGGAGGCAATATCCCCTTCTTCGGCCTCAACGTTCCCTGCATAGCGGGAGCCGCCATCTTCGGCATAATACTGAACCTTATCCTCAGCATAGGAAAAAAGAAGGAAACAAGCAAGCGGTAGTTTTGTCTTTAGACCTCTTATAGCTTGCGTCAGCTGCGGCCGCCACATGTTGCGCTTTTGCTACTTTAAGCGCCAATATATGGTGGCCGCGGCTGTTTTATTTAACTGCACAAATCAGCCGGATAAATTTAAAAAAAAATTGTAATTGTTTACATAACAATCTTGATTTCGACCCTTTTTTGTAATACACTGTAACCGTTGTTAACCGTTTGTATCCGGGAGGTGTTTTGTTTGTCAAAGGTGTCATATCCTTTCATCGTAAAGGAGAATAGGGCATTGATGACCAAAAAAAGCAAAAAATCGCCCAAGGTATTTACTCTTGTCATAGTGCCCCATTCTCAGAAGCAAAGCCGCTCAGTCAGCGTATCGCTCAATACGGTTTACGCGGTTTGCGCGGTTTTGCTGGCGGTAATCCTGACGATTACCGGCTACAGGGCCTATACGGACCATATAACGCGCAGAAATTTAGAAACAGCCGTCAGCCAATCGTCTTCGCTTAAGCGGGATAAGCAGCATATAGCCGAGCTGAGCGAGGAGCTGCTTATAAATGTAAGTCAGCTATCGGCGGAAAACAGCGTGCTGGCCGACGGCTATGACAGCCTGAAGCAGGAGCTTGAGCAGACCGAAACGCAGGTTGACGCTCTCATAGCCCAGGCCGGGGACGTGATAAGCCGGCTTGAAAAGCTAAGCGACTCCGAAAGCGAGATTCGCCGCCAAATTGGGCTCGGCGGCGGCAATGAAGGAAAGGGCGGCGCCGTGATTCACGCCTATGCTGTCGGCGAAAACATGTCGCTTGCCGACAAGCTCGATTACGCCAAATATCTTGTCGGGAGCATAGCCCAGCACATCGAATACGCCGAGCAAAACTGGTCCGAGCTCAGAACGGACATTGAGAACTACTACAGCTCCCTCGAGTACATTCCCCATGTATGGCCCGTGTCCGATTCCAAGAGCGTCATAACCTCGGGCTATGGGCTTCGCAGCGATCCGTTCAGCGACGGCGGATACGAATACCACGAGGGCATAGACATAGCCGACGAATACGGAACCGCCATTTTGGCATCGGCAAGCGGAATTGTCTCCTTTGCCGGCTGGGACGGGGGCTTCGGCTATTCAATCGTCATTGATCACGGCAACGGTTATAAAACAAAGTATTCCCACTGCGCCAAGCTGCTTGTCGCCAAGGGAACGGAAGTCGCCCAGGGCGCGAAAATAGCGCTTATGGGCAGCAGCGGCCGCTCAACGGGCAGCCATCTCGATTTCAGGGTATACCGGGACGGGAAGTCCCTCAATCCCATGGATCTGCTGGACAAGGCAAGAAGCAAGGAAGGTTGAATATGAAAATAAAGAACAAGGCTCCGGAAACGATAGACATAGCAAATGTCCGGGAAGTGACCACTATAATAGGGCCGGGCGCCGAAATGAACGGAGATATCTCCGCCGACACTACGATTAGGATAGACGGCTGCTTCAACGGGGAAATAAGATCGTCAAATACGGTCATTGTTGGCGAAAAAGGCAAAATAACAGGGAAAATTAATTGCGGTTTTCTTTTTGTGGGCGGCTGCGTCGAGGGTTATGTGGAAACCGCCGAAAAGCTGCATATTGCGGCCGGCGGCTATGTCAACGGAGACATAAGCACCCCTTCTCTTGTAATAGATCAGGGAGCGTTTTTCGACGGCACCTGCCGAATGAAAACCCAGCTTGTTTCCGCCGCGGCCGAAGCGTGAACCGCTTCGGCCGTTTGTTTTTATGCAAAACACTTAAAATAGTGCTTGTAATTCCGTATGATTTATGCTAAACTGCTTTCAAAAGCCAATCATAATGAGCTTGCGTACAATATTATAGGACGCTAAGGTATGGAGGTCTATTTTTGATGGAAAAGAGAATGCAGACGCTTAAGCTTCTCAATATAAGCCACTATATCGTGGCCGCCTGCGTGGTGCTGATTTTTCTTAACTGGCTGATGCCCTATTTCAGGTACGAGCCGAACGATTCCAAGGATTTGAAAACTCAGACCAGCATGTGGGGCGAGATTCTGTTTCCGTACAATTTTATGCAGCTTCAGGACTACATGAAGGAAACGCTTAACGTCGGCGGCGAGAAGGTATTCAAGTACATAAGCTTGCGCCAGCTCGGCTCGCCCGTAATCATGATGGTTTGCGGCATTATCATTCTCTGCACCATTACCAAAAAAGGCATAATTTCCTCCGTCATACCGCTGATTATGTCCGGCGCCGGCATTCGGGGCTATTTTCTGGCGGATTTTATTCCCAAATTCGCCAACGTGGCAAGCGGCAGGATCATAGGCTCCGTTTTGGTCGTATTGCTGACTCTGGCCACCCTGGCCAAAATATACTTCAACATTATTGAGATCAAAACAAGACCCGCAGATTATTATCTCCCCTCATTGAACTAAGCCGGGTTCATATTTGCGCACGCCGACTGCGGCGTGCGCTTTTTTTTATTCAAGCGGATACCCTCATTGCCCCTTATTCGGCCGTCAAATCTTCGCGCTCTCAATATGCCTCCTCCAGCCCGTTTTCTATTGACTTCCGGCAAAAATATGAGATAATTAAGATTATTGAATATAATATATCGTTAATTGTCAATTTAGGTATTAATTGGCAATAAAGATGTATTATCGCAATATGGAGGAAATAGGTTATGAGCATAAGGAAGCCGCTTGCCGCGCTTCTGGCAATTCTGGCGCTTCTTACATCCCTGGCGGGCTGCGGCGGCAAAAAGCAAGGCGGCGACAACGTCGGCGAAAACGGGAGCACCAGCGGCACATCCGCGCCGGACCCCACCGATGCCGCCAATGAAAAATATACGCTTAACGAATATGCGCCCGCGAGCCCGGTTGTGTGGAATCCGCACAAATGGGAATCCAGCGGCGACAGCTATATAATGCTTTACTGCGAGACGCCTCTGGTTGACGCCACCATAGCTGAAGACGGCGTAAACTTCAAGTGGGTGTACGAGGCCGCCACCGGCGTCGAGGATATTACAGCCGAATACCCAGATAAGGCCAAATACGGGATAGGCGAAACTGAAACGGGCCGCGTTTTCAAAATTAAGCTGAACCCGGCTCTCTGCTGGGAGGATGGGACTCCGATCAACTCGGAGACCTATATCTATTCCATGCGGCAGCTCCTTTCGCCGGAAATGAAAAACTACAGGGCCAACATATATTACAGCGGCGATACGGCCATATACAACGCCGAAAACTACTACAACAACGATCTCGCAGGTACGCCGAAGTACGGCGACCTAGTCACCGGCTACGATGAAAGCGGGGCCGACCCCTCCGGAGGCGACGACTCGGGAGATGTCAAGGGCCAAATTTTAAATGAAGCATATAAAACCGGAGACAAGACGTATTTCAACATTTCGCAGCCCTGCGTCTTTTTCGGCGACACTCTGGCCGCCTATTACGAGGGGGGCTACGCCGACTTTTACAAGGACGAGGACGGGACAGATCTCTACGCCAAGTATTTTGCCGGAACCGAGGGCTACGTGGAGCTGACGGACGAGATGAAGGCCGCGCTCAACACCATTGCCAGGCATTTTGGCGACGAAAACCCGGCAGCATGGCGCGAAATGGCCTTTTGCGTCACAGGGACATATGGAAAGACCGACTGGGAGGACGTAGGCCTTTACGCGGAGGACGACTATACCCTTATATATATAACCGAAAGCCCCGTTACGATGTTTTATTTCCTCTCGAGCCTTACCAGCAACTGGATAGTATACGAAAAGCTTTACGAGGCGGGAAAGAAAACTAAGGAGGGCCTTGTCACCACAGATTACGGCACCTCGGCAAAAACATACATGTCCTACGGACCCTACAAGCTTGTCAGCTACGAAAAGGACAAGCAGATCGTCTTTGCAAGAAACGAAAAATGGTACGGCTATACCGACGGGAAGCACGAGGGCCAGTACCAGACGACCGATATAAAGTGCGACATCATACCGGACCACAATACCGCCCTTCAGCTTTTCAACCAGGGCAAGCTGGACACCATAGAGCTCGCTTCCGACGACATGCCGACCTACCGCATGTCAGATAACTTGCTTAAGACGCCTGAAACCTACGTATTCAGGTTTATTTTTGCAACCAGCCTTGCTTCGCTCACGGCTCTGGAGGAGCAAGCCGGAGACGGGGCAAACAAGAGGGTGCTGTACTACGACGATTTCCGCAAGGCCATATCCCTCAGCATGGACCGCGCAGCGTTCTGCAGCCAGGCCACGGCCGGCTTCAAGCCCTCATATTCCCTGCTCAACGAGCTTTATTATTACAACATTGAAAACGACAGCAAGTCAGTCTACCGCTCCACCGACGAGGCTAAGCGGGCCATAGTCGAGCTTTACGGCATAACCTACGGCCAGGGTCAAAAATACGCCACCCTGGACGAGGCCTACTCCTCCGTGACCGGCTACGACGTGGAGGAGGCACGGGCCCTGTTCCAGTCTGTTTACGAGCAGGCCATAGCCGACGGCAATTATACGGACGGCCAGGATATACGCATAAATTGCATGTGCTCCGCCGCTTCGGAGCTGACGGCAGACGATATCAAGCAGCAGGATCTGCTCAACCAGTTTGTCGCCGAGGCAGCCCGGGGCACGGGCTTTGAGGGCAAGATTAAATTTACCTTTACCTGCGGCTCCGCCAACCGCTACGAGGATGTCGCTCTCGGCAGGGTGGAAATGATCCGTGGCGCATGGGGCGGCGCAGCCTTCTATCCCTTCTCCATCATACGCTGCTATTGCTCGGCCAAATACATGAGCGGCCTGGAGTACATCAACGAGTCCAACGGCTGGGACCCGACGACCGAGACTCTGGACATAACCTGCGACTTCAACGGGGACGGCGCCGAGGAAACCAGGACAATGACCTTCGAGGCCTGGTCCGAGGCCATCAACGACGCCTCGCAGTACGCCGGAAACCCCGACACCTGTCTGGCAATACTCTCCAAGCTCGAGGCCGCCATACTCGGAACCTATCAGTGCATACCCTGGGGCTCCTCCACGGTCTGCTCGCTCTATTCAAAAAAGATCAAATATGCCGCAACCGATTACAACATAATGTACGGCTACGGCGGGATACGCCTGATGACCTACAACTACAGCGACTCCGAATGGGAGGCTTACGTCACCTCGCAGGGCGGAAAGCTCAGCTACGAATAAGCCCGCTCCTCTCCGCAGAGCGGCATAATAACGGCTGGAGCGCGCCTTCGGCCGTCTTTTGCGCTCTGCGGGAGTGCATCGAGCAGGCTAGGCTTTGCCGCGGCGATGCGTATCAATTGTCAGGCGGCCCCGCGGGAAATATCACGGCGGGGCCGCCTGCGCATGCTTAGAGGTTTTTTATGTACATGCTCAAATATGTCTTGAAGCGGATAGGCCTGCTGTTTCTTTCTTTTTTTGTGATAATGACGATTTGCTTCGTCCTGGTCAAGCTCCTCCAGCCGGAGCTGCCCATGCTGGGCCAGCAGGCCAAGGCCGAGCTTGCCCGCCGCGAGGCCCTTGGCTACAACAAGCCCATACTTGAGCAATATGCCATATATCTTCGCAACATAATCACAAGATGGGACTGGGGAACCTCCTGGAAAATAGATTATCTCTGCGACGTCAGGAAGGTCATAGCCGACAGGCTGACTCCCACCCTTATATTGAACGCCTATTCCATTTTGATATCCATCCCCGTGGGGATACTGCTCGGCGTTATAGCCGCCTTGCGGAAAAACAAGCCCGCAGACCATATCATCTCCACTCTTATCATGCTTTTCGTATCTGTTCCAAGCTATGTATACGCCTTTATTGTACAGTATCTTTTGGGCTTCAGGCTGAACCTATTCCCCGTCATGCTCTCCTCGCTTTACGACGCGGGCGGAAGCTGGTTTTCCCCCGCTATGATAAAATCCATGGCCCTTCCCGTTCTAGCTCTCTCCTTCGGAACGGTGGCGGATCTGGCCCGCTACGTCCGGGCCGAGCTTACCGAGGCGCTGACAAGCGAGTACATGCTCCTTGCCCGCGCCAAGGGGCTGACAAAAACGAGAGCGACCCTCAGCCACGCGCTGATAAACGCCATGGTCCCGGTGCTTCCCATGATAATATCACTGTTTCTCGGAATACTCGGCGGCTCCATGATTATAGAGCGGATTTTTGCCGTAAACGGCATAGGCAGCCTGTATATAAAATCGATCGAGCTGCTGGATTACGACGTTTTTATAGCCGCCAGCATGTTTTATACCTTCATCAGTCTTTCATCCTCAATACTTGTCGATTTGAGCTACGGCTTTCTCGACCCGAGAATCAGAATGGGCGCGAAATAGGCGTCAATGCGCAGGAAAGGACCGAGTTTGCGATGAAATACGGCGTTTCAACCGATATCGGCGCCATTCCGGACGAGCTGTTCCAGTTTGCACAGCGCGATATGGCGACTTGCGGCAATAAGCTGGGGGCTAAGCCCGCCGGCTATTTCATGGACGCCTGGCTTCGCTTTAAAAAGAACAGGGCTTCCGTGGCGGCGGCCGCTATAATCGCCGCGATAGTCCTTTTCGGCGTCTTCGCTCCCTTGGCGTCCCATTATAAAATATCAGACGCCGACGGCATTTATGCCAAGGTCAGGCCGTACAATCCCCTTTTTGCAGGGCTTGGCATAGGCTTTTGGGACGGAACCTGCAAAAAGGTTTTAAACGACAAATACCAGATATATCTTGCCGGCATAGGCATGGGCGCGGAGGACAAAGACGGGCAGGCGGCCTCCTGGGCCGCAGGCACGGCCTCGCCCTGGTGCCCCATCGCCTCCGAGGGCGAGGAATATTTGAAGGAGGGCGGCCGCTACAGGAACAGCCGCGTAGACACCTATAAGCTGGTCGGCTTCAAGTACCTTACGGTTACAATGGACGAATATGAGTCCATAAAAGCCTGGGAAGCGAGGACCGGCCGTAGCGTGCTTTATCCCATGGTGGACACCTCCGGACCCTGGTGCGATCCCTACAACGCCGACGACGCTAATTTTTGGTACAGGCACGCCCCAAACGGAATGCCCGTGGATGAAAAGGGCCGCAAAATGGATCTTGAGACCGTCATGCGCGGCGGGCTTGTCGACAATTATGTACGGGACAAGTCTGGAAGCGTGGTCTATTGTCTGCCCAGGGACAAAAGCATGGTGCAGATACGCGCGCTGTACTGCAATTACTATATATACAGACACGGGTACGGGCCTCATCATCTTTTTGGGGCGGACGCGCAGGGCTATGACATCCTCGTCAGGCTGGCCTGCGGCGTGCGCCTGTCCCTGCTGCTTTCGCTTTGCGTTTCTCTTATAAACCTGACTATAGGCGCGGCGTACGGTGCAATCGAGGGCTACTACGGCGGCGCCGTCGATCTGATTATGGAGCGTATAGCGGATATACTTGGCGGAATTCCCTTTATCATCGTAGCGACTCTGTTCCAGCTCCATATGGTCAATACCGGAAGGGTTTCCACGCTGACGGGGCTGCTGCTTGCCTTCGTCCTCACCGGCTGGATAAGCACGGCCTACACGGTCAGAACACAGTTCTACCGCTTTAAAAACCAGGAATACGTGCTTGCGGCAAGGACGCTCGGCGCGGGCGACCTAAGGCTGATATGCAGGCATATATTCCCAAACGCCATAGGCACTATCATAACCACGTCGGTGCTTGTGATACCGGGCGTAATTTTCACCGAGTCCACTCTCTCATATCTGGGCATAGTCAATTTCAACGGAGCAACGCAGACCTCAATCGGCGCCATGCTTTCAAACGGGCAGGGCTACCTGGCCACCGACCCGCACATAATTCTCTTTCCCTCAGCCGTAATATCCCTGCTCATGATTTCCTTCAATCTTTTCGGCAACGGGCTGAGAGACGCCTTCAATCCTACGCTAAGAGGTGCCGACGAATGACAGGCAAGGATAAGCTGCTTGACGTAAAGGATCTGCGAGTTTCCTTCCGAACGAGCAACGGCACGGTAAAGGCCGTGCGCGGGGTTTCGTTTGCTCTGGAAAGAGGCGAGACGCTGGCCATCGTCGGCGAGTCCGGCTCCGGCAAATCCGTCACGGCAAGGGCCGTCATGGGCCTTCTCGCTGGGAACGGGGTCATTGAAGGCGGGGAAATCATCTACGACGGCATGGATCTGGCAAAGCTCGGCGAGCGCAAATTCAACTGCTTGCGAGGCAGCCGGCTTGCCATGATATTCCAGGATCCTCTCAACAGCCTGAATCCCATAATCAGGGCAGGACGCCAAATTACCGAAACCATGCTTGCTAACTCCAAAGCGAAAAGGCGTGAAGCCCGGAGAAGCTTCAGGAGCGGTCTAAAAAGCGTTGCGCCCTATGCGCGCGGCGTGCCCGGCGGAGCCGATATAGTAAGGAGCTTCGTAAAAACCGCCGCGCTTAGCGCCGCTCTGCATAGAGAGCATTCAATGCGTCTGGAGCGCGCCGCCGAAGCGGCTTTTGAATTGCGGGAGGCTTTGGAGTCCGTTTTAAACGGCGAAACCGCAAAAGCGCTTAAGCGCTTAAGAAAAACGCTTTTGAAAGCGCGCCTTCCGTACCTCGAACGGGCTGACGGAGCTGCCTCTCCCCTTTCCGGCCCGCTTGACGCGCTTGAAAGCCAAGTCCGGCTGTTTCCCGAAAACGGCGGCGGGGACGGTCTTCTTGAGTCTATTGAGCGAGCGGCCGAGGCCCTGGAGGACGAAGCCAAGCGTCACGCCCCGTATTATTTTGCCCGGGCGCATATGCGCCTTTTCAAGGGCGGAGAAGGCGAGGCCGGCGCTCTTATGTCGGAATTTATCGCTCTTGCCGATAAGGCCTTGTCCGAGCGCCGGCACGTCCCGCCCGAGGGAAAGGAGGCGTTTAGCGGCGCCGCGCTGGCAGAGCTGCTGCTGGATGCGGCAAAATGCAGGGCGGACAGGGTTTCAAGGCGCGCGGCCGCAGGCAGGGCGCTGAGGCTGATGAAGGAGGTGGGCATACCCGAGCCGCGCAAAAGGTTCAGGCAATATCCCTTCGAGCTTTCCGGCGGCATGCGCCAGAGGATAGTAATAGCCATAGCCCTCTCGTCCAACCCTGAGATACTCATTTGCGACGAGCCGACAACGGCGATAGACGTCACCATACAGGCGCAAATATTGGAGCTTATAAGGAGCATGAAGGCAAAATACGGGCTGTCGGTCGTTTTCATTACCCACAACCTCGGCGTGGTCGCGGGGATAGCCGACAGGGTGGCCGTTATGTACGCGGGCAAAATCGTCGAATGCGGACTGGCCGAGGAGATATTCACCAGCCCGGCGCACCCTTACACCTGGGCGCTGCTGGCCTCCATGCCCGACCTTGAAGCGGCCGACAAGCTGGAGTCCATACCCGGCGCTCCGCCGAACATGATAACTCCACCCGAGGGCGACGCCTTTGCCGAGCGCAACAAATACGCCCTAAAGATAGATTTCATGATGCAGCCTCCTGAATTCCAAATAAGCGATACGCACTGGGCCGCCACCTGGCTGCTGCATCCGAAAGCCCCGAAGGTGGAGCCGCCGGGGATAGTCCTGGAGCGCATAAAGCGCATCAAGCTGCATGGAGGCGAGAGCAGATGACTCAGGGGCCAGGCGAGCCCATACTCAAGGTAGAGCACTTGAAGCAATATTTCAAAACGGGCCGCGCAGAGCTGAAGGCTGTCGACGGCATAAGCTTCGAGGTCAGGCGCGGCGAGGTATTCGGCATAGTCGGGGAGTCGGGCTGCGGCAAGACCACCGCCGCCCGCTCCATTATAGGGCTTTACGACATAACCGGCGGAGACATATGGTTCAAGGGCCGCCGCATCGCCACCGGAATACCGGACATGAAAAAGCGCATCAAGCGGGCGCAAAAAGCCGGAAGCAGAGCGGAAGCCGCGCTGCTTTCGGAGACGCTTCGCAAAAATATCGAGGAGGCGCGTACGTCGAAAAGGTCGGGGATAATGACCGGCATGCAGATGGTCTTTCAGGATCCGGTGGCTTCCCTGAACCCGCGCATGACGGTTCGCGAAATCATCGCGGAAGGCCTCATCATAAGCGGGATGCGCGGCAAGGAAGAAATAAGCCTGGCCGTCGCAAGCGCTCTGGAGCAGGTTGGGCTGCTTGCCGAGCACGCCGGGCGCTACCCCCACGAGTTTTCCGGCGGGCAAAGGCAGCGCATAGGCATCGCTCGCGCGATAGCGCTTAAACCGGAGCTTATTATAGCGGACGAGCCCATAAGCGCTTTGGACGTGTCCGTACAGGCTCAGGTGATAAATCTTCTAAACGAGCTGCGCCGTCAGATGGGTCTTACCCTTATTTTCATCTCGCACGACCTGTCCGTGGTCAAATATTTTTCCGACAGGATAGCCGTAATGTACGGCGGAAAAATCGTGGAGCTGGCCGAAGCCCGTGAGCTGTTTTCACGCCCCGCGCATCCTTATACAAGGGCCCTTCTTTCTTCAATTCCCCTGCCTGACCCTTATTATGAGAAAAGAAAGCAGCGCTTGACCTACAACCCAGTAAGCGGCCGCGGCTGCGGCGGGGAACCGCCGCAGCTTCGCGAGATCTTCCCCGGCCATTATGTTAGCTGCGGCAGGGCCGAATATGAACGCCTCGCGGCGGCGGGGGCGGAAAAATGAGGCGAAGGCTAGCGGCCGCCATTGCCGCAGGGCTGGCGATGGCCCTTGCCGCCGCGCTGGCGCAAGGCGTGCCGGCGGAAAAGGAAGCTTTCATCATAATGAGGGAGCTGTCGAACGCCTTTCTTGTTCCGGCCGTCCTAATCGGCGGGGCCGGCCTGCTTAGCCTTTGCGGCGCGCAGGGCGCCTTCGACATGCTTGGTTTTTCCGCCAGTAAATTTCTGGCGCTGTTCAGGATCAACGGGAGCGGGCTTACCGCCGGCCCCGATTATTGCCAGTACAAAAAGGCGAGAGAGAGAAAGCGCCGCGCTCTCTGGCATCTTGCGGCGGCCGGGGCCGTTTTTTTCGCTTTGTCGCTAATTTTTCTTTTTTTATATTATTTGCTTGACTAAAAGCCGCGGCCTTAAGGCCGCGGCTTATTCTCACTACAGCAGATTTTCGTCATAAACGGCGCGACTGCCGCCGATAAGCTTTGGACGCGTCCTCGCGGCTGTTATATATGCCTCCCCTATCCGGCTGACGCCGAGCCTTACCGGAACCGCAACCTTTTTCAGATGCATGCCTATCAGGGTCCCCCCTATGTCTATGCCGGCGTCGGCCTTTATCTCCTCCAGCGCCACGGGATCGCGAAAGCCCTTGTACGCAGCCGCCGCAAAGGAGCCTCCGGCTTTCGGCTGCGGAACGACGCTGACGACAGCCTCCTCCCGGCCCGCCGCAGCCTCCCTTTCAACTATCACCGCGCGGTTGAGATGCTCGCAGCACTGGGCGGCCAGGTATATCCCCCTTTCGCCGAGAGCTTCGCTTATTCCCTCAAATACGGCGCGCCCTATTTCCGGGCTGGACTCCGTGCCTACCCTATGCCCCGCTATTTCGCTTGTCGAGCAGCCTACGACGACTATGGCGCCTTTTTTTAGCCTTGCCGCTTCGCAAAGCTGCTCGGCGGCCGCCCTGGCCTCCGCCTTAATCCTTTCGGTCATTCCGGTATTTCCTCCTTAGCCTTCCGGCTTATCCAACCGTTTTTTTCAGCCTATGCAATTGAAGCCTAAACCGCTCGGCGGCATTTTAATCGCGCCGCCGAGCGAAAACCCGTCCTATCGAATTTTTCGGATAAATGGGAGCGGATTGACTGTCCGCTCCCGTTCTGCTATCATGTTTAGCGCGCGGCAAAATGTTTTAATCTTGTTATAACCCTGCTTTCATGATGCACGTCTTACTAATTTAATGAGGCCTTTATAGAATTTGCATGTGAGGCGCGGGCCGCCGCATCCGCTGTGAATCAGGCGGTTTTCGCGCGTTCAAGCCCGGCCGGTGCTGCCAAAGCCGCCCCTGTCGCTCTCATCCAGCCTGTCCGCCTCTTCAAATTCAACCTCCGGCATCTTTTCAACCAGTCTGAATTGGCAAATACGCTCATTTTTCTCAATTACGGTATCGCGCATGGCGAGCGCCGGAAATTTCCAGATGTCGTTTGTTCCCGAATAGCTGTTGTCTATTATGCCGAGGCTGTTGGTCTGTATTATGCCCCAATTTTTATAAGTCGAGCTTCTCGGCGCCACCTGCGCCTCGTAGCCCTCGGGCAGCTTCATGGAAACGCCCAGAGAAATAAGCCTGAATTCGCCCTTTTTCATGCTGACGGTTTCGGCGGCGCGAAGGTCTATCCAATCGCCCTTTTTGATTGCCGCTATCTTATCCATGCCTTCGGCATGGTACTTTATCTTAATGCGCATATTTGTATCTCCGCTGCATCTGTTTTTTATATTTCACACGAAACAAGGTATTCTATATATGGATTCATGCGATACAAAAGCCTTAAAAGCCCTTCTGGAAAAATACGGCCTGCGCCTTTCAAAAAGCATGGGCCAGAACTTTCTCGTCGCGCCCTGGGTTCCCAAGCGAATCGCGGCCGCCTCCGGAGCGGACGAGGGCTGCGGCGTTTTGGAAATAGGGCCCGGCGCGGGCTCGCTGACCGCCGAGCTTTGCAAAACGGCCGGCAGGGTCGCCGCCGTGGAGCTTGACAGGGGGCTCATGCCTTTGCTTAGGGAGGCCCTGTCGGAATACGGCAATTTGGAGCTGATAAACGCCGACATTATGAAGCTCGACCTGGCTGAACTCGCGGCTTCCCGGTTTGCCGGCCTGAGGCCCATAGTCTGCGCCAACCTGCCCTACAACATCACTTCTCCCCTGCTGGCCCGGCTCATAGACTGCGGGGTCTTTGAAAGCCTGACTATAATGATACAGCGCGAGGCCGCCCAAAGGCTCTGCGCAGCGCCCGCCACCCCCGAATACGGGGCCTTTACGGTTTATATCAACTATCACTCCAGCCCCGCGAAGCTCTTCGACGTTCCGCCCGACTGCTTCATGCCGAGGCCGAAGGTCTGGTCCTCGGTCGTAAGGCTGGACCTCAAGCGCCCGGACTGGGGCGTTAAGGATGAAAAGCTGTTTTTTGAAATAGTGAGTGCTTCGTTCGGGCAGCGCAGAAAAACCCTCGCAAACTGCCTGACTCCTATCCTGGGCGGAAATATGGGCAAGGCTGAGCTTAATTCAATTCTCGCCGGCCTTGGCTTTGACGAAAGAATACGCGGCGAAACGCTGGGAATACCGGACTTTGCAAGGCTTGCCAACGCTCTCGCGGAGCGCCGGGCTTGAAGCTCCCGCTCCGGCTGGCCTAGTCCTTCTTCGGTATCGTCTTTGGCTCCTTGGGCTTGTAATCGTAATTTTCCACCTTTATCGACTTTATATATATTTCATCTCTCGGAAAATCGTTCTCGTCGGTATCCATTTTCGATATCTGCTGGACATACTTCATTCCGGAAATCACCTTCCCGAAGGCGGCGTAGAGCCCGTCCATAGTGGTTTTCCGTTCAAGCGTGATGAAAAACTGGCTGCTCGCCGTATTGAAATAATCCTTGCTCTTTTCGCTGTCTCCCGTTACGCGGGCCATCGCGACCGTGCCTTCCTCGAATATCATATCGTTTTTCACAAAGCCGTTTTCTTTAAATTCGCCCTCTATATAATATCCCGCGTCGCTCCGGCTCCCGTCGCCTGACTTGCCCATCTGAATGAAGGAGTACTCGATGATGCGGTGTACAGGCGACCCGTCGTAAAAGCCCGAATTTACAAGGGCTATAAAGTTGTTCACCGTATTTGGCGCCTTGTCCGGATAGAGCCTTATTTTTACTTCCTTGCCGTTGCTGAACTCTATGGTGACGATAGGCTTCCTTGCCCCAATTGTAACGCAGCCTGCGGCAAGTGAAAAAAACATCGCGGCCATAACGGCCAGCGCAACGAAGCTAAAGAAGCGTTTCCTCTTCATATTCAGCGACCAGTCCTCGTTTCAGTGAATATATTAAAAACATTATTATAAAATATACCATGCGGCCGATTTAAAAGCAACTTTAGAATTGTGAATTTTCGCTTAATCGGGATTGCTGTTTAACTTTCCCTTTCCATATGCTATAATGCTTGAGATATGAGTTTGATTGCGGCGGTTGAAATATATGAATGATAATTACAACAAAAACAACAAAAACGAGAGCGATGTCATTTCATGGATAATTACGGCCCTCTGCCTCTGGCTGTGGCCGCCTCTCGGCGTCGTTTTCCTTATATCAAAGCTGAGCAAAAACGATTTTTTGAAAAAAAGCATATCAAAAATGCTGGACAAATCCTCCGTAAGGAGGGGCGGAGATTACCGCTACGGCCCCGGCCCAGGCTCGCAATGGGGCGATTTTCCGGGCTGGGGGCAATCCCGCACCCGCAACGCCGGCAGCGGCGAAGCGCCGGCCGGCCCGCAATACGGCGGCGCGGCTCAAGCTCAAGCCGAAGCCCCGGCTTGGAGGCAGGCTCCCGCCTGGGGCGGCCCCGGCTATGCGAGCCGCCAGACCGGACCCAGACGGAGCGGGCCGGAAGCCGAAAAGCGCGGGCCTCGCAGCGGCAGCCAACCTGAAAAAACCGAAAAGCCTTCCGACGGCATCGACAGGGTTTCAAAGGGAAAGGGCGCCCTTCTTGTCTTCGGCTGGATTTTGTTCGCCCTTGGCATATTCCAGCTTTTTGACGTATTTTCCTCGGCCTTTGGCATTTGGCAGGCGATACAGTGGGGCGCCGTTGCCGCGGGAGGAGGCGCAATGCTGCTTGCCTCCGCAAGAAAATCAAAAAAAGAAAAGGAATATGATAAATATGTAAAGATAGTGGGCGGCAAAGCTTATATCGAGGTCGAAAAAATAGCCCTCTCCGTCGGCGCCAAGCAAAAGGAGGTGCTGAGGGAGCTGGACGACATGGTCGAGCGCGGCTATTTCGGAAAAGCCGCTTACATAGATATGGCTTCCGGCCTTTTGATAATCGACCCCGAGGCGGCCGAAGCCGAGCTGAAAACAAAAGCCGCGCCCTCCCGCCCCGCCGACTCCGCCTCCGCTCCTAAGGATAAATACGAGCTGCTGCTCAGCGAGCTGCGGCATGCCTGCCTGCGCGTAAGGAGCGCCTCAATGAGAGAGAAAACCGATAAAATAGAAGCGCTTACGGAACAGATATTTGCCTATGTGCGCGAGACTCCGGAAAAGGAGGGCAGCATCAGCGGCTTCATCAACTACTATCTGCCCACCACGCTGAAGCTGATAAACGCTTACGCCGATTTTGAAGCGCAGGAATTCCAGGGGCAAAACATCATCAAGTCCAGGGAAAGGATAGAAGCCGCCTGCGACACCATAATTAAGGCATATGAAAGGCAGCTGGACAACCTGTATCTTATGGAGACCATAGACGTCAGCAGCGACATCAGCGTCCTTGAAAACATGCTCAAGAGGGACGGGCTTGACGGCAAAAACGATTTCGGCTCCTCAATGCCCTCAAGCTGACTCAGCCGGGCGGCGGCTCCTTTTCTATATTGATTTTATACCGAAACAGATATACAATAAAAAGGCAAATAAATCGCAACAATTCACCACTTATTTTAATGGAGGTAGAAGCATGTTTCATTTTTCAAAAGGCAAATTAAGGCTGTCCGCTTTGCTTATGGCCCTGGTTCTGGCGCTGTCCCTGTTCTCGGCCGGCTGCTCAAAAAAGCAGAAGGAGGAAGCAGCCGAGGGCGGCACGGGAGGCAAGGCTTATAAAATAGGCGTAAACACCTGGGGCTCCGGCGTTCCGATCCTGGATCTTTTCGGTGACGAGGCCGAATACGCCCTAAAAACCTTCGGCTGCACGACTACCAGAATGAGCGACGATTTCACCTCCGACAAGGAGCTCCAGAACATACAAAACATGTGCTCCGCCGGCGTTGACGGCATATGCATGCAGGGCGCCGCCGTGTCCACGGTTCCGCAAATGGCTAAGGTCTGCATGGACGCCAAGGTGCCCTTCGTGCTTTACACCTTCATAGGAGACGACGCGACGCGCGAGGATCTGGCGGCAAACAACCCGTATTATGTGGGCGCGGTGGATCTGGACATGGTCTACGACGGCAAGGTCGTCGCCGAGATGGCCTATAACGACGGGTGCCGCACCGCTGTAATCATAGGCGGCAATATAGGCGACAACAATATGGATCAGCGCTCCCAGGGCTTTACCGAGCAGTTCGAGGCCATGGGCGGCAAGGTGCTGGCCGAGGCCCGCTGCACCGACGCCTCGGAATGCCCGGCCAAGGCTGAGGACATGCTCTCCGCCAATAAGGACGCCGACTGCATCTACGCCATGGTGGGCGACTATATCCCCGGCTCCCTCTCCGCCATAGAAAATCTCAAGCTTTCCGGCAAAATCAAGGTCTACATGTCCTGCGTTGACAAGGCTTCCGCCCAGTATATCAAGGAGGGCAAGATCGTCGCCGGAAACGACGGCATTTGCCTGAGCTCCTCCATCGCTCCCACGCTCCTTATAAACTATCTCGACGGGCATCCGATACTTGACGAAAACGGCAAGGCCCCGCGCCTCCAGACTATGCCCTTCATAGTGAACAAGGACAATGCCGACGAGTATATGTCCGTCTTCTGCACGGAGGGCGTTCACCCCCTGACAGAGGAAGTCCTCAAGAGCCTCTGCTGGAGATACAATCCCGATGTCACCTACCAGACCTACCTTGACTTTATCAAAAATGACCTCAACCTGAACGCGCTGCTCAAGGATCACGGGCTTCCGGAAGTGAAGTAAGGCGTTTGAAGCCGTTAAGCTTTAAATGTGACCGGCGGTTAAGCTTTCCCGGAGGGGCTGTAGAGCTACGGCCCCTCCGTAAAATAATACAAAAGGTGATGCGTAAGTGCGTACGGGACTTGCGGGAAGCGGCGAAAAACGCTCCTCTATGATCTTTTTGGCATTGTTGATTGCGGCGGTCGCCGTGATTGCCGTTGTTTTCAATTTTATTTCCGGCGGAAGGTTCCTGACCGGTTCTAACCTTTCCGTCATCATTTCGCATACTATTTATCCCACTTTTATTGCATGGAGCCTCTGTTTTCTCTTTGCCTGCGGCTACACGGACATGTCCATCGGCGGCGTGGTGGTGCTGGGCTCCTTCGCCTCCTGCGTTATGGGAAACAAGCTGGGCTATCCGGGAGTAATTCTGGGCGGCCTTATTACGGGCACGCTTCTAATTTTTATTAATTTCAACATATTCGCCTTCACAAAAATACCTTCCTGGATCGCCGGAATCAGCCTGGCCATGATATACGAGGCCTTTGCCGTCATGCTCAAGGCAGGAAAGGCCACCAAGCCTCTTGTTGATACGGAGCTGCTGCGCGAGTTCAGGCTGCTCGGCCAGCTTCCGTGGAGTCTTATCCTGCTTGCCCTGGGACTTGCCGCCTCGTATTTCATATACAACAGGACCACGGTGGGACTGAATATAAGGGCTCTCGGAGGCAACAGGGATGTTGCCAGGAGCCTCGGTATAGACGTTTTGAAAACCCTGCTGCTGGTAGGCCTTATTAGCGGCCTTTTTATCGGCTTCGCCTCCTTCCTTCAGGAGAGCTATTCCGGCCGCACCACGGTAAAAACCGGTCTTACCAGCATTTATATAGTTTTCCAGCCGTTGGCTATAGTTTTGCTGGCGCAGATAATGCAGACAAGGATAAACGTCATAGTGGCCGTTCCCATCTGCGCCTTCATTATTTACGCCGTATTCAATCTGCTGACCATACTCGGAGTTCCTTCCGGAACGCTGCAGGAGGCGTTTTTGGGCGCGTTTCTCATCATTTTCGGCGTCATCGGGCAAAGGAACGCAAAAGGAGTCGTAAAATGAGCGATACCATCCTTGAAATACGCGGCCTGAACAAATATTTCGGCCCTACGCACGCAAACCGGAGCATCGATTTCAAGCTTAAAAGAGGCGAGATAAGAGGTTTGATAGGAGAAAACGGCTCCGGCAAATCCACCCTTCTTTCGCAGATCGCGGGAATACACTCCAAGGATTCCGGCGTGATGCTGCTAAACGGCAAGGAATACAGCCCGCGCAGCCCGCTCGACGCCTACGAGAGAAAGATCTCAATGGTCGTTCAGGAGCTGGGCGTCGTGGGCGCACTGCCCGCCGGAGTCAACATTTTTCTCGGCAGGACCGGCGGCTTTACCAGGAACGGGATCATAAGCCTCAACAATCTCAATAAAGCCGCCTCCGCGGTGTTTGAAAAGTGGGGGCTGCCCCAGGTGCCGATGAACAGGCTTACCGAAGGCATGAGCGTCGAAACGCGCAAAATAATAGAGCTGGCCAGGGCCCTGTCAGTAGACCCGGATATACTGCTGCTGGATGAAATAACCCAGTCCCTGTCCATGAACAACCGCCGCAAGCTGTATGAAATCATGCAAAGGCTAAAGTCTATGGGCAAATCCGTGATAGTCATCACGCACGACGTCGAGGAGATGCTTGAAATTACCGACGCCGTAACAGTCCTTCGCGACGGGGCCGTAGTCGGTGAGGTGGAATCGGCCAAAGCCACTCCCGATATGGTCAAGCTGATGATGGTTGGCCGCGATATAAGCGGCGAATACTACAGGGAGGATATGAAGCCGGACTACTCGGAAAGCATCGTCCTGAGCGTCAGAAACCTGACCGTCCCCAATGAATTAGAGGACGTATCCTTCGATGTGCACGAGGGAGAGATACTTGGCTTCTGCGGGCTCAGCGACTC
Organism: Clostridiales bacterium; assembly: GCA_029265405.1. Taxonomy (GTDB): domain Bacteria; phylum Bacillota; class Clostridia; order Oscillospirales; family Oscillospiraceae; genus JAJUJI01. The sequence goes on along the minus strand of JAJUJI010000010.1, from coordinate 79,075 downwards.
CGGCATCCATTCCGTCGGAAAAGCGGTATACGGCCTTTCACGGGCCGCAGGCGGCTCTGTGCTGCTCAAGGCCGGCAATATCCAAATAAAAAGCCCGCGGCAGGCGCTCAACAGCCGCATGGCCTATGTGCCCAAGGACAGGGACAACGAGGCCCTCATGATACACGCCAGCATACTTGACAACTTCGTCCTTCCTTCCCTGACCGAGCTTCAGGGCGGCTTCGGCTTCCTCGCTCCGGGCAGGCTTAAAGAGCTGGCCTCAACCATGGTAAATAAGCTCTCGGTCAAATGCACGGACATAGGCCAAAGCATGGACGCGCTTTCCGGCGGGAACAAGCAGAAGGTCAACTTAGGCCGCTGGCTGGCCAAGGATATAAGGCTGCTGGTGCTGGACTGCCCTACGCGCGGCGTGGACGTTGGAGTCAAGGCTTATATATACTCCCTGATGAGGGAGGCCAAGAAAAACGCCATTGCGACCATCCTCATATCCGACGAACTGTCCGAGCTGCTGGGAATGGCCGACAGGCTAATTGTCATGAAGGACGGCAGAGTGAAAAAGACAATACGAAGAGATGAGGACTTTACCGAGCAGTCGGTGATAGGGGTGATGATATGAGCGCAAAAATAAAGCTGCGTGACCTGGTCCCATTTATAGCCTTTGCCGTGATCTTTCTCTTTTTTGCCGCCGCCAGCGGGGGCCGCATGCTCTCGGCATACAATCTCAAGCTGCTGCTGGACCAGTCCATGATAACCATACTGGTCGGCTGCGGCATGCTTTTTGTGGTTGCGCAGGGCAGCATAGACCTTTCGGTCGGAGTCACGCTGGCAATTTCGGGCGTTGCCGCCACATGGCTTGCGGAGGCTTCCGGACTGCCGTGGCTTCTTCTCCCGGCGGCGCTGATAATTGGCCTCGCCCTAGGCCTTTTCAACGGAGTTATGGTCAGCCGCTTCAAGGTTCCCTCCTTCATGCTTACCATAGCGATGCTTATAGGCATACGCGGTATAGTAAATTATATTCAGACAATAATAGACGTGCAATACATCCCCGACTCTCTGCGTTTTTTGAACCTTTCCTATGTAAAGATCCCACTTTTTCTTGTCATTGTCGCCGCTATGGCCTATTTGTTCGAGTTTACCAAGGCGGGGCGCTACAGCAGGGCCATAGGCGAAAACGAAACCGCCGCCAAATACGTCGGAGTGCCGGTTTCAAAAATGAAGATCGCCGCTTTTGCCCTATCCGGCCTTATGGCCGGCGTAGGCTCCGTTTTTTCCATAGCCACGGTCGGCGGGACAAGCATGCAGATGGGCGTCTTTTTGGAAATGAAGGTAGCCATGGCCGTCTTTTTGGGCGGCGTGCTGGTTACAGGCGGCTCCTCCGCTAAAATCTACAAGGTTTTGCTCGGCTCCTTCTCGATAACCATGATAGTGAACGGGCTCTCCCTTATTGGCATGTCGGAAAGCCAGATATCCGAATCTGTGGAGGGCGCGCTTTTGCTGCTCATCCTGTTTGTGACCATATTAGCGCATGAAAAAAGTGGAAAAGGCAAAAAAACCGCGGAGGCCGAGGACGGCGCGGCCGCCTCCTCCGCTTGAGCGGCTTCTTCCGGCTCCTCGCACCCCCGCTCTTTATTCCGGGGCAGCGCCAAGCCCCTGCGATTGTTCCAGCCGCTCATGCAATAAATCTACTATAAACTAAAGGAGATGTATACGATGGCGAAGGTTATCATGGGAATTCAGGTGCTTCAGAGAGCTACGGCTGTGGCTGAGGTTCAGAGCGTGCTTTCGGAATTCGGCTGCTACATCAAAACGCGCCTAGGGCTGCACGAGGCCTCTGCCGATTCTTGCAGCAACAAGGGCCTGATAATTTTAGAGCTAATCGACGAAGCGGGAGACGCTGCCGATAAGCTGAAGGCCCGCCTGTCGGCCCTTGAAAACGTGGCCGTAAAGACAATGGAGTTCTGAGCCGTTTAAGGCTTCCTCGGGCCGCAAAAGCAAGCAAAGCTAAAACCCCGAGCCTATTTGGCTCGGGGCTGTTTCCTGGCAGCGGGAGAAGGATTCGAACCCTCACAAACAGAGTCAGAGTCTGCCGTGCTACCGTTACACAATCCCGCTACAGACGTTGTCTATTATAGCGGTAATTGCTCAATTGTCAAGCCCTTTTGATGCAAAAAATGAGGCTAACTCGTCGATTACGGTCCTGCGATTCTGCCGCCGGCTGCGTCAGGCAGTTGACTTATGCGGCGACTGGTGTTATTATTAAATATGTTGGTCTAAAATATGCGGGTATGACGGAATTGGTAGACGTACTGGATTTAGGTTCCAGCGAGGGAGACTTCGTGCAGGTTCGAGCCCTGTTACCCGCACCATAAGCTCCATGCGCCAGCCTGCAAAGCTGCACATGGAGCTTTATTTTGTCCGCTTAATGCGCGCCGCACCAGCATTATTTTATTTTATAGGGAGGATAAAACATGAAGAAAGCAAGGAGCCTTGCGCTTGCCGCCGCCTTGTTCTTTCTGGCGGCTTTGTCCGCCTGTTCAAATAAGCCCGCGCCGGAGTTCGAAGCCGGGCTATCGGAGCAGCCTGAAGGGGAAATATTTCTATACGGCGAAATGCACGGTGTGGAGTCGATTCTTGATAAGGAAGCCGAGCTGTGGCGGGACTATTACGAAAACAAAAATATGAGGCATCTATTTCTCGAGCTTCCATACTATACCGCGGAATTCATGAACATATGGATGCGCTCGGATAATGACGACATTCTCAATCAAATTTATGAGGATTGGAAAGGAAGCGCCTCTCACGACCCCGACGTTATATCGTTTTATAAAAGAATAAAAAACGAGTGCCCCGAAACAATATTCCACGGCACCGACGTTGGGCATCAATATGATACCGTCGGAGAGAGATACCTTAAGCATCTTAAGGCCAATGGCTTTGAGGGCTCAGAACAGTATTTGCTGGCCCAGGAAACCGTCGAGCAAGGCAAATACTTCTATGCCAATTCAGACGATGTTTACCGTGAAAACAAGATGGCCGAGAATTTTATCCGAGAATTTGACAAGCTGGGCGGCGAAAGCGCAATGGGCATTTACGGCAGCGCCCATACGGGACTTGACGCCATGGACGCCACAGGCTCCGTACCCTGCATGGCCAATCAGCTTAAGCGGCGCTACGGCGACGCCGTGCATTCGGAGGACCTGACATACCTGGCCAAAGTCGCCGAACCGATCAGAACCGACATCCTTACTGTCAGCGGCAGGGATTATGAGGCGGCATATTTCGGAAAGGAGGACATATCCTCCTGGAGTGATGAATACGAATACCGCGAATTCTGGCGCCTTGAAAACGCCTACGAAGATTTTAAAGATATGCCGAAGGCAGGCGATGTTCTCCCTTACAGCAATTATCCCATGCGGATTGAAGACGGGCAGGTTTTTGTCATAGACTATATAAAGGGAGACGGGACAGCCGACAGGATGTACTACCGCTCCGACGGGTACGTTTGGAAGGGCCTGCCTTCGACGGAGGAATTTGACCCGGATTGACAGCCAATTGCGGGGCGCGGTTAAGCCAGACGATATCACCCCCGCCGCTCGGCATTAAGCGCCAGTTTCCGCTGCGCCGCCGCGTTTTTTTCATGGCTTGCTTTGCCGGCGGCGATATGCAGGTCAAAACGTCCAAAAAAGGCTTGACTGGCGGCGCGGGTGTTATATAATTAGCTTATGGATTTATTATCCTTAATTTTTATGGAGGTCAGCAAAATGCAGGAAGTATATGAGTTCTTAAAAAAGGCCGGCACCTACTATATCGCCACAATAGACGGCGACCAGCCGAGAGTGCGCCCCTTCGGGACGGTGAATATTTTTGACGGCAAGCTTTATATCCAGACCGGCAAAAAGAAGAATTGCACCAAGCAAATAATGGCCAATCCAAAGGTCGAGATATGCGCCATGAACGGCGGCGAGTGGATACGCGTCGCGGCGACTCTTGTCGAGGATCCGCGCATTGAAGCCCAGCAGTCCATGCTGGACGCTTATCCCAGCCTTCAGGGCATGTACAAGGCGGGCGACGGCAACAACGTGGTCTTCTACCTTAAGGATGCCGAGGCGACCATCTCCTCCTTTGCCGGCCCTCCCAAGACCTATAAATTTTAACCGGCGGCAGATAAATGACGGGAATGATTATATTGCTGAAAAGCAATGGTAATCATTCCCGTTTTTTTATCGGCTGAAAAACGTCCTTTTTATATAGAAATAAGCTTACCATTTTATTACGTTGATGATAATATAATCACAATATAATATTCAAAGGAGGGTCCAAAGCGTGACAAGCGAATTCCTTAAGGATCTTAACGACCATGAGCACAGTTGGCAGAGCGTCTCATACAGCAGGAAGCCTGACGGAACGGTTATGGCGGAGGTAGGCTCAGTGATTTCACCGGAAGGGCCGAGGCAAATGTTCTGGATGCTGGATTCCGTAATGTACGCAATGCCCGAAGGTACCGACCCCGATGCAAATCACATGCCCCATGAGCACCGCTACGGCTACGAAACCTTCTTTGTTGACAGCGGCAAGATGTGGCTTTACATCGACGGCATGAAGTGCCTGGTTGAAAAGGGCGATATCCTGCACCTTCAGGCGACGCAGATCCACGGCATGGCTTTTATCGAGGATGTAAAATACCGCGGCACATACCATGACCTTGCCACCGACCCGGACGGCCCGGCTATAGCGAATGTTTTGGCCCATATGCCGGAGCTGAAGGACGACCCTGAGCTGATGAAAATGATGCCAGTTAAGGGCGGCCTCGACCATATCAACCGCGAACGCCTGCTGTTCCGGGAGGTTCCGGCCGAGCAATGCCCCGCCGTCAGAAATCCGAAGCGCCCTCTGGCCGAGTTCAGGCTGGAAGGAGTCACTATGAAAATACTTACCCAGCGCTGGGAAAACGCGGGCGCAAACGAGCTCTGCTGCGCCGAAATGCAGCCCGGCTTCACCGCCGAATGGGTAAAATACCCGAAAAACCGCGAGCTGCTCTATGTGCGCAAGGGACGGGTGAAGTTCAGAGTCTTCAAGGACGAATTCATAGCGCATGACGAGTGCATAGTCGCAATACCCAAGTTCGCCCCGCACAGCTTAGAGGCTCTTACCGAGGCGGAGGTCTACGACCTGGGCGGCCTTACCTTCTGGTACTCCTTCCTGCACGACTACATGTCGATAAAAACCTACGACCCGGAGCGTTTTGCCGCGCCGGGCACGATTCAAGCGCTCAAAGAAAAATTCAACTGCCAGATAAAGAGCATAGGCATGAAGCGCTAGCCCGGCGCAATAGCTGCGCTCCCTCCCGAGGCATTTCCGCCGCCGGGAGGGAGCGTTTTTTGCAAATAAGGGCCTCAGCCTTCTTCCCAGTTGTGCCAGACGTTCTGGACATCGTCGTTGTCCTCGAACATATCCAGCATCTTCTGGAGATTTTTCACGTCTTCCTCGCTTGTTACGCTTACGTAATTCGACGGCACCATTTCAAGCTGGGCGGAGAGGAATTTATACTTCTTTTTTTCAAGGGCCGAGCTGACGGCCGCAAAGGCTTCCGGCGAGGTGTAGACCTCAAAGGCCTGCCCCTCGTTTTTCAGGTCGTCTCCCCCTGCCTCCAGCACGTCCAGCATCACGGCCTCCTCGTCCAGCTCCATATCCTCGTTGTCTATCACAATGACGCCCTTCTGAGTAAAGGACCATGACACGCAGCCCGTGGTTCCCATATTGCCGCCGTATTTGTCAAAGTAGTGCCTTACCTCCGAGGCCGTCCGGTTGCGGTTGTCCGTCATCGCGTCCACAATTATGGCGACGCCGCAGGGCCCGTAGCCCTCGTAGGTTATGCGCTCGTAATTGTCGGTATTCCCGGCTCCGAGAGCCTTGTCTATGGTGCGCTTTATATTGTCGTTGGGCATGTTTGCGGCCTTGGCCTTCGCCACCACCGCCGCCAGCCGGGAGTTGTTCGCGGGATCCCCGCTGCCGCCCTCCTTGACCGCAACAATTATTTCTCTTGCTATCTTTGTAAAGGTCTGCGCGCGCTTAGCGTCCGCCGCGCCCTTGGTCTTTTGTATGTTATGCCACTTGGAATGTCCGGACATAGCTGCATCCTCCCCATGTTGTATCCTCGGTAATACTACAACAAAGGGAGGATATTTTCAAGATGCTTATCTCTGCCTGGCCACCAAAACAAGGTCGCCGGCGTTTATTTCGCCGTCCTCGGCAAGACCGTTTATTTTTCTCAGCAGCTCGCGGGTAGTGGCGTAGCGCTTGCCTATCTCCCACAAGCTGTCGCTTTCCGAAGCTCTGAATACAGTTATGGAGGGCTGTTCCGCCCTGCTTCTTGGCGAATCGCTTTTTGCCGAGGCCGAAACCGCAAGGGTCAGCCCGCCGCTTTTATATCTTCTGAAACCGTAAGAAACCGGCACCCTTATCTCCGCACCGGACGCCGAGGGCGTAGCGTACAGCTCGCCAAGCTCCGCAGAGAAGCAGCTCAGGCCCTGTTCCGCGCTTTTTGCCGCTTCGCCTTTTGCCGTTGCCGCAAACAGCGAGTCGTCCTCGCCTACACACAGCGCCTTTGCAAAAACGGGCGCTTTTATTATGCCGTCCTCCGTCCTGAGTTTGCCTATATAAGCCGAGGCGTCGATTATGGCCCTGGGCTGAACCGGCGCTTCTGCCGCGAGGCGAAGCGTTTCGCTCCGAACGTTTTTTTCATCCAGGAGCTCCAGAGACACGTTCTCCGTTTGCAGCTCGGTCTCGTACTCCGTGCTGTAGGCGTCGGCTATGTAGCATATGCCGCATTTGCGCCAAACAGCCGCCTGTGCCACCGCTCCGATTTCTATGCTCAGCTTGCCTCCGCTGCTTTCCGTAAGCGAAAGGCCGGTCGGCATGACGGCGGTATCGAAGCTAAGGCCTTCGTCGTTCCAATCAAACTCCAGCAGCGCCGAATACGGTATTTTAAACTCGGCGCAGGCGGGCTCGCCGCCGGAGGCCGAGGCGTACACGACGGCTACGCAAGCGTTTCCCTTTATTATCAGTCTTCCGCCGAGGGCCGAGGCCTCCTCCTCAGTCAGCCTAAGCCGGGTTTTCAATATCGTTCCTATAGGCGGCTTGGACGAGGGCAGGGCAAAGTCCTCGCCTATGCTGAAGGCTTTTTCAGTTACGTCCGCGACAAGGCAAAGCTCGGCGTTTTTCTCCAGAAGCTGCATATCTCCGCAGTCGCCCGCCGCTTTTGACAAATACTTCATCTGCTCCTGAACGAAGGCGGCCGCATCGACGCAGACCTCCGTCTTAACCAAAAGCTTTCTTGAATTTATTATCCTCGCTTCAGCGGATACAAGCCGGCATGCCGCGACAAGCCTGCCCATGTCGGTAAGGCCTGGGCACTCGCCCGCCGCCGCAAAAGGTATCTGCATGTTGAGCCTTCTCGGTCCCGAACCGTCCTCGGCCCTGTATATCACATATGCCTCGGTCGTTCCGTCGACCGAAAACCTGCCGTTCAGCGCTTCCTTGCCTCGAAGCAGGGCAACGCCGTCGGCGTCGATTACGGCGGCTGCGTCCGGCATATTGTCCGGTACTATGATTTCCATGGTTTCCTCATGGCACAGCGAGGCCTGGCACAATCTCCTGAAATATTTCAGGCTTTTTTCTTCAAAGCTTATTGCCACCGCGATTACCCCTTATCATACCGATTATTGCATGCGTTTGATAAAGTGTATTCGTCGGCGGCGCTCCTTATTCTTGCTTTTTACCTTTTCTTTTAAGGCGTTTCAGCAGCAGGCTGATGACTCTAGGCGTTCTGCAAACGATTATTTTCATGCCTTTGCAAACCTCCATCCGCCGCGCTCGTCAGCGGCATATGATTGCCAGCCCGGCAAGTATCAGGAATATGCCCAGCGCAAACATCCAGAAGCCGGAGGGCATGATGATCAAAACCAGCACTCCCGCGCCGCAGAGCACCGCGATGGCTCCTATCCTTCTGCAACGTCTTCTGCGCATTCTGCCTCCCTCCATTTCGCTTTGCGGCGCGGCCGTCCCAGACGCGCAAAAAGCTCCCGGCATACAACGGCCGCTCAAGCCATTATATGCCGGGAGGCGCTTATTGTTGAAGCCTTATTCCCTGCTGAGAAACTTGCCCGCAAAGGAGAGCATCAGCTTTTTAGTGCCCGAGCCTTCAAAGGCTATCTCAAGCATTGTGTCGGGGCCGAGCCTTTCCCTCGAAAGCACCATGCCCCGGCCGAAGGCCTTGTGCCTTACGGCATCGCCGACCTTGTAGTCCTCTCCCGCCGCCTGGGACGCCCCCGGCTTTGGCGGAGGGGACAGGAGCGTTTCAGGCTTGCTCCCGGCGGCCTTGCCGCGCTTAGGCGCCGCAGCGCAATTCCTTTCCGCGGCTCCGAAATTTCTCCCCGCTGTACGGACGCCGGATGCCTCGTCCTCATCAAAGCCGAATCCATAGTCGCCCCGCTTATGCTCCCACGCGGGCAGCTTCTCCATATATATGCCGGGTATGTCCTCTATAAATCTGGACACCCTGTTGTTTTGCGTTCTTCCGAAAACGGTACGGCGAACGGCGTTGGTTATATACAGCTTGCTTTTGGCCCTGGTTATGGCCACATAGCATAGGCGGCGCTCCTCCTCTATCTCGTCCGGCTCCCCTATGGCCTTAAGTCCGGGAAATATGCCCTCCTCCGCGCCCGCTATGAACACCGTGGGAAATTCCAAGCCCTTTGCGCTGTGCATAGTCATCAACGACACGCAGTCAGCATCCTCGCCCATGGCGTCTATGTCGCTGTAAAGCGCCATTTCGTCAAGAAAATCCTCCAGCGTGCCGGCGCCGCCCCGCTCCCTGAGAAAGCTCAATATATTTGTTTTCAGCTCGCGCACGTTCTCGGCCCGCGTTATGTTCTCCTGACCGCTCTTGGACTCCAGCATGGCCATATAGCCGCTGCGCTCAAGCATAAAGTCGTACAGCTCGTCCAGCGGCGCCGTCCTTTTCTTCTTGACGTCCTCGATTATATCGACAAAGGCCTTTATTTTTGAAGACGAGCTTCTCAATTCCTCATAGCTCAGGCAGTCCTTCAAAACGTCATAAAGCGTTTTCCCTTCGCTTGCGGCGATCACGGAGGCCTTTTCCAGCGTAGCCTCCCCTATACCGCGCGGAGGATTGTTGACGATCCTTCTCAGCCTCAGCTCGTCGCTCTGGTTGCTTACAACGCAAAGGTAGGCCAGCACATCCTTTACCTCAGCCCTGTCGTAAAAGCGCGTTCCTCCGTATATCCTGTAGGGTATGGCGTTACGCTTCATGGCGTATTCAAGGCGGTTGGACATGGCGTTGAGCCGGTACAGGACGGCAAAGTCCTTCCAGCTCTTCCGTGCGGCATAGCCGGCCAGCAGCCTTGAGGCTATGTACTGGGCCTCGTCGTCCTCGTCCCGGGCGGTATAAAGAGTTATCGGCTCTCCGCCGTCCTTTTGCGTCCAGAGCCTTTTTCCCTTGCGCCTCTCGTTTTTCTTTATGACCTCGTTGGCGGCGTTAAGGATATTTGCCGTCGAACGATAGTTTTGCTCCAGCTTGATGACTCGTGAATCGCGGTATTCCTCCTCGAAGCCGAGTATGTTTTCTATCGTAGCCCCCCTGAACTTGTATATGCTCTGGTCGTCGTCTCCCACGACGCAAATGTTCCTGTGCTTTCCGGCCAGCAGCTTGGCCAGCCTGTACTGCAGCATGTTGGTGTCCTGATATTCGTCCACGAGCACATAGCGGAAGCGGTTCTGGTAGTAGTCCCTGGCCTCCCCGCACTCCTCCAGCAGCCTTACCGTATTGAGTATCAGGTCGTCGAAATCCATGGCGTCGGCCTTAGCCATGCGCGCGGCGTATTCGGCGTAGACCTCGGCAACCGTTTTGCGCCAGAGGTCGCTTCCGGCCTCCTTCTTAAGCTCCTGCGGAGAAACCATTGCGTCCTTCGCGGCGCTGATGGCGGACAGCACGGCGCGGGGCGCGTATTTTTTTTCGTCCCTGTCAAGATCCTTAAGGATGCGCTTGACAAGGCTGAGGCTGTCCGAGGCGTCATAAATCGTAAAATCCCTGCTGAACCCGTCCAGCCTGTCGGCAAAGCGCCGAAGTATGCGCACGCAGGCGGAGTGGAAGGTGCAGGCCCATATGTCGTTCGCTTCGGAACCCAGCATGTCCTCAAGCCGTGCCACAAGCTCGCCGGCAGCCTTGTTGGTAAACGTGATGGCCATGACCTGCCAGGGCTTGGCCGGATCCAGGGTGCACAGTTCCCTTGCCCTTTCGGCGTCTCCGGGATAAGCTTCGCCGCTTTCGGCGTATTCCTCCAAAAAAGCAAGATCCTCGTCGGTCGCCCAGTAGGGCGCTTCTCCGCTGTCCGAGGCCCTGCCGTATTTCAAGATGCAGGCTATCCTGTTTATAAGCACGGTGGTCTTTCCGCTGCCGGCTCCGGCAAGTATAAGCAGGGGCCCCTCCGTTGCCATGACGGCCTTAAGCTGCATGGGGTTTAGCTTATCAAAATCCCTGGCTATAACTTTTTTTCTCGCTGCCGCAAATCTTTTGTCAAAATCCATCATATTTATCCCTAAACCTTTTACGCAAACCTGTATCTATACGCAGCCTTTTTAAAGGGCGGTTATTTTCCTGCAATACATATTAACACCGCCTCGCCGTTTTGGCAAACCTGATTTGCTCGGACAAAAGCCTTTATCCTCCCAAAAATCTTTTGAGCTTTTCCACAGCCCTTCTTTCCACGCGCGACACCTGCACCTGCGACACCTTCAGCACCCGTGCCGCGCGCTCCTGCGTCATGCCCCTGAAATATCTCAGCGCAATGACCTGCCGCTCCCTTTCAGGCAGCGAGGAAACGGCCTCGCGGAGGGACACAAACTCTATCATTTTTTCCTCCTGCTCCGTATCGCAAAGCAAATCCTCAAGCGACAAGCCGTCGTCTCCGTTTTCCTTCGACAGCGAGCAGGCGGCGCTTACCGCCGTCTCCGCCACAGCTATATCCTCGACGGAGAGTCCAGTTTCCTCAGCCAGCTCCGACAATACCGGCTCCCTGCCCAGCTTCTGCTCAAGGCTCATGCGGGCCGCCCTAATCGACTGCGCCCGCTCCTTGAGCCCCCTGCTGACCTTGACCGCCCCGTCGTCGCGCAGGAATCGCCTTATCTCACCGGCTATCTTAGGTACTGCGTAGGTGGAAAAGCGCGTTCCGTAATCGGCGTCGTAGCTTTTGATCGCCTTTAAAAAGCCTATGCAGCCGAGCTGGTAGAGGTCGTCGCCGTCCACGCCGCGGCCGAAATAACGCCTGGCTATGCTCCATATCAGCCCGGAGTTTTCCTGTATGAGCTTTTCGGCCGCTTCCCTGTCGCCCTCCCGGGCCGCGTCCAGCAGCTCATGGGCGTAGCCGCTTTTCATCTGCTTTTTTTCCTGGCTATCTTTTTCTTCATCGTCACCGTGGTGCCCTTTCCCACCTTGGACTTGACCTTTACGGTGTCCATAAAGCATTCCATGATCGAAAAGCCCATTCCCGAGCGGTCCTCCCCGCCGGTGGTGAATAGAGGCTCCATAGCCTTCTTTATATCCTCGATGCCGCAGCCCCAGTCTTTTATAGACACCTCAAAGGTGTCGTCCCCCATGATTCTGCATTTCATCTGTATCCTTCCTATCTCGTTGGGATAGGCGTGCACTATGCAGTTGGTTACAGCCTCGCTGACCGCGGTTTTCAGGTCGCCCAGCTCCTCGAGGGTGGGGTCGAGCTGCGCGGCAAAGCAGGCCGCGGCGCTGCGCGCAAAGGACTCGTTGGCGGATTTGCCTAAAAATTCGATTTTTGTATAGTTTGCGACTGCCATATGTAACACTCCCCGTCTTTCATTTCCCAGATATGTTGATGAGCCGGTCTATTCCGGAAGCGTCCAGCACGCGCATGGGCTGGGCCGGCACGTTGACTACCAGCAGCCTCCCGTCTATTTCCTTCATGCGCTTATCAGCCCTCAATATCAGGGCTATGCCGGAGCTGTCCATGAAGGTCAGCTCCTTGAAGTTCAGCACGCACTCTCTCGGCATAAAGGCGTCGATCCTTTCGCCCAGAGCCTTCATTGCCGCCCTCGCCGAATGATGGTCGAGCTCGCCGTTGAAATTAAGGGTAAGCACCCCCTGCTTGCAGTATCCCGTTATCTTCATCCGTATTACCTCGTTGACATAAAAATAACGACCGTGCGGAATCCGTTTAGCGCAAATCCGATTATCGGATTTACATAATTCCGCACGGTCAATTATAGACAAGCTTGTTTACTTAATTTGTCGCAATAACGCTCCGACACTCAAATATGAAAATTTTATTTCAGTGCCTTGAGATTTCTTTCGCTCTCCCTCAGGTTTTCCATCAGCGCGCTCAGCTTTGCGGCCTTTTCCCGTTCCGCCGCAACGACGCTTTCGGGAGCCTTGGAAAGGAAGCCCTCGCTTTGGAGCTTCGCCGCAAGCTTGGCGTAGTTTTCCTCGGCCTTTTTCAGCTCGCGGGATATGCGCTCAAGCTCCTTCTCCACGTCCACCAGCTCGGCCATGGGCATGAAGAGCCTGGCGTCCTCCGTCACTGCCGCTGCCATCTCGCCCGCGTTTTCCGGCACCGCGCGCGCAAGCTCAACCTCTCCGGCAAAGGCAAGCTTTTTAAGGAAGGGTATGCCGCCTGCAAAGGTTTCCGTCTTTTCAGTCACGACAATAAGGCGCGGGCGCCTTGAGGGCGGCACGCCGCGTTCCGAGCGAAGGGTGCGAACAGCCTTTATAGCGGCCATTATGCTCTCCATCTCGGCTTCCTCGGCGGAAAAGTTTAACGCCTCGGAGCTCTTCGGCCAGGCGGCGACAATGAGAGCCTCTCCGTCATGCGGGAGCGCCTGCCATATCTCCTCGGTAATAAAGGGCATAAACGGATGCAGCAGCTTGAGCGTTTCCGTCAGCACCCAGCAGAGCACCCTCTGGGCGCCGAGCCTCGAGTCCTCGTCGTCGCCGTTCAGGCGCGTCTTAGTCAGTTCAATGTACCAGTCGCAGTAGCTGTCCCAGATAAAATCGTAAATTTTGCCCGCCGCTATGCCAAGCTCGTAGCGCTCTATGTTCTCCGTGACCTCGGCGATAAGCCTGTTGAGCTTAGAGAGTATCCACTTGTCCTCAAGCTTCAAGCCGCCCGGGTCGGGCAGCTCGTTTTTGTCTATGGTCAGGTTCATCATCACAAAGCGGGAAGCGTTCCACAGCTTGTTGGCGAAATTCCGGTAAGCCTCGCATTTGGCGCTGAAAAACCTCATGTCGTTGCCGGGGCTTACTCCGGAAACCATGTTCATGCGCAGGGCGTCCGCCCCGTACTGCTCAATCATTTCAAGCGGATCCACGCCGTTGCCCAGGGACTTGGACATCTTTCTGCCCTCGGAATCACGCACAAGCCCGTGTATGAAGACCGTATTGAACGGCTCCCTTCCGGTATGCTCCAGGCCTGAAAATATCATGCGCGCCACCCAGAAGAATATGATGTCGTATGCCGTAACAAGTACTGAGGTGGGATAGAAGAATTTTATATCTTCCGTATCGTCCGGCCAGCCCAAAGTAGAGAAGGGCCATAGGGCAGAGGAAAACCAGGTGTCGAGAACGTCCTCGTCCCGGCGCAGGCGGCGGCCGCCGCACCTTTCGCATCTTTCCGGATCCTCCTTAGCGACGTTGACATGCCCGCAATCCTCACAATACCAGGCCGGAATCTGGTGCCCCCACCAGAGCTGGCGCGATATGCACCAGTCATGCACGTTTTCCATCCAATTGAGGTATATCTTGGCAAAGCGCTCCGGCACAAACCTTATCCTGCCCTCCTTGACGGCGGCTATGGCCGGCTCGGCAAGCGGCTTCATCTTAACAAACCACTGCGGAGAAACAATAGGCTCGACGTTGCTGCCGCAGCGGTAGCAGACTCCGGCGTTGTGGGCATAGTCCTCGACCTTGACGAGGAGACCCTCCTTTTCCAAATCCGCGACAACGGCCTTTCTCGCCTCGTCGCGGCGGAGGCCGCGGTATTTTCCGCCAAGCTCGTTTATATAGCCCTTGTCGTCCATGATCCGGAGCGACGGCAGGTTGTGCCGCCGGCCCACCTCGAAGTCGTTGGGGTCGTGGGCGGGGGTAATTTTAACGCAGCCGGTGCCGAACTCCTTTTCGACATACTCGTCGGCTATAATGGGTATCTCCCGGTCCATAAGCGGCAAAATCACCGTTTTGCCGACCAGGGCTGCGTACCGCTCGTCCTCCGGATTGACCGCGACGGCCGTATCGCCAAGCATCGTTTCGGGCCTCGTCGTGGCGACGACGACAAAGCTGCCGGGCAGTCCCTTGACGGGATAGCGTATATGCCATAAATGGCTCGCCTGCTCCTCGTAATTGACTTCCTCGTTGCTGAGAGCCGTCACGCAGTCCGGGCACCAGTTGACAATGCGGCTTCCTTTGTATATAAGGCCTTTTTTATATAGGTTGACAAAAACCTCCCTAACGGCGCGGGAGCAGCCCTCGTCCATGGTGAAGCGCTCGCGCTCCCAGTCGCAGGAGCTTCCAAGCTTTTTAAGCTGGTTTATTATCTGGCTTCCGTAATTGTTTTTCCATTCCCATACCCTTTCGACAAACCGCTCCCGGCCCAGGTCGTAGCGGGTCAGGCCTTCCTTGCGGAGCTGGGCCTCCACCTTTACCTGCGTGGCGATGCCCGCGTGATCCGTACCGGGCACCCAGAGGGCCGCATAGCCCTGCATCCTCTTGAAGCGTATGAGTATATCCTGGAGAGTGTTGTCGCAGGCGTGGCCTATGTGAAGCTGGCTCGTCACGTTAGGAGGCGGTATGACGATCGTAAACGGTTCTTTTTGGGGATCCCTGACGCCCCTGAAATACTTTCCCTCAAGCCAAAGGCCGTATATCCTGTCCTCCACGGCCTTCGGGTCGTAGGTTTTCGGCAATTCCTTCATTAACAGTCTCCTTTCAAACAAGCAAGCCCCGGACATAGCCTGCCATGTCCGGGGCGAAAAATTCCGCGGTACCACCCGATTTTATCACTCCGCCGCCTTTTCGACGGCTCCGCCCTGTAACGGGAGCTGCCCGTCGGCGCCTACAGGCGGCCGCAAGCCGCTTTCGGGCCGAGGCTCCGGGGCGACTTCGACGCCTCCTCACGGGAACTCGCACCCTGACCAAGCGCTGCCGCGCAATGCCGCGGCCCGCCCATGTCCGTTCCCTCTCTGCGCATCGGAGCGGCGTCTACTGCTCCCCTTCGTCGCCTTTGCCTTATTGAAAATAGAGTATACTATCGCCATAAGGCTTTGTCAATAATTTTCTACACGCATCGGGCCGTTTCGCCTGCTGCCGATTGACAAACACGGTCTTTTCATGATATCATATATAAATAAATCAAGGGAGGCAAAGGCATGCGCGCTATGATTTTTCGACAGCAGCTCCGGCGGCCGGTCTTTCCGGGCGCTTTGGCTTGCCGCGCGTTTTATGCCCCTTGAATCCGTTCTAGTACAAACGCGGCGGTATGGCTGGGCCATGCCGCTTTTTTACGGCTATTCATCACGGCGTTACAGGAGTGCTGATATTATGGATGCAAATTCCGCTGGCAAAAATTTTATTGAAGCTTTAATAGACGAGGATCTTGCCGAGGGAGGGCGCTTTCACGGCATGACCGTTCACACCCGCTTCCCTCCCGAACCGAACGGCTACCTGCATATAGGGCACGCCAAGGCCCTGATAATAGATTTCGGCACGGCAAAAAAATACGGCGGCCTGTGCAACCTCAGGATGGACGACACGAACCCCGTCAGGGAGGACGCCGAGTATGTGGACGCGATAAAGGAGGACATACGCTGGCTCGGCTTCGACTGGGGCGACCGCTTCCATTACGGCTCCGACTATTTTGAGGAAACCTACAATTACGCGGTGAAGCTCATAAAGAAGGGCCTGGCCTACGTATGCCAGCTCAGCCCCGAGGAGCTGAAGGAACGCCGGGGCGACCTTACGACTCCGGCCACCAGCCCATACCGCGACAGGCCTATAGAGGAAAGCCTCGAGCTGTTTGAAAGAATGAAGAACGGCGAATTCCCAGAGGGCTCCATGACGCTCAGGGCAAAGATAGACCTGGCCAGCGGCAACTTCAATCTGCGCGACCCGGCGCTGTACAGGATACGCTATGTGGATCATCACCGCACCGGAAAAAAATGGTGCATTTTCCCGATGTACGACTTTGCCCATCCCATACAGGACGCGATAGAAGGGATAACCCATTCCCTCTGCTCCCTTGAATACGAGGATCACCGGCCCCTTTACGACTGGGTCATCGAAAACATAGATCCGCCGTCCAGGCCGCGCCAGATCGAGTTTTCCCGGCTGAATATTACCTATACCGTCATGAGCAAGCGCAAGCTCCGCCAGCTTGTGGAGGAGGGTTATGTCTCCGGCTGGGACGACCCGAGGATGCCCACGCTCTGCGGCCTTCGCAGGAGAGGCTATACCCCGGCCTCCATATTGAGCTTTAATGAGCGCAACGGCGTATCTAAGGTCAACAGCATAGTTGACTACGCTTTCCTGGAGCATTGTCTGCGCGAGGACCTTAACCTCAACGCCAACCGCGCCATGGCCGTACTGAGGCCCATAAGGCTGACCGTCACCAATTATCCCGAGGGCAAGACCGAATTTTTCAAGGTGGAAAACAATCCCGAAAACGAGGGCGCCGGCTTCCGCGAGGTCAGCTTTTCAAGGCGGCTGTGGATAGAGGCCGAGGATTTCGAGGAGGTCCCCCCCAAAAAATACAACCGCCTCTTTCCCGGAAACGAGGTCCGCCTCAAATCGGCCTATATAGTCAAATGCACCGGCTGCGTAAAGGATGGCGAGGGCAGAGTCACGGAGGTCCTCTGCGAATACGATCCCCTGTCCTACGGCGGCAACGCCGCCGACGGGCGCAAGGTGCGCGGAACCATACATTGGGTGGACGCCCAAACGGCCGTGGATGCCGAAGTCAGGCTCTATGACAATCTTTTCAGCGACCCTAATCCCGACGGGGCCGAGGGCGGCTTCCTTTCGGTTTTAAATCCCAATTCCCTAACCGTACTCAAGGGCTGCAAGCTGGAGGCCGGCCTAAAGGACGCCAAGGCCCCCGCCAGCTTCCAATTCCTGCGTCTGGGCTACTTCTGCGTGGACAGCGTCGATTCCGCGCCCGGCAGTCTGGTCTTCAACCGCAGCGTCGCGCTGAAGGACAGCTATAATAAATAACAATAGATCTAAGGCAGGCGCGCATAAAAATCATACGCAGGCTGTTAATATGCTTGCGTATGATTATTACATTTTTATATAAACGGCCGCATCCATTGAAAACTATTTTGTTGCATGCTATGATATTGGCATTAGATTAAAAAAACGAAGGGGAAAAGATGACGGAAGACAACCAAAAGACTTTAAGCAAGGCGGCTGTGCCCATAACCCTGGACAGGCTGGATTGGGGCACCGAGGACTCGATGAACACGGAGCTGGCAAAAAGCAAGAAAGAGAGAAAGCAGCTCCCGGAAACCATAACCTCAAAGGAATTGTACGCCGATATCATGCGCATAGCCTGGCCCTCTCTCTGCGAGCTTTTCCTGACCTCGCTGGTATCAATGGTGGATACCATGATGGTGGGAGGGCTAGGAGCGGGGGCCATATCGGCCGTAAGCCTGGCTACCCAGCCCAAATTTGTTTTCATGAACCTTATCATGGCACTTAATACGGGCGCGACGGCCCTCGTATCACGAGCCAGAGGCATGCAGGACAGGGCGCGGGCGGACGCCATACTCAGGCAATCCCTTGTACTTATCACCTTTGTGGGCTTGCTGAGCACCATAATCGGCTATTGGGGCTCGGAGTGGATGATACGCTTCATGTCCAACGGCGGCCTGAGCGAGAACGTTATAGCCGAAGGCACCCGCTATCTGCGCATACAATTTTTATTTTTCATGAGCCTGTCGTGGTCGATGAGCATATCCGCCATACTCAAAGGTACGGGCCAGGCCAAGCCCAGCATGTACTACAACACCATAGCCAACGTAGTGAACATTTTTTTCAATTGGGTAATGATATACGGCAATCTCGGCTGCCCGAAGCTGGGCGTAGCCGGAGCGTCCATAGCAACCGGCATAGGCCAGACGGTGGCGACCGTAATCGCCTTCGGGTGCATACTGAGCGGCAAGTATTACGCGACGCTGAAAATAAGCCTTAAAAACCTTTTCAGCTTCGACAGGGACATACTCTCCGGCCTCTACAAGGTGGGCGTGCCCTCCATGATAGAGCAGCTTATCATGAGGGTCGGCATGATCATATTCAGCCGTACGGTCGCTTCGCTGGGAGAGATTGAATTCGCCACCCACAACATAGCGATGAACATACAGTCCATGTCCTTTATGATAGGCCAGGGCTTTGCCGTAGCCTCCACCTCCCTTGTCGGCCAAGGCCTGGGGAAGCGGCGCCCCGACATGGCCGAGCATTACAGCCGCCGCTGCCGCTCCATAGGCTTGTGGGTATCCGTAGCGATAGCGCTCTTGTTCCTTGTTTTCAGGCATACCCTGGTTGGTCTGTACAACAGGGATCCGGAGATTTTAAGGCTCGGCGGGTATTTGATGTTCATTGTCGCCTTCCTCCAGCCCTTCCAGAGCAACCAGTTCATATTGGGCGGCTCGCTCAGGGGCGCGGGCGATACAAGATTCACCGCCTTCACCATGCTGCTTACCATAGTCATAATCCGCACCTCCCTGGCCTGGCTGCTTGTAACCGTCCTCGGACTGGGGCTTATGGGGGCCTGGATAGCCGTCGCGGTCGACCAGGTGCTTCGCTCGCTGCTAATAATGTGGCGCTACAACCAGGGCAAATGGAAGGGCATAAGGCTGTAAAAGCCGCAAGCAGGCCCCGCATTAAAGGCGCAAAACGCCGCAGCCAATGGCTGCGGCGCGAATAATCGGTTAAATCAAAACCCGCCCGGCGATGCCGGACGGGTTGATTTCCGTCTCCGCTCAGCTGTATATCAGTTGAACTCCACCTCGTATTTTGCTGCGTAGGACTTTCTTATGAGCCTGCCTATCACCCAAAAGACTACGCAAAGCGCGCAAATCACGCCGCAGAAAATAAGCGCGTGCGCTATCTGGGCCGATTTTGTGGCCGCGTTTTGCAGGCCGAATATGGTCATGGCCGGCAGCAGATGGGCGGTGCCGTAGCCTATGAAAAAGTCGAAGCTTGTCGCCGCACCTATAAGCGAGGGAACCAGGTTCGTTATGACTATCGCCAGCAGACCGCCGGGATTCTTATTGTAGCCCAGCAGCATCGAGTAGCCGAGCAGCGCCAGCACTATGAGGCAGGAAACGGTTATAAAATTCCAGCCCACGTTCGCGCCAAGCTGCGTCAGCGTTTTGACGGCATCTACCGTAAGCCCGTTTCCGTACTTATCGGCTGCTCCGCCGATTTCCACATATCTGTAGGACGAAAGAACGCCCATCTCAAACATTGCAAAAACAAGAAGCAATATCGTATAAAAAAACGACTTGGGTTTGCTTTCGATAAATTTCATAAGAGACACACCCCTTAATTTTTATAACCGGATTATAGCATAAGGCAAAGGGCTTGACAAGAGTAATACATAAAAAAAATATAATTTGAACGTCCTCTATTATGCGCTTTGTATAATGCCGCAGCGGTGAATTGCGCGTTTAAAACAAACGTGCTATACTATTTCACAAATAATCAGAGCGAAAGGGCGCGTATATGTCAAAACTCGACGAACTGAGAAAAGCCTGTCTCGGCTGCATGGCCTGTCCCCTGGGAGCCGAGAGGACAAACCTTGTTTTCGGCGTCGGAAACGAGGAAAGCGAGGTCATGTTCATCGGCGAAGGGCCCGGGGAACAGGAGGACCTGAAGGGCGAGCCCTTTGTGGGAAGAGCGGGAAAGCTGCTGGACGACATGCTGGCCATAATCGATCTGGACAGGACCAAGATATACATAGCCAACACCGTAAAATGCCGCCCGCCCGGTAACCGGGATCCTCTGGAATCCGAGCAGGACGCCTGCTGGGGCTGGCTTGAAAGGCAGATCGGGCTGATAGACCCCAAAATCATCGTCTGCCTGGGCAGAATAGCCGCAATGAGGCTCATCAAGCCCGACTTTAAGATAACAAAGGAGCACGGCCTGTGGTTTTCACGCGACGGGCGGGAGCTTACCGCCATATACCATCCGGCCGCGCTGCTGCGCGACCCCCGGCGCAGGCCGGAGGCCTTCGACGATTTGAAAGAGATCCAAAGAAAAATAAAAGCTTTAAAGCTGGGGAGTTAATAATTTATGCCTTCATTCAGACCTGTCGCGCTGTCAGACAGGGAGTGGCTTCATAACCTTATGTGCAAGTCAGGCACGAAAAACGCCGATTTCAGCTTCATCCACCTCTACGCCTGGGGTCCGTTCTACGGCGTCGAGATAAGCTCCGACTATCCGGTGCCGGTAATAGCTTCGTTCGACAAGGGACTCAGGGTATTCGCCATCCCGTACTTTGACAAAGCAACCGTCGAGAGGCTGCTTGCGGATTTCCCGGATCTTACGATGCAATCCCTCTCCCCCGAGGATGTGAGGAGGCTCGAGGAGAGCTTTCCCGGGCTGTTCGAATTTACGCCGCTCACCGATCTTTTCGACTACGTTTATTCGGCCGAGAAGCTGGCGACGCTTGCCGGCAAAAAGCTGCACGCTAAACGGAATTATATAAACCGCTTCGAGGCGCTGTACGATTGGGAATACAGGCCCATAACCGCCGATAATGCGGCCGACTGCCGTTATCTCGACAGGCTTTGGGAAAAGGAGCGTTCGGCCGTGGGCGAGGAAGCAGTGATAGACAAGGCGCTGACCGAGTTTGAGGAGCTTAAGCTGGACGGCGGTGTTCTGTACGTAAACGGCCGTCCGGCGGCCTTCACTCTCGGCGAGCGCGTCTGCTGCGACACCTTCATTGTGCATTTTGAAAAGGCGCTGGCCGAGATCGAGGGGGCCTATCCCATGATCAACCGCGAGTTTGTGCGGCATGTTTTGGCCAAATACCCGGAGGTCAGGTACATCAACCGCGAGGAGGACATGGGCCTGGAGAACCTCCGCAGGGCAAAGCGAAGCTATTATCCGGATTTCATGGTGGAAAAGTATCAGGCGAAAGTAAAATGACGCGCCCGGGGCCGCGCCGCAACGAAGGCTTGCGGCGCGGCCCCGGGTTTTATGGGGTCAATAATAAACCCTGTAAAATTTCTTTTTGCCCCGCTTAATTATTATCCCGTCTCCCGACAGGTCCTCCTTAGTATATTTTGCCGATATGTCCGAGACCCTTTCGCCGGCCGCCTCAACTCCGCCCTGATCTATGTTGCGCCTGGCGTCGCTCTTGGAGGAGCAAAGGCCGGTAAGCACAAGCAGTTCGGTTATTCCTATATAGCCGTCGGTGAAGCTTTCGTCGGCCAGCTTCAGAGCCGGCATGTTTTCGGCCGAGCCCTCGTCGGCAAACAGGGCCTTTGCCGCGTCGCGCGCCTTTTGCGCCTCCTCCTCCGAATGCACAAGCCTTGTCAGCTCAAAGGCTAGTATTTCCTTGGCCTTGTTCAATTCCTGATCCTTCCATTTTTCCATTTCCGCTATTTGCTCCAAAGGCAGGAAGGTCAGCAGCTTCAGGCATTTTATGACGTCGGCGTCGCCAACGTTGCGCCAATACTGGTAAAACTCATAGGGCGAGGTCTTTTCCGGATCAAGCCAGACGGCGCCCTTCTGCGTCTTGCCCATTTTTTTGCCCTCGGAGGTCAAAAGCAGGGTTATGGTCATGGCGTAGGCGTCCTTGCCGAGCTTTCTGCGGATAAGCTCGGTGCCGCCGAGCATGTTGGACCACTGGTCGTCGCCCCCGCACTGGAGGACGCAGCCGTAGTCCCTGTAGAGGGCGTAAAAGTCGTAGCTCTGCATTATCATGTAGTTGAACTCAAGGAAGGACAGGCCGTTAGCCATCCTCTGCTTGTAGCATTCGGCGGCCAGCATGCGGTTTACGGAGAAATGCGGACCCACATCCCTAAGCATTTCCACGTAATTAAGCGGCAGCAGCCAGTCGGCGTTGTTTACCATCAGCGCCTTGCCGTCCGAAAAATCTATAAATTTAGCCATCTGCTTTTTAAAGCGCTCGCCGTTGCGCTCAATGGTTTCCTTTGTCATCATCGCGCGCATATCGGTCCTGCCGCTGGGGTCGCCTATCATGGCAGTCCCCCCGCCTATGAGCGCTATAGGCCGGTTGCCTGCCATCTGCAGCCGCCTCATCAGGCAGAGGGCCATAAAGTGGCCCACGTGCAGGCTGTCGGCCGTAGGGTCGAAACCTATATAAAAGGTGGCTTTTCCGTTATCTATAAGGCTTTTGATTTCTTCCTCGTCCGTGACCTGGGCTATAAGCCCCCTGGCCTTCAATTCCTCGTACAATGTCATGCAATCCAGTCCTTTATTATCATCATTATTGAAGCGGCTCGGAGCGTTTCATCTTGCCGCTCTGCCCGCCTTGTATGCACGGGCAGCCTCTATCAGCTCGCCCGCTCCGGTAAGCGTAGCCCGGGTCACGGTTTCGCCGCCGATTAGCCTCGCCAGCTCGTATTTCCGGCCTTCCTCGTCCAGCCTGCTCACCTGGGTGTAGGTTCTGCCGTCCCTAACCTTTTTTTCTATGGAAAAGTGCGTGTCGGCCATCGCGGCAAGCTGCGGGAGGTGCGTAACGCAAAGCACCTGCCTGCGCGAGGCCAGATCGGAAAGCTTCTCCCCTACCCTCTGTGCCGCTATGCCCGAAACGCCGGCGTCTATCTCGTCAAAGATAAGCACCTGCGCCTCCGATTCGGAGCTGAGCACGTTCTTCATTGCCAGCATAATTCTTGAAAGCTCGCCGCCCGACGCTATTTTGGACAGCCTGCCCAGCTCCTCCCCCGCGTTTGCCGACATGAGGAACCTGACCTCGTCTATCCCCGACGCGTCCATGGCCGGCTCTCCCCCTCCGCCCTTCGGGCTGAAATCAACGGCAAACCTTATGCCGGGCATGCTGAGCTGGCGCAGCTCGGACACTATAGCCTTTTCCAGCCTCGCGGCGGCTTTTTTACGCTCCGCGCTCAGTTCGGACGCCTTTTTGAGGGCCTCCTCCCTGCGCCGCTCGGCTTCCCCCGCCAGCTTTTTAAGCTTTTCCGTAAGGTACCGCACATCCTCAAGCTCGTTTTTCGCTTCCGTCAGCCTTTTCAGCGCCGCGTCCGCGCTTCCGTAGCGCCTGGTTATCCGTCCCAGAACAGACAGGCGGCTTTCTATCCTGTCAAGCTCACCGGGCGAAAAATCCAGGCTTTTCACATGGTCCCTAATCTGCTCGGCGACATCCTCGGCCTGGTACCGCAGGCTGCTTGCCGCCTCGGCAAGCCCGGCAAGCGCTTCTGAGCACCTGGCCGCAGCCTCGGCAGCCGAGGCTGCGGAAGCTATAAGCGCCAGCGCCCCCTCGCTGTCCTCGCCCCCGTAAAGCGCCTCATAGGCCTTTTCCAGCCTCTCGGTTATCCGTCCGGCGTTTTTTAGAAGAGCCCTGCGCTCGTTAAGCTCTTCCTCCTCGTTTTCGCCTTCCCTGAGCTTCGCCCTTTGTATCTCGTCTATTTCGCGCTGCAGCGCCTCTTCCCTGCGCTCCTTGTCGGCCTCCGACTTCTTAAGCGCCTCGTATTCCTCCAGCGCCGCCATGTATGCCTTGTACGCCGCCGCATACTCCTCGCGCAGCCCGTCCAGGCCCCCGAAGCCGTCAAGATAGCGCCTGTGGCTAGCCTCGCTGAGCAGCCTCCTCCCGTCGTTCTGGCCGTGCACGTCAAACAGCAGCTCGCCCAGCTCCCGAAGCTGCGAGGCGCCTACCGGCAAGCCGTTTACCCGGCAGGAGCTTTTGCCGTCGCTGGTTATCTTGCGGTAAAGTATCAGGCCGTCGCCGTCTTCTGCGTCCACGCCGTTGTCGAGCAGCCAGCCTTTGGCGGCCTCCGAAAGACTCAGCTCCGCGGTTATCACCGCTGCCGGGCTCCCCGTCCTCACAAGCTCGCGTGAAGCGCGCTCTCCCAAAATCGCGCCTATGGAGTCGATTATTATGGATTTGCCCGCTCCGGTCTCGCCGGTAAGCACGTTGAGGCCGGGGCCGAACTCTATGTCCGCCCTTTCTATAACGGCCACGTTTTCAATATGGAGCAGGTTCAGCATATCGATCTATCTCTTTTCAAACAAGATGCGAAAAAACGCCCTATCTTTTGCCCAGGTTGTATCTGGGCGCAAGCTCCTCGCAGAACTTTTTGGCAGCCTCGCTGTCAGTCATAGCCAGGAAGGCCGTATCGTCCCCCGCCAGCGTGCCTACAAGGCCGGCGATTTCCATGGCGTCCAGAGCGGCGCAGGCTCCGTTGGCAAGGCCGGGAAGGGTCTTTATGACGACGAGGTTCTGGGCCTGCCTTATTTCCCTGACGGATTCGTTGAATATGGTTTTAAGCTTCATGCCGTAGTCGCCGGAGGCGCTGTCGGGCGGCAGGGCGTATTTGTAGCCGCCGCTCTCGGTCAGCTCCTTTACGAGCCTCAGCTCCCTGATGTCGCGCGAAACGGTGGCCTGCGTGCTGTTATATCCCTCCGCCCTCAGGGCCTCTATCAGCTGGTTTTGCGTTTCGATTTCCCGCTTTGAGATTATTTCCAGAATTTTTTCCTGCCTGCTTGATTTCATCTCTTTCCTACCGTCCTGATTTGTGATTCTTGCACCGTTTTGCAAGAGCCGGGCTAGTTGAGCTTATTTTTTACTATGTCATAAAAGCTAAGGTTCTTAACTTTTACAAGCCTGGTAACGTAAGCCGACTTGAAAACGCTGACCGTATCTCCTATCCTCAGGTCGAAGGGCTGCCTTCCGTCCACCAGCAGCAGGGCGTCGTTTTCCTCGGCCTTGATTATCCTAACCGACGTGCGCCTGTCCCCGGTGAGGACGTAGGCCTTCGCCGTAAGCGAGTGGGCGCAAATGGGGGTAAGTATCAAATTTTCAGCCGTAGGCTCGACGATGGGGCCGCCGGCCGCCATGGAATATGCCGTGGAGCCGGTGGGCGTGGCTATGATTATCCCGTCGCCGGAGTAATCGGATATCTTTTTGTCATCGCCGTAGGCGGTAAGCCTGATGGCGTGGGCCGCGTTTTTTCTGGTGACTACGGCTTCGTTTAGCCCGAAGGCGCGGTATATCTCCTTTCCGTCGCGGCTGACGGCTACATCTATCATCATTCGCTTTTCTATCGTGTAAGCCCCTCTGACGACGTCCTCCAGCCTGTCAAGCTCCTCCTGCTCCAGCTCGGTTATGAAGCCGAGCTGGCCCATGTTGATGCCTATCATCGGCACCTTGTTTTCGGCGGCAAGCTTCGATATGTGGAGCATGGTCCCGTCCCCGCCGAGGCAAACCAGCAGGTCGGCGCTTTCCATGGCCTTCTCGGGATCCGGGCAGGCCATATCCGGCTCCAGGCCGCTCAAGTCCCTGTCTCCGAAGGGGATAAAGGCCCTGGCCTCCGCGCCCAAGCTCCTGAGCTTGGCTATGACCTGCCTTGTAAAGGCCATTTTGGGATCCCGTTCGGCATTGGTGCAGATGAGGATTCGATTCATATTTTTATTATCCTTCCAGCTCGCCGTGGGAGTCGGCGACTATTTTGGCCGTGTCGAACGCCGCGGAAGCGCCCTTGAGCGTCAGGTATCCCAGGTATTCAATGTTTCCTTCCGGACCCTTGACCGGCGACCAGGTCAGACCCCTGACCGCGAAGCCCATTTCCCCGGCTCCGGCTATGAAGCCGTCGAGCACCTCCTTATGGACATCTCGGCTCCTGACGACTCCCTTTTTCCCTACCTTGTCCTTGCCTGCCTCGAACTGCGGCTTGACAAGGCAGATTACCTCCCCGTCTTCGGCCAGCAGCCGCTTGACGGCCGGCAGTATGAGCCTGAGCGATATGAACGAAACGTCTATAACCGCCAGCTCGAGCTTTTCGGGTATGTCCCCCGGCGTAAGATATCTGGCGTTGGTGCGCTCCATGCTCACCACGCGCTCGTCGGTCCTCAGGCTCCAGGCAAGCTGGCCGTAGCCCACATCCACTGCGTACACCTTCTTGGCGCCGCCCTTGAGAAGGCAGTCGGTAAAGCCGCCGGTTGAGGCTCCGCAGTCTATGCAGGTCTTACCCTCCGGAGAGATCCCGAACTCCCTGAGCGCCTTTTCAAGCTTCAGACCGCCCCTGCTTACATAGCTCAGAGGCGAGCCGCGAAGCTCTATCCTAGCGTCCTCCGGATAGAGCATCCCGGCCTTGTCGGCCTTGCGCCCGTCCACATACACGGCGCCCCTCATTATCTCCGCCTTCGCCCGCTCCCTGCTTTCGGCCAGTCCGAGGCGGTGCACCAGAATATCAAGTCTTTCCTTATTCAATACGCATGCTCCGTTATTGAAGCGGCAGCGCCGTCCGAAAGCTTCCGGTAAGCTCCAGCGCGCGACGCGCTATGGACTCGGCGTCTATGCCGCAGCTTTTCATCTGCTGGGCTATCGTTCCGGCTCCGGTAAAGCGCCGGCCGATGTTCACAAGGCTGAGCTTTACATCGCTCAAATTCAGACCGGCAGCTATCTTTTCGCCCATGCAGCCGGGGGATATGCAATCCTCCGCGATTATTAGGCGCTTAGTCTTGCTCGCCGAAAGCCTTATTTCCTCCGTTTCCAGCGGCGCGAGGCGGCCGAGCTTCACTACCTCCGCCGAGACGCCCTTTATTTTGAGCAGGTCGGCGGCTTTTAAGGCCTCGTTTATCATTATTCCGTAGGATACTATGGTCACATCCGAGCCCTCGCGCACTATTTTGACCGGCTCGGCTCCGCCCTCGGAGTAGGCGCCCTCCTCGCCTCTGGGATATCTCACGGCGACAGGGCCGTCCATATCAAGGGCCGCCTTGAGCATGTCGGCCAGCTCCCTGTAGCTTGACGGGCTGTATACCGTCATATGGGGTATCTGCGTAAGGTAGCCTACGTCGAATACCCCGTTGTGCGTCTCCCCGTCGCCGCCGACTAAGCCCGCCCTGTCGACGGCGAACACCACATGAAGCTTCATCAGCGCGACATCGTGTATAAGCATGTCGTAGCCGCGCTGAAGGAAGGTGGAGTAAACGGCAAATACCGGCGCAAACCCCTGGGCAGCCATGCCCGCCGCCATGGCCACGCAGTGCCCTTCGGCTATGCCCTCGTCAAAATAGCGCTCCCGGAATGCCTCCGCAAAGCGGTCCAGCCCGGTGCCGCTTTTCATGGCGGCGGTAATGGCGCAAATTTTCGGATTTTCTTCGGCAAGCCGGCATAGCGCGTCTCCGAAAGCCCTTGAAAAGCACATGCCGACGGAGCAGCTCAGGCCGACGGACGGGTCGAATGGGGCGACTCCGTGGTATTCATCCGGCAGGCGCTCGGCGTAGGGGTAGCCCCTGCCCTTTTGCGTCACCACATGGAGCAGCACAGGCTCGTTGTAATCCCTCGCCACCTTCAGCATATACGAGAGCTTCTTCACATCGTGTCCGTCCACCGGCCCGAGATATCTGAAGCCCAGCTCCTCGAATATCCCGCTGTGCAGCAGGGCCCTTTTAAGCCTGTTTTTTATCCTGCGGGTATAGTTATAGATAGCTTTTCCGCCTGGCAGCCGGTTCATAACCTTGCGGTAGCGCTTTTTCAGCTCATAGTAGGCCGGCCGGGTCCTCTCATAGGCCAAAATTCTGGATAGGCTGCCTACGGTGCTGTCTATGGCCATGCCGTTGTCGTTTAATATTATGATTATGGGCTCGCCGCTTTGGCCGGCGTTGTTCAGGCCCTCAAAGGCAAGCCCGCCCGTCAGCGCCCCGTCACCAGCAAGCACAACGACGCTGTAATCGGCACCCGCCAGCGTCCGGGCCCGAGCCATTCCCAAAGCCACCGATATGGAGTTCGACGCGTGCCCGGCAATAAAGGCGTCGCTTAATGACTCGGACGGCTTCGGGTAGCCCGAAAGCCCGCCCTCCCGCCGCAGCGTATCGAAGGCTTCCCTCCTGCCGGTCAGCAGCTTGTGGACATAGCACTGGTGCCCCACGTCGAAAACCAGCCTGTCCTTTTCCGTGTCGAACACGTTATGTATGGCGACGGTAAGCTCCACCACCCCAAGATTTGAAGCCAGGTGGCCGCCCGTTTTGGAAACGCTGCCTATGAGAAAGCTTCTTATCTCCCGGCAGAGCGTGTTCAGCTCATCCATGCTCAGCGCTTTGACGTCCGCCGAGCAGTTTATCCTTTCCAGAATACTCAAGGAAACCTACCTCATAATTAACGCACGCGGCGCATTGCCGTCTTGCCGCTAAAATGACGGCGTTTATACGATATTAGCAAAACTTAATTAAAATTACAATCGCCGCGCGCAAAAATATTCATTTTTCCAGCCGAAATATGCATAAATCCCGAAGGCAGGCGCAGGCTTGGCGCAGCGGCCCCGCTCCGTTCGGGCAAAGCTTCCAAATAGGAAAAAAATCACCTTTGCTTTTGTACAAAGGTGATTGAGTGGAGGCGCCACCCGGAATCGGACCGGGGATGAAGGTTTTGCAGACCTCTGCCTTACCGCTTGGCTATGGCGCCTTGCCAGCGGGGGTTATTATATCATACGGTTAAGGGCAAATCAAGAGTTTTTTTCTTGTCCCGTCATCCTCAAAAACTCGGACTCGTCTATAATTCGTACGCCCAGGCTTTCCGCCTTGGCCAGCTTTGAACCGGCGTTTTCGCCGGCGACGACCACCGAGGTTTTTTTCGAAACCGAGGAGGCCGTCCTGCCGCCGAATTTTTCGATGAGGGCCTGCGCCTCGTCGCGGGTATAGGCCGTCAGGCCGCCGGTCAGAACGAAGGTCATGCCTTCAAAGCGCCTGTCGGCCGGCTCTTCCTCAGCCGTTTCCATGGCGACCCCGGCTTCCTTGAGGCGCTTGAGCAGGTGCGCAGATTGCGGGCTCTCAAACCAGCTCTTTATATAGTCCGCCGTAACCGGGCCTATATCCTCTACCGCCGTCAGCTCCTCGACGGATGCCTCGGCCAGCGCGTCCATGCTCTTGAAGCGCGCGGCCAGCGTCTTTGCCGCGCTCTCTCCCACCTGCCGGATGCCGAGGGCGTATATCAGCCGCGCGAGGCCCGCTTTTTTGGATTTCTCTATCGACTCCATCAGGTTTTGGGCGGATTTCTTCCCCATACGCTCAAGCCGGGCCACGTTCTCGGCCTTCAGAAAGTAAAGCTCGGCGGCCGATTTTATAAGCCCCGACTCCACCAAAGCTTTAACAATGTTAGGCCCCAGCCCCTCTATATCCATGGCGTTTTTTGAGGCAAAATGCGTGATGTTCCTGAGAAGCTGCGCCGGGCACTCCGCGCCCGTGCACCTGAGCGCCGCTCCGTCGGGGTCCCTTGAAACGGGAGCGCCGCACTCCGGGCAATATTCGGGCATGACGTAGGGCTTTGCATCCGCCGGGCGCTTCTCTCTGACGACGCCGAGAACCTCCGGTATTATCTCGCCGGCCTTGCGTATGCAAACGGTGTCGCCTATCCTTATATCCTTCTCCGCAATAAAATCCTGGTTGTGAAGGGTGGCGTTTGTGACCGTCGTTCCGGCCAGCCTGACAGGCTCCACCACCGCCTTCGGCGTCAGCACTCCCGTGCGCCCCACCTGCACGACAATATTCAGCACCCGGCTCTCCTTCACCTCCGGCGGATACTTGAAGGCCGCCGCCCATCTTGGCGCCTTTGCCGTACTGCCAAGGCGCGCCCGGTCGGCAAGGAGGTTGAGGCTTGCCACCGCGCCGTCTATCCCGAACTCGAAGCTCTCGCGCCTCTCCCCCAGCTCCAAAATATGGGCGTATGTTTCCTCCATGGAGCGGCACAGCCTGTAGCCGACAACCTTGAAGCCGCGCTCCCTGAGATAGTCAAGGCAATCGCTGTCGGTTTCAAACGACAGGCCTTCTATGTGCAGCATCGAAAAGATGATGATATCCAGGCGCCTTGAAGCCGCTACCTTAGGGTCGAGCTGGCGCATGGCCCCGGCGGCGGCGTTGCGCGGGTTGGCCAGCGGCTTTTCGCCGTCAATCTCGCGCTGCGCGTTGAGCTCCTCGAAAACCCTGGTCGGCATGTAGACCTCGCCCCTGACTATGAGCGTCTCGGGCGCGTCCTTAATGGATAATGGGACGGACTTTATGGTTTTCAGATTCTCCGTCACGTCCTCCCCCACTCTGCCGTCCCCTCTCGTAGCCCCCCTGACAAACACGCCTTTTTCGTATGTCAGGGCGACCGACAGCCCGTCTATTTTCGGCTCAACGATATACTCGCACCGCGCGTTTTCCTTCTCCATCCTCTGCCCAAAGGCAAAAAGCTCCTCTTTGGAGAAAACGTCGTTGAGGCTCATGAGCGGCACGCGGTGCTCCACCCGCTCAAAGCCTTCCGCGGCCGCGCCTCCCACGCGCCGGCTCGGGGAATCAGGCGCCGCCAGCTCCGGATGGGCCTCCTCAAGCTCGATTAAACGGCGCATAATGGCGTCGTACTCAAAATCGTCTATGCCCGGCTCGTCGAGCACATAATACCTGTAATTGTGCTCCTCAAGCTCCCTGCGCAGCTTAAGTATTTCCTCTTTATAATCCATCTTCAGCCTGTCCTTTACCGATTATAGTATAATCATAATAAAATATATTAAAAAAGTCCATAAGCTGCCCGGAGCCGCCTGAGAAAAAACGCTTGACTTGGAGCACGCTCCAGGGTTTAATCTATATATAATAACATATCATTCGGGAGGCTTCACATGATTTACAAAAGCTTATGCGGGGAAAGGGTATCGATGCTGGGGATGGGCAACATGCGCCTGCCTACCGCAGGCGGGCCCATGGGCGCCATAGACCGGGCCAAGGCGCAGGAGATAATAGACTACGTATACGCCGCCGGGGTCAACTATTACGATACGGCCTATGTCTACCATCAGGGGGACTCGGAGAGGTTTTTGGGCGAGGCCTTAAAGAAATATCCCAGGGACAGCTATTTTATCGCGACCAAGATACCCGGCTTCATGATCGCGCCCGGCCAGACGCCGCGCGGCATATTCGAGGAACAGCTCAAGCGCTGCCAAACCGATTATTTCGACTTTTACCTGGTTCATAATGTGAGCGAAAGCTCGTTGCCCGTTTATTTGAACGAGGAGCTCGGCATAGTCAGGTACCTTATGGAGGAAAAGAAAAACGGAAGGATAAGGCATCTGGGCTTTTCCAGCCATGGGACCCCGGCGACGCTGAAAGGCTTCATTGAGCGCTGGAACTGCTTCGACTTTGTCCAGATACAGCTCAATTATCTCGACTGGACCTTGCAGGACGCCAAGCGGCAGTATGAAATAATCACCGAGCACGGCCTTCCCGTCGTCGTCATGGAGCCCTGCCGCGGCGGACGCCTCGCCTCGCTCAACCCGGAAGCCGACGAGCTGCTGAAAAAGGCGCGGCCGGACAAATCGGTGGCCTCCTGGGCCTTCCGCTATTTGCAGGGGCTGGACAACGTGCGCGTGATACTCAGCGGCATGACCCTTATGGAGCAGGCCGTCGACAACGTCGCCACCTTCTCGCAGCTTGACCCGCTGTCCGAGGCTGAAATGAAAGCTCTGGACGGGGCGCTCGAGATACTTAAGGGCAAGGATTTCATTCCCTGCACAAAGTGCCGCTATTGCGAGGGCTGCCCCCAGGATTTGGATATACCCGAGCTTCTTGCCATCTACAACGAGATGAACGTCGCGCCGGGCATGGGCGTGATGTTCGCCGTCAATGCGCTAAAGCCCGAAAAGAAGCCGGACAGGTGCGTATCCTGCGGACTTTGCGTATCAAAATGCCCCCAAAACATAAACATTCCCGACTATATGAGCAAATTTGCCAAAAAGATAGCGGAAATGCCAAAGGGCATGCCGCCAAGGCCCTGAAGCGGCGTCATGACCATATCTGAGGTAAGCAAGAAATACGGGCTTACGCCGGACGCCCTGCGATACTATGAAAGGCTGGGCCTTATTCCCGGCGTAAGGCGTTCAAAAAGCGGCTTCAGGGAATACTCCGAGGAGGACTGCCGCTGGATAGAATTCATCAAGTGCATGCGCGGCGCCGGGCTCCCGATAGAGGTCCTTTCGGAGTATGTGGCGCTGTTCCGTCAGGGGGATTCCACCGTCGAGGCTCGGAGGCGGCTGCTTGTTGAACAGCGCGAGCAGCTTCTCGCAAGGATTGGGGAAATGCAGGAAACCCTTGCAAGGCTGGACTTCAAAATATCCTTCTACGACGAGGTCCTCAGCGTTGCGGAAGCCGGGCTGAAATAGCGGCCGAACAGCCGTTATAAGCATCCGCTCTGCTTTTTATCTTTTTAATGCTTAGCTGTAGAGAGTAAAATCAGGCCGGTCTGCGGACCGGCCTGATAATGTTTCTTCTGGCTTTTATTCCTCGATGTCAATGACGACGCCGGAGCCTACGGTCCTGCCGCCCTCGCGGATGGCGAAGCGGAGCTCCTTCTCGATGGCTATGGGGGTGATAAGCTCGACCTTCATGTCGATGTTGTCGCCCGGCATGCACATTTCGACGCCCTCGGGCAGGGTGATGACGCCCGTCACGTCGGTGGTGCGGAAATAGAACTGGGGTCTGTAGTTGTTGAAGAAGGGGGTATGGCGTCCGCCCTCGGCCTGGGTAAGAACGTATACGCGGCCGGTAAACTTCGTAAGGGGCTTGATGCTCTTGGGAGCGGCAAGAACCTGTCCGCGCTCGACCTCGTTTTTCGCGATGCCGCGGAGAAGCGTGCCGACGTTGTCGCCCGCCTCGGCGTAGTCAAGGGTCTTGTGGAACATTTCGGTGCCGGTGACGGTGGTTTCCTTGGTGGGCTTGATGCCGACTATCTCGACCTTGTCGCCAACCTTCACCCTGCCGCGCTCCACACGGCCGGTGGTGACGGTGCCGCGCCCGGTGATGGTGAACACGTCCTCGATGGGCATGAGGAAGGGCAAATCGGCCTTGCGCTCGGGGGTCTTGATCCAGGTATCGACGGCGTCCATAAGCTCGAGTATGCACTTGTACTCGGGCGCGTTGGGGTCGGTGGAGGTGCTGGCCAGAGCGTTCAGAGCGGAGCCCTTGATTATGGGCGTATCGTCGCCGGGGAAGCCGTAGGTATTGAGCAGCTCGCGGACTTCCATCTCGACAAGATCAAGAAGCTCGGGGTCGTCCACCTGGTCTACCTTGTTAAGGAAGACAAGGATATAGGGCACGTTGACCTGGCGTGCCAGCAGCAGGTGCTCTCTCGTCTGGGCCATGGGTCCGTCGGAGGCGGCTATGACGAGGATTCCGCCGTCCATCTGAGCGGCGCCCGTGATCATGTTCTTGATATAGTCGGCGTGTCCCGGGCAGTCGACGTGGGCGTAGTGCCTGGCGTCGGTCTGGTACTCGACGTGCGCTGTGTTTATCGTGATTCCGCGGGCCTTCTCCTCAGGCGCCTTGTCGATCTGGTCGTAAGCGGTAAAGGTGGCCTTGTTGGGGTCCTGAAGGGACAGAACCTTGGTTATCGCGGCGGTGAGGGTGGTCTTGCCGTGGTCGATGTGACCAATGGTACCGATATTTACGTGCGGCTTTGTTCTTTCAAACTTTTGCTTGGCCATTTCTGGTTATCCTCCTCAAGTCATATTCGTTATAACAGTCGATATGGTTGTATATAATTCAAGTCTATGAATTATACCGCAAAAAATTACAATTTGCAACAGCATTCGGCCGACCGGGCGTCAACCGGACAGCTTGCATAGCTTCTCTGCGATGGATTTAGGCACCTCGACATAGTGGCTGGGCTCCATGCTGAACTGGCCCCTGCCCTGGGTGCGGCTGCGCAGATCCGTGGCGTAGCCGAACATTTCCGAGAGCGGCACAAAGACGTCTATGTCCGTGGCTCCGACTCTGGATTCCATTCCGGTGATCTGGCCCCTTCTGGCGTTCAGGTCGCCCATTACGTCGCCCATATATTCGTCGGGGACGATTACGCGCACCTTCATAATGGGCTCGAGCAGCACCGGGTCGGCCTTGAGGCAGGCCTCCTTCACCGCCATCGAGCCGGCTATCTTGAAGGCAAGCTCGCTGGAGTCCACCTCGTGGTAGCTGCCGTCGAGCAGGGTAACCTTGATGTCAACCATGTTGTAGCCGGCAAGCGGGCCGGTCAGCAAGGCTCCCTGCACGCCCTGGTCCACCGCCGGAATAAACTCCTTCGGTATGACGCCTCCGGTTATCTTGTCTATAAACTCATAGCCCTTGCCCGACTCGTTCGGCTCGACCAGCAGCTTGACGTGGCCGTACTGCCCCTTGCCGCCGGACTGGCGCACGAACTTCGCCTCGGCCGTTGCGGCCTTCCTTATGGTTTCCTTGTAGGAAACCTGCGGCTTGCCGACGTTGGCTTCAACGCGGAATTCGCGCAGCAGCCTGTCTACTATGATTTCCAGGTGGAGCTCGCCCATGCCCGCGATTATGGTCTGGCCCGTATCGGGATCCGTATAGGCCTTGAAGGTCGGATCCTCCTCCACCAGCTTGCTCAGCGCTACGCCCATTTTTTCCTGCCCGGCCTTGGTCTTAGGCTCTATGGCGACTCTTATGACCGGCTCCGGAAATTCCATGGATTCAAGCACTATGCGGTTTTTTTCGTCGCACAGGGTGTCGCCCGTGGTCGTATTTTTAAGCCCGACTACGGCGGCTATATCGCCCGAATAGACAAAGTCAATGTCCTCGCGGTGGTTGGCGTGCATCTGAAGTATGCGCCCCAGCCTCTCCCTGTGGCCCTTGCCCGCGTTTATGACCGTCTTGCCCGACTCGCATGTGCCGGAATACACGCGTATGAAGGCGAGCTTTCCCACAAAGGGATCGGTCATGATCTTGAACGCCAGCGCGGCAAAGGGCGCCTCGTCGTCGGAATGGCGCACCTCGGTTTCGCCGGTGTCTGGATTCTTCCCCTCGACAGGCGGGATGTCCAGCGGCGAGGGGAGGAAGTCCACTATGGCGTCCAGCAGCTTTTGCACGCCCTTGTTCCTGTAGGACGTGCCGCAGACTACGGGTATGAGCTTTACCGCCAGGGTTCCCTTGCGGATAGCGGCCTTGAGCTCCTCAGCCGTCACCTCGCTGCCCTCAAGATACTTTTCCATGATGGCGTCGTCGAAATCCGCAGCCTTTTCCACAAGGTTCATGCGGTATTCCTCGGCCAGCTCAAGCATGTCCTCGGGTATTTCCTCTACGCGCTGATCCTTGCCCAGCTCGTCGTAGTATACGCAGGCGTTCATTTCTACAAGGTCGATTATCCCCCTGAACTCGTCCTCAGAGCCTATGGGAAGCTGGATGGGAACGGCGTTGCATTTGAGCCTGTCGCGCACCATGTCCAGCACCTTATAGAAGTCGGCCCCCATTATGTCCATCTTGTTAACATAGATTATCCTAGGGACATGATAGCGGTCGGCCTGGCGCCAAACGGTCTCCGACTGAGGCTCAACGCCGCCCTTCGCGCAAAGGACGGTAACAGACCCGTCGAGCACGCGAAGAGACCGCTCCACCTCGGCGGTGAAGTCGACATGGCCCGGCGTATCGATTATGTTTATGCGGTGGTCCTTCCAGAAGCAGGTGGTGGCGGCGGAGGTGATAGTTATGCCCCGCTCCTGCTCCTGCTCCATCCAGTCCATCGTCGCCGCGCCCTCGTGAACCTCGCCCAGCTTGTAGGTGCGCCCCGTGTAAAACAGTATGCGCTCCGTGGTCGTGGTCTTTCCGGCGTCTATATGGGCCATGATTCCTATATTTCTTGTTTTTTCAAGGGAATATTGCCTTGGCATCCGTTTCTCCTATTTCCAATAATCAAAAATCAATTTGCGGCCTCGCCGCGCCGCCGTCCGCAGACGCGGCCAGGCGCCGCAGGCTCACCATCTGTAATGGGCAAACGCCTTGTTGGACTCGGCCATCTTGTGCGTATCCTCGCGCTTCTTGACGGCGTTGCCCGTATTGTTGCTGGCGTCTATCAGCTCGGCCGCCAGGCGTTCCTTCATGGTCTTTTCGCCGCGGTTCCTCGCGTAGGTTATAAGCCAGCGGAGACCCAGCGTCTGCCTTCTGTCCGGCCTGACCTCGATAGGCACCTGGTATGTGGCGCCGCCAACGCGGCGCGCCTTTACCTCCAGGGTCGGCATGATGTTTTCAAGAGCCTGGATGAACACATCCAGAGGGGCCTTGCCTGTCTTCTCGCCGATAATATCGAAGGCTCCGTAGACGACCTTCTGGGCTACGCCCTTCTTGCCGTCAAGCATGATATTGTTTATCAGCTTGGTCACCAATACCGAATTGTATATCGGGTCAGGCAAAACCTCCCTCTTGGGGACGTTACCTCTTCTGGGCACCGTACTTCCCTCCTTCACATGAAATGATTTCACAGGTACTCGCCGGCCCCTTGCGGCCGGCGTCGCGCCCCGAGACAACATACATATGCTTATATCGTGCTCTTTTTCGCTATATATGAAATCGGGGCTCCGATTTTACTTAAAATTAACCTCGCTGCGGCTTACTTTTTCTTTGCCGCCGCGGCCGCTGCGCCGGGCTTCGGGCGCTTCGCGCCGTACTTGCTTCTGCCCTGCTTGCGGTTGGCTACGCCCTGCGCGTCGAGCGTTCCGCGTATGATGTGGTATCTGGTACCGGGCAGGTCCCTAACGCGGCCGCCTCTTATCATGACTATGGAGTGCTCCTGCAGGTTGTGGCCTATGCCGGGGATATAGGCGGTCACCTCGTATCCGTTTGTCAGACGCACACGGGCGATCTTTCGGAGAGCGGAGTTGGGCTTTTTGGGCGTGGAGGTCCTGACCGTGGTGCAGACGCCGCGCTTCTGGGGCGCGCTCAGGTCCGTTTCCCTGTTCTTCAGGGTATTGAGGCCCTTCTGCATGGCCGGAGCCTTGGATTTGTACTCCGACTTCTCCCTGCCTTTTCTCACCAGCTGGTTAAAAGTAGGCATGTGTTTCCTCCTTTCGTTGATACTTTATATTCTAATCAGACAAATTGGAATTATAGCACAATTTGCCCGCTTAGTCAACTTGTCAGACTGCCTTATTTATTTCGCCGTTTCCGGCTCCTTTTCTATGATATTGAAGTCTCTGTACACCGACAGGCCCGAACCGGCCGGTATCAGCTTGCCAATGATGACGTTCTCCTTCAGGCCTATCAGGTGGTCTATTTTGCCCTTAATCGCGGCCTCTGTGAGCACCTTTGTCGTTTCCTGGAAGGATGCGGCGGACAGGAAAGATTCCGTTGCAAGGGAGGCCTTCGTTATGCCCATGAGCAGCCTCGTATAGGTGGCCTCGGCAAGCGGCAGCTCGCCCTCCGGCAGCTCGCCGCGTTCCCTGTTGAGCCTGGCTATGCGCGCGTTTTCCTCCTTGACTTCGGCAAAGTCCACCGTCGCGCCGCTCAGAAGGTTCGTGTCCCCGGCGTCCTCTATCCTTACCTTCCGCATCATCTGGCGGACTATCACCTCTATATGCTTGTCGTTTATGTCGACGCCCTGCTGGCGGTAGACCTTCTGCACCTCCTGTATAAGGTAGGTCTGGCAGGCCTCTATTCCGAGTATCCTAAGCACGTCGTGGGGATTCTGCGCGCCCTCGGTAAGCTGGTCGCCCTTTTCCACATGGTCTCCTGTGCTGACCTTTATGCCGCCGCTGTACGGTACCTGCACCGCCCTTATCTCGCCGGTTTCCTCATTGGTTATGCTGATGGTGTATATATTGTTTTTCTTGGTTTCCTCAACGGTAACCACGCCGGATATCTCGGCAAGCTGGGACATCTTTTTGGGCTTCCTGGCCTCGAACAGCTCCTCGACTCTTGGGAGGCCCTGGGTTATGTCGTCTCCCGCGACGCCGCCGGTGTGGAAGGTGCGCATTGTAAGCTGCGTGCCCGGCTCGCCTATGGACTGGGCTGCTATTACGCCGACGGCCTCGCCCGCGCTGACCGGCTCGCCGGTCGCCAGGTTCATTCCGTAGCATTTGGCGCAAACTCCGCGCTTGGCCTCGCAATTCAATACGGTGCGTATGAGGACGCGGCGTATGCCGGCCTCCTCCAGCATCTTGGCGTCGGAGGGGCGCATCATGCGGGTGTTGGGGATGAGCACCTCGCCGGTTTTCGGATGCACTACGTCGTAGACCGGGAAGCGGCCCCTTATGGAATCGGCAAAGGTGCGCACCGTCTGGCCCTTTTCCTCAATCGCCCTTGCCCACACGCCCTCGGTGGTCCCGCAGTCCGGCTCGCGTATTATCACATCCTGCGAAACATCCACAAGACGCCTTGTCAGGTAGCCGGAGTCCGCAGTTCTCAGCGCCGTGTCGGCCAGGCCCTTTCTCGCTCCGCGGGAAGCGGTGAAATATTCCAGTATCGAAAGGCCCTCTCGGTAGTTGGACTTGATCGGTATTTCTATCGTTTTTCCCGAGGTATTGGCTATAAGCCCGCGCATGCCGGCCATTTGGCGTATCTGGGCCATGGTGCCGCGGGCGCCGGAGTTGAGCATCATAAATATGGGGTTGTACTCGTCCAGGGCGTGCTGGAGCTCGGCCGTGACCTGGTTTGTGGTCTGGTCCCACTCTCTTATGACAAGCCTTGCGCGCTCGTCGTTGGTTATGAAGCCTCTCTTGAACTGCTTTTCTATGTCCAGCACCTTGGCCTCGGTCTCCTTGATGAGAACCTTCTTCTTTTCGGGCACGGTCATGTCGGATATGGAA
This sequence comes from Clostridiales bacterium, assembly GCA_029265405.1. GTDB lineage: Bacteria > Bacillota > Clostridia > Oscillospirales > Oscillospiraceae > JAJUJI01. Next base: position 40,225 of record JAJUJI010000010.1, on the reverse strand, counting down.
ACGGTAATCGCACCCTGGGTCGAGTATTTGTAGCCCAGCGCCTTTATGTTGTCCAGCATCTCCGTGCTCTTGGTAAAGCCGTGCCTGGCTATGCACCTGTCGACTATATCGGCCAGCTTCTTGTTGTCCGTCCTGAAATTAACCTCATACTCGAAGGCGTTTTCCGGGTCGCTCCTGTCCACGTAGCCCAGGTCCTGGGGTATAGGCTCGTTGAAGATGATGCGGCCGACGGTGGTTTTTACTGTCTTATGCCTCATCTCGCCGTCGATTTCGCGGTACTTGCGGACAAGGATTGGCGCGTGCAGCCCCACGATGCCCTCGTTGTAGGCCATTATGGCCTCGTTCTCGCTGCAGAAGGCCTTGCCCGCGCCCGGCTCGTCGGCGCGCTCGTAGGTCAGATAGTAGCAGCCGAGAACCATGTCCTTCGTCGGCACCGTGACCGGCTTTCCGTCCTGCGGGCGGAGCAGGTTGTTGGCCGAGAGCATCAGTATCCTGGCCTCCGCCTGGGCCTCGGCCGAGAGCGGAACGTGGACGGCCATCTGGTCGCCGTCGAAGTCGGCGTTGTAGGCGGTGCAGACCAGAGGGTGAAGCTTAAGAGCGCGGCCCTCCACCAGCACCGGCTCAAAGGCCTGTATTCCCAGCCTGTGCAGCGTGGGCGCTCGGTTGAGAAGCACCGGGTGCTCCTTGATGATGACGTCAAGGGCGTCCCACACCTCGGTCTTTCCCCTGTCAACCATTTTTTTCGCACTCTTTATATTGTTGGCCATCCCGTCCTCGACAAGCTTTTTCATTACGAAGGGGCGGAACAGCTCTATGGCCATTTCCTTGGGCAGGCCGCACTGGTAGAGCTTCAGCTCCGGGCCGACGACTATGACCGAGCGGCCGGAATAGTCCACGCGTTTGCCCAGCAGATTCTGGCGGAAGCGGCCCTGCTTGCCCTTGAGCATGTCGGACAGGGATTTGAGCACGCGGCTGTTTACTCCGGTAACGGCCCTGCCGCGCCGCCCGTTGTCGATGAGAGCATCCACGGCCTCCTGCAGCATGCGCTTCTCGTTGCGCACTATGATGTCGGGCGCGTTGAGCTGTATTAGCTTCTTAAGGCGGTTGTTCCTGTTTATTACCCTGCGGTAGAGATCGTTCAGGTCGGAGGTCGCAAACCTGCCGCCGTCGAGCTGCACCATGGGACGGATGTCAGGCGGTATCACGGGCAGCACGTCTATTATCATCCAGGCGGGGCTGCTTCCCGACAGCCTGAAGGCCTCCACGACCTCAAGGCGCTTTACAAGCTTGGCCTTTTTTTGGCCGGTTGCCTCCTTCAGCTCGGCCCTCAGCTCTGACGAGAGCTTTTCGCAGTCTATCTGCGACAGCAGCTCCTTGACGGCCTCCGCGCCCATGCCGGCCTTGAAATCGTCCTCGTATTTTTCCCTGTAGTCGCGGTATTCCTTCTCGTTCAGCACCTGGTTCTTCTGCAACGGGGTGGAGCCGGGGTCGGTCACTATATAGCAGGCAAAGTACAGGAGCTTTTCCAGTATCCTTGGCGAAATGTCCAGTATCAGGCCCATGCGCGAGGGTATGCCCTTGAAATACCATATGTGCGATACCGGCGCGGCAAGCTCTATATGCCCCATGCGCTCGCGGCGGACCTTCGACTTTGTAACCTCCACGCCGCAGCGGTCGCATATCTTGCCCTTGTAGCGTATCTTTTTATACTTGCCGCAATGGCACTCCCAGTCCTTTGTGGGCCCGAAGATGCGCTCGCAAAACAGGCCGTCCCTTTCCGGCTTCAAGGTGCGGTAGTTTATGGTTTCCGGCTTCTTCACCTCTCCGTAGGACCATTTCCTTATCATTTCTGGGGAGGCTATGCCTATCTTTATGGCGTCAAAAGTCGTACTGCTCATTAAATGATGCCCCTTTCATGGCGACTGGATTCAAAAGCGCGACCGGAAACGGAGCGCTGCTCATTCCTCGTCGTCGTCGTAAATGTCTACGTATTCCTCGTCCTCGGAATCTTCGTAATCGTCGAAATAGGCGTCGTCGCCTTCGGCCTCGATATCCTCAATGGAATATCCGCTGCTCTCGATTTCCTGCTCGTCGGCGCTGTAAATCTCCTCGTCCTTGAAGCCCTGGCGGAAATCGTCGTCGTCATCGTCGTTCTTAAGCTCTATTTCATTGCCGTTTTCGTCCAGCACCCTCACGTCGAGGCAAAGGGACTGAAGCTCCTTTACCAGCACCTTGAAGGATTCCGGCACGCCCGGCTGCGGCACGTTGAGGCCCTTTACTATGGACTCGTAGGTTCGCACGCGTCCGGTCACATCGTCGGACTTGACGGTGAGTATCTCCTGCAGCGTATAGGCGGCTCCGTAGGCCTCCAGCGCCCAGACCTCCATCTCGCCGAAGCGCTGGCCGCCGAACTGGGCCTTGCCGCCAAGCGGCTGCTGCGTCACCAGCGAATAGGGACCGGTGGATCTGGCGTGTATCTTGTCGTCGACAAGGTGATGGAGCTTGAGGAAGTACACATAGCCCACCGTGACGGGGCTGTCGAAGGGCAGGCCGGTGCGCCCGTCGTAGAGTATGCTCTTTCCGTCGGGCGAAAGGCCCGCCATCTGGAGGCATTCGGTAATATCCTGCTCGTTGGCGCTGTCAAAAATCGGGGTCGCCACCTTCCAGCCCAGCGCGTGGGCCGCGTAGCCCAGATGCACCTCCAGCACCTGCCCTATGTTCATTCGTGACGGGACGCCAAGCGGGTTGAGCACTATGTCCAGCGGCGTGCCGTCCGGCAGGTAGGGCATATCCTCGCGGGGCAGTATGCGGGAAACGACGCCCTTGTTTCCATGCCGGCCCGCCATTTTGTCGCCGACCGAGATCTTACGCTTTTGCGCTATATAGCAGCGCACCACCATGTTCACTCCGGGGCTGAGTTCGTCGCCGTTTTCTCGGGTAAAGACCTTTACATCCACAACTATCCCGCTCTCTCCGTGCGGAACCTTCATGGAGGTGTCCCTGACTTCCCTTGCCTTTTCTCCGAATATCGCGCGCAGCAGCCTTTCCTCGGCGGTCAGATCGGTTTCGCCCTTCGGCGTCACCTTTCCGACGAGTATGTCGCCGGCTCGCACCTCGGCGCCTATGCAGATTATGCCCCGCTCGTCAAGATATTTCAGCGCGTCCTCGCCGACGCCGGGAATATCCCTGGTTATCTCCTCTGGGCCGAGCTTTGTGTCCCGCGCGTCTATTTCGTGCTCCTCGATGTGGATAGAGGTGAAAACGTCGTCCTGCGCGAGACGCTCGTTGAGCAGTATGGCGTCCTCGTAGTTGTAGCCCTCCCAGGTCATGAAGCCCACCAGTATGTTTTTCCCGAGAGCTATCTCGCCCTGGCTGGTGGAGGGCCCGTCGGCCAGAACCGTATCGGCCGTCACCCTCTCGCCCACCTCCACAATGGGCTTCTGGTTGATGCAGGTGCCCTGGTTGCTGCGGGCAAACTTCCGCAGCTTGTAGGTAACCAGCCTGCCGTTGTCGTATTTTACGTCTATTTCGCGGGCGTTTACCCGCGTGACTATGCCGTCGCCCTCGGCCATGACCATCACCCCCGAGTCTACGGCGCATTTGTGCTCTATGCCGGTTGCGACTATCGGAGCCTCCGTCACCAGCAGCGGGACGGCCTGCCTCTGCATGTTCGCTCCCATGAGGGCGCGGTTGGCGTCGTCGTTTTCAAGGAAGGGGATCATGGCCGAGGCGATGGAAACCATCATGCGCGGCGATATGTCTATAAAATCAACCCTTTCCCTGTCCACCTCGATTATCTCGTCCTTGTGGCGGCAGGTTATGCGCTTGTTGAGGAGGCAGCCGTTTTCATCAAGAGGCTCGGTTGCCTGCGCGATTATATATTCGTCCTCCATGTCGGCCGTCAGGTAATAGACCTCGTCGGTGACCCTGCAGGTGTTCTTTTCCACCTTCCGGAAGGGAGCCACAAGGAAGCCGTATTCGTTGACTCTCGCGTAGCTGGCCAGGTAGGAAATCAAGCCTATGTTGGGCCCTTCGGGAGTCTCTATGGGACACATCCTGCCGTAGTGGCTGTAGTGCACGTCGCGCACGTCAAAGTTGGCCCTTTCTCTCGACAGGCCTCCGGGGCCCAGGGCGGACATCCTTCTCTTATGCGTAAGCTCCGCAAGGGGGTTGGTCTGGTCCATAAACTGGCTCAGTGGCGAGGAGCCGAAAAACTCCTTGATGGCCGCCGTTACCGGCCTAATGTTTATCAGGGACTGCGGAGTGACTATATCCAGGTCCTGGAGCGTCATTCTCTCGCGTATGACGCGCTCCATCCTTGAAAAGCCCACCCTGAACTGGTTTTGCAGCAGCTCGCCGACGCTTCTCATGCGGCGGTTCCCGAGATGGTCGATATCGTCCGTTTCGCCTATGCCGTGGGCCAGGCAGTTCAAATAGTTGACTGAAGCAAAAATGTCGTCCGGTATTATATGCTTCGGCACCAGGTTATCCGCGTTTTCCTTTATTTTTGCCAGCAGCTCCTTGCCCTCGTACTGCTCCATCAGCCTTGAGAGGACGATATACCTGACCTTTTCCTTGATCCCGAGCTTTTCCGGCTCGCAGTCGACAAAGTCCTCAAGCCTCACCATGCCGTTGGAAAAGACCTTCACCAGCTTTCCGTCGTGGCTTTTCAGAAACAGCTCGTTGACCCCGGAGCGCTCAATAAGCTGCGCCTTTTCCGCGCTTACAATCTCCCCGGCCTCGGCTATGAGCTCGCCCGTCCTCGGGTCCGCCACGGGCGAGGCAAGTTCATGTCCGCTTATCCTCTTGGCAAGCGCCATTTTTTTGTTGAACTTGTAGCGCCCGACGCTGGATAGATCGTACCTCCTCGCGTCGAAAAACAGGCTGTTGATGAGGGACTCGGCGCTGTCCACCGTCGGCGGGTCGCCGGGGCGGAGCCTCTTGTATATTTCCAGCAGGGCCTCCTCCCTGGACTTGCAGGTGTCCTTGTCGAGGGTGGCTATCATGCGCTCGTCCTCGCCGAATATCTGCCTAAGCTGCTCGTTTGTCGCCGCGCCGCCCGTTTCCTGCGCCATGGTCAGCCAGGACCAGGGCTGCTTGTCCAGGGACGCGCCCATGGCCTTCAGCAGCCAGGTAATCGGAAGCTTCCTGTTCTTGTCTATCCTTACGCTGAACATGTCGGCGGTGTCGGTCTCGTATTCGAGCCAGGCGCCCCTGTAGGGTATTATGGTTGAGCTGTAGACCGATATGGCCGCCTTGTCCGTTTTCTTGTCAAAATACATTCCCGGCGAACGGACTATCTGAGATACGATTACGCGCTCCGCTCCGTTTATGACAAAGGTGCCGCCCGGCGTCATCAGGGGAAAATCCCCCATGAAGATCTCCTGCTCCTTGATCTCCTCGGTTTCCTTGTTCCTCAGGCGGACGCTGACCTTCAGCGGCGCGGCGTAGGTGGCGTCCCTCGCCTGGCACTCCTCGATGCTGTATTTGGGCTTGTCTTCCATGGAATAGTCTATAAAGGTAAGCTCAAGGTTGCCGGAATAGTCTGTGATAGCCCCAACATCCTGGAACACTTCCTTCAGCCCGGTTTCAAGAAACCAGCCGTAGGACTTTTTCTGGACCTCGAGAAGGTTCGGCATATCCTGGATTTCATTCAGCCTCGCAAAGCTTTTTCTCAGTGTCTTGCCGTAACGAACGTCTTTGACCATATTGCCCCTTCACTCCTGTGTGTCTGAATTGCCGCCGAGGGGCGGCTTAGCCTAAGCTTAAATCTGAACACGCGGCACGGTTGTTTTATATTAACGTGTCAGTTGCCATATCGGCTTGACTTTTTTTCTCATTATGGTACACTATAAACGTTAGTGCTGAAAGTTTCTCTTTTTATCGCGGATACGAAAAGCAAGGTATTATATCAAGCGCTTTATCGTTTGTCAACACTTTTTACGATATTTTTTGTTTAATTTGGCAAAGCCGCCCGGCTTGGCCTTTTTTTGTGGGATCGGGCTGCGGCTGTTTTACGGGAAGTGTCGGTTATGAAAAAGGGCGAAGCTTTAAACGGGTCGGTTATACGCTGCAGCCTGCTGTCCGCCGGTTTTTTTGCGGCGGCGTTTTTTGTTTCTTTCCGCCTGCCCGGCTGCGGCGTCTGGGGCGCCCTGCTGCTTTCCTCCTGTCTGACGGTTTTCGCCGGACTCTTCCTGCTTATTTCGCGCAGGGAGTTCGGAGGCTTTTTTCTGCCCGTTTCAGCAGCGGTCTGCCTTCTTCTCCTGCTGCGCCTTTGCTTTTTCGGCGTCGCCACCTCTGATTACATTGATTTTTTAAAGCCCTGGACGGAACGCTTCAGGGAGCTGGGGGGGCTTGCCGGCCTGAAATACGCGGTAGGCAACTACAACGTGCCCTATCTTTTCTTTCTCGCCGTTTTTTCCTATTTTGAATTCGACACCCTTTACCTTATAAAGCTGCTTTCCGTCTTATTCGATTTGCTCCTCGCCTTTGCGCTTATGAAAACGCTTTCCGCTTTTACCGAAAGCCACGTTAAAAAGTCGCTGTGCTTTGCCTCCGCGCTGGCCCTGCCGACCGTATTCATCAACGGCTCCGTCTGGGGCCAGTGCGACAGCATCTACGCCTCGCTTGCCGTGTTGGCGCTCTGGCTCTGCCTTGACTCGAAGCCCGCTCTCTCCATGGCCGCCGCGGCCCTTTCCTTCGCTTTCAAGCTCCAGGCGGTATTCGTAATGCCGGTCTTTCTCTTGTTTCTCTTTTCCGGCAGGCTAAGACTGCGGCATCTGCCGGTCTTTCCGGCGGTCTATCTCCTTGCCGTATCGCCGGCCCTGCTGGCCGGCCGCGGCTTCCGGGACACTGTTTCCGTTTACATATCGACCGCCGGAACCGCCGGAAGCGCGCTCAACTACAATTCTCCCTCCATGTACTCTCTGCCGTATTTTTTCAATAGCGGCGACACTTCCGCGGCGGCCGCGGCTGGGATAGCTGCGGCCGCCGCCCTGTGCCTTATCGTTTTTGCGGCGTTTTTCATCAGACGCCGAAAAATCGGCAGGCGTTCCCTGTTCTTTGCGGCGCTTCTCTTTTCCGTTTCCATACCTCTCCTGCTTCCGCACATGCACGACCGCTATTTCTACCTTTGCGACGCGCTGGCCCTAGCCGCGGCATTCATTGAGCCGGCCTGCCTGCTCCTGCCGCTTTTTTCCCAGTTTGCCTCGCTTCTGGGCTACCACGCTTATTTTTATATGCGCTATCTCCTGCCCATGCGCTGCGGCTTTGCCCTTCTTGTTATTTTAGCCTTAACGGCGGCCTTTTTTGCGGCCGCCGCGCTCTTCGGCGATAAAGCCGATGGCGGCGGGGAAGGATAAGGGTCTCTTGCGGCCCAAACCCCTCGGTACGGCGGCGCATTTGCGCTTTTCCCGCCGCCTTCAAGCCGGCCTTGAACAGCGCCGGCATTTTGCCGTTTGCATATATTCGTATGGCATGCTATACTTTTCTGGCGGACAAGGCCGGCCGCGCCGGCGGCGGGCGCGACGCATTCTTTACGGAGGATGACCGATGATAAGAGTCAGAGATGTAAAAATAGACGAAGCCGTATTCATGAAGCTGCACGAAAAGGAGATATCCGCCTGGCCGACCGGCAGGGACATAGACCTCCACGAGGCCGTGGAATACCAGAAGTCGCTGCCGGAGGATAAAAATTTTGCCAAGCGGCTGGCCAGATACAAGGCCGAGGGCAGGACCGGCCTCTATCCCCGCAGCGGCGTTCCCGTGGCGGAGGAGGAGATTAAGCTTCTCCGGGCGCTCAATTCCGTAGGGGTGGAGCTTTTTCCGTTCACTACGGACTCGTATACGAGGAACCGCCAATTTGAAAAGGCCCAGCGCGGACTTGAGGAGAGCGTCCGTACAGGCCGGCCCATGCTCAACGGCTATCCGATCATAAACCACGGCGTAAAGACCAACAGGCGGGTGGTGGAGTCCTGCACAGGCGCCTTCGATCCCCGCTCGTCCCACGGAGCCAACAGCTTCGTGGCCGAAATGGCCTTCGCCTCCGGCATGACCTCGATGCCCAACAGCTTTTTCGGGTGGATTTCCGGCTACGACAAGCTGGTGACTCCCGAGGAATGCATAGAGACGGCCCAATACCTGGGCCGCCTTATCGGCTGGTATGCCGACCACGGCGTGATTCTCAGCTCGGCCTGCCACGGCTGGCTCCCGAACGGCGTGGTGCCGATGTATATGAACATAGCCACGCAGATAATAGAGAGCCTGGTCACCACCGGCCAGGGCGGCCGCGCGATAATCCCTCTCACCAACATGCAGGGCAACTTTTCCCAGGACCTTTCCGACATCCGGGCCACCGAGATTCTTTTCCCAAAATATTTTGAAAAGATGGGAAGGAAGGACGCCTTCATCCCCGGCATAATAGGCAACCAATCCTCCCTCTTCCCCTTCCCGCAGGATATCGGCATGGCCTACGCATACATCAACTACACCGCAATGCTCGCTGCCGCCGCCAGGCTGCCCGCCTGCTCGGTCAAGACGGTGGACGAGGCCAGCGGCGTTCCCAGCATAGAGTCGCACCTGCAAACCTATCGCAGCGCCAACTGGATCTTCGAGGTCATGCGGGCGCAGGACTTCGAGGTCAACGAAAAGGAGGTCCGGCTTGAGACGGAGATGACCGTCAAGGCCGTCAGCGCAATAGTGGACAAGGTGCTGGAAATGGGCGACGGGGACGTTTGCGTCGGCACCGTTCTGGCGATTGAGGCCGGAGTGCTCGATTCCCCCTTTTCCATCAACAAGCATCCGCGCGATCTCTGCCTTGGGGCGCGCGACCTGCACGGGGCCTGCCGGTACCTTGATTTCGGCAACATACCGGTTCCGGAGGAGGTCAAGGAATACCATAGGGAAAAGCTCAGGGAGCGCGAAAGGGCGCAGGGCGTGAAGCTGGGCTTCAGCGCCTCCATAGCCGATTTCTGGGCCCTAAGCAAGGGCAGGCTGGTAGGAGCGCCGGAGGTCAGCCCCTACGAGGCCGCCTGCCTTGAGTTCAAGCCCGCCATACAGGCAAAAAGGCCCACCGTCGTCACCGGCACCGTGGGCGTGGATTCGCATGTCATCGGCACCAAAATAGTTTCCAAAATACTCGGCGAATACGGCTTCAAGGTTGTGGCGCTGGGCGCTCAGACCGCGCCGGAGGATTTCATAAAGGCAGCGCAGGAAACGGACGCCTGCGCCATGTTCGTCTCCTCGCTTTACGGCATGGCCGAAATGGACTGCCAGGGCTTCCGCGCCAAGTGCGTAGAGGCCGGAATAGGCGACATACTGCTGTACATCGGCGGCATACTGGGAGTCGGCGTGCGGGATTTCAAGCAGGACGAGGCCACCTTCAAGGACCCGAAGATAGGCTTCGACAGGGTCTATCCTCCGGAAACGGACGTTGAGCGCTCAATGCTGGATCTCTGCCGCGACCTCAGGGCCAGAGGCCTGCTGTAAACTCTTTATTCCCGCCCGCTCTGGCGGGAAATACGGATTCGGCGCTGCGGCGCGCGGAGAGAAAATTGAAAATCAGGATTTTCATAGATTTCGGCAGCACCTTCACCAAGGTGGCGGCCTTCGACATGGAGCGGGAGGAGCTTGCGGCGCGGGTTCAGGCTCCCTCCACGGCAGATACGGATATAACCGCCGGCCTGCGCCGGGCCCTAGGCGAGCTGAAAAAAGCTGTGCCCGTTTCGGAGGACGACATACGCGGAGCGCAGGCCTGCTCAAGCGCGGCGGGCGGCCTGCGCATGGCCTGCGTGGGCCTTGTGCCGGAATACACCACCGAGGCCGGACGCCTGGCCGCCCTGGGCGCCGGAGCCAAGGTCGTCGGCTCTTATTCCTACGAGCTGACAAAAGGCGAGATCGAGCAGCTTGAAGCTCTCAAGCCGGACATAGTGCTGCTTACCGGCGGTACGGACGGCGGCAACAAGCGGACCATAATCAGGAACGCCGAGCTTCTCGCGCAGACCGGCCCCGGGATAGGCTGCATAATCGTTGCGGGTAACAAGTCGGCCCGGGACGAGCTGCGCGCGCTTTTGGACGGCAAGGGAAAAAAAGTCGTATACACAAGCAATGTAATGCCCGAATTCGGCGTCCTGGATTTGGAGCCGGTCAACGAGGCCATACGCGAGCTGTTCATCGGCCGCATAACCGAGGCCAAGGGCATAAGCGCGGTGCGCGAGCTTACGGGCGGGGTAGTCATGCCCACGCCCTCGGCGGTTCTCCAGGCGGTCAGGGTGCTGTCGGAAGGCGCTTATTCAGAGCCCGGCCTCGGCGAGCTGCTGGCCGTGGACGTCGGCGGAGCGACGACCGACGTTTATTCAGCCGGATACGGCGCGCCTCTAAAGGCCGGAGTCGGCTATGCCGGCCTTCCCGAGCCCTACGCGAAAAGAACTGTGGAGGGCGACCTGGGCCTGTTCCACAACCTCGACACGCTGGTTGAGATAGCGCGGCGCGAGCGCGTCGGCCTTGATGGCGTCCAGTCCTGCGAGGCCGCGGCCGAGGGCCTGAAGGCCGCCCTGAGCGTTCCCAAGGGGGACGAGCAGATAAAATTCCAAATGCTTCTGTCTCAGCTTGCGGTCAGAGCGGCGGTGGACAGGCACGCCGGGCGGCTTGAGCGCCGCTTCACGGGAAGCGGCGAGGTCTGGCTCCAGCGCGGCAAGGACCTGCGGGAGATAAGGACCGTAATCGGCACCGGAGGGCCCCTGGCTTTTTCGGCCGACCCGAAATTTGTTCTCGAGGGCGCGGCCCTATGCGGCGCGGACGGCGCATCCTCCCTTATACTCAAGCCCGTCAGCCCCTCTTATTATCTGGACAGGCGCTATATTCTCTTTGCCGTAGGCCTGCTCTCCCTCACCGAGCCGGAAAAAGCCCTGAGGATATTCAGGAAATACATGGTCAGGCTTTGAAAAAGCGCCGTTTTGCGGCGTGATTTCATAATGAGCCGGTCTTTGCTTTTTTATCTGCGGCCGGCACCAGCGCGGCCTTCCGGAAAGCGCGGGGCGCTTTTTCGGAAGGCCGCAATTTCATGTTGCAATAGCGCCGCTTTTAGTCTATAATGCAAGCGCAAGCGTATCATCGTTAGGTGAGGCTACTATACGGACACATGCTGCCGCCCGGAAACATCGAGAGATGCCAATGGGCCAACAGGTATTATCGAAACAAGGTTCTACTTAGCGCAGCTGGCCGTTACGCGTTTTCCGGTTGACGCCGTATAGTGTTGAAGCTCAACGAATGGTGGAGCCGTTTTTCCGTCATTCGTTGCAATGGCGGGATTTTTTTATGTTGGAGGTGACGGCATGGACGGCGACGGCGGTATACGAAGTACATCGTACGAACTAAAAACGGGGCTGGTCCGCCATGCCGTTTCAAGCGCAGGCGGATAGACCCTCATACACTTTAAGAGAGGGTGATATCCATGGTCAAATTTTACAAAACCGTCAATGAGGAGCTGATCTGCTGCGAGGCCTTTGAGGAGGGCGTATGGATCAGCCTGGTGAATCCCACCGAGGAGGAGATAGGCCGAGTAGTCGAAGCAACGGGCATAGAGGCCGAAATGATAAGGCCTGCCCTCGACGAGGAGGAGCGCTCCCATATAGAGATTGAAAACGGTCAGACTCTGATACTTGTGGACGTGCCGATAATAGAGGATGCCGGAAGCATGAACGTCTATTCGACGATACCCCTCGGCATCATTTTGACAAAAAACTGCCTCGTGACCGTCTGCCTCAAGGAAACGGCGGTATTGAGCGAATTCACCAAAAAGCGCGTCAAGTCATTCTACACGCAATATAAAAGCAGGTTCCTTTTACAGATACTTTTCAAGAACGCCACCCTGTATCTCAACTACCTTCGCCAGATAGAAAAGCTCAGCAACAGGATAGAAAACGACCTTCAAAAATCGATGAAAAACAAGGAGCTTACCCAGCTTTTGCAGCTTGAAAAGAGCCTTGTATATTTCTCCACTTCCCTTAAATCCAACGAGTCCGTGCTTGAAAAGCTGATGAAGCTTGAGGCCATCAGGAAATACGAGGACGACCAGGAGCTGCTGGAGGATGTCATCATAGAAAACAAGCAGGCCATAGAAATGACCAACATATACAGCAGCATACTAAGCGGCACAATGGACGCCTTCGCCTCCGTGATATCGAACAACCTCAACATCGTCATGAAATCTCTGACCATCGTCACGATAACGCTTGCTGTTCCCAGCATGATATCGGGCTTTTTCGGCATGAACGTAGGCATCCCTTTTGAAAATTACCCATACGCCTTTTATGTCATAGTAGGCGCTTCCGCGCTGCTGTCGATACTTACCACGCTGGCCCTGATGAAAAAGCGGCTCTTTTAACCGCGGCCGCGCTCTTCATAAAAGCCTCCGCCCGGCTCGATTGCCGGGCGGAGGCTTTTTTATCCTTATGGGCGCCGCCGGCGGCGCGTCGCCGCTGCGGGCAGGAGACATAACGTCGGGCCCTAACCTGCCTTTGAGCTATTTCCCAGCAAGTCCTCTATCGGCAGGAACCTTGAACAAACGCAAAATACGAGCCCTACGGCCGCCAGCATGAGAAAAATGAGATGATAGTTGTCTCCCGCTATGGGCGCGGCCACGTAAGAGGTTATCGTTACCGCCCCAATAAGCTGAACGGTCACTATGAGCCCCGTGGCCGTGGCGGAATACTTAGTCCCGATCCCCTTCATGGACACCGGAATGGCAAGCATCAGAGCCTCGAAGCCCATTACCAGAAAGCCCTCAATGAAAAGCGTTATAGCAAGCAAGACGCCCACAGGCGCAAGCCAGCCCACGGCCAGGAAAACTACCATGAGCGCGCCGTAGAGCGTCATCAAAAGGCGAAGGCGCTTTTTTGTTGTTCCGACTTTTTTTATAATGACGGGCGAAACCAGGCTTGTCGCCATATACCCAAAGGTCAGTGCCATGCCCATGGCTCCGGCTCCCGCTTCGCTCAGGCCTCTTGACATCAGCGCCTGCGGCATGAAAACGCCGCAGCCCGTAAGGCCGGTGCACATGGACATTCCGCACAGCGCCGCAGCCCATATGCCCTTGTTTTTGACCACCACGGCGAGGCTTTCCCTGAAGGGCGCGCTTTCACGGGCCTGCCCGGCGGGGGCGCTCTTTTCCTTAATAAAGACAAGCCAGAGCAGCATTATTGCGACCGCGGCCGCCGCCGTGAACCTGAAGGCGGCCTCTGTGGACTCGAACAGCGCGGCGGTGCCGCTCCCTAGCGCCATGGCGACGTTCGTGGAAGCGAGCGCTATGCCCATCATACCTGTGGCGCTGGCGGGCGTAAACCACGAGCCCATGATCTTGGGTGTGGCGGTGTTGACGAAGGTAGCCGAGCAGCCCAGCATGACCATCAATATGTACATCGTGAAAAAGCCGCCGCCGACAAGCCTCAGGCATATCCCCGCAGTCGTAACTATCAAGCTGACGGTGAGGACCTTTACCCCGTATTTGTCGGCAAGCATGCCGGACAAAAAGCCGGCGATTATGCCCATGACGAGCGGGGCTGTGGCTATGCTTGAAAACTGGCTCATATTTAGCCCCATGCTCGCCCGCAGCCTGTCGCCCAGAACCATCACCTGATACTGCGCGAAGCTGGGGAGGCACATCGCCAGGCAAAGCAAAATCAAAATGACGTAGCCGTAATTTTCATTGTTTTTTAGTTTCTTCAACATTACCGTATGCAATCTCCATAATTTTTCTAAGTCTGTGGTTGAGGCAGGATTTTGTGACCGCCGGCCGCGTCATGGCCGCAAGCTGCGCCAGGCTCAGATCGGGATTGTCCCTTCGCAGCATAGCGGCCTCCTTGAGCTTTCCGCTCAGGCTGTCGAAGCTCCCCTCCTCCTCCAGCTTCCTTATGGCCTTGAGCTGCTCCTGGGCCGCGTTGACCATCTTGTCCAGATTGGCCTCATCGCAGTTGAGTCTTCTGTTTACCTTGTTGCTTATCTCCTTTTCCACCTTAGCGTTCATGATGCGCATGGCCGCGACCGGAGCGCCCAGCAGCGTCAGCAGGTCCTCTATTGCCTCGCTCTGCTTGAAATAGGTGACGTAATTGCCGTTTCTGGCGGTGTTTCGCGGCTTGAAGCCCAAATCGAGCAGCAGCGAATACACCTCTCTGGACACGTTGTAGTGGCTCGTCGCCAGCTCCAGGTGGTAGCCCTTGGACGGCTCTGTAATGGAGCCGCCCGCCAGCAGCGCGCCCCGCAGGAAGGCCGCCTTGCAGCATTCCTCCTCGATGACGGCCAGATTGATATGGTGGGCCAGGCTCCTTCCCGCGTCGTAGCCGTATTTTTGGTGCAGCCGCTTGAGCTTTTCCGGCCCGGTTACCGACAGGGTAAACTTCGTCTTGTCCGAGCCGGCCGCGCCCTCGCCTCCGCTTTTAAAGACCGGCGCCAAATCGGCCGCCCTTTTCAGCAGCTTCTCCGCGCGCGCGGCAAACTGCCTGTGCTCGGTGACGATTTTCACCTCCTCCGCGCCGAAGGTGTTGCAATAGAGCAAAACGCCGTACAGCTCGGCCTCCGCGCAGCACCTGGAGGCGAGCGGTACGCGGCATAATTCCGTTTTTGCGTCCTGTGAAAACGACATCTATATATCCCTGTGCCTGCAGGCCGTCCTGTAGCCCAGCTTGGATATCTCGCCGCCGAAATATTCGGCCAGCGCCACGCTCCTGTGATGCCCCCCCGTGCAGCCGAAGGCCACGTTGAGAGAAGGCTTCCCCTCCTCGATATAGAGGGGCAGAAGGAATTCCAGCAGCTCCAGAAGCTTGTCCGCGAAGGTCTTCGTTTGCGGGAAGGAGAAAATATAGTCCCTTACGGGCTTGTCCCTGCCCGTCAGGTTCTTAAGCCCCGCGACGTAGTGCGGATTCGGCAGAAACCTGACGTCAAAAACAAGATCCGCCTCGCTGGGCAGGCCGTTTCTGAAGCCGAAGGACAGAAAATTCACGTTTATTGGCTTTTCGCTCTTGTTTTCGGTAAAATAGTCCGACAGCGTGCGCCGCAGCGCCGCCAGGGGATAGTCCGTCGTGTCGATGATGTAGTCCGCCCTGTCCCTCAGCGGCTTCAATAGGCCTCTTTCCTCGTTTATCGCGTTTTCCACCGACCGCCCGTCAAGGTCCAGCGGGTGCCGCCTGCGGGTTTCCTTGTACCTCTTGATTATGGCGGCGGTGGAGGCCTCTATAAACAGTATCCTGCACTTGCAGCCCAAAGCCTCTATCCGCTCCAGGGCCGCAAGCAGGCCGTCGAAGCTCCTGTTGCCGCGTATGTCGCTGACCAGCGCGACCTTTCTGTACTTTCCCTCCGCGTCAAGGCACAGCTCGGCAAACCTTGGCATTAATTCCGCGGGCATGTTGTCCACGCAATAATAGCCCAGGTCCTCCAGCATTCCGGCAGTCTGGCTCTTGCCTGCGCCGGACAGGCCCGTTATTAGCAAAAAATCCATATCTCTTTCTTTATGACAGTATTTTAATTTCCGGCTGCAATTCGACGCCGAATCTAGCCAGAACCGTCTCCCTTATATGCTCCATCAGCCTGAGGACGTCTCCGCTCCTGGCTCCGCCGGAATTTACTATAAAGCCGGCGTGCTTTTCCGAAACCTTCGCCCCGCCCACCGAAAAACCCTTCAGCCCTGCCCGCTCGATAAGCTCCGCCGCGTAGCCTCCCGCCGGCCTTTTGAAGGCGCTGCCGGCGCTGGGCAGCTCCAGCGGCTGCGAAGCCCTTCTCCTGGACATCAGATCCTTCATTTTTTTCCTGATTTCCTCGGGCCGGCCCTCCTTCAGCCTCATTCTTGTTTTCAGTATTACGTCCTCGGGGCCGAATCGGCTGGCCCTGTAGGAAAAGCCGTGCTCCTCCCCTTCGACGCTGAATATGTCTATATTATCGTCGCAAATCCTGAGATAATCGGTTTTAATGACCACATCCTTCATCTCGCCGCCGTAGGCTCCGGCGTTCATGACCAGCGCCCCTCCGACGGTGCCCGGTATGCCGTAGGCAAATTCAAGGCCGGACAGGCCTTCCGCAGCGGCCGCCGCGGCCAGCTTCGTCAGAGAGGCCCCGCACTCGGCCGCTATTTGCTCTCCGTCCACGGAGCAGCTGATGACGCGCGAGGTGACAATCACGGCCCTGTCCAGCCCCTCGTCGGGCGCAAGCACGTTGCTTCCGTTTCCCAGCATGAGCGGCCTTTCGCCGACGGCTGCCATAATGAGGCACAGCGCGGCTATCTCGCCGGCGCTTTTGGGAAAAAGCATCAGCGCGGCAGGGCCCCCTATCCTAAGGCTCGTGTACGCCGCAAGCGGCTCGTTTTCCCTCAGCTCGGTTATCGGCAGCCTCCTTCGTATCTCTTCGACCAGCTTTTCAGTCACTTATTGGCCTCCGTCTTTGTTGTTTTTAAGGCTTTCGGCAAAATACTTGTTTATCCTGTCGGTAAATTCCTGGGCCGAGTTGTAGCCCATCTTCTTCTGGCGGTTGTTCATGGCGGCGACCTCGATTATAACGGCCAGGTTCCTGCCCGGCTTTACCGGTATGGTTATGGACGGCACCTTCACGCCCAGCAGGTTCGTATACTGGTTTTCGAGCCCCAGCCTGTCGTAGATCATCCCGTCCTGCCAGGGCTGTATATCGATTATAAGGTCAAGCTGCTGGTAGGCCTTGATGGCCCCCATGCCGAAGAGGCGCATCACATCGACTACTCCAATGCCCCTTATCTCGATGTAGTGCTTGATTATTTCCGGGGCGGAGCCGAACAGGGTGTTGTACGATATCTTCCTTATCTCCACCGCATCGTCGGCTATCAGGCGGTGGCCACGCTTGACAAGCTCGATTGCCGTTTCGCTCTTGCCTATGCCGCTCTCGCCGGTAATCAGTATGCCCTCGCCGTAAACCTCCAGCATTACCCCGTGCCTGGTTATGCGGGGAGCCAGATGCGTGTTAAGGTTCGTAATCAGCTCGGCCTCGAATTCCGAGGTGTTCAGGCCGGTCTTGAACAGGGGCACCTCGTATTTTTGCGCCATTTCGAGGCACTCCGGAAAAACCTCCATATTCGCGCAGATAATCAGAGCCGGGATGTTCCTCTTCATGAGCATCTCGAAGCACTTTCTGCGCTCGTTTGCGGGCAGGGTCTTGAGATACATGCTCTCCACTATGCCCATTATTTGCAGCCTTTCGTTGCTGAAATGGTTGAAAAAGCCCACAAGCTGCATGCCCGGCCGGTTTATGTGGGAGGTCACTATATTTATATCCTCGTAATTTGGCGGGATATATACCTTGGTCAGCTCAAACTCATCCGCTATTTTGGATAGCTTTACGCTGTATTTTTCTTCCATATTTTTATTCTCCGCGCCGGCAAAAATATAGCATGGATAAATTGTAAACAATATTATATTCATTTGCAAGTGAAAAATATAGCGCAAAGCGCGAGAAAGTGTTTGACAAGGCTTAACATATGCTCTATAATTAGAGTCTGCTGAAAAAGCTCGCCTTTGCAGCGCTCGATAACAACTGCGGGAGGGTAAGCAAATGCGCCTCGATTTGCGCGGCATCATTAATGAGGCGGGAACGGCGCCCTTCGATTTTGAAACCGATCTGAGCGGCATGAGCTTTGACTCCATAGCCGGGTTTCTCTCGCCCCTCCGCGCCTCTGGAAGGGTAACAAATTCGGCCGGGGTGCTGACCTTGACGGGGAAAGCCTCCGTAAGCCTTCTTTGCGTGTGCGACCGCTGCGGTGCCGAGTTTCGTTCGGACAGGGAAATAGAGCTTAACGCGGTTCTGTCCGGCGAGCTTCAGGACAGGGAAAATCCCGATATTTATCCGCTGGAGGACGGCTGGGCCGATTTGGATGAGATAGTTTTTACGGCCTTCGTCTTCAGCCTTGAAAGCAAGACCCTATGCCGCGAAGGCTGCCTCGGCGTCTGCCCCGGCTGCGGCAAAAATTTGAACGACGGCCCCTGCGCTTGCAAGCCGGAAGCCGATTCCCGATTAGCTGTTTTGAAGCAGCTATTATCAGAATAACCAGATTAACAGGAGGTGTCATAATGGCTGTTCCAAAAAGAAAAACGTCGAAGGCTAGAAGGGACAAGAGGCGCAACTCGCACTGGAAGCTTGAAACTCCCGCTTTGATCGCCTGCCCCAAATGCGGGGCCTACCGTCTGCCGCACAGGGTCTGCAAGGCCTGCGGAACCTACAACGGCAGAGAGGTCATAGCCGTTGCCGCCGAGAAATAATCAGGTTTATGGAACAGAGGGGGTTAAGGCATCCCCTCTGTTTTCATATCCGCGCAATTCAAGGCTCGACAGCCGCGGGAGGATCTGATGCATCCATTGATAACGGGCGTCGAACCGGGCAGCCCCGCCGAAAAGGCCGGCCTTTGCCCGGGCGACAGGCTCATAGCCATAAACGGGAACGAAATAAGCGACGTGCTGGATTACATGTTCCACAGCGAGGAAGCCAAGCTGCATATTGAAACCGAAAGCCCGGCGCGGCCGCCAAGGCGGCGCAGCTTCAGGCTGCGCAAAAAAGAGGGCGAGCCTCTTGGACTGCTCTTTGAAAGCTACCTGATGGACAAGCCCCGCTCCTGCGCCAACAAATGCCTTTTCTGCTTTATCGACCAGCTCCCGCCCGGCCTGCGAGAGACGCTGTATTTCAAGGACGACGACGCGCGCCTTTCCTTCCTCACAGGCAGCTACGTCACACTCACAAACCTCTCGCGGCGCGAGCTGGACAGGATCATGAGCCTTCGCATCAGCCCGATAAACGTTTCCGTTCACTCGACGAACCCCGAGCTGCGGCGCAGGCTGCTCGGCAGCAAAAACGCCGGAGACTGCCTGGAGATAATGAGGGCCTTCGCCGGCGCGAGAATTGAAATGAACTGCCAGATAGTCGTCTGCCCCGGCCTTAACGACGGCGCGGAGCTTGAAAGGACCATGTCCGATCTGGCGGAGCTTTTCCCCGCCGTAGCCAGCGTTTCCATAGTGCCGGTCGGCCTTACGCGCTACAGGGATGAGCTTGGCCTTTATCCGCTTGAGCCGGTAGGGCCGGAAAAGGCGCGGGAGATAATAGCCTCAGCGGAGGCCTTCAGCGCAGGCTTCATGCCGGAACACGGAACCAGGCTGTTTTACTGCGCCGACGAGCTGTTTTTAAAGGCGGGTCTGGACATTCCGCCGCGCGATTACTACGAGGGCTTTCCACAGTACGAAAACGGCGTTGGAATGCTGCGCTCGCTGGAGGATGAGTTTATGGCCGCGCTGCGCGGCGTCGAGGCCTGTCCCTCCGGCTCGGAGCCGCATGAATTTTCAGTCGCCACCGGCCTTGCCTCAAGGCCTTTATTGGCAAAACTGCTTCAAATTGCAGAAAGTAAGTGCTATTATATAAACGGGTCGGTTTATGGAATAGAAAACCGTTTTTTCGGGAATACGGTCGATGTGGCCGGGCTGATAACGGGTCGCGACCTTGTAGCGCAGCTCAAGGGCAAGCCGCTCGGCTCCCGCCTGCTTATTTCCGCCGGCATGCTCCGCCACGGAGGCGACATGTTTCTCGACAGCCTTACGCTTGAGGACGCTTCCCGGGAGCTGGGCGTTCCCATCGTGCCCGTGCCGAACGACGGCGCGGAGCTTCTTAAAGCCTTTATGAATCGAGGTGCATAGCCCTTTGGCAAAACCGCTCATAGCGCTCGTAGGCCGGCCGAACGTCGGCAAGTCCATGCTTTTCAACAAGCTGGCCGGCAAGCGCCTGTCCATAGTTGAGGATACCCCAGGCGTGACGAGGGACAGGCTCTATGCCGATTCGGACTGGAGCGGCAGGGCCTTTACCCTGGTCGATACCGGGGGCATCGAGCCCAAAACCGACGACGAGCTGCTGCTTTTCATGCGCGAGCAGGTGAACATCGCCATCGCCGCCGCCGACGTGGTAGTCATGGTTGCCGACATAAGGACGGGGGTCACGGCGGCAGACCAGGAAATCGCCGGAATGCTGCTGCGCTCTAATAAGCCGGTGGTGCTGGCGGTAAACAAGATGGACTCCATAGGCCCGGCCGATCCGGCTATATACGAATTCTACTCTCTTGGCCTGGGAGAGCCCATAGGCGTATCCGCCCTGCATGGGCACGGCACGGGAGACCTGCTGGACGCCTGCCTGAAATACTTCCCTCCCGAGGAGGAGGTGCCGGAGAACGACGACATAATCAGAGTAGCCATAATAGGCCGCCCGAACGTCGGGAAATCCTCGCTGACCAACGCCATACTCGGCGAAACCAGGGTGATAGTCAGCGACGTTGCCGGAACCACGCGCGACGCCGTGGACACCTACTTTGAAAACGGCAGCGGAAAGTATGTCTTCATAGACACCGCCGGCATACGCCGCCGCTCCAAGATAGACGACCGGATAGAAAAATACAGCGTCCTGAGAGCCGAAAGGGCCGTGGACAGGGCCGATGTGTGCGTAATAATGCTGGACGCCCGCGAGGGCGTCACAGAGCAGGACACGAAGGTGGCCGGCCTGGCCCACGAAGCCGGCAAGGCCAGCATAATCGCCGTCAACAAGTGGGACCTTGTCGAAAAGGATTCCAAAACCATGGACCGCATGCGCGCCCAGATAATGCGCGACCTTAGCTTCATGTCCTACGCGCCCGTAATATTCATTTCGGCCCTGACCGGACAGCGCGTGGAGCGCCTTTTCGAGCTCATCAACTATGTCAGCAACCAAAGCTCCATGCGCGTCACCACCGGCATGCTGAACAACGTCCTGGCCGACGCCACGGCGAGGGTCCAGCCTCCCACCGACAAAGGCAAGCGCCTGAAGCTACTGTATATCACGCAGGCCGGCATCAAGCCTCCGACCTTCGTCATCTTCGTCAACGACGCGGAGCTGTTCCATTTTTCATATCAGAGATATATTGAAAACCAAATCAGAAGCGTATTTGGCCTTGAAGGCACGCCCATAAGATTCGTCATAAGAGAAAAGGGAGAAGAGAAAGCCTAACAGACAGCTAAAAGGAGGAAGCGCAATGGCAGTAAAGCTTGCCCTCATAGCGGCTTTGGCGTACATCCTCGGCGCCGTCAGCTCCGGCAATTTGATATCCAGATATGTTTTCAATACCGACGCGCGCAAATACGGGAATCTTACCTATTCAAAAGTGCATGAGATATTCAAGGCCAAAGGAGCAGCCTACGTTCTTATTGCCGATCTGTTCAAGGCGGCCGCCGTAGTGCTGATAGGCGGCGCCCTGCTGAAAAGCGCCGGCTTCCCCTTCACAGGCAAGCTTGCCGCCATATTTTTCGCCCTGTTGGGCCAGGCGATGCCCATAACCAACGGCCTTAAGCCCCGCAGGAACGTATCGTGGAGCGGCCTGCTGCTGCTTATTGCCGACTGGCGGCTCTTTCTAATCTGCGCGGCAGCCTTTCTTATCGCCACCGCCGCTTCAAGGCGCGCCTCGCTGGGCGCGCTGGCCGCCTCCGCGTTGTTTCCGGTGTTCGTCGGCGTATTTTACGGGGGCGGGCTCAGGATCCTTCTGGCGGCCGGCTGCTCGGCCATAGTAATAGCCATGTACGGCAAAAGCCTGCTCCGGCTTCTGCTCGGCGGCGGCGGGCGGCGCGTCGCTTCGTCCCCTCCGGACGGCGGCGGGGACGAAAGCCCTCGATAGAACGGTCAAAAGCGCGGGGCCGCAAATCGAGCTTGCAGCCTCGCGCTTTCATATCCACTTTTATTGTATAATCAGACCGCGCGGGTGACTTTGCCGCTGCGGAGGCACCTAGTGCAGGCGTATACGTGTTTGGGAGAGCCGTCGACTATCGCCTTCACTCGCTTTACATTGGGCTTCCACATCTTGTTCGTACGCCTGTGGGAGTGGCTGACCTTCATACCGAAAGCTACACTCTTATCGCAAAAATCACATTTAGCCATTTGCCGCACCTCCTTAAGCGTTAGTTTCTGCGAATCTCGCTTTAATGAACAGCAAAAGCTATGATAACAGACTTTTATTGAAAAAGCAAGTTTTTTTTGCTATTTTAGTCTGCGGCGGGCCGCGCAAGGCTTTTCCCCTCCACGCGCCGCCGCGCCAACGATTTTCCAAGGAGACACCCAATTGAAGGAAATAATCATAGGCAAAAACGATGCCGGCCAGCGCCTGGACCGCTTTCTCGACAAGGCCGTACCCCTGCTTCCCGCCGCCCTGTGCCAAAAATACATCAGGCTCAAGCGCGTCAAGGTCAACGGCAAGGGCTCCTCGCGCGACTACCGCCTGAGCTGCGGCGACGTGCTTTCGCTTTACATCAGCGACGAATTTTTTGAAAGGCCCACTGAGGAAAACGCCTACTCCAAGGTCGTCGCGCCGAAAATAGACATAGTTTATGAGGACGGGAACATACTGCTGGCCGACAAAAAAGTCGGCATGCTCTGCCATGGGGGCGAGGGCGCGGAGCTTTCAAGGACGCTTATTGCCAACATACAGGCCTATCTCCACCGGAAGGGGGAGTGGCGCCCCCGCGAGGAAAACGCCTTCACCCCCGCCCTGTGCAACCGCATAGACAGGAATACCGGAGGCTTGGTAATAGCGGCGAAAAACGCCGAGGCCCTGAGGATACTCAACCAAAAAATACGCGACAGGGAGATAGACAAGTACTACCTTTGCGTGATCTGCGGGGAAATAAAACCCTCCTCCGGCAGGCTCGAGGGCTTCATCTTCAAGGACGCGCAGAAAAACAGGGTCTATGTGCGAAGCGCGGCGGAGGCGGGCTCCAAGACCGCCGTCACCGAATACCGCACCCTTGAAACGAGAAACGGCCTGTCGCTGCTGGAGTGCAGGCTGCTCACCGGCCGAACTCACCAGATCAGGGCGCAGCTTGCCGCCGCCGGCCATCCGCTGCTGGGGGACGGCAAGTACGGCGGCAGGCTGGTCCGCGATTTCGGCGAAAAACGGCAGGCCCTGTATTCCTACCGCCTCACCTTCGCCTTCCCCACCGACGCCGGCTGCCTTGAATATCTTAGAGGAAAAACCTATACAGTCAAAAGGGTGGATTTCGTCGAAAAATATTTCCCCGGCAGGCAATTGTGATTGACATTTGGCGCATATATGGTAATATTTCTTTCGTGCACATTTCAGGCTTGACCGCCTGCTCATATTTGATAAAACGGAATGGGGGAGGATAAATGCCGAAAGAGCTCATTCGCCTTGTTGATTGCTGCATGGCGTTTGACGGTGAGGTTGTTTTAAACAACATTAACCTATACATCAACGACTCGAAATTCCTCACGCTGTTGGGGCCGAGCGGGTGCGGCAAAACCACGACTTTGCGCATCATAGGCGGCTTTGTAAAGCCGACCTCCGGCTCGGTCCTTTTTGACGGCGTGAGGATTAATGATGTTCCGCCCCATAAGCGCCAGGTCAACACGGTATTCCAGCGCTATGCGCTTTTCCCCCATCTGGACGTATACGACAACATTGCCTTCGGGCTGAGGATAGCCAAGCTGCCGGAGAAGGAGATAGCCTCCCGGGTCGGCGAGATGCTGAGGCTTGTCGGAATGACGGGCTTCGAGGAGCGCAGGATCGACTCCCTTTCCGGCGGGCAGATGCAGCGCATAGCTATAGCGCGCGCCCTCGTCAACAGGCCGAAGGTGCTGCTGCTGGACGAGCCCTTGGGCGCCCTGGACCTCAGGCTGCGCAAGGACATGCAGAACGAGCTCAAGCGCATCCAGCAGCAGCTCGGGATAACCTTCATCTACGTCACCCACGACCAGGAGGAGGCCCTGACCATGAGCGACACCGTCGTTGTCATGGACAAGGGCGTCATACAGCAGATAGGCACTCCCGAGGAAATATACAACGAACCGAAAAACGCCTTCGTTGCGGATTTCATAGGCGAGAGCAATATATTGGACGGCATCATGATAGATGACCGGGTGGTTGAAATATTCGGCAGGCGCTTCCCCTGCGTGGACACCGGCTTTGAAAAAAGGGAGCCGGTGGATGTGGTGATTCGCCCGGAGGATATAGACATTGTGCCGAGCGAGAACGGCCAGCTCAGCGGGACCGTTACAAGCGTGACCTTCAAGGGCGTGCACTACGACATAATAGTCGATTTCCGGGGCTTCAAATGGCTGATACAGACCACCGACTGCCACCCTGTGGGCGCGGCGGTAGGCATGCGCTTCAACCCCGAGGATATCCACATAATGAAGCGCAGCGAATATTCCGGCATGTTCGGCGACTACAGCTCCTACAGCGCCGAGTACGACGAGATAGGCGACGCCGAGGCGGCCGAGGGCGAGGAGGAAACGGCATATGAGGAATAGGCTCCTGTCCGGGCCTTACCTCGTTTGGATGGCCCTGTTTACGCTCATCCCGCTCGTCATCGTCTTATACTACGCGCTGACGGACTCGGCCACGGGAAGCTTCACGCTTTCAAACCTCGCCGCCCTGCATAACTATTTTCCGATATTCCTGCGCAGCGTGTGGCTGGCGGTCGTGTCCTCGATGATCTGCCTGCTGCTGGGCTATCCCGTCGCCTGGCGCATAGCGCAGGCCAGGCCCTCACGCCAGCGGTTTCTCTACATGCTGGTCATGCTGCCCATGTGCATAAGCTTTCTTTTAAGGACTCTGGCATGGGTTTCTCTCCTTGAGGACACGGGGATAATAAACAACCTGATCCGCGCCTTGGGCCTGAGACCGCTGCCCCTGATACGCAACAGCGGAGCGGTGGTTCTCGGCATGGTGTACAACTATCTCCCGTATATGATTATGCCCCTCTATACGGTCATCATGAAGATAGACCGCCGCTTGGTGGAGGCGGCCCAGGACCTGGGCTGCGACGGGCGGCGCGTGTTCCTCAAGGTCACCCTGCCGCTGTCGGTACCGGGCATAGTATCCGGCATCACAATGGTTTTCGTGCCCGCAGTTTCCACCTTTTATATATCGCAAAAGCTCGGGGGCCCCGGCACGGCGCTAATCGGCGACGTGATAGAGTCGCAGTTTAAGGCTGCGTACAATCCTAATCTGGGCGCGGCCATGTCGCTTTTCCTGATGGTTCTTGTTCTCGCCTGCATCGCGGTAATGAACAAGTTCACCGGCGAAGACGAAAGGGTGGCTACGGTATGAAAAGGGCCGCAGGAGCGTTCACTTTCGTAATATTCTTATTTCTTTATGTCCCGATGCTGGTTCTGGCCGCGGCCTCCATCAACCGGGGCAGCGACGTTGCGGTATTCAAGGGCTTTACCCTCGGCAACTACTCGGCCCTGTTCAAAGACGGGGTGCTGCTGCCTCTGCTTCTGAATTCGGTCATACTGGCCCTGGCCTCCTCCCTCTGCGCCACGGTTCTGGGCACCTCCGCCGCGATAGGCATAAGCCGCATGAGTCCGCGCCTGCGCCGCGCCGCGATGTCGCTGACAAACATACCGCTGACAAACCCGGAGATAGTAACCGGCGTTTCGCTGGCTCTGCTTTTCGCCTTTGCCGGGCGCATGCTGAAAATCAAAAATGTGATGGGCTTTGCCACCCTGCTGATAGCCCACGTCACCTTCAACCTGCCGTATGTTATACTCTCGGTCTTGCCCAAGCTGCGGCAGATGGACAGGCACCTCTACGAAGCCGCCATGGATCTGGGCTGCACTCCCCTGCAGGCCTTCTTCAAGGTGGTGCTGCACGAGATAATGCCCGGCGTCATATCCGGCGCGCTGATGGCCTTCACGATGTCGCTGGACGATTTCGTGATAAGCTATTTCGTCTACGGCGCCGAATATGTCACTCTGCCGGTGGAAATATACAACTATACCAAAAAGCCGCTCCAGCCCAAGATCTACGCCCTTTTTACCCTCCTGTTCACGGCCATACTGCTGCTTATGATAATCATGAACATATTGCAGGCCAGGGATGTAAAAAAGCGAGCAAGCGGCGAGAGCGGAGCGCTCAGAAAAAGGAGGCTTGGCTGAAATGCGCAAAATCGCTTCGAGGGCTTTCGCCGTAACGCTTGCCGCCATGCTGTTTGCGGCGGCACTCGGTTTTATGCGCGCCAGGGCGGAAGGCGACGACGCCAAATCCGGCGAAGGCACGACCATCAACGTCTACAACTGGGGCCAGTATATCTCCGACGGCGCCGACGGCTCCATAGACGTCAACGCCGCCTTCACCGAGGCTACAGGCATCAAGGTCAACTATATGACCTATGACAGCAACGAAACGCTTTATTCAAAGCTGAAAACCGGCGGCTCCACCTACGACGTGATCATCCCCTCCGACTATATGATAGCCCGCCTTATAAGGGAAGGCCTGCTGGCCGAGCTGGATTTTAATAATATTCCAAACTACCGGTATGTCGACGAGGCTTATAAAAACACCGCCTACGACCCCGAAAACAAATACAGCGTGCCCTATACCTGGGGCTGCGTCGGCGTCATATACAACAAAAAATACGTCGACGAGGCCGACGTCGGCGGCTGGGACCTGCTGTGGAACGACAAATACGCCGGCAAAATATTGATGTTCGACAACCCGCGCGACGCCTTCGGCATAGCCGAGCTGTCCCTGGGCTACAGCCTCAACACAGAGGACCCGGCGGAGCTAAGGGCCGCGGCCGATCTGCTCCTGAAGCAGCGGCCCCTGGTCCAGAGCTACGTCATGGACCAAATCTTCTCAAAGATGGAGCGGGAGGAGGCCTGGGCGGCCCCCTATTACGCCGGCGACTATCTGACGATGCTCCGTGAAAACGATAACCTGGCCTTCTACTATCCCAGGGAGGGCTTCAACCTTTTCATCGACGCCATGTGCATACCCGCCGGCAGCGACAACAAGGAGGCGGCAGAGGCCTACATCAATTTCATGTGCGACCCGTCCGTTTCGGGCCAAAACCTGGACTACCTGGGCTACTCTACCCCGATCAGCGGCGCGAAGGACTATATGGATCCTGCTCTCGCGGCAAGCGAGGTGGCCTACCCCTCCGAGGAAACGCTGGCCAGAGGGCAGACCTTTCTGAACCTCTCCGACAAAACCCTGCAGGAAATGGAGTCCCTCTGGCTCGGCGTCAAGACGGCCGGCGGCAGCTCGGGCCTTATTTATGCGGCCGCGGGCATCGCCGCGATAATAATAGCGCTGGCAATAATCTTTATAAGGCGCAGGAGGAAGCTGGCCAGGCGCCGCTCCATGTACAGCAAATAAATTCCCGCGGCGGACGGTCAACGCCCGCCTTCTGCACGCAGCTTTATGATCCTGTCCCTCAATACGGCCGCGTACTCGAACTCAAGCAGCTTCGAGGCGCGCTGCATCTCCTTCTCAAGCTTCCTGATGGCCTCCTCCCGCTCCCGGCCCGTCATTTTCACTCCGTCCTCGCGCATGGCCCGGCCGGAGTCCTCCTTGGATATCTCCAGCAGCTCCCGAACGCTCTTGACGACTGTTTTCGGCACTATCCCATGCGCCTGGTTGTACCTGCGCTGCTTTTCGCGACGCCGCTCCGTTTCGCCTATAGCCCAGCGCATGGAGGGCGTCACCGTATCGGCGTACATAATGACGCAGCCCTCGGCGTTTCGCGCCGCCCTGCCTATGGTCTGTATAAGCGAGGTCCCGCTGCGCAGGAAGCCCTCCTTGTCGGCGTCGAGTATCGCCACCAGCGAAACCTCCGGCAGATCCAGCCCCTCGCGCAGCAGGTTGATGCCCACAAGCACGTCGAACTCGCCCAGCCGCAAATCGCGTATTATCTCCATGCGCTCTATGCTGTTTATGTCGTGGTGCATGTAGCGCACCCTTATTCCGGCCTTTTGCAGGTATTCCGCCAGGTTTTCCGCCATCTTTTTGGTAAGCGTCGTAACCAGGACCCTTTCGTTTTTCGCCGTGCGCCTGTTTATCTCTCCCATGAGGTCGTCTATCTGGCCCTCGGTCTTTCTGACCTCCACTTTCGGATCCACCAGCCCCGTCGGGCGGATTATCTGCTCCACCACCTGGGCCGAGCGGCCCGTCTCGTATTCCGACGGGGTGGCGCTGACGTAGACGACCTGATTGATGCGCTCGTTGAACTCCTCAAAATTCAAGGGGCGGTTGTCATAGGCGCTGGGAAGGCGGAAGCCGTACTGCACAAGGTTGTCCTTCCTCGCCCTGTCGCCGGCGTACATGGCCCTAACCTGCGGCAGCGTCACGTGCGATTCGTCTATGAACATGACGTAGTCCTTGGGAAAATAGTCCAGCAGCGTCATGGGCGCGCTGCCCGCCGGCCTGTTTGCTATCACCCGGGAGTAGTTTTCGATTCCGGAGCAGTAGCCCAGCTCGCGTATCATCTCCATATCGTACATTGTGCGCTGCCTGATGCGCTGCGCCTCAACAAGCTTTCCGTTTTCCTCAAACCACCTTACGCGCTCCTCAAGCTCCGCCTCTATGTCCTTCAGGGCCCTATCAAGCTTTTCGCGGCTGGTGACGTAGTGGGAGGCGGGGTAGACTGCGGCGTGGGAAAGCCTTCTTAACGGCAGCCCGGTAGTCACGTTTATCTCGCTTATCCGGTCCACCTCGTCGCCGAAAAATTCGACGCGCAGGGCGGTGTCCCGCGAGTAGACCGGGTATATCTCTATCGTGTCGCCGCGCACCCTGAACATGTTGCGGTCAAAGGCAATATCGTTGCGCTCGTAGCGTATCTCTATGAGCTTTTTAATAACCTCCTCCCTGCTGCGGGTCTGGCCCTCGCGCAGGGACAAAACCATATTTTTATAGTCTATGGGGTCGCCCAGACCGTATATGCAGGACACCGAGGCAACGACTATCACGTCGCGGCGCTCGAACAGCGCCGACGTCGCCGAATGGCGCAGCCGCTCTATCTCGTCGTTTATCCCGGCGTCCTTCTCTATATAGGTGTCTGTGTGGGGGATGTAGGACTCGGGCTGGTAGTAGTCGTAGTAGGACACGAAGTATTCCACGGCGTTGTCCGGGAAAAACTCCTTGAACTCGGCGCAGAGCTGCGCCGCCAGTATCTTGTTGTGCGCAAGGACAAGAGCCGGGCGCTGCACCCGCTCTATGACCTTCGCCATGGTATAGGTCTTGCCCGAGCCGGTAACGCCCAGCAGCGTCTGCTCCTTAAGGCCCCGGCCAAGGCCGGAGGCCAGCATATCAATAGCCTCGGGCTGGTCGCCCGAGGGCTCGTATTCGCTTACCACTCTGAATTCAGGCATACGGCTCCTCTTTTTCAAATAAGCGTGAAAAAGCCCGCGTCGCGCATTGAAACATACTCCGACCCGGCTATAACAAAATGATCCAAAAGCTTTATCTCGACCGACTTCAAGGCTTTGGCGATCCTGACCGTCGTTTCCTTGTCCTCGTAGGACGGGACGGCAAGCCCGGTGGGATGGTTGTGCGCCATTATTACAAAGGTCGCCCTGTCGGCCAGAGCCGTCTCGACTATCTTGCGCGTGCTGACTGCCGCCGAATTGACGCTGCCGTCGAAAAGCCTGTGGCATCTTATCAGCTTAAGCTGCGAGTCTATGCTGGCGACGTAAACCCTTTCCTCCTTTTCCCCGTAAAAGAAGGGCCTGAAGTACTCGCCCACCTGTCCGCTGTCCTTAAACTCTATGTCCTTTTGCGACGAAGCCTTTGAAATCAGGCAGCGCCTGTTCATGTCCATGACCAGCCTTATCAGCAGGGCCGTATTCTCGCCCACGCCCTTAACCTTGACAAGGTTTCCGAACTCCGCCTCGAACACCCCGTGCAGGCTCCCGAAGGCGTTTATGAGCTCATGGGCAAGCTCGTTGACGTCCTGCCTCGGTATGGCGTAGCACAAAAGCAGCTCCAGCGCGTTGTGATCGTCAAAGGTGTCCAGCCCGTCCCTGAGATAGCGGGCCTTTATCCTAGCTCTGTGTCCACCGTGTACAGAACCCTCTCCGGCCATAAGTCGGCTCCCTTGCGTTTATTTCAAAGCATCTGCTTTCTTCTGTAGAGATTGATGGTGCCGTCCTGCATTTCGCTGAGCCATTGCAGCGCCTTGCCCGTGCCGTAGGCGACGCAGGAGGCCGCGTCGTCTGCAAGCTGGGTGCTGATGCGGGTTCTGGCCTCGATAACCTTGTCCAGGCCCCAAAGCAGGGCGCCGCCGCCGGTGAGAGTTATGCCGTTTTGCGATATGTCCGCGACAAGCTCCGGCGGCGTGCTTTCCAGGACGCCGTGTATGGCGTCGAGTATCTGCTCGCAGACCTCGTCGTAAGCCTCCAGCATCTCGTCCGAGCTTATCTTGAACAGCTTGGGAAGCCCCGTAAGGAGGCACCTCCCCTTAACCTCTACGGTGACGGTTTCCTTCTTCGGATAGACGCAGCCGAGATTCAGCTTGAGCTCCTCGGCCGTCCTCTCGCCTATCAGTATGGCGTGCTTTTTCCGGACATATTTTATAAGGGCTTCGTCAAACTTATACCCGGCGACCTTGATTGAGGCCGAGTTCACCACTCCCGACAGTGAAATCACGGCTATGTCGGTAGTCCCGCCGCCTATATCCACAACCATGCGGCCGCTGGCCTCGCTTATTGGCAGGTTCGCGCCTATGGCGGCCGCCACGGGCTCCTCAATAAGAAAAACCTTTCTGGCCCCCGCCTGCATGCCCGCGTCTATAATGGCGCGCTCCTCCACCTCGGTTATGCCGCTGGGCACGCTTATGAGCAGCCTCGGCTTCAGCAGGCTGAAGGAGGTGATTTTTCTCAAAAATTCGCGCAGCATGCGCTCCGTCATCTCGTAATCCGATATGACGCCCTCGCTTAGCGGCTTGATGGCGACTATATTCCCCGGCGTCCTTCCAAGCATTTTCTGGGCTTCAAGTCCGACCTTAAGCACCCTGCCGGTATTTTTATCTACTGCGACGACAGACGGTTCCCTCAGGACTATGCCCTTTCCGCGCACGTACATCAAAACCGTCGCGGTCCCGAGGTCTACTCCTATATCGCGTCCAAAAAGCATTTGTGACTCTTATCCTTTCAATGATTGCCGTAAGGGAGTCCATCCCCTGCCGCCTCGGGCGGCGGCTGCCCGCAAGCCCGGCTTATCTTCGCGCCTTGCACAAAGTCGCGCAGACCACGGTCTCCGCGCCATGCGTCATAAGCACGCGGGAGCATTCGGACAATGTCGCGCCGGAGGTAACGACATCGTCTATAAGCAGTATCCTTTTTCCAATCAGCGCGTCGCTGCGGGAAGCCTCGAAAGCTCCGCTTACGTTTGCCCTGCGCGCCGCCGCGCCCTTTATCCCCGACTGAGCGGGCGTATTCCGGCGCTTTTTCAAAAGCTCGACACAGTTCCCGACGCCCAGCTCCGCCGCCGCGGCCTCCGCCAGCAGCCGGGCCTGCGAATACCCCCTTTTCCTGTGCCGGCGCGGGCTAAGGGGCACCCATGTAATCACATCAAAGCTGCCCGGCAGGTTTTGCCGCACGCAATCGGCCAGCAGCTCGCCGAAGCAGGCCGCGTAGGAAGCCTTGCCGGAGAACTTGAACCGCAGCACCGCTTTTCTCGCCGCCCCTTCATAAAAGAGCGGAGACACGCATGAACCGAAAAAGGCCCCGTTGGTTTTGCATTTCCCGCCGGTATAGGGCAGCTCCCTCAGGCATTTTTCGCAAAGCCCGATTTCCTCCTCACCGAGCAGCCTCCCGCAAAAGGGGCATTTCTCTGGAAACAGCAGCTTAAGCGCCCAACCAATCGCGCCCACGGCTTCAGCCTTCCAGGGCCTTCAGCAGCCTGGCCCTCAGCCCGCTGTAGCGCTTTCTGGGAAGGTTGTTTTCTACCATCCGCGCCACGGCTTCTTCGTCCCCGACTATTATCAGCAGCTCTCTGGCCCTGGTCACCGCGGTATACAGAACAGACCTGGAAAAAAGAGTCGGCGCGCCCTTGACCAGCGCGAGCACCACAGCCCTATATTCGTTGCCCTGGGCCTTATGCACCGTCATTGCATAGGCGGGCTCCAGCTCTCCCAGCATATCGAAGCCGTACTCCACCGTCCTGTCCTCAAAGACGACTGTCATTACCTGCTGCGCAGCGTCTATATCGGCCACGGCGCCGATATCTCCGTTGAAAACTCCCGTTCCGACTACTCCATCTGCGCGTTTCCATATTATATCATAATTATTCCGGATTTGCATTACCCTGTCCCCTTTTCTGAAGACAAATTCTCCGAACAGCTTTTCAGGCTTGTCGGGGGAGGGAGGGTTAAGCCTTTCCTGAAGCTTTTTGTTAAGGTTGACGGTTCCCGTATTGTAGCGTCTTGTGGGCGAGAGCACCTGTATCTCCTCGGGCCTTATACCCATTTTGCCGGGCAGCCTTTCGGCGCATAAGTCCAGAATGGTTTCCACGGCGGCCTCGCCGCTTTTCCTGCTCAAAAAGAAGAAATCTCCGGTGTTCGCCCTCAGCTCGGGCATGACGCCCCTGTTGATCAGGTGCGCGTTTTTAATAATGCGGCTTTCCTCCGCCTGCCTGAAAACCTCTCTCAGCCTGACGCAGGGTACGGCCTTGCTTTTGATCAGGTCGGCAAACAGGCTGCCCGGCCCCACGGAGGGAAGCTGGTCCGCATCGCCCACCAGAACCAGGCGGCAGTCCTTTTTAATGGCTTCAAGCAGGGCCTTCATCAAAGTTATGTCAACCATCGACGCCTCGTCAAGTATAACCGCGTCGGCCTCCAGCGGATCCTCCGCGTTCCTCTTGAAAACAAGTGACGACGAAGCCGCGTCAAAGCCGGTTTCAAGAAGCCTATGTATGGTGGAGGCCTCCCTGAGGCAAAGCTCGCCCATACGCTTGGCCGCCCGTCCTGTCGGCGCGGCCAGGGCCGTCCTGAGCCCGATGCTTTCAAAAAGCCTGATTATGGCTCTTACGGTGGTAGTCTTTCCGGTTCCTGGGCCTCCCGTCAGCGCCAGCAACCCGTAGCAGGCGGAGGCGCGGACGGCTTCCCTCTGGTTTTCCGCAAGGCTGATGCCCATCTCCGCCTCCACCGCTTCCATCAGTTTGTCGGACTCAAGGGCGGCGAAAAAGCGCCTGCGGCTGAGCTCTGCAAGGCGGCCGGCCACATAGACCTCCGCCTCGTGGAGCTTGGACAGGTAGCAGGCGTTCTGCCCCGCTATCTCCTCGTAAACCACCCTTCCGGACATAATAAGGCTGTCCAGAGCGGCGGCGGCGTCCGCCTCGGGGACGGATATCAGCCTGGACACGGCGTCCGCCAGCTTCCCGTAGGGACAGAAGCAATGCCCGTTGCCGGAGTTGTAGGCCAGCTCGAAGCTTACAGCCGCCTCTATCCTTTCGGGCGAGTCGGCGGTAAAGCCGAGATACAAGGCCAGCCTGTCCGCGTCGGTAAAATCGGCTCCGAAGTATTCCTCCGTGATTATATAAGGATTTGCCATGACGGCGGCCAGCGCCTCGTCGCCGTAGGCGGCGTAAAGCCTTATCGCGTATTGCAAATGCACCCTGTTGACCGCAAACAGCTCCATCAGCCGCCTCAGGGAGGACTGGCGCTTGAAGGCTGCCCCAATCTCCTCGGCTCTTTTGCGGCTGATGCCCTTGATTTCGGCAAGCAGCTCCGGCTCCTCCTCCAGCACGCGAAGCGTATCCTCCCCGAAGCGGTCGGTTATCGCCCTTGCGGTTGAGGGCCCTATGCCCTTGACTATTCCCGAGGCCAGATAGCTGTATATCTCCATCACGGTTTCCGGCATCAGCCTGTCGAAGCTGTCCGCCCTGAACTGGTCGCCGTGGTACTGGTGAGTAGTCCATTCGCCCGTAACTATCAGCTTCTCGCCCGGCGCGGCATAGGGCAGCACGCCCACCACTGTGGCCACCCCTCCCTCCTCGAGGGCAAGGCGCAGCACCGCATAGCCGCTGTCCTCGTTGGAATAAACAACCGACTCTATGCTGCCGGAAATCTGGACAAGCTCTTTGGACATCAGCGCAACACCTTTTTCAAATACTGGCCTGTATAGCTGCCCTCGAAGGCCGCGACTTCCTCCGGCGTTCCCGTGCAGACCACCTGTCCGCCACGGTCTCCGCCCTCCGGGCCCAAATCTATTATATAGTCCGCGGTTTTTATGATGTCAAGATTGTGCTCGATGACGACTACGGTGTTCCCTGCGTCCACCAGCCGGTTCAAAACCGTCAGCAGCTTCGCGACATCGGCGGTGTGCAGCCCGGTCGTCGGCTCGTCCAGCACGTACATCGTGCTGCCGGTGGAGCGCCTTGCCAGCTCCGCGGCCAGCTTGACCCGCTGGGCCTCGCCCCCCGATATGGTCGTTGACGGCTGGCCCAGCTTGATATAATCAAGACCAACATCCCAAAGCGCCTGAAGCTTTTCCCTTATTTTCGGCATGTTTTCAAAAAAGCCCAAGGCCTCGTCCACCGTCATTTCCAGCACCTCGTATATGTTCTTGCCCTTGTAGCGCACCTCCAGCGTTTCTCGGTTGTAGCGCCTCCCCTTGCAAACCTCGCAGGGCACATATATGTCGGGCAAAAAGTGCATCTCTATCTTGATAAGGCCGTCTCCGCCGCAGGCTTCGCAGCGGCCGCCCCTGACGTTGAAGGAAAAGCGCCCGGCGTTGTAGCCTCTTGCCCTCGCGTCCGGGGTTGCGGCGAAAATATCCCTTATATCGTTGAAAACACCCGTATAGGTTGCCGGGTTGGAGCGCGGCGTCCTCCCTATCGGGGACTGGTCTATGTCTATTATCTTGTCAAGCTGCTCCGCGCCGAGTATGTCGCGGTGCCTGCCCGGCTTGACCTTGGCCCTGTTGAGGCGCGCGGCCAGCGCGCGGTACAGTATCATGTTAACCAGCGAGGACTTGCCGCTGCCGGATACTCCCGTCACGCAGTTGAACACTCCCAACGGGATCTTCACGTCTATATTTTTCAGGTTGTTCTCCTCGGCGCCCAATATCTCAAGAAATTTGCCGCTCCCCTTCCTCCTTGCGGCCGGAACCGGTATGGTCTTTCTGCCGCTTAAATATTGCCCGGTGACGGAGCCCTCGCAGGCCATAACCTCCTCCACCGTCCCCGCGCATACAACCTCCCCGCCGTGGACCCCCGCCCCCGGCCCAATGTCCACCAGATAGTCCGACTCCAGCATTGTTTCCTCGTCGTGCTCCACGACTATAAGCGTGTTGCCCAGATCGCGCAGGCGCTTGAGCGTGGCTATCAGCTTCCCGTTGTCCCGCTGGTGCAGGCCTATGCTGGGCTCGTCCAGTATATACAGCACGCCGACAAGGGAGCTGCCTATCTGCGTAGCCAGCCTTATCCTTTGGCTTTCGCCTCCCGAAAGGCTGCCCGCCTGCCGGCTTATGGTAAGGTATTCAAGGCCGACGCTCCGCAAAAAGCCCAGCCGCTCCCGTATCTCCTTCAGTATAACCTCGGCTATGGCCGCCTCCTTCCCCTTGAGGCTCAGGCCGTTGATAAAGTCAAGCGCCTCGGTTACCGACTTGTCGGAAAACTCCGCGATGTTAAGGCCGCCGACCGTAACCGCCAGAGTTTCCTTCTTCAGCCGCTTCCCGTTGCAGTCCGGACACGGGTATTCCGTCATGTACTGCTCAAGGTCAGTCCGCATGGACTGGCTCTGGGTTTCCCTGTATCTGCGCTCCAGGTTAGGTATTATGCCCTCAAAGGCCTGATAGAAGGTGCCGGAGCCGCGCTCCCTTTCATATTTCAGCTCCAGCTTCTCGCCTCCCGTTCCGTAAAGCAGGGCATTGAGCGCCTCCTTTGGAAGCTCTCCTACCGGCGTTGTCAGCTTGAAACGGTATTGCTTTGCCAGCGCCTCGAAATACATGCGGGAGATGCTGTCGGTTTTTATATTGCCCCAGTTTGACGCGCAGATGGCCCCTTCCATAATCGAAAGAGTCGGATCCGGAATGATCAGGCCCGGATCCACCCTGAGCTGCCAGCCCAAGCCTGCGCAGGATGGACAGGCCCCGTAGGGATTGTTGAAGGAGAACATGCGCGGAGTCAGCTCCTCTATGCTTATGCCGCAGTCGTCGCAGGCGTAATTCTGCGAAAACATAAGCTCCCTGTCCTGCCCGACTATATCAATAATAACGATTCCTCCGGCGAGGCCGGAGGCTATCTCAATCGAATCCGTCAGCCTGCGGACTACCTCGGGCTTTATGACGAGCCTGTCCACTATGATTTCTATGGTATGCTTAACGTTCTTGTTAAGCTTTATATCTTCCGAAAGGTCGTATATGCTGCCGTCCACCCGGACGCGGACATAGCCGCTCTTTCTGGCGTTCTCGAACACCTTTGCGTATTCGCCCTTCCGCGCCCTTATGACCGGGGCCAGCACCTGTATCCTCGTTCCCTCCTCCAGCAGCATAATCTGGTCTATTATCTGGTCTATAGTCTGCTGCCTTATCTCCTTGCCGCATTTCGGGCAGTGGGGTATGCCTATCCTCGCCCACAAAAGGCGCATGTAGTCGTAAATTTCCGTAACCGTACCGACGGTCGAGCGCGGATTCTTGGAGGTGGTTTTTTGATCTATGGATATGGCCGGTGAAAGGCCCTCAATATAGTCTACGTCCGGCTTTTCCTTTTGGCCCAGAAATTGCCTGGCGTAGGAGGACAGGGATTCCACATAGCGCCGCTGCCCCTCCGCATAAATCGTGTCAAAGGCCAGAGAAGACTTGCCGCTGCCGGAAACGCCCGTCAAAACCACCAGCTTGTTGCGCGGTATCGCCAGGTCTATGTTCTTCAGGTTGTTTTCTCTTGCTCCCTTGATGATTATACTGTCGTGCATATCTTTTTGAGTTCCTCTTATAAAGTATTTAAAGTTTATTATATACCGTTGAGGTCATGCTTTCAACAAATCGAATAAAAATGCGCGTAAAAAACAGAACTGTTGTTCCCGGCGCTTTGATGCAAAAAGCATAAGAATATCTTTGCCGCCCGTTTTGGGATTGACAAACGCCTGTTCATAAGGTATGATGCTGAAAAATGAATACGGGGTGCTGAGTGTCCTCGGCTGAGAGGAAGCGAATCGACGCTTCTAACCCTTATACCTGATCTGGATAATGCCAGCGTAGGAAATGCTTTGTTGAGAGAACGCTCAGTGTTATTCACGGGGCGTTTTTATTTTTATGCAAGGAGAGCTGAAAATGAGGAGCAAATCTACAAGAATACTGGTGGAATGCGCGATGATGATAGCGCTGGCCACCGCCCTTAGCTTTGTCAAAATAATAGAGCTGCCTCAGGGCGGCTCCGTCACCTGCGTGAGCATGGCGCCGCTGGCGCTAATTTCGTTCCGGCACGGCGTCAAATGGGGAATGCTTGCGGCCTTCGTCCACAGCCTGCTGCAGATGCTGATACAATTCTACCCGCCCCCGGCCAACACGCTTATAGCTTTTGCAGGCGTCATACTGCTGGATTACGTGCTGGCCTTCACCGCGCTTGGCGCGGCGGCCTTTTTCGGAAGGCCCTTTAAAAGCCGGATAGCTGCCGCCGCCGTCGGCTCCGCCGCCGGGGGTTTCATCAGATTCATATGCAGCTTTCTTTCCGGGATTCTCATCTGGGGAAGCTACGCTCCCGAAGGCACTCCCGTCTGGCTTTATTCGCTGACCTACAACGGCAGCTACATGCTGCCCGAGATAGCGCTTACTGCCCTCGCCTCGGCGCTGCTCATACCTGCGCTGGACCGGGTGAAGCTTGGCGGGTGAGAAGCGCTCGGGCGCAAAAAACTCCTTTAGCCTCCCGAGCGCGAGCAACTGCCCGCGAGCCTTGGGCTTTCCCTCATTGTTATTGACATTTTCCATGATATTGCTTATAATTTAATATGTATTTGGCGCTTGCCGGACGCGGTTTAGCAAATCCTCAAAAGCGGATGCCGCTGTGAACCTTACTTAAACCGCGCATTTCCGTGCCTTGCGGTTTACGGACATAGTCTATTGCCATGCGGCCTGCGCCTATGGGCTGCGCAGTCCGCCGTTTGAGACAAGACGGCCTTCATATGAGAGGGCGACTGGGAATTGCCGGCGAAAGCGTAGTCGTTGTGTGTTGGGCGGCAGTCTGTTTTCGCTATCGGCAGGCTGCCGCTGTTTTTTTGGCCTTGCCTTGCGGCGTTCACCCGTTGCTTTCCGCAATAAATTGGTAAAAATGGCAATGCCATTCTTTATATTATCTTATTGTCCGCACTTTATTTTAAGGAGGGAATAGTTTGTACGGTTATATTGGTAAGCTGCTTTTTGTGGACTTGACCAACCGCACCTATGAGGTCAGAGAGCTGGATGAAAAAACGGCTCGCGATTATGTCGGAGGTCCATCGCTGGGCGCCAAGATACTTTTCGATGAGATGCCCGCCCATACCGACGTGTTTGCTCCGGAGAGCATGCTCGGCTTCGTTTCCGGACCGACCAACGGCACCGGGGCGCTCATGGGCGGCAGGTATACCGTCGTAAGCAAATCGCCCGTCACCGGCGGCTGGAACGACGCCAACTCCGGCGGCAATTTCGGGCCCATACTCAGGAAGTCGGGCTACGACGCTGTGTTTTTCAAGGGCATATCCGACAAGCCCGTTTACGTCTTCATAGACGACGGGAAGGTGGAGTTCCGCGACGCTTCCGCCCTTTGGGGCCTGACCACCGTCGAGACCGAAGAAGCCATCAAAAAGGAGCTCAACGACAAAAATCTCGGAATAGCTCTTATAGGACCGGCCGGAGAAAGGCTGTCCAATATGGCGGCGATTATGAACGACAGCCACCGCGCCGCGGCGCGCGGCGGTACGGGCGCCGTCATGGGCTCCAAAAAGCTGAAGGCGCTGGTTTGCCGCGGCAACCATAAGATAGAAATAAAGGACAGGGCCAGGCTTGTCGAGCTGAACAAGGAAACCGTAAACTGGGAAAAGTCGGCGGTCGCCCCCGTTTTCGAGCTGTTCACAAATTACGGCACAGGCGGCACCTACGAGTCCGGCATTTACTCGGGCGACACCTCAGTTAAAAACTGGGCCGGAACCCACCTGGATCTGACCGACGAGCAGATCAAGGCGCTTACCTCTCCGGCCATGGACAAGCTGTATAAGAAGAAGAAGTTTGCCTGCAACGCCTGTCCCGTCGGCTGCGGCGCCATATACGACGTAGTCGGCAAGCGCTGGCCTCACGAGGACACCGGCCGTCCCGAGTACGAGACGCTGGGCATGTTCGGCAGCCAGATGCTCAACAGCGACGCCGAGGCGGTAAACCACTGCAACTGGCTAGCAAACCAGTACGGCTTCGACACCATAGCGTTGGGCGGCACCATAGCCTGGCTCATGGAGTGCTACAACAACGGATTGTTCACCATAGACGAGCTTGACGGCATCGACCTTAAGTGGGGCAGCGCCGAGGCGATCGTAGCCATGACGCAGCGCGTTTGCGATTTCAAGGGCATAGGCGCGATACTTGCCCAGGGCTCCCGCGCCGCCGCCCGCCACTTCAACCGCGGCTTCGAGTCTCTCGTTACGGCAAGCGGCATCGAGATTCCGCAGCACGACCCCAGGTGGTCGCCCGGTCTTTCCCGCACCTACCAGTTCGATCCGACCCCCGGCAGGCACGTCAAGGGCGGCCTGAGCATACACTACGGCAACAATCCGCCCGAGGTAAAGTACGATTACAGCGATACCGGCAAGCGCGACCTTGACGGCGTCATCAATCAGGAGATAATCAACGCCGCCGGGTTCTGCATGATGGCCGACTTCGGCCTGCCTCCCGGGTGCCATGTAAAGTACCTTGAGGCTATAGCAGGCTTCACCTACAATGAAGAAGACACCAACAAGCTCGGCATCCGCTCTTACACCATAAGACACGCCTTCAATCTCCGCGAGGGCTTCAGGAGGAAGGACTTCGATATATCCGACAGGATAATAGGCAAGCCGCCTCTCAAGGAAGGGCCTACCGCCGGCATTACGGTGGACGATGTCAAGCTTGCCGACAACTTCTTCAAGGAGCTCGGCTGGGATCTTGAAACCGCAGTTCCCCCTAAAGCCGTTCTTGAAAGCGTCGGCGGTCTGGAAGCCGTCATTAAAGCCCTGTACTGAGCCCTGCACAGCTCTGATTTCTAAAATAAAACGGAACGCGGCCGCGTTCCGTTTTATTTTAATCTTAACTTTAATTAAAAGGAGCAGCTTTCGCTGCTCCCTTTAAAGTGTCGGCACCGACCAATTTTCCCGGGCCGTCGCCAGCCAAGTATCGTAGGCACTGATGAGCTTAACTTCCGTGTTCGGAATGGGAACGGGTGGACCCTCATCGTTATCAGCACCGACTTAATCTATTTTAAAAAAGGCTT
>JAJUJI010000008.1 GCA_029265405.1 Clostridiales bacterium | reverse complement strand
CCCGCAAACCCAATACGCTGCTCAGGTCGCTCTCCAGCGTTGCCCTATCCTGCGTATTGGTAAAGCATTTACATTATACCATGGAATGAGGACTCGGTTTCAAAGCTTGCTCATGTTGTCCACGCTGAGGGGAGCACTTCAACTGCTGGCCGGCTATACGTCGGGCAAGGTCTATGCATTTGAAGCTATACCTGAATTATGCGGTAGAATTAGCTCTGTGGCGGAAATGAATAAACGCGGCAATATAGTTGCTGTAAACTTGGCATTGGGCGACGAGGAAGGACAGCTGAATCTGTTTGCTGAAGAGGGAAACAGGGTAGGCAATACGGCAATTCAAAGAGAGAATTATACATACAGCGCTCGGAATACGGTTATGCAAACCACCATAGATAAATACGTTGAAAAGCATGGTTTAAATATTGGAATAATTAAGGCCGATATCGAAGGGATGGAACAAGCCTTACTGAAGGGGGCGGCTAAAACCATCTCTACGCAAAAGCCCATTTTGCTGATTTCCATTTACCATACCGCAGATGATTTTTTCCACATCAAGCCTATGATTGAGTCAATGGATCTGGGATATAAATTTAAAATTATCAAACCACATCCTTATACTCTGGCTCTGGAAACGCTGCTTATCGCTGAAGTGAGGTAGCCTCATGCCGAAGTGTGATGTTCTTAATAAAATCAATCAATACAAATTTCTATTTGAGGAACTTGTAAAGCGTGATTTTAAAAAGAAATATAAGCGAACGATATTGGGAATGTTGTGGAGTGTTTTATCACCGCTTCTCACCCTTCTGGTCATGTGGCTTGTATTCAGCAATTTTTTTGGCCGCAATACCGAACATTATATAATATATCTTTTTTCCGGGCAGCTTGTATTTTCTTTCTTCAGCGAATCTACAAACTCCGGAATGGAGGCGCTTACCGGAAATGCCGGAATATTCACGAAAATAAACGTTCCGAAGTATTTGTTTTTGTTTTCCAGAAACGTCTCCTCGCTTATTAATTTTGGCCTTACGCTTTTGGTGTATTTTGTTTTCGTTATGGCTGACGGGTTGCCGTTTACATGGAAATTCGTGCTTCTTCTGTATCCCATAGTGTGCCTCGTTGCATTCAACATTGGGGCGGGTCTGATATTGTCCGCACTGTACGTTTTTTTCAGGGACATACAATATTTATGGGGTGTTTTTACATTGCTGCTCATGTATCTCTCGGCTATTTTTTATACTATTGACAAATACTCTTACGTGGCCCAATGCTTATTTCTATGCAACCCCATATATTTATATGGACGCTATTTCCGCAAAATAGTAATCGATTCGACAATCCCATCAATTTGGTTTCATTTGCTTGGAGCCCTCTATGCGCTGATTATGTTATTTATAGGATTTTGGATATACAAAAAATATAATCACAAATTTCTGTATTACGTTTGACGGGAGTATTTGGCATATGCTGGTGCAGGTTGACGATATATCCGTATGCTATCTTACGGGTGATTTCAAGGAAATCGGCCTGAAGGAATGGCTGATGCGGCGTCTAACGCACAATTACCAAGTTAAAAAATTTTGGGCTGTTAGGAATATTTCTTTTTTATTAAACTCTGGCGATATGCTTGGTATCATCGGTGCAAACGGAGCGGGCAAATCTACCCTCTTGAAGGTTGTAGCCGGCATTATGGAACCAACTTGCGGTAACGTAACGCGAAGCGGCAAAACAGTTGCCCTGCTTGAGCTGGGCTCCGGCTTTGACGGGGATTTGACCGTCAAGGAAAATACTTATCTTCGCGGAGCCATGCTGGGCTATACACGACAATTTATGGACGGCGCTTTTGAGCAGATAATTTCTTTTGCTGAATTAGGCGATTTCGTAGACAGGCCCTTCAAGCAGCTCTCCTCCGGAATGCAGTCAAGGCTTGCGTTTTCGATAGCCTCGCTTGTGCAGCCGGAAATACTTATACTCGACGAGGTTTTGGCGGTAGGCGACGGCGCGTTTCAGGAAAAGAGCGCCAGAAAAATGCGTGAAATCATATCGCGGGGCGCGGCCACCATACTGGTGTCGCATTCGCTGGGCCAAATCCGGGAGCTTTGCAACAAGGTGCTATGGCTTGACCACGGGAAACAGGTTGCGTTCGGAGAGGCCGGAAGGATATGCGAATGCTACGAGGCCTTTCTCAGGGGAGAGTGCACCGCCTCCGCCGCCTCGGAGCTGCTTAGATCCTCCGTATGATAATTCGCTTCAAACTCTTTTCGCTAAAGGGGAGGTTTTAGCTGGACAATTTCCAAGGCGGCGATATTGCAGGAAAATCACAGGATTTCATAAATAATAGTTGACTCTGCAAACACGATATGCTAAACTACATTGGATTTTGAAGAGAAGCATCCGAGTCTTTTCAAAGCAAAATAACTGACCACCCCGAGCGGGTCGAGGCTACACGGACGGCCGGGTCGAATGCCGAAAACCTGTCGAAGAGACAGGGGCAACTTGGTTGCCTTATTGATTGAGTTAAAAGCTCAAATTTTATAAGTTGGTTACTTCATAACCGTGCGCGGCGGCGGCCAGGGGGCCAAGGCGGCGCGTCAACTTGTGAAACGGTCAATAAGAGTGGTAATAGTAATTTTGCTATAAAGACTCTGTGGGACGATATGCTTTTCCGCCTCCCG
This sequence comes from Clostridiales bacterium, assembly GCA_029265405.1. Lineage (GTDB taxonomy): Bacteria > Bacillota > Clostridia > Oscillospirales > Oscillospiraceae > JAJUJI01. The sequence goes on along the minus strand of JAJUJI010000008.1, from coordinate 125,285 downwards.
GGGCGCGCCGCGCCTTCGGTATTGCGGCGGGCATATAATGGCATAATACACAAGCGACGCGCCTGTACGCGCAGCTTGTGTTTTATTTTTTGCCGCTCAGGCGCGCTTTCATTTCAGGGGGTGCTCAAATGGAAAACAAGATGAAGCTTTACGGGTTCAACAACCTTACCAAGTCGCTCAGCTTCAACATATACGACGTCTGCTACGCCAAATCTCCGCGTGAGCAGCGCGACTACATCGCCTATATAGACGACCGCTACAATTCCGAGCGCCTTACCAATATAATGACGACGCTGACGGAGATGATAGGGGCCAAGGTCCTCAGCGTATCCAAGCAGGACTACGATCCCCAGGGCGCGTCGGTCACCTTTCTCATCGCGGAAGGCTCCATGGTGCCCATAGGCGGCGACGCTATGGTGGCCCACCTCGACAAAAGCCATGTCACCGTCCATACCTACCCGGAATTCCACCCAGAAACCAGCATAGCCACCTTCCGTGTGGACATAGACGTCGCCACCTGCGGGGAAATAACTCCTCTTTCGACCCTTGATTATCTCATAGGCAGCTTCGATTCCGACATAATCACAATGGACTACCGCGTGAGAGGCTTTACGAGGAATATCGGCGGCAAAAAGCTTTTTATGGAGGGCAACATAACCTCCATACAGGACTTCATAGACCCGCAGACGCTCCGGCGCTACGACGCGGTGGACATTAACGTCTACCAGGCCAACCTTTTCCACACCAAAATGCTGATAAAGGAGATTGACCTGCAAAACTACCTGTTCAAGAAGGACGTCTACGAGCTGCCGCCCGAGGTTAGGCTCTCTATAGTTTCGGCCCTTCGCCGTGAAATGATAGAGATATTCAGCGGAAGGAACATCTACTGATGAGCGGCCTGACGCAAAGCAGCGCGCCCCTTTACGAGGCTCTGGAGCGCTTCAAAAGCAGGAGGGTCGTGCCCTTCGATGTGCCCGGCCACAAGCGCGGGCGCGGCAATCCGGAGCTGGCAGGGCTGCTGGGCCAGCGCTGCGTGGATATAGACGTCAATTCCATGAAGCCGCTGGACAATCTGACGCATCCCGTATCCGTAATACGCGACGCGGAGGAGCTGGCGGCACAAGCCTTCGGCGCGGCCTTTGCCTTTTTCATGGTGGGCGGCACGACCTCGGCCGTGCAGAGCATGATACTCTACGCCTGCAAGCGGGGCGACAAGATAATACTGCCCCGCAACGTGCACAAAAGCGCCATCAACGCCATGGTCCTGTGCGGAGCGGCGCCGGTCTACGTAGACCCCGGCGTGGACAGGGAGCTCGGCATCTCGCTGGGCATGTCGCCGGAGGGGGTAAGGCGGGCCATTGAGGAAAACCCGGACGCGAAGGCCGTGCTTTTCAACAACCCCACCTACTACGGCGTGTGCTCCGACGTGGAGGCCATAATAAGCCTGGCCCATGAAAATGGCATGCTGGCCCTTGCCGACGAGGCGCACGGGACTCATTTTTATTTCGGCAGGGGCCTGCCCCGCCCCGCCATGTCGGCCGGAGCTGATATGGCCTCGATAGGCATGCACAAGTCCGGAGGCAGCCTCACGCAAAGCTCGCTGCTGCTGGCCTCGGCCTCCGTGAGGGAGGGCTACCTCAGACAAATAATCAACCTCACGCAGACCACCAGCGCCTCCTACCTGCTGATGGCCGGCCTTGATATATCAAGGCGCAATCTGGCCCTTAATGGGGCCGAAACTCTGGGCCGCGTACTGGAGCTTGCCGAATACGCCCGAGGTGAGATAAATGCCATAGGCGATTACAGGGCATTTTCAACCGAGCTTGTCAGTGGCGGAGGCGCTTTTGATTTCGACAGGACCAAGCTTTCGGTGCATACGCTGGAAATAGGGCTTGCCGGCATAGAGGTCTACGATATACTGCGCGACGAGTACGACATACAGATTGAGTTCGGCGATATAGGCAACATACTTGCCTATATATCCGTGGGCGACCGGCTGCGGGACATAGAGCGGCTAGTCAGCGCGCTGGGCGACATACGCCGCCGCTTCAAGCGGCCAAAGGCGGGCATGCTCACCCAGGAATATATACCCCCCGTCGTTATAAAATCTCCGCAGGAGGCATTTTACGCCGAAAAGCTCTCCCTGCCGCTGGACAGGGCGGTGGGAAGGGTCTGCGCGGAGTTTGCCATGTGCTACCCTCCCGGCATCCCCATACTGGCCCCGGGCGAGCTGGTGACGCGGGACATAGTGGAATACATCAAATACGCCAAGGCTAGGGGCAGCACTCTGACCGGCCCGGAGGATCTGAACCTTGAGCGGCTGAACGTTATAAAAGGAGACTGACTCAATATGCCCGTATTAAAATACAGCGCCGCCTTTTCGCGGCGGAGAGACGAAAGCGGGGGCGTTTGAATGGAGCTTTGGTTCACCGAAAACCACACGCCGAACGTAAGGCTGTCCATACGCACCGACAGGCAGCTTTACGGCGCCCGCAGCGCCTTCCAGCGCATAGACATATTCGAGTCGCTGGAGTTTGGCCGCTTCCTTGCGCTCGACGGCTACATGATGCTCACCGAGAAGGACGAGTTCATATACCACGAAATGATTACCCACGTGCCCATGGCGGTTCACCCGTCCGCGAGGCGGATACTTGTCATCGGCGGGGGCGACGGCGGCGCCGTTCGCGAGCTGACGCGGTACTCCTGCGTCGAGTCCATAGACCTTGTGGAAATAGACCCCATGGTCGTCGAGGCGAGCAGGGAATACCTGCCCTTCACCGCCTGCGGGCTGGGCGACCCGAGGGTTCGCATCCATTACGAGGACGGGGTAAAGTTTGTCCGCCGCAGGGAGTCGGCCTACGACCTCATCATCGTCGATTCCACAGATCCCTTCGGCCCGGGAGAGGGGCTCTTCACCCGCGAGTTTTACGGAAGCTGCTATATGGCGCTCAAGGACGACGGGATAATGGTCAACCAGCATGAAAGCCCTTTTTACCCGAACGACGCCGCGGCCATGCAGCGGGCCCACAAGCGCATAGTCGAGAGCTTCCCGATCAGCCGGGTGTATCAGGCCCACATACCCACCTACCCCTCGGGCCACTGGCTGTTCGGCTTCGCCTCGAAAAAATACCACCCGCTGGACGATCTGCGCGCGGCCGAGTGGAACAGTCTGGGCATAACAACAAACTACTACACCACCAAGCTGCACGAGGGCTGCTTCTATATACCGGCCTATGTGGAAAGGATGCTTCGAGATGTGGAATAGGAATACGGATACTTTTTTAAGCTGCGTCAGCGATTTTGACGGCGCCGGAATAGTCCTGTTCGGAGCGCCCTTCGACGGCACCACCTCCTACCGGCCCGGCGCGCGCTTCGGCCCCGCGGCCATACGCCGCGAATCCTACGGGCTTGAATCCTACAGCCCGCACCTTGACAGAGACCTTTCAGAAACCTCCGTTTTCGACGGAGGCGACCTCGAGCTGCCCTTCGGCAGCCCTGAAAGGGCCCTGGCCGAAATAGAGGCCAGAACCGAGCTTATACTCTCGCGCGGGAAGCTGCCCTTCCTGCTGGGCGGGGAGCATCTTGTAACGCTTGGGGCCTTCAGGGCAGCACACAAAAAATACCCCGACATAAGCATAATCCATTTCGACGCGCACGCCGACCTGCGCGAGGAGTATCTGGGCGAAAGGCTCTCCCACGCCACCGTAATGCGCCGCTGCCACGAGCTTGCCGGCGACGGGCGTATATTCCAGTTCGGCATCCGCTCCGGCGAGCAAGGCGAATTTATATGGAGCGCCGGGCGCACTGAGCTGCACCGCCATAATTTCAATGGCCTTGACGCTTCCGTTCGCGCCCTGGCCGGGCGTCCCGTCTACCTGACGGTGGATCTCGACGTTTTGGATCCCTCCGTCTTTCCCGGCACGGGAACGCCGGAGCCGGGCGGCGTTAGCTTCGAGGAGCTGCGCCTTGCAGCCGCCGCCGTCTGCTCAAATTGCAGAGTCGTGGCCTGCGACGTCACGGAGCTGAGCCCGCCCTGGGACCACAGCGGCATATCGGTCGCTGCGGCGGTTAAAATTGTGCGAGAGATGCTGCTGTCGCTTGCGACGTTCAATGAGGAGGAATAGAGGATGAGCAGAGTTCTTGTCATTGGCTGCGGGGGCGTGGCCTCCGTGGCGATAAAAAAATGCTGCAAAAACAGCGACGTATTTGCCGAGCTTTGCATTGCCAGCCGGACCAAGGAAAAGTGCGACGCGCTCAAGGCCGAGCTTGAGGGCAAGACCGCGACGAGGATAAGCACCGCTCGCGTAGACGCGGACAGGGTGGAGGAGCTTGTGGCTCTCATTGAGAGCTACCGGCCCGACCTTGTCATGAACATAGCCCTGCCTTATCAGGACCTGTCCATTATGGAGGCCTGCCTGCGCTGCCGCGTAAGCTATATGGATACGGCCAACTACGAGCCGGAGAACACGGACGACCCCGAGTGGCGCGCCGCCTACGAGGAGCGCCGCCGCCGTCTAGGCTTTTCGGCGCTGTTCGACTATTCGTGGCAGTGGGCTTATCACGACAGGTTCAGGGAGGCCGGCATCACCGCCCTGCTCGGCAGCGGCTTCGACCCGGGAGTCACCTCCGTTTTTACAGCCTACGCCCTTAAGCACCACTTCGACCATATTGAGGAGATAGACATACTCGACTGCAACGGCGGCGATCACGGCTACCCCTTCGCCACGAATTTCAATCCGGAAATCAACCTCCGCGAGGTCTCCTCACCCGGCTCCTACTGGGAAAACGGGCGCTGGATAGAAACCGAGCCCATGGCGATCAAGCGCGTCTACGACTTCGAGGGCGTTGGCAGGAAGGACATGTACCTGCTGCATCACGAGGAGATAGAATCGCTGGCAAAAAACATCCCCGGCGTCAGGCGCATACGTTTTTTCATGACCTTCGGCCAGTCCTACCTCACGCACATGAAGTGCCTTGAAAACGTGGGCCTGCTGTCGACCAAGCCCATAGTCTTCGAGGGCCGCGAGATAGTGCCCATCCAGTTTTTGAAGGCCTTGCTGCCGGACCCGGCCTCGCTCGGCCCGAGAACCAAGGGCAAGACCAACATAGGCTGCATATTCAAAGGCAGGAAGGACGGCAAGGACCGCGCCTACTACCTTTACAACATCTGCGACCACGAGGAGTGCTACCGCGAGGTGGGCTCCCAGGCCATAGCCTACACCACGGGCGTTCCGGCCATGATAGGCGCGAAGCTCCTGCTTACCGGCAAGTGGGGCGGCGCCGGCGTTTTCAACGCCGAGGAATTCGACCCCGACCCCTTCATGGACGAGCTGAACAGGCAGGGCCTGCCCTGGAAGGAAAGCTTCGACCCCGTTTTGGTGGACTGAGATGCGCTTTGAGGACCTGAGGACGCCCTGCTACGTTGTGGACGAGGAAAGGCTTGAGGAAAACCTGAGGCTGCTGCGCGGCCTTGCCGAACGCACGGGGGCAAGGGTGCTGCTTGCCCAAAAGGCCTTTTCAATGTTCGCCGTCTACCCTCTCGTGCGCCGCTACCTTGACGGGACGGCGGCTAGCGGCCTTTACGAGGCGCGGCTGGGCCATGAGGAATTCGGCGGCGAGACCCACGTTTTCTCCCCGGCCTACAGGGAGGACGAGTTTGCCGAGCTTGCCGCCCTCTGCGACCATATAGTTTTCAACTCCCCGGCCCAGCTGAGGAAATTCGCCTCCGCAGCGGGGGGCAAAAAGCTGGGCCTCAGGATAAATCCAGAATTATCCACGCAGGAGCGCGCCATATACGACCCCTGCTCTCCCGGCTCGCGCCTTGGGGCGACGGCGGCCGCGCTTGAGGGTGAGAGCCTGGCCGGCGTCACCGGCCTGCATTTCCACACCCTCTGCGAGCAGGACGCCGACGCGCTGGAGGCTACGCTGGACGCCGTCGAAGGAAAATTCGGCAAATACCTCGACGGCATGGAATGGATAAACTTCGGCGGCGGGCACCACATCACAAGGCCCGGCTACGACCTGCCGAGGCTTGAGCGGTGCATCCGCCGCATGAGGGAAAAATACGGCCTGACGGTATATCTGGAGCCGGGCGAGGCCGTGGCCCTAAACGCCGGCGTATTGGTTTCCACGGTGCTGGACGTCGTCCATAACGGCCTCGATATAGCCATAATAGACGCCTCCGCCGCCTGCCATATGCCCGATGTGCTCGAAATGCCCTACCGCCCCCCTCTGGAGGGCTCGGGCCGGCCCGGGGAAAAGCCTTATGACTGCCGGCTCGGAGGGCCGACCTGCCTTGCCGGCGACATAATAGGCGACTATTCCTTCGACAGACCCCTCAGGCCCGGCGACAGGCTGGTCTTCGGAGATATGGCCATCTACACCATGGTCAAGAACAACACCTTCAACGGCATGCGCCTGCCGGACATAGTCCTGAAAAGGCGCGGTGGCGAGTACGAGATAGTCAGGTCCTTCGGCTATGCGGATTTCAAGGGCCGCCTGTCCTGAAGGCCCCCTCCTTAAATAAGCTGCTGCTCGTTGATGATAAGCTTGAATTTCAGCTTCAGCTTTTCGCAGGCCTTGCGGCACATAATCATGCGCCCGAGAAAGATTTCAAAATAGTCCATGACGGAGCCGTATCTTGTGTCGACGCTGAGCTTCAGCTTGAGCAGGGTGCGCTCCTCGTTTATTTTTATGGAGGACTCCTTCACAGAATAATTGACCCTGTCGTGTATGTCGAAGCTGGATATGTCCGTATTCCTTACGCGGCTGCGCCGCACGTCGGATTTGTCGGCTACTATCAGCGCCGCCGCAACCGGGTTGACCGCTATGCCGGTGCCCTCGTCGTGGTTGCCTATGGCGGTGACTATGGTGGCGGTTTCGGAGGGATCGAAGCCTATGCCGCTGAGTATCGTAAAGGCCATAACCGCGCCGCTCTGGGAGTGGTCTATGCGGTTTACCAGGTTGCCTATGTCGTGCAGGTAGGCCGCTATCTGGGCAAGCTCCACCGTCCGCTCAGGGTACTCGAGCGTCTCGAGTATATACTTGGCGTCCCTGGCGACCCGCAGCACGTGCGGGAAGCTGTGCTCGGTGTATCCCAGCGCCGTGAGCGACTCGTCAGCCCTCTGGATGTAGGTCTTTATCGCCTCGTTGTTTTTTATATCCTCAAAGGTTATCATACTTTCTTCCTTGCTTGCCTTTTATTTATTATAGCGCCATTAGTATAGCCCCGCGCCCGCTTCTTTACAAGCATTTCCGGCGCGCGGGGCGTAATCGGCGTGTAAAATCGGCGTTAAAAAAAGCCGCGCCACAGCTTTAAGCTTGGCGCGGCCGCTCGCCTATTCCCAGACCATGATGCAGGTGCCCGTGGTCAGGCCCGCCCCGAAGGCCGTCATCAGCAGTCTTTTTCCCGGCCTGAGCCTCCCGTCATCCAGCATTTTGTCCAGCAGTATGGGTATGGTGGCGGAGGAAATGTTGCCGGTATTTTCTATGTTCAGCGGCATCTTCTCCTCCGGCTGTCCCAGCTTTGCCCTGGCGTAGTCTATTATCCTCTTGTTAGCCTGGTGAAAGACGAAGTAGTCAATGTCGTCCGGGGTGAGATTGAGGCTGTCCATGGCGTGCTTGACGTTTGTGTCGATGTTCGTCACGGCGAATTTGAACACGTCCTGCCCTTTCATATGGAGGAAACCCGTTTTTTTCGGTGGTGCGAAGGGGCTGTTCCCGTTGCCGCAGTCTATGCGCAAAAGGCTGGTGTCCGGCTTGACCGTCAGCTTGATGTAGCGCAGCGCCCCGCCCGGAACGACGACGCAGGCCGCCGCCCCGTCCCCGAACAGCACGCAGGTGCTCCTGTCCGTCCAGTCGACGTGCTTTGACATTTTTTCCGCGCTTATTAGCAGAACGTTTCTGTACCGCCCCGTCAGCAGGAAGCCCTCGGCCACGCTGAGGGCGTATATGAAGCCCGCGCAGGCGGCGTTTATGTCGAAGGCCGGGCAGGCCGCGCCCAGAAGCTCTGCCACAGAGCAGGACAGGGAGGGCGTTATATAGTCGCCGTTGAGCGTGGAGCAGACTATCAGGTCGATGTCGCCCGCGGTCAGGCCCGCCTTCGCCAGCGCCTTTTCCGCGGCGTCCCGGCAAAGCTGGGCCAGCGTTTCCTCCCGGCATACTCGCCTGCTTTTTATGCCCGTGCGGGATACTATCCACTCGTCGCTGGTATCCACCATACGCGAAAGCTCCGCGTTGGTCACAATTTTTTCCGGAAAGCCGCAGCCTGTGCCTATAATCTTAATGCTCATTTATTTTTCGACCTTTACATTTGATTGCGCCTTGCGCTCCGGTCCGGCCTGAGCCGCGTCCTCGTCGGCCTTTTCCCTGAGGAAGCGTGCCAGCTTCCCGGTCGCAGACAGGAGTATTTCCTTTTCCGGCTCGGTCATGTCGTGGCCGACGTTCTTGGCCAGCCGCCTGTGGAAATACATGTGCGCCCTGTTTATCTTCATGCCCAGCTCCGTCAGCCTTATTATGCTCCTGCGCCCGTCCTCCGGGCTTGCCGTCTTTGTTACGAGGCCCTTGCCCTCAAGCTTCTTCAAAGCCACCGTCGCCGTCGAGGCCGCAACGTTTAAGGCTGCGGCTATATCACCGACGGTCATCCCGTCTCCGGCCTTGGCAACGGCCTCTATAATATGGGCCTCCGCGGCCGTGACGGCGTTGTCCGAGAGGCTTTTCAGCGATCTTGCCTCGTATTTGGATACGGAGTTGAATATATCTATCAGCAGCTCGTTCAGTCTGGTTTCAAAGTCGGGCATATGCGGCTCCATATATATTTAGTTTTACTAACTAAATAATAGACCCGGGAACCGCGCCTGTCAAGCTAATTTTTTGCGGGGCTTTCGGTGCCGAAAGCCCCGCCGCGTCCTTCTATTGAGTTTCGGCGGCGGCGCCGTCCGAGGCGGTTTCCGGCGTCGGCACGGCTGCCCCTTCGGCTTCCCCGCCGGGCAAAGCGCTATCGCCGTCCGTTTCCGCCGCCTCGGCGCTCTCCTCAGGCTCGGGTTCCGCGCTCTCCTCAGTCACCGGTTCGGCTCCAGCCGCTTCCGGCTCCGTCTCCTCGGGCGGCTCCTCCACGGACGCCTGCGCTTCTCCTGCCGGCGCCGGCTGCTCCGTGGCCGCAGCCGCCGAGGCAAACATGCTGTCCTGCGCGACCAGCCGGCAAACCGCAGCCGGTATATCCCTGTTTTCCTTCCAGATTGCCGGGAACTCGCTCAGCGGCAGGGGCGACATGGATATGCCGCATTCTATTATTAGCGCCGGTATGCCCTTTTCAAGGTTCAGCCAGTTGTAATCCAGGCCCCTCGGCACGGATTCCTCGTCCTCACGCTTGTAGCCGGTCATATCGGCGCACAGGCTGGCAAGCTTTTTGGCTTTTTCTAAAACCTCGCCCTTCTGCCCCACGTTGTAGTAGACCGTCCGCTCGGCGGTATGGAAGGCTATGGAGCAGGCAAAATTACGGGAGTTGACAAGGTCTACGACGGCCCTGGTTTCGGCCTCTGATTCGGCATAGGGCCCGCAGTAGCCCTCCATTGCCGGATGGTCCTTGTCCGGCGCCCAATAGCTGTTGAAGTTGCGGTTTAAGTTGACGCCGTTGACGTTGGCCTTCCAGCGGCGGTAGTTGTCTGAGCCTTCCATTTTCAGGAATTTAGCGCGCAGCTCGTCGTTTTTTATGCCCCTGGCCCCAAACTGGCTTATCGTCACCCCGTCGGGGTTGACCATGGGCAGCATGTAAAGGCAAACCGAATTGAATATGTCCCCGTAGGTTTTCCCGTCCTTATACTCGGCGTCCCAATTTCGCAGATAATACTCAAGCTGGCTCATCGCCAGCATCGCCGTCATGTATTCCCTGGCGTGTATGGCGGCATGGACAAGCGCCTCCTTGCCGGCCTTTGCATTTCCCAGCCTGGCCAGGTATACATTGCGCCCGTCGTCGGTGACCGCCAGCACGGACACCGCGAGGCGATCAGGATATTTCGAGGCCAGCTCCTGAAGGTCCCCGGCCATTTCCTCGTATGTATAAAGCTGGGTGGAGGTGTCCACCACCGTGTTTTCCGGCACCACGGGCTTGGCCTTAGGCGGCTCCGGCTCGGGGGAAGGCTGGGCCTGCCCCTCCGACTCTTCCTCGTCGTCGAATCCGCCCGGCGCAGCGGCCTGCGCCTCCTCCGCCTGCTCGGCAGCCTGCTCGGCAGCCGGTTCCGCCGTGGGCTCAGGCGCAGGGCTTGGGGAAGGCTCAGGCGCAGGCGTGCTTTCGGCAAGCGAAGCGTCGGGCGCGCTTTCGCCTCCGGCCGCTTCTGTGCGCGCCTTGACGAAAAGCAGCGCGGCCGCTACCAGAACCGCGGCCGCTATGGCAAAGGCCAGTCTTTTAGCAAGCGAGGGAAAGTTCAATGAAACCACCTTTTCGTCCTCTGTGTACGTCGCGAAGGCAAGCTTCACCCGGCCGCAGGGCCTCGTTCCTATGCCCGGACGGACGCAACCCCTGTTTGCGCCTTTGAAAGCGCTGCTTATGCTTTAAAGCCGGCCGGAAGCTTGCGCTTCAAGCAACCTTCCAGGCTATACTTGCACAGCGACGGCGTTTTGTCAAGATGCGCAGGACTATTTCGCCGATCCGCGCCCCGGCGGAACCCTGAACGCCGGCTTACCTCCTGTCGGAAACGCGCGCGGTTTTCTTTTCGCTGCGCGGCAGGGCGCCGAGCTCAACCGGCTCCACCTCCACCGCTATGCCTATCCGGGACTTGAAGCGCCGCTTTATTTCCGCTTCGAGGGCCTCCCCGTCGGCCCCCTTTTCGATCTCAACGGTCAGTGTGCAGACATCCCGCCCCTCCACATGGTCTATTACGAGCCTGTACTCGCTGGAAGCGCCTGGCGTTGCGCTGAGCAGCTCGTCTATCTGGCTTGGGAAGATGTTAACCCCCTTGACCTTGACCATGTCGTCCGTCCTGCCGGCTATCGTGTCTATTCGTGGATAAGGGCTGCCGCAGGGGCAGCGGCCGGGGATGAGCCTTGTCAGGTCGTGGGTGCGGTAGCGTATCAGCGGCGCGCCCTCCTTTTTTAGGGTGGTTATGACAAGCTCTCCCGTTTCGCCGTCGGGCAGGTTTTTCCCCGTGGCGGGATCCACTACCTCGAAATACAGATAATCGTCCCATACGTGCATGCCGCAGCCGTGCCCGCAGCTTATGCCTATGCCGGGGCCGTATATTTCAGTAAGCCCGTATATGTCGTAAAGCTCTATGCCAAGCTCCCCGGCTATCCTCCTGCGCATCTTTTCGCCCCAGCGCTCGGAGCCGATTATTCCCTTTTTCAGGCAAAGCCGGTCCCTGATGCCCCTGCGCGCTATTTCCTCGGCCAGCAGCAGCGCATAGGAGGAGGTGGCGCACAGCACGGTGGCCTTCAGGTCCGCCATCATCTGGAGCTGCTTTTCGGTGTTGCCGGGGCCCATGGGTATGGCCATGGCGCCCAGCCTCTCGGCCCCGCTCTGGAAGCCTATCCCGGCGGTCCACAGGCCGTAGCCCGGCGTTATCTGCACGCGGTCCAGCTTCGTCACGCCCGCCGTCTCGTAGCAGCGGCTGAACATTATCGCCCAATCCTCCACGTCCCTTGCCGTGTAGGGTATGATGACCGGCATGCCCGTAGTGCCCGAGGAGGAATGTATGCGCACCACCTCGCCGTCCGGCACCGCCTGCAGCCCCAGGGGGTAGGCCTCCCTCAGGTCGCCCTTCCATGTAAAGGGCAGCCTCTCGAAGTCCTCCTGGGATTGTACGGAGCCTATATCTATCCCTTTCAGCTTTTCCCTGTAAAAGCCCTCCCTTGAAACCAGCCTTTCAAGCTGGGCCTTTATAAGCTCAAATTGCGTTTCCGTCATTTTCATTCTTGTCACCCAAATTTCATGTGATTATACCCAGCGCCACCAGGGCGGCGCACAGGGCGGCGGCCGGCAGGTCTGCCGTCCCGAGGGGATAGTCCTTGTAGCCCGAAGCCCGGCCGCGCAGATTAAAGCCCCTCGCCTCGGCGGCGACGGCTGACCCGTCTATCTTCCTTACCGAAATCATAAGCAGCGGCACGCACAGAGGCAGCGCCAGCCTGATTTTTTTAAGCGGGCCGCCGTCAAAATCCACGCCCCTCGACGCCTGCGCCTCCATCACGCCCTCCATTTCGCTCATGAACAGCGGTATGAACCTTATGGCCGCCGAGAGCGTGAAGGCGTATTTGTAAGGGACATGCGCCGTTTTAACCAGGGCGTTTGTCAGATCCCCCGTCCGCGTGAGGCCCAGCATCAGAGCCAGCGGCATGCAGGCTGCGATGAAGCGCAAAGCCAGCTTCGCCGCCGTAAGCGCTCCCTCGTCCGTGACGAAAAGGAACAGGGGCCTTCCTTCCCGGAAAAACAGGAGCTGGAGAACGAACAAAAGCAGCCCCGCCTTCAGCAGCCCGGCTAGCAGCCTCAGGGCCTTGCCGAAAACGCCTCCCGCAGCCCCTAAGGCAAGGTCAATCGCCAGCAGGGCGGCGAGAAAGGCCAGGCTGTCCGAGGCGAAGGCGGCGGCGCAGACGCACAGCGCCAGCAGCAGCTTTACAAGGGGGTTCATGCGGTGAATAAACGTGTTCCCTTCCGTATATTCCAGCAGGCCCTTCATACCGCGCGCCTCCTTTTCACAATCGCCTCGGCCAGCTCGCCCACCGTGTCGGCCTCCTCGAAGCCCGCCCCCAGCCTCAGCGAAAGCTGGGTTATCTGCGGGGGCGAGAGCGAGGCCTTCTCCATCGCACAGGCGCTGCGGAAAATGCGGCGGGCCGCTCCGTCCGCTATGAGCCGGCCTTTCGACAGGACCAGCGCCCTGCGCGCGAAGTCCAGCACGACCTCCATGTCGTGGCAAATCATCAAAACGGTTGCCCCGTTTTCATTAAGCCCTTTCACGGCCTCCATGACGCGCATGCACTCCCTGTAGTCAAGACCCGTCGTCGGTTCATCCAGTATCATTATCTCAGGCTCGGCGGCTATGATGGAAGCCAGGGCTAGGCGCTGCCTTTCGCCCCGGCTGAGGGTAAAGGGCCCCCTTTCCCCGTCGAAGCCGAAATCGCGGAGCGTCCGCTCCACCCTTTCATCTATCGCCGCCCTGTCCAGGCCGCGCAGCTCCAGCCCGAAGGCCAGCTCCTCCCTGACTGTATTTTTGCAGATCTGCCGGTCCGGGTTCTGGAATAAAAAGCCCACGCGCTTTGCCAGCTCGCTGGTTTTCGTTTTCCTCGTGTCCAGGCCCGCCACTGTAACCGTTCCCGAAGCGGGCTTTACAAGCCCGTCTATGAGCTTGGCTACGGTCGATTTTCCGGCGCCGTTTTCACCCAAAAGGGCTGCAAACTCGCCCCTGTTTATTTCAAATGAAAGATCCTCCACGGCCGCGCCCGAGCCCTCGTAGCGGTAGCAAACACGCTCCAGCCTGATCATCCCTCTAGCACCCGCCTAACCTCCGCTTCGGCCTCGTCCACGCTGACGCAGAGCGTCCCCGCCGTCAGGCCCCTTTTTTCAAGCTCCCTGGACAGCGCGACGACCCGCGGGCAGTTTACGCCTATTTTCTCAAGCTCCTCGGAATGCCGGAGCACCTCGCGCACCGGCCCGAAAAACTCCAGGCGGCCCTCGCTCATCACGGCGAGCTCGCTCGCAAACTCGCTGAGCAGCATTATTTTCTGCTCTACCGCTACGACGGTTATTCCCCGCTCCCTGTTGAGCCTTTTCAGCAGCGAAAAAACCAGCCTGCTGCTCGCCGGATCCAGCTCGCCGGTCGGCTCGTCGAGCAGCAGTATTTGGGGCCTCAGCGCGAGAACGGCAGCTATGGCCACCTTCTGCTTCTGCCCGCCGGACAGGGTGCTTATGGAGCGCCGCCGCAGGCCGGCTATGCCCACCTCTTCGAGGACTTCCTCCAGCCTTGCCGCAATTTCCGCCTTGGGCAGGCCGAAATTTTCAAGGCCGTAGAGCACCTCGTCCTCCACGGTGGCGTTTATCAGCATGCCGTCCACGTCCTGAAAAACGGTGCCGGCCACAAGGCTCAGCTCCGTAAGGCTGCAATCAAAGGTGTCCTTCCCGCAGATCTTAACCGAGCCGTAGTAGTCGCCCTTGAAATGGTGCGGGATTATGCCGTTCATGCAGCTCAGCAGCGTGGTCTTGCCTGCTCCCGAAGGGCCTATTACGCCGACAAAGCCGCCTTGTCTTATCTCCATGGACACGCCGCTTAGGGCGGCCTTCCTGGCGCCTTCGTACACAAAAGTAAGGTCTTTTACCGATATCATCGCATTCCAGGCCTACTTTTTCAGCACGGCCTTCAGCGGTATGTAGAGCAGCTGCACTATGACCGCGTTGATGAGCGCCGTAAAGAACACAATGGGCACATAGGCCGCCAGGCTCTTTGTCGCCGCGTGGAGAAAAGCAAACAGGCAGGCCACAAAGGCCGAGCCGCTGACTATCGTGGCAAGGAAGGTTGAGACCGACGCCGAAAGATCAGCCTTTCCAAGCCTAAGCGGCAGCCTTGCCAGCAGCGCCATCACGAGCGCGCCCAGAAGCTCGGATATGAAGTTGAGCCAGGGAGTGCCGGGCAGGAACTGGCATACGGCCCCGGCCAGTATGCCGATCACGGCGGCCTGCCCAAGGGCCGCCGTAAGCCTCGCCGGCCGGGTCAGCAGTATGGCCAGGCAATACATGGCAATGATGAAATTCGGCTTCATTCCGAAGAAATTGATCACCGTCCCCACGGTGAGCTTGAGCACGGCGCCCGCCGCCAGCAGTACGGCCACCAGTATGAGGTCCGATACGCCGAAGCCGCCGCGCCGGGCTTCGGTCTTGAGTTCGCGCTTTTCCGCCATTTTTATCACCTTTCCCGATTTAATTTCAATAGGCTCCCGCCCCAGTCCGCGACGGCTGCTCCCGGCAAAACAAAACAGCCCCATCCTTTTTTAAGGACAGGGCTGATAAGCCTTGCGGTGCCACCTTAATTGACCGTAAAAGGTCCGCTTTACGAAAATGCAAACACATTTTCCGCCTTTAACGCAGGCCTGCGGTCCGGATACTTAAGACCGGCGGAAGCCGGCTCTTTCACCTTTCCCTCGGCGATCCATTTGCCGCTTCGCTTCTCCGCGGGGATCCCAGCACCCCCCGCTCTCTGCGGGCGCGTACAGCGGTTTGATCTTCGCCTCATAGGTTTGGCTATATGAGATTGGCAAATATATTACTACCTAAATTTGCGTTTGTCAAGCGTTATTTCCGTCGTTTTTTGCTAGGCGGCCTTTTTCCTCAGCTTATGGTTCTGCCACATGGTCCAGAGCGGCCCGGCTATGCAGATCGTGGAGTAGCAGCCGGACACTGTGCCGAACATCATGGGCAGGGCGAAGTCCTTTATGGACTCGATGTTGTATATCTGCGCAAAAACATACACTATGGTTATGCTGATGAACACGGCTATATTTGTGTTTATGGAGCGGGACATGGACTGGGTTATGCTCCTGTCCACAAGCTCCTCCGGCCCGACCTTGCTTCCAAGAAGCGTGCGGTTTTCCCTGATGCGGTCGTATATGACTATCGTGTCGTTGATGGAAAAGCCTATGATGGTCAAGATAGCCGCGATGAAGGAATCGTTGAGCGGTATTTTAAAGACTATGAAGGCCGAGGTGACCACGCAGGCGTCGTGCAGCAGGGCCACTATCGCCATGGCGCCGGCCGACACCCCGCCAATGTTTTTGAAGCGGAAGGCCACGTAGACCAGTATGAGAAGGAAGGAAACGACTATCGCTATTATGCCGTTCTTGAAAAATCTCGCGCCTATGAAGGGCTCGACCGTCAGGGATTCGGAAAGGTTCAGGTTTTGGTCCGGGTACTTGGCCGTCAGCGCGTCGGTTACGGCCTGCTGCTCCTGGGAGGTTAGGGCCTCGTCCTCGGCAAGGTTAACGATGAGCATCTGCTCGTCCTTGGCCATATTGTACTGGATAAGGCAGCTCGTCTCCCTGCCGATTGCGGCTTCGACCGCGGCGCCCGCCTGTTCGGCGTCTATTTCCCCGGTATACGTGTATTTCAATATGGAGCCGCCCTTGAACTGAATGTCAAGGGATATGCCGTTAATAAGCAGGCAAATAACTCCGGTCAAAATCACCGCTATAGAAATGGCGAAGTAGACATACCTGTGCTTATAGAACCTTATTGCCATTATCCTAACCTCCTTGCGCCGTAGAGCTGGGGCTTGCGAAGGAACTTATATTCCGCCAGCGACTGTATCATGAGCCGGGAGGCCGTAACGCCGCAGAGGAAGTTCATTATGACGCCGCAGAGCAGCGTATAGCCGAAGGAGAGCATGGAGCCGGAGCCGACCAGCAGCAGCATGACCGCGACTATTATGACGGTCACGTTGCCGTCGGCCACGGAGGAAAAGGCCCTGTGGAAGCCGGCGGATATGGCCGCCTGCAGGGTCTTGCCCGCCGCAAGCTCCTCCTTGATGCGCTCGGAAACGATGACGTTTGCGTCCACGCCCATGCCTATGGAGAGTATGACTCCCGCGATGCCGGGCAGGGTCAGCGTATATTGCGGTATAGAGAGGGCCAGGAGCTGGCCGATCACCTGCAGCGACAGCGCTATGCAGGCGACCAGTCCGGGCAGCCTGTAATAGACGAGCATGAACAGGCAGACCAGGACAAAGGCTATCTTGCCCGCCAGCACCATGACCGACAGCGCGCCGCTGCCGAGAGTCGGGCTTATAATGTTGCAGTTTTTAACTACGAGCGAGAAGGGCAGCGAGCCGGAATTTAT
Organism: Clostridiales bacterium; assembly: GCA_029265405.1. Taxonomy (GTDB): domain Bacteria; phylum Bacillota; class Clostridia; order Oscillospirales; family Oscillospiraceae; genus JAJUJI01. The sequence continues at coordinate 108,478 of JAJUJI010000008.1, read as the reverse complement.
TTTGTCGGAAAGGGCCTTGGCCTCGTCCAGGCTCCCTATGTGGTTGATTTCGGCGGTGTCGGTGGTAATCTGCTCGTTGACCGTCGGTGCGGATATTTCGTTTTCATCCATGTATATGGATATTTTTTTGCCCTTCAGCCTGCCTGTAGCCTCGGAAAACTTGGTCCTGCCTTCCTCGGAAAGCTTCAGTATGACTATGGGCGAGCCGTCCTGCTGGCTTAGGGTGGCGTAGCTCTGGGTCACGTCGGAGCCCTCCAGCACCACGTTTCCGTCCGGGTCGCGGAAGGTCAGCCGCGCCGTCTCGCCGAGCTCGGAAACGGCCTTCTGCGGGTCGAAATCGGCCTCGTCCGACTTCCAGGGGAACCTGATTATGATCTTCCCCTCCGTCTTGTCCACGGTCACGTCCCTGTCGGAAATGTTCAGGGCGTCCATGCGCGTTTCCAGTATGGCCCTTGCCGCCTCAAGCTCGGCGGAGGTGGGCGTCCTGCCCAGGTCCTTAGGCTCGTAGGTTGCCTCCACGCCGCCGCGTATGTCTATGCCGAAGCGCATCTCATTGGCGCCCTTCAAATTCAGGCTTCCTATCTCAAGGCCGAAGACGGCCACAAGCGCCAGCAGCACGGTGATCAGCAGCACAATAAAGAAGGTCCTCTTCTTTTTAAACCTCTTCAAGAATATTCCTCCGTAAATTATTAATCACAGCAATGATGTTTCAGCGGGCGCATGCCGCTTCATGCCGTCCTTATCGTGCAAAAATTCGATCATCGCGTCCCTTGAGGAGCGGAGCCGGCCGGGGCGCGGCCTCCGCCTGAATATACGCCAGCGGGCGCGGAGGGCCGCCGGCTGAGCGGGCGCGACGGCGCCGCCGCCTCCCGGCGCAAAAGCCTTTGGCCCCTCGCCGTTGCCCAGCCTCTGCGGGCCTTTTGCCCCGAACGCTCCGTCGCCGCCCTCCTCTGGCATCAGGCAGATAACGGCGTCCGCCCGCCTCCCGGATCCGCCGGAGAACGGGGCGGCCGCATCGCGCGGCCTCACGGCCGAAGGCTCCAAGCTGCGCGCGGGGCTGCCCGCCGCGGCGGACGCCAGCAGCAGCGCCAGAGCCGCAGGCAATATTCGTTTTTTTAAGAAAAAGGTCTTGCAGCCCGTCGCGTCCGCCCCCTTCCCGTCTGTTTGCCGCCGGCCGCAGCTTGTCAGGCCAAATCCACGGCCAGTAAATTCATCTCATGGAATCTCGCGTCCACCCTTCGCCTGATGGCGTCCCTTAGCTCCTCCGCCGTCATATCCAGGCAGCCGGCCTTGACGGCCGCCGCCAGCAGCGCTATGTTCAGCACCTTCGGGGAGCCGCAGCGGGCGCAGACGCCCTCCCCGTCCACGATAACCAGCCTTTTCACGCTGGCCTTCAAAAAGTCCAAAACAGGGCCCGCCTCGTAGGGCGCGCCGCTCAGGGCCGAGACGACGGGCTTGACCGCCTTGGCGTTTACCACCATCGTGCCCTCCGCCTTGAGATAGGCAAGGCACCTTGCGGCCTCCGCCGGCTCGAAGCCTATAACGACATCCGCGCCGCCGAGCGGGATAAGCGGCGAGTGTATTTTATCACCCATCCTCACATGGCTTACCACGCAGCCGCCCCGCTGGGCCATGCCTATGGTTTCCGCCGTCCTGACGCTCAGGCCCCTGTCCATGGCCGCCGAAGCCGCCAGCCGCGAGGCCAGGACAGTGCCCTGCCCGCCGACGCCGCAGATGAGTATGCTTTTCGTCATGTCACTTGCCCTCCCTTTCCCGGACTATAGCCCCGGCGGGGCAGATCCTGGCGCAGAGAGAGCAGCCGAAGCACAGCGTCTTTTCTATGGCCGCCCTTCCGTTTTCTACCGCAATAGCCGGGCAGCCCAGCTCCCTGACGCATTTAAGGCACCCGATGCACTTGTCCGTTATCCAATAGGCCGGGGAAGGCTTGGAAAGGGCTATACAGGGCGACCTGAATACCACGGCCCGCACCCCGCTCATTTCGGCGGCCTCGCGCACCGCGCTTACCGCCTCCTCCAGCTCGAGGGGGTTTACCGTCCTGACAAAGGGTACGCCTACGGCCTCAAGCACCCTTTCGATGCTTATCTTCGTGCCCGCCTCCCCAGTCGGCTTCAAGCCTGTGCCCGGATGAGGCTGATGCCCCGTCATGGCCGTGGTGGAATTGTCAAGCACAATTATTATTATATCGGCCCTGTTGTAGACCGCGTTCACAACGCCCGTAATGCCGGAGGCAAAGAAGGTGGAATCGCCAATAAAGGCAAAATTGAGCGCGTCAGGCTCTATCCTGTGCATGCCCTGGGCTATGGTTAGGCCCGCGCCCATGCAAAGGCAGGTGTCCACCATTTCAAGCGGTCTGGCGTTGCCCAGGGTGTAGCAGCCTATGTCCCCGCTGAATACTGCCTTTTTTCCTTTCGCGGCCAGCTTCACGGCGTAGAAGGAAGCCCTGTGGGGGCAGCCGGCGCAAAGCACTGGCGGCCGAGCGGGAAGCTGCGGCATATTATCCGGCTCCTTGGGAATATCATAATTCAGGCCCAAAAATTCGCCCAGCGCCCTTTTCACGGACTCGACGGAATACTCGCCCGCCGATTGAACGCTCCCGTCCAGCTTGCCGCGCACGCGCACATCCAGGCGCCGCTTCCCGCAAAGACATATCAGTTCCCGCTCGACAACGGGATCCAGCTCCTCCAGCACAAGGACCTCCTCCAGCCCCTCAAGGAATTCAAGGGCCAGCCTTTCCGGGAAGGGGTGCGGAGTGGCGACGCTAAGCACGGCCGGCTCGGCGGCGGTTCCCTCGAGCGCCTCGGCGGCGTAGGCCCGGCTTATCCCCGAGCAGGCTATGCCCTTCTTCGCGCCCTTGCCCTTTTCCAGCCTGTTGAAGCGGTAGGAGGAAAAGTCCTCGCCTATTTCGGGGTTTCTCCGCTCGATTTTCAAGTGGTTCATATACGCCGTCCGGGGAAAGATGACCCAGCGGGCCGGATCCCTGGCAAAGCCCTCCGGCTTTTTGGCAAGGCCGCCCTCCCTCGCCCAAACAGAGGCGCAGCCGTGGCAGACCCTCGTCGTCGGGCGCAGCAGCACGGGAGTCGCGTATTTCTCGGAATACTCGAAGGCGTCCAGCATCATCTCGTAGGCCTCCTCCGGCGAGGAGGGGTCGAAAACCGGCAGCTTGGCGAAGCGGGCAAACAGCCTCGTGTCCTGCTCAGTCTGTGAGGAGATGGGGCCCGGATCGTCGGCGACCGCTATGACCATGCCGCCCTTGACCCCTATATAGGCCAGGCTCATGAGCGGGTCCGAGGCCACGTTAAGCCCCACCTGCTTCATGGTGACCAGAGTCCTGGCCCCGCAATAGGAGGCGCCGGCCGCCACTTCCAGCGCGGCCTTCTCGTTGACCGACCATTCCACATATACGCTCCCGCCGCCGAATTTCGCGACGGATTCCAATATTTCGGTGGACGGCGTGCCCGGATAGCCCGCCGCCAGGTTCACACCGGCGTGCACGGCTCCCAGCGCCGCCGCTTCGTTGCCCATCAGAAACAGCTTTGGCATATCATATACTCCCCGCGGGCGCAAATTTCGCTGCAACTTAATTAATATATCATAAAACGCCTGAAAATCAATGCGTTGAGGTTAAACTATATCCATAAAGCGAGCGTTCTTGTTTTTTTCCTGGATATATTTCAGCGTCCACTGGTTTTCCGCCAGCAGCACGGGCCTGCCCAGCTGGTCCTGTACCAGGGCCGCGCCGTTGTGGCTGAGCATGTCCTTGGTGAATTTTTCCGCTATTATCCAGCGGGCCATCGTATATGGCAGCCTTTTGATAACAGCGTCCACATTGTACTCGTTTTTCAGTCTGTATTCCAGCACCTCGAGCTGCAGCGCTCCCGCTACGCCTACGGTGTACATCTCTATGCCTATATCGGGGTCCTTGAATACCTGTATGGCGCCTTCCTCGGCTATCTGGGTTATGCCCTTTAAAAACTGCTTGCGCTTGGAGGAGTCCTTGGCGCTGACCTCGGCGAAATGCTCCGCCGGGAACATGGGTATATCCTCGAACTTGAAGGGCTTTTGGCTTTGCCGGAGCGTGTCGCCTATTTTGAAGGTGGAGGTGTCGAATACGCCTATTATGTCGCCGGCGTAGGCCTCCTCAACAGCCGTCCTCTCCTGGGCCATGAACTGCTGCGACTGGGCCAGCCTCACTTTTTTCCCGCTGCGGGAATGTATTATCTCCATGCCCTTTTCAAATTTGCCCGAGCAGACCCTTACAAAGGCTATCCTGTCGCGGTGCGCGGGGTCCATGTTGGCCTGTATCTTGAAAACGAAGCCGGAAAAATCCTCGTCGTAGGGCGAGGCCTCGCCCTCGCTGTGCCTTCTTATTCCGGGGGGCGGCGCCATCCTCAAAAAAGCCTCCAAAAACTGGCGGATGCCGAAATTGGTCATTGCGCTGCCAAAAAACATCGGCGTCAGCTCCCCCGCCGCCACCTTGCCCATGTCAAGCTCCTCGCCCGCCACGTCCAGCAGCTCCGCCTCCTCGCGCAGCTTGCCGTACAGGTGCTCGCCAAGCAGCTCTCTCAGGCCCTCGTCCTCAAGGCCCAGCGCCGTCGAGGCGGCTACGCTCCGCCCGTGGCCTCCGCCCTCGAACAGCTCCACCTCCCCTCTTTCCCTGTCGTAGACGCCCATGAAATCCCCGTCCGTGCCTATGGGCCAGTTCATGGGGCAGGACCTGATGCCCAGCACGTCCTCTATCTCCTTCATAAGGGCAAACGGGTTCTTGCAGGCCCTGTCCAGCTTGTTTACAAATGTAAAGATGGGTATGCCCCGCATGCGGCAGACGCGGAAGAGCTTCTTCGTCTGCTCCTCCACGCCCTTGGCCCCGTCAATCAGCATGACGGCGCTGTCGGCGGCCACCAGCGTCCTGTAGGTGTCCTCGCTGAAATCCTGGTGGCCCGGCGTGTCCAGTATGTTCACACGGAAGCCCTCGTAGTCGAAATTCAATACGCTGGAGGTGACGGATATGCCCCTCTGCTTCTCTATGGCCATCCAGTCTGAAACGGCGTATTGGGCCGCCTTCCTCCCCTTGACCGTACCGGCCAGCCTTATTGCTCCGCCGTAAAGCAGCAGCTTTTCCGTCATCGTGGTTTTGCCGGCGTCCGGGTGCGATATTATGGCAAACGTTCTCCTGCGGTCTACCTCGCGCCTTATTTCCTCGCTCGTCGTCATTATATTTACGGCCATTCCTTTATGTTTCACATTTGCGGCGCAAAGCCGCCCCTTTCTCGCGCCTGGGCCTGCCGCGCCAAATATTAATGATACATTAGCGCCGACCGGCCTGTCAAATAGTATATGCTTCTTGGTTGATTGGCACAAAAAACAATTGACTTTTTCTCTTTTCGTGCCATACTTATACCAAACAAACAAACAAAAAATGGAGGAGTTAAAATGGCAGCAACGTCAAACGCGGTAACCAGCACCATCCTAAACATCGAGCCCATCGACCTGGAGTACGCCGGCCTCAGGAAGGACGACCTGAAGGGGGAGGTCGCCGTGGTTACGGGCGGGGCAAGCAACGTGGGACTCGGCTACGCCCGCGCCATGGCCTGGGCTGGCGCGAAGGTGGTAATAGCCGACCTTAACGAAACCGCCGGAACCGAAACGGAGCGCGTGATTAACGCCGAAAACGGGCCGGATACGGCGCTTTTCGTCAAAACCAACATAGCGGAGGAGGCCGATGTTAAAAACCTTGCGGCCAGAGCTTTTGAAAAATACGGCAAGGTGGACATACTCGTCAACAACGCCATGAACATGCGCCTGAACGGCCCCGTCCTAAAGTCCCCCGTCGGCGACCTGGATTCCTCCTACGCCATTTCCGCCCGAGGCGTGATGCTGGCGGTCAAGGAATTCGTGCCGGGCATGCTGGAAAGGAAGCACGGCGTGGTTACATACAGCGCAACCCAGTTCCACTACTGCCCGCCCATGGTAGGCGGCGCCATATACACCGCCGGCAAGGCCGCCGCCACTTCCCTCATCATGTCGCTGGCAAACGAGGTCAGGGACTCGGGCGTATACGTCTTCTGCCTCACTCCCGCCGGCGTCGGGCGCTTCGACTTTTCCAAGATGCCGCCACCGCCGAAGGGCATGGAGCTTCCGAAGGACGCGCCGAAGCCCGATTTCAAAATGTTCGGCATGCCGGGCTTCAACGGCATGATACCGCCCGAGGCAGGCGGCGCCGCCATGGTCTACTGCATACTCCACGCCAAGGAGCTGCACGGCTCCGGGATAATTATAAACGACGCGTTTTTGGCCATGAATTACCCCTTCCCCAATCCGGCGACGGTAAACAGGGCCAAATCCAGGCGCCTGAGCGACATGGAGCTGACCATGGCCTTCTGCAACATGGGGCCCGGCTTTGCCGAATAGCCTCGCCTTGCGCCGCGCGGCCTTCTTATGGGGCGGCGGCAAATCGGGCCGAACCGTCCGCCAGACTGAAAAATCGCAAAAAAGCAGCCGCGTCCGGAAAAGCGGACGCGGCTGCTTTTTGCGCTGCCGCATTCAGGCCTTCTTTGTCTTGAGAAGCCTGTTTATTATGAGCATCATGAAAATGGGTACGACGGCAGTCAGAGCCGCCATTACGTAGGTCGCCGTCACGTTCCCCTTCAGGAATGAGCTTGAAATGGCGTTGAATATGACGGACGAAAAGCCCAGCGCCAGCATGACTACTCCGTAGTTTGTGCCCGAATTTTTCGGCCCGAAGAAGTCCGTGGTTATGGCGGCGTTGACGGAGGCGGGGCCGCCGTAGCCGAAGGCTATTATAGCCACCACGGCTATGTAGGGCCAGCCGCCGACAAATATCATTAAAACCGCTCCTACCAGCGTGATGAGGGAAAGCACGATAATTGTGGTCGTGCGGCCTATCCTGTCGGACAGGGCGGCCATAACGAGCCTTCCCAGGGCGTTTGCCACGCCGGTGAAGGAAACGGCGAATATGGCCGAGGCTTCCGACAGGCCGCGCTCCATGCCCAAATCCTTGATGAGGGGAACCGTCAGCGTCCAGGTCCCGTTGATAAAGAGTATCGAGAAAAATATGCACCAGAAGGGCAGCGTCTTGATCGCCTGGGGCAGAGTATAGTCCTTGCCGGTATGCACCTTGCCGGATTTTACGGCGGGCAGGCGGCTCAGGTACTCGGAGTCCGGCAGCCTCACCAGCAGGCAGCCAATTATGCCGAACACGAAGAAAACGCCGCCGAGTATAAGAAATACCGGCTTAAAGTCCACAAGCCCCGTGGAGGCGTCCGTAAAAATGCCCATCAGCCACCTTGATACGGGGGCGAATATGACCGTGGAAAACGCAAAGGCGGAAACCGCGAGGCCGGAAGCCAGGCCGCGGCGGTGGGGCAGCCATTTCTGCACGCAGCTTATGCAGGCGCCGTAGGCAAAGCCGGAGCCCAGGCCGCCCAAAACGCAGTACGTGAAATTCATCCAGCCTATGGTTTCCTTAGTCAGCAGGCCGGTCAGCGCTATGCCCAGGGAAAACATGACCACACCGAGGACTGCGGTCAGCTTCGGGCCCTTCTTGTCGTTGATGAAGCCGCCTATCAGGTTGCCGGCCACAAAGGCAAAGAGCATGTAGGAGGAAACCATCCGGGCCGCTTCCGGCGACCAGGCGAAGGAATTAACTATAGGCGTTTTAAATACGCTCCATAGATAAAGTATGCCGACGCAAATCTGTATCACGAGGCATCCTATCACGGGTATTGCGGGGCTGCTTTTCTTCATTGTCACTGCTTCTTTCCAAAATAGTAATAATGATTTTGATTATATATTGCGCTATTTATTAATTTTATATTTGACAAGCGCATATGTCAACCAGAAATATAGGTCTCCGGCCTGTCCCGCCGCCGAAAAAAAGCGATCTGTGCTTGATATAACCGAAAATATGGCCAAAATTGCTCGGCCCTTGCCGTGCAATTCGCCGATTGTTTCAAACATCGCGCCCATAAGTCCTACGGCGGCTAAGAATGCGCAGATATTTAACGATTATTGATATAAGGGAACTAAAAAGATTAACCGCTTAACCTCAGGCCGCAGCGTGCGCAGCCATATTGCGCAAAGACTTGAAACTGGACAAGGAGAGTTTTATGAAGAATCTGCCCATATCTATAAAGCTGCTTTTTATAAGCGTGCCCGCCCTGGCTGCGCTTATCGCGCTGTCCCTGTTTTTGATCAGAAGCATGGAAGCCGTAAACGAGGACTCAAATACCATACTCTATGACGAGCTGTTTGTTCCGGAGGCGGCCCTGCTCAACGCCGACAGGGATTTTTATCAGGCCTATGCGGCCGAGGCCGAGCTTTCGCTGCTCAAGAAGCAGGGCAAAAAAAGCGGGCCCGCCGGCACGACTGAGTCGCTCCTCAAGGATTTCAACGACAACGCCGCCCAGGTCAAGGAGCGCTTCGAGCTTGCCTTTGAAAGCATAAAGGGGAATGCCGAGCTTTATTCCGAATTCAGGCACCCCGGGGAGGATGTGACGCTTGAAGAGCTGGAGGCCCAGTTTGCGAAAGACTACGAGGCTTGGCTTTCCACCTCCGATCCGGAAAATGGAGCCGCCGACCCCGAGCTGCACCTTCAGCAATTCGGCGCGGCGCGCGGCAGCATAAACCTGATGACGGAAATTTTGGAGGCTTACGCCCTGCAAAGCTCCGAAAGCATTGCAGGCCGCATAAAGGCTTTAAGCTTTAAATCGCTTGCTCTCGCCGCAGCCGTAGCCGCCCTCCTCATAGTAATATCCGTGCTGATGACGCTCTACATAAGGCGCAGCCTGGCCTATATTACAGGCATAAGCAAGCGCATAGCCCAGGGCGAGCTCAAGCTGCAAATCGATGAAAGGCGCTATTCGAGGGACGAAATAGGCCAGCTTGCGCGCGCCATGGGGCAGATACTGGCAAGGCTTGGCGAGTACAGCGGCTATATTGAGGAAATATCCGCAGCTCTTAAAACAATGGAAAAGGGCGACATGCGCATAAAGCTGACCCGCGCCTACGAGGGCGAATTTGCCTCCATAAAGGCGGCGCTGCTGGGCATATCGGGCATGCTCAACAATACCCTGAGCATTATCAGCCGCGCCGCCTCCCAGGTCAGCGCCGGGGCGGAGCAGGTTTCAGGCGGGGCCCAGGCTCTGGCTTCCGGGGCCTCCGAGCAGGCCTCCACAATAGAGCAGCTCGGCGCTTCCGTGACGCTTGTGGCCAGCCAGGCCGCCGATAACCTCTCAAGCGTTGTCCGTGCGGCCGAGTATACAGAAGAAGCCGGAAGAAACGTCCGCGAGGGCGACAGGCAGATGGAGCGCCTTGCCGAGGCAATGGACAACATAGGAAAGGCCTCCGCCCAAATAGCCAGCATAACCAAGGTCATAGAGGATATAGCCTTCCAGACCAATATACTTGCGCTCAACGCGGCCATTGAGGCCGCCAGGGCCGGCAACGCGGGCAAGGGCTTCGCCGTCGTCGCCGAAGAGGTGAGAAGCCTTGCCGGAAAATCTGACGAGGCTGCAAAACGTACGGCGGAATTGATAGAAAACTCGTCCGTCACCGTCGCCGAGGGCATAAAGCTGTCCGAGCAGACGGCTGCCCTCCTCAAGAATATAGACAGCCAGACGGAAACGGTGCGGGAATTAATGGCGAAGATAAAGCAGGCCACCACCGAGCAGACAAACGCCATAGAGCAGATAAATATAGGCATAGGTCAGGTTTCTGCGGTCGTCACCACGAACGCCGCGACTGCGGAGGAAAACTCGGCCGCCAGCGAGGAGATGAGCAAGCAGGCAGAAGCGCTGCGCAGGGAGGTGGGCAAATTCAGGCTGGAAGGACTGGAGCAGGTTGCGGAGGACGCGCCGGCGCCCGCCGCCCGCAGGGCCTCAAGGCCCGCAATAAATCTGGGAGAGGATATGGGCAAATACTGACGGCTGGCCGGACCCGAGGCTTTGTCGATTTCCCCCTTGCGCAGCCGCGCCGGAGCCCAAGGCTCCGGCGCGGTGTTATTAACGCATGGCAAATCCTATTCCGGAAGGCCCTCGCGCTCAAAGCGCGGGCCTTCCGCGGCGTTCCTGCGCGGCTCCCGCTTTGCCGCCCTTCCCCATGTATAGAGCGCCGCCGAGTTCAATATGACGGCCACCGAGCCGGCGTTGTGCACCAAAGCGCCGAGGGCGGGGCTGAGCAGGCCCGCCGCGGCAAGGGCTATCGCGATAAAATTCAAAAGCATCGAGGCTGCGATATTGAACCTTATGGTTTTCATGGTTTTTCCGGCCAGCCCAATAAGGTGCGGCAGGCCCCCTATGTCCTCGCCAACCAGCACTATGTCGGCGGCCTCGATGGCTATATCGCTGCCTATGCCCCCGATGGCTATGCCTACGTGCGCAGCCTTGAGCGCCGCCGCGTCGTTTATCCCGTCGCCCACCATGCAGACTCTTTCGCCCTTAGCCTGCCAGGCCCGAACGGCCTCGTGCTTTTCTTCCGGCAGGCAGTCGGCGGCAACCAGGCCTATGCCGGCCTCTTTGGCCGCGCGCCGGGCCGCCGCTTCGCTGTCTCCCGTCAGCAGCGCCGAGGCTATCGACGCCTTACTGGCCGCCTCGACCACAGACGCGGCGGTGGGGCGGAGCCTGTCCTCCAGCGCCAGCGCTCCGGCCAAGCGGCCGAGGCAGGCTATGTATACAGCCGTTCCGCCCTCCCTGCCGACGGAGTCGGCAAAGGCGCGGGCCTCGTCTGAAAGCTCGACGCCGCCTTCCTCCATCAATTCCTTCTTGCCCGCCAAAACCGTCAGCTTACCCAGCCTCGCCCGCACTCCCCTGCCGGGCAGCGCCTCAAACTCGTCGGGCTGCCCGGGCTCCGCGCCAAATTTCTTCCGGTAAGCCTCCGCCACAGCCTTGCCCAGCGGATGCTCGGAGCGGAGCTCGGCGGAGGCGGCCAGCTCAAGCAGCCCCTTCTCGCCCAGCGCAGGCTCGGCGGCAAAGATGCGCGTCACCTCCGGCCTGCCGAAGGTCAGGGTGCCGGTCTTGTCAAAGGCTATGATGCTGACCTGCGAAAGCCTTTCCAAAGCGTCCCCCTCGCGGACGAGCATGCCTTTTTTTGAGGCGTTCCCTATTCCGGCCATTATGGCGGCGGGCGTCGCCAGAACCAGCGCGCAGGGGCAGAAAACCACCAGTATCGCCACGGCCCGCAGCGCCTGGCCGCTGACAAGCCAGGCTATGACGGCGGCCAGCAGGGCCGCTCCCACTATCCAGGCCGCCCAGCGGTCTGCCAGGCCCACAATTTTGGCCTTGCCGGCGTCCGCCGCTTCCACAAGGCGTATCATGCGCTGTATAGAGCTGTCCTTTCCGTCTTTCGAGGCCTCCATATCGAAGGCGCCGAAGCGGTTTACCGTCCCGCCGAAAACCGGGTCGCCCTCCTCCTTGTCGGCCGGCATGGCCTCACCGGTCAGCGCCGACTGGTCAACGGTGGTCCGGCCCCGTATTATCACTCCGTCTGCCGCGATAGTCTCGCCGGCCAGCACCCTCAGCACATCTCCCGCGCGCACGTTTTCGGCGGATGTCATTTCCTCGGCTCCGCCCCTTACCACGCGGGCGGCAACGGGCGAAAGCGCGGCCAGCCTTTCTATCCCTGAACGCGCCCTTGCCGCCGTGCGCTCCTCCAGAAACTCGCCGAGAGCCATTATGAAAGCCACCTCTCCTGCGGCGAACACCTCCCCTATCGCGACCGAGGCTATCAGCGCTATGGAAACCAGCAGGTCTGCTTTGACGCTGAACCCGTCCAGCAGACCCTCGGCGGCCTCCTTAATAATCGGCATGCCGCACAGTATTATAGCAAGCCAGGCGGCTTCTATGGGCAGGCCCGCGATATCAAAAAAGTCCGCCGCCAGAGCCGCCGCCGACAGCGAGAGAAACAGGACCTCGCGCCTTTTTTTGTCTTTAAACAGCGAAAGCATTTTTCCACTCCTTTATATACCCGTAGGGGTATATGTATTATACCCCTACGGGTATATAAAGTCAACAAAAAAAATACCCGCGCGCCCGTTGAGGCATGCGGGCCTCTATGCTCGGCACTATCTCAGCCCATCCTGGAAAAAAGCTCTATGGCCTTTGAAAAATCCGCTATAGTCTTATCGGCGTCGCCGTGCTCTATGCCCTCGCGGACGCAGTGCCTGAGATGTCCCTCCAGGATCACCTGCCCCACCTTATGCAGCGCGCTTTTCGCGGCGTTTATCTGTATGAGCACCTCCTCGCAGGGAACGTCCTCGTCCACCATCTTGTCTATGGCCTTGATTTGCCCCGCGATTTTATTCAGCCGTATGTGGATGTTTTCGCAATCCATGCACTTTCGCATCGTAAAGCCTCCCTTCCGTACCCGTACGGGTACGGCTATCTATAATATAATGTCCGCAGGACTGGCCGTCAACGCTTAGTTCGCGCTATGGGCGTCCGGCCCGACCTCTTTCAGCGCTCGGCCACTTAGCGGAAAACCCGTCGTATATTTTCCCGTACAGATCCCTGCCGCAGGCCGTTGCGAGCGGCTCCCCGGGCAGTATGCGGAAGGTGCGTCTGCCGTCGTCCAGCCGCTGGGCGCGCAGGAACTGCGCCCCGGGCTCTCCCAAAAAGGACGAGGCATATGTGAAAAATGGGTGACGGAAAACAACTCTACCCCCCCTGTCGATAAGGGCCTTGGTGATTTGGCGGCAGAGCTCGGAGCCCTCCCCCGCCCGTTTTTGGCCGAAAAGGACTCGTTTTGCAGCACCAGGGAACCGCTTGTCGCGGTTTCGGCTTACGCCGGGGGAGTGCTTCTTTCCCCAGTATTTATCCTTTATCGGTCATCAAAGCGTCAGCCTGTTTAAAGCCGCCGGCCCTTCCGGACAGCCAGAAAAACGGCAGCGCCGCAAGCTGGGCCGAGGTGGAGAATACGGCCAGCCACAGCGGGGACAGATCGTAGAGCGCTCCCATGAACCAGCTTCCCAAAAACCAGCACACGCCGAAGGCGGTCTGGAAGATGCCGAAGCCGGAGGAGCGGCTCCGCCTTGGCACTATGCTCGCGACAGCGGCCTTCAGTATCGATTCCTGCGCTCCCATCCCTATGCCCCACAGCGCCACCCCGAGAAACAGCGTCCACCTTGCGCTCGTCAGGAAAATAAGAAGGGCGAAGGGTGCGGAAATAAGCGTGGACAGCATCAGCACCCTGATGCCGCGCCTGTCGAACAGCCAGCCGAAAAAGAGAGCGGAAAAAGCGTCCACCGCCATGGCGCCGGCATATATCAGCGGCAGCGCGTCCTCGGAGAGCAGGCCGCTCTTGGCCGTGTGCATGGTTATCATCGTAAAGTCCAGAAAACCGGCCGCAAACAGGCCTATCGCGACGATATATAAAGCAAACGGACGGTTCATGCGGAAGGGCGCGGCCTCCTTTGCCGGAAGCTCAAAGGACTCCGGATTGGGATAGCGCCGCTTTGCCGCAAGCAGCAGCGCGACGGTCGCCAGAGCCGGGAGACCCAGCGCCGCGAAGCAGAGCCTGTAATTTGAAAACTCGTCCCCGCTCTTTTTCAGCAGCATCACGGCAAAAAGCAGCACCGGCCCGAGAAAGGCGCCTATCTGGTCCAGAAACTCCTGAATGGCAAAACCCTTTCCGACGCCGGTGCGCGTGGCTGCAAAGGAAAGTATCGTGTCCTTGGCCGGCTTCTTGATCGCCTTGCCGGTACGCTGCACGGCTATCAGCACGCAGGCCAAAAGCCAGCCGCCGCGCGGAACCAGAGCCAGCGCGGGAATGGCGGCGCAGTCTACCGCATAGCCCAGAACGGTCAGCGGCCAGTATTTTTTCGTCCTGTCCGTAATCCAGCCGGTTGCCAGCCTAAGGGAATAGCCTATCATCTCGCCAAGGCCGGATATGAAGCCTATCGCCGCCGCGGAAGCGCCGGCAAGATTGAGGAAACTGCCAAGTATGCTGGCAGCCCCCTCGTGAGTCATATCCGAAAACAGGCTTACTATGCCCATCAGCAGGATAAACGCCATCGCGGCCTTTTTTGCGGCCGCCGCGTTCCCCCTGTCCTCTATATCCATAGTCTTCACCTAGTCTTTTCCGTACTTTATCACGTTAACGTCCGTCACAAAAATCATGCCTTCGTTCACCATCTCCGATACGAGCGGGAGGACCCTGCTTATCCGCTCGGCCGTGTCCACAGCCTCGATTATGATCGGCAGGCTGGAGCTCAAATCAAGTATGCGCGCCGTATGGAGCGCCTTTCCCTTCCCGTAGCCCTCTATGGCCCGCGTCACGGTGACGCCGGCCATCCCGGCTTCCTTAAGCTTGCTTACGACGGCGCTGTAAAGACTGCGACCCTTGTATTTTGAGTCCTCGCTGACATAGATCTTCAGCAGCTGGCACTTGTCGCCCGGTTTCATTAGCCTCATCTCCCTGTCACAATGATATGATAAATCTGCCGCCCAGGCTACCCAAAGCATACCCTATCACGCCGAGCAAAAAGGTGCCGAGAATATAGGCAAAGGCGTTAAGCTTTTCATTGCCTCGAAAGAGGCTGAAGCCCTCGTACATGAAGGTTGAAAAGGTGGTGAAGGCGCCCAGAAAGCCGTCGCCCAAAAGCAGGTAGGCCCTGCCTGAAACGTTTATGCTCGATACCAGGCCCAGAAGCGCCGCTCCCGCTATATTGATGATGAAGGTGCCCAGCGGGAAGGCAGTGCCGGCTTTTTCCGATATCGCCCTTGCAAGCCTGAAGCGGCACAGCCCGCCGAAAATTCCTCCTATCCCCACTAAAACTAGGTCCAACTAATCCACATCGCTTTCTTCCTCCGCCGCGGCGGCTTTCTCTTTTTTGTTTGCCAGCTTAGCGCCCAGTTCGCGCGCCAGAACTATTCCGAAATACGCCGCCGCCAGTCCAAGCGCGGTGCTGACCGTAACATACGAAACGGCGGAAAAGTAGTCGCCGTTTTTTAGCAGCGCGACGGTTTCCTTGCACAGCGTGGAAAAGGTCGTGAAGGCGCCCAGAAAACCCGTGGTGAGGCCCAGCCTCAGTTCCGCGTCCAGCGTTCCTATTTCAAGGGCTGCAGTCAGTACGAAAGCCAGGGCGAAGGCGCCCAGCACATTTATAAACAATGTGTTCAGCGGTACGTTTTCATGGTAGCTCTGCAGCTCTATGCCCCTTATTAAATACCTGAGCACGGCTCCCGCAAAGGCCCCGCAAGCGATATATATATATTTTCGCATAAACCAACAACCTTGCAATAAAGCTCGACGGCCCGGCTCCCGGCGGCCCGCGCCTTGCCGGCCGCCCAAGTTGCAAAAAAGCTGACGCCTCTGCCCAAAGCAGAAGTCATCAGCTAAAAGCGGTTCCGGCATGGCCGAGGGAGCACTTCTTTCCCGTCTGAACGCCAGTATAGCATACCTTATCCGCGTTTTCAACGGTCTTTTCTGAATTACCGCGCTATTATTCCGCATTGGATGAGCTGGTTTTTTTCGTCCGGGAAACGGCCAAGCGGAAGGACATATTTTATACCGAGCAAATCCCAGTGCATGTCGATAGAAAAAGCTCCTGCCGAAGACGTGGAGCCAAGGAAGCCGGCAGCTCATCTATGCCTGCACAGGGGACTGACCGTCTCCGAAGCCAGCGCCCTGCGGCTTGAAGATATAAACCTGTTCGAGAATAAGCTTTCCGCAAGAAGCGCGCCTGCAAGTGTAAAGAACTCTGTTGCCTTAAAATATGAACCGGTTGAGGACGGTGCCTTTTGTGGAACTGCTTTGCTGCAGCAGCACCTTTAAGCGAAATGCCCTTCCGGCGGTTGTTCGGGCGGCGGGAGCCTAGCGCCCGGCCTCCTGCCTGAGCCTGTCTATCGCGTATTCGCAGAGGACGACCCTGTCCTCTGCGGAGAAAACGGCGGCAAAGTTGTCTGAAAACAGTATCTGGGCCGAGGCTGGAAACTCCTCGTCGCCCGTCCAAAGGAAAAGCCGCAGATATAACCCGGGCATGAAGGCCAGCTCGTAGCCTATTCCGCTGCTCGAAACGGGCACTCCCCCTCTGGCCCGGCATGCCCGCTCGAAGGCATCGGGCCGGCTCCCGAAGAGCCTTGCCAGCTTTTTGACGCATCTGCCCTGGAAGCTGGCGTCGTAAACCTCGCCCCAGGGCAGCTCCCTGTAGGTAACAAACGCTTTGCGGGGCGGCGCCTCGGCCCCCTCCAGCAGGTACCGAAGAAAGAGTATGCGGGCCGTATCGCTCCAGCCCTCGTCCTTGAACTCGGGCCATGTGACGGTCTTTTTTTCGCCCATTATGTTCAAGACGAAGCCTTCGTCATAGGGTATCCCCGTACGGCGCGCGATTTCACGAACATCCGCCTGAGAAAAGCGCTTCAGGTAATGCTCAAGCGGAAGCCTTGTCTTGTTGTCCTTATTGTACGGCGGCTGCATGGCCAATTAAACGCACCTCCATATGCGGTCCGGCTTTCCTTCCGGCAAGTATATCACATTTTAGCGAGAAATAAACGTAACGCCCGTCTTAAGGCGGGCGTTACGTTCAGGCCTGTCAGACCATGGGCTCCATGCCGAGAGCGGGATGGCCTTTTTCAGCAAGGAACTCCAGCATCTTGTCCAGCTCGTCAACGGTCGAGGCTATTGTTTCGTCGCAGATCATATCCGTGTAGTTTTCTATTCCGTAAAGCTCGAAGGCCGCTTTGTTCAGCCTGTCGGCCACGGCTTCCTTGAGCATCTTGGGCATCCACACTATGCGCGCTATGCCTCCCTCGGCCCTCATAAACTTCTTGGAGCCGATGAAGTGGCGCCCGTGCCCCATAAAGCCCGGAGTCTGCTCGCCGCCGCCCGTCATCGAGGCCAGCTCGGCAAAGGTCATGCCTATCGGCGTCGGCCCCGCGTATTCGCGGTTGACTATGATCACGCCGTTTGAGGCCGGCTCAAGGCCGCAGATGCACTCGAAGCAGCCGCAGGAGGTCATGGGGTCCTGGATGATGGAGTAGAGGGTAACGTGGTCCAGCGCGCCCTGCGAATACTCGTGGACGGCTCTGTTCACGTCGGGCCAAATCCCCACATGCTCGTCGATGACGCCCTCCTTGGAAACGACCTGGCAGGGTCCGTTGGGGTTGAGCTGGTTTGTAGCCTTGGCGTCAAGCCAGGAAACGGCTCCGCAAAGCCCCAGCCGCTCGGGCGTCACTATGCAGACATGGGACGGGGAGAAGGACTGGCACAGGGTGCAGGTGTAGAATACGTCGGCGGCCTCGTCGGTAAGGTTTGCAAGGCGCACATCGCGGGCGTCGTAGGCGGGCATGGCCAGCTCGTTTTTCAAGCGGGTGCATTCGGCCGGGTCCGTGATTATAGTAATCTGGCACTTGTCTATGACGGTGTCGTAGTCGCTCTTTATCTTGGCGTAGAGCATCTCGCCCATATGCCTGGCGCGGAAGCCGGCGTCGTAGGCGGCGTTGCTGACGCGTATGCGTATCAGGTTGCGCTGGCCGGTATGCATCACGCCCTCGAGGCAGTTTATCCAGTTGTGGAACTTGCGCTCTATTACCGGCTCGAAGTCGCTCTGCATGCCTTTTCCGGCGACCTCGGCTATGATGCCGTACTGCATCTTCTTGCCGGGCTCGCAAGCGTCGAAGTCCTTGCCTATGAGGGTTATCTTGTGGTCCTCTACGTCGCGGGCGTCCCGCATCTTGACCAGCTCGAAGCAGTCGGTGCGGCTGCCGTCTATCTCAAGGCGCATGTCGGCCTTGCGTATGATTTCGCCCTCGAAGGCGCTGTTGAAGGCTATGGGAATATCCATGTTCGTGACCTTCAGCTTGATGTCGCGCGCCTCGAGCGAGGTATCTATAAAGGCCTTTGTATCAGGCTGTATGATAAGGCTCTTGGGAACGGCCCACATATCGTTGACATCGTTTGTTATAACGGGGAAGCCCAGCCCTATGGCTCCGCCGCCGCAGGCCACAGTCAGGTCGTCCACCGGGGCGTAGGCGTTGACGAAGGCAAAAATGCGCTCCAGCGTATATGTGTTCATGCCCCAGTAATCGAGTGGCTGTATGGCGCCGAAGATCATGGCCGCGCGCATGACCAGGGAAACGACATGCGAAACCGCCCAAATGTCAGGGCCTACCTCCACTATGCGCACCTTGAAGCCCATGGAAATGCCCATGCGCTTTGCCTGATCTATGATGCCGCCGATTAGGAACACGAATATGCCCTTGCTCTGGTAGGCCTTAATGGTATCGCGGGCCTCCTCGTCGGAGGGCGCGGGGCCGATCAGCACAACAAAGCCGGGTATGTCGCGCGTAACCAGCGGCACGCCGAGCTCGCGCACCTCCGCGTCGGTCATATGCCCGTGATATTCGCCGTTATATGGGTTTGGGTTGTCTATGTATTTGCAGGCCTCTATTACCTCGGCGGCCATAGCCGTGGCGAAGCCCGAGGTAAACACGTCGTGGGTCCTGTTGTTGCGGGTCATCATGTCCTTGATGGGGCCGTCCAGGGCCTTTTTAAGGTCGGCCAGGGTCTTGACGGCTATGCCCGTATATTCAAGTATGATAGCGCAGTTGTAAGCCGTGTCCGGAAACTGCATGGCATGGTCCGCTCCGAATTTCGCTATGGCCGCGTCAAGGTCTGCGGCAGCCTTCGCGTACATTTCGTCGCTGCCTTTAAATACTCTGTCAAATAAGCGTCTCACGGTTATCTCCTATCTTAGCAAGATGATTTTTCGGGGCGATATATCATTCATTCAAGCCGCTTCGCCAATGCATCCGAGTCTATTTTCCTTTTTATCGCGCGGATTTCCTCCACGGCTGAGGCCGCCGTGTCGTAGGGTGAGGAGCCGAGCCTGTCCGCTTCGGCGACGCCTCCGCTGTAATGTACGATTCCCAAAAGGTCTTCGGGCGGTATCTGCTCCATTATGAACCTCTCGTCCGCCTCATTTCTAACCTTGTTTGCGACTACCGAAACCTTGAACACGCCCAGGTCGGCCGCTAGCCTCTTGACGCTGTGATAGGTCTGCACGCTCCTGGCCCCGGGCTCCACGACGACTATGATACTGTCCACCAAATCGGTCGTGCCTCTGGCCAGATGCTCAAGGCCGGCCTCCATATCCATTATTACAACATCGTCCGTGCCCACTATCAGGTGCGACAGGATGCGCTTGAGCATTACGTGCTCGGGGCAGACGCAGCCGGAGCCTCCGCTCTTGACGGTACCCATCAGCAGCAGCTTTACGCCGTTGATCTCGCGCGAAAGCATCTCCGGAAGGTCGTCCACCTTGGGATTTATTTTGAAAAACTTGCCGAAGGTGTCCGAGGCTGTGCGCTCCCTGATAAGCTCCTTCATTTCGGATATTGGGGTTATCCTGCTCAGCTCCTCCTCGGTGAAGCCCAGCGCCAGTCCCAGATTTGCGTCCGGGTCCACGTCCGCGGCCAGAACGGTCCTTCCCTCGTCGGCATAAAGCCTTGCGAGGACCGCCGCCAGCGTAGTTTTTCCCACTCCGCCCTTTCCTGTAATCGCTATTTTCATAATCTACCGTCCGTCCGCTCCGCAATCGAGCTGCGGCAGCGCTATTATTATCGGCGAAAGCGTGCGGTTTATTACTAGATCCCCAGCGCGGCGCGCTTGGCCTCTATGCCGTCTATCATGGCTTTTACAAGCTGCTCCGGATCGGTATTGATGGTGTAGCCGGCCCCCACCATCTGGCGGGTTCCCTGCGTTATAAGCTCCATCATCTTTTCGGAGCCGCTGACCAGCGGGTCTATACCCAAATATACGTCTATGCCTGTAGCTACGACGTAGTTGGCGATGGAGACGGCCTTCTCGCTCATCCATTCGGGAGCGCAGCCCACGGCGGGAAGCTGGGTGGTGTCTATGCCCCAGTCCTTGGCAATCCCCGTGACAAGCAGCATCATGCGGCTTATATCCACGCAGGAGCCCATGTGCAGCACCGGCGGGATGTCCGCCAGCGTGCAGACGCGGCGCAGGCCCTCTCCGCAGAAGACCTTGGCCCTCTTGTCGAGGAGTCCGGCCTTGGACGCGGCCTGGGCGGCGCAGCCGGTGGCGACGACTATTATGTCGTTCTCCAGCAGCCTCTTCATTATTTCTATGTGGGAATAGTCCGGGCGCACCTTTGGATTGTTGCAGCCCACCATAGCCACCGCTCCGCGCAATACGCCTGACTTGATGCACTCTATGAGCGGCTTGTATGTATCCAGCGTATCGACGAAGCTGTTTGTTACGGCATCCAGGCGGCTCTTTATGCCCTCGCAGGAGTAGCCGACTGCCGCCTTGTGCTTATGCTCGGGTATGAATATTTTGCTCTCGTCGCGGTTTTTATAATTTTCGCAGGCGTCCCTTACTATCTTCAGGGCCACGTCCCTGGCGTTGTGGCTTGTCAGCTCAAGATACTCGCTCTTGGGTATTCTGGCTATGGGTGAGGTAGTAAAAAATTTCGTATGGAAGCATTCCGCTAGAGGCCCTATGTTCGGGAATATGCACTGCACGTCCACAACTATGGCCTCCACAACCCCTGTCAGCAGCGCGTTTTCCTGCTGCAGGAAATTGCCCACCATTTTTATCCCGTGGCGCATGGCTATCTCGTTGGCCGTGCAGCAGAGGCCGGCAATGTTGATGCCCTTCGCGCCGCAGCTGCGCGCGTATTCCTGCATTTCGCGGGACTCCGCGACAAGCACTATCATCTCGGAAACGGCGGGGTCGTGGCCGTGGCAGATGATGTTTACCATGTCCTTATCAAGCACGCCAAGGTTGCCCTCGGTTTCCCTGGGCATGGGCGTGCCGTAAAGGATGTCCGATATCTCCGTTCCGGCCATGGAGCCGCCCCAGCCGTCGGCAAGGCCTGTGCGCAGGGACTGGCGCACGAGCGCTTCCGGGTCGGCGGTGCAGCCCATGTGCGTCATATGCATGGCGGTCACCACCTCGCGGTCTATCGCGCGGGGCTCGATCTCCTGCTCCTTCCACACCTTGCGGCGTTCTTCGGTCGCTCTTGAGAGGAAGTTCTGTACGCCTTCGATTTTTCCGTATTCGCCGAGGCCTATGCGGGCCACATCCCGCGCTATGTCGTAAAGGTCGCGGCCTTCGGTCGGAACACCCCATTCCTCGGCCAGCTTAAGCAGCTTTGCCGAGTCGGTGACGTGATAGTAGCCGTCCTCCGAGGCGTCGTAAAGCTTGTGCACGCATTCGCGGCCGTGGTCCGAGTGGGCAGACGCGCCCGCGGCCACCATGCGCAGATAATTTCTTCCGGCAATGGTGTCGGCCGTCGCGCCGCAAATGCCCTTGGGCGATTTGGGGGTGATACGGCAGGGACCCATGGAACAGATGCGGCAGCAAACGCCCTTCTCGCCGAAGCCGCAGTGCGGCGTCTGCTTCTTGACGCGGTCCTGCCATGTGTCTATGCCGAGCTTTTCTGCTGTTTCGTGCAATCTGTCCGAATCAGCTTCCATTTGCTCTACGGTCGTCGTTTTGAATACTTCAATCATAATTGCCTTCCTTATACTGTTCATTGTGCCGGCTTTTGCTTATTTATCCGCCGTGCTTTGGCTTTTCAAAATGAAGTGTCCTTCTTTGGGATCCGCACCCTGCCTATTGGGGCGCTGTCGCCTTTTTTGGGCGCAAAACCACCAGCCGCCGCCTTTCAAGGCTTTTAAAAACGGCGGAGCTTTTAATTTTTGTTTATATGCAGGCCGGCGGGCTCAGCCGGCAAATTCTTTCAGGAACCTGACAAGCTGCACTGCCTCGTTGGGAGCCACCACTATCTTCCATCCGGGGAGCTTGGCTTCGAGCTCTCCTTTGAGGACGGCCACCTTTCCGGGTATAAGCAGGGTGCGGCTCTTTATCTTGCTCTCGATAGCGTTTTCATCAATAAACTTCGCGATGGAGGAGGCGGAGAGCTTGCCTGCCGCCCAGGCGGTAAGCACGGAGTATCCGCCGGCGTCCGAGATGAGCAGGTTTACCGGGACGCCGCTGCGCTCAATTTCGCCGGAAACGACAAAGTATGTCAGCGCAAAGTCCACGGTCGTTGCGCAGACGGCGTTTTCGTCGGCGCCGTTGAGCGGATATACGCCGGGCGTAACCTTCATGGGCTTCTGAGGATCGGTAAAGAGGTTCTGGCGCAGGCCGTATAGCGGCAGAGCCTTGGCGTAATCCATCTCGTCCATAACGATTACGGAGCCGTAGCGCGCGGTAAACAGGGAGGCCAGAGCGGCCTGCATATGGGAATCGCCGGGAGCGAGGGCCGCCGTGTTTACAATGGAGGGATATCCGAAAACCCTGTCCTCGTTCTTGAGCGCCGCGCGGCGTATCTTTACGGCGTTGGCAAAGGCATCCTTAATGGAGGCCGCGCCGACGTCAAGAATCAGGTTTTTGTTGCCCAGGGCCTCAAGCTTTTCCACCGTTTCGTACAAAGCCTCTATGGAGGCTGCCGACACGCCCAGGACTATATCCTCCGAGGCAAGCCTGTTCATCGCCTCGTAGTTGCTTTCATTCGCTCCGTTGAGTATCACCGGAGTTCCCTTGACCAGCTCAAGCGCCCTGGCTGCCAGGCCCGCGTCCTTGACGCCAAGTATAAGGGCCCGTCCGGAGGCCTTGGCCTTGCCTACAAGCTCGAGATATTTGTCTCCGGGCTGCTCGGCGCAATGGTCAACGTAAAGCAGCTCCACATACATGCGCTCGCCTATGCGCTCGTAATCCACCGCGCCGACCCTGGCTATGCGGGCATCGGCATCGCTCATACCGTCGCAGACATAGGCGGAATAGAGGCAGCGTGAAACAAAGGTTTTTTCATGGCGGTACAGGACCGTCTCCCCGCCGAGAGTAAAATCGCCGACCTTTATAGTCTTCATCGGGGGAGCCGTCTGCTCGGACAGCTTCGCGATGGCTTCCGGAGACATGTGGGGACATTTATCTATCGAAATCGCGCCCTGCGCCACCTTCATGCAGAAGGCCATGCAGGTGGGGCTGCCGCAATCCTTGCAGTTGGTCTTAGGCGACAGCTTGAATATATCCAGACCTTTCAGTGCCATAACAATTTACCCTCCTTATTTCAGAGCCGAGATCAGCTCGGAAATGGTTTTGACGGACTCAGGGTGGCGCAGTATGACGGCATCGCTTCCGCTGGCCAGGCAGGCGGCGGCGGTCACTATTTCCATCTGTATGCCTCTTTCTTCCCTTGAGCCCCATTCCGGCATATCGGCCTCGTCCAGCAAAGCCTCCTTGACCGACCAGGCGTCGCTGCCCACAGGCGTGACGACGGGCATCTGAAGCATGGCGTCGTTCTGCGTCAGCGCGGCGCTCTTTACGCGGTCCATGGTGGAGGCGACATACTCGAAGCCGTAGCCGGCCGCGGCGCTGCCGAGATTCATGACCGTGTTGCCCGCCTGTATGCCGAGCTGCGAAATAAGCACGTTGAGCTGCTTGGCAAGGTTGATATCCACCGACGATTCGGCGGAAACCTTCTGGCCGTAGGCCAGGATTGCGGAAGCTCCGACGGTCTTGTAGTTCTCCTCGCGCGCGGAGATCAGTAGGACGTTTTTGCCCTGGAGCGCCTCTGAAATCTTTACAAAAAGCTCGGTATCCTTTTCGATGTTCTTGCAGCCCATGACTGCAAGAGGCTTGCCGGCCCCGGTAACGGCGTCGCATACGGCCTTAGCCGTGGCCACGCAATCCTCCACGGAGCTGTTTTTACCGTTGGGATCGGCGCTGTCCAGCTTCAGGCACACAAAATCAGCGCCCTCCATGGCGGCCGCGCGGGCCGCCTGCTCGGCGACGGTTGCCGCTCCGCGGTAAAATTCCGAAAGCCCTGGTATCGAAGCGTCGCATCCCAAATCGGATACCTCCACGCCTATTTTGGGCATATTGGCAATAGCCGCGTCAAAGGTATACAGCGGGTATACGTTGGCGCCGCCTAGAGTCACGCTGCAGCCCTGGCCTCCGAAGCTCACGGTGTTAATGGACGCATTGAACACCTGCGGCTTGTTTGTGAAAGGCATAAATACTCCTCCTTAACGTATATGTTCGCTCCTCATTCAAAGAGCGCAAAAAGACCATTCAACGCAATTTCTCTGGTACAAGCATACTACAATATCCCCCTATGCAAAAAGCATTATCTGCTATCAATGGTGCAACTTTTAGTTGCACATGCCGATTTAGTCTGTTAAAATGACGGTATAAAAGCGCCTAACTGCGGGAGGCCGGGAGTCATGGAAATAAGGCAGCTTAGGACCTTTTTGGCCGTTGCCAACACGCGCAGCTTTTTAAGCGCGGCGGACGTGCTGTTCATTTCACGGCAGGCCGTAAGCAAAACCATAAAGCAGCTTGAGGACGAGCTGCACATAGAGCTTTTCGTCCGGAATCAAAACGGCGCCATGCTGACCCCCGCGGGCATCTATTTCTATCCGCGCGCCGCGGCCCTGGTCTCCGACTTCGACAAGCTCCAAAAGGAAATGCAAAATATTGACAGCAGCTACCGCCCCAGCATTAAAATTTACATGGCCCTGGGCGTCTACAACATTTATGCCCGCCGCCTGATGGAATACGGCGATCTGCATAAAAACGAGGTGACGATACAGCTTGGCGGCTGCATGGACGCGGACTGCGAAACGGTCCTGACCGACCGGAGGGCGGACGCGGTCGTCTCCTTTACCCCTCCCAGCGGCAAAACCTTCGATTCAACCGTTATTATGCAGTCCCCTGTCCGTATTATGATTAAAAAGGACGACCCCTTTACGCAGACCGAGGGCTTGTATTCAGGCGAGCTCCAAAACATGCCGCTGCTGCTCTATACTGGCGGAAACGAGTTTTGCCCCTGGTGGCCGGACAGGCCCCGCAAGGTGGACGTATGCAGCGGCGATTTGGACTTCCTTTTTTCTCTGCTTAAGGATGGCTTCGGCATACTTCCCCTGCCCGAAGCAATGGTGCATACCTATTTCGATTTTGCAGCTTCGATACCGTGCTTCAAAAAGGTGGAGCCCTGCCGCATCTACTTTTCCCTGCTTTACCCTTCTTATTACGATTCCCTGACCTACAACCTGCTGGCTTCGGTCAAGCAGGATGTTTTCATGCAGCCAGCTTCCTTGTAAAAAGGGCGCCCCCTTTATGGGGGCGCGGCCCGCTTTTTATGCAAATCGTCTATATGTCCATAATATATATTAATTATATAAAAGATTTGGTTGTATTGACTATATTATTGGTGTATAATGCATGATGCGGTGCCGACATGATATTCAGGCGGGCGGGAGGGGTTGAAATGCAGGCGTCACGCAGCGTTATGATGCGTTTGATAGAAGCCGAGGACTGGGGCGAATACGCTTACCTTATAACGGAGCTGAAGGCCAGCCCGTATTGGGACATATTTTACGGCGCGCTGGAACGGCTCAACAGGAGCGCGCTGTATTCAAGCCCGGTGCACGGCGAGGGGCACATAGAGCGGGTCATGCTGCACGGGGCGTTTTGCGCCATGTCTGAGCTCCTGAGCGAGGCCGACGCCCGCCTGCTCATGGATATGTGCTCCTACCACGATACCGGCAGGGCCAACGACTGGCTCGACGCCGACCATGGGCTCCGTTCGGCCATGAAGCTGGAAAGCCTGACGGGCAGGACTGGCGAGGACCTGCTAATAATGAAGGCAGGAGTTGAGGCGCACTCCCTCGGCGATAAGGCTCTGGAAGAGGTAATAGAAAAGTACGGCCCGCGCGACAAGGCGCGGGCAAAAAAACTTGCCGAGCTGCTCAAGGATGCCGACGGGCTGGACAGGGTGCGCATAAACGATCTGAACGCAAAGTACCTGCGCCGCCAGAGCAGCCGAAGCCGGGCCGCCTTCGCCCAGTATCTTTTCGACCGCTACTCCTCGCTGGCAGCCGAAGGCCCAGCCCCGGAGCTCGGGGACGGCTTCGAGCCCTCCGCTGTGATATCGGTAAAGCGGCTTGTTGAAAAAAGCTTTGCCGAGGGGCTTTCCTGCGCCCAGACCATGCTGGTCTCCCTGGCCGGACTACACGATGCCGAGATAGGCTCCCAGCTCATGGACGCCTGCTCCGGGCTGGAGGGGCTTCGCTCCGGCTGCGGCCTCATCGACGCGGCCCTTCTTTTCATAGGGCTGCATTTCAAGAAGCTGGGCTTTGCAAAGGAGCGGATAAGGGAGCTGTGCGACCGCTACGCGCTGGAGTTTGCCAGGCAGTACACCTCCGACAGGTGCGCCGAAATACGCCGCGCGGTGGGCGCCACCCACGGCTGCTCCAGTCTGGCGGTGGACGCCGCGCTTTTCGCCTGCCGCTTCATTGAGGAAAACGAAAAAAATAAAATATAGATATGGAGCTGGTCTAAA
The DNA here is from genome assembly GCA_029265405.1 of Clostridiales bacterium. Classification (GTDB taxonomy): domain Bacteria; phylum Bacillota; class Clostridia; order Oscillospirales; family Oscillospiraceae; genus JAJUJI01. The sequence continues at coordinate 82,128 of JAJUJI010000008.1, read as the reverse complement.
TTGGCATACAAATGGGCGATACAATGGATGGGGAAATACAAGAGGCGCCTTGTCCTGGCCATCATCTTCGACATAGTCGGAGTGGGGCTGATGACTTGGGAGCCTTATATTTTTTCAGCCCTGATAGACGACGTCATGATGCCGCAGCGGTTCGAGCTGCTTCTTCCCATGCTGGGAAAAGCTCTGCTTGTCGGTCTGGCCTTTGCCGCCTGCCGATATTTGACAAACATTTTAGCCGAGCAGGCGGCTGAAACCGCCATAATACGCCTGAAGGGCGCGCTTTTCCGCAAGCTTATGGCTCTCCAGCCGGACTATTACCGCGCCAATAAGGTGGGCGACATCATTAACAAGTGCACCGGCGACGTGGAGGTCATTAACCGCTTTCTGTCATGGGTTATACCCAAGTCGGTGGAATTTGCGCTGATGCTGGTCTGCGCTATCGCCGTTTTCATGAGCGTGAGCTGGCAATACACCCTGGCCCTGCTCTGCATCACGCCCTTTACTGCGGTCATAGCCAACAGGCTGGGCAAAAAGCTGCACCCGGCCTTCAGAGCGGTCAGGAAGCAGCTCAGCGAGCTGAACACCGTGGTGCAGGAGAACATCAGCGGCAATCGAGTTGTCAGGGCCTTCGTCCGCGAGGACTATGAAATAGACAAATTCCAGAAGGAAAACCGCGGCTACAAGGAAAGGAACATACAGGCCAACCTCATCTGGCTCCGCTACGGTCCGATAATCGATTCGCTTGCCTCTCTCATAACCGTGGTCAACCTTACGCTGGGCGCTGTACTCACAGTAAAGGGCAGCATAACCTTGGGAGAGCTCAACCTTTTTCTCACCTTCGCTTGGGCGCTCAACGAGCCGATGCTGATGCTGGGCATGATAATAAACGAGGTTCAGCGTTTTCACGCCTCGATAGAAAAGGTGCGGGAGCTTTATTATCACGACGTGGATATAAGGGATCCGGAAACCGACAAGTCCCCGGCCGCCGTGAAGGGCGATATAAGGCTCGAAAACGTTTCGCTCTCATACGGAGGAGCAAGGGCGCTGGACGGTATCAATCTTGAGATAAAAGCCGGGCAGACAGTGGGCGTCATGGGCCCAACAGGCTCCGGCAAAACCACTCTGGCAAGCGTGATAGCGCGCTTTGCCGATGTGACCGAGGGCTCCGTTAAGATCGATGGGGTGGACGTGCGGGACTACCCGCTGCGCAAGCTCAGGGGCAGCATAGCTCTCACCATGCAGGATGTATTCCTGTTTTCCGACACCGTCGAGAGCAACATAGCCTACGGCGTGCCCGACACGCCCATGGAAAACGTGCTGGCTTGCGCCAGAGCGGCCGACGCGGACGATTTTATACGCGCGATGCCCGACGGTTACGATACCATAGTCGGCGAGCGGGGCACAGGCCTATCCGGAGGGCAGAAGCAGCGCATCTCGCTTGCGCGGGCGCTGGCTAAAAACGCGCCCATACTCATCCTTGACGACACCACCTCGGCCGTGGATATGGAAACCGAGCGGCGTATACAGGAAAGGCTTCGCGAAAGGCCGGCCAAGTCCACCACCATTATAATTGCCCAGCGCGTCACCTCCGTAAGGCACGCCGACAAGATCGTTATACTGGACAGGGGCCGCATCGTAGAGGAGGGCAGCCATGAGGAGCTCATGCGGCGCAGGGGCTACTACTATAAAACCTGCGCCATGCAGCACGGCCTGGCGGAGTCCGCCGCGAAAGGGGGCGAAGGCTGATGGCCAGGAATAAATTCAACATCGACGAGGAGCTTGACGTTCCTTTCAACTGGGAGCAGTTCAGGCGCAGCTTGTCATACATAAAGAAATACTGGAAGCAGTTTGCCGCCATGTTTTCGCTCTCGCTGCTTGCCAGCTTCCTCGCGCTGCTGACGCCGAAAATTCAGGCCCATATCATAGACCGCATGATCCCAGCCAAGCTCACAAATTGGATTATAGTCCTGGGCATCGGATACTTCCTCGTAAACATAGCTACGATCTTCATTAACCGCGCGCGTTCGCTCATAGGCGTGAAAACCTCGCAGTCGGTGATTGCCGACATGCGCACCGACGTGTTTGCTCACCTTCAAAAGCTCGGCTTCGACTATTACGACAGCCGTCCCCACGGAAAGATACTCACCCGCGTCATAAACTACGTCAACAACGTGTCCGATTTTCTCACCAACGGCCTGCTCAGCGCCGTTTTGCAGCTTTTGAGCCTTATATTGATACTCGGCTTCATGCTCAGCATATCCGTGAAAATGACGCTGGTGGTGCTGGCCGGCCTGCCGCTTTTTCTTGTCTACCTGCGGCTGACCAGGCCAAAGCAGCGCAAATACCGCCAAAAAAGCGCCAACAAGCAGTCCAACGTGACGGCCTACCTCTCGGAAAACATCAACGGGGTAAAGGTGACCCAGGCCTTTACCCGGGAGGAAATGAACGCCGGCATCTTCGACGGCCTGCTGGCCGAGTCGCGAAAATACAAGCTCTACTCGGCCTACATCGGCCACGGCATGTGGCCCATATCGGCATTTCTCAGCCGCATAGTCAAGGCCGCCGTTTTCGCCGCCGCCGTCTACCTGTTTCGCAATGATTTCATCATAAACGGAGTCGTGCAGATAGGCGCGATAACCGCCATGGTTTCCTATTCGAACCGTTTCTGGGGGCCTATACAGCAGCTTGGCATGGTCTACAACCAGCTTATGGACGCCATGAGCTACCTTGAGCGGATATTTCAGGTGCTGGACGAGCCCGTAACCGTCGAGGACGGCCCAAACGCCGTTGACATGCCGGAAATCCGCGGCGACGTTTCCTTTGAAAACGTAGAATTCGAATACGAAAAGGGCGTCCCCGTAATAAAGGGCGTCAGCTTTGAGGTTAAGGCGGGCGAGTCAATAGCCCTGGTCGGTCCGACGGGAGCGGGCAAATCGACCATAATCAGCCTTCTGTCGCGCTTCTACAACGTGACCGGCGGCGCGATCAAAATCGACGGCCGCAACCTGGCCGGCGTGACGCTTTCCTCCCTGCGCAGACAGATGGGCGTCATGCAGCAGGACACCTTCATCTTCGCGGGCAATATCCTGGAAAACATACGCTACGGCCGCCTTGACGCTACGGACGAGGAATGCATGGCCGCCGCCAGGGCCGTTCACGCCGACGATTTTATAAGCAAAATGGAAAACGGCTACCTTACGCCAACCAATGAGCGCGGCGAAGGCCTTTCGGCTGGTCAAAAGCAGCTCATATCCTTTGCAAGGACGCTGCTGTCCGACCCGAGGATACTCATACTGGACGAAGCCACCTCAAGCGTAGATACGAATACCGAGCGCCTCGTGCAGGAAGGAATAGCCGCGCTGCTGAAGGGGCGCACCTCCTTCATAGTCGCCCACCGTCTGTCCACGATAAGAAACTGCGACAGGATATTTTACATAGACGGCGGCGTCATAGCGGAGTCCGGCAGCCACGACGAGCTCATGGCCGCCGGAGGGCTCTACCACGAGCTCTACACATCACAGCTCAGAGAGGTTTTCGGCGAGGGCTGAGCACTGAACGCTAAGCTTGTTTATTTTGCGATGTTTACATTTTAGTTGCATAGTTGTATTATATTTATGAATTAATTTATGAGAGGTAAGCTATATGTTGACGCCTAGAGAAAACTTCCTTATGGCCGCGGTAGAGCATAAGACCCCCGAATGGGTGCCGAATGAAATGACAGATGTCGTTATGGCGGGGGGCATGCTCGAGACCTTTGAAAACGGCCCTCCGGGGGGCGGGCTTGACGGTTTCGGCGTTGAATGGCGCTCATCGGTGTCGGCGAACGGGCAAGCCGTCCCGGCGGCGGGCAAGATCGTGCTTGACGATATAGCAAAATGGGAGGATATAGTCAAATTTCCAGACCTTGACGCCTACGATTGGGAAGGGCAGGCAGCTTTCCAGCTTTCTGGGTGCGACAGGACAAGCAAAGTTGTTGAATACGGCTGCTGGAATGGCCAGTTTTTGAGGATGACGCATCTGATGGGCTTTGAGAACGCGCTCTGCGCCCTGCATGAGGAGCCCGAGGCCTGCGCCGCGCTGCTGAGCGCAATTACTGATTACAAGATCAGGCTGGTCGAGCGGATAGCGCAATACTTCAGGCCCGACATAATAACCAACTTCATTGACGTCGCCATGGAGCGCGGCCTGTTCATGTCCCCCGCAATCTACAGAGAGCTGATTTCCCCTCAGCACAAGCGGCTCAACGACGCCATAAAATCGCATGGGATAATACCCTTTGTCCACTGCTGCGGAAAGTGCGAGGATATAGTTCCCGACTTCATTGAGGAAGGCTTTGCGGCCTGGTCTTCCGCTCAGCCAATTAACGATATAGCCGGGATTTTAAAAAAATACGGAAATCGTTTTTCCGTTATCGGCGGCTACAATACCAACGGGCGGCCTGGACTGCCCGACGCAACAGACGAGGAGATAGAGGCCGAGGTCAAGCGCTGCATCGAAGCGTATGCGCCCTATGGCAGCTTTGCAATAATGGGCTTCCGTCTCGTCATCGGGTCAGACCCCGCGTCCTTCTTCACCGCCATGGCGCCTATAAACCGCGCTTTGGAAAAATACGGCGCCCGCTTCTATAAGAATAGCTGAATACAGGAGAGGCAACGTAAAAACATTTCGCATGGCGGCTCGGCAAAAAAGCCGGCGGCTTTCAGCCGCCGGCCCTTCCGTTTCAAGCCCAGCCGCCATGAGCAGCTTCCCGTCAGGCGCCCGCTTTTTCGGCCAGCGCCCGGTAGCGCCCGGCCTTTTCCGCCTCGCCCAGCCGGTCCAGCGCATAGGCGCAGTTGCGGCAGGCCACGGCGTATTCCCTGCTTTCGCCGTATACCAGTTTTGTTATCTTTGCAGCTTCCTCAAAAGCTTCGGCCGCGCCCGCCGCGTCGCCCGCGCTGAAGAGGAAGAAGGCCTTAGTGTTCAGCGCCCCTGCGTAGTGCGGATTCGTCCCCTCATCCAGGGACTTGAAAAGCTCCAAGGATGTGCTGATTCTTGCCTCAGCCTCCCCGGTCCTGCCGATATTGAAATAGGCCAGAGCCAAATTGGAAAGGTTGGTGGCCCGCTCCGCTTTGTTTTGCTCCGTATCCGGCAGGAGGCTGAGCGCTGCCTCGAAGCATACGGCGGCCTTGCCGAAATCCCTCATATCCTGATATACTAAGCCCTCGTTGTTCCAGAGGCTTGCGTAATTATATGCGTCGTTATTACCGTTTTTTCCAGTATTGCCCTTGCCTTTTCAAAGTCCTCGAGGGCTTCCTCATATCTGCCCAGCAGCCTGAGAGTTCCGGCCATGTTTACCAGCGCCAGCGCGTAGCCGTCGCTGCCCTCAAGCCCGCACAGCTCCAGCTCCGCCAGCGCCCGGCCGAAGGCCCTCAAGCTCTCCTCCCAGCGGCCCAGGCCCCTGTAAAAGCAAGCCAGCTCGTTCAGCACCATTATCATGCCCCGGCTTCTCTCCGCCGCCCATCTGAGCTCCTCCTCGGACGGGCCGGAGCCGGAATCGGGCCCGCAATCTCCACCGGCGCGGCAGGCGCATTCGCAGGTGATAAGCATCGAGTTTTCCATCGCTTCAAGCGTTTCCAAAAGGAACCTTTCGGTCGCCTTGTTGTCGTGTCCGGCAAAATAGCCGTCAAGCTCGGCATAAAATTTTTCCGCGTCAAGCAGCATGGCTGCGCTTCCCTCCTTATCCGAAATTGTCTATGTCGCATCCATAGTCATTTTACAGCCTGCGGAGAAAAAAGCAAGGCTCAGCAGAGGGTACTTTTTTGTCGAAAACTATTGACAAGGCCTTGATATTATGCTAATTTGCTTTTGTTTAAAACTTTAAATTATGAAAAATTTATATGAAAGAGAGTTTTGCGGATGAAGAAGCTGCTCGCCATACTTGCGGCGGCCGCGCTGCTGGCCTGCGCCGCAGCCTGCTCCTCTAAAAAATCCGACGAGAAGGTGCTGCGCGTCGGCATGGAATGCGCTTACGCCCCCTACAACTGGACCCAGTCCGACGATTCCAACGGCGCCGTCCAAATTCACGGCAGCACGGACTACGCCAACGGCTACGACGTGCAAATGGCCAAATACCTTGCCGACAAAATCGGCTACAAGCTTGAGATCTACAAGATGGAGTGGACGAGCCTGCCGACCGCGGTTCAGACCGGCACCATAGACTGCGCAATAGCGGGGCAGTCCATAACCGCCGAACGCCTTGAAACCATGGACTTCACAACTCCATACTACTACGCCTCCATAGTCGCACTGACAAGGGGCGACTCCAAGTACGCCTCGGCCGCCGGCCTCAGCGAGCTTGACGGAGCGACCTGCACCTCCCAAATGGGCACCGTTTGGTACGACGTATGCCTGGACCAGATACCGAACGCGAATAAGCTTCCCGCGATGGAAGCGACCTCCGACATGCTTGTATCCCTGAGGTCCGGCAAATGCGACCTGCTCGTCATGGACATGCCCTCCGCCCTCGCCTCGGTAGCGGCTTATCCCGACCTGAAGCTTCTGGACTTCACAAACAACCCCTCCGACAATTTCAAGGTTTCGGATGAGGAAATAAACATAGGCATCTCCATCAGAAAAGGCAATACGGAGCTCCTGAACAAGCTCAACGAGGCTCTCGCCACCCTGACTACCGACGATTTTGCAAAAATGATGGACGAGGCCATAGCCAACCAGCCGCTTTCTCAGTGACAAAAACAAGCCGTTTCCTGCGTTTTATTTAAGGGGAGTGGGCTTCCGCTCCCCTTGCGGCTGTGGCGGGCGGCTCAAGAAAGGATATAGCCATGAGTTCCTTACCGGCAGGCTTTTGGAACAGGATACTGTTCCTGCTTCAAAATTACGGCTTTTCTCTGCTCAAGGGCGCGGGGACTTCTCTACTTATAGCCTTTGTCGGCACCCTGATCGGCTGCGTCATCGGCTTTATTGTGGGCATAATCCAGACCATACCCGTGCAGAAGAGCGACAGCTTCGCCAAAAGGGCGCTGCTGAAGGCCGTGAACCTGATTCTGGCCGTGTATGTGGAGGTTTTCAGGGGGACGCCCATGATGGTGCAGGCCATGTTTATTTTCTACGGCATAGCCTATCTCCTGCACTATGTTATGGGCATGTGGTTTGCCGCCTTCTTTATCGTATCCATAAACACCGGGGCTTACATGGCCGAAACGGTGCGCGGGGGCATACTGTCGATAGATGCGGGGCAGACCGAGGGGGCCAAGGCCATAGGCATGAACCATCTTCAAACCATGCTCTACGTCATACTGCCCCAGGCCCTGCGGAACATCATGCCCCAGATTGGCAACAACCTGATAATAAACATCAAGGACAGCTGCGTCCTGTCGGTCATCTGTGTGGTGGAGCTGTTTTTCGCTTCCAAGTCCATATCCGGTACATACTATATATTTTTCGAGGTATTTACGCTGGCTATGGCTATGTACCTGATTATGACGGTATTTTTCTCCCGTCTTCTGCGCTGGTTTGAAAAGAAGATGGACGGGGCCGACAGCTACGACCTTGCCACGACCGACACGCTGGCCCACACCAGCGGCATGCTCAACTATCCCGGCAAGAGGGGATAAGGCCGCCCGGCGAGGCCGGCGGCGCCCCGACGTTACACATTGCTTAAGATAGGCGGAGGGAAAAGCCTTAATGGACAATAACGAAACCATACTTGCCGTAAACCACCTGAGCAAGAGGTTTGGCGAAAATACCGTCCTGCGCGACATCAACTGCCGTGTCAGCACGGGCGACGTCATTTGCGTGATAGGCGCTTCCGGCTCCGGCAAGTCGACCATGCTGCGCTGTATAAACCTGCTTGAAACCCCCACGGGCGGCGAAATACTGTTCCATGGAACGGATATTTTGTCCGGCGGCCTAAGCCTCAGCGCCTACAGGGCCAAGGTTGGCATGGTGTTCCAGAGCTTTAACCTGTTTTCCAACATGAACGTGCTGGACAACTGCATGGTGGGCATGCGGCGTGTGCTTAAGCTTGACAAGGGAACGGCGAAGGAAAAAGCCCTGTTTTATTTAAGCAAGGTCGGCATGTCGCCCTATATAAACGCCCGTCCCCGCCAGCTTTCCGGCGGCCAGAAGCAGCGCGTAGCCATAGCGAGGGCGCTGGCCATGGAGCCCGAGATACTTCTGTTCGACGAGCCCACCTCCGCGCTGGACCCCCAGATGGTCGGGGAGGTGCTCAACGTCATGAAAGCCCTTGCCGATGACGGCATGACGATGCTCATAGTCACCCATGAAATGGCCTTTGCCCGCGACGTAGCCAGGCACGTGATATATATGGACAAGGGCGTCGTCTGCGAGGAGGGCCCTCCCGAGCAGATTTTTGTATCCCCGAAAAAGCAGGAAACAAAAGATTTCCTTTCCAGATTCATAAGAGGTTAGGAACCGGGCGGGAGCAAGGCTTCCCGCCCGGTTTCAACGGCCGCGAATAAAAGCGGAAATTTCCTGCCGCCCTTTTCGTTTTCCGCGGTATTGATACGCCGCGTCCGCAATGATATAATGCTTACGATATATTATTGAAGCAGACATTTCAATGTACGGAAAGGAAGACAAAAATGGGTTCCAAGTATGAGCATGTTTTTTCACCCATAAGGATACGCGGAGTTGACTTCAAAAACCGCATTGAGCTGGCTCCGCCCTCCCTTAACCTTGCCAGCCTCGACCATTTCGTCACGCACGAATTTGTTGATCTCAACCGCTGGATCGCCTACGGCGGCGCGGCTGTGCTGGACGTTGGCAACGTGATCGTGGATATTACCGAGTCCTGCGACGAGGAACGCCAGCTTGACCTCAGCTCCGACGACTGCATTATCCCTCTTAGCTGGTTTGCGGAAATGTGCGAGGGTTTCGGGGCCCACGCCTCGCTTGAAATAAACCACGGCGGCAAGGACTCCGACTGCGGAAAGACCGGCAGGCCGGCCTTCGCGCCCTCCTCCTATATATCCGACAGGGAGCGGATAAACGCCGCCGCCCAGAAACGCGAGCCTCTCCCCACCATTGAAATGACCAAGGAAAAAATAAAGGAGACCGTCGAAAAATACGCCATGGGCGCCTACCGCGCCAAGAGGGCGGGCATGAAGATGTGCATGATACACGGCGGCCACGGCAACCTTATAAGCCAGTTTGCCAGCTCGCTGTATAATTTCCGTACCGACGAATACGGCGGCTCACTTGAAAACAGGGCCCGCTTCTGCATAGAAGTGCTGGACAGGACCCGCCAGCTTGTCGGGGAGGATTTCGTAATCGAGTTCCGCATTTCCGCCGACGAGATACACCCCGGCGGGATGCACTTTGACGAGACGCTCAAATTCATAGACCTTATCAAGGACAAGATAGACATCCTACATGTTTCCGCCGGGCTCCACGGCGACTTCAAATACTTCCGCAACTGGTGGCAGAACTACACGATGGATCGCGAGTACAACGTCCATTACGCCGCCGACATAAAGAAGGCCTTCCCGAACCTGCTGGTGAACACCGTCGGCTCCATCATGAGCATAGACAGGGCCGAATACATCCTTTCACAGGGCTGGGCGGACTTTGTGTCAATGTGCCGCCCGCTGCTGGCCGACCCGGAAATGCCCCGCAAATACGCCGAGGGCCGCGAGGAGGACCACAGGCCCTGCCTGCGCTGCCAGTATTGCGGGAACAGGCTCATGGGCAGGGTAATCACCTGCGCCGTCAACCCCTTCCTGGGTCAGGAAAGGGAATTCCCGCTGGGCAGGGTGCAGAAAGCTCCCGTTAAAAAGCGCGTGGCCGTAATAGGCGGAGGGCCCGCCGGCGTCACCGCCCTTCAGGTGCTCTGCGACCGCGGACACGACGTCACCCTCTATGAGAAGGGCGACAAAATCGGCGGAACTCTGCTTTACGCGGCGCTGCCCGAATTCAAGCGCGACATGGCCGACTATGTTAAATACCTGCAGCGCCAGGCCGCCAAAGCCCCGGCCAGGGTATTGCTTAATACCGAGTGCACGAAGGAAATACTGGACAGGGAAAAATACGACGCCGTCATAATAGCCATAGGGGCCGATCCCATCGTTCCGAGGCTTCCCGGCATAGACAAGCCCCATGTCCACTGGGCTCCGAAGGCCGACGCGCACGAGGTGCCCTGCGGGGACAAGGTGGTGATAGTAGGCGCGGGCTCCGTCGGCATAGAGGCGGCCATAGACTTGAAGAAGGAGGGCAAGGATGTGACCGTCATAGAAATGCTGGACGGATACCAGAGCCTCAGTTCCTCGACCAGGAGCGCCTTCGACGACATTATGGAAATGGTTAAAAAGCTTGAGATACCCATCCTGCTTTCCACCAGGCTCGACGAAGTGAAGGACGATTCCATCCTCTGCACCGATCTCAAGACCGGAAAGCAGAAAGCCCTTCCGGCCGACACGGTGCTGCTGGCCATCGGCGTCAAGCCCCGCCACAGGGAGGCCGACGAGCTGCGCCGCAGCTGCCCCGAGACCTCCGTTTTCCTCGTCGGCGACTGCAACTATGTCGGCAACAATATAGCCAGCGCCACCATGAGCGCCATGAGGGCCGCAGCCTATATTTAAATCTATATAATATATAATCGATGGCAAGACGCCGGCGGGAACATTTTCACGTTCCCGCCGGCGTTCTTGCTTGCTTCATCCGGTCAATTCCTCGAGCCGCTCGGCAAGCTCTCTCGCCTTGTACGTGTAGGCGTTTTCAAGCAGCCTGATGCCCATGTCGGCTGCGCGCTGCCTAAGGTACTCCGAGCCCTTTACCTGCTTCGGGTCGTTGACCACAAGAAGCTTTACGGCGTAGCCGCCTCCGAAGCGGGGCGTAACCACGTCAAGCTCGTAAAGGGAGTTCCTGTCGTACAGGCCGCTCTTGCATGAGACGAAAACCGGAGTCATGCCCCGCATCAGTATGCCGTCTATCTCGTTCAGCGTGTCCCTCTCGCCCTCAAGCGGGTTGTGCAGCACCCCGTCCCAGTCTATGACGACGCAGGCAACGGCATCGGTAAACACTCGCGGCAGGAGCTTTGCGGCGCGCAGCACCTGGAGCTCAAGTATGCTTCCCGTATCGGCCAGCAGCTTATGTACGTCCCTGTTTTTGAACCTGAAGGTAAGGACTCCCCCGCTTTCCGAGCAGTCCGTCACCATCCCGGCCTCCCTGAGGCGGTCGAACACGCTCCTGCGAAAGGCGGCGCTTTCGCGCGTATTTATTTGGGCGTACTCATTTTTATAGCCGCCCGAATTCATGAAGGCCTCTGTCTGGCTTTTCCAGGCTCTATAATCGTCCTGGTATATCTCCCACATGACATCCAGGTCGGCCAGCATTTCCTCCGTGGGCTCCGGTCTCTTGCCGTTTTGCTTCACTCTGCCCCCGTGCAGCGCCACCAGCTCGGCTGCGCTCATCTCCGGCAACGGGTTTGCCGGCTTTTCAGCCTCCCCCAGCACGGCGGCGCAGCGGCCCGATCTCACGTCGGCCTGATAGACCTTCAGAGGCCGCTCCGCCGCTACCAGGCCCAGCGCGAGTACGGCCAGCTCGTTGCCTCCGGTCAGGTCGAAGGCGCAGTCCTCATATCTCTCCAATATGCGCCTTATGACCTCCGCCGTCTGCGCAACGTCGAACCTGTCGATCGGTATGAACTCGATGCGCTTTTTCCAGCCCCTCGATGCAAGGAAGCTTTTAAGCGCGGCCATCCTGGCCTCGGTGGTCAGTCCGTGATAGCTTATGAAAACCAGCCTCTCCGGCATATACTTCAAGCACATCATGATATTGTGGGCAGGCTCCCTGTCGCAGAATTCCACCAGCGTTTTCATATGCTCACACCCGCCTATCTTTTTCTATGAACTTGCGCGTATATTCTAGCAGAATCGGGCCCGGGTTTCAAAGCCTTCCTTTTTCAGTCATTTTTTTGCACAAACCGGCGCACGGTCCGGCCATATTCTTCGTAGCTTTTTGCCTCTTGCGTCGGCGTCCGGACGGGTCTATACTGCTGAAATACTGACGCAAGGAGGCGAAGGTATGGTCGGCATAGCCAAAAGGCCGGATAGGGGAGCTCAGGATCTGACGCAGGGCGTGATATGGCGGCAGCTGCTGCGCTATTTTTTTCCCATTTTGTACGGAACCTTTTTTCAGCAGCTCTACAATACCGCCGACGCGGTGATAGTGGGCCATTACGTGGGCAAAGAAGCCCTAGCGGCTGTGGGCGGTTCTTCGGCTCAGATTACCGGGCTGATGGTCGGCTTTTTCACGGGTCTGGCATCCGGCGCGGCGGTCATAATTTCGCAGTATTACGGTGCGAAAAACGAAAGCTCTCTTAAAAAGGCCATACGCACCGCCGCTTTCTTTTCCATAGCAGCGGGGCTTTTTTTGTCTGCGGCGGGTATCCTGCTGGCTCCGGCCTCCCTGCGCTGGATGGGTACGCCTGAGGACACGATGGCTTATTCGGTATCATATATGCGCATCATCTTCGGCGGGACGGTCTTTACACTGACATACAATATGGGCGGCGGCATACTGCGAGCCATGGGCGATTCACGCCGTCCGCTTTACTACCTGATCATCTGCTGCGTCGCTAATATATTGCTCGACCTGCTGCTCGTGGCCGTGTTCGGACTGGGCACGGCCGGGGCCGCCATAGCGACGGTGCTGTCGCAGCTTCTGAGCTCTGCTCTGGTGCTGCGCGCCCTTTGCAGCCTGCCGGAGAGCTACCGCCTCAGCCTTGGCGGCATTGGCTTTGACAAGGGCTCGCTTGCGCATATGCTCCGCCTGGGGCTTCCGACTGGGGTGCAGGCCTCCATGTATTCCATATCCAACCTTCTGATACAGGCTGAAATAAATACCCTCGGCACCGACACCGTGGCGGCCTGGACGGCCGCCTCCAAGGCCGACAGCATTTTCTGGATGATAATGAACGCCTTCGGCACCACCATAGTCACCTTCGTCGGGCAAAACTTTGGGGCCGACCGGCGCGACAGGGCGAGGAAGGGCGTAAGGGTCTGCTTCGGTATTACGCTGGCGACGGCGACAGCCGTCATGTCGGCTCTGCTGCTGTTTTCCAGATACCTGCTGGCCGCCTTTACCTCCGACGCCGACGTGATAAGGATAGGCCGCCTTATAGTGCTTTACACGGTGCCGGGCTACCTGTCCTGGGTTTTTGTGGAGATACTGTCCGGCGCTATACGGGGCGCCGGAGACGCCTTCACCTCCATGCTGATAAGCATAATAGGCATATGCGTCCTGCGCCTAGTATGGCTGTACACGGCTGTTCCCGCAAATCACACCATACAGACCATATGCCTGAGCTACCCCATCACCTGGTTCATTACCGGCCTTGCCTATCTGGTTTACTATCTTGGAGGCGGGTGGGAGAAAAAGGCCTTCACTTCCTGACCCGCCGCTGGTATAATAGCTTGCCTGCGGCGGACCCTAATGCTGCTTGGGAAGGATGAGCGCGCATGACCACGGAAAGGCCATACCCTAAATTTACCGTAAACGAAAAGGCCGAGCGCCTGCTGCGCTCGGGGCATCCCTGGGTCTACGGCGAGGAGCTGCTGGACCTCGAGGGCTCCTATGAAAACGGCGATATAGCGGACGTCTATTCCTCCAAGGGACGCTGGCTCGGAGCCGGCTATGTCAACGACAATTCCAAAATCCGAATACGTGTTATTTCGCGCAACGCCAACGACCGCTTCGACGCCGCCTTTTACGAGCGCCGTCTGCGCTACGCCCTAGGCTACCGGCGCAGCGTCATGGGCGCCGATTTTGGAGCCTGCCGCCTCATATTCGGTGAGGCGGACCAGTTCCCCGGCCTGACCGTCGACATGTACGGCGACGTGTTGGTAGCGGAGGTGCTGTCGCTGGGAACGGAGCGCGTAAAGGGCCTGCTTTATCCGCTGCTCGTGAAGATATTGTCCGAATACGGCGTGTCTGTGTCCGCGATATATGAAAGGAACGAGTCCCCGCTCAGGGACAAGGAGGGGCTTGAAAGGCGCAAGGGCTATTTCCCGCTCGAGGGGCTGCGCGGCGGCGACGGGCATGCCCTCATAAGGGAAAATGGGCTGCTCTTCGACGTGGATTATATCGACGGCCAGAAAACGGGCTTCTTTTTGGACCAGAAATACAACCGCGCAGCCGCCGCGCGGCTGGCCGCCGGCCGCAGCGTGCTGGACTGCTTCACGCATACGGGCTCCTTCGCTCTCAACGCGGCAGCCGCCGGCGCAGCGCGCGTCACTGCGGTGGATTCCTCCGAGACGGCGCTGGAAGCCGCCCGCCGCAACGCCAGTCTAAACGGGCTTGCGGACTCCGTGGAATTTGTCCGCGACGACGTGTTTGATTACCTGTCCGAAACGGCAAAAAGCGGAGCTCGTCGCTTCGATTATATTATACTCGACCCTCCCGCCTTTACCAAAAGCGGGGCCACGGTGAAGGGCGCGTACAGGGGCTATAAGGAGATAAATATGAAGGCCATGAGGCTGCTGCCGCGCGGCGGTTTTCTAGCCACCTGCTCCTGCTCGCATTTTATGACGGACGACCTTTTCAGGCGCATGCTCGCGGAAGCCGCCGCCGACGCCGCCGTCAGCCTCCGCCAGGTCGAGGAAAGAAAGCAGTCCCCGGACCATCCCATTTTATGGGGCGTTCCGGAGACCGAATATTTGAAATTTTACATTTTTCAGGTGGTTTGACGGTCAAAACCTTATCGTTACTGTCGTTCCCTCGTTTTCGGCGCTTTCGAGCGCAATTTCAGCTCCGTGGTAAGCCGCGGCGTGCTTTACTATCGACAGGCCCAGGCCCGTACCGCCGGCGGCCTTGGAGCGGCTCTTGTCTACGCGGAAGAACCGCTCGAAAACGCGCTCCGTATATTCCTTGGGAATGCCTATGCCCGTATCGGCCACCCTCAGCGCGGGCCTTCCGGAACGGCCGCCGCCCGCTTCTCTGAAAATCTCCACCGTCACCCGCCCGCCGGGCTTGTTGTATTTGATGGCGTTGTCCACAAGGTTGAAAAGCATCTCCTCCAGCACCACCGCAACGCCCTCGACGCTCACAGGCTCGCCCTTCAGTTCAAGGCTTACGCCGCCGAGCCGGGCGGCTCCGATTAGCCCTTCCGTCACCTTCCGTCCCAGCTCGTACAGATCCACGCTTTCAAATTCGCCGCCTATGTTGTTCTCGTCGAGCTGCGACAGCTTCAAAATATCTTCTATTAGCGTCAGCAGCCGCCCGGCCTCGTCGTAAATGGACTTTAAAAAGCGCTCCGTATCTTCGGGCCTGACTATGCCGCCCAGCATGATTTCCGCCGTTCCGCGTATAGTCGTGAGGGGCGTTTTCAGTTCATGCGATACGTTGGAGGTAAATTCGCGCCGCAGCTCCTCCCACTGCTCCTTTTCCGTCACGTCCAAAATTACCATGACTAGTCCGGTTACTCTGCCGCCTACCAATGAGGGGCTGGCAAAGATGTGGCAATAGCGTTTATCTATTTTCAAAACCATGCTGGTGCCGACTCCTTCAAGCGCGGCTTTTACGGCCGCCTTGTACTGACCGTCTTCGCACAGCATGGCTATGTTTTCTTTCACCATGTTATCCGGCGCTCCCAACAGGCGCAGCGCGCTGCTGTTGTAGGTCATCAGGGTGCCCTCGGCGTCGGCTATGAGGAAGCCCTCCCTCATGTTTTCCGTTATCATCCTGAATTCGTTCTGCTTTTTCTCAAGCTCCGCCATCTGCCTGTCGATAAGGTCGTCCCTGCGCCTTATCCTTTCAATCAGCGGCGCGAGCTCCTTGAGGCTCTCCGAGCTATGCGGCTCCTCAAAATCAATGCCGTTTATCTCTTTCGCTATTTTTCCGGCTATGCCGCCCGCCGCCGCATAGCCGGCCAGCAGACCCAGAAGAAGCGAAGCCGCGGCGGCTGCAGCAAATGCTGGCGCGGGACCGACGCCGTACCGTCCGGCTAAAAGAGCGGCGGCAAGCCCGACCGCCAGACCGGCCAGCGAGGCGCCCGCCGCCAGCCATATAAGACTATTGAATATTCTGCGCCTCATAACTCAGTCCCCGTTCGGCTCAAATGGAATACTTTACGGCAAAATATTTGTAGTAATCCTCGAATTCGCTGTCCCCGCTCTTGACGCTTCTCAAATACTCGTGCATATCCATGCTGTCGTGGCTCATTTCAAGGGCGCAGCCGGCTATGTTCGAGCAGTGGTCTGAAACCCTTTTGAGGTTGGCAAGTATATCCGCCAGTATGAAGCCCAGCTCTATCGTGCATTCGCCCTTTTGCAGCCTCTGTATGTGCTCGGACTTCAGTTCCTTTGTGAGCTTGTCCACCACCTGCTCCAAGGGCTCGACCATGATGGCCTCGTCGAAGCGGTTAAAGCAGAAGGCATCGTAGGCGTAGCCGACTATCTCCCTAATGGCGTCCATCAAAACGCCCAGCTCCCTGGTGGCCGCCCCGCTGAAGGAAAGCTTCTTGCCCCTTATTTCCTCCGCAGAGTCCAGCAGGCTCACCGCGTGGTCGGAAATCCGCTCGAAGTCGCCCAGCATGTGGAGCATCTCCGTCACCTCGGAGCTGTCCTCCATTGACAGCTCGCGGCTGGATATCTTGACAAGATACGTGCCCAGCTTGTCCTCATACTCGTCGCACCTGTCCTCATAGTCCCGAATAAGCTGCGCCTTGGTTTCGTCGTATTTGCCGAACATATCCAGAGCCAGCCTGATTGAGTCTATTGAAAGCTTGGCCATGTCCATGGCCCCCTTGCGGCACTGCTCGAGAGCCACGGAGGGCGTTGTGAGAAGGCGCTCGTCAAGAAATATGGTCCGCTCCTCCTTGCGCGAATCCCTCACTACCACCGTCACCAGCTTTTCGAGCTGCCTTGAGAAGGGCATGAGCATAACGGTCGTAATCACGTTGAACAGGGAATGGGCCACGGCTATGCCGAAGGGCGTGGCCGCCCTGTCGGCTATGGCAAAGTCGAAAATGCCGTTTAAAATGAGGAAAATTGTCAGCCATACTACGGTGCCTATCAGGTTGAAGAAAAGATGAACAAAGGCGGCTCGCTTGGCGTTCCTTGTCGCCCCTATGGAGGACAGAAGAGCCGTAACGCAGGTGCCTATGTTTTGGCCCATGATTATCGGTATGCATGTGGAATAGGGAATTGAGCCCGTCATCGTAAGCGCCTGAAGTATGCCCACCGAAGCCGAAGATGATTGTATTATGCCTGTCAAAACGGCGCCGGCCAGGACCCCGAGCAGCGGATTATTGAAAAGCAGCAGCAAATTGATAAAACCCGGCTCGTTTTTAAGGCCGGTCATTGAGCCCGACATTGTTTCCATTCCGAACATCAATACGGAAAATCCCAGGAGTATAAGCCCTACGTCCTTTTTTTTGCTGTTTTTCTGGAATAAATATAGCACTACTCCCACAAGCGCGAGCGCCGGCACAAAGGACGAGGGCTTGAGCAGCCTGATGAAAAATGCGTCGCCCTTTATTCCCGTCAGCGACAGTATCCAGGCCGTTACGGTGGTGCCGAGGTTTGCGCCCATAATCACGCCTATCGCCTGTTTGAGCGCCATAACGCCGGAATTGACAAAGCCGACGACCATAACGGTAGTCGCCGAAGACGATTGTATTATGGCGGTGACGCCCATTCCAAGTATAAAGCCTCTCATGGGACTGGAGGTCATGGTTCCGAGTATCGACTTAAGCTGATGGCCGGCCCGCTTTTCCAGAGCCGTGCCCATAAGGCTCATACCGAACAGGAAAAGCGCCAGCCCGCCCAACAGCGTCAAAAAATCAAAAAAGCTCAAATTAAGGTCCCGTCCTTCCGCAGAATAATATGCCATAAATGCGAAGCATTTATGGCATGGCTGTATGTTTCACCTGGCCCGAAACAATTTGGCGCACGCAACGGCTTCATGTTATTTTATCACATATTCCGCGCGCGCGGCAGTCGGGGCGTGTAAAATCTATGTTAAATAGCGGCGGCTCCCGGGCCTATTTTGCGGACAGCTTATACCCCGAGCCTCTGACGGTTTCTATCGCGTTTCCGGCCTCTCCGAGCTTTGCGCGCAGGGTGCGTATATGCACGTCCACCGTCCTTGTTTCGCCGGAAAAGGTATAGCCCCAGACCTCGTTTAGTATGTCGTCCCGGCTTAGGACCAGGCCGCGGCTGCGAAGAAGCATGCAAAGCAGGTCGAATTCCTTCATGGTCAGGGAAACCTCCCTGCCGTCGGCTTTCGCAACATGCTCTGCTATGTTGACATAAAGCCTGTCCGTCTGCAAAACGCTCTCGCCTTCCCTGCCCGCCTGGGCCTGCCCGCGCTCCGCGGTCCTGCGGAGCAGGGCCCTGATCCTCGCCGTAAGCTCCATCACGCCGAAGGGCTTTGTCACATAATCGTCGGCCCCGCCGTCCAGCCCTACGATCTTGTCGTATTCCGTGCTCTTGGCGGTAAGCAGTATGACGGGTATGCCCGTTGTCGCCGGCTCCGCGCGCAGTTTCCTTAAAACCGCAAGCCCGTCCTCCTGCGGCAGCATAATATCCAAAACCACCAGCTCGGGGGCCCGCGCGGCAACGGCCTTCCAAAACTCCGAGGGCAGGCCGAAGGATTCGGCCTCCAGCCCCGAATTGTTCAGAGTGTAGCCCACAAGGTTCCTAATTCCGTCGTCGTCCTCAAGTATATATATCATATAACCTTTTTCCTTCATTATATAATCTACATACTTAGTTTCCGCCATGCAAACGCTTTTGTCAAGCGTTTGCGATTTTCTTTCCGGCTTTCCTCTGGATGAGCTTTACAGCCTCGACAACGGGTATGACCAAAACCGCCAGCGCCAGGGCGACGCCGTACTCCGCCGCGCTTATATGCTCGAAGCCGAAGGCGCGCGAAAGGAAGGGAACATAGATTATAGCCGTAGTTAAAAGGAGGCTGGCCAGGGCCGCAAGGCTTAGCGTCCTGTTATGGCTCTTCATTTTGAAAATGCTGCCGCGCTGCGAGCGCATATTGAGGCTGTGGAAGATTTCCGCCATGCTCATGGTAAGAAAAGCCATAGTCATTCCGTCGGCCGAATTTGCAATCTCCCAGACTCCGGTTTCCATGAAATGGCCTATAAAATAGGCCAGCAACGTCAGTACCGTGACCATTACGCCCTGATAGGCCACGTCGAAGCCCATGCCTCCGGCAAAAACCCCTTCCTCGGCCCTTCTTGGCTTTCTTTTCATTACGTCCCGCTCCGCCTTCTCCAAGCCTAAAGCGAGAGCCGGAATGCTGTCAGTAATAAGGTTTATCCAGAGCAGGTGCACAGGCTTGAGTATGACAAAACCAAGCAGCGTAGCCGCAAATATGCTCAAAACCTCGCTCATGTTTGAGCTGAGCAGAAATTGTATGGTCTTTCTGATATTGTCGTAGATGCGCCGGCCTTCCTCCACCGCGCTGACGATTGTGGCGAAATTGTCGTCGGCGAGGACCATGTCGGCCACGTTTTTTGTGACGTCGGTTCCGGTTATTCCCATGCCCACGCCTATATCGGCCGCCTTGATGGAGGGCGCGTCGTTCACCCCGTCGCCCGTCATGGCCGTGACATAGCCGGCCTCCCTCCACGCGTTGACTATTCGCGTCTTGTTTTCCGGCTGGACGCGGGCGTATACGGATATGTTCATAAAGCGCCGCTTGAATTCCTCGTCGTCCATGGCGTCAAGCTGCGTGCCGGTCACGGCCTCCATGCCGCCCGTCAGTATTCCCAGCTCCCTGGCTATGGCCGCGGCCGTGTCCACATGGTCTCCGGTGATCATTATAGGCCGTATGCCCGCCGAAGCGCACTTCTCTATCGCCTCTTTGACCTCCGGACGCACGGGGTCCATCATACCCGCAAGCCCGACGAAGCACAGGCCGCTCTCAAGGCTTTCGGGCGAATAATCCTCAGGCTCGGACTTGCGGGGCCTTACGGCGCCCATGAGCACCCTCAGCGCCTTTTGCGACATTTCCCTGTTGGCTTTCAGTATTTCCGCCCTTACCTCGTCGTTCAGGGGCTCGACCCTGCCGCCGTGCAGGTAATGTGTGCACAGCTTCAGCACTTCGTCCGGCGCGCCCTTGGTATATTGCACTACGCCGTTCCCCGTGCTGTGGACCGTGCTCATCATTTTCCTTACGCTGTCGAATGGCGCCTCGCCTATGCGCGGCTGGGCTGCTTTTAGCTCGTTTTTATTCAGACCCAGCTTCGCCGCCCAGTTTACAAGCGCGCATTCGGTAGGCTCGCCCTTGGCCGTCTTTTCCGCTTCGTCGTACTCGGCGTCGGAGCATAGGGCCATGACGGTAGCCAGCATTTTTTCATTCTCTCCGTAGTGCTCCACCACGGTCATTTTATTCTGCGTCAGGGTTCCCGTCTTGTCTGAGCATATGATTTGCGCGCATCCCAGGGTTTCCACGGCCGTGAGCTTGCGTATTATGGCGTTTTTCCTGCTCATATTTGTAACGCCTATGGACAGAACCACAGTCACGACGGCAGCGAGGCCCTCCGGTATCGCCGCCACGGCAAGACTAACGGCCACCATGAAGGTTGAAAGCAATGCTTCCCCGGTAAAGCTTCCGGAGCGTATAAAGCCCACCGCAAATATCACGGCGCATATGGCCAGCACCAGGACGGTAAGGATCCTGCTGAGCTGGCTCAGCTTTATTTGCAGCGGCGTCTTCCTCTCCTCAGCCCTGGCCAGTGCGGCGGCTATCTTCCCCATTTCAGTATCCATGCCCGCAGCCGTGACAACCGCCGCGCCTCTGCCGTAAGCCACGGTGCTTCCCATGTAGACCATGTTGCCCCTGTCTCCCAGGGGCACGTCGTCTTCATCGTCGAGCTCCATGGCATCAATAAATTTCGATACGGGAACGCTCTCTCCCGTCAGCGCGGCCTCCTCCAGCTTCAGACTGGCGCTTTCTATTACGCGCCCGTCGGCTGGCACAGCGTCGCCGGCTTCAAGCAGCACTATGTCGCCGACAACTATGTCCTCGCTGCGGATCTGCCGGGTCGCTCCGTCTCTAAGCACCTTGCTCGTCGCCGCGGCCATATCCTGAAGGGCCTTGATAGCCTGCTCGGCCTTGCTCTCCTGCACCAGACCGAGAACGGCGTTTATCATGACGACGGCGAGTATGATAATCACATCCGCCAGGCCCTCTCCCGAATATATCGAGGTTATGCCGGACACCACGGCGGCCGCCAGAAGGATTATGATCATCGGGTTTGCAAGCTGCGCTAAAAAGCGCTTGATCAGCGAGTCCTTTTTCTGCTCGGCCAGCTTGTTCTTTCCGTTTTGCGCCAGCCGCCTTTCCGCCTCCAGTGCGGAAAGGCCGCCCATACCGCTGCCGAGCTCATTCAATACCGCTTCCCTGCTCTCAAGATAATGCTTCATTTTCGCTCCTTTGCCATGCTGATATTTTTCTGTCCAGTATTAGGCCACCCAGGGCTAAGACGCAAAAAAGACCCTGAACAAGCACCGATAATGCCTATTCATGGGTCTGGTTATTTAATTCAAGCCAGAAATCCCGGCCCGCCTCATCGGCCGCGGAAATCATGCGTGTTGACTTGAAACGCCCTTGCAGCGCGACTACTCCCCCATATGATTTGCCTTATTATACCTTAAGCTGAAGCTCCTGTCAATAAGCCAGGCGGGTCATTCGGAGGGCTGCTCCGAGGCGGCGGCGCCCGCCTCCTGCCGGCTCTCCAGGGCGGCTTTTCCGGCCTTAAGCTGCACAAAGGCCGACTGGGCGGCAATCTTGTTTTCCTGCCCTATCTCGGCTGTCAGTTCCCCGCGTATCACCCGCATGCTCGGCGGCGCCTCAATGCCGAGCCTGACCTTGTCCCCGTCAATGCTGATTACCGTAAGGGATATATCGCTGCCAATCAAAATCCCCTGATTTTGCTTTCTAGTCAATACCAGCATACTTTATAACCCATCCTTCAAAGGCTTGCCCAGCAGTTCCGATACCGGCGTGCGCATGCGGTACTTCCTGTCGTCCAGTATGATTTGCGAACCCTTCTTGTTCTTGACATTTATAATGATCGGCGCGGAAAGGTTTATTGTCATTGATTCTATATTGGCGGGTATAACCAAGACGCACAGCACAAATACGTCCCTGACCTGCTCAATGCCTAAGTTCACCACATCCTCGGTCGATATGTCGAAGGAATAATCCGGGCAGAGCAGAAAGGGGTCTATAACCGGCAGCGAAATTTCCGCATGATCCAGCGATTGCAGCCAGCTTATGGGGCGGCTCTCCTCGTTGGACAAAAGGGCAAACCGCCTGTCCTCTTCCAGGCCAGGAATCCCCTTATCGAAATGCAGTATGTTTCCCTCTTCTATATCTACTTCCCCGAAATGGGCGGTATTTATAGTCATATGCGTTTTTCCTTTCCTTATGACGCCAAGGTTCCAATCTTTGCGTCAAGCCATTGCGTCTATCAGCCTGCCGGTCTCCGGCGGTATTTCAAGCTCCACAACGGTGGTTTCGACCTTGGGCTCCTGCACAAGCTCAACTCTGACGGAAGGCTTGGGCTCGACCGTAATTATCGGCGGCTCGTATTTTCCCCACTTTATCACCAGATCGCTTTTTTCCCAGTCTATGCTGAGTTTTCCAGGCTTGCCCTCGATTTTTACCGGCTGCTCGGGCAGCTTTCCGGTGTTCATTTCAGGCATGTCCGTCTCAAGCAGCTTTCTCCTGGCAACCTGGCCTATTGCGTTGCCCGACGACGGAAGGGCGCCTATATAATCCGCATCTGCCACGTCCTCCCTGCGGCTCAGCTCCAATTGGCTCTTCGCCCTGGCGGCGCTGTCGGATATCAGCTCATGCATGCTCTTAAAGCCCGCGTTGCGCCTGAAGCCAGACATATCTATATCGATTGTGCCTTTTTCCATGTCCAAGGACATTTCGGCCTTGGGCATCTGTATGATCATTTCCCTTTTGGGTATTTCTATTTTCAGGGAAGCCATCGTGGATTCCACGGATATTTTGGCCATCTGCTGCTCAATTTGAAGTCTTTGTACTTTCATATACAAATCCTCCCGCCGCAAACGTCAAGAAAGGAAATCGATAAGCGAGGTCTGCAATATCTCCGCTCCGCCGGCCAGGGCCGCGTTGTATACGGTCTGGGCTGTTGTAAGGTTGGTTATAGCTTCCGCCATATCGGCGTCCACAGCGTCAGAGCGCATTTCCTTGTAGTTCAGCTCGCTGCTTGTATATCTGCCGCTAAGCATTTCCATCCTGTTTTCCGAGGTCCCTATATTTGCTACGAAGGCCAAAACGCGTTCCTGCGCCGCTTGCACCTCCGTAACCATCTTTGACAGTCCCTCGGAGTCTCCGCTCCTGAGCATGGCCGAGCATTTGTCAAGTATATAATAGATGTTCTCAGTTCCGGAGCCCATAAGATCCATGCCGGTAAAGGTGTATTCCATGGAGTGGCCGTAGCCTATCTGGAGAACGGCTCTTTTGGCGGACTCGTTTGCCAGCTTTGTGAGCGCGCCTTCCGCCGTCAAATCCGCATCTATGAGCGCCTGGACTGAATCTGCGGCTTCGCTTAGAGAGTAGTCCAAGCCCTCCGTAGCGCCGGTATTGTATATCAGCTCGCAAGCGCCGCTCAATATGGCCTTGGCGTTCGTTATGCTGAAGGCGTTGGCGGTATTATCGGGATCGATTTCGGAGGCCAGCTCCTTGGAGATCTCGTTGTAAAGGTCGGCCGCGTAATCCTCCAGACCCATTACATAGCCGCTCTCGCCCTTATTGCCCGAACCATGTATTATCGTATAAAGCCGCTTGTACTCGTCGGAACCTTCGTCTATGCCGTATTTTACAGCGGCGTTCAGCGCCTGCTTTCCGCTTTCTACAAGGTTGTTCAGACCTGAAAGCGCATTCTGGCATAAAGTATCCCTGGCGTAGGAATCGGAAGAGGCGGTGTCGAGGGCCGTTGTGTTATCGCTTATTCCACTGGTATAAGAGAGCATCAAATCAACATTCTCCTCATAGTCCTCGGACCAGGACACCTTGGAAAGATTTATGCCGTTGTATATCAGCTGGCCTGTCGCTTTGTTTATTGAAAAGGGTTGCGTTAAATTAACCCCGTCTGTCGTTCCGGCAAAATTGTAGCCCCCGAATATGAAGCTGGTGCCCATGCTGGTGTTGCCTATGGTGACCGCCTCATTTTTAAAGCTGTCGATTTCATCGGCCAGCAGCGACAGATCGTCTTCGTTTTTGGAGCCGCTGGTGGCAGAAACCAACTCCTCGTATGCGCTCTGGAGCAGCTCGTTCAGCCCGTCCGCAGCCGACTCCGCTTCAGTCAGGTAGCTTTTCACCGTTTCAATGTTGCTCTGGTACATCGAAAGGTTCGAAAGCTTGTTCCTCGCTTTCAAGGCCACCATGGTGGCCTGGGGATCGTCGGATATGCTGCTGACCCTTTTAGTGGAATCCACCTGGTTTTGATACTTGTATACGCGGCTTAGGCTGTTGTTGGCATCACGGAGAAACATGTCGCTCATCATTGAGTTGGTGATTCTCATTTTGCTTTTACCTTCTTTCGGGGCAGAATAGGCAAGCGCCGAAATACTCAAAATATATTCAGAAGGGCTTCAAGCATATCGTCTATAGCGCTGATCACTCTCGAACAGGCCTTGTAGGTCTGCTGATAGACGATTAAATTCGTCGCCTCTTCGTCTGTGGATACCCCGGATATGGCGGTGCGCTGGGTATCGGCATTGTTGAGCAACGTTTCCCGCGTATCCAGCAGGCTCCGGCTGTTGTCAAGAGTTACGGCAAGATGATCCACAACGGTGTTCAGGTCGTCATAAAACGCGTTTGTATTAAGGGTGTCGAAAAGCGCCTGGGCGACAACAGAATTGCCGCTGGACATGGTCACTCCGTCGGAGTATACGCGCTCCGAGGAACCGGCGATATTCCAAACGCTGCTCAATATATCGCTAGAAACTGAAAAGGTGCCGGCCGTGAGCCTATCGTAATACTCGGCCGTCACATTCCCCGAGGCGTCCTTTTCCGTTTCCACATTGAAGAAATATATGCCGTTTTTGCTGGTGGTGGAAGCCGCCGATTTATCGGTATCGTAGCTGTATCCGGTAAGGTGTATGTCGTTTATGCTCTTGGCTATATCCCTCGCCAGGCTGTTGAGCTGATTCATGTAGTACGGTACTCCGGGAGTTGCCTCGCTTGTAGACAGAACCATCTCCATATGAGCGTAGAGCTCGCCGCCGGTGATTGTGCCGGCTTTTATGCTCAGCTCATCGCCGTTCAGCGTAAGTTTTTTTGCGCATATTTGAGCCCATTGGCCGGGCTCCGCCTTTTCGGCATCCCTTATGCTTGAAGCGTTGGAACCTGCCACAAGCGATAAGCCGTTGTACGCTATATCCATCCCGCCGGAGGCGTTTGTGGATATGCCAATCATAATATAATCGTCAAGCTGGTCGGCAAGGCTTGCCAGTTCGTCCAACTGAGCCGTGGTGGCGCTGCCCGCCGACTCAATCGCGGCGTTAATATTTGCTATCTGAGCGGTTATATTATCTATAATATCCGCGTCGCAGCTTGCTTCTATCTTGTTCGCAATGTTTCCGACGACCAGATCGACGCCCCCGACCTTGACGTCCACCATGCTGGAATTGCCAGCATTTGTACTGTAGGTGATATTGACATATCCCGACAGCTTGTCCAGCAGCAAATTTCTTTCGTCCCTCAGGTCGTTGGCGGCATAGCCTCCGCGCTCATATGCGGTTATGGCCTGGTTTAAATCGGCAATCTTCTTTGCGATATTGTTTATATTATCCGCCGTAAGACCTATGCTGTTGTTCTGATCCTCCCAAAGCGATTCCATCTCGCTGTATATCAAGTTGAAGCTCTCGGTCAGGCCTTCGGCGGTCTGCTGAACAACAACCCTCTTATCCTGGCTTGTTGTGTCCGATACAAAGTCCTTCAAGGCCCCGTAGAAATTTTCTATGGCTCCGGTAAGGCCCTCGCCATCCTCAAGCTCTGCGTTGAACATTCCCTCCATGTAATCAAGCGCCTGCGTCCTGTACTCGTAATAGCTGTAGCCTGTGTTGAGCTTGCGGTATTGCGTATCAAGGTAATCCACCCTTACCTGCTGGGCGCTTAACACCTCTACACCCTGGCCGATATTTTCTATTGAAAGTGGCCTGATTAGGTACGTGGACGCGCCGGTTTCCTTGGCGGAGGTTATAAGCCGCTGGCGAGTGTAGCCTTCAGTGTTGGCGTTTGCTATATTATGGCTTGTTATATTAAGGTTTTGCATGGCTACGCTAAGGCCCGATTTAGCGGCCTCAAAAATACCGAAGGTGGAAGACACCGCCGCATCCCTCTTTTCTTTGTTTTCTAGCGCTTGTTTTTCTATTTCCTGACGGAATGGCTCATACCGAGTAATCAAGGCGCCCGCCGCCGACTCCTTCGGTCAGCCTTCCCTGCGAGTCATACAGCTCCTTGCCCGCCCAATTGGCGGCGCCGTAAAAAACATTGAGCATAAGCTCCGTATAAGCGGCCCTTTGGCTTGCCAAAGCATCAGCCTTTCTGTTGAAGCTCGATACCCTGCGCGCGGCCGCTCTCATTTTCTGCCGGATATCCCCTATTTTCCGTTTTACTTCGCCGTCGTCCATTCGCTCGAGAAGCGTTTTCAGCCTGCATTCCTCCGGGCTTATACCCAATATGCTCGCCAGTCGATCAGTTCGGACGGCTCGCTCGCGCTCTATCTTCTTGAGCCGCTCAACCGCTTCCTCCTCGGCGGACAGAATATCCTCCATATCATCCAGATCCGGCCGGGTCAGCGCCCCCGCCTTTTTTTGCAAAAGCTCGGCCAGCTCAAGCAGCGCGCCCAACTCTTCCTCAAGGATTTCAAGCAGGCTTTCAGTTTGGCTCTTTACCGCCGCTTCCATCTTACTGCTGCCCCGCGTATCCCTTCAGGATGCTGGCTACCAGATCACTGCTGCTTACCTGATATGTGCCGTTCTTAATGCGTTCGATTATATCCGCCGTCTTGGCCTCGTCGCGCTCGTCAAGCTTATCCATCTCAGCTTTAACGGCCTTTAGCATATCGGCATATTTCTGGGCTCCCTCCGATAGCTCCAGCTTATCGGATATGCTAATCATGGGAGCGGCTTTTTCAGCGCTCCTGCTTACACCGTTTGAGTATTTGCTTATAGCGTCGTTATTGCCCACGGAATTAATTTTCATTTTTCCTGCCTCTTTTCAGCATAGTGATATCTGTGCTATTGT
Organism: Clostridiales bacterium; assembly: GCA_029265405.1. Lineage (GTDB taxonomy): Bacteria > Bacillota > Clostridia > Oscillospirales > Oscillospiraceae > JAJUJI01. Next base: position 54,861 of record JAJUJI010000008.1, on the reverse strand, counting down.
CGGCGGCATCCTTCTTTTTTGAGATGCCGTATTGGATCGTCAGAAGCTTTTCCGTTATCAATCTGGTCCTGCATTTTTCGCAGAGCGCGCCTTCTCCGGTTACCGCTCCGCAAACCTTGCATTTCATACCTCTGCCGGAGCCGGCGTCCACAACTACTACTCTGCCGTGGTCTATCAGGTAGCTCAATGCCTTTTCGCTTACTTCAGTAGCCTCAACTATTGCGGCAAAGCTCCTCTTTTCTGGATTTTGATAGATATATTTCCTGACCTTTATATAGCTGTCGTCTATTTCTTCGGCGCAGCTGGCGCACAGCTTCGCACCCGCGCTGCTAAACGCCCTTCCGCACAACTCGCATTTTTGTAAAGGCATATTTCAATTCCCCCGAGCCCAATTCAGCGGTGCATGTTGTTGGCCAGTCCCTCCATGTCGTCGGCCGTCCGGAGCGCTCTGCTTGCAAGTGAAAAGGCCCTCTGGGAACGAACCAGCATCGTCATCTCATCGGCAAGCTGCACATTGGAGGTTTCCAGGCTTCCCTGCCTGACGGAGGCGCCCTCAGCCCATAAGGCCTGCCCCGAAGCCGCCGTCGCCCTATAGCAGGCCTCGCCCGCCGCCTCCAGTCCGTTTAAATTATTGAAGTCTGCCAAAGCCAGCCTTCCCAGCTCTCCTCCAGGCATTCTCAAGGTTCCATCCGGTGAAACGCTCAAATCTCCGGCATTTCCTTCTATCAGTATCCTGCCGCCGGTGCTGTCAAGAACATAATAACCATCGGAATTGACCAGATAACCTTCGCTGGAAACGCCGAAATTTCCGTCCCGCGTATATAGGGTCTCTCCCGAAGGACTAAGCAGGGTAAAAAAGCCTCGTCCCGTAATAGTCAAATCCGTTGAAACTTCAGTCGTCTTAATATTCCCTTCGGAAAAATCAGACGTTATGCCGCTTATAGTAATACCGCTGCCAGTTAAAATAAATGTTTTACCCGAATTAGGCCCGGCTGCCGCCCCTGTCTGCGCCGTCCGATTTTGAGCATTAGGCGTCTCTTTTCCTTTGTACAGTGTGTCTTTAAAATCGAGCCTTTTGCTCTTATAAGCTATAGTGTTGATATTGGCTATATTCGAGGCTATCGTATCCAGCCTAGACTGTATATTCTTCAGCCCCGAAGTTGCCGTATAAATCGACTGCATATCACGTCAGCCCCCCACCTTCCCCAAATTCACCGTAAGAGCCAAGCTGTCGTCCGTCATGCCGGCTATCCTCTGGCTTGCCTCGTACCGGCGGTAGACTGTAATCATATCCGCCATCTCCTCGGTTGCGTCAACATTAGAGCCTTCCTTCCAGCCTTGGAGGACCTTAGTGTTTTCAAGATTTCCCGGCTGAGCCTCGCCGTAGATATAGTAGAGGTTGTCTCCCTCCTTGCGCAAAACGCCGTTGTCGGCAAAGGAAACCAGCCTCAGCCGCCCGGCTTCGCCCCCAATGCCGGTAACCGTCCCGTCGGAGCTTACGGAAAAATCACCCGCGCCTATATAAATCCTCCCGTTCTCGCCGAGTACATAATTGCCGCCCTGCGTTACGAGATATCCGTCCGCATTTATTGAAAATGTGCCGTCTCTGGTATAGCGTTCCCCCTTGGCCGTTTCAATGGCAAAAAAGCCGTCGCCCGTAATAGCAAGATCCGTCGGCGTCCCGGTCTTTTCCAGGGCTCCTTGCGAAAAGTCTGTAAATACCTCCGATACATAGGAACCGTAGCCAAGCTCGCCCACCTCTGTCTTGCCGTAAGCCTCGACATTTGGATCGTTCAGCCGCTTGACCATAACCTCTTTAAAGGGTGTCGTTACCATAATGTCTTTTTTAAAGCCGGTGGTTTCCGAATTAACGATATTGTTTGTCAATTTATCCATTTTTTTGCGCTGCACAGACATGCCGGCTGCAGCCGTATAAAGACCTCTGACCATATCTGCCTCCCTCTCCGCGTTCTGCGGCTCCGCGTGGTCATATGAGCGCCATATATTGCGCGTGGTCAAGGAGCGGAAACCTTGTTCGGAGCCTTAATATCATACTTACTAATTCATTTTTCTGCATATGACACAAAGAAGGGCATCATGAGCCGGGTTCTTCATATCATATTTATCGAAAGGTTTAAATTCCATTTCAACGGGAATATGCAATTTTAGTTAATTTCAACATGAATTTGCTTCGGAGCACTCCGATATTATGGTCTAAATGCTGTTATCTCGCCTCTAGTTATGTCAAAAGCTCTATTTTTCCAGCGCCGCCCTTAAATCCATAAGTATCTTTGAATGGATCTGCGATACCCTGGATTCGGAAATATTCAATATCGCCGCTATGTTTTTCAGGGGCAGACCCTCGTAGTAATGCAAGGTCACTATCAGTCTTTCTCTCTCCGGCAAAGTGTCTATCAACTTTCGCAGGGACTGGGTAAGCATTTCGTTTTCAATCGACTGATAGGGGTCGTAGCCTCCCGCTTCGTTGTATTCCTCGCTTTCCTTGTGATACAGCAGGGACTCGAAATTGACAAGGTTGAACATGTAAGCGTTCTGCATGACTTTTTTTACGGTTCCGACTTTGATATTCAGGTAATCGGCAATCTCCTCCTCCGTGGGAGCGCGGCCGTACCGCGCCTCGAGCGCCGCATGGGCCTCCTGGATTGAGTTGATCTTTTTTCTTAGGCTTGTAGGCGCCCAATCCTGTTTTCTAAGGTAGTCTATAATTTCTCCCCTTATGCGAACTGCCGCATAAGTCTGGAATTGTACGCCGAATGATCTGTCGAATTTGTTCACGGCATCAATCAGGCCAAGAACGCCGCAGCTCATCAGTTCGTCCTTTTCGCTGAAATCCTTATATTGAGGCAACAGCCGCCTGACGACGACGCCCACAAGATAGAGGTAGTGCATAACAAGCTCGCTTCTTGCCGCCTCATCGCCCGCAGTAAAAACCCTGTCCCACAACCGCTCGATATCGTTTATCTCCTGATTATTCATATCGGTTTTTCCTTTTCGGCTTATAGGCCATTTTACTGCGCTGGCTCAACACTACCAGCTTGAGCAGGGTGTTTCTCGCCTTTTCCGGCACATCGGTAAATTGGACTCCAATGAAATAGCCAAATTGCTTGCTGCCGTTTTCCACGCATCGCGTAACCCTTCCGGTTATTTTTGGCAGCACCTCGTTTAAACCATGGTTTTTTAGCCGGAATACAATTTCCAATTTTTGATTGTCGCTGCATTCCTCATTAAATCTTAGCAGCATCCCCGTTTCGCTTATGTCTATAGTCCTTGTGTTTACCCATTTCCCAACCCTCTCCTGGTTGCTGTCGGGATCGGCCACAACCTTTCTTACGCTTACATCGACGCTCTCGCGCGCCCTGTACGATTCCCTGCGCTGTATCCTCTTCATTTCGCCCAGCGCCCGCACCTCAAAAATACAGACCAATCCCCGCATGTAGCTCCTCTGGAGACGGGCGTCAAACATAAAAAGGCCCAGCTCCGTGATGCAGGTAAGTCTTAGGCTTTCCCCGGGCTTAACGGCCTCCTGCTGCTCCTTTTTCAATGGGGCAAGAATTGCCAAGGTATTGTCGTCTATTATTTCGTCTACAGTGGCGGAAAAGCTTACATGCTCGCCCATAACGCGGACTTCGCTTGCGCTTTCCCATATCCTCGCCGCATTAACGCTCAATTGCTCTCACCGCTATCTCTCCCCGGCGTCTCTCGCCTTTATTCCCACTGTACCAATATTATACACCGCATCAATTAAATTTGCACTATAATATGGCGATGCAGCCCTATTTTATAGCAATACATCTTTTTTGGAGAGGTTTTGTTGTTTATTTTTCCTAAGTCAGGCGCACTACGTTCTCTATGCGCAGCTCCGTGTTGGGCTCGATTTCGGCGTAAGACAGCACCGCAAGGCTCGGAGCTATCTGCTCTATAATCCTTTTGAATTTGGGACGCACCACAGGCGCAGTGACGACTACGGAGCGCTTGCCCTGCGTGTCCATTTTTTCAAGAATCTCCTTGGTGCTCTTGAATATGCCCTGAAGCTGGGAGGGCTCGAGTATCGTGACCATGCCGGTTTCGGTCCGCTTGGTCTTTTCCACGATAAGCTGCTCCACCTTCTGGTCCAGGGCTACGACGGCCACATTATCCGCCTTGATGAAACGGTCGGTAATGACTCTGGACAGGCTCTGCCGCACATACTCGGTCAGATCGTCTATGTTTTTGGTTACGGCGCCGTAATCGGCCAGGGTTTCCAGAATGGTGGCAAAGTTCTTGATTGGCACGCCTTCGCGCAGAAGCCGTACAAGCACCCTCTGAATCTCGCCGTAGGAAAACATCTTCGGCACCACTTCCTCCACCAGCGCCGGCTGGGATTGCGCCAAATTTTCGACAAGAGTTTGGACCTGCTGCCTTGTCATCAGCTCGGCGGCATGGGTCTTTATGACCTCCATAAGGTGCGTTGTGATGACGGAAGGAGGATCGATAGTGGTATAGCCCAGCAGCTCGGCCTTTTCGCGCTGCTTCTTCGTTATCCACAGCGCCGGCAGGCCAAAGGTAGGCTCGACGGTTTCTATGCCGGAAATCGTTTCCTCCGTTCCCTCGGAATTTATTGCAAGGAACCGGTCGGGCATCACCTCGCCTTTTGCCACCTCTATGCCCTTAATGAGAACCCTGTACTCGTTTGCGCCAAGTCTTATATTGTCCCTTATGCGGATGGAGGGAAGGATGATGCCGATATCTATCGCGCATTGGCGGCGTATCATTATAAAACGGTCCATCAGATCGCCGCCGAGGCTCTTGTCCACCAGCGGTACCAGACCAAAGCCGAACTCGAATTCCAGCAGCTCTATCTGCAGCAGAGCAAGCACATTTTCAGGCTTGCGCTTTTCTTCTGCCGCTTCTTCCACCTTATCGGGCTGCGGCTTTTTTTCGATCTTTTTGACTCTGCCGTTCAGGTAAAGACCCGCTCCCAGCAGTACGGCGGCGATGAACAAAAGCTGGGGCTTCGGAAATCCCGGCACCAGGCACAGAGCAATAAGTATGGCTCCGCAGATGATCATGACATTGTTGTTGGAGAGCAGCTGCTTTTTCAAATCCGAGCCGAAGGTTCCCTCGGTTGTGGAGCGTGTAACGACTATGCCCGTGGAGGTGGAAATCAGCAGGGCCGGTATCTGGCCAACGAGCCCGTCGCCCACGGTGGCGAGGGTGTATATCTCTATGGCCTTGCTCAGAGCCATATGCTCCATAGTCATTCCGACTATAAGCCCGCCCACTATGTTTATCACCGTAATTATTATGCTTATTATGGCGTCGCCCTTGATAAATTTGCTGGCGCCGTCCATGGCGCCGTAGAAGTCCGCTTCCCGCTGAATGTCGGCCCTGCGCTTTTTGGCCTCCTGCTCGTTTATTACGCCCGTATTGAGGTCCGCGTCCACCGCCATCTGCTTGCCGGGCATAGCGTCCAGCGTGAATCTGGCGGCTACCTCGGAAACACGCTCAGCGCCCTTGGTTATTACGATAAACTGTATGGCGACGATTATTATGAACGCCACTACGCCCACCACCAGATTGCCGCCTATGACAAAGGAGCCGAAGGTCTTAATGACCTGGCCGGCGTCGCCTGCGTTGCCTAAAATAAGCTTCGTCGAGGACAGGTTGAGCGCCAGGCGGAACAGCGTCGTCAGCAGCAGCAGCGTCGGCAGGACCGCAAATTCAAGGGCGTCCTTTATCAGCAGCGCCGCAAGCAAAATAAACAGAGAAATTGTAATATTTATTATAAGGAGCGCATCCATAAGCCAGGTGGGGAGGGGAATTATTATGATCATGACAATCCCGAGCACCAGCACGCTTATGATTACATCCGACGACTTCATCCTCATTACCTCAGGTCATATTTCTATACACGTAGACCAGTATTTCCGCCACCGCCTGATAAAGCTCGGGCGGGATCTCCTCATCGATATCGCAGGTCTGGTAGAGCGTACGCGCGAGCAGCCTGTCCTCGACTACCTGTATCTTCAGCTCTCTGGCCTTCTCCTTTATTTTCAAAGCTAAATAATCCTGGCCCTTTGCCAACACCACCGGCGCGCTGTCCTCGTTCCTGTCGTATTTCAGGGCTACGGCATAGTGAGTCGGGTTTGTAACTACCACGTTTGCCTTCTTCATGTTCTGCATCATGCGCCTTGCGCTCATTTTCCTCTGGGCCTGCCGTATCCTGCTCTTTGTTTGGGGGTTCCCCTCGGTTTGCTTGTGCTCCTCCTTGACTTCCTCCTTAGTCATCATCAAATCCTTCTGGTATCTCCACCATTGATAAATGATGTCGGCTATGGAGAAGGCCAGCAGGGCGCCTCCGATTTTTATGCCCATATTCAGGCTGTCCGTCATTATAAGCTTGAAGGCGTCTGTCACCTTATAGTCTGCAGTTTTAGGAATATAGCTCAGGCCTTTGTAAAAGGTCTGGTAAATCATTCCGCCTATTATCGCAAGCTTAATGACGGATTTGCCCAGCTCGACCAGCGTCCTGGATGAAAATATCCGCTTAAAGCCTTGGATAAGGCTGATTTTTTTAAAGTCCGGTTTCAGCTTTGAGAAAACAAGCATAGGACCCGTCTGGATTACGTTCAGCAGAGCGCCGGCCGCCATAGCGACAAGGAAAAGAGGCAAAAGCAGGGGCAAGAGATACAGCAGGGTGTCCTTATAAAGCTCACCCAGCGCAGGAACCGACAGATTGTCCGCGTGAAAGGCAGACGCAGAAAACGAGGAATACATATACTCCCTCAGAGAGTATACCGTGCCGTCAAGGCTTGCCTTGAGCACGCTCAGCACCGCAATCAATGTGGCCGCGGAAACAAGATCCGCACTTTTAAATACGTCGCCCTTTTCCCTGGCTTCACGTTTTCGTTTGGGTGACGCTTTTTCGGTTTTTTCTCCGCCGCCGCTCATATCTAACCCGCCGCTCTCAAATTATCAAACATCTGACCTATATAGCTGAAGGCGCTGTCAAAAATGGTAGTGGAAAAGCCGTAAAAGGCCGACATGGACAGCAGCAGGACGCCCAGTCCCAGCAATATTTTGACAGGTATGCCCACGACAAACATATTCAGCTGCGGCACCGTCCGTATTATGATGCCAAGCGCAATTTCCATCAGTATGCCGGAGGCCAGAACGGGCATGGAAACCATTACGGCCAGCATAAAGGCCTTGCTGGCCACCTCCGCTGCGACGGTCATTATCGCCGGGGACACGCGCGCCGCGCCTATGGGAATAAGTTCCATGGTATTATTAAGTATCTCAATAAGCTTAAGATGCCCGTTTGCGGCAAAAAAGCTGAGCAGATACATGTAGTTCAATAGGCTGCCGGTTAGAGAGGACTGTGTAGCCGCCTGCGCGTCATATATGCCCGCCATGGAAAAGCCTATCTGATAGTCCATTATGCCTCCGGCCGTCAGCGCAAGGTCAAACATTGCCGTCAAAACAAAGCCCATGGAGAGCCCGAAGGCCAGCTCCCGGACGCATACCAACGCATACTGTATGAGGCTGTCATAGCTCGGGTATTCGGCCGGTTCACTGGCCGCGCTGAGAAACACCAGCGAAAGCACGGCGCAAAAGCCTATCTTGGCCATATTGGGCACGTTCTTTCTTCCGAAAACGGGGCTGCTTATCATTATGCCGCTCGTGCGCAAAAACAAAAGGAGCATATAATCAAAATGCTCGTTTATAAGCGATATGACCCTCATGCGCCCCTCCTCAGTCGGCGGCCGGCTTTGCTCCGACGGCCGGTAAATTGCCCACGAAACGCCCTTATTTCAGCATGGCGTTTATCATGTCATAAAGGTTTGCAGTAAAATCCGTCAGGGTCGTAATTATAAAGCCGCCGAAAATGAGCAGGGCGGACAATATGCCCACTATCTTCGGCACAAAGGCCAGAGTCTGCTCGTTTATTTGCGTGGTAGCCTGAAAGATCGATATAGCCACCCCTATCCCCAGGGCCGCCCCCAGCATGGGCATCGACGCTTTCAGCACGACATATATGGCATCCTTCAATATGGTCAGAATCTCGGCCTGCGAAACCATGCGCAACCTCCTAAACCGGCGCGAGCCCGCGCCTTCTCGTTTTTTTCAGCCTCCGAAGCTTTTTACAACAGTGCCTATGGTAAGCTGCCACCCGTCCACCAGAACAAAGAGCAGTATTTTAAACGGCAGCGAGATCATTGCAGGCGGCAGCATCATCATGCCCATGGCCATAAGCGTGCTCGCGACTATCATGTCGATCACAATAAATGGTATATAGAGGAAAAAGCCTATTGCAAACGCGTGCTTGAGCTCGCTTGTCATGAAGGCGGTAATAACCACCGAATCAGGCAGCTTGTCTGCGCTGGAATTGGGATCCTCTCCGGAAAGCTTTGCGAAAAAGCTCAAATCGGTTTCATAGGTTTGCTTGAGCATGAAGTCCCTGAGCGGCTCCATCGCCCTTTGAGTAAACTCCTCCAGCACAATTTCATCCTTCATATAAGGCTGGTAGGCATCCTCGTATATTTTGTTCAGCGCCGGACTCATTACAAAATATGTAATAAAAAGCGAAAGCCCTATCAGCACCATGTTGGGCGGCATATTCGCCAGCCCTGTCGCGTTTCTCAGTATGGCCAGCACTATTATTATTCTGGTAAAGCCGGTCAGCATTATAAGCATGGAAGGGATAAGCGTTATCGCGGTCAGCATGACCACGATCTTAAGCGATTCCGAATCTCCCTTAAGCAGGGTTTGAAGGGTATCCTCGGAATCGGCCAGCGCGGCCGTAGACAGAAGCATCACGGCTGCCAGACTGACCAAAAAAACGGCGGCGGACTTTTTCAATATAGAGCGCGACTGTCTCTTAAAGGCTTCCCTTTTACACGCCGCATTACCGCTATTCACTTGTACGTTTGAAGCTATCGCGTTTGATCGCACAGGCTTACCCCATCGCGACACCGCGCTTGAGCGGAGCGCTTCCGCCTGCGGCGCAGAGTGCCTTCTTAATTATTATTTAAGACGCCTAAGCTTTTCGCCAAGTTCTTTCTTTAAAATAGAGGCGAAATCCGGCCGCACGCCGCCTTCGTCCCCCACGCCGCTCGCGGCAAGCTGGTCCGCCGGCAGCTTGTCCAGCAGTTCGACCCGCTGGCTTCCAACTCCCAGTATATAAACAGTCCGCTCAATTTCCACCATGACCACGGAGCTGTCCTTGCCCAGCCGCAGGACCGAAAGCAGCCTTATCCTGCCGCCGTTTTTGCCGGGCGTCTGGGCCCTGGCAATCAGCTTAGTCGCGTAATAAGCCGCAATAATTATCAGCAGCATTAAAAACAGCGACTTTATCAAATCCCAGAAACCCATAGAACCTCCTTACGGCTTTTGGCGGCTCCCTGCGCCGTTTTGGTGTCAGATTTGCATGTTCATAATGGTATTGTATGCGCTGATAGCCTTGTTCCTTATAGAAATGGTAAGATTCAGGGCCAGCTCCGCCTTTTCCGCGGCTATCATCGTGCTGGAAAGATCGTCTGTATTGCCGGACAGCAGCTTCAGCGTTTCCACAGTGTTTCCGCCTTCAAGATCCTGATACTGGTCTAGCGCATCGGTCAAAACGCTGGAAAAGCCGGTATTGTCCTCATTTGCGGTTATATTTTCCTGCTTTAAGGCGTTTGCTATTTTCCCAAGCCCGCTTAAATTTCCCAGCGCGGCAAGCCCAAGGTCGGCCATATTCCATTTCCTTTCAACAAATAGTTATATTGTCTCAGTTTTGCACGCTTGCTTTATTAAATTCCAATTTCCAGTGCCTTTACAGCTATGTCCTTATAGGCGTTGAAGGCCGTAACGTTGGCCTCGTAAGAGCGGTATGCAGATATCATTTCGACCATTTCTGTCGTAATATCCACATTGGAGGCTTCCACATAGCCGTTTTCATCGGCGCTGGGATTCTCTGGATCATATATAAGATCCCCAAGCGTTTTGTCCTCCTCGATTCGCTCCACCTTGACGCCTCCTCCCGGATAAGCGTTTTGCGCAAGGCCGGCCACATATCGCTCAAAACCGTTTTCCGCAGGCTTGAAAACCACCGATTTCCTCTTATATTTGGCGGTATCCAAATTTGCTATATTGTCGGAAATAACATCCATCTTAAGGCGCTGCGCGGACAGGCCGGAAGCGCTGATATCCATACCGCTGAGGAAACTCATAAATACCATCCTTTCCCTTGCTGTTAAACATTAAAGCGCGGTTAGATTCGCCTTTATCAGGTAACATTTATCGCGGCATCCAGCTTCCGAAACTCGGAATTGATTTTGCTGACATAGGTGTAATACTCTATGGTGTTTCTTGCTAGCTCCGTCATTTCCTTCTCAATATCCACGTTGTTGCCGTCCAGCCTCGTCGCCTCGGAGCCGCCGCTCACCACCTTGGCTCCAATCGTATCCGCTTCCGCGCTCGCGCCGCTGACAGCCAGCTCGCGGTTGAAAATACTCTCAAATTCCACGTCCGATCGTTTGAAGCCCGGAGTATCGGCATTGGCTATGTTATTGCTTATAACCTCGTTCCTTAGCCAGGCCGCGTTTGCGCCTTTTTGGAGCAGTTCAACCGCTGAAAACATTCTGTCCCACATTTGCCCGTCGTCTCCTTTCTGCGTGTTTATGTCCGCCGTTTTCTACCTTAATATCTTATTTGTGTCGCGCATTGCCTCTATGTAGCATTTGCTGATCTTGCCCATAGTGAGCTTATATTTATCGGCATAAAACTCTACCTCTTTCCACTCCGCCCTCTCTATGTGCTCTATTATCCGGAGCAACTCGCCTACCTTTCCCTGCCCGGTCAGGAGCGTGTCGCAGATGCTTTGGCTGAGATGCGCCTGGCTTAGGATCGCTTCAAGCGGAGTATCCGTAATGGCTTCGGCCAGCGAAAACAGGCCTACCATAAAGTATTCCTCCTTGCGCTTGCGCTCCTTCATCATTACGGCCAGCTTTTCCATGAACATGCTGCGTATCAGCGCCGCCCTTATCAGCTCGCTTGGCTTATTCTCCTTGTTGTCGCTTACCAGAATAAATGAAACCCATTTTCTTATCTCATTCAGGCCCAGTATGGTCAGGGCGTGCAGTATGCCCGTCACCGAATAATTAAGCCCGTAATACGCGGAATTCACTATGTTAAGCAGCCTGTAGGACAAAACGACATCGCGCTTTATTATCTCCGCCAGCTCCAAAAAGCTTACGTCCGGATTCGAAATGGACTTCAAGAGCAGCAGCTTGCTCAATTTTTGCGTGTCTATGTTTTTCTTCTGCGTTATTTTCGGCTTGCAAAAGAAGAAGCCCTGAAACAGCGTGCAGCCCAGCGACTTGGCAAACTCAACGACCTCGTAGGATTCCACTTTTTCGGCTAAAAGAACCCTTTTGAAACGGTTCCTGATCCTTTTTACGTTAAGCCTTATCTCATCTTCCTTATTGTTTAAAAAATCTATTTTTACTATATCCGACAGCTCCAGCAGCGGCTCCAGCTCTTCCCTGTATACAAAATCATCAAGCGCAATAAGGTAGCCCCTGTCCTTGAGTTTTTTGCAGGCCTCCACAACCTCCGGCACAGGTTCTATGTCCTCCAAAAGCTCGACAATAAGTATGTTGTTTGACAGCAGCAAAGGGGCCTCGCTAAGCAAAAGCTCCTGCGTAAAATTGACAAAGGCCTTTTTCCCCCCGGTTATAGCCTCTATCCCTATATCGCTGAAGGCCGTTACCAATACGTTCTTGGTGGCCATGCTTGAATCGGCCGCATCGAAAGCGACACTGTCTTTTCCCGCTCTATATAAAAGCTCGTATCCAAAAATTTCAGTTTTAGTGTTGAATATCGGCTGGCTGGCCACGCAATCGAACAACAAAATCACTCTCAATCACTTGATTAATAAGCTTATTAAAATAAAAAAATATATATTTTTTATTATATCAGCCGCTTGGGCGTTTTACAACAGCGTTATAAGCTTACTAATCGGCGCGGCTTATGGCATTTTTATCCTCTCACCAGTTCGGTAATTCGCACCCCATAATTCTCGTCAACGACAACCACTTCTCCCTTTGCGATGCGCTTGCCGTTTACTATCACGTCCACCAGCTCGCCCGCCTGCTTGTCCAGCACGATTATTGAGCCAATTCCAAAATTCAGTACATCTCCCAAATTTTTTCTGGTTCTTCCCAGCTCCACCATTACCTGAAGCGGTATATCGTTTATCAAATCGAAGTTTGAGGATGAGACGTCTTGGGAGCTTGCCGCCTGAATCGGCGGGTCGAAGGATTCGTATGTGGCCGATTTTACCGACCTGACCTGCTGCCTTTCCTCTGCGGTCGCTTTGCCGGCCAGGCTTGCCTCTCTCCTTGCCGCGCTTTCACGGGCGGGGCTGTCTGACGCTGCGGTCTTCATGCTCTGGGTCTTCCCGGTTTCCTGCCTGTAAGCCTCCGGCTTGCTTTTGGCTCCGGCCTCACCCATATGCATAAGTGTCCTTATTTCTTCCCTTGCCATCTCAATGGACATCACCTGAAGAAGCTTGCTCTTTAAAAGTCCTTCGATTTCCATATCGAAGCTGACCTGAACCACCGGAGTCGTTCCGTCAAGATATTTGGACACATTTTCGTCCGCTTCGGTTCTAAACACCGTAGGCGGCGATATGGCTACACCGTTGCCCATCATGTTTGACATGGCTGTTGCCGCCGAGCCCATCATCTGGTTCATAAGCTCGCCAATGGCGCTCATATGTATCTCAGTAAGAACTACGTTAGCCTTTTCGATATTGCCGTCTCCGCCCATTAGGAGGTCGGTTATCAGCGCGGCGTCATAATCCTTTAAAAGCAGCAGGTTCTTGCCGAAAAGGCCGTCTGTAAACTCAACATTTATCGCCAAAAATGAAGTGTCGTATGAGCTCAGGATCTCGCCCGCCTCGTATACGCCTACGGACGGAGTGGTAATGGTGACCTTCCTGCCCAGCATCATATTCAGGGCCGTCGCGGAGTTCCCCATGCATATATTTCCGATTTCTCCTAAGGCGTCAATCTCCTCCGGCGTAAAATACAAAGATATGTCCATCTTTCCTCCGTTAGCTCCAATCGAGTTATTTTCATTCTTATGTCAAAAATGGCTTGCTGCGTTTTCCTCGTCTTCCTTTATTTCCTCAAGCAGCTTCAGCGCAAGCCTGTTCTTGACCTTGCCCAAAGCGGCGCGATATTTGGACACCTCCTGGTACTTGACTATCAGCGGCTCGTTCACCTTGTGCTGAAGCTGTATTACGTCCCCGACGTGAAGGCTCATTATATCCCGTACCGTAGCCTCCGTCGTTTTAAAATAAGAGCTGATGGCTATTTCCGTATTCTTGATATTTGTTTTCATTCCGTCCACATCGACTTTAATGGGCCGGCTGGGGTTGCCGGTATAAAGCTGTCTGGGATTGAGTTTTTTTGTAAAAGGCTCAAGCGCCTGATGCGGCAGGCAAAAGCCTATCAGCCCGCTCTCCTTATCTATCTTGATATTCATCGTCAGCATCAACACAGGCTCGTTCAAGGCAACCACCTGCGCAAACTGCATGCTTGTATCAATCTTTTCAAGAACGGAGGTAACATTCATCATTTTGCGCCAGGCCTCATCCATATTTTTTAAGACCTGCCACATTACCCTTTCCATAATGGCAAGCTCGACCTCCGTAAACTGCCTTCCTTCGGAGGATAGCTCTTTAGTGCCTCCCAACACGCGGCTTATTATGGAATAGGAGATCTCCTTGGTCATTTCAAGTATTATGGAGCCGTTGAAGGGCGTGGTATTGACTATGGCTATGATAACCGGAGAGGGAACGGAATTGTTGAATTCGCTGAAGGACATTTCCTCAATTGATATGACCTCGGCCTGGCATTCCGCCCTCAGCATGCCCACAAGATAGTTGGAAAGCAGGAGCCCAAAATCCTTGTAGATCACGTTGATGACACGTATTTGCTCCTTTGTGAAACGGTTTGCCGTCCTGAAGTCATAGGTTTTGATCGCTTCTTTTTCCTCCGCTGCGGGCGCCGGCGCTTCGCCGGATATCAGCTCGCTAAGAAGCTTGTCGATTTCCGCCTGCGACAGAATATCGTTCATACTGACCACCCTTCAATTGCGTTTGTTTCTAATGCTGGCCGCCGCCCTCCGCTGAGGCCGTGCCGCTACTGCATTACAAAATCGTTGAAATAAGCGGACACAATATTATCGATTTCCAGCGCTTTGTTCAGCTTCTCCGGGATGGCCACCCTAAGCCTGTCCTGTATGTCCGGACTGGATATGTCGTCTTCCGTGAGATCTCTCAGCATAAAAATCAGCGCATCCCTGATTGTGAATTGCTTGGCCTCCAAAAATTCATCCATCCCGGGCTTATTAAGCACAAGAACCACCGATATCTTAAACAGCTTGTCGCTGTCCTTTACGTTGGTCACAAAGTAGTCCTCTATTGCCCAGGTATAAAGCTGCGGCGTTTGGGAAGGCTTGGCTTCGCTATCGGCAGCCTTGCCGCGCAAAAAAATAAAGTAAGCCGCCGCTCCAAGCGCAATCGCCAAAACCGCTATTATAATTATAACTTTCTTCATATTACCCTTTTCTTTTATTTATTTTTGTATAGTGCAAAATCAGTCAGGCTAATCGCCCGCTTCCGCCTTTACCGCTCTTATAAGTACAAAATCCACCCTCCTGTTCTGCGCCCTTCCTTCCGCGTTATCGTTTGTCGCCACAGGATGGAACTCGCCGTAGCCGACGGCGGAGAGCATATCCTCCTCAAAATAGCCGTAGGTCAGCACCAGCCTGAGCACGTTGGTGGCGCGCTTAGCCGACAGATCCCAGTTGTCGGCAAACTCGGATGTATGTATGGGCACGTTATCCGTATGTCCCTCTATTCTTATGGCCTTGATAGCTTTTTTATTGGCGTATATGAGCTGCATTATCTTGCCGAAGTTTTCCTTGCTGCGGGGCAATATCTCCGCCTCTCCCGAGTTGAAAAGGGCCATCTCGTTGAAACGCAGATATATGGCCTCCTCGGTACGCTCTATGCTGACGCTGCCCTGCATGTTGTTATTCTCAATGTACGACTTGATGCTCATATACAGCTCGTCGGCCGCAGCCTCGGAGCTCAGCTCAGCAAGGCCTCCGCCATCCTGCCTGTGCTTGGAATCCTTGTCCTTTATTTCATTCAGGTTAAGCGGCGGATCAAGAGCGTCCACATCATGGACCGTAAGCTCCGTCATGCCTATTACCGAAATGACGTTCGGGCTGGCTTCGCCCGAAAAGGCCGCCACAAGCTCCTGCCATTTTTTAGCGTCTATGGTGGAGAAGGAATACAGCAATACGAAGAAGCACAAAAGCAGCGTAACCATGTCTCCGTACGTATCCATCCAGTTGTAGCCGGAGGCTTCCTCTTCCTCAACCTTCCTTGCCATCCGTTGCTACCTCCCTTCCGCAGGCCTAATCATTATCGCTGCCCTCGTTTTCTTTTTTGGGTTTGCCCTTGTTCTGCTGGCTGCTGGGCAGGTAGGTGCTGAGCTTTTCTTTAATCACCCGAGGATTTTCTCCGTTGAGTATTGATATTATGCCCTCTATGATGAGTTCTTTTCTGAGATACTCCATATTTCCTATAGATTTTAAATGCTTAGACAGAGGATTGAAAACCAGGTTGGCCAGCATTGAGCCGTAAAAGGTCGTCACCAGCGCAACAGACATGTTCAGGCCAAGGGAGCTCATATCGTTAAGGTTTTTAAGCATGTTGATAAGGCCTATCAGCGTGCCTATCATTCCGAAAGACGGCGAATATGCAGCCATCGCATCGAGCACCGCCCTATTCTCCCCATGCCGCTCCTTTATGACCGACAGCTCGGTTTCCAGTATGTTTCTGAGCAGCTCCGGATCCGTTCCGTCGACCACCAGCAGTATGCCCTTCTTCATAAAAGGGTCGTCCATCTGGCTGGCCATATCCTCCATGGCCAGCAGGCCGTTCCTCCGCGCCACATTGGCTATCTCGACTATTTTGTCTATGTCCTCATTCAGGTCCACCACAGTTTTTTTAAACACCAGGCTTACCGCCTTAACGGTCCTTAATAGGCGCTTGGTGGGGAAAGACGCCGCCGTTGCGCATATGACTCCTCCGACGACTATGAAGATGGAGGCGGGATCCACAAAGTCCATTATGCTGCCGCTGCTCATTATACTGAATACTACGCAGGCAAACCCGAGGACGATACTAATTAACAATGACAAGTTCATGTGCCGTTACTCCAGCTTTCAGACGATGATATATTGGCCAGTCGAGCGCTAACCCGGCGGCGGCTTTACGCTTTCAGCGTCCCGCCTTACTCAAGCTCGGCATGTTGGCCTGAACAGGGCTCTCGCGCTGCAAGGCCGGTCCGGCGCAAAGATTCTATAAGACCCACGACCTCTTCGGCCGTTTCGGCTACCGCCACTTTGCGGCCCGACACCATAGATAATATCGTATCAGGAGTCTCCTCCATGAACTCTATCTGGTTTTCGTTAACCCAGAATTTTTCCTGCTTGTTGATTCTGGTCAGCTTTATCATAACGGCAACAATTCCTTTTCTCCGTCATTTATAACCCTCGGCTTAGAGCGGACAGAACTTAACGCGCCCATCCATGGCCCGGCTCATTGCGCCAAGATTCAGCGGCGATTTTCAGCGCTTGAGATTAATAAGCTCCTCCAGCATGGTGTCGGATACGGTGATGACTCTGGAGTTCGCCTGGTAGCCTCTCTGGACGACTATCATGTTCGTCAGCTCGTTGGCCAGATCGACGTTTGACATTTCAAGAGCGCCGACCTTTAGGCTGCCTGCCGGCCCCACATTCACAAAATCATAGTCCGGCGTGCCGCTGTTCAAGGATTGCTCATAGCAGCTGGAGCCGACCTTCTCAAGTCCGGCCGTATTGTTGAAGGTGGCGAGGACAAGCCTGCCCACCCTTTGGGTTGAGGTGGTGGAGCCCGTACCCGTCGTCTCGGTTACCGTGGCCGTTATGTAGCCGTTTGAGTCTATTGCATAGTCGGAATACTCATAGGTAGTCGCCCCAACGGTTTCGGAGCCGAAAAGCCTGAGCCTTGTGAGGCTTGCTCCGGTGAGGGTAGAGCTGTCGTCGTCGTCAATAAGGCTGGTGGCCGAGTTGTGGTCCTCGGCTATTCCCATAACATAATTGCCGTTGGTGGTAATCAGATAGCCCTGCGAGTCGAGCTGGAAAGCTCCGTTTCTTGTATAGAGGTAGCCGCCAGAGCCGTCGCTGATTACGAAAAAGCCTTCTCCGGAAATGGCAAGGTCGAGGGGGTTGGAAGTGGTCTGGGTGTTGCCTTCTGTCATGTTCAGGCCTATGGCGGCGGTAGTTACGCCTAGTCCCACCTGCTTTGCGTTGATTCCGCCGGAGGTGGTGGTCGGAGCCGTGGCGGCGCTAATCGTCTGGCTGTAGATGTCTTGAAATAGCGCTCTGCTGGATTTATAGGCCGTGGTGTTTACGTTCGCGACGTTGTTGCCGATGACGTCCATAGCCGTCTGATGAGTCTTAAGGCCGGAAACCGCCGAGAAAAGGGAACGCATCATAGTTGTCTACCTCTTTCATTAATTAATTATTGTGATGCCGATATATTCAGGCTTCCGCCGTCGGCTGTGTTGATTCCGTTGATTCCGTTGGTTCCGTTGATTCCGAGTCCGCCGAGCTTTCCGCATAGGAGCTGTCGAAAACCCTGGTGATGTTTGAGACGTCCACCGCATAATCGCCCATGACCGCGTATGTTACGCCGTCCTTGATTGCCACGCTCGTCACCAGGCCGAAGTATTGGTTAGTAACCCCCGTTTTGCTGTCAAGGACCTCCGCGTAGGCGTATTTGCCGATAAGGCCGTAGGCCTGGGAATTCGACAGCGACAAATTCATCTGCTGCATCTGTTCCATCTCGCTCATCTGCGCAAGCTCTGCGACAAGCTGGGTATTTGACTGCGGCTCCAGCGGGTCCTGGTATTGCATCTGAGCTACAAGCAGCTTCAGGAACATATCCGTATCCACCTTGATTCCGCCGCTTGATTCGTTTGAGCCGCTGACATAATGGATGGTACCGGCGCTGCCGGTCGAAGAAACCGAATCCGCCATAATAAACCTCCGTCTTAAATCCTGTATTCCACCGTATGCTCCATCCCGGAGCCCGCTTGCGAATATATATATCCGTTCAAATCGGCGGTCGCGGCCGCTATTTCCTTCCACTGCTTGAAAAAGGCGTCTTCACCGGCCCGCTGAAAAAAAACACCCGCTCGGCTCCGTCCTTGTTCGTATGCGCTCCAGCCGGAATCGCTATGCCGCGCCATGCCGTCCCCCGCAGGCGCGTAGGAAACGTCAACCTCTCCGACGGCGACTCCGCGGCTTTCCAGGGTGTTTATCAGCCTATGTATATGGTTGGATATGGCCGCCGACAGGTCTCTGTCCTCCGTCCGTATCTTTGCGCTTATCCCGCTCTCAGTTTTAGATACCGATATGGATATCTCGCCCAGCTTTTCGGGCTCAAGGGTTATCCTCAGCTCGCCTTCCTTCATCTCCGCCGAAATGAGATCGTCCGCCAGCCTATCCAGGGCCTTTGCGGCAGCGTCGCTTTTCACCTCCGCATCAAGATGCTCAGTCGTTTTCGCAGTACTTGCCGCTACGGTGCCGAACGCGGCGGCGTTAGGACTTGCATAAACGGCCTTTGTTTTATTTTCCCCTGCCGCTGCGCCGGCGGAGCTGTTTTCTCCGTCCGTCGGCCGGCCGCCGCTATCCTTCAAGGCCTTTGATATCTTATCTGCAATATTCAAGGGCCCGTTCACTGAAAAGCTTCTTTCTTCGTCCGATATCGGGACTTCCGACCTCCGCCTCCCGCGCTCGGCGCTGTCCCTCAGTTCCGGCGCCGTAAGGCCGCTTTCCGCCTCAGGCCCGGCCATGTCGGCCTTAACCTTAATCTGCTCAATATGATCGTCGGAAGCCGTCCGCACTCCCGGCTCATCTTCCCCGGAAGCCGTCGCCCCGACTGCCGAGGCTTCAAAGCCCGCGTCTGCGGCAACCGGCACCGCCGCAGCTTCTCCGTTTTGCGGCGCACCCGCTTTTTCTGGCTCATAGCCGTCCGCTTTCAGCAGAGGAAGTGCATTTCCTTCCGCCGTCGCGCTTTCCGCCGTCGCGCTTTCCGCCGTCGCGCCTTCCGCCGTCGCGCTTTCCGCCGCAGGATCGCCTGTTTCTGAAATTGAAACGGATATATGCTGCTCGGCCCTTACCGTGTCAGTCTCGCCGCTTGCCGTCATTCCCCATTCCGGCTTTACAGTCGTCGCATAGCCGCCGCTAATTGCGCCCGGGGATGGGCTTTCTCCCGCCTGCTTCAATCCGGCGTCCGCCGGCGCCTGTTTCTCCATTAATGGATCTCCGCCTTCGATATCGGCTTCGACTGAGCCGTATTCGACCGGCGCAGGCTGCGCCATACCGTCCCACATCGGTTCTTCGGCCGTCTCTGCCGTTATGCCGCCCCGTATGCCCGCCAGCGCCTCGACCCGGTTTGAAACCGCAGAGTTTTTTCCCGCCGTACCGGCTTCTCCGTCAGCCTGCGTGAAAAAAAAACCCGCCAGGAACGCCTCTCCGCCGCCAATCAGCACCGTTTCCTCTTTGCCGTCTGTTTTATTCTCCTGCGCATCCTCGCCGCCCTCAATCGCTACGACTGCGGCCTTTTCGGCTGCAGCCGGCGCTGCCGCGCGGTCTTTGAGAAGCTCCTTAAAAACCGAGCCCCTCGCTTCGTCAGCCCCTGCCTGGGTGGGGGAATTTGCCCGCTCCGCCAGGCTGGCGGACGAACAGCCGCAAATGCAAGGAATGCTTGCTGTAATTGTTTCACAGGCTTTCAATCGACCACAGCCTTTCCTAAAACAGTATGAGCTAATTTAGTATGATCTCCGTTATTTCAGCCGCCGTAGCCTTATCCATCTGCTCCAGTATTTTTGCGGCGGCTTCCGGCAGCATATAGTACAATATTGCGGAGGTCTTTTGAATGTCGTAAAGCTGGGTTATTATCGAAGCCGCAGAGGCCGGCTCCATTTTTGCGTAGACCACGCTCATGCGCTTTATGTAGGACAGCTCGTCATCGTTAAGCCCCGCCAGCATCTCCTGAAAGGTCTGGGTATATTCCTCAACATGCGGGCTGGACTGTCCATATATTTTAAGGTTGTTTTCCTTTACGTTAAGTTCCTTTTCCCTGTCTGCAAGCTGCTGCTCTTTTAAGTCAAGGTCTTCCTTTTTCTTTTTAAGCTCCTCATCCTGTCGAGCCAGCTTCTCCTCCCAGGCGGCCAGCTCTTCGGCGCTCATGGCCGGCTGCTCCGGACCGCTCTCGACGAGTCCAGCCGCTTCAAGCAAAGGGTTGATAAGGCCGGTAAAATACAGCGCTGCAGCCGCGGCTCCCAAAAGCAGAAGTATCGCCAATGGAATTAGAACCACCTTACCCTTACGTCTTCTGACGGCGCTGGGCTTTACCGGAATAGCTCCCGGCTTTGCCGGACCTCCCGCTCTCGCAGCCGCCGCGCCCTGCGCGCCATTTGCAGCGCTTTTGCCCTTGTCTGGCGCCGCCGTTTCGGCGCCTTTGGAAGGCGCGGGAGCTTTTTGAATTTTCGTTTGTGCCGCCTTGGCTTCGCTCATAACTTTACACTCCCGTCGGCCGGTAGGCTTATATCACTTAATATCGGCGCTTAACGAAGCGTCGCTGCCGGCGCTCCCCGCGACATTGAAGGCCAGCATATCCTCCCTGATTTTTGCTTCCTGCTTTTCAGCCTCCGCAAGGTATTCGCGATATTGCTTTTCCTTTAGCTTCTCCAGCGTCTTTATTTCCTTATGGACCTCCGTCAGCTCTTGCCGCTTGCTTTCCGCCTTTGCCTGCGCCCGCCAAACTTCGGCTTCCGCCGCCCTTATTTCTTCCTGGAGCTCCTCAAGATACAGCTTGGCCGCACGCATCTGCGCGGGCTTTACCCCGCCGAAGGCCTGTGCCTCATATTCGGCGGTAAGAGCCTCAAAGCGGCTTTCCAGGTCGTTCTTTTTTTTATTTGCGGCTTCCAGCGCCGCTAAAGCCTCGGCGTATTCCGCCATCAGCTTCTCTTTTGCTGCTTCCCTGACCTTCAGCAGCGGGGCCAGCGTAAAAGCAAACCTCTTCATTTGCGGCTTATCGCTACCTTATCTCTTCCATGCGTCTGAGGATTTCCTCGTAGGAGGACACGTCATCCACGTTCTGCCTTAAAAATTCGTTTATTGCACCGTTGAGCCTGACGGCCTCGTCAATTTCCGCGCTCGTTCCGGCTCTATAGGTCCCTATCTCTATCAGATCCCTGGCCTTCCTGTAAACGGCCATCAAATTTTTTATATACGAAGCCTTTTGATAGTGCTCCTTGGCGACTATTTCCTTCATAACCCTGCTTATGCTCTCCAGAACGTCTATTGCAGGATAATGGTTGCTGGTTGCCAGCGCTCTGGAGAGGACTATATGCCCGTCCAGTATGCCCCTCACGGTATCGGAAATCGGCTCGTTCATATCGTCGCCTTCCACGAGCACAGTATATAGGCCCGTTATGGAGCCTTTGTCTGAGTTGCCGGACCGCTCGAGCAGCTTCGGCAGTATGGAATATACCGAGGGAGGAAAGCCTCTGGATATCGGCGGCTCGCCGATCGCCATGCCTATCTCGCGCTGGGCCATAGCGAACCTTGTCAGCGAATCCATCAAAAGGAGCACCTTTTTGCCCCGGTCCCTGAAATACTCCGCGATGCTGGTGCCCACCATCGCCGCCTTCAGCCTTAGCAGGGCCGGCTGGTCGGAGGTGGCGACAATGAGGACCGACTTGCTCAGGCCCGCCGCGCCCAGGCTGTTGTTGATGAAGTCCTTGACCTCCCTGCCGCGCTCGCCCACCAGCACTATAACGTTGACATCGGCAACGGCGTTCCGGGCTATCATGCCCAGCAGCGTGCTTTTTCCGACTCCGCTGCCGGCAAATATGCCCAGTCTCTGGCCCTGCCCCACCGTTAAAAGCCCGTCGATGGCGCGTATGCCGAGCGGAAATTCAGCCTTTATTTCCGCCCTGTCGAGCGGGTTGGGAGGGGCGTTGTCCACCGGATAATATAGCTCGGGCGCTATCGGCTGTCCCCCGTCCATGGGATTGCCCAGCGCGTCCAGTATCCTGCCCACCAGCTTTTCGGACACTGGCACCTGGAGCGACTGACCTGTGGAGATGACCCTGCTGCCGAAGCCTATGCCGGACATATCGCCAAGAGGCATGAGCAGCACCCGCTGATCCTTGAAGCCCACGACCTCTGCCTCAACGTATTTTTCTCCGGAGGCGTGAAAGATGCGGCAGATGCTTCCAATATTTACTTCCGGGCCGTTGGACTCGACGGTCAGGCCGACGACCTTCATAACCTTGCCAATACGCTCGACGGTATCTATGTTTTTGAGTATATCGTGGTACTTCTGAAAGCTTATCCGCATTAAATCCCGCATGACTTACCGCAAAGCCTCCCCTCAGGCTTTTCCAGCCTCCCTGAATACCTTTTCCAGGCGCTCAAGCTGCCTTCCTATGCTGTAATCAAGTATTTCCCCCTCCGACTCAACGACCAGGTCTCCGCACGCGTAATCCTCTTCTTCGACAACGCTGACCTTTACCCTGCCGCTCTGCTCCGCGGGCTGATCCTTGCCGAAATAGCGCCTGTAATCCTCCGAGCTTATATGTATGGACGCCGTGCCGGCATGCTTCAATTCCTCTATGGCGTTATTGATAAGCCCCATGAATACCTCGTCCGATTCGCTCAGCTTGACGCCTATGATCTTCCTGACCACACCGAATACAAGGGCGACAACCTCGTCCCTCAGGCTCTCCACAAGCTGCGAATAGGCATCTCTCAGGCTTTTTTGCAGAGCGGTCAGGCAATCCCTGGCTTCCCTGCGTTTTGCCTCGTTTTCCTTTTCGGCGCTTTTCAGTCCCTCGTCGTAGCCCTCGGCTCTGGCCTTGCTTTTAATCTGCTCCGCCTTTGCTCCGGCTTCCTCTATGAGACTGGCCGCCCTTTTCTCCGCTTCGGCCTTTATCCTTGCCGCCTCGTTTTCGGCGGCGGTCATAATCTGGTCGGCCTTTTCCTCCGCGTCCTTGATAATCCGCTCCCTGAGCTGCTCGCACCGCTTTTTAAACTCCTCCGCGGCAAGGCTGGCATCGGGCTGTTTATCGCCTATATCCGCATAAGCCTCGTCGTTCCTTCCCGCGGCGGCAACTGAGTGCGCCTCCGCCGAGACAAAGGAAACATACTGCCTGTCGATCCTAAATGAGGACATCGGCGTCGTCACCCCTTGAAATCACAATTTCTCCGCTTTCTTCAAGCGCTCTTACTGTATTGACTATCTTCTGCTGCGCGTTCTCGACGTCCCTTATCTTCATCGGGCCCATTACCTCGAGCTCGTCGGTAATTATCTCCTGGAGCCTCTTGCTTATGTTGCTCATGATGAAGCTCTTGACCTCCGGCGTCGCGCCCTTGAGCGCTACGGCTATATCCGAAACGTCCACCTGCTTGAGCACCGTCTGCACGGCCATGGAGGTCAGCTTGACAATATCTTCAAATACGAACATGTTACGCTTGATGCTTTCGGACAGCTCAGCGTCTGTCATGTCGAGGCTTTCGAGTATGTTCTTTTCCGTGGCCCTGTCGACATAGTTGATGATCTGGACTACGGCGTCTATGCCGCCCACCATGGTCTGGTCGCTGGTGCCCATTTTTGCCATTTTTTGCTCAAAGACCATTTCCACCTCTCTTATGTACTCGGGTATAACGCTCTCCATGTTCGCCATTCTGGATATTACCTCCACCTGGACCTCGCTCGGGAGCGAAATCAGCACGTTTGCGGCCT
This sequence comes from Clostridiales bacterium, assembly GCA_029265405.1. Lineage (GTDB taxonomy): Bacteria > Bacillota > Clostridia > Oscillospirales > Oscillospiraceae > JAJUJI01. Next base: position 30,932 of record JAJUJI010000008.1, on the reverse strand, counting down.
TCTTTGGCTCCAGGTAAGAGAGCAGCAGGGCTATGGTCTGCGGGTTTTCGTTTGAAATAAGGTGGAATATCTGGCCGGGCTCGGCCCTCCTGAGCATCTCAAAGGGCCTAACCTGAAGCGTTTCGGTAAGCTTGTTGAGGATTTCGGACGCCTTCGCTTCACCCAGCGCCTTATTGAGCACGCTGCGGGCATAATCCAGCCCTCCCTCGGATACATACTTCTGGGCGAGGCATGTTTCGAAAAACTCCGTCAGGACCTCGTTTCTTTCTTCCGTGGTGACGCGGCTTATGGTCGTTATTACTAGGGTAAGCGCCGCTATTTCATCCTCCGTAAGATGCTTGTATATCTGTGCGGCGTGATTTTTCCCCAGCGCGATGAGCAAAATCGCCGCCTTTTCTCTTTTAGTCAGTTTTCTCGACTGCGCAGACATTCAAATCAACCATCCCGGCGCTTGCAAGCGCCATTAATTACTGGATCGCACCGGCCCGGGCCGAGCCGCCAGTTTCAGTCTTCCTCGTTCAGCCAGGAGCGCAGAGTCTGTATAAACGCCTCGGGAGCTTCATTCAAGAGCTGCTCCACCTTTTCTATCTCCTGGCCTCCTCCGAGCTTCATGTCCTTAAGATAGTCAATACGCTCGGCAACGGCCTTTTCTCCGCCTTCAACCCCAGACTCCACACCCATATCCAAATATTCGCCCGGCGCCTCCGAAGCGCTCAAATAATGGCCGCCCCGGAAAATTTGTATTTTCCTTGCCATAAAGTTCAGCAAAATTATGACGATAATAATAAGCGTGAGGCAGATGACTACGGTGTTGATGAGTTTCTGCCTGCTTATTCCTGCCGCAGTCTTATTCAATTCATCAAAATAATCTCCGAAGTCGCCCCCATCGAGGCCCAAGGCATCTCCGGCCTCAGCAAAGGGCATGAGCTCCACGGATATCGAGTCGGGCTCAACGCCAACGGCCTTGGAAACCAGGTTCTCAATGGTGTCTGCGTAGTCCGCGATTCCCGCTATGTTGCTGTTAACCAGAACGGCTACGCTCAGCTCTTTGATTTCGCCCTGCGCTTTTTCGATCTGCGTCTCTATTTGATTCAGCTCGTAATTATATGTCTTTGTTTCGCTGCGTGTCGCCTCGGTATTTTGAGAGCTGGGGGCATAGTCGGTTATTTCGTTTTGGTTCGTGTTAGTCTGCACCCCGCCGCTTGAGTAGCCGCTGTCGCTGGACTCCACGCTTTCCTCGCTGCTTCTGTACATGCCCTGCGTTTCTCCCTCTATGGGCGGGCCGTATTCGACGGAATTTACGGTTTTCTTGTCAAAGTCCAGATTCAGGTTTACGGAAACCGCCACATTCCCCTTTCCTATCGCAGGTTCGAGCACATTCAGCACCTGGCCCTTGAGCGTCTGCTTAAGCTGCTCCGTAAGCTCGCGCATCGTGTCGGTATAGGGCACGTCGTCTTCCTCTTCTTTTTCGTCCGCAATGTTGTAGTAGTTCATATTGCTGTCGACTATGCTGATGTTTTCTATGCTCAGCTTGGGAACGCATTTAAGGACAAACTGTCCTATGGTTCTGGCCTCCTTGCTTGTCAGCTCCTGCCCGTTCTCCAGATTGAGAAGCACGGCCGCTCTGGCTTCCGAAGTATTTTCGGTCAGAACATAGGAGGAGCTTGAGGCAAGATTGACTATGACTATGGAATCCTTGACCTTGCTCATCCTGTTTATGGTGGCGCGCATGTTTTCCTGAAGCTGATATTGCAGATATGTCTGCTGCTGCAGGTCTGTGGAGCCTATGGCTGACGAGCTGGAAAACAAATCGTAATTAAGCCCCGTCTGCGGATAGCCTTCGCCGGCAAGCTGCATCCTCAAATCGTCGGCCTGTTCGGCGGGAACGAGGATGGTATCGGCCCCCTGAGCCTTGGCGTCTATTCCCATTCCCTCCAGCTTGGTCAGTATGCTTCCGGCCTCTTCAGCGCTCAGGCTGGAAAAGAGCACCGTGTACTTGGTCCTGTTGAGCAAAACTGCAATGATCACGCCGGCCGCCACAGCCAGCACAACCGCCAGGCTTATTATGACAAGCTTTTTCCTATCCGCCTTTTTAATAAACTCCGAAAGCCTGCTAAAGGCCGACTTGATGCTTTCAGGCATTCTATATATTTCACTCTCCCCGGTTTTATTAGGGACTTCAGGCAATTAATGCAATTTTTGCCATAAAAATTTTAAGCCAGCAACGCTTGGCTACTGACTAATCGGTGCAACCCGGCTATCATAGCTCTCGCCTTAGACCCGTGGCTTTGCGTCCCCGCCTTTTGACGGGTTTGCCAGTAAAATATTCATAATTTTATCGGGCGGTAAAATCAGGACCTCGTATCTGCCCGGTTCTTGCGCTCTGACAAAATACCGCAGTGGAGAATGCTGCATAAAAGTGCATAAATAAATTGTATGCTAAAGTAAACGTTAGCTTTTTTAGCTTTTGTCATATTATGTATTTTTATGTAGTGATTATCTTGTTTTGATATTACAACAACAAATAAAAAAAATCAATATCCAAAATGTAAATTTGGGTATTTTTTTTGTTTTTTTTACCTTTATTTTGTATATTGATTTAATATTATGTTTTATTCAATTAACTATTTATTAATGCAAACAAATAGATTAGCACGCAAAGGCAACATAAGCCTCCGGGGGCGGAGCGCCGGAAAAAAGCGCGTTTTTGTAAAAGCTTCATCTTTATGTGCAAATTCATGCATACTTGCCGCATGCACGGGTCGGCCTTACGCTTTTGGCGCATTTTTTATGCTTCTCTATAAATTTATTCTAGATTTTGACGATATATATTGTCGGGAGCGGAAATCGCAAACGATTCCGCCGACCGAATGAAGGCAAAAAAAGGAGCGGCACGGACGCCGCCCTGAAAATTCAAGGAGGAAAAATTATGCGTATCAACACCAACCTTACCGCGCTGAACACCTTTACCCAGTACACCAAGAACAACAACAAGATAGCGTCGTCGGTCGAGAAGCTCTCTTCCGGCTACGCCATCAACTCCGCCGCCGACAACGCCGCCGGCCTTGCCATCTCGGAAAAGATGCGCGCCCAGATCCGCGGCCTCGACAAGGCCTCCGCCAACGCGCAGGACGCAATATCGCTGGTCCAGACGGCTGAAGGCGCCCTGGGCAGCTCCACCGAGATACTCCAGAGGATGCGCGAGCTGGCCGTCCAGTCCTCCTCCGACACCAACGAAAGCATAGACCGCCAGGCGTTGCAGGACGAGTTTGCCCAGCTTCAGCAGGAGCTGAACGACATCGCGTCAAACACTACCTTTAACAAGAAAAGCCTGCTGAACGGCGATCTGGCCACCACCAAGACAAGCATAGGCGGCTCCACCGCCATGGCGACCGGCAACCTCTCCGCTTCCGTCGGCAACGCGGCAGCGGGCATGTACAACTTCAAGGTTTCCGTAGTCAAGACGGCCGACGCCGTCGCCGCCAAGAAGGCCGACACCCTCACCGTCAGCAAGGACACCCTCTCTTCGTACATCTCCTCCGCAACCGGCAGCATGACGGGCATTCAGGACGCCTCCTCGCTGCTCAACGGCAACTACACCATTTCCGACGTTTCCTACAATACCGAAGCCGGCGCCTTTACGCTCACCGCCACAGGCGGCAGCGACGGGAACCAGAAGTTCACCGCGACCATCAACATGAACTCCCTCGACACCAGCACAAACCACACCATAACCGCCAACTTCACCGACGGCACCAACACCTTCTCAATCGCCTTCAACCTTGCTTCCGACGCCGCAGTGAACAACAAAAACTACAAGGTCAACAACATCGGCGCGGAGGAGCTGCAGCTCTTCGGCGACAGCTTCGTCAACAGCAAGACCACCTTCACCATCTCCGGCGGCAGCGACGCCATAGCCGAGCAGAAGGAAGTGCAGGCCAGCCTGACCGGCGCCTCCAACGTGACCCTGAAGGTCGGCGACACGCAGATCGCCTTTGACAACGGCGTCACCGTCAAGTTCGACGCGCTCACCGCCGAGGATCTCGACACGATGGCCTCCAAGTCCTCTTTCACAGTGACGGACGGCGCCACCAACACCATCGCCGGCACGGCCAACGAATACGCTTATGTCAGCGTCGCCCACCCCAGCGCGATTTCGGCGGGCGACTACACCCTCGCGGCCAGCGCCACCTATTCGCTTGACGACAACGACGCCGACGCGACCACACTGCTTACACTGGACGACGGCGGCACCGCCCGCATGGATGCGGCGAGCACCTCCTACGACGCGACCATCACCTTCAACAGCCAGACCAACAAGTACGACGTGACCCTCGGCGGAACTACGTACTCCCTGGCGAAGGACGCCTCCTCGCTTACGGCAGCCTCCGCATCTACCGCCGCTGCCCGCAGCCTCACATTTACGGCAAACGACGGCACGACGCTTTCCCTCAGCATATGGAGCGACGACGCCGTAGGCGCCACCGACGCGGCGGTACTGGACAAGTACATCGCCGACACGGGCGGAACCAGGCATGTGGGCGGCACGTCCGTAGCCACATCCGACGGCTATAAGATAGTCGCCACAAACACAACAACCAGCGAAACCTTTACATATAAGGAAGACGCTGCTGCGGCCGACGGAACGGCCGGCGCAGCCGAAAACTACGCCTTCAAGGACAAGGACGGCAACGTCGCCTTCACCGTGACCGCCGTCAACGGCACAACCAACGTTACCGCCGCGAACAAGCTGACGGCTCTCAGCGCCATCGAGTTCACTGCCGCAGACGGACAGTTCAAGTACGAGAACACCTTCGGCAACACCGTTTCAAAGATCGAGGTCACAAAGACCGAAAACGCCGGCCTAACCTTCCAGGTGGGCGCAAACGAGGGCGATACGCTGACCATCAACATCGACAGGATGGACACCGAGTACCTGGGCATAAACGGCTGCAGCATCAATACGCGCGAGAGCGCCGAGAGCGCGCTTACCTCCGTCGACAAGGCGATTAAAACGGTATCCTCTCAGCGCGCGGCGCTGGGCGCCATCCAGAACCGCCTGGACTACAAGATTAACAACCTCGAGACCTCCAGCGAGAACCTGACGGCCGCCGAGAGCCAGATCCGCGACGTGGATATGGCCAAGGAGATGACCGCGTTCACCAACGCCGGAATACTCCAGCAGGCCTCCATCTCCATGCTGGCCCAGGCCAACTCCCAGCCCCAGAGCGTCCTGTCCCTCCTCGGCTGATAAGGCGGCAGCTTAATCAAACGGCTTCACTATTTTCAACACTCTCAATGTATGCAACGGCGGAACGGGCCCGGAAAACGGGCCCGTTCCGCGTTCTTCAATTACGGACGTACCGGCAAAAGACGCCGCGCCCGCTTAAAGCGGGCGCGGCGTCCTGCACATTTTAAGGCTTGTCAACCCTCTACAAATACCGACCGCACGTCCAGTATCTGCCGTATTTTGTCTCCCGTTGCGGCTATTTTGGATACATAACGCTGATAGCCTGCCCCCCCGAAACCTGGGCAGTCGAGCAGCTCCTCCCTGGATACCTTGATGACGTCATGAACCCTTTCCACTATAACGCCCACATTCTCGTTCTCAAGCATCACAAGTATTATGCAGGCCCTCTCGTCGTATTCCGCCGGCCCGAAGCCGAGCTTTATACGCAGATCTATGACCGGAACGATGGTGCCCCTTATGTTGATAATCCCCTTGCAATACGGCTTTGCGTTGGGTATGACGGAGGCCGGCTGGAGCTTGTTTATCTCCTTGACCATTCCCAAATCTATGCCAAATTCTATGGAATTTACGGTAAAAATCAGGTAGGACTTTTTGTCGTCCTGAGCTTCCTGGGCGTCCAAAAGATCCTGAGTCTGAATGATATCAAGTTCTACGTTCATATAGACATGCTCCTTCATTAGAGCCAAACGGCGCGAAGCCGTTCCGGCAGGTTAAGCTCGGACTTCTTACTATTGAAGCTGAAGGCCGTTTACGTCAAGAATAAGATTGATCGAGCCGTCGCCAAGTATGGCGCAGCCGCCTATCCCGTCCAGCCTGGTGGTGCAGTTGGCCAAATAATGTGGCAGCGTCTTAACTACCACCTGATACTCGCCGTCAAGATGGTCGAAAAAGATGCAGAAGGTCTTTTCGTCGGACACAATGCGCATTATCATGCCCTCGCTTATATCCTCGGCGCCTTTCTCTAGCCCGAAAAAGCTCTTCAGCCTGATGAGCGGATAGCAGGTCTTCTGTATCATTATCATCTCGTGGCCTTCGGGGTCTGAAAAGACGTCCTGAACATCGGGCTTGGCTATAGACAGCACCGACACGGTGGGCACGATGAAGCTTACCTCGCCGACGTTGAATTTCATGCCGTTGACTATGGTCAGCGTGAGGGGTATGCGTATGAGCGTAGTCGTGCCCTTGTTCGGCTCGCTGCTGAGAGTGACGGAGCCGCCTATCTGGCTTATGTTCTTGTGCACCACGTCCATGCCGACGCCGCGCCCCGAATATTCCGTTACAACGTCGTTTGTGGAAAAGCCCGGAAGGAATATCAGGCTGTATATGTCCTTTTCGGCCATCTCCTCATCCGGTCTGCCTATAAGGCCCTTTTCAAAGGCTTTTTTGAGTATTGCCTCCTTTTGCAGGCCCCTTCCGTCGTCGGTCACGGTTACGATTACGTCGCTGCCGGTCGTGCGGGCTTCAAGCGTTATTTTCCCCCTGGCCGGCTTGCCGAGGGCCTGTCTTGTCTGGGGGGCCTCTATGCCGTGGTCTATCGAGTTCCTGATGATGTGAAGCAGAGGGTCGGACAGGTAGTCGATTACGTTTTTGTCTACCTCCGTCTCCTCCCCTATAAGCTCGAGCTCCACTTCCTTGCCGACCTTTTTGCTCATATCCCTGACAAGGCGGCGCATTTTCTGGAACAGCGTCGAGACCGGTATCATGCGTATGTTCATCACTATGTCCTGAAGCTCGTTTATCAGCGAGCGGAGCTGCTGGGCTGCGGCGTCGAAGCTGTCGTGAGAGGCCTCGCCAAAATCGGCGTTGTTTATCACCATGGACTGGGCCGTAACTATTTCGCCGACGATGTTCAGCAGATTGTCCAGCTTGTTTACGTTGACGCTTATGAAATTCTGCTTGGCAATGGATTCAATGCCGCTGTCGGAGGCCTGGGACGGGCCTTGCCCTTTCCTGCCGTTTTGCTCGTAGCCGTCGGCCTCAGCGGACGAACCTAAAGCCGCCTCATCGTGCCCGCCCGCGCCGCCAGCCGAAGCGCCGCAAAACGCCTCCTCGTCGTCGCCCTCAACGGCGATGACGCTGAAGCTTTTTACAAACAGAGTTTCCTGCAGTATCTTCCTGATTACGTCCGGATTTTCCGCCGTCTTGACATAGGCGCAGAAACCGGCGCTTCTTATCCTCTCCGCAGCCTCCTCCCGGTTGAGGTCCGCGGGCTCGGTGGCGATGGAGCTGCTTATCCCCTTAAGGCTTTGCACGATGCCGAAGGCGCGTATATGCTCCATACGGCAATCTTCCTCAAAGATCACCTTCAGCTTGTAGCAGGGATTGCGGTCATTCTTCCCGCCCGAGGCGCCCGCTTCGGCTCCCCCAGCGGCCTGTTGAGCTTCCGGCTTCACCTCCACGGGGACGGTTTTGTTTTCGGCATTGTCCATATTGTCGGGCTCAGCCTGCGCGGGTGTAGCGCTTTGGCGCGCCTCTCCGCACTTGAGCCATTCGAGCTCGTCCTTCAACTGCCTAATCAGCTCGGAAGGGTCTCCGTCCATTTCCTTTTTCTCTAGCAGCTTGCCCAGCTCCCCGTTGAAAAAGCCCACCGCGCCGAAGGCAAGGTCAAAAATCAGCGGCCACTCGCCGGGACTGACGCCGTTGTCCCTGATTTGCGCGAACATATCTTCAAGCGTGTGCGCCAGCTTAGTCATCCCTTCAAACTCCATTATGGACGAGGAGCCCTTTATGGTGTGCATGGCCCGGAATATTTCGTTAATCTGGCTCGAGGTCAGCCGCTTTTCCTTTTCGCCCTCAAACAGGGCCTTCTCCATGGCTTCAAGCAATTGCTGCGATTCGTATATGTACACATCAAGCATTGATTCGTCGACGTACATGCCTGCCTCCATTCCGCCGCCCCTGGCGGCATATTAATCCGACGGAATATCGCTAAAACGGCTAAGACGCGTAAGGTGTGCGCGAGCAAGCCCCTACGCCAGCTTGTCCAACGCGGAAATTATGCCCTCCTCCTTGAAGGGCTTGACTATGAAGCCCTTGGCTCCGGACATTATGGCTTCCCTGACCATAGCCTCCTGGCCCATTGCCGACACCATGATTACGTTGGCTTTGGGGTTGATCTTCATGATCTCCTTCAGCGCCGCCAGCCCATCCATTTCGGGCATGGTAATGTCCATGGTGACTATATCCGGCAAATAAACTTTATAGTGCTCAACAGCAACTCTTCCGTTTTCTGCCTCGGCAACGACCTCATGGCTGCTTTTCTTGAGCATGTTTTTTATAGTGAGCCTCATAAACGCCGCGTCGTCGACTATCATGATTTTTGCCATCAGTATAACCTCCAATGATGATACGAAAAAATAAGTGGATTGCGCTTTACATGCCGCGCTGGTTTACACAGCTTAGGGCAGCTTATATCACTTTTTCACCCTTGTTTATCGTTTTTATGGTCAGCAGGTTGGTTTCTATATCAAATATAATCGTTCTGCCTTTGGTGCCCCCCGTATCGTGGGCCACCAGCTCAATTCCAAGGCTTTTCAGCGCCTCCCTGCAGCTTTGCACGTTGCGCTTCCCTATGGCCATCAATTCGCCCGCCGAATTGTCCTTGATATCGAACATGGACGCGCCGCCGGCCATCTTCGCCTTAAGCCGGTATTTCACCGCTCCCTTTTTCAGCAGCTCGGCAACCATGTCGCTGATGCCGGTATCGGCAAATTTAGTCCTGAGCTGGCCGGCGCTCTCAAATTCCTTCATGGAGGGCAGCAGCACGTGGATCATCCCGGCTATTTTGGCTACCGGATCATATACCGCTACTCCGACGCAGGAACCGAGGCCCAGGCAATACAGCTGATCCGGCGACTCCGCCACCTTCATCATAGCTATTCCGATCGAGTGTTTTACCATAATAGTTATATTATTCCCAGCGAATTGAGCAGTTTATCGCAGGAGCTTTCATCCGGCAGCAGAATCAGATTGCTGTCTATGCAATCGTTCTCGCTGTAAAGCTCTGAATTGAATAAAATGGCGTAATCCCCGGACTTTCCTATTTCCACAGACGCGGTGTTGAGTATGGCTCCCACCATGTCCATGCAGAAATATGGTATCGACTGGGACATTGTAAGATTTGTAAACTCGGCCACGGCGGTCAGGTAAGAGCCGCTCATAATGTTGAAGGTTTCCGTCAGGACGGACTTGTCCATTGCCGAAAACCTGCTTCGCGCTTTGCTTCTGCGGCGCGGCTGCTTGCCCATTACAAGGGAAATGATGCTGTCGGCTTGGTCTATATCGAAAATAATAAGCAAATAGCCGGATATGTCGCCCGTAATATGCATCATGCCGGAAACGACGACCTTTTCCGCCCCGCCCAGCGATTCCGGCATTTCGCTTATATGTATCAGCTTGACCTTCGGCACGGTCTGTATTATTGTTCTGCCGAGAAGGGCGCTCAGCGCGCTTGCGGCGTGACCGGTGCCTATATTGGCTATTTCCCTGAGTATATCCGTGCGCAGCGAGTCTATGCTCTCAATCTGTTCAGTCAAAAAAACACCTCCGCCGGGAAGCGGCGCATTGCAGAGCAGCGCCCCGCCTTATCCCACACATTAATTTTCGTGACATTTTATCCTTTCTTTAATATTAAGAGAGCAATAAGTGGGCCCCTCCCGTCTCTTTCCTGTTTTTTTACGGCAATTTTGCTCGGCATATTGAATTTTAATTATAAAAATACGATAATATCAATAGAAGCGACAGCTTAATAATAGTATCCTCAAAAAATATAGACTTTTAGATTAAACATAGATTAGGCGGTTTACTACTCAAACAACCAGTCTGAGCGGCTTACGGATCGCTCTTTTACAAGGGGTATAAAAATGTCGAGCGTGAATTCCGCTTACAGTACCAGCTCCCGAATAACAGGCGTCTACTCGAATCTGGATACCGACGCCCTTGTCGAAAAAATGACCGCAACTCAACAGTCAAAAATCGACAAGCAGGAGCAGAAAAAGACCAGGTACGAATGGTACAACGAGGCCCTGAACGATGTGCTCGATTCCGTCAAGGAATTCAGCAGCACCTACTGCAGCGTCCTCGGCAAGTCCAGCATGCTGAAATCGTCCAGCTATGTGAAATACAGCGTTTCCTCAATCGGCACGTCAAGCGGCGCCGCTGTCCTTTCCGCCTCCGGCTCGGCCGACGAGGGAACCGTATCGGTGAAGGTGAACCAGCTAGCCGCAAATGCCAGCGTATCCAGCTCCGGCAAAATATCAAAGGACGGGACAAGCATTTCTTCCAGCAACACAGCCGCCCTTTCCCAGCTTTCCTTTGCCAACGAGCTTCAATTTGACGACGAGGGCGAGATATGCTTTTCCATTAACGGGAAAACCTTTACCTTCAACAGGTCCACAACGCTGCAAAGCATGATAAACACTATAAACAGCGATTCAGACGCGGGCGTAACCATGAAATACAGCCGCCTGACCGACGGATTTACCATAACGGCCGACTCCGGCGGCAAGAACAGCAAGGTGACGATAGAAAACATCACCGGAAACGCCTTCGGAACCGGCGGAGCCTTTCAGATAAGCGCGGGAACTGTTGAAAACGGGCAAAATTCAATCGCAGAAATAAACGGCGTCGCGGTTGAAAAGGACAGCAACGAGTACACGATAGACAATATAACCTATCAGCTTAACTCAGTGTCAGATAATGCCGAGAGATATAACATCAGCAAAGATTACAGCGCGGCCACTGATTCCATAAGCAATTTTGTAACCGCGCTGAACCAGCTCATCGAAAAGCTGAACGGATATTTAACGGCCGACGACAATTCCTACGATTACCCTCCCCTGACCGAAGCTCAAAAGGAAGAAATGTCAGACGAAGAAATCGAAAAATGGGAGGCTAAAGCCAAATCCGGAATATTGAAAAACAACTCCATCGTTAAGGACTTGCTTGCGGGCATAAAAAGCGCTTTTTATACCTCCGCAGGAGGAACGTCAGCTTCGGCCGCCTCAATCGGCATTACGACAGGAAGCTACTATTCATCGGACAAGGGGCAGCTTGTAATCGATACGGAGGCCCTGGAAAGCGCTCTTGCCGAAAGCCCGGACAAGGTAATTTCCATTTTCACGGGAGGAAGTTCCTCTGCCGAGAGCTCCGCGCAGGGCGTCATATATAAAATAATAAATTCGATTTCAGCTTTCAAGAGCAGCGCCAACTCATCGAAAACCAGCACAGAGGACAAAATCGACTCGGTCGAGGATACGATAGACAAGCTTGAGGAAAAGCTCGACGCCATGGCGGAAAAATACTACAATAAATTTTCCGCAATGGAAACCGCTCTGGCAAAGCTGAACTCCCAGGCTTCGTATTTAAGCCAATTATTCAGCTACTGAACATCGCTTCATATATGAACGGAGGCCAACATGGAGTATTCAAAGCAGAATTTAAAGCAGCAGTATCTGCAGCAAAGCGTATTGACGGCCAGTCCGGCAGAGCTGCTTATAATGCTCTACGACGGTTGCATTAAAAACCTGAAGCTCGCCGAAATTTGCCTGACCGACAAGAACGACAAGGACGGAGCAAATCAGCATTTTATAAAGGCTCAAAAAATAATTATGGAGCTTGTTAACAGCCTGGACACAAGCTATGAAATTTCTGTCCCGTTGCTGGAGCTTTACGATTTTTTGCTCAGAACCATCAGGGGCATGAACGCAAAGAAGGATATATCTTTGCTGCCCCAGGTGCTGGAAATACTGACTTCTCTAAGAGATACCTGGGAAACGGCAGCCAGGCTCCAGTCCGGAAATAAAAAGGAAGTAGTCTAAGGTTCATTGCAATAATTATTTTTGCGTTGCTGGAAAGAGACAGGCGGGTTCTGTCTCTTTTTTATAGTTTTTTTTAATAAAAGGTGATACAATGCTGCTGCATTCCGAAAGGCTTATTTTTACCCGTTTCAAGCAGCGGAAAAAGCTTGAATTTGCATTATGCGGCAGGAGGGGTTTATGCGCAATCCAAATCAAACCGACGGGGATTTATTGAAAATGCTGAAAGAAGCGCGCTGCCAGTGCGACGAGCTTTACCGGATAACGGCGGATAAGTGCCGGGCCCTGGAAGCCGGCGGCTTTGACGACGAGAGCATGGACGAAATGATAAATGCGCGCGAAATTATTATAAATAGGCTTGTACTCATTGAAAATGCCATATCCCAGATGCTCGACACCAACGAGGCCTACGAAGGCGGCCGCCATTTACCTTATGCGGCCGAATCGGAAAGGCGGCAAATCAGGCGTCTTATTTCGCAGATAACCGAGCTGGATCTGCAGTTAATAAAGATCCTCAGCGAGAAGGTTCAGAGCTATAAGGATCAGACCCTAATCATCAGAAATAAGAAGCAAATCTCGGCCTACCTTAAATCAAGCATACCCTTTGCCGAAGGCCCCGACACGGAACTTGGCAAGGAACAGCTCTATGGCCAACAGCCAGGAAAGGAGTAAATGCCGTGGACTATCTGAAAGTGAAGCGCACAGACGCCCCTTTATACAGAGTAGGCTCTTCCGAGGGGACTGACGCAAAGCCGTCCGGCTCCTTTCAGCGCGGCTTTGAGGAGCAGCTGAGGAGAGACTGCAAAAAGCGCGTCACAGAGCTGTTCGACGAAATAAAGGAAGAGGCCGAGGATATTTTCACCCGCATGGACATGGGCAAATTTGAGAAATACCGCAGCAAGATTATGCTGCTGCTTAATGAAATAGCAAGCGGCGCCTATTCGGTAAAGCCGGATCTAATCACCGACAAGGCCGGAAACAGGCGGGTAATGACGCTGGTGACTATAATAGACGAAAAGCTCGACGAGCTGGCTTCCGAGCTGCTGAGCCAAAACGCCAAAGCGATCGACTACCTCGGCCGCATAGACGAAATACGGGGGCTCCTGCTTGATTTGCTCTGCTAGCGCCGATATTTATAATTTTATATAATGCGATTCGCCGCGGGCCGGAAACCCTTTCTCCGGCCCGCTTTTTTCCGGCGCCCGCGCTTATGCTTTAAACGCATATGTTATTAATAAAATAAAATTTTTTTACATCGAAATGTTTTTATTAATGGAATTTATATTTAATTGAATTTCCTGATAAACATAACGAATATATACAGTAGGGATTATCAAATAATAATGCTAATTATCTTTATGCAAGGAGATGATTTACTGCTTAACGGCGATATCCTGCGAATAACTCGTAGCCAGCCCGAAGAAACAATGGCGGCGCGCTTTCTTGCCTTCCCATCGTTAATAAATTATTTTTTAATTGAGGTATCACAATGAAATGGTTTGCAAACATGAAAATCTCGCAAAAGCTTATTCTGGGTTTTCTGGCAATGGCTGTAATATCCGCGCTGGTTGGCGGAGTGGGCGTAACCGGCCTTGTCGGCATCAAAAACGCCGACGCCTCGCTTTATAGGGACAATACCCTGGCCGTCCGCTATTCCGGCCAGGCCGCCGTCAACTTTCAGCAGCTCCGCTACAATGTCCTGAAGCTCCAGACTCTGTCAAGCGACGCCGACATAGCCGACACGCAAAAGCTGGTAGAGGAATTCAAAAGCAAGACGGACGAGTATCTAAGCAGTTATATCGCTGTTCTTGAGGGGAACTCCGCCGCTTCGGAGGAGGCCAAGGCATTGAGCGGCGAAATAGCCGCAGGCTGGTCCGAATACAATGCCATACTTCCGGACTATATGGATTGCTTCAATTCCGGCGACAAGGCCGGCATAAAAGAAAACACAGCAAAGCTGGCCTCCATAGGCTCAAAAATGAGGGACAATTTTTTGGCGCTTATGGATATGGCCTCGGAGGACGCAGCAGAAAAAGCCGCCTCCAATGAAAAAACTGCGCTTAACTCCATTATAGTTATGCTGGCCGCCGTAGCCGCAGCGGTTGTGATATCGCTCCTTTTGGGCTCCTACATATCCGGCTTGATTGGGAAACCGCTCGTACTGATTGCTCGGCTGGCTAACATGCTGTCCGTAGGCAATCTTAATATAGACAGCGTTTACACAAAGAAAGATTTGGAGCTTGCCAACCGCAAGGATGAAATAGGCAAGCTCACCTGCGCGTTCAAGGAACTCGTCGTTAGCACGAGAGAGCAGGTTTTCGCCGCCGAGCGTGTCGCCTCGGGCGATTTGACCGTCGAGGTAAGGCCGAGGTCCGAGGACGATGTGCTGGGCAGAGCGCTGATGAACCTTGTGGACAGCCTCAGCGGCATGGTGACGGCAATAATAAGCGCCTCAGAGCAGGTGGCAGCCGGAGCCAATTCACTCTCCGACTCCAGCATGGCCCTATCCCAGGGCGCGACCGAACAGGCCAGCAGCGTGGAGGAGCTTACAGCCTCCATTGAACAGATCGCCTCGCAGACCAGCCTTAATTCCCAGAACGCGGATCTAGCCAACGATTACGCAGTAAAGGCCAAAACCAACGCCGCCGAAGGGAACGGACAGATGAAGGAAATGCTCAAGGCCATGGATGAAATCAATGTTTCCTCAGCCGGCATCAGCAAGATAATCAAGGTGATAGACGATATAGCCTTCCAGACCAATATACTTGCGCTTAACGCCGCCGTGGAAGCCGCAAGAGCCGGCCAGCACGGGCTCGGCTTTGCCGTAGTCGCGGAGGAGGTCAGGACCCTGGCGGCAAAATCGGCCAGCGCGGCCAACGAAACCACAGAAATGATAGAAAACTCCATCAGAAAGGTTGAAGCTGGCACCAGGATAGCCAAAGAAACCGCCGAGGCTCTGGACCGGATAGTGGAGGAGGTGGATAAGGCCGCCGCCCTCGTCGGCTCCATCGCCGCCGCCTCAAGGGAGCAGGCCATGGCTCTTGAGCAGATAAATCAGGGCGTAATGCAAATTTCTCAGGTCGTCCAGACCAACGCGGCCACCTCCGAGGAGAGCGCCGCCGCCAGCGAGGAGCTTTCCGGCCAGGCCGCTCAGCTTAAGGAGATAGTCAACGCTTTCAAAATAAAGGGGGGCGTTTCAGAAGCGCTTAACGCTTCCGCCGTAAGTGAGCGCCCAAGCCGCCCCGCTTCCAAAGAGAAGCCGGTTTCTGCGCGCAAGGCCGCCTCCGTCAAGCCCGTAATTAGTTTGGAAGGATCTGATTTCGGAAAGTACTAGAGTTTAAGCAGGGAGCCCGCTTCCAGCAGCGTCCCGCGCCGGCCGGCGCGGGACGCTGCTGGAATTTTTTCCAGGCAAAGCGCCGCTTACGCGCAATTATCGAATATTCTCGTCCCTGCCACTGGATTGGCTTGAAATTGTGACGAAATTATTATTACAGAAGTAATATAACTAATCGGCCCGTCGCGGGCCGATTAAGGCGGAATTTAAAAGTCAAACGGAGTGGTATGTTAAAATGAAGTGGTTTCTAAATCTAAAAATTTCCAGAAAACTTTTGGCGGCCTTCCTGATTATAGCCGTGTTTGCGGCGATAGCCGGGGCGGCCGGCATAATAAATCTTTCCAGCGTAAAAAAAGCGGACGGCGATCTGTACCGCTATAACGCGATGGCCCTGCAATATTCAGGAGAAACGGCTGTAAATATACTGCAGCTGCAGTACAATGTCCTGCAATACAGGTACGCCTCCACTCCCTCCGCGGCCGAGGAGGTCAAAAATCTTATACTGGAATATCAAAACACCGCCGGTGCAAATATCGCCAACCTTGTTGATAATATCAAGGCAAACCCCGACGCGGACGACGAGCTTAAAGGCCTTGCCGATTCCATGTCGGAGGCTTGGAACGTATACAGCGAAAACCTCAACACTTTTTTCCAGTATATAGACGAGGGGCAGCTTGGCAAATCCATAGAGCAGCGGGAATCGCTGGCTAAGACAGGCGCCGCGATACGCGACCTTATATTGCAAAGCATGTCTAAAATTTCCGCAGGAGCGAATGACAAAGCCTCCTCCAACGCGCGCAAGTCCGATATGGCGATATTTATTATGCTCCTTGCCATGGTGGTGGTTATAGCGGTATCAATTTTGCTGGGCATCTTCATAGCTGGCATTATAGGCAAGCCCATAGTCACCATGACCAAGCTGGCGGCTCTGCTGGCGTCCGGAGATATTAACACGGACAAGGTGCTTACGCGCAAGGACATGAAGCTTAAGGACCGCAGGGACGAGATTGGCGATTTGGGCAACGCCTTCCATAAGCTCATAGTGGCGACAAAAAAGCAGGTCAAAGCGGCGCAGCTTGTCGCCGCCGGCGACCTTACGGCTAATGTGGAGCTGCGCTCGGAATTTGACGTTCTCGGCAAGGCCTTGTCGGCGCTGGTGGATAACCTCAACGGTATGGTAATGTCGATATTTGGGGCTGCGGAGCAGGTTTCCGCCGGAGCTGCCTCCCTCTCCGATTCAAGCATGAGCCTGTCCCAGGGTGCGACCGAGCAGGCAAGCAGCGTTGAGCAGCTTACCGCCTCTCTTGAAAGCATCGCCTCTCAGACCGGCCGCAATGCGGAAAACGCCGAGACGGCCAATCAGCTTGCCAACAACGCCAAGACTCACGCCGATAAGGGAAACGAGCATATGAAGGACATGCTCGCCGCCATGGACGAAATCAACGTTTCCTCTAAAAATATCAACAAGATAATCAAGGTGATAGACGACATAGCGTTCCAGACCAACATATTGGCCCTGAACGCGGCGGTGGAGGCCGCCAGGGCCGGCCAGCACGGGCTGGGCTTTGCGGTAGTCGCCGAGGAAGTCAGAACGCTTGCCGCAAAGTCGGCCAGCGCCGCCAGAGAAACCACCGAACTCATCGAAAACTCCATAAAGAAGGTCAAGGCCGGCACGTCAATAGCTAATGAAACCGCCAAGGCGCTTTCCACCATTGTAGAGGAGGTTGAGAAGGCAGCCAAACTTGTAGCCTCTATAGCGGCTTCCTCGAAGGAGCAGGCTGCGGCCATAGAGCAAATCAATCAGGGCATAATCCAGGTTTCTCAAGTCGTGCAGGCTAACGCCGCGACCTCAGAGGAAAGCGCGGCGGCAAGCCAGGAGCTTTCGGGACAGGCGGCGCAGCTCAAGGAAATTGTCGGAGCCTTCAAAATCCGCGGCTCCAATGAGGATGAAGGCATGGAGCCTCAGCATGACGAAGCATGACGGGTTTCTCAGCTTCGGCCTATCTCGGCGCTTAAACTGTACGGAGGGCATGAATTGATTTCGATAACCAACGAAGAATTCAAAAAGCTGGCCGAATATATCAAGAGCAATTACGGCATTAATCTGAAGGAGGAAAAGCGGGCGCTGGTAACCGGAAGGCTTCAGAGCGTGCTGGCCGAGCACAATTTTAAGAGCTTTACCGAATACTACGAATACTTAATTCGCGATAAGACCGGAACGGCTTCCACCGTACTTATAAATCACATTACGACAAACCACACCTTTTTTATGAGGGAGCCTGAGCATTTTTATTTCTTCAGGGACACGGTGCTCCCTTACCTGAAGGAAAACGTGGCAAGCAGGGATCTGCGCATATGGAGCGCCGGCTGCTCCAGCGGCGAGGAGCCCTACACCCTCGCCATGCTCATAGATGAATACTTTGGCCGCGAAAAGCCCATGTGGGACGCCAGGATACTGGCGACCGACATCTCCAACCAGGTCCTCGAAAAAGCAAGGCGAGGCGTTTATCAAAACAAGGATCTCGCGCAGCTGCCTCCCTCCTGGCGATTGAATTATTTTACAAAAATAGACGCTTCTACCAGCGCGGTATCCGAACGCATTAAAAACGAGGTGATATTCAGGCCCTTCAACCTAATGTCCCCCACCTACGGCTTCAAGAAAAAATTCCACGTCATATTCTGCAGAAACGTCATGATCTACTTCAACAGCCAGACAAGAGACGAGCTTGCCGATAAATTTTACAACATAACCGAAAGCGGAGGCTATCTGTTCATCGGCCACTCCGAGACGCTCAACAGGGAAAAAACAAGCTACAAATTTGTTATGCCAGCTGTTTACAGGAAGGAATAATCCGGAAGCCAACCGGCCGCCAGCTCAATGGCATTTGACTAAGTTTAATTACGGAGGCTGAATATGCAGACCGATAAAAAAATCAGGCTGCTGATCGTGGATGACAGCGCCCTGTTCCGCAATATGCTGGTAAAAGGCGTATCCCGCGACCCTGAGATTGAAGTCGTGGCTACCGCCGTGGATCCCTTCGACGCAAGGGACAAGATCGTCGATCTGGAGCCGGATGTGATGGTTTGCGACGTGGTGATGCCGAAAATGAACGGCATTGATTTCATCAAGCGCCTGCTGCCCCAATATCCGCTGCGCGTCGTTGTCGTAAGCTCGGTGAGCGACGCAGTGCTGGACGCCATGAACGCCGGGGCCATAGATTTTGTCGCCAAGCCCGACCTCAGCTACGGGCGCACTACCGACGCCTTCATTGCCGACCTAATAGATAAGATCAAAATAGCCTCAAAGTCCCGCATTCCGACGGTTAAAAGCGGCGGCGGCGCCGCAAGGCCCATAACCGCCGTCAATCCCTCCGGCAGCAAAAAACTCATCGCAATAGGCGCCTCGACGGGCGGCACCGACGCGATATTCAACGTGCTGAAATATCTGCCTCCCGAGATACCGGGAATAGTTATTGTCCAGCACATACCGCCTGTTTTTTCAAAAATGTTTGCCGACAGGCTAAACGGCACCACGCCGCTGCGCGTCAGAGAGGCCCAAAACGGTGATTACATTGAAAAGGGGCTCGCGCTCATAGCGCCCGGCGACAAGCATATGCGTGTCAAAAAGATAGGCGACAGGCTGCGCGTGGAGGTTTCGGAGGGCGATAAGGTCAACGGGCACTGCCCCTCGGTTGACGTGCTGTTTCATTCGGTGGCGGCCTGCTGCGGCGCTTCCTCTGTGGGCGTGATACTTACCGGCATGGGCGAGGACGGCGCGCGCGGCCTGCTTGCAATGCGCGGCGCCGGAGCCAGGACAATAGGCCAGGACGAAAAATCCTCCGTCGTCTACGGAATGCCAAAAGCAGCCTACGAAATGGGCGCCGTCGAAAAGCAGGCTTCGCTTGACGCCATCCCTCAGGCTATTATATCCGCAATATGACGGTGCGCGACGGCCTTGCCGAGCGTTCAAAAAATACGGGGAGCGCATCGCTCCCCGTATTTTTTCCGCTTATACGCGTTCGCATAAACATAATATAAAGCACGCTAGCTCAGCATGGCCTCTATTACCCTTTTGGGCTTGACTCCCACCGACATGTTTACGGGCTTGCCGTTTTTAAACAGGACAAGAGTTGGAATGCTGGCCACGTTGTACCTTGCGGCAAGCTGGGGCTGCTCGTCTATGTTTATCTTTCCCACCTTAATCTTTCCCGCGTATTCCTCGGCTATTTCCTCAACAATTGGGGAAAGCATGCGGCAGGGGCCGCACCAGGAGGCCCAGAAGTCTATGAGGACGGGCTTGTCGGAATTCAATACCTCATTTATAAAGTTGCCGGAATCTATCGTTATGGCTGGCATATTCTTATCTCCTTTCAAATTTTCTGATTATAGGATAACCGGATATGCCTCTTTATACAGTGACCCAATCACATAATTATTTTTTTCAGGCGTCCTATATCTTTCAAAAAAATAACGCCGCGCCTGAATTCGACTATTCCGTCGTCGGCAAAGCGCTTGAGCATGCGCGATACGACCTCGCGCGCCGAGCCGGTCAGCTTGGCTATCTGCTCGTGGGTCATTTTCAGCTCGCTGCTGCCTGTTCTTGAATACTCGTCGTAGAGGAAGACGGCCAGTCTCTTGTCGAAGCCCATAAACAGTATCTGCTGCATGGCCCACATGACCTCGGAGAATCTTTCGATTATCAGCTCATACATGAACACCTTGACTTGAATATTGGAGGCGGCTATCTTTTCAAAAACGCCGGATCTGACGACCAGCAGCCGCGTATCCTCCTCCGCCGTCATTTGCGTTTCAAAGGTTATCTGGCTGATTACGCAGGAAGCCGACATCACGCAGGAATCTCCCTCGCCGAGCCTGTAGAGCGTCACCTCCCTGCCCTCCTCGGAGAGCAGATAGATGCGAAGCTGGCCTTTCAGCACCAGCACCGAGCCAAGACATTCGCCGTCATAGGTCTGCACTACTGCGCCCTTGGTATAGCCGACGACAGCCGAGCCCAGCCTGACTTCGTCCTTCTCCTCGGGCGTCAGCTTGTCCCAATAAGGGATTTTTACCAGCAGTTCCTCTCTTTCCGCCGCCTGCGTATTCATTATCAATCATTCCCTTCTCTTTTTTCAATTCCCACACCCAGTATAGCACAGCGGCTCGTTATTTCAACGCCTTAATGCCCCGTCGGACAGCTAAATAATAATTGAAACAAGCCAGATTCTGTGTAAAATAATACTATATCGGGAAGCCTAAATAAAACCCCGCTCCATAACAATAAGGGAGGAATTGCGGCAATGTTTGATGTCATAATTATCGGCGCCGGCCCGGCCGGTCTTACCGCCGCCATCTACGCTATACGCGCCGGATTGAAGACCGTCGTGCTGGAGGGAGAAATGTACGGAGGGCAGATAGGCATAGCTCCCGAGGTCGAAAACTTCCCTTCCATTCAAAAGATTTCCGGCTGGCAGCTGGCCCAGAATATTTATGAACAGGCGGTCGCCCAGGGGGCCGACATACGCTTTGAGCAGGCTGCGGCGGCGGAGCTTGACGGCGCAGTAAAGCGCGTTTCAACCACGGGCGGCGAATACGAGAGCAAAACGGTCATCATAGCAAACGGGGCAAAGCGCCGAAAGCTGAAAATCCCCGGCGAGGAGGAGTACACGGGCAGGGGCGTGTCCTACTGCGCCACCTGCGACGGAGCTTTTTTCAAGGGCAGGGACGTGGCGGTGGTCGGAGGCGGCAACACCGCCCTTGAGGACGCGCTGTTCCTCTCCAATCTATGCAATAGGGTCTATCTTGTGGTAAGAAGCGAAATTAGAGGAGAAAAGCGGCTCGCAGACGCCGTGCGCTCAAGAGAAAATATCGAGATAATAACGAAGCACGCCGCCGAGAGGATATCCGGCGGGGCTCTCGTCACAGCCTTCGACATCAGGAGCCTTTCCTCCCCGGGCTCCGGAATCAGGCGTCTTGATGTTTCGGCTGTCTTTGTTGCTATCGGGCTTGAGCCCGACAACCGCATGTTTGAAGGCAAGCTGGCCCTTGACGGCGGCGGCTATATAATAGCCGGGGAGGATTGCCGCACCTCCGTCGGCGGTGTTTTCGCCGCAGGCGACACGAGGACTAAGGAGCTCAGGCAAATAATCACCGCGGCTTCCGACGGTGCGATCGCAGCCGTTGGCGCGGCAAACCTTGTGAATACGGAATGAGCCCGAAACGGCTCAGGCAGCCGTTTCGGGCCCTTAGTCTGCCGCGCGCCAAGAGCGCGCGTGGCAGCGATCTGCGTTATGCCTTCCAGAGGCTGTGGAGGTTGCAGTATTCGTAAACTGCCTCCACCTCGTCCCCCTCGCAGATGGTAAAGCAGGCCTTAGGCTCCATTCCGGGATACAGGGCCTTGCGCTGATTGCCGGCTTTTGTCTGAAGGGCAATCCACTGGATATAGTGCTCGGGAAGCATGGGATGAGGCGCTGAGCCTACGGTCACATAAACCTTGTTCCCCTCTACCTTTACGACGGGAACATGCTTTTCAAGCGAAGCGTCTGTCGTTCCGGGTATTATTTCGCTCATTTCCTCCCCGCAGCAAACAACGGGCACACCGCTGCTCCTTACATACGCGATTATGTTTCCGCAGTGCTTGCAAATATAAAATTTCATTTCCATCTTAAACGCCTCCTTTTTTATAATATAAACTTCCGCCGGGCCTGGCATATGTAATCCAATCACATATGCGGCCCAAATCATTATATACCGCGGGGCAGGCCGTGTCCATACTACTTTTGCCTTTTTGCTCTCCTGCTCCGCAGCGTCACGCTTCTTTTCAGCTCCGGCCACAGGGCCGAGCCGACCTTCATATTCTCAACCTCATCCAGCAGCTTGTCCGACAAAATTATGTCCTCATCGTCCGGTGCACGCAGGCGGCGCTTGCCGCCGCTCTTCCAGTTTTCCAGCACAGCGCCGTATCTTTCCACGGCGCGCCTCACGCTCTCATCCCAGGATATGTATATTTCCTCCATGGCGGCTTCGCCTATTCCCTTCATCCTCTCCGGATTTTCGCATATGCGCTCCAGGGCGTCCGCCATGGCCTGCAAATCGTTTTCTATGAGAATGCCGGTTCTTCCGTCGGTTATGCCCTCTGCGGCGCAGCTATCCTTAAGCAGCACGCTTGGCAGCCCGCAGGCGGCCGCTTCCCTCACCACCAGCCCGTTCGTGTCAAAGGTGGAGGGGAAAAGCAGCGCGTCGGCCAGCGTATACCAAGCCCTGAGCCTTTCCCTGTCGCGTACGGCCCCGACGAATACGCACTCTCCGTCCAGCGAGCTGCGCTCGGCATAGGCTGCAGCCTCCTCCCCGTCGGCCCCCTCGCCTACGAAAACCATCTTGAACGGTGTCTGCCTCCGCGCCTTAAGGGCGGACAGCCCGTCTATAATCAGTCTAAGGCCCTTGTACCACATGAGGCGCCCTACAAAAAGGAATACCGTTGTTCCGGATTCAAGGCCGTATTCGAGGCGCAGCTTCTCGACGTCTTCCGGTTTTGCCCTGCCCTTGGGCAGGTCGACCCCGTTTTCCATGATGAGATAATCTCCGGAATAGCCCAGGTTTTTAAGGTTTTCTCCCGCTCCCCTGCTGACGACCCAGATCTCGTCGCAGGCCTTAATGTTTTCCACAAGCAGGCGTATCGCGGCCCTGCGCATAAGCTCACCGTTTATGGCGTTTGATATATCAATGTCGAACTTGGTATGATAAGTAAATACTATGGGGATATCGGCCAAGTCCCTGAGCCTCCTGGCCAGCACGGTCGAAACCGCCGGACAATGGCTGTGTATTATATCGAACCTCATTGCCTCAAGTTTTTTGAGCGCGGCCGGATCGAAGGGATAGCCCGCCCTGTAGGATTTCAGGGGCTTTGAATTTATCCCTATGCTTGGATACCGAATCACGGGAAAAGCGTAGTTGTCTTCCGCTCCCGGGTATCTCGGCGTCGCGACCGCAGCCTTGCCGTATTTGGCGTTTATTATTAAGGCATAGTTGAGCACGGCGTTGGACACCCCGTCTATCACCGGCGGAAACGCGTCGTTCATCAGGCAGACATTCAGATCGGCTTTCAACTTATTCTCTCCCTCCCGTATTGTCTTTATTATAACGCCTGTATGCCCACAAAACAATACCGCTTTTAAGGCCTCAACTAAAAGGCAAAATGTTGACAAGCGTCTCTTTGGCTTTTAAAATAAGCATATTTAGGCTTTGCAGCGAGGTTACACCTATGATAGCTATCGTTGACTACAAATGCGGCAACCTGTTCTCGCTTAGCCGCTCCCTTTCCTTCATCGGAGCGGAGGCTGTCGTCACCGGAGACGCGGAGCTCATACGCAAATGCGACAAGATAATCCTGCCGGGAGTCGGCGCTTTCGAGGCGGCCGCCGGAAAGCTAAAGGAAAGCGGGCTGGACGGCGTGGTCTGCGCAGAGGCGGCGCGGGGCAAGCCTCTGCTGGGAATCTGCCTTGGAATGCAGCTGCTCTGCCGGGTCAGCTACGAGTTTGGGACGCATAAGGGGCTCGATCTCATTCCCGGCGAAATAGTCGATATAGGCGGCCTCATACCGCCGGGAAGGGGCTTGAAAATACCCCACATGGGCTGGAACAGGCTTTCCTTTCCGGCCGGGCGCGAGAAAAGCGCGCTTTTCAAATACACGCCAGAGGGCTCCTACGTCTACTTTGTCCACTCCTTTGCCGCCGCAAGCTGCGGCGAGGCGGTCATCGCAACGACCGAATACGGCGCAGAGCTTACCGCGGCCATAGCCGGCGGCAACGTTTACGGAGTCCAGTTCCATCCCGAAAAGAGCGGAACGGTGGGGCTCGGCATACTTCGGGCCTTCTGCGAGCTTTAGAAACGGACTATTTTTGCGCGGCTGAAAGGAACGCTTAAGCACATATGATAACTAAAAGGATCATACCTTGCCTGGACGTAAAAGACGGCATGGTGGTCAAGGGCGTCAACTTCAAAAAGCTTAGGGACATCGCTTCTCCCGTTGAGCTTGCCTGCCATTACAACGACAGCGGGGCCGACGAGCTGGTGTTCTACGATGTGGCGGCCTCAGTCGCGGGGCGGAAAATCTTCACCGACATACTCAGCGAGACCGCCTCGCGGGTTTTTATTCCTCTGACCGTCGGAGGCGGAATCAACTCGCCGGACGATTTTGAACGGGTTTTAAAATGCGGAGCCGACAAGGTCAGCGTCAATACCGGGGCTATAAAAAATCCCGGCCTGATAGCCGAGGCCGCCAGGATATTCGGCAGCCAGTGCGTAGTGCTTTCCGTGGACGTTAAGCTGGAGGGTGGCAGATATTATATATTTACCGCCGCAGGTCATGTCAACACCGGGCTCGACGCTCTCGACTACCTGAAAAGAGGCATAGACCTAGGCGCCGGGGAGCTGGTTATAAACAGCATAGACGCCGACGGGGTTAAAAACGGCTTTGACCTTCCGCTTTTGGAAAAGGTCTGCGAATTTTCCACAGTTCCGGTAATAGCCTCCGGAGGCGCGGGCAGCGTCCGGCACTTTGTAGATCTGCTGACCGGGCTTCCCAAGGTCGACGCGGCCCTGGCCGCCTCGGTTTTCCACTTTGGCGAGATTTCCATAGGGGCTCTGAAGTCAGAGCTTCGCGCAAACGGCGTGGAAGTGCGCCTATAAAAATAAGCCTGTTTGAGGATGAAATAAATGAAGAACGAAACTGTTGTAATAATAGATTTTGGCGGGCAGTATAAGGAGCTTATAGCGAGGCGCGTCCGCGAGTGCGGCGTCTACTCGGAAATAAGGCCCAACACCATCAGCGCCGATGAGCTTGCCAGGATAGCTCCCATAGGCATTATCTTCACAGGCGGGCCCGACAGCGTGTACGCCGAAAACGCCCCGTCCTGCGCGCCGGAGGTCTTCAAGCTTGGCGTGCCGCTGCTGGGCATATGCTACGGCATGCAGTACATCTGCCATACTCTCGGCGGCCGGGTAGCCCCTATGGGCAAAAACGAATACGGAACGCTGCGCGCTATCCTGGATGGAGCTTCCGACCTGTTTTTCAGCTGCCCCGGGGAACAAAAGGTGCTGATGAGCCACGGCGACACGGTTGAGAGCCTGCCCGAGGGCTTTACGGCCACCGCGCGCACCGAGCGCTGCCCCGTCGCCGCCTGCGAAAACAGGGCTCTGAAAATATACGGCGTGCAATTTCATCCCGAGGTGGAGAACACTAAAAACGGCACGGAAATCATACGCAATTTCCTCTATTCCGTTTGCGGGGCCAGGGGCGACTACTCCATGGCCGACTATCTGCAAAAGCAGATAAGCGCCGTGCGCGAGCGAGTAGGAGACAAGCAGGTCCTTCTCGGTCTTTCGGGAGGCGTTGATTCGTCGGTATGCGCGGCGCTGCTATCAAAGGCCATACCCGGCCAGCTCACCTGCATATATGTTGACCACGGCTTCATGCGTAAGAATGAAAGCGAGGAAATAAAAGAGGTTTTCGGAAAGCGGAAGCTGAGGCTGGTCTGCGTCGACGCAAGGGATAGGTTTCTGAAAAGGCTTGCGGGCGTGACGGATCCCGAGGAAAAGCGCAAGATAATAGGCGACGAGTTTGCCAGGGTCTTTGAGGACGAGGCAAAAAAATGCAGCGCTGATTTTCTCGCCCAGGGCACGATTTATCCCGACGTGGTGGAGTCCGGCACCCACTCGGCCGTCATCAAGAGCCACCACAATGTGGGCGGCCTTCCTGAGAAGCTGGGCTTCAAGGGCGTCGTTGAGCCGCTGAGAGGCCTCTTCAAGGACGAGGTGCGCAAGCTGGGCCTCTCGCTCGGCCTGCCGCGCTCCATAGTGTACCGCCAGCCCTTTCCCGGCCCCGGCCTTTCCATCCGCGTAATCGGCGAGATAACGGAAGAAAAGCTCGACATTCTGCGGGAAGCCGACGCTATAGCGCGTGAGGAAATAAGCCGTTCAAGGAGCAAAGCCGACCAGTATTTCACCGTGCTAACCAACACGAAGAGCGTCGGCGTGATGGGCGACGGACGCACCTACGAATACGCCGTAGCGCTGCGGGCGGTTCAGACCAGCGATTTCATGACCTGCGAGGTGGCCAGACTCCCATACCCGCTGCTGCTGAAAATTTCTTCCCGGATTGCCAACGAGGTAAAGGGCGTCAACCGCGTGGTATACGACATTACCCCTAAGCCTCCCGCCACAATTGAGTGGGAATAGACGCCACAATGCCCCGAAACCCAGTAATTCAAGGATTTATCGGGGCATTTTTCATAGCTGTGGAAGCAATATGGAAGCATTACTCAAAATTATCGGGTTTTTCGGTGCTTTTTTGTCCATTTTCCGGAGTAAAAAGGACATTCAACTTGTCCGATACCTCCCCGTGCTTATTGGGATAAAGATGAGCATATATGCTTAGTGTCGTCTCCACGTTTTCATGGCCAAGGCGCTCGGATATCAGCAGCGGAGAAAACCCAAGCTCAATTAATAACGACGCGTGCGAATGGCGGAGGTCATGCACGCGTATTTTTTTTACTCCGGACTTCTTGCAGCCCCGGGCCATTTCGCTTTGAAGATAGTATTTCGTATAGGCGAATAGCCGCTCCGAAGGAGCATAGTCGTATAAGCGGCCAACGTAATCTCGCAGGATATCAAGAAGGAAATCAGGCACAGTTATCACCCGACGGCTTTTCGGCGTTTTGGGCGGAGAAATAACGTCCTTGCCATCAAGACGTGCATAGCTTTTTGTAATGCTTATCGTTTTGGCTTCGAAATTCACATCTTCCAAGGTAAGAGCAAGGAGCTCCCCGGAGCGCATACCGGTCCAGAATAAAGTGTTGAAAATAGCATATGAGGCAGGCTTGTCCGATATAGCGGCAGCGAAGCATTGAAACTCATCCTGAGTCCAGAACTGCATAGCCTCGGCGTTCTTCTTGCCGACAGAACCAGCGACAGCTGCAGGGTTTACTCCAAGACCATAATAGCGCTTTGCAAAATTGAAGATGGCCGACAGCTGATTGTTTATCGTTTTTATGTAGGTGGGCGAGTATTCGGCTTCATCATTAAGAAGGTCATTCTGCCACTTTCGGACCACTGCCGGAGTTATCGCATTAACAGGAAGGTCTTTCAAAGCCGGAAGGATCTTCGAATCAATGAGATACTTTTTGCTTTCATAAGTCGTAGAGCGGAGCCGCGTCTTGCAGTCCTCCATATAGAGCTCAACCATGGAGCCAAAGGACATATCGCAGCTGCCGCTTTGTTTTTTCAGGAAGTCCCGCTCATATTGGACAGCTTCGGATTTCTTAGCGAAGCCGCGCTTTTTATGCTGCCGGACAGTCCCGGACCAGTCCTTATAGCGGAACCAGACATACCATGATTTTCTCTCCTCATCCTTATAAACAGGCAATGCCGCACCTCCCTTCGATGAGCTCCATCCGGGTACCGGACAGGGGCTTATTTTCTTTATACAGACATCAGATTTCACGATCAATCCGCGATATTTCATCGATTACCCTGACAATCAATTCAGAGGTATCGGAGCCAATGACGAAAGCCTTAATAGCCGCATCTCGATCTGATGAGTCTCTATAATTCATCAAAATGTCAAAAACCTGATTAAAGACTGCAATATCCTGACGAATCTTATCATCGAAACAAAATAGAAGCTCTCTGGTACCATCATCAGTGTGCATTTTTTCTTTGTAGAAGAAGCGGGCGTTTTCGGCGCAAACCTTAATTTCACGGTAAAGACTGATAGACAGCACATCCGGAGAGCCGTCCTCATGGGAGCCAGAATCGCATTTTAATGAAATTTCCTCGGCAGTATTCCTAAATTTAGTTCTTCCGAGAAGATAGTCCGTGGAGACATTAAAAAGATCGGCGAGCTTGACCAGTAGGTCATAGTTCGGCTCTCTATTGTTTTCATAAGCGGAATAGCTTTGAACAGACATCCCGATTTCTTTAGCAATATCAGCCTGCTTAAGATTCTCACTGATACGCAGCCTTCTTAAGATTTCAGGAAATTCACTCATGGGATGACACCTCCATACTCAAATTGGGATAATTGTAGCACAATACAGGAATAGTGTAAATAGGTCATTGACAAACTTTAATTACAGTATTAAGATATAAGGGAATAAGAGAATTTTAATTCCACCATTAAAGGAGCGATGAAGATGGTTAGATCAATCCCCAACGAATTTAAAATAGCCCGAATTAGAGCCGGTCTTTATCAAAGAGATCTCGCACAGAAAGTAGGCATTACACCCAACACAATTTCACAAATTGAAAACGGTACCAAGAGCACAACTGGTGTCACAGCCAAAAAGATTTGTTCTATCTTGGGCGTTCCTTTTGATGAGATTTTTAAAATCGAGCAGCGATTGAACGCATGAGAAGGGGGAGACAACCATGGCGAGGCCTATTAAGGCTGGTGTAGATTACTTCCCTCACGATACAGATGCAAGTAGTAGGAAGACAATTTTTACATTGGAATCCCTGTTCGGAAACGATGGATACGCATTTTGGTTTAAACTGCTTGAAACACTCGGAACCCAAGAAGGCTTATTTTTCGATTGCAATAAAACACCTGATTGGCTTTTCTTAATTGCCAAGATGAGAGTTAGTAGCGACACTGCGACAGAGATTTTGAATACCCTTGCGAAAATAGAGGCGATAGACCCGGAACTATGGGATAAAAAAATCATATGGGTTCAGAAATTTGCCGATCGTTTGAATGATGTTTATAAAAAGAGATCGGCAGACATTCCTCAGAAACCGAGTTTCCGCAGCGAAAACAATGGTTTTAGCACCGGAAATACCAACACGTCAGAAGTTTCCGCACCAGAAATGCCACAAAGAGAGAAAGTAAATATAGAAACCATAGGAATTACAGATAGTAAACCACTATCCCCCAAGGTGGAAGACGCTGGGCCGGTTACTGATATCCAACAAAAACGGTTTGACGAATTCTGGGCGGTTTATCCGAAGAAGGTCGGCAAGAAGGATGCACTGAAAGCATTCAAGAACGCGAAGGTCGACTCGGAGCTATTCGACAAGATCATGACCGCGATCGGCAGAGCGAGAACAACGGAACAGTGGCAACGGGACAACGGAAGGTACATACCGAACCCATCAACATGGCTGAACCAAGGCCGCTGGGACGACGAATACAAGGAGGCGAATACGAATGGAGAGTATCGGAGCATTGTTGGAGCAGGTGGTAAAGAACCCGCAGGCACTAAGCCGTGGAGAACAAGCGCAGCGGCGTTCGGATTTAAGCTCGCATGTGATGAAGATGATAATGACTCTGTCATCAATAAGCAACATACTGGGCCAAATAAGGCCGGAGGTTTTGCCCTCTCAGGATTCAAACCGGCAAACGCAGAAGACTATATACGAAAACACGATAGTGTAGCGCCCGGCTTCAAGTTTGCATGTCCAGACGACGAGCATGAATAGACGTGTCCTGCTCTTTCTGGTTTTCATATGGCAGAGTAAAGCGGGAGAAGCATAAGCTGGCCCCGGCGAACTGGAGGGCAGCGTGGTATATGCAAGCGAAAGCGAGAGCCTTTCCCCACCCAAAGAAAAGCTCCCGCTCTGTGATAAACAGAGATATAAAATTCAAAACAAGTTTATCACAAAGTGAGGAGGGGCGCAATGTCAAATGAGGAACTGGCTTTATTAGCCGCGGGAGGAGACGAAGCGAGCATGCATGCCCTTTACATAGCAGTGGCACCGCTGGTGATGAACCTGACAAGGAAATACTTCCCACTTTGCGCGGGAAAGATTACCGATCCGGAAGACTTAATCCAGTGCGGATACTTCGCAGTGTGGGAGGCGGCAAGGGCGTTTGATCCATCTCGTGACTGTAGATTTACTACTATCCTGCAATACTACGTCCAGAATGTATGCCGGAAGCAACTCGGTTTTAGTAGGAAACAGCTTGAAACAGTTTCTCTATCAACTCCGATCTACAATGACGAGGACCTAACCATAGAGGACATGATAGAAGACCCCAAAGCCAACATATATGAATACATCGAGCTGAACGAAATGCAAAAGGTCCTCAGGGAAGCGGTTAACAGCCTGCCCGCTCTGCAGAAATACATAATTTACCGTTATTACTTTGGAGAGGCGACCATAGAACAAATAGCATTGGAGCTCGGAAGGAGCAAGACTACGGTATCCAGCATAATGAAAAAGGCATATTACGAATTATCCTGTCGGCAGCCGGTATGGGATATCTGGGAGGCATACAGCGAGGAAGAGTTAACAGAATTCTGCTCACCACTGGATTATGCAATAGCGATGGAGGCCGCAGCTGCAAAAAGGAAAAAGATCATACCAGTCACAACGAATCAGAGCGGGCTTGAAATGATTGTCAACGCCGATATAAAAATGTTGTTTTTCGCCGGTTTAAAAATGCAGGAAAACAGCGGTGAGGGAATGTCCTAAAATTAGTTATGTCCCTGCTCGAAAAGGGTGTTGACGACGTGCTGCTTCTGCTTCATGTACTCTT
>JAJUJI010000006.1 GCA_029265405.1 Clostridiales bacterium | reverse complement strand
TCCTGCCGACCCTGAAACAGCGTATCATGGACATGTTCAACTATGGAAACTGATCTGCCGCTTCTTTTACAGGGCGGCTTTTTTACTGCCCTGCTGGCGGCAGTCTCGGCATGGGATATCCGGAAGCGGATTATTCCCGACACTCTCTGTCTTTGCATCGCACTGACCGGACTTTTAAATTTTGATACCATGAAGCTGCTCGGTATTCTCGCCGCCGTTCCCTTTTTAATTGCCGCCCTTTTGTTCGGCGGCATGGGCGGCGGAGATATCAAGCTCATGGCGGCGGCAGGACTGGTGCTTGGACTTCAGAAAAGCGTAGCCGCTATAATCACGGGCCTAACGGCTATGCTGGTATTTCACTCATTCTGTTTTATTTATCAAAAGTCGCGCGGGAGGGATGCTCCAAAGGCATACCCCCTCGCGCCCTTTCTATCTCTCGGCTGCCTCGCAGCATACTTTTTGATTTAAGGAGGAACACCCTATGAGCTTTCTGAAAAACCGCACGGTGCTGGGCGTAATCTGCATCGTGCTTTCTCTGCTGATTTGCTTTGCCCTGACACCCCTATTCAACCAGAGCATGGCACAGAAAACCTCCATTGTCCGGGTGGTAAAGGACATCAAGAGCGGCGATCAGATCACCAAGGATATGGTACAGACCGTGGAGGTGGGCGGCTACAACCTGCCGGAGAATGTAATCCGGCAGAGTGAAAACGCGGTCGGCAAATATGCCAGGGCGGATCTGGCATCCGGCGATTACATTCTCACCACCAAGCTGTCGGATAACCCGGCTTCGGAAAACGCCTATCTGTATAACCTGAACGGCGAAAAGCAGGCCATTTCCGTCAGCATCAAAAACTTTGCGGAAGGTTTGTCAGGCAAGCTGATCTCCGGAGATATCGTCAGCGTTATAGCTCCTGACTATAAAGGCCAGGGCTCCACCGTGATCCCGCCCGAGCTGACCTATGTGGAGGTCATCGGCGTAACCGCCAGCACCGGCTATGACACCGATCAAAGCGAAGCCGGAGCCGATTCGTCCGTAAAGGATGAGAATGAGAAACAGCTTCCCGCCACGGTCACCCTGCTGGCTTCTCCGGAGCAGGCGAAAATCCTCGCGGAGCTGGAGGCAGACGGTAAGCTTCATCTGTCCCTTGTGTACCGCGGCAGTAAGGAAAACGCCGCTAAATTTACCGAACTTCAGGACAAGGTGATCGAAACCATGTACCCGAAACCCGCGGAACAAAAGACAGAATCTACCCCTCAGGTGGGTACAACGGAACCTGAAAATACCACACCGGAAAGCGGGGAGAAATAAATGCTCAACTTTATGAAAGGGAGCATCTTCTCCCGCAGACAATCCGAGGCTGTGCCGCGGGAACCGGAACAGGAGGTTAAAGTGCTGGCGATATGGGGAAGCCCCGGAAGCGGCAAAACGACAGTCAGCGTCCGTCTCGCCAAATATCTGGCCGACCACAAATACAATGTCGCGCTGCTGCTGTGCGATATGACCGCGCCTATGCTGCCCTGTATTTGCCCGCCCGCCGAGCTGGAGTGCGAACGCTCCCTCGGCAGCATTCTCGCGGCGACCCATATCACAGATATCCTCGTCAAACAGAACTGCATTACCCATAAAAAGATAGACCACCTGACCATGATCGGCATGCTGAAGGGCGAGAATGTGTTTACCTACCCGCCCTACACCCAGGAGCTGGCGTCCGAACTGATCGACCATCTCCGGGACATCGCGCCGTATGTCGTCATTGACTGCGGAAGCGCCATCGCCAACGACATTCTGTCGGCGGTTTCCCTGCTGGAAGCCGACACGGTGCTGAGGCTGGTCAACTGCGACCTGAAATCCATCAGCTACCTGTCGTCGCAACTGCCTCTGCTAAAGGATCAGAAATGGGACGCGGATAAGCAGTACAAGGTGGCGTCCAACGTGAAATTCAATCAGGCCGGCGAGCACATCGAACAGGTGCTGGGCAGTGTGGCGTTTAAAATTCCGCACTCGGACGAGTTGGAAAATCTGGCTCTTGCCGGGAACCTGCTGGGGGAGCTGGCGCTCAAGGACAGCAGGGGTTTCCGTGCGGAGATCGCCAAAATCGCAAAGGAGGTGTTCGGTGTATGAGCAGGAAAAACCGCAGGCCGGATACCGAAAACAATCCGGTGCAGACAAACGAAAAATCACATATCATCAGCATGACAGGCAGCCAAAGCCTGTTTTTTTCGTCCGATGGGAACACCAGGGAATTCAGCTCGGCGCTTCATGAAGTACAGGAGTATATCTCAAGCAAATACGCCACACTGATCACCGACGGAGGCACAGAGGAAGTCAAGGCACAGGTCAAGCGTTACATCGCCAAATATGTTCAGGATTACCGTATCACCGTTGCCGATATGACACAGCCGCAGCTTGTGGACTCCCTGTACACCGAAATGGCGGAGTTTTCGTTTCTGACCAAATACATTTACGGGAATGGTATCGAGGAAATCGATATCAATGCCTGGAACGACGTGGAGGTGCAGTACAGCAGCGGTATCACAAAGAAGCTGGACGAGCGCTTTGACAGCCCGGAGCATGCCGTCAACGTAGTGCGCCGTATGCTTCATGTGTCCGGGATGGTACTGGACAACGCCAGCCCCGCGATCTTGGGACATCTCTCCAAGAACATCCGTATCGCCGTACTGAAGGCCCCTCTGGTGGATGAGGATGTGGGCGTGGCGGCAAGTATCCGTATTGTGAACCCGCAATCCATGAAAAAGGGGGATTTCATTCACGGCGGGACCGCCACGGAATCCATGCTGGACTTTTTGGCAGAATGCCTGCGGTATGGAATCTCCATCTGTGTGGCGGGAGCCACCAGCTCCGGTAAAACCACACTGGCAGGTTGGCTGCTGACCACCATTCCCGACAACAAGAGAATATTCACCATTGAAAACGGTTCCCGCGAACTCGCGCTGGTACGCCGGAAGGACGACAAAGTCGTAAACAGTGTCATCCATACGCTGACCCGCGACAGTGAGAATGAACGGCAGCGCATCGACCAGACTGAGCTGCTGGATATGTCCCTCCGCTTCAATCCCGACATCCTCGTCGTAGGCGAGATGCGCGGAGCCGAGGCTAACGCCGCGCAGGAGGCGGCCCGGACCGGCGTCGCGGTGCTGACCACTATTCACTCCAACTCCTGCGAAGCGACCTACCGCAGGATGGTCTCGCTCTGCAAGCGCGCCGTCGACATGTCCGACGAAACGCTCATGGGCTATGTGACAGAGGCGTATCCCATTGTCGTGTTCTGCAAGCAGCTCGAAAACAAGCAGCGCCGCGTCATGGAAATCATGGAATGCGAGATCCTGCCGGACGGCAGCCGGAATGTCCGCCCGCTCTTTCGGTACGATATCACCGAAAACCGCCTGGAGGATGGTAAATTCATCATAAGCGGACAGCACTGCGTGGTGCAGGGCATCTCAAAAAGCCTGCAGAAGCGGTTTTTAGAGAACGGGATGCCGCAGGATACCATGAAAAAAATTCTTAAGATGGGAGGCGCCAGGCAATGACCGCAATCCTTTTAACAGCCTGCATCGGCCTGATTGCCGGTGCTTTTTTTATCCTTGGACTTTCACCGTTGGAATTTACGGACGGCCTGTTTGGCTTTCTGACACGGAAAAACAAAAGCATCCGGGCGGAAATCAACGAAGCCGCTCACCGGAAAAAGCTGTCCTTCTTTCGCAGGGAAATCGCAGAGGTGCGGGAGATACTCAGGCTGACCGGAAGGAGCTCCCGTTTCTCCATGGTCTGCGCGGCTTCCCTCCTTCTTTTCACGGTCGGAGCCGCCATCGCCATCCTGATAGAGAATGTGTTCCTTGTACCTGTGTTGGCTGTGGGCCTGATGTTCCTGCCATTCTGGTATGTCCGCCTGACCGCGACGCACTACAAAAACAGCGTCGCCGCGGAACTGGAGACGGCGCTTTCCATCATTACCTCGGCCTACCGCAGAAACGAGGATATCCTCACGGCGGTGGATGAAAGTATCCAATACCTTAATCCACCTGTCAAAAGCGTTTTTGCGGAATTTTTAACTCAGGTAAAGCTCATTAACTCCGATGTGGAGGCGGCGCTCCATGCCATGAAGCCAAAAATCGAAAACGAGGTGTTCCATGAGTGGTGCGACGCCATTGCCGCCTGCCAGTATGACCGCAGCCTCAAGACAACGCTGACGCCGATTGTTTCAAAGCTCAGCGATATGCGGATTGTCAACGCGGATCTGGAATACCTGGTGTCGGAACCGCGCAAGGAATTCATTATCATGGCAATGATGGTGGCCGGGAACATCCCCGTGATGTATTTTCTTAACAAGAGCTGGTACCATACGCTGATGCATACCGTGGTGGGGCAGATCATCCTCGCTGTCTGCGCGGCCGCGATCTTTATCTCAGCCGCGCGCGTTATCAGGCTGACCCGGCCAATTGAGTACAGGAGGTGACGCGGATGATGAAACAACTGTTTTTTACCGGAATTCTCCTCGCCTTGGGCCTGTTCCTCATTTTGGCGGACAGGCTGAAGCTTCCGACCATGAGGGCGGCCAAAGCCATGATGAATGCCGGAAAAGCGGACAAAAAAGCCGCAAAGACCGTGGATGCCTGGCTCATGTCAAAAGCTGTAAAGCTGTCAAAATACATCCGGATGGATGAGTACAAGCACAGCAGGATGGCAAATGTCCTCAAGGCGGCGGGAATTTCCATGACGCCGGAGGTGTATTCCGCCTATGCCCTCACAAAAGCTGGGGCAATCATGCTGGGGGTAATCCCGTGCCTGATTCTGCTTCCGCTGCTCTCGCCGGTGCTGATCATCCTTTCCGTGCTGACCTATTTCAAAGAGATCCGGAAAGCCGACGAGCGGCTCCGGAAAAAGCGGGACCAGATCGAGGGAGAACTGCCCCGGTTTGTCGCTACCGTTGAACAGACACTCAAGGCCAGCCGCGACGTTCTGGCGATGATCGAGAATTACAAAAAAAATGCCGGTCCCGCCTTCGCCCGCGAACTGGATGTGCTGACGGCGGATATGCGTTCGTCCTCCTATGAGGCGGCGCTGACAAGGTTTGAGGCGAGGCTCAATTCTCCGATGCTTTCCGATGTGGTCCGAGGGCTGATCGGCGTCTTGCGGGGCGATAACGGCGCCGTGTATTTTCAGATGCTGGCGCATGACTTTAAAGCATTGGAATTGCAGCGGCTGAAAGGACAGGCGCAGAAGATCCCTCCGAAGATCCGGGTGTATTCGTTTATCATGCTTCTGTGCTTCCTGCTCACCTATCTGGCTGTCATTGCCGTGCAGATCATGGATTCTCTCGGCAATATGTTTTAGAAGGAGGAACTCTTATGGATATGGATCAAAAGAAGCTGGAGAAAAAGCTGCGGGAAAAGATAGAGGCAAATTACCGTTCCTATATCCAGCAGCTTCAAACCAAACCGGCATCCGACCTGATCGAGCAGGCAGGGGAAATCGCCGCGGCAAAGCTCGTATACGATGAACTCATAGACAACTGCGGACCGGAATACTCGGAATACCTGCTGCGCTTTGAAAACCCGCTGGAGGTTGTGCGGGATCAGTGGCTGAATGAACAGAATGTTTCCCATGATGAGGAAATGAGTCATGTTCTCTGGAACATTGTTGACAAGAGTGATGCCGAACAAATTTACGAGCTGGACGAAGCCTTCCGTCCGCCCGAGCAGGAGGTGCGCCTATGCTGAAGCTGCTCCGCTCCCGGCGCGGCGAGGGTTATATCGACACGGCGGTGCTTGTGCTGTGCGTGATGATGGTCATCGCGGTGGCGGTCAGCGTCCTGCCGGTGTTTGTGACCAAGAACCAGCTGGACACCTATGCCTCGGAACTGTGCCGGGAAGCGGAAATCGCCGGGCGCGTCGGCAGTGAAACCACCCTCCGGGCGCAGGTCCTTACCGAAGAAACCGGCCTCGTTCCGGACATTTCGTGGTCAAAAACCGGAAGGCTTCAGCTTAATGAGGAATTTACCGTAACCGTCACCACGAAGGCGGATATCGGAGTGTTCGGGGGGTTCGGGAGCTTCCCTGTCATCCTGAAGGCGCAGGCCAGTGGCAAGAGCGAGGTGTACTGGAAATGAGAAAAATATATGGTATAATCAGGAATAAGGGAGGCACGTCCTTCCCGCTCATCGTCGCGGTGACCCTTGCCCTTTTGATTATCTTCTGCGGTATCTCCGAATACATCCGCCTGATGATCATCGCCCAGGGTGTTCGTGACGCTGTGCAGTCCTCCGTGATTTCGACAGTAAACGACAACTACAGCGAAGTGTACCACGGAGTGCGGGAGGGCTATAGCGGAGCCTATCAGCCCTCCGCCGATGATTTTAAGGAAAGCCTTGATTATGGCGATATATATAAGAGGCTGGATAAGGTGCTGGGGCTTCGCTCGGAAAACGGAAGCCACGTGAAATATACCGGAAACGCGGTTGAGTTCCGCCTGTCGGATCTCTCCGTCGACCTTGAAAACATGCCCTTCGCCCCTTCGAACCCCGACAATTCTGAAGGTTTTTTGGCCGACGCGACTGTAAAGCTGGAGGTTCCGGTGTCCTTTTGCGGACAAAGCCTGCCTCCCATGAGGATCAATCTCAAGGCGCAGGCCAAATATATGCCTTTATTTTGACTGTTTCCGGATTGACCATAGACTTCCGGAAACTTCTGTAGTATGGTGTGGTTGAAAAACAGCGCCAGAATCAATTGAAAAGGAGGTAGCCCTTTATGAAACTTACCGACAGAACAAAGAAACGGCTTATCATTGCCGGCCTTGGCGTGGTGTGCATAGTTCTTGTTATAGCGATAGCCTCGCAGTTTAAAACGGAGGAACCCAAGGACGCGGCCCTTCAGCCTTCCTCCCCTGCATCGGACGTGGTCAGTCCCGGCACACCTGTCACAGATCCATCCGGTACGCAGGAGGTAAACGCCAACACCATCGATTCATCCGCGGCACCTGATCAATCCACGGACACCGGCGACTCAACCGGCACCGATCAGAGTATTCAATCCGAGGTTACAAAGCCTCCGGAGCCGTCGCAGGAAGCAAAAACCAACCCTTCCCAAAAGCCGGATGGTGAAAAAGTGGATAAATCCACTCCGGCGGCAACAAAGCCGGATAGCAATACATCTTCGTCAACGCCAAAATCAGGTGACAAAAAAGATGGAAAAATCTACGTCCCTGGTTTTGGCTGGATTGAAGATAATGGTGGTGGGGGTTCAGGAACAACGGCCGGAGATATGTACGAGAACGGCAATAAGATAGGAAAAATGGACTAACTATTTTAATATAAACGAGCAAAAAAGCACAGCATTTCTGCTGTGCTTTTTTGCGTTGAAAGGAGGAATTCCATGAAACGAGTGCTTGGTGTTTTTTTATCGCTGATATTGCTGCTGACATTTTTAGCTCCTGTTACTGCTTACGCTGACAGTATCGGGGATGGGAATGTGGATGGAGGCGGCGGAGGGATGGGTAACGGGACGGACACCGATTACTGGAATACCGGCGATGAGGGCGTAAGGGTGACGGTCATCCGGGTAAGCGACCATACTGTCGTGACTACGCCGATAGACCTAACGAATAAACGTCCTGTGATTGCTGTTAATTTCAAAAAAGTATGCAAAATTTCTTATAATGGAGGACGCGCTCTTTCTCCAGACACCAACGCTTATGGCTATGTCAATCCAACTCAGCCACTTCCGAGAATTATCAGCACTTCCAGCGGAAACGGCAATATTGAAGCCATCAAAAGTTATTTCACCGATGAGCAGGTTATCCGGAGCATCGCCGGGCTCACGGGGATGAATTTCGATGTTTTAATAAACGGGCAGTACCGGCTGCTCCTGGAACCCATTGCCTATATGACTTTTGGAGGAATCAGGTATGCCATGACCGCCACCGAGGCCGCGCTTTTTGACCGGCAGCTGGACGGCGGACTGCGGAGCAAGATGGTGTCTCTCAGTCATAAAAACCTTCCGCTGGCGATGTTCCTGGAAACACCGGATCTTGGCTATCCCGCCTGGGGCGGTTCCACAACCAAAGCCGCGTCCGACGCGGATATTATCTCATCCCTTGGGCTCGGGATTGTGCGTTTCAACGACGCGGAACCGGAGCCGCCTGAAATAGCCGCGTCTGATTATGAATACAGGGTCAATACCGAGGTGATCACCTCGGTGACCGTGAGCGGCGGTCAGGCAGATCCCGATCAGCCCGTCACAGTGAAGTTTACAATCGGCGGTCAGACCTATACCGTAAGCGGTGTGTATTATCCGGAGGGTGACAGTCAGCTGGTGTGGGTGCGGTGGAAGACTCCACCGACACCTCAGACGATGCGGATTAACGTATCGGTGACCGGACATGGCGCCGCAAGCCAAGGTACCATTACCGCAAAGATCGTGGATCTCTCCGGCAACGATCCGCCAAATCCGGTGGCCGATGACCGGAACAGTTCCTATACCGCGCCATCCGTGCCGAACAAAGCACAGAAAACCTCGGCATCATGGGGCGTGTGGCGTCCGCGATGGCATTCGAATTGGGTATGGATCGGGACGGATGAGGACGGCTTCTGGTCCGACCAAGGATGGTGGGAGTTCGACTGGCTTGCGTATACCGCCAGCCTCTCAGCTTCCATGAGCGTCGTTCCGGATGCAAAAGATCCCACCGCGTCCGGAAAAGCGATGAAAAGCGGGTATGGGATCAATCAGGCCATTACCGCCAACGTCAGTACGAATCAATCCTCGGCGGTAACCGACGCACAGAACGCGGTTACCTATTTCCCCGAATTCCAGTACAATACCTATTGGCGGCTGCTGGAACGCACACAGACCGGATACAGCTCCAAATTTGAGTTCGCGCCCAACAAATACTCAACCTACAAGCGGCGGACGCATTTCACTCCCATATGGATGCCGGACGGAAGTTATACGCCGTACACCTGGCTTATCGACTGCTGGACTCCGGTCGGCATGCTCTCCATGAACCTCACCGATTCGGTGACCATCAGGGGAAGCCTTTGGGATGATTGGCATATCGCGCCTGTAAGGCCATAAACAACAGAAAAGAAACAGGACCGCGAGGCACAAAGTCTCGCGGCTTTTTTCTATGCAAAATCAATTTTGAAAGGTGGTAATCTTAATGAAACTGAAAAGAATCCTGCCAATCCTTTGCGTGGTGTTGCTTCTGACATGCATGTTCAGCGTAACAGCTTACGCCGCGCCTTCCGGAGATGTGGCGGGAGCCATCGAAGGTACGTGGAATGACGCCTCCGAGCAGATCAAGACTGTGGTCAACAAGGTGGTCTTCCCGGCAATCGACCTGATACTGGCGGTGTTTTTCTTTGCCAAACTCGGGACCGCGTATTTCGACTACAGGAAGCACGGCCAATTTGAATGGGCCGCGCCTGCCATACTGTTCGCCTGTCTGGTGTTTACCCTGACAGCTCCGCTTTACATCTGGCAGGTACTTGGAATGTAAGTAAAAACGGTATATCCACGGGAGCTTGTGAAATAACAGGCTCCCATATTTTTTTATCCGAAAGGAGGTGACCGTCTATGTTCATATGGGATTTTGTGGCCGACACCGTGCTTGGTCAGATTCTGGACTGGATCTACAGCCAAATGATCGGTTTCCTCGGCAACTTTTTCGCGGCCATGGGCAATATGGGTGCCGATCTGTTCGAGATGACCTGGGTAAAATCGATTGTCTTGTTCTTTGTTTATCTGGCATGGGCGCTCTACGGCACCGGGCTGGTGGTATCCGTATTTGAATGCGGTATTGAGTACCAGTCCGGCCGGGGAAGCATCAAGGACACAGCGCTCAACAATATCAAGGGTTTCCTGGCTGTGGGGCTGTTCTCCACGGTGCCGGTGGAATTGTATAAGCTCTCCGTTTCCCTGCAGAGCAGCTTCACAGCCGGGATTACGGGGCTTGGCACCGGTATCGACACTGTCGCCGGCAATATCATCAGCCAGCTGTCTGCCGCCGGGACTTTGGAAAGTGCGGGGACAGCCGGCGTGTTTGGCGGCATCGGAAGTACGGTCAACCCCATCATGATGCTCTTTATCCTAATCATGATGGGCTATGCGGTCATCAAAGTGTTTTTTGCGAATCTTAAACGCGGCGGCATCCTTCTCATCCAGATCGCGGTGGGCAGCCTGTATATGTTCAGCGTTCCGAGAGGATACTTGGACGGGTTCGTGAGCTGGTGCAAGCAGATCATTGGCCTGTGTCTCACGGCCTTTCTCCAGTCCACCATCCTCATCGCGGGGCTTATGGTGTTAAAAGACCATGTCTTGCTGGGGCTTGGTCTGATGCTGGCGGCGGGAGAGATTCCCCGCATCGCCGGGGCTTTCGGGCTGGACACCAGTACCCGGGCCAACCTCATGAGCGCAGTGTATACCGCCCAAACAGCCGTCAACATGACAAGAACCGTGGTAAAGGCGGTGGCCGCGAAATGAAGCTGGTATATATCTGTTCTCCCCTGGCGGGAGATATTGAAAACAACCTTCGGTTCGCGAGGGCCGCATGCCGCTATGCCGCGGATCAAGGCTGCGCGCCTATTGCCGTTCATCTGCTGTACCCCCAGATTCTGAATGAC
Organism: Clostridiales bacterium; assembly: GCA_029265405.1. Taxonomy (GTDB): domain Bacteria; phylum Bacillota; class Clostridia; order Oscillospirales; family Oscillospiraceae; genus JAJUJI01. The sequence goes on along the minus strand of JAJUJI010000006.1, from coordinate 141,199 downwards.
GCCGTCCCCGCCGAAAGAGAGGCGGGTATCCGAATGGGACTGCGGGTGCTGGCTGCGTGCGAAGAATTGTGGGTGTGTGGTAACCGGATCAGTCATGGAATGCGCTGTGAAATTGCGGAGGCCGAGCGGCTGGGCATCCCCATCCGGACTGTATCAGCGGAACAAATACAAAGCGGCATTTTTATAGTAGCCGAACGGCTGACGCGGGACGTCTGCGCCCAAAATATGCCCGGCTTTCTGAAAGATATAGAAATCACACCGGAGGAAGCGCCTTTCCCCGGTATGGAACTGTGTCCGTGATTGCAACGCTGACCCTTGGAAGCCTGTTTGACGGGATCGGCGGATTTCCGCTGGCAGGCGTCCGGCAGGGGTTCACTCCTGTGTGGGCCAGCGAAATCGAACCGTTCCCCATTGAAGTTACAAAAAAGCACTTTCCCGACATGCTCCATGTTGGGGATATCATGCGGCTGAAAGGTTCTGAACTCACTCCCGTGGATGTGGTCTGCGGAGGAAGTCCCTGTCAGGATCTCAGCGTGGCAAACGGCAGGCGCCTCGGCCTGCAGGGTGAGCGCTCCGGCCTGTTCATGGAGCAGATCCGTGTCATTAAGGAGATGAGAACGCATGATGAAGCAAGCGAAAGGACAGCTGACGCTGTTCGACCTCGGTATATGGTCTGGGAAAACGTGCCCGGAGCCTTCTCCTGCTCAAACGGCGAAGATTTCCGGGCGGTGCTCGAAGAAACCTGCCGAGTTGCTGACAGCACCGTATCTGTACCTCGACCTCCGGGAGGGGTATGGCAATCTGCTGGGGCCATATTGGGAGAAGAATTCTCCGTTGCTTGGCGAGTATACGACGCTCAATACTGGTCAGTCCCACAAAGGCGCAAGCGCATCTTCCTTGTCGCGGATTTTGGAGGCCGCACCGCACCCCAAATACTATTTGAGCAGGACCGCCTGCTTGGGGATTCTGCGGCGGGCGAAGAAGCGCGGCAAGGAGCTGCCCACGGTGCTGAAACAGGCGCTGGAGCTTCAGGCGGGAATCCGGCCGGAGGATGCCTGACATCATGGGATGTGCAAAGCCACCGGATTTATGGAAGCGAGGGCGTCTGGCCCTCCCTGTACAGCGGCGGTGGTGGCGGGCACGGCTATGTATCCACAGAAAAAGAAAATACGGAAGCTCCAGAGAGCGAACCCATGGCTTTTACGTGCAATCAGCGCGATGAGGTTCGGAACTTGCACGATGTGTCCGGGGCGATACAGGCCCAGCCCGGCATGAAGCAGCAGACCTTTATTGCCGAATCACCCAGGCAGTGCGGCACGAACTGTCTAACCTCCGGGGACACCCAGCAGGACCGTGTTTTTACGGAAGAAAGCGTCGCGCCAACACTGGCCGGCGCGGACGGAAGGGGCGGCAGAAATCCGGGAGGGCTTCTGCTTACGGCGGCTTTTTGTGCCGGAGCCGGCCCCTCCGCTGGGGGAATCGGTTATCAGGAGGAATGCGCGCCGACACTGAAAGCATCGGAGAGCGGCACAAACATGGTACCCTCCGTTCTGTGCCTCAACGACCAGGGCGGCAGACGCATGGATATCACCAAGGATATCACAGCCACGTTGCGGTCGCAGGAACATGGGCATTCCCCCCTCATCATGGGAAACCAGCCGGAGCTGTTCGAGAATTATGGCATTGATTCTCGTTATACCGGTCCCCACGAGGTAGCCCCAACCATGTCGGCCCGCTATGGAACGGGCGGGAACAACGTCCCTTTAATTTCTCAGCCGTCTGTGTTTCTCGCGGACTCCGGTGAAGATGCGAAGCCTGCCGAAACATACTGTATCGCCGGCAACATCATAGACCGCCAAGATCAAAACGGCGGAAACGGCATCGGCGTTCAGCCGGATATCAGCTATACCGTTACGGCAACCGACCGACATTGTGTCTTTTCCCAGCAGCGAAGCGACGAATACGCGCGAAACGAGTTGGTCAGCACCCAAAGCGCCCGACAGTATAAGGACGCTACAGACCTTGTGTGTGAAACAGAAGTCGCTGGGCTGGATTGCCGAAACGGATTGGAGAACGGCGATCTGAGCGGAACGCTACAGTCCAAAACAAGCGGCGGGTATTCCCTCAACAATGTGCATCCCGTCCGCGTCGGCAAGCTGATAAGGAGGCTGACGCCATTGGAGTGTGAGCGGCTCCAAGGCTTTCCGGATTTTTGGACGGACATCCCCGGCGCTTCGGACAGCGCCCGGTACAAAGCCCTCGGCAACAGCGTCGCGATTCCCTGTGTGGAGCATGTGCTTCGGGGAGTCGCTTATTTTTTACGGAAATTTAAGCGGGAAAAGGAGGCTCCTGAATGTACATCTATCCAGACAATTTAAAATCCAAGGCAACGCTTTGGTTGTGGCAGCTGCGGGACATCGGCGTCATCGGCGTCGGACTTTTGCTCTCTGTGCTTGCGCTTGCACAGCTTCGGTTTCTGCCACCCATCGTCATTACGGCACTATATGCGTTTTTGACAATCCGGTTTGACGATATCAGCATCCTCGACTTTCTCAAATACGCCTGCGCGTTCTTCCTGACAAAGCGGCAGGTCTACGAATGGGGGTACGGAAAACATGAGTAAGACAGAAAAGAAAAACACGAAGCAAAAGCAGTTTACACGACAGCTCATCAACACCAAGGCAGTTACAGACTACAGCCTGGCAACCAACCGGGGCGACGAGCTGGTGTATTTTATTATTAAGCCCACCAATATCTCAGTTCTGTCTGAGGAGAGCGTCTCAGCCCGGATTTATGCCCTGATGACTGTCCTCAAGGGCATGGCGGAGCTGGAGTTTGTGTGCTTAAACAGCCGGGAAAACTTTGAGGACAATAAGCGGTTCCTTCATGTCCGGCTGGAGCAGGAGAGCAATCCCGCTGTGTGTCGATTGCTGGAGCAGGATCTCACGCAGCTCGACCGGATGCAGGTGCAGATGGCGACGGCACGGGAATTCCTTGTTGTTATCCGGCTTCGAAACGAGAAGGAAAGCGAGGTGTTCCCTTATCTGAACCGCATTGAAAAAATTCTGCGGGAGCAGGGCTTTTCCACCAAGCGCGCCGATAAAGAGGATATCAAGCGCATTCTTGCTGTTTACTTCGAACAGAATGTCACCACGGAGAAGTTTGAGGACTACGACGGGGAACGCTGGATCATATCAGGTGACTGAAAAATCTCCCGCGCTTTGTTAGCCATGCTATATAGACTTGCGGCCGGTATTCGTTTATTGTGTGTGTAAAACACGGGAGGTGAAAAAAATGGATTACGAAGAAATACTGGATATGGTCGTCACGGAGCTGACCGAGCGGAGCTTCCAGCAGCAGCGGACAGAGGACGAACAGCTTGACCAGCTTGTAAAGCGGCGTGTTGAGCTCAGCGAAAAGGTAAAGCAAAGCACTGCCGGATTGGACGCGGAAACGAGGAAGATCCTGTCCGAGTACAGTGGAGTCGTTGGAAAAATTAACGAACGCGAAAGCAAATACATTTATCTGCAGGGAGCAAAAGACTGTGTGCGGTTGCTTAAAGCGCTGGAAGTAATCTAAAAAGCATCATAATCCTATGGCTCGTCTGAAACAGGACGGGCCATTTTCATCTTTTATCGGAAAAAGGAAGTGAATTCTATGGCACATCAAAATAAGGCGCAGGCTGTTCAAGGAGAAGATGTCCGCATTCAGGAATTTCTCGATATGATCGCGCCCTCCGTTATCAAATTTAACACCGACCACTTCATCTGTGGAAATACGTACAGAAGCGTATGGGCCTTGCGCGAGTACCCCACGGCAACTGAGGAACAGGCTATTTTAAGAAACCTCGGTGAAAAGGACGGAGTGACCCTGCACATCTATACCCGGCATGTGAGTCCTGTGGAGGAAAAGAAAATTATCAGCAACGCGGCCAACAAAAACCGGATGCAGCGGAGCAGCACGCAGGATCTCCAGCAGACAGTTACAGCGGAGTCGAATCTGCAGGATGTTGCCACAATCGTGGCGCAGATGCACCGGAGCAAGGAGCCTCTCCTCCACGCGGCGGTCTACATTGAGCTGTCCGCCCATGATCCCGACCAGCTGAAGCTCCTGCAAACCGAAGTCCAGACAGAACTGGTACGGAGCAAGCTCAACGTGGATAGGCTTCTGCTCCGCCAGCAGCAGGGTTTTCTGTCGGTCATGCCCTCCGGCTGGAATGTGTTCAGTGATCAGTTTGAACGGGTGCTGCCCGCCAGCTCGGTTGCCAACCTATACCCATTCAATTATTCAGGCAAGACCGATCCAAACGGATTCTATCTCGGGAGGGATAAATTCGGCAGCAACATCCTCGTGGACTTCAACCGCCGCGCCGATGACAAAACCAACGCAAACATCCTCATTCTCGGCAACTCCGGACAGGGCAAGAGCTATCTCTTAAAGCTCATTCTCTGCAATCTCAGGGAATCCGGCATGAAGGTGATATGCCTCGACCCGGAAATGGAGTTCGAGGATCTCACCAACAACCTCGGTGGCTGTTTCATCGATCTTATGACCGGAGAATATATCATCAACGTTCTGGAGCCCAAGACCTGGGACGAAACCGGCGATCCCAGGGATATGGAAGCGCCCCAGGCATTCCGACAGACCAGTAAGCTCAGCCAGCACATCAGCTTTCTTAAGGACTTTTTCCGTGCTTACAAGGATTTTGACGAGCGCCAGATCGACACCATTGAAATCATGCTGGGCAAGCTCTATGACAAATGGGGCATCACCGATCACAGTAACTTCGACCGTTTAAAGCCAGCCGATTATCCTATCCTTTCCGACCTGTATGAGCTGATCGAGTCGGAATACAAGGAGTTCGATGAAAGCCGCCGGCAGCTCTATACCGCCGATACCCTGCGTGAAATCTGCCTTGGGCTCCACTCCCTGTGCAAGGGCGCGGAGTCCAAATTCTTTAACGGACATACCAACATCACAAGCAGTGAATTCGTGACCTTTGGGGTCAAGGGGCTTCTGCAGGCCAGCAAGAACCTGCGCAACGCCCTGCTGTTTAACGTCCTGTCCTACATGAGCAACGAGCTTCTCACAACCGGCAATACCGCCGCCAGTATTGATGAATTCTATTTGTTTCTTTCCAACCTGACGGCCGTGGAATACGTGCGAAACTTTATGAAACGTGTCCGTAAGAAGGATAGCGCCGTCATTCTCTCTTCACAGAACTTGGAGGACTTCAACCTGGAAGGGATACGGGAATACACCAAGCCGCTGTTCTCCATTCCGGCTCACGCTTTCCTGTTCAACGCCGGCAATATCGACAAGCATTTTTATATGGACACTCTCCAGCTGGAGGAATCGGAGTACAACCTGATCCGGTATCCCCAACGCGGCGTGTGTCTGTATAAGTGCGGCAATGAACGGTACAACCTCATGGTCACCGCTCCGGAGTACAAGGAAAAACTCTTCGGAAAGGCGGGCGGCCGATGATGAAAGGCGGTGATAAAGCATGGACATGAAGGAACAGCGATTCGGCATCGAGGTGGAGATGACCGGGCTCAGCCGGCAGGCAGCCGCGGAGGTGGCCGCTGAATATTTCAGTACATCCATCCATTACGACGGCACCTATTATGGCGTTTACTCGACGCTGGACAATCAAGGGCGCAAGTGGAAATTCATGAGCGACGGCAGTATCACCACACAGAGAAAGGAAGGCCGGCAGATTGTCGGCGCCGGCAGCGACTACAGTGTGGAGATGGTCAGCCCCATCTGCCGCTACGAGGATATCGAAACCATCCAGGAGCTCGTGCGGAGGCTGCGCGGGGCGGGCATGCTGGTAAACAACTCCTGCGGAATTCATGTCCATGTGGACGCCTCGCCTCACGATGCCAAAACCCTGCGGAACATCACCAATATTATGGCATCCAAAGAGGATCTGATTTATAAGGCCCTGCAGGTGGAGGTGGCGAGAGAGCGGCAGTATTGCAGAAAGGTGGAGCAGAGCTTCCTCGATGAAATTAACCGGAAGAAGCCCAAGACGCTGGATGAGGTCAGCCGCATCTGGTACGGCGGAGCGTCACGCAGTAATCAGCACTACGATGACAGCCGGTACCACTGCCTTAATCTGCACAGCGTGTTTCAGAAAGGCACGATTGAATTCAGGCTGTTCAATAGCACCAGTCATGCCGGAAAGATTAAGGCGTACATCCAGCTCTGCCTCGCTATTTCCGCCCAGGCGCTGAATCAGAAATGCGCCAGCCGCCAGAAAACCCACAGCACCAATGAAAAATACACCTTCCGCACCTGGCTTCTGCGGCTGGGGCTCATTGGGGACGAGTTCAAGACCGCGAGGCTTCACCTGCTGGAACACCTCGACGGATGTATCGCCTGGAAAGATCCGGAACAGGCCCTGCGGCAAAAAGAACGGTTAAGACAGAAAAAAGAAAAAGAGCTGGCCGAGGCCCAGGCGCTTCCGGCACAGCGGGAACAAACAGCTGAAAATGAACAGGAACAGGCCGGGGATGAAGAACAGAGCCCCGGCTTTTCCATGTCCATGTAAGATAGGAGGAACAAACCAATATGAAATCTGAAACCCTGTATATTGCCTACGGCAGTAATCTCAACCTGCCGCAGATGGCCTTCCGCTGCCCTACCGCGAAAGTGATCGGTGCCAGCGAAATCAAGGATTATGAGCTGCTGTTCCGCGGAGGCCGCCGGGGCGCCGTGGCAACGGTGGAACCGCTCAAGGACTCCAGTGTCCCTGTTCTTTTATGGAAGCTGAAGGATCGTGACCTGCAGGCTCTCGACCATTACGAGGGATATCCGTCTTTTTACCGCAAGGAGATCCTCCCCGTGGAATTGAAGGGAAAGGCTGTTCCCGCCATGGTCTACATCATGAATGACGGCCACCCTTTTGGCGCGCCATCGGATTATTACCTCAATACCATTCTGGAAGGATACCAATCGGCGGGCTTTGACACGGATTTTCTGGACAAAGCCGTTGAGAAGTCGATCCAGCTGGCGCGGGAGCAGCAGGAAGCCGAGCCGGAACAGGGCAGCCTGTTCGACCTGAAATGGTGGTGATGGCGTATGGCAGCTCCCGCGGCAATCCTGGCGGTCAAGGCCGCCATCGCCGCCGCCACCGACAAGCGGACGTGGAAGTCAGCCGGCATCCTGATCGCCGCTGTTCTGACACCATTTATTCTGGTAATCGTCATGATACTCAGCCTTCTCTCAGGCACCTCGCAGCATAATAACGCCGCCATTGATCTGTGCTTCAACGGCGGCGCTGCCGTTTCTTCCATGCCTACCGAATACGCGGCTTACATAGAGGGAATGAGCGGATGCTTTTCTGTTCTGGATAAGGCGGTGTCCGACGTGCAGGCTGAGATGGACGGCAGTACGCTTGACAACGTCCGCGTCAAGTCCATTTTTTATTCTCTGTATTTCGGCGTCGAAGACCTGTCCCTGTCGGATGCCAAGGCGCGGACGTTTGTGGATTGCTTCGTATCCTATAAAAAAGGCTCGGATGATCAGACGGTTGCCGTCCCCGTCAGCCTGGATACGGCATACGCAAACCTGTCGGCGGCAGGCATCCCGGTCAGTAATGAGGCTAAAGCCAATGCCCTGCAAATCTACCAAAGGATTGTTTACGGCGGCGCCGGTTCATACGACGGTGAAATTGAACATGGCGGCGGCAGCGGTATCGCGCTGGACGGATTGACATTGCTTCATCCGGAAACCAAAAACAACCTGGATCTGGTTACTTACGCTGAAAACGCTTTTAATTCCGGATGGGGATATGTCTGGGGCACTTACGGCGACGTCCTGACGGAATCGCTGTTTGAGTACAAGCTGAAACAGTACCCGGACGGCGTGGGCGATTATGAGGATTTCATCCGAGATAACTGGCTGGGCGGCAGGACAACGGACTGTGTCGGCCTTATAAAAAGTTATGGCTGGTTCAATCCCGACACAAAAACTGTCGAATACGGGACCAACGGCATGCCGGATGTGGGCGCCGATCAGATGCATAAGAACGCGAAGGTTTCAGGCTCCATGGATACCATGCCCGACATCCCCGGCCTTGCCGTCTGGAAATCGGGGCACATCGGTGTTTATATCGGCAACGGTGAGGTGATCGAGGCAATGGGCACAAAATACGGCGTGGTCAAGACGAAGCTCGAAGGCCGAGGCTGGAGCGCGTGGCTGCAGGTCCCGTACATCAGCTACATAACCAAATAAGGAGGAAAAAACAATGAGCATGACTGAACTTAAAGTATCATTTCCAACGGAGAAGCTTGACGCTCTCCGTTTTTTCATGGATAAGAAGCAGCAGACCATTGAACAGGAACTGCGGGACTATCTGGACAAAACCTATGAAAAAACGGTGCCCGCCCAGGTAAGAGAGTATGTCGAGAGCCGCTCGGAACAGGTCCCCGCCCAGCAGCGGGCACCGGACGCGGAGCAGCCCTCTTCCCCAAGAGAACGCCCCGCGCGTCAGACCCGCCGTCAGCGCGAACAGGCAGCGGCCGGGCAATCCGCCGCTCCGGATGCTCCTCCTGAAAGCGAATGTTCCGCTGAGCAGGAAAATCAGGGCATGACCATGAGCATGTAATCCGCAGAAAAAAGACAAGGAGGTGTATACCATGATTAAGCTCGGTGTTGACAACGGAAACTACAACACCAAATCCTCGGAGGGGATGCTCTATGCCTCCGGCTACGCTGTGAGCGATAAGGAATTTATTACGCCGGAGATGCAGCTCTTCTACGAGGGCAAATATTACGCGGTCGGAGAACGCCGTCTGCGTTTCCAGCAGGACAAGACCAAAGAGCAGGACACCTTTGTCCTGACCCTGCCGGCTATCGCGGAGGCGATGAGGAAAACCGGAACTACCAACGCGGAGATTGCCCTCGGAGTAGGGCTTCCAATCGACAGCTACGGGGTACAGAAGGAAGCGTTCTGTGGGTACTTCCTGCGGGATAATATCTCCTTTATGTTCGAAGGTACTTCTTACCGATGCCGTATCGCGGACTGTAAGGTGTTCGCCCAAGGGCACGCGGCCCTGTGCCGGTATTATCAGCAGCTGAAGGAATACCGCAGCATCACGCTGGTAGACATCGGCGGGTACACGGTGGATGTTCTCACCGTCCACAATTTCCGGCTGGACAGGTCAAGCTGCGCCAGCCTGCGAATGGGGACCATCACCCTGTACAGCCGTATTCAGGACGCGCTGCAGAAAAGCGACATCCTACTGACGGACGAACTGATCACCGACGCCATCCGGGGGCAGATCCAGCACGCTGAAAGCGAACTGATCGAGGCAGCGGTGGAACAGGCGGTGGCGATCTACTGCAAAGAACTGTTCAATGCCCTGCGGGAGCGCGGCCTGGACCTGAAACTCCCCACAGTGTTCGCGGGAGGCGGCGCAGAGCTTCTGAAATCCCGGCTGTACGGCGATGGTCTGAACACGGTGGCTGTACTGAACCGGTTTGCCAACGCGGACGGGTACCGGCTCTTGATGGGGTGAACCTATGAGGAAACGATACTATCTCTCGTTTGACATGGACGATCCCAGGCACCGGGAGGCCGAGGCGCTGCTCGCGAACCAGGGCAGCCGTCAGCGCACCGAGTGTGTGGTAGCCGGCATTCTGGCGGCAAAACAGTCCGGCCATATGGAGCGGCTCGTCCGCCAGGCGGTCAGAGACGAACTGAAAAGTCTTCAATACCAGCCGCCAAAAACGCTGCCGGAAGAAACGGCCGGCGAAACTCAGTTAACCGACCTGCCGGACAGCCTCATCCACGCGCTGGATGAGATATAAACCAAGTTGGCTCACCTTTCACTCATCCCTTGGGAAATGATTTGATAATTGCACCAACTTGGCTCATTTTTTCCTGACATCAATACGGAAAGGAGTCATTCATATATGAAAGTATCGACTATTCAAATCCAGTATGATACCGAAAAACTGTGCGTCCTCCGGAAATACATGAAGGACGAAGCGGAACTGGAAGCTGGATTGGAGTCTTTTCTGCAGACCTTGTATGAAAAATATGTTCCCGCCGAAGTCCGGGAAACCATTGACCGGAAGGCAGAAGGAGGAACCCTATGAAAGGACCGATAGCCCCCTTTTCTCTCTGCTGTTCGCGGCTGCAGACTCCAGAGACATACCTGCCGCGCAGATTATCTCCCAGCGGATGAGAGCGGGAGCCCTTTTCTCGAATACATCGGCAGCCGCGAGCCGACGCGGGAGCAAGGGGCCCGCAGACGTTAGCAATGGAGAAACACGGTGCGGGTTTTGCCCGTGTTGCCCCCGTGTGCCCCTGTGTCGCGTTTTCCAGACTGGGGTGGCAGCGTTACACCCGTGAGAACGGCAAGGCCATTGTCGCGGCTTTGTGAAAGGATGTGAAACGGGGCTCTCCGGTTTCAGAGGGTGAACCATGGGGTCGAAAACGATGCGGGTTAAAGGAGCGGGGTCGTAAAGCGCCCCCGCTCCGGCTCACACCGCCCCGCAACGCGGGTCGGGAGACGTTTCTCACCGGGGTCAGATTTTACCCAGTGGAGTCGCCTTCGGGGTTACGAGACAGGCGGAATGCCGGAAAAGCGCCGTAAATCAAGGATATAAGGAGGGCTGCGACCGGGGTTGCGGCTCTTTTTCACGCGAATGGAGGTTATCGTATGTCAGAAGAAAACAAGAATAAAAAGAAATTCCCCCTATGGATCTATCCGGAAACCAGAAAGCTGGTGGCGGACTGGTACAGAAGGGACAACTGCCAGAGCCAGAGCGAATTCATCGAAAAAGCAATCAGGTTTTACTGCGGATATATCTCCGCGGAGGAAGGCGTGCGCTTCCTCCCCGCCGCCATCACCTCGGCCATGACCGGCATGGTAGACAGTCTGGAAAACCGCATGGCCCGGCTGATCTTCAAGCTGGCGGTGGAGATGTCCATGATGATGAACATCCTCGCCTCCACTGCCGATGTGGATGAAGACACCCTGCGCCGGCTGCGGGGAAAATGCGTGAGTGATGTGAAGAAATCGGTCGGTGCCGTGACCTTTGAGGATGTGGCAAAATTCCAGAGAGGTGAGTAACCATGCCCCGGATTATCTTTAAGTGCGGCTACATCAAGAACGCGGCGGAACACGCGGAGAATCTGGTGATGTATGTGGCGACGCGGGAGGGAGTAGAAAAGATTCCGCGGAACAAACAGGACCAGCCGGCCACCGCAAAGCAGAAACTTCTCGTTGCGGACATCCTCTCTCAGTTTCCCGATTCCGACCGCCTGTTCGAATATGAGGACTATCAGAACAGCCCGACCGCAGAAAACGCCTCCGAGTTTATCACGGCGGCGCTCGATCAGAATCTGGATCAGCTGTCGCACCAGGAGGTCTACGTCAACTACATCGCCACCCGCCCCCGCGCCGAGAGGTTAGGTTCCCACGGATTGTTCACCGACGAGGACACTCTGCTGGTGCTGTCACAGGTTGCGGAGGAAGTGGCCCATCATACCGGGAACATCTGGACGCCGATCATTTCTCTGCGTCGGGAGGATGCCGCCCGGCTCGGGTATGATAACGCCGCCGCGTGGATGGCGCTCCTGCGGAAGCAGCGGAACGTGTTTGCGGAGCAGATGAAGATCGCGCCGGAAAACCTGCGCTGGTACGCCGCTTTTCATAATGAGGGCCATCACCCGCACTGTCATATGATCGTTTATTCCGTAAATCCCCGCGAGGGGTACGTTACCAAGCCCGCCATCGAAAAAACGCGGAGCAGCCTCGCGCGGGAAATCTTCCAACAGGATCTGCTCCAGATTTATTCTGAGCAGACAGTACTGCGGGATTCGTTATCTGATCAGGGCCGGGATACCCTACGGGAGCTTCTGGAACAGATGCGGACAGGAACCTGCGTAAATCCGGTCATTGAGGATCTAATATCCAGACTGGCGGATCGGCTGCGGTACACCACAGGGAAAAAACAATACGGTTACCTGAAAGCCCCGCTGAAAGAGCTGGTCAACCAGATCGTAGATGAGCTGGCAAAAGACGAGCGAGTGACGGCGGCTTATACCAAATGGCAGGAACTCCGAAACGAGGTTCTGCGTACTTACAGGGATGTGCCGCCCGAACCCCTTCCGCTTTCCCAACAGAAGGAATTCAAGCAGATCAAGAACATGGTGATTGCCGAAGCGGTAAACCTCGGGAATCACCGTTTTACATTCGAGGTCGATGAGGACGCTGAATCTTCTTTCCAAGAAGCCGCCGCCGAGGAAGCCGATTCTGATCTGCCTCTGCCGGAACCGGAACCAGACACATCTGGAATAACCGGGGATCAGGAGAATGATGTGCCGCCCGATGCTCCGGGCAGCGGGTTCCATCCGGATTCTGATGAGCGCGATTCAGGCAAACCGCACATCGCATGGAACGACCGCTACAAGGAAGCCCGCACTTTTCTCTTCGGAAGCGACGACACGGAGCCGGACTTTGAGCAGGCCCTCCGGTTGTTTCTGGAGGAAGCGGAGGACGGCAATGCCCTCGCCATGCACGATCTCGGCCGGATGTACACTGACGGGCTGGGTGTGGAGATGGATACAGATATAGCCTTCACCTGGTATGCGAAGGCCCTTGCCGCTTTTGAGGCTATAGAGTCGGAGAAAGAAAACCGCTACGTGGAGTACCGCATCGGTAAAATGTATGCGGCAGGGTTCGGTACGGAGCAGGACTGCGAGGAAGCGTCCGGATGGTTTAGCGAGGCGGTTTCAAAAAATCATAAGTATGCCCAATATTCCCTTGCCGGACTTTATTACCGGGGACAGGGTGTGGAGCGTGATTATCAGAACGCGTTCCGGCTGTATCAAAAATCCGCCCGGCAGAGAGTACCCTATGCCTCCTATGAGCTGGCGAAAATGTATAGAGACGGGATCGGTACCGCGAGAAATGCCGACGAAGCACAACTGAACTTTGAGGAAGCCTTCCTGGGATTTAAGGGGCTGGAGGAACAAAGCCACGACGATAAGCTCCAGTACCGGCTGGGACAGATGCTCTATACCGGCACCGGAACGGAGAAGGATGTGGACGCGGCTCTGGGGTACTTCGAAAAGGCGGCCCGGCTGGGCAATGTTCACGCACAGTACATGCTCGGAAAAATTTATCTGGACGCGCGCAGCGGCCATGAGAATGTGGAGCAGGCTATCCTGTGGCTGACGAAATCCGCCGATAACGGCAATGCTCTGGCGCAATACGCACTCGGCAAGCTCAACCGGGACGGAAACCATGTGGATAGAGACATCCAGAAAGCCATTGCATTCTTTACGCTTTCCGCGGAGCAGGATAACTCCTATGCGGCGTATGCTCTCGGAAAACTGTATCTGAAGGGCGAGGATATCCCCAAAGATGTGAATGCCGCTCTGAAATGGCTGACACTGTCTGCCAGCCTTGAAAACCAGTTCGTCCAATATACGTTGGCAAAGCTGTATCTTGCCGGCGAGGATGTGCCGAAAGACGTTGCAAAATCACTGGAGCTGTTCATGAAATCGGCATCTCAGAACAATCCATTTGCTCAGTATCAACTTGGAAAGCTATATCTGTTGGGTGAGGATGTTCCCAAGGACGCGGAAGCCGCCATCCGATGGCTGACCGCATCTGCCGAACAGAACAATCAATTTGCCCAATACGCTCTTGGTAAGCTCTATCTGATGGGAAATGACGTTCCCCGCGACCGGGAAACCGCCGTGCGATGGTTTACTCTCTCGGCAGAGCAAGGCAACATCTACGCGCGGTTTTTTCTCGACCATCTGGACTCCTTCCGCGATCCGTCGCTTTTTCTTGCGGCAACAAGGCTCCTGCATCATCTGAGCCGGATTTTCCGGGAAGAACAGGAAAAGCTCCCCGGAGGCCCGCACATGCGGGTGGAAAGTAAGCTGCGGCGGAAGATCCGGCAGAAAAAGATCGCCCAGGGTCACGCCCCGGACGATCATGAACAGAAGCTCATCACCTACTAATACGCAAAGGAGGATTTGTATGTACAGGTGGATCACAAAACCATGGCAGAAAAAAGAAATGCTAACCGCCAAAAATAAACAGCAATTTTGCAGGCCACCCGTTCACCAGCGGGCGGCCTTTTTTCGGCGCTGCGGGAAGCGGAAACGCTGACAAAGGAGGGATTCCGGTATGGGATATGTGTATTTTACAGACGAACAGAAGCAGCGGGCCAACTCCGTGGATCTGGTGGATTTTCTGGAACGGCAGGGTGAGCGGCTCACCCGCTCCGGACGGGAATGGCGCTGGAAACGCCATGACAGCGTGACCGTGCGCGGCAGCGAGTGGTTCCGGCACAGCCGGAAAGAAGGCGGCCACGCCATCGACTTTGTTCAGGAGTTTTATGATATGAGCTTTCCCGAAGCGGTGCAGTGGCTCCTGGGCGGTGAGTGCGGTGTGGAATGGAACCAGACGGACAAGAGCGCACCGCCTCCGAAAAAGGACTTCGCCTTGCCGGAGGCCAATCCGGACATGCGCCGGGTGTTTGCCTATCTTATCAAGCAGCGTTTTATAGACCGGGATGTGCTCTCTCATTTCGCCCATGAAAAGCTCATCTATGAGGACAAGGAATACCACAATGCCGTGTTCGTGGGGCTGGACGAAAGCGGGATCGCCCGTCACGCGCACAAGCGCGGCACCTATACCCAGGGCGAACCCTACAAGGGCAACGTGGAAGGCAGCGATCCGAAATACAGCTTTCACTGGATCGGCAAAAGCGACAGAATGTATGTCTTTGAGGCACCTGTGGATATGCTGTCCTTCATCACACTGCATCCAAAGAACTGGAAGGATCACAGCTATGTCACGCTGGACGGCGTGGCGGAACACGCCATGCTCCGGCAGCTGGAACTTAATCCAGACCTGAAAGATATTGTGCTTTGCCTGGACCATGACGAGGCGGGCATCGAGGCTACCGGACGATTGAAAGACATTCTGGCTCAGCATGGCTATTACGACCCCGCGTACATGGGGATCTCGGTCCTGCAGTCGAAATACAAGGATTGGAACGAGGACTTGAAGGCCATGCACGGTGTCATCCCAATTCCCGCCGTGGAGCATCCGAAGCTGGAGCTTCTGCCGCGGGTATGCGCCGGACTGTCCGGCCTGTGCGAAGCTCTCGCGCCGGAAAAGAATATCCGCTCTTTTCTGACTGACTGCGGCAAGAATCTGGAACCGCTTCTGGCATCCGGAAAGGTTTTGCCGGAGAACACGGACATAGTCGGTAATCGTCTGGAATGCCTGGCGGCGGGTTCCCTGCTGTCCATTAAGGATTTATGCCGGCAGATGGAGCGGCCCGTGACCACGGAGCAGCTCGTGAGCAGACTTCAGGCCAGCTACCGTCTCCATGAGGACAAAGGCTGGCTGCGCTCCCGGTCGGAAGATATCCGGCGGGACTTGGCGGACATTGACCGGCAAATCTGCACCCCCGGCATTCGGGGCGAGGAAGATCAGCGGCGGCTTTGCCAGTCGTATCTTCGCCTTGCCCTTGACTGTGTCAAGACCCGGATGTTTGTTGAGCTTGAAATGGCGCCTATGCTGCCCGAACAGGAACAAACTGAAAATTTTATCATGACGATGTAAAGGAGGGAGCGAAATGCAAGCATCCCAAATCATCACCCTGATCGCCGTAGCGCTGACCATGTTCGGCGTCATCGGCTTTTTATCCTTGCTGGCCCATTATTATACACTGAACGGAATAAAAAGCAGAACCGTGGGCGACGGCCAGCATGGAACAGCCCGCTGGGCAACCAAGCAGGAGATCAAAAAAACGTACACGGAAATCCGGTACGAACCTGAAATATGGAGAAAGGGAGAAAATCTGCCCAAAGCGCAGGGGCTGATCATCGGCTGGCGGAGAGCCTCTCTGTTTGACAAGACGGCTCCCCATGGTTACGCGCTGGTGGATGACGATGACATCCACTGCCTGATGATCGGCGCCGCGGGCGTCGGCAAGACCGCGAATTTCCTCTATCCGAACCTGGAATACGCCTGCGCCAGCGGCATGTCTTTTATCACCACCGACACCAAAGGCGACCTCTATCGCAATTATGCTGGAATCGCAAAGGATTATTATGGTTACCATGTGGCGGTTATCGACTTAAGAAACCCCACCCGCTCAGACGGCAACAACCTGCTTCACCTGGTTAACCGGTACATGGACTTGTATCTTGCCAATCCGGAGAATCTGGCGTACAAGGCCAGGGCGGAAAAGTATGCCAAGATCACGGCCAAGACCATCATAAATTCCGGGGGCTTTGACATTGCGTCAGCCGGGCAGAACGCCTTTTTCTACGACGCGGCGGAGGGGCTTCTGACTTCCGTTATCCTGCTCATCGCGGAATACTGTAAGCCGAAAAAGCGCCATATCGTATCGGTGTTTAAGCTCATTCAGGATCTGCTGGCGCCCAGCGGCGTGAAGGGACGGACGCTCTTCCAGCTTCTTCTGGCGCATCTGCCGGACGAGCATAAAACCAAATGGTTCGCGGGAGCGGCGCTCAATACCGCAGAACAGGCCATGCAGAGCGTCCTCTCCACGGCGCTCTCCCGGCTCAACGCTTTTCTGGATTCCGAGCTGGAGCAGGTGCTGTGTTTTGATACTGCCATCGACGCGGAAAAATTCTGCACCGAAAAAAGCGCGATCTTTCTCGTCATGCCCGAGGAAGATAACACCAAGTATTTCATTATCTCGCTGATCGTCCAGCAGCTCTACCGGGAGATCCTTTCCGTGGCAGACGAATACGGCGGCAAGCTGCCGAACCGTGTCATGATGTTCCTCGACGAGATAGGCACCATCCCCAAGATTGAGTCGGCGGAGATGATGTTCTCATCCTCTCGTTCTCGCCGCGTGTCTATTGTTGCCATTATCCAGAGCTTCGCTCAGCTGGAAAAAAATTATGGCCGGGAGGGTTCTGCCATCATCGTTGACAACTGCCAGGACACGGTTTTCGGCGGTTTTGCCCCCAACAGCGAATCCGCGCAAATCCTGTCGAAGGCCTTGGGCAATAAGACAGTCATGAGCGGTTCCATCAGCCGAGGGAAGAATGACCCCAGCCAGTCCCTGCAGATGATTGAGCGGCCATTGATGACTCCCGACGAACTGAAGTCCATGCCCAAAGGCCACTTTATCGTGACCAAGACAGGCGCTTATCCCATGCGTACACGTCTGAAGCTGTTCCTCGAATGGGGCATCACCTTCGGCAAACCGTATGAAATTGCGGAAAAGTCGGCCCGAAAGGTAGAGTATGCCGACAGGCATGAGCTGGAAGCGGAAATTATCCGCAGAAACGCCGCCTGCGAGGAAGCTCCGGAGGAAGCTGGGACAGAGGCGTCGCCGGGAGGTATGCAGCACGTGCCAGCCCAACAGCCTGAACCCGCGGTTCATACAAAAGTACCTGTTCGGATTGAATAGGAGGTGAAGCTATGGGTTACTTTACATCCCTGTATTCCTCCGAACTGCCACACCGGGCGGTGACCGTATACATGTATCTGCGCGACCGATGCAATAAGGACGGCAAATGCTACCCGGCGATTGGTACCATCGCCAGGGAACTGAAGTTGTCAAGGAGTACGGTAAAGCGTGCTCTTGCCGACCTTGAGAAAAGCAGCCTTATTCGAAAGGACCAAAGATGGCGTGAAAATGGCGGCAAGAGCAGTAATATGTTTTATCTGATAGAAGTGGATACCAGTTAGTTATGAAAAAATATGATCGTCCCGCCAAGGGAAAGGTCTGTTTATTTGGTGAACTATGGTACGGTTCATGATGAGCCATGCAGTGAAGAACCCACTCTAAAAGAGTTTAACATCAGAAAAAAGAACAATTTACTCTAAGATAAAGAACCATCTTCCCAAAAAGAAGATGGTTCTTTGCTTATTTTGTATCCAGTAACGCCTTGATGGTCGCCGCGGCTACCTGCAGATCCCGTTCATCGCACAGGTGGATCATGTGGATTAGGTGTTCTTTTTTCTTGTCTGCATGTTGAATTTCAGGATAAAAGATCGTATCCGCGGATATTTTCAAAGCTCGAATGAGCTTAAACAGAACTTTCATGCTTGGCTGTTTGTTTTCATTCTCAATGGCCATTATGTATCTTGTCGTGATCCCGGCCTGCTCGGCAAGTTCTTCCTGTGTCAGATTGGCAGCCTGCCGGGCGTCTTTTATCGTCTCGCCAAACGTGTTCAGTAATTCCTCCACTGTCAGTTCACCTCCTATCAAATTTTACAGTGGAGGCGTGAAAATAGGAACGCACTGACAGTGATTATATATATGAATTAATTTGTCGACAATTACTCGCTTGTCTTTACTTCACTGTTTATACTGAGTTCAATACAGTTCTGGGCAGAATATCCAAACTTTACAGTGGAAGTTCAGGCGTGAGAACATGACGTAAAGCAATAAGGACGCACAATATTTTTTGTTTTTTGTATTGACAACAAGATATGGAAGTGATAATATAACGATTAAGCAATCGTTTATTCGTTATATAGAGTAGGAGGATCAGAATGTTAAAGAAAGAGCTTTTGTTAGAAGGTTTGGACTGCGCCAATTGTGCTGCCAAAATTGAAGATGAAGTTAATGGACTAAATGGAGTCAAGGCATATATGAATTTCATGAACAAGACATTAACTTTAGAAATTGAATCCACAGAGGAATATGCGAATGTACTCGAACAAATTAAGTCGATAGTACATAAGCATGAACCGGATGTGGCAGTAAAAGAACGAACTGATAGTAAAGGTGTTAAAAAAATATTGATGCTTGAAGACCTTGACTGTGCTAACTGCGCTGCTAAGATTGAAACACAGATTAAAGACATTCAAGGAGTCAACGATGCAACAGTTGATTTTGTTTCTAAAAAATTGGCAATTGAAGCTGCCGATAAAAAGGATTTAAATAGAATCCTTGGTGAAATAACTGCCATAGTAAAAAAAATTGAGCCGGATGTCAAGGTAGTCGATCCAAATAAAAATAAAGGCAATAAAAGCGCGATAATGCTTAATGGACTTGACTGTGCTAATTGTGCGGCGAAAATTGAAGCGGAAGTAAAGAATTTGGAAGGAGTTAGGTTTGCTTCAGTAGATTTTGTTTCCAAGAAACTTACCATGGAAGCTGATGATAGTGTCAGCACCTCAGAATTAAGAGAAAAGATTGAAGGTATAGTAAAAAGGATTGAGCCCAATGTTAAGGTTACTTTTGAGGCAAATTCTTCAAAAGCTGAAATAAAAGAAAATGATGAAGAAGATGAAGATGGTGACAACCGCAAAAAAGAAATAATAAAACTTGTTATTGGTGGTGCTTTATTTGCAGTGGGATTGATCTTTAAGTTTCCGAATTGGCTGGAACTAACTATATTTATCATAAGCTATATCATAGTTGGCACAAAAGTTGTCTTAAGTGCAGTAAAGGGAATCGCTCGAGGTCAGGTGTTTAGTGAGCACTTTCTTATGAGCGTAGCTACTATTGGTGCTTTCTTCGTTGGAGAGTATCCAGAAGGTGTAGCTGTTATGTTGTTCTATCTATTAGGTGAATTGTTTGAGGATATGGCCGTAGACCATTCCAGAAAGTCAATCAGTGCATTAATGGATATAAGACCTGACTATGCAAACTTAAAGGTTGGTGAAGAAATTGAAAAGGTATCTCCTGAAGATGTAAATATTGGCGATACCATTGTTGTCAAACCTGGAGAAAAAGTTCCTCTGGACGGCAAGGTTATAGAAGGAACTTCAATGGTTGATACAGCAGCATTAACCGGTGAATCCGTTCCTCGTGAACTGGAACCTGGAAGTGATGCTTTGAGCGGATTTATAAACAAGAATGGTGTTTTGACTATTGAAGTTACAAAAGAATTTGGAGAATCTACGGTTTCAAAAGTTTTGGATTTGGTACAGAACGCCAGCAGTAAGAAAGCTCCGACTGAAAAATTCATAACAAAATTTGCACGTTACTATACTCCGGTTGTTGTATTTGGAGCCTTAGCACTTGCAGTAATACCACCTTTGGTTATTCCAGGAGCATCCTTTTCTGATTGGATTTATAGAGCTTTAGTATTCTTAGTAGTATCCTGTCCGTGTGCATTAGTACTTTCAATACCATTAGGATTCATTGGGGGTATCGGAGGAGCTTCAAAAAGAGGAATATTAGTAAAAGGCGGCAACTATCTTGAAGCATTGAACAATGTTGAAGCTGTTGTTTTTGATAAGACAGGTACCTTAACTAAAGGTGTGTTCAAAGTTACAGAAACAAATCCTCAAAATGGATATACAGATAAAGAGCTAATAGAATACGCAGCTTATGCAGAAAGCTTTTCAAACCACCCGATTGCACTCTCAATTATTAGTGCTTACAGTGCAGAAATTGATAAAAATCGAATTGAAGACTATCAGGAAATTGCGGGACACGGTATCAAGGTTAATGTCAATGGGAAAGAAGTACTTGCTGGTAATACCAGATTAATGGTCAGCGAAAATATTAAATACAATGATGTTGATACTTTAGGTACTGTAGTACATGTTGCAATAGATAAAAAATATGCCGGCAGTATCGTGATTTCAGATGAAGTGAAAGAAGATTCGGCAAAAGCAATTAAAGAGTTGAAAGCTCTTGGTGTTGGGAAAACTGTTATGCTTACCGGGGACTTGAAAAAAGTAGCGGATAAAATTGGCAAGAAGCTGGGTTTGGATGAGGTTTATTCCGAATTGTTACCCGCTGATAAGGTAGAAAAAATTGAATCCCTGGAGGCCAAAAAGTCCCATAATGGAAAGATTGTATTTGTCGGTGACGGAATAAACGATGCACCGGTACTCGCAAGAGCCGACATAGGTATGGCTATGGGAGGCTTAGGTTCGGATGCCGCGATAGAGGCTGCAGATGTTGTAATCATGACTGATGAGCCATCTAAGATAGCATCCGCTATTAAAATCGCAAAAAGAACCAGGAGCATTGTCACTCAGAATATCGTGTTTGCATTAGGAGTTAAAGCTGTATTCCTTGTATTAGGAGCATTAGGTGTGGCTTCAATGTGGGAAGCGGTGTTTGCAGACATGGGAGTTGCTATATTAGCAGTTTTAAATGCAATGCGGGCAATGAATATGAAAAATTTATAAATTTATTTGCACTTTAGCAAGTGTTTCAACCGAGAGACTTTATAATTTAAAGAAGGGTTAGTGAGGGAAAATGAAAAATGCGAAACAATTGATTGGCTCGGCGCTTATAAATGAGGCCTATACCTACATGGCTCAAGATCCTATGAAAAATCTGCCCAAGATGATCGACTGGGCTGAAAAAATCATGAAGGCGGATTACAAAAAGACAGCGCAGATGTTCCGGGAGATCGCTAAAGACCCGACCAATAACTGGAATCAGCTGATCCAGCGGTGTTTCAATGAGTTGAATCCGACCACACAGAAAAAATTTCTGATTAACTTCATGGTCAATGCCGGGATGGTGGGAAATGCGATTATTGATAAAAGCAAGGAAAAGTACGAATGCAACGTGCCATGGGCTATTCTGTTCGACCCCACTGCCGCCTGCAATCTTCACTGTACCGGCTGCTGGGCGGCGGAATACGGAAAAGGGATTTCGCTTGACTATTCGGTGATGCAGAAAATAATCCGGCAGGGCAAGGAACTTGGCATTTATATGTACATACTCTCGGGCGGCGAACCGACCGTCCGCAAGGATGAAATTCTCAGGTTGGCGGAGGAAAACGACGACTGTATGTTCCTCTCCTTCACCAACGCCACACTGATTGACGAGGTGTTTGCCTCCGAAGTCGAACGGCTGGGGAATTTGGCGTTTGCCGTCAGCGTTGAAGGATATGAGGAAGAAACCGACATGCGCCGCGGTAAGGGCACCTATCGAAAAGTAATGGATGCCATGGATATTCTGCAGAAGCACGGCATCATCTTCGGCTTCTCCACCTGCTATCACAGCAAGAACACAGATGTTGTCGGCAGTGAAAAATGGGTGGACGATATGATTGCAAAGGGATGCAAATTCGGCTGGTACTTTACCTATATCCCAGTCGGCAAGGATGCCGTGACAGACCTGATTGCAACGCCGGAGCAGCGCGAATATATGTACCATCAGATTCGAAAATTCCGTACGGACAAGCCATGCTTTATCATGGATTTCTGGAACGACGGGGAATATGTAAAAGGCTGCATTGCCGGCGGGCGGAACTACATGCACATCAATTCCAACGGCGATGTGGAGCCATGTGCCTTCATCCACTATTCCAATGTAAACATCAAGGATGTAGACCTGATTGATGCGCTGCGTTCCCCGCTGTTTCAGGAATACCGTAAAAATCAGCCTTTCAACGAAAACCATCTGCGTCCCTGTCCGATGTTTGACAATCCTGAAATAATCCGAGAAATGGTCAACAGGTCAAAGGCTCATTCCACCCAACTTGAAGACAGCGAAACGGTCGAAGAATTGACAGCGAAAACGATTCCGGCCGCTGAGAAGTGGAAGCCGGTGGCTGATAAATTATGGGCTGCACCGCACGAATAAATTTATCTTGATATCAAGAAAATATCTTTATGATTCCACCCGGCTATGTCAGGAGGCGAAAAAATGGCGGATTACATAATTGCAGCTGCTTCAACTACGGATCTCCCAGCAAAATATTTTAAAGAACATGATATCCCGCTTATCAGCTACTCCTATACCATTGCTAATAAGTTATACGCCGATGATTGCCGGGAAGAGACGAGAGCGGCCACCTACATGGCGATGCGTAAAGGAGCGATGGCGGCTACTTCCATGATCAACACTTATACATACCATGAGTTTTTCAAGGGACTCATGGATACAGGAAAAAATGTGATTTTTTTGGACATGACCCGCCAGATATCCCATTCCTTTATCAGTGCAGAGGAAACAGCCACTCAGATCCGGGAAGAGTATCCGAATCAACGCTTTTACCTGATGGATACCCTCTGTGTATCCGGGGGCCTTGGGATGCTGTTGTACTACATGGTCAGGCTTCGGGACGCCGGCAGGAGTTTCGACGAGACAATCGAATGGGCGGAAACCAACAAACTCAAAATCATTCACTGGTTTACGGTTGATAATCTAAACTACCTCAAACACGGGGGACGTGTTTCCAATTCTGCCGCTCTGGTGGGGTCGCTCCTTTCCATAAAGCCTGTTCTCTATGTATCAGACGAAGGCAAACTTGTTGTAGCTTCCAAAGTCCGCGGCAGAAAAAAAGCCCTGCTCAACATCCTTGCCAGGATGAAAGAGGATTTTACCGAGCCGGACGGCAAAGAGGTATTCATCCTTCATGCGGACTGCATGGAGGATGCGGAATTTATGCGGAAAAATGTACTTAAAGCCTTCCCGACTGTATCGAAAGTGACGATTATGAGCCTTGGCGCCGTTATCGGCGCACATTGCGGACCGGGGCTGTTCACTATATTTTATCTCGGCAACAAGCGTTATTCATAAGGGTAACTGGAAAACTGACTCTTCGATGAGAGATATTTATAAAACGTGATCTGAATTGACATTGTTTGTTCTTGTATTGTCAGCATACTAAGAAGATGTTATTATTATAATTAAGCTATTGCTTAATCATTTATACAAGGAGAGATATTATGTCAATCGATAAGAAGGAAAATGCATTATGTAATGTTACCATTATCCATGAAGATATATTAGAAAAAGTAAAAAAAGAAATAACTGATGATGAAAGTCTATTTGATATGGCTGCGATATTTAAGGTATTAAGCGATCCTACGCGTTTGAAAATTATCAATGCTCTTCTGTTGTCCGAGATGTGCGTATGCGATATTGCAGCTCTGTTAAAGATGTCTCAGCCTGCAATTTCCCATCATCTGAAATCTCTGCGCCAAACTCGTTTGATTAAATATAGACGTGATGGCAAGATTGCTTACTATTCATTAGTCGACGAGCATATCAAAATAATGTTTAGCCAATGCATAACTCATATTAAAGAATAGATGAATAATTATGACAAGGGCAAACTTGCCGAAAGGCAAGGACGCAAAGCAATAGGGTCTAAGGTGCGAACGCATGATGACAGCCTTGCCGCCAAGTTAAATTGCGTACTAAACCTGCCCTTTTGCGGTAGGTTTTATTTTTAGTATAAACCCTGCAAAATTTCCTGTTGTCAATTGAACATCGTAACATGGTTTCTTTTTTCTTTCTCAATTGACATAAGATAGCGAGGCAATATCTTCATGGTTACAGCTAATTGCTCTTCTGTAATTCCCTTTGATTTTCGGGCGGTCTTTAAGATGCTTTCAAGTTTGCTGAAGTCGTTAAGCTCCATTTTACAATTCCTATTGAATGATAAAACGATGAAACAGAACCAAATAAGCAAGAAGGGATAAACACATTAGTATAAAAAGCCACATTTATGCGGCTTACATAGAAGTCGAAACAGGATATGGCGCTACCCGCCCAACAAAAAAAACGTGAGTTTGGCGGGTTTTTTCCCATACCTGAACGGATACCATATAAGCCCTCCAGACTTGCAGGTTTGGAGGGTATTTTTATGCGTATACAGTATGTCATAAGGAATGACCAGCCGCTACCGGGTAGCGGCCAGGCGTGATGAAGCGGACATCATTTTATGTACCGCTGTAATCGGTAACCTTTCAAAAAAAGCCTGTTCTGTTTACCGGAGCAGTGCGGTCATGAACATGAACCATCAGAACAGGTAAAACATGAAATAATTTACAAGAGCGTACAAACGGACTATCGCGTCCGAAAGTACGCTCTTTTTTTGTTGCACAGAACCGCTCTAAGATGCCGGTCTCCTCCGCTTGTTCTTCATTTCTGGATTTCAACAAACACGAAATGGAGGACAAGCCCTATGGCTAAGTATCAGAAAAAGACGAATTACCGGGAAAAATATCCCGGATTAAGCAATGAAATTATAGAGGTATTGGAAAAAAGCGACCGTAAGATGGAGTACCAGCAGTATGACATTAAAGTTGAACGGTGTAGAATCGATTATGCCAGCAGAACCGTTACATATCTCCCCAGCCGGGAAGACTCGTATGACCGGTTATTGGAAGAAAACAGGCAATTTGCCATTGATGGCGAGGGCGTAGATGATACCGCAATTAAGGCGGTGATGATCGAGAAAATGCTGGTCTGCCTCAGCCAGCTCACTCCGGAGGAACAGGATCTGATCACCGATCTGTTTTTTAAGGGGAAAAGCGAGCATCAGCTATCCAAAGAAACTGGTATACCGCAAAGGACGATTCACGACCGAAAGATAAAAATTCTGGAAAAGTTAAAAAAACTTATGGAAAAGTAAAAGTTTTTCCGCTCAACCCCCTCACTCAACGTGGAAGTTAGTGAGGGGGTTTCTCTATTCTCCTCATTGTTCCTTGAAAATTTCATATCCGGCAGCATAAGTACATGATCTGTCCGGCCGTGATGAGCGGCAGCGACATTGACGAGCGCGCCAGGACTACCTGCGGATGGGTGACAGACATCCGTCGAACCGATAGCATCGAAGGCGACGAGCGGCAAGGCCCGGTCATAAAACAGCCTGTGGTGGGCTGTATCGCAATGAAACGGACAGTGCTAACGCTACTTTTGTCCAGCCCCAGCCCCGCCTGAAAGCGGGATCACGCAAGGGGGACAACTCGCAGAGATCCTGGGAGAGGTGAAATTCCTATGGTGTTTGTTTGACCAGCAAACCGTTTATGCTGTCGCCTTAAGAGCCGCAAAGCTTTCTGTGCTTCGGGGAGTAGTGTCGAATAGAAGCATGGCAACTATTATCAAATGAAGAACAAACGGATCAGTTTTGATCTCAGATACTACGCGGCAGGGCTGTTATACCCTGCCGTGTCCATGTGAGATTAAACAAATTCAGCAAATGGAGGTTTGAAATATGGAACAGAAAAAACGCGCCTGGACCTATTGCCGGATTGATGCTCCGGAGGATACCCACGGCGCCTTAAAAGGCCAGAAAAAAGAGCTTAAAGATTACGCAGAGCAGATGAGTTTTGTGGTGGTCGGGTCCTCCGAAGATATCGGCAGCGGCTTGAATTTTGATCGCGCTGGCCTGAAGGAAGTCCTGAAGGCCGCTGGGAACAACGAATTTGATGTGCTGCTGGTGAAAAAGCTCGACCGTCTGGGGCGGGATACCGCAAAAACGCTGGAGCTTCTCGGAGGCTTCGACCAGCTTGGCATCTGGCTATACTCCCCGCTGGAGGGAGAAATCAGGATTCCCCAGCTTACAGAACTGTACGACGGATTTAACGCCATGAATCTGGAATAGGAGGATGCTTGTATGAAAGAAACCACTGATGAAATTACCGCAAAAGCCGACTATATCGCCATCGTGAACGCCCTGAACTGGCTTGTTTCCGTCGGCAAGATTACCGCCGAGGATAGCAGGAAAACCACTGCGCGCATTGCCGGGCAGCTTGAGGTATCCATTCTGGTTGTTTAGTGCTTTTGGGGATAGCTATTGAAACGATTGTGTGGTAATGTATGTTGCTGATAAACAAAGAAAGGAGGCGAAAAGCCGTGATAACAAGCCAAAATATTGTTGCCGGAACTTCAGCGAGAACGCTCAAACCGGCAAACCCGCAGGTTATCGTCATAGACCCGATTATGCAGGTAAGAAGCAACAAGCTTCGCACCGCGGCTTACGCCCGTGTCAGCAGCGACTCCGACGACCAGTTGAACTCCTTCGCGGCGCAGGTGAGCTATTACACCGCGCTCATCAGTGAAAACGAGGGATGGGAGTTTGTCGACATTTACGCTGACGAGGGCATCACCGGACTGCGGATGGACAAGAGGAATGATTTTATGCGGATGATCCGGGATTGCCGCAAAGGTAAAATTGACCGCATTCTGACCAAGTCCATCTCCCGCTTTTCCCGAAACACCAGGGAATGTCTGCAAATCATCAGAGAACTGAAAGTCATCGGCGTGACCATTTACTTCGAAAAGGAACACCTCGATACGGCTGAAATCACCGACGAAATGCTCCTGACCTTTTTCTCCGGAAACGCACAGCAGGAATCCATGACCATATCCACCAACATGCGCTGGAGTTATCAGCACCGCATGGAAAAAGGAAAATTCATCACTTGCAAAGCTCCCTTCGGATATCTGCTGGTCGACGGAACCCTCCGGATCGACGAGCAGGAAGCAGAAATCGTCCAGTACATCTTTGATAGCTATTTGAATGGTAGGAGCAAGGATGAGATTGCCGCCGAGCTGACCGCGCGGGGTCTTTCCACAAGAGACGGAAAAACCAAATGGCGGTACAACTCCATCGACTATATCTTGAAGAATGAGCGGTACATAGGTGACGCACTTCTGCAAAAACGGTACACCACCGACGTCCTGCCGTTTCAAAAAAAGCGCAACAATGGTGAAAAGGACAAATACTACATAAAATACTCGCACCCCGCCATCATCACCCGCGAAATTTTTGAACGGGCGCAGGAACTGAACCGAAGCAGGGTCCTTCCATCCATGTCAAAACGCTCGGAGTATCCGCTGAGCAAAAGGATTTACTGCGGGGAGTGCGGCTCGGCGTTCAAAAGGAAGATCTGCGGCGGGAAAACGTATTGGGTATGCCATAACCGCAACAACAAAAAAGCCAACTGCCCGGTCCCCCAAATACCCGAACCGGAGATCTATAAGGCGTTCTTTCGGATGTACCACAAGCTAAAACTGAATTATGACACCATCTTGTCCCCCATGCTGGATCAATTGCAGGCGCTCAAACGCCATCGAAATCTGAGCAATCTGCAGGTGGTCGAGCTGAACCGTCAGATTGCGGAACTCACTGAGCGGAATCAGGTGCTGAACGGACTGAAGTCCAAAGGCATCATCGATTCTGCTCTTTTTATATCTCAAACCGACGAGCTGGGCAGAAAAATCCGCAACCTGAAAACCGAAAAGAACAGGCTGATGGAACAGGACGAGGATGACAGTACCATCACCGACACCAAAAACCTGATCGAATTACTGGAAGACAGCCCCGAGCACCTGAGCCGCTTTGACGAAACGCTTTTTGACAGCCTTGTGGAGCGGGTCACCGCCGAGTCCGGAGAACGGCTGAAATTTAGGCTGATAAACGGGTTGGAACTTGCGGAAACCATCGAAAGGACGGTGCGCTGATATGAAAAACCGATACATCGCGTTCGGCTACCAGCTCACTTGCGGAACCGTCACACCACATGAGTTGGAAGCGGAAATGGTGAGGATGGTCTTCCGCCAATATATAGCTGGCGAGTCCTACAGCCAGATCGCCGCCGAGCTGGAAAAGGCGGGCTGCCCATACAGTGAGGGCGCCTCCCGCTGGAACAAGAACATGGTGGGACGCATATTGCAGAACCGCAAATACCTCGGACAGGACGCATACCCCATGTTGATCACGGAGAACGAATTCCAGCAATCTGCTCTGCTCCAACGAGAAAAATATACCCGCAGGGATATCCGCACCGTCCCGGAGGTTATCGCACTGAAAGGAAAAGTAATCTGCGGCGAATGCGGGAGCCATTACGAAAGAATTCTGGACAGCAGAGTCGGTGAAAAATGGAGATGCAGAAATTCCGAATGCTCCACTACAGTAAAAATAACCGATACCCTGCTGACCGAACAGGTCACCGACCTGTTGAACTATGCAATAACAACCCCCGCAAACATTGAAATACCATCCGTGGAAACCCACCCCCACGATCTCGAAGTCACAAGGCTGACTAACGAAATCAACCGTGAGTTGGACAAAACGGACTGTGACGAGGAATATATCAAGATCCTGATCATGGCCCGCGCGGCCGCCCAATACGCAATCTGCTCCGACGGCCGCCTGCCGATAAAGGCACGGGAGCTGCGGGCAGCATTTAAAAGCCATGAACCATCGATGCCATTCGACACGGATCTGTTCGAGTGCGCCGTGGATGCGGTCATTGTCCAGCCTGATGGAGCAGTATCCCTGATGTTAAAAAACGGACAACACCTTAATAAACCGGAAAGGAGTACCACACTATGATGACAACACAAAGCGTTTCACAACCACAACAAATGCAGATTATCGTTATCCCTGCCAACCACTTGGCGAATCAGAACAAGACTATTACTCGCCAGCTTCGTGTTGCGGCATACTGCAGGGTCTCCACCGATCAGGAGGAACAGCTCACCAGCTATGAGGCGCAGGTGGCGTATTACACTGAAAAAATCATGACCAATCCTGAATGGACCATGGCAGGGATTTTCGCGGATGAGGGCATTTCAGGGACGTCAGTAAAGAAACGCACGGACTTCCTGAAAATGATCCGCCTATGCAGAAAGGGCAAGATTGATATGATCCTGACCAAGTCCATCAGCCGCTTCGCCCGGAACACGGTGGACTGCCTGAACTACGTCCGCGAGCTGAAGGAGCTGGGGATAGCGGTCATTTTTGAAACCGAGAACATCAACACCCTGAAAACCGACACGGAAGTATTTATCACCATGCTGGCTGGCTTCGCTCAGGCACAAAGCGAGTCCATGAGCCAAAGTATCCGCTGGGGAAAACGCCAGAGCTTCAAAAGCGGCAAAGTAACTTTCCAATATAAGAGAATCTATGGCTACGAGCGCGGCGAGGACGATCAGCCCAAGGTAATACCCGAACAGGCAGAGGTTGTGCGCCGAATTTTTGAAAGCTACCTCGCGGGAATGAGTGTGGCAAACATCAAAAAGATGCTCGAATCCGAAAATATTCCAGCTGCGGGTGGTAAGCCCCAGTGGTCGGAAGGCGTGCTTCAATATTTGCTCCGCAACGAAAAATACTGCGGGGATGCCCTTTTACAGAAAACATATGTGGAAAGCTGTTTAAGCAAAAAAACCAAAAAAAATAACGGTGAGTTACCCAAATATCTGGTTCAAAACCACCATACGGCGATTATCGACCGGCATCTCTTCGAGCGGGTACAGGCGGAGATCGCCCGCAGAGCCGGAAAACGAAAGGTATCGGACAAGACCAGCAAGACTCAGCAGTCCAAGTACAGTAGCCGTTACGCCCTGACCGAACTATTGGTCTGTGGTGAGTGCGGCTCCGCTTTCAGGAGGGTAACTTGGGCGAAGCGGGGCAAGAAGAAGGTGGTCTGGCGTTGCATCAGCCGGCTGGACTACGGCACAAAATATTGCAAGAAATCACCCACCATTGAGGAAGATCGGCTCCACGCGGCGGTACTGCATGCCATCAACACCATGATGAGCGACCGGGAAAAGCTCATCGGTATTATCAGAACCAACTTGGCGGCAACCTTGTCTGAAAAGAACGGCGGCACCGTCAATCCCCTGGTCATAGAAAACAGAATCCATGAGTTGGAAGGCGTCACGATGGAATTGGTGACCATCGCACAGAAAACCGGTAGCTCCGAAAGCTATGAGAGTAAGTTCACTGCGCTTAAGGATGAGATCGGCGCCCTGCGCAAAACACTGGAGCAATGCCGGGTAAAGCAGAATGGTCCGGATGAGGTGACCAGGCAGATCGACGACATCTGCAAGGCACTCCAAAACGCTCCCTTCGAATCAACGGCATATAGTGACAGCGTCGTGCGGCAGCTTATTGATACCATCAAGGTGGTCAACGAAGATAAGCTAATCATTATTTTTAAGGGCGGTGTCCAGATAGAACAGTCGCTCACCGGATATGAAGGAGATGATATGTATGAAGCATCCTAAAAACAAGGCAGACAAGAAGAACCGACTGCAGGATTCCAGCCCCAGGGTAGCGGTTTACATCCGGGTCGCCAAGAGTCGCAGTTGAAAGATCAAAGTCCGAAACGGCAAATAGACCGCTTCGGTTTTATCGCGGAACAATGAATTTCATGCCATCGGAAAACAGCATATTTAATTAGCGGAGTCCGGATGGCTCCGCTTTTTCCATGAAAGGAGCAGCATATGACAAATGAAGCATTAAGTGAATTGCTGGGCAAAGAAAATCTGGTCAGGGGCTATGTCTATCCCTATGAAGGTTACCGGCGCGAATACTGGTTCGAGAATTCGCCTTCCAACATCGCCAACTTTATCATGCAGCATGAGGATGCGAAAGAAATCATCCTCACGGATGTATTGGACAGAAAAATCCTGAATACTTTCGGCAACTTCATAGACCGCTGCCCTGATCAGGAACTGCTGCCTCAAATACTGGAGCATCTCGTTCCCATGCAGATGGGCGAAAAGGAGCCGCAGGAGTTTCCCGTCGCCACAGATGTGGAGGTGGAAACCTGGTACGAAATGCAAAACGAGATGGATCTCAGTATGTAGGCTGCCATGTTAAACAGAAAAGGGTCCTGAGATTGCATTATAGGAGGAATGAATGATGTTTTTTGATTACAAGAAAGTACAACGGGTTAAGGCGCAATATCCGAGCGGCACCCGAATCCGGCTCCACGCTATGTCCGGAGAAGCGGATATGCCATCCGGACTTGAGGGAACGGTTGATTTTGTAGACGACGCCG
Source organism: Clostridiales bacterium (assembly GCA_029265405.1). GTDB lineage: Bacteria > Bacillota > Clostridia > Oscillospirales > Oscillospiraceae > JAJUJI01. The sequence continues at coordinate 109,709 of JAJUJI010000006.1, read as the reverse complement.
GACAGCTCCAGATGACTTGGGACAACGGCAGATCCCTCGCTCTTGTCCCAGGGGAGGACAGTTTCTCCGCCATCTCACGGCCGGAACAGTCTGATCTGCCGGAAAACGAAACCGAGCAATTCGGCATGAAAATGGAATGAGGGGAAGCAAAATGAAGAAAAAAGATCTGCAGACGATCTATATAGAACGCCTGAATGCCATGCTCCCAACAGTGGATTTCGCAAAGCTGGATCAATCATGTAATTCGAAAGATGACGGTTATGCCAAAGAGATACTGAAACAGATGCATGACAGTTGTGTCGAAGTTTATGGCACGGACTATTTTAACAACCACAATTATGAATTTATTGAGTTTCCCGCTGTCATACGAGGACGCAACACCGGTCATATCGGACTTGGCATCGTCACACTTGATCTGGAGTCCTCCGGCGAGCATTGGGGGACTTTCTTTTTGACGCCAAAGGGTGTGATTGATCAAGGCGGAGAAAAATTGAAGCCTTCGGAATCCAAGTACTTGTCTACGGTTTATATCCCCTATGACTATTGGTATACAGTTTCTGTCGAGCGAGATCACCATGTGGATTTCGATAATGTACCGGAAAAAGTAGCAGCCCTCCTGAACCATTGCCATCCGGATCAGCCGGAAATGGAACATGATTGTCAGCAGCACAACGGAGAAACCGAACCAAATTCGAATCAACAGAACGGCCCGGTAATGTCAGTATGAATACACGCTCAAAGTACAGATCAAAAGAAATAGAAATTTGACAGGAGGTTCAGCCGATGGTAAATTACCTCAGTGTGAACGGGGCGCAGATCACCGTTGCCACGATTGAAGATAAGGATTATATCTCCCTTACCGATATGCTGAAAGCAAAAGACGGAGATTTTTTCATCTCGGATTGGCTTCGCAACCGGAACACCATTGAGTTTTTAGGCATATGGGAACAAATCTACAATCCCGATTTTAATTATGGCGAATTCGCCATAATTAAAAGTCAGGCCGGATTGAACAGGTATAAGATCAGCGTCAAGGAATGGGTAGCAAAAACAAACGCAATCGGCCTGAAAGCGACTGCAGGACGATATGGCGGAACGTATGCCTATAAGGACATCGCGTTCGAATTCGGCATGTGGATCAGCCCGGAATTCAAAATCTATTTGATCAAGGAATTCGAGAGGTTGAAGGCGGAAGAACAGCAGCAGCTTGGTTGGGATATCAAACGCAACCTGTCAAAAATAAATTATCGTATCCATACGGATGCGATCAAGGAGAACCTGATCCCGCCAGAGCTTACACCACAGCAGGTCAGCCAGGTATATGCCAGCGAAGCGGACGTCCTGAATGTTGCCTTGTTTGGAAAAACTGCCAGACAATGGCGCGACAGCGATCCGGAATTAAAAGGCAACATCCGTGATTATGCAAATGTTTCGCAGCTTGTTTGTCTTTCAAACATGGAAAATCTGAATGCAGTATTTATTGCGGATGGGATGCCACAGGCAGAACGTCTGAAAAAACTAAATGCAATAGCGATCAGCCAGATGAAACTGCTGACAGAGGATCACAGGATAACGGCCCTGGAAGAAAAGAGCCGAGAAACCAAACAACTGGATGAGGACGACAAACTTCCTCCCCGATAACGCACAGGATTTATACAGATGCTTTTTTATTGAAAATATAAGTGGTTAGCTGATAAAAAAGTGGCATCTATATTCACCTAACTTCTCATTATGAAATGAAGCAAAAGGACTTGAGCCCTCGCGGTTGAAGTCCTTTTGCTTTTCTAGTTTTTCTGATAAAATGTGCTAATATTATTTATAAGAATCGTTTAAGCTTCAAAGGAGGCATCCATCAATGGATGTTAAAATCCGCACCTGGGATATGGAGGATGCTTATAGTCTTGCGGCTGCATTAAACAACAGAAAAATACAGGACAAATTAAGGGACGGCATACCGTATCCATATACCGTTGGTGACGCGGAGAGGTTCATATCTTCCGTGTTGAAGGCGGAAAAGGACAGCCAATATGTCTGGGCAATTGCGTCAGATAATGAAGCCGTCGGCTGCATCGGCATTTTCCGCAAAGACAATATCCATAAATATACCGCCGAAATGGGATATTATGTCGCAGAGAAATGGTGGGGCAGAGGAATATGCACAATTGCGGTTAAAGAGGCATGCGATTATATTTTTGAAAACACGGACATTATGCGCATTTTTGCCGAGCCTTTTGCTAACAATATCGCCTCTTGCCGGGTGCTGGAAAAAGCCGGTTTTGTTTTGGAGGGAACGCTAAGGAAAAACGCTGTTAAAAACGGGACCATGCTGGACATGAAAATATATGCGCTGGTGAAGGGGCAATAGCTCGGGCAAAACTCCGATAAAACGTCGGCAATATTTGCCCGGCTCTCCGCCTTGCGCAGGTTTTCCGGTTTTCAGGCTAGCCCTAAACAGAACAAGCGTATAACATGGGACTGAGACAAGTATATTTCAGACCCGTAAAATAGGGCGATTCAGGAATTGCCGCAATGCGCCGGCAGGACAACAAAAATACGGCAAAACGGCTTGAATAGCCGTTTTGCCGCCAGTCTTCCTTGGTGACCCAGGGGGGACTCGAACCCCCGACACCCTGCTTAAAAGGCAGGTGCTCTGCCGCCTGAGCTACTAGGTCTCATTAATGAATTGAAATAATGGCTGGGATGGCGGGATTCGAACCTGCGAATGCCAGAGTCAAAGTCTGGTGCCTTACCACTTGGCTACATCCCATCGTTTTCAGCCGATCCCGATTAAAAAAAGATGGGGTGGATGAACGGACTCGAACCGTCGGCCTCCAGGGCCACAACCTGGCGCTCTAACCACCTGAGCTACATCCACCATATTCAGACCGCCTTTGGCCTAACGAGCTTTCAGCAGTCTGTGGCACGCCAGAAGGGACTCGAACCCCTGGCCTACTGCTTAGAAGGCAGTTGCTCTATCCTGCTGAGCTACTGGCGCATATCCGCAATCAGAGAACGAGAAATAAGCGCATAAAAAACTAAAAAGCCGCCGTTTGCGGCGTTTTCCGCCCGGCCGATGAAACGCCGGCGGAGAAACGCTGGAGCGGGCGATGGGAATCGAACCCACGTATCCAGCTTGGAAGGCTGGTGTTCTGCCATTGAACTACGCCCGCATATTAATTTTGCACGGCGGGAAACAGCGCCTCCATCTCGCCGCGCCCAAGTATAGTAGCATATTCGAGTCATTATTGTCAATATTAATTTTGGCGCAGTCAGGTTTTTAGACGCCGGACAGTCAGGGGTACTTTATTTTTGCTCCTTGCGCCATTATTATATAGTCATGCGGCGGGGCTAGCAGGCTGCGGGCCGACCGGCGGCGGTCTGCGGAAAGCACACCGTAAATCTTAGCCGCCGGAGAAACGGATGACAAGGATGAAAAGACAATACCTGCTTTATATAGGCTTGGGACTGGGCCTGACAGCGGCAGCGGCAGGCCTGCTGGCATTGGCAAAAAGAAACGGACCGATTAAAAACGGCGGATATGACGCGGGCGCGGAGGAATTTCCCGGCATGCGCACCGAGGACCGCGTCATTGTGCCTGTGGAGGAGCCAGACGGGAAGCCGGAGCCTGAGCAGCCGGCCGCGAAGGAGCCGGCGGAAGATAATGGAGGCGCCGGAGCGGAGGTCGGCGGCTCAAGCGTGTGAAAAAGCTTTTCAGAAACGCCATACGGATCATAGACGATATAGGCGCGCACCAGCTGGGGGTATACGCGGCTTCGGGAGCGTTTTTCATGTTTCTGTCGCTTGTACCGGTTACCGCGCTGGCCTGCTCCATACTGCCATATACACCGCTGACGGAGAGGATGGTCCTGGAATACCTTTCCGCAGTCATACCTGAATCCATGCACCAGCTCATCGCGAGAATAGTGCGGGACGTGTACGGCAGCTCGATAGCCGCGCTGTCCCTGTCGGCCCTGCTGACCCTATGGTCGGCCAGCAAGGCCTTTCTGGGGCTCATGCGGGGGCTGAACGCAATATATGACGCCCAAATGCCGAAAAATTACCTTAGGGTGCGTGCCCGCTCGGGCTTGTCCATACTGATGCTGCTGCTGATTACGGTTGTTTCGCTGGCCCTCATCGTTTTTGAGAGAAGGCTGGCGGCTATGCTGACGGCCTGGCGTCCGGAGATGAGCGCCCTGTTCGATTTTTTCCTCAATTTGCGCTTCGTTGTCGTCGTATTGTTGTTGACTCTTATATTCATGCTGATGTACAAATGGATGCCTTCCAAAAAGGTAAGGCTGGCCGGCCAGTTTCCCGGGGCTTTGGCCGCCGCGCTGCTGTGGATGCTGCTGTCGTGGATATTTTCCGTCTATTTCAGGAGCTTCGGCTCCTACGGCACCTACGGGAGCCTTACGACTATCGTTATAGCCATGATGTGGATGTTTTACTGCATGTATATAATCCTGCTTGGGGCATATGTGAATACTCATTTGCTCCAGCCGCGGCGGAGGGAAAAAAAACTATAAACATCACTATGGACTTTACTTTACTGATAAATTATTATAATATGTATATGCAATAATATATAGTATGGAAGGCTTTTGAGGTACGAACAGTGGAGAGCATATTCAACAGTCCAAATCCCATTCTTTTCGGCTTCGGAACCGCCGGTACGGTGGGCGAGAGGCTGAAGGGCTTCGGCTGCAAAAAGGTCCTCGTCGTATATGACAGGGGAATCAAGGCGGCCGGAATAGCGGACAGAATTATCGATATTATTAATAAAGCAGGCATAGAAACCGTATGCTACGACAACGTTCAGGCCGATCCGCCCATCTGGTCGGCTGAGGAGGCGGGGGCGCTGGGCGTCCGCGAGGGCGTGGACGGGGTCGTGGGAGTCGGCGGTGGCAGCTCGCTGGACACGGCCAAGGCCGCCAAGCTGCTCCAGACTAATCCGCCTCCGCTGCGCCAGTATTTCGGCAGGGTCGGCGTCGTCACCAGGCCCAGCGTGCCCCTGATACTGCTCCCAACCACGGCGGGCACGGGCAGCGAATGCACTCCCGGCGGCGTGATAACCGACACCGAGCGCAATATAAAGACCAATATTTCCGGCGTCGGCTGCTCGGTAAATCTGGGCATCGTGGATCCCGAGCTGATGATGGAGCTGCCCAGAGCGGTGACGGCCTCCACAGGGCTGGACGCGCTCTGCCACTGCGTCGAATCCTACACCTCGGCCATGGCCAACAGCATAAGCTCGGTGCTTGGACGGGAAGGAATAAGGCTGGCGGGAAAGTACCTTGTCAGGGCCTGCGATAACGGAAAAAATGACCGTGAGGCAAGGGAAGGCATGGCCAAGGCTGCCGTGCTGGGAGGCATGGCCATGTCGGGCGCCTTCTGCCACCTTTGCCATGATATAGGCCGCTCGCTCGGTGCTAAATTCCATGTGCCGCACGGCAACGGCTGCGCGGCGACGCTGCCGCAGGTGCTGGAGCTGATTGCTCCGTATAAGACCGAGGAGGTCAGGTACATAGCGCAGTGCTTGGGCGCCGCCGTCCCGGAAGGAGCTTCCGCCGAGGAGGTGGGCAGGGCGGCCTTCGCCGCCGCCGGCAGGCTTTTGAAGGAAACGGGCCTGCCCGGCTTGAAGGCTCTGGGGCTGAACAAGGAGGAGCTCCTGGCCGCCGTGCCGGACGAGGTCGTCATGCAGGTGGAAATGGAGATTAAGGCCTTCGGAGGAGTCGCGCCTCCCCCGCTTCCGGTGACCAGGGAGCTTGTCGCCGGCATAGTGGCCCGCGCTTACGAGGAAAACATATAAAAGCGGCCCCGCGCCGCTTATGAAGCAAGACGGGAAAGGGAAAAGTCCCTTTCCGAACTCCCGCCAGAAAGAAAGGAAAATTTGCGATGTCATACATTCCCGAACCGGTAAACCGCGAAGAAATCAAGTCAGTCAAGGTTTTGACGCCTCGCCTGCAGAGGCTTAAGAAGGAGTGGGAGGACGCCGAGCCGCAGGTCTACGTGGACGACACGCTGCTCTTTACCCAGTCCTGGAAGGAAACGGAAGGTCTTCCGGTGGATATACGCTGGGCCAAGGCGCTTGAAAAGAGGCTGGACGAATGCCCGATAATACTGAGGGACGGAGAGCTGCTGGCCGGCTCCCTGACCAAGTTTGTGCGCGGCAACGGCACGCTATGCGCAATGAAGCCGCACGAGATACTTCAAATGGTGGAATCCGGCAGGTTCGACCGCAAGACCAGCGACATCTCCTCCACTAAGATAGACCCCGCCGACCTGGAGGCTTTGAGGCAGGACGCTCTCTATTGGATAGAGAACATGCCCAAGGTCAGCACCGTCAACGCATCCGTTGCCTTTGAAATGGGGGAGGACACCTTCGACCTGCTTTTTGACAGGGGCATGGTGTTCGAGGGGCGCGGCGTCCGCTACAAGATGGACCGCGGCCTGTTCCAGAATTATTCTGCCTACGGCGGCGGAGTGGCGCAGGTCAGCGACAAGTGCATTAAATACGGCCTCAACTACGTCATCGACCTTTGCCGGAAGGAGCGCGAGCGCATGATAGCCGAGGGCGACAATGAAAACTCCCACGGCAGCGCCCAGTTTATCCGCAAATTCTGGCTTCTGAAAGCCTGCATCATATCCTGCGAGGCCTTCATCCGTTACGCCAAAAGGTACGCCGACCTTGCCCGCAGCCAGGCTGAGCACTGCGCGGACCCCGTGCGAAAGGCCGAGCTGCTCAGGATAGCCGCCGCCTGCGAGCGCTGCCCCGCCGAGCCGCCCCGCGATTTCTTTGAGGCCGTACAGGCGGTGCGCCTGTACCACCTCGTATGCTGGAAGGAATCCTCCGACCGGCCGGAGGTTCCGATAGGCCGCCTGGACCAGATACTCTACCCTTATTATATAGCCGACAAAAAGGCCGGAAAGGTGACCGCTCAGGAGGCCGCCGAGCTTTTGGGGGCGCTGTGGCTCAAGATACGCGAGTGCGAGAACCTTGTCACCATTCCGCGCGAGCAGAGAGCTGCGCCCGGCTCCCTGCTGCCGAACATAACCCTCTGCGGAGTAGACGAAAACGGCGTCGAGCTGACGAACGAGGTCTCCTGGCTCATACTTGAGGCCATGGCCCAGATGAAGCTCTCGGAGCCCGCCATCTACATACGCTGGAGTGAAAAGACTCCCCATGACTTCATCATTCACGCCCTGGAATGCAACGTGGAGTTTGGAGGAGGGAACCCCGCCTTCCTGAACGACAGGCTGGGCACGGAGCGCTATCTGGAGCGCGGCGTCCCCCTCTACGACGCCTGCGACTGGTGCGCCTCCGGCTGCCTCGGCTACCATCTTTCCTGCATGGAGCATCTGGGCGGCGGCCACAATATTAGCCAGCTCAAGGTCCTGGAGCTGGCCCTCAACGACGGCTTCGACCCGCGCACAAAGAAGCAGCTCGGCCCGCATACGGGCGACGTGAGAACCTTTACCTCCATAGACCAGATACTGGAAGCCTACTACAAGCAGCTTGACTACTTCGTGCCCAAGCTCATGATGTTCAAGACCATATCTCTCGCCACCGAGATAACCGACGGGCCCATGAGCGGACTGCGCGTGGCCATGCAGTTTGATACCGCGATAAAGGCAGGGCTGACGCCCAAGGAGGGCGGAGCCAAGTATCCCGAGGGCCGCACCTCCTGGCTGGGCAGCCGGGGCATGGTGGACCTTGCCGACACGATAGCCGCCATCAAGAAGCTGGTGTTCGACGATAAAAAGTGCACCATGGCCGAGCTGATGGACGCCTGCGCCAACAACTGGGAAGGCCGCGAGGACTTGCGCGAGCTTTGCCTGAGCGCCCCCAAATACGGCAACGACGACGACTATGTCGATGAAATCTACGACGAGCTGTCCACCAGGGTGCCCGAAATCATGACCTCGCGCATCGACCCCATAACAGGGAAAAAGCCCATGCTGTTCATAGGCGCCGCCGCCGGGCATGTGGGCATAGGCAGGGCCATAGGGGCGCTGCCCAACGGGCGCAAGGCCGGCACGCCCACCTGCGACGCGGCCTGCTCGGCTATGCCGGGCATGGACGTCAACGGGCCCACAGCCCTAATCAACTCCGCCACAAGGGGAGACTACGCCAGGGAATTTGTAGGCTACGCGCTCAACATGAAGTTTTCGAAGTCCGTGCTGAACACGCCGGAAAAGCTTGACAACCTTGCCTCCCTGATCAAGGCCTTCATGCTGCGCAACGGCTGGCACGTGCAGTTCAACATCCACAGCCGCGCCGAGCTGCTCGACGCGCAGAAGCATCCCGAAAAGCATAAAAACCTGCTGGTCCGCGTCGGCGGCTACAGCGCCTACTTCATAGACCTGCCAAGAGAGCTTCAGGCCGAAATAGTGCAGCGCTCCATGCACGACGAAGTTTAGCGAATAAAATAGTAATCGTAAACCGCGGGGGCGGGCCTTGCCCGCCCCCGCGGAAATAATGTAAGGCTGATTAAGGTATGGAAGGAACAATATTCAATATTCAGCGCTACAGCCTGGACGACGGGCCGGGCACGCGCACGACGATATTCGTCAAGGGCTGCCCTCTGGCCTGCCTCTGGTGCTCCAATCCCGAATCCCAGGACCCCAGGCCCCAGGTCGCCTACAGATACACCTCCTGCAAGGCCTGCGGAAGCTGCGTTGCGGCCTGCCCGAAAAAGGCCGCGGCTCTCGACGCGGAGGGAGTGCATATAGACCGCGCCGCCTGCGACAGGTGCGGAGACTGCGTAAAGGCCTGCGCCCACGGCGCGCTCCGCTGGTCCGGAGAGGTCAAAACGGTGGAGCAGGTAATGAAAACCGTCATGCGCGACAAGGTCTATTACCAGACCTCCGGCGGCGGCGTCACCTGCTCCGGCGGCGAAATACTCATGCAGCCCGACTTTGTGGCCGAAATATTCCGCCGCTGCAGGGCCGAGGGCATACACACCTGCGCGGACACCTGCGGCTACGGTTCGGAGGAGGCCATGCGCAAGATAATGGAGCACAGCGATCTTGTCTATTTCGACATCAAGCATATGGACCCCGAGAAGCACAGGGAATATACGGGAGCGGACAACGGCATAATATTCAAAAACCTGGCTGTTGCGCTTGAAATGGGGGTGCCGGCGGTTATACGCGTCCCGCTGATACCGGAATACAACAGCGATGAGGAAAACCTAAGCGCGCTGGCCGACTACGTGAAATCTCTGGGCCCCGGGATAGGCCATGTCAGCCTACTTCCCTACCACAGCTACGGCTCAAACAAGTACCGAATGATAGATAAATGCTATCAGCTTGAAGGACTTAGAAAGCTATTGCCCGAGGAGGAGCAAAGAGCCAGGGAAATCATAGAATCGCGCGGGCTGAGGTGCGTTGTATCAAAATAAGGGCTTTAAAGCAAAAAAGGACCGGCCGGTCCTTTTTTCTTTGCCCAATGATTCAAATGTTTCATACAACATAAACAAATGCTATCTGAAAAAATTTAATAAAACGCCAAATGCGTCGCTCAGCAAAACGTAGATAATCCTACGAAATGCAAGCTGAAGGCAAAAAACGCTTTAATTAATAAAACATATATGCTATTATGACTGCGGTTTTCGTTATCGCTTGTCATATGCGCAAAAGGAGGCTTTCGGGCAGTTGCGGATACTGGAACCGATAAGGATAGGAAAACTCATATTGAAAAACAGGATAGAGGCGGCGCCGGCCGCGCCCTTCATACCCTGGAGGGGCGAAAACGGCAAAAAGCCGCTGAAGCTTTATTACGAGGGGCTTGCCTCCTCGGGAGCGGCCGTGGTTACGCTGGGCATAAGCTCGCTTGAGCCGGAGACGGAAGGGCCCTTTGCCGGCATGGTCAGGCCGGCTTGTTCGCCCATGAAAGCGGAGGAGCTGCCGGAGCTGGTCGAGGCCGTACGCTCCAAGGGGGCGCTTGCCAGCGTGGAATACACGGCCATGAAATACATGCTTGGCGGGGGCGGCTTTGTCAATTCGCTTTCCCGCGGCGAGGTGCGCGGGCTGATAAACAGTTACGCGGCCCAGGCAAAGACGGCGCGGGACGCGGGCTTTGACATGGTCATGGTGCACGGCGGCCACGGAAACGTGCCGGCCATGTTTTTTGCGCGTTATATGAACAACAGGACGGACGAATACGGAGGCAGCCTAATAAACCGCAGCCGCTTCGCCGTCGAGCTTCTCGACGCCATAAGGGACGCGGTGGGGGACGAGCTTGCGATAGAATACCGCATAAGCGCGGAGGAAATGGTTCCCGGCTCTACGGGGCTGGAGGAAACGCTGGAATTTGCCGCGCTGATACAGGATAAGATAGACCTGCTGCACGTGAGCCGGGGCCTTTTGGAGGCGGAGGAAACGCTGCCCTACATGTTCCCTCCAGCGTATCTGCCTCGGGGAGCGAACCTGGAATATGCCAGGGCCTTCAAGTCGGCACTGAAGATTCCGGTTTCCGTGGTCGGCGGCTTCGATTTGGAAACGGCGGAAGCGGCCGTGGCCTCCGGCGGGGCGGACATGGTGGCCATGATACGCACGGTGCTGGCGGACACGGCCTGCGTTGCCAACCTTATGCGGGGAGAGCCTGAAAAAACGCGCCCCTGCGTGCGCTGCAACACCTGCATCGACCGCACGCATACCAGAAGGGAGTCCGTCCGCTGCGCGGTAAATCCGCTGCTCGGGCGGGAAGCAGAATACGGCGGCCCGGAGCCGGCGGCGAAGCCGAAAAAGGTCGTAGTCATAGGCGGGGGGCCGGCCGGTCTCGAGGCGGCCAGGACCGCGGCCGGGAGGGGCCACAGGGTCGTGCTGCTGGAAAAGAGCGGCAGACTGGGCGGCGCCCTAGTCAGGGCTTCCGCGGCCGATTTCAAAAAGGATATGCGGAGGTATCTCGAGTGGTCTGTCAGAACGGCGCTTGAGAATAAAAATATAGAGGTTAGACTGAATACGGAGGCGGACGCGGCGGCCGTCGCGCGGCTGGAGCCTGACGCGGTGATAATAGCCGCAGGAGCCCTGCCGGTGCTGCCGAGGCTTGAAACCCGCCCGGAAAAAGCGGTCTGGATAGGTGACGCGGAGACGGAGCCCTCGCTGGTCGGGAAAAGGGTCGTTGTCGCCGGAGCCGGCTTTACGGGCCTGGAAGCCGCGCTGAGCTTTGCCCGAAAGGGGCGGGATGTGACCGTGATAGATATGCTCAGCGAGGATAAAATAGGGGCGGACGGGGTCGCGATAAGCATGACCTGGCTCAGGCGTGAGCTGAGGGAGGCGGGCGTCAGGTTCGTTTGCGAGACAAAGCTGGAGGACGCCGCGGCGGAAGGCGCGGTGGTTTCCGGCAGGGACGGCGTCAGGCGGCTTATCCCCTGCGACACAATAGTCCTGTCCCTGGGCGTCCGTCCGGACGCAAGCGCCGTTCAGGCCTTGGCTGGTTCGGCGAAGGAAGTATATATCGTCGGCGATTGCGGACCAGACGGAGGCACGCTGTTCAAGGCGGTGTCGGGCGCCTTCGAGGCCGCAATGAAGCTGTAAATCATTATTTAATATTCAATTCGGGGAGGCAATCGGCTTTTATGAGCATCAAGGTTGGCATCAACGGCTTCGGCAGGATCGGAAGGATAGCCCTGAGGGCGGGGCTTCAGATGGAGGGCTTTGAATTTGCCGCGATAAACGACCATAAGGCGCCGAAGCAGCTGGCGTATCTGTATAAATTCGATTCGGTGCATGGAAAATATGAAGGAACTGTTGACTATACCGACGATAGCCTTATAATAGACGGGAAGGCCATCAGGGTTTTCAACTTCAACGATCCCGGAGAAATACCCTGGGGAAGCGCCGGAGCGGAGTATATACTGGAAAGCACGGGCAAATATACCAAGGCAGGCGACGCGGCAAGGCACCTGGCCGGCGGAGCGAAGAAAGTCGTGATTTCCGCCCCGTCCAAGGACGCGCCGATGTTCGTCATGGGGGTCAATCACGAGACCTACGACAAAGCGATAAAGGTAGTTTCAAACGCTTCCTGCACCACAAACTGCCTTGCGCCGCTGGCTAAAATATTAAACGACGCCTACGGCATAGAAGCCGGCATCATGACCACCATCCACGCCATGACCTCGTCCCAGAACACCGTGGACGGAAGGGCGGGCAAGGACGAGTGGCGCATGGGCAGGGCGGCCTCCACCAATATGATACCGGCTACGACAGGCGCTGCCAGCGCGGTAGGCAAGGTAATACCGGAGCTGCTGGGCAAGCTGACGGGGGTGGCCGTTCGGGTGCCTACGGTCAACGTATCTCTGGTGGATCTGGTGGTTAACCTGAAGAACCCGGCTTCTTATGAGGAGATTTGCGCCGAGATCAAGCGCGCGTCCGAAAACGAAATGAAGGGCTATTTCGAGTACACCGAGGAGCCCGTGGTTTCTTCGGACTTTGTGGGCAGCACCGTTGGCGGCGTATTTGACGCGACGGCGGGGCTTTCCATCAACGAAAGGTTTACAAAGCTTTTTGCCTGGTACGACAACGAGTGGGGCTATACGAGCATGGCGCTCAAGCTCATCAAATACATATACGAAACGGATCACAGGTAATGCGGCCGCGGCCTTTTCAGGCTGAGGCCGGGAAAGGTCAAGAGAGGAATTGAACGCTATATTTTCGCTTATAGCAGGATATCTGCTGGGCTCCATCAGCGTAGGCGTCCTGCTGGCAAGGAGCCGCTTCAAGGCCGACGTGCGGCTAAAGGGCAGCGGCAACGCGGGGGCTACCAATGTGGCCAGGGTGTTCGGGCTCAACGCCGGCCTTGCCACCTTCGCGGGCGACGCGCTGAAAACCTTCGCCGCGCTGCTGGCGGGAAGCCTGCTGGCCGGGGAGGCCGGAGTGGCGGCGGCCGCCGTCGGCTGCCTGCTGGGGCACTGCTGGCCCCTCTACTTCGGGTTTAAGGGGGGTAAGGGCGTGACAGTCGGGGCGGCTACCAGCCTGTGGCTGGACTGGAGGCTCTTTCTTATCCTTGTGGCGACTTTTTTTGTCGTGTTCCTTATATGCAAAATTGTGTCGGTATGCTCCATTGCCGCGGCTATAATGTACCCGGCGGCGATATTGATGCTGGGCGGCTTCTCGATATACTATCTGCTGCTGGGCCTGTTTGTTTTTGCTCTTGTCGTATTCCAGCACAGGACCAATATAAAAAGGCTGCTGAACGGGACCGAGGAAAGGTTCAGGCCTAAGGGCGGTTGAAGCCCAGCGGATGCGCCGAAAAAGCAAGCGCCGCATAAACCGTAACGGTTTATGCGGCGCGGTTTGTCTTTAAAGCTGGCAGGCCTTACTTGTTCAAAATTTCCAGAGCCTCTTCCCTGTAGCAGTCCATCAGATAGGGGATGCCGGTGACCTTTGCGCATTCCTCGGTGAGGGACATCAGCTCCCTGCGGGTGATGACATCCAGGCTGAAGCAGCGTGCTCCGGCCATGAGCTGCTGCAGGCCGACCTTTATCTTGTCGGCGTAGCTGTATATGCCTATCGCGCCAAGCGGTATCTTTTCGATTTCCGAAGCGCCGACAAGGTCCTTGACCTTTTCGTAGCAGACGAAGATCTCCTCGGGGGTGGAGCCGAACTCGCTGACGGTCTTGGGCAGATCCCCGTCCTTTATCCACTGGGCTATGTTCTTGCCCACCATGCCGGGTATCATGAGCGCGCGGCCCATGCAGACGGCCTTGACGTAGGGCGCGCCCAGGGCCAGGGCCTTGAACACTCCGTCCTCGGAGCTGAAGCCGCCGGCAAAGGCCAGGTCGGGCACCCTTTCTCCCTTTGCGCTGAGTATGGAGGCAAACTCGTAAGCCGCGGAGTGCAGGTAGAGGGAGGGAATGCCCCACTCCTCCATCATCCTCCAGGGGCTCATGCCCGTGCCGCCGGAGGCTCCGTCAATAGTCAGCAGGTCTATATGGGCCTTGGAGGACCACTTGATAGCCATTGCCAGCTCGCGCAGGCTGTAGGCGCCGGTCTTGAGAGTGACGCGCTTGAAGCCCAGCTTGCGCAGGCGCTCCACCTCCGCCATGAAGCCCTCCTCGCTGACAAAGCCGAGGCGGCTGTGGCGCTCAAACTCCTTGATGGCTCCGGACCTGAAGGCGGCCTGGTTGACGGGGTCTGAGGGGTCCGGGGTCACGATATAGCCGCGGCGCTGAAGCTCAAGCGCCCTGTCAAGGGACTTGACCTTGATTTCTCCGCCTATGCACTTGGCGCCCTGGCCCCATTTGAGCTCAATGGTGTCTATGCCGTGCTTGTTTATGATGTATTCGGCGACGCCGAGGCGCGTATCCTCAACGTTCATCTGGATGAGTATCTCGCCCATGCCGTTGTAGTATCTCTTGTAGGCCTCAATGCGCCTGTCCATGTCGGGAGCCTTGACTACCTTGTTGTTTTTGTCAAGCTCCAGGGCTGGGTCAATGCCGCAGACATTCTCGCCGCAGACTATGGTGACGCCCGAAATGGCGGCTCCAACGGCAAAATGCTCCCAATTCTTGCGGGCAATCTCGGTGGAGCCGAGAGCGCCGGTGAATATGGGAACGCTCATTTTGACCTTTTTGTCCCAGCCGTAGGAGGTTTCGGTTGACACCTTAGGGAAGAGCGCGTTGTCGGAGTTTGCCTCGGCGTTTCCGGGAAGCCCCCTGCCTCCCAAGGCATAGCCCTGGATGTTGAGATGCGAATAGTCTACCGGGTAATCCTTGTCGCCTCCGGCCGTGATATCGCCGAAGGGACCGGGATAGATCAGCTCGCGGCCGCGGAACGTGGCCTTGAAAACCTCGCAGTTACCGCGGCAGCCGTCTATGCAGCGCGAGCATAGACCGCTGGAAGGCACGACATCTCTCGAGCGGTTGGCCGATCTGGTGGCGTCATTGCCGTTAGGTCTTTGAAGATTCATAAAATACCCCTTTGCATTTTATTGAAAAGCTTAATATGCGGCGTCGATTTAAATCGGCTCCGAAGATTTCACTTAATTATAAAAGGCGGGCCGTTTTATTTCAAGAAAAAACATAAATAAAATAGAAACAATTTATTACTATATACGATGCGCAAATAAGAGCGCCGCCGAGAAAGAGCCGGGCTCTTGTCCCGAACGGTCCGCGTCGCTTGCAGCCCGGGTGCAAAAGTCATAAATTTTGAAAAACGGCGACAGCGGCACGTCGGAATAAGGTTGCTTTAGCCGAAAAGCTGCTGTATAATATTTCGGCCGTTTTGCGGGCAGGGCTGTCCGGCTCGTCCAAAGCCCAATATTAACCGCATTGAAGCCCGAAAGCGGCGAAAGGACTGTCTCAATCAATGGAAATAAGAAATATAGCAATCATAGCCCACGTGGACCATGGCAAGACGACGCTGGTGGATGAGATGCTGCGCCAAAGCGGCGTTTTCCGCGAGAACCAGGCGGTTGCGGAAAGGGTCATGGACTCCGGCGATCTTGAACGGGAGCGCGGCATCACCATACTTGCCAAGAACACAGCCGTACATTACGGCGATGTGAAGATAAACATTGTGGATACTCCCGGACACGCGGATTTCGGCGGCGAGGTGGAGCGGGTTTTAAAAATGGTAAACGGCGTGCTGCTGCTTGTGGACGCCGCCGAGGGGCCCATGCCCCAAACTCGCTTTGTGCTCAGCCGCGCCCTGGAGCTGGGCCACAGGGTCATAGTCGTAATGAATAAGATAGACCGGCCGGACGCGAGGATACACGAGGTCATAGACGAGGTGCTGGAGCTTCTCATGGATCTGGACGCCACCGACGAGCAGCTCGACTCGCCCATGCTGTTCTGCTCGGCCAGGAAAGGCACCGCGTCCGTCTCGCCCGAGGAGGAGGGCACAAGCCTCAAGCCGCTTTTCGACGCAATAGTGGAATACATCCCCGCTCCGGGGCGGGACGCCGGCGCGCCGCTCCAGATGCTGGTTTCGTCTGTGGACTACAACGACTACGTGGGCCGGATAGCCATAGGAAGGATAGAGCGGGGCGTCATCAGGCAAAACCAGGACATCGCCGTCTGCAACTATGCGGATGCGAGCGTCAGCAGGAGGGCGAAGGCCGTCAGCCTGTATGTGTTCGACGGGCTGAGCCGCCGTCCCGTCGCCGAATCCTCGGCGGGGGACATCATAGCCCTTTCCGGCATAGCGGACATCAACATAGGCGACACCATATGCTCTCCGCTTTGCGTTGAGCCCCTGCCCTTTGTTGAAATCTCCGCCCCCACAATTGAAATGACCTTTTCGGTCAACGACAGCCCCTTTGCCGGCACGGAGGGGAAATTTGTCACCTCCCGCCATCTAAGGGAGCGGCTGTTTCGGGAGACTCTCAGGGACGTGTCGCTGCGCGTTTCGGAAACCGACAGCACGGACAGCTTCAACGTGGCCGGGCGCGGGGAGATGCACCTTTCCATACTGATAGAAACCATGCGCCGCGAGGGCTACGAATTTCAGGTTTCCCCTCCCCGCGTGCTGAACAAGCTGGAGGACGGCGTGCTTATGGAGCCCATGGAAAGGGTTGTGATAGACGCGCCCGAGCAGTATGCGGGAAGCGTGATTGAAAAGCTCAGCTCCAGACGCGGCGAGCTGCTGGAGATGGCGCCGGTCGGAGTCAGGACGAAGCTGGTCTTTTTGGTCCCTTCTCGGGGGCTTTTCGGCTACCGCAGCGAGTTCCTTACGGATACGCGCGGCGAGGGCATCATGGCTTCCGTCTTCGACGGGTATGCGCCCTTCAGGGGCGAGCTCAGCCGGAGGAACACAGGCTCGCTGATAGCCTTCGAAACCGGCGAGGCGGTGGCCTACGGCATATTCGGCGCCCAGGACAGGGGCGCGATGTTCATCACTCCCGGCACAAAGGTCTATATGGGCATGATAGTCGGCGTGTCACCCAAGGCCGAGGACATGGCGGTCAACGTGTGCAAGAAGAAGCAGCTTACTAATATGCGGGCCGCCGGCAGCGACGAGGCTCTGCGCCTTACGCCGCCAAAGCTGCTCAGCCTGGAGCAGTGCCTTGAATTTTTGGCCGACGACGAGCTGCTGGAGGTCACTCCTAAGTCGCTGCGCCTCCGCAAGCGCATTCTTGACCATTCGCAGCGCATGAAGGCGTCAAGCCAGAAAAAGGCAAAATAGGAGCAAAAAGCATAGCGGCGGGCAATCGCGCCCGCCGCCGTTTTATTATGCGCTCATGAAAAGATTCCCGGCAGCGCCCTGAAGTAAAGCTTCAAAACATAAGTGGAATCAACGGTTTTCGGAGAAAATATGGAATTCTCGCCGGCCGAGAGGGAGGGGACTAGCTTATAGGCAACGGCAAGCAATATGCCGGCTATAAGGACGCCGCTTATTCCGCCGAAAATCGCCCCGAGCAGGCTGTTTGCCTGGCTGACAAGAGGCAGCCTTCTGAAAACGGGGTCCAGCAGACCGTCGAACAGAAGCTTGACTATGATGTAAATGGCCGCAAAGCTTAAAATCAGCAGCACCAGGCCGGTGACGCGCTCGGCTATTATGGAGGAGGCCGAGGCCACGGCCGTTCCGGCGGACTGGCTTATCCCGCCGGCCTGCCCGGCGACCTGGTCGGCTACGGAATGGCGCAAAAATTGCGGCAGCTTGACAGTGTCGAATAAGGCCGTCAGGCTCTCGACCGCGTCGGCAAGGCCCAGCTTGTCAAGCTGCTCGGCCAGCTTTTTATATATGAAGGGCTGAACGAATCTGTCCGCCAGAGTCCTGGAAAAGGCGTCTTTTATGTATTGCGCGCCGAATACGGCGCACAGCAGGGCCGCGAACCTGCCGAGCTTCCTTACCGCGCCCTCCGACCTGCCCTGCAGCAGCTTGAAAAGTATTATCAGGCAAATCGCGATATCGACGGCAAGCCCCGGATTTAGTTCTTTCAGGAAAGACATCTGCCGCCTCCGTTTCTCCGGCGCCAAAAATACCGCTGGGAACCCTTGCCGCCGTCGCCGGAAGCGGCAGGGCCGCGCATAGCCGCCGCTTCACAGCGGCGGCAGGCATGTAACAATATTAGCATGTCCCACAAAAAACCGCAATATCTCAGCTTGCTTTATCGCTTTTTGCGGCGCGGGGGAGCCGCCTTCCCGCCGCTCCCCCGCCTCGCTCACAGGTCCCAATCCTCGTCGTCGTCATAATCGTCGTCGGCATAATCCTCGTCGTCGCAGTCGTCGCCGTCAAAGCGCCTGAAGGGATCGTCTTCATCGTCGCTCATCGGGGAAAAACCCCTCCGCCGTTTCATCTCCCTTTCCTCCCGCTCCATTTCGTCCATAAAAAGGGCATATTCGTAAGCGCTGAGCTCTCCGTCCTCGTTGAAATCGTATGGGTATTTCATGCTTGATCCTCCCGTAATCACAAAAATGAGAGCATATCCGCTCCGCGTTGCGGCCGGGGCTTCCCTCCGCGCATGCGCGCGGGCTAAAGCCGCCGGGCGCGGTTTTACGCTCTAATCTATGCGCCTTGCGGCCGCTTTAGACTCAACGCGGGCGCGGACGCTGAAAAAACATTCGCCGGCTCCCGTCAAGGCGGCCCTAAATATCTTTGTTAATTAATATCTTTTTATGCATTTTCAGCTTTTCAGGCTCAGAGGTATTGACAAATCCATACATGGTTTCTATAATGGAAGCTGTCTTCGGGGCGGGGTGCAATTCCCCACCGGCGGTAAAGTCCGCGAGCCCTTGCGCCTGGTCGGCGCGTTTGGGTTGAATCGGTTGAATTCCGATACCGACAGTAAAGTCTGGATGGGAGAAGGCAGCTATAGCGCGCGCCCGGCATATCGTGCCGGCTGGCGTCGGCGTTATCATATGTCTGTTTCTATACCATTTATACCCGAAGACTGGCGTCTTCGGGTTTTTTATTTATACTATTTTAAAAAGCGAGGTTACATAAATGTCTGTCAAAACAAAAAAGCTTACCGTTCTGGCCTTGATGACCGCGATAGCCTACCTGGCCGTATTTTTTATCCGCATCCCGGTGTCCTTTCTGACCATGGATCCCAAAACCACCATAATAGCAATAGCGGGCTTCATGCTGGGGCCCGTGGCGGCGCTCGTAATTTCAGTCGTTGTTGCTTTTCTTGAAATGATAACCGTCAGCACCACAGGCCCCATAGGCTTCCTGATGAACGCGCTGGCCTCCATATCCTTTGCCTGTACGGCGGCGCTTATATACACAAGACACCGCACCATTAAAAACGCCATTATAGGCCTTGTGTCGGGCGTTCTTGCAATGACGGCAATAATGCTCCTCTGGAACTGGCTGATACTTCCTTTCTACATGCAGGGCGTGACCAGGGCAGACGTCGTCCCCATGATAATTCCCCTGCTGCTTCCCTTCAACCTGCTCAAGGGGGCGCTCAACATGGCTCTCGCCCTGCTGCTCTACAAGCCGCTTTCGGCGGCGCTGCACAAGGCTAAGCTGCTTCCGGAAAGCGGCGCCAGCGGAACCGCCAAGCGCAAATTCAACTACGGCGTGGCAATTTTCGCCGCCGTATTGCTTGTAACCTGCATCATGCTGCTCCTGGCCTTCATAGGCATAATATGACGGCCAGGAGCCGAAGGGCCGCAACGAAGGCTAAGCTTCGTTGCGGCCCTTTTTTTGCACGCGCGGTACTATGAAAAATTGGGATTTTCGTATATAATAATGGCGAATAAATCGATTAAGGGAGTGCAGTTATGCCGGAATTAAAGGGAAGCAAAACAGAAGCCAATCTGCTCAGCGCGTTTGCAGGCGAGTCCCAGGCGAGGAACAAATACGATTATTACGCCAGCAAGGCCAGAAAGGACGGCTATGAGCAGATCGCCGCCTTTTTTGAGGAAACCGCCGGAAACGAAAAGGAGCACGCAAAAATATGGTTCAAGCTCGCGCACGGCATCGGTACGACCGAAGAAAACCTTAAGGACGCCGCGGCCGGCGAAAACTACGAATGGACAGAGATGTACAGAGAATACGCCGAGGTGGCGGAGGCCGAGGGCTTTGACGACATAGCCCGCCTGTTCAGGGGCGTCGCCGCCATCGAAAAGCGGCACGAGGAAAGATATCTGGCGCTTCTTGATAACGTGAGGAAGGGCGCCGTATTCAGCAGGGACGCGGAAAAAATATGGATATGCCGCAACTGCGGGCACATCCATACCGGCGACAAGGCTCCGGAAGCCTGCCCCGTCTGCGACCATCCCAAGGCGTACTTCCAGCTATATGTAAAGGCCTATTAAGCAAAAGCGCCGCACATGCGGGCAGGCCCCGGCCGACGCGGCGCCGAAGCGGCCCGCGTCAGCCCGAAAAATCAAACCGTATACTGGCTGTGGATAAGCGCGCTTAGCTTCAGCCCCCCCCCGCAGTCCTCGAAGACCAGGCGAAGCAGCCTCCAGTCCAGCCCGCCCTCCTCGGACGGCGGCATGTAGAAATCCACAAAAAGGCCTTCGGGGAACACAGTCTGGACGTTTTCCAGCGAATTTCCGGATTTTGCTATGCGGTTGACAGTTATGACAGGCGCGCCATAGTAGTCGGCATCGTAGACATAGGCGGCAAAATATTCCTCCGGGGTCATTTGAATGGGCTCTCCCGTGCCGTCCTCGGTGCCCCAAACATAGACCTCCCTGTCCCTGCCTATGTCCACCACCTGCTCCGGAGTCAGGCACCGGGCGGAACCGAGATTGACATTGGCATATGGTGAAAGGACAAGTCCGTAATCCGGATTAACCAGCCCCGAAAGCGTTTCGTAATCCGCTTCCCGCAGGCACAGGACCACGGAATATGCAAGCCGCACCAGGTCGCTGTTGGAATAGCCGCCCTCGTTCGGCACGGCGATGGCGGCGATATCCTCACGCTTGCCGCTCAGGGCCTCATGCGCGTTTTCTCCCCCGGTAAAAAGGCCGGCCAACAAAAAGCAGCCTATCCCGAGTGCGGCGCCGAGAACAAGGCAGACGGCGTAGCGCATCGTTTTTTTCATAGAAGCCTCATAATTGACGAAATATTAATAATGTTAATTTAAATGATACAATAGAATAAATTATAATTCAACAACAAAGTGTTACAAAATGTATTGTATCCGAGGGGAGCAAAAATGTTTGATAACGGAAAGCAGTATCATATAAGGTGCGCAAAGGGCGACATCGGCGAGTATTGCATACTGCCCGGCGATCCCGGCAGGTGCGCCCTGATCGCCGAGCATTTCGCCGACGCCGTAAAGGTCGCGCAAAACAGGGAGTATACGACCTACACGGGCTATATAAAGGAAAAGAAGGTCTCCGTCGTTTCAACGGGCATAGGCGGTCCTTCAGCCGCCATAGCGATGGAGGAGCTGGCGGAGCTGGGCGCCCACACCTTCATCCGTGTAGGGACCTGCGGCGGCATAAATGTCAAGGTGCAGGCGGGGGACGCCGTCATCGCCTCGGCGGCCGTGCGCCAGGAGGGCACAAGCCGGGAATACGCGCCGCTTGAATATCCCGCCGCAGCCGATTTCGGCGTTACGCTGGCTTTGCGAGACGCGGCCGACAGGCTTGGAATACCTTGCCATGTGGGCGTTGTCCAGTGCAAGGATTCCTTCTACGGGCAGCACAGGCCCGAGGCCATGCCCGTCGCGGGCGAGCTTCTGGAGAAATGGGAGGCGTGGAAGCGTCTTGGAGTCCTGGCCAGCGAGATGGAAAGCGCAACGCTTTTCGTCGTAGCGGCGCACCTGGGCGTGCGCTGCGGGACCGTTCTTCATACGGTCTGGAACCAGGAAAGGGCGAAGCTCGGTTACGGCGACGCCTCGTCGCACGACGTGGACAATTCGGTAAAAATATGCGTGGAAGCGATAAAAGCGCTGTGAGCTCCCTCAAAGGCAAAAAGCTCTTCCTCCTGGACCTGGACGGCACGCTTTACCTGGACGATACCCTGTTTGAAGGCGCCACAGCTTTCCTGGAGCATATTAAAAGCTCCGGAGGAAGGTATATGTTTCTTACAAACAATTCCTCCAGGGGCGCCGAGGACTATGTCGCAAAACTCAATAACATGGGCGTGGCATGCACGGCAGGCGATTTCTACACCTCCGTGGACGCCACGCTCAGATACCTTTCCGCCCGGCCCGCCTACCGCAAGGTCTACGCCTTCGGGACGGGCTCCTTTAAGGAGCAGCTCAGGAAGGGCGGAGTGAGAGTCACCGACAGGCTTGAGGACGGAATAGACTGCCTGCTGATGGGCTTCGACACGGAGCTTACCTTCCGCAAGCTTGAGGACGCCTGCATACTTCTGGGCAGGGGCGCGGACTATATAGCCACAAATCCCGACTGGGTCTGTCCCACGAGCTACGGCTATGTGCCCGACTGCGGCTCCGTGGCCGAGATGCTCAAAAAGGCCACGGGCCGGAGTCCCCTCTTTATTGGGAAGCCCCGGCCCGATATGGTTTTGGCGGCCATGGAAAAGGCCGGCTTTTCGGCGGAGGATACTCTTGTCGTGGGCGACAGGCTCTACACGGACATAGCCTGCGGAGCCGCCGCCGGAGTCGATACCGTCCTCGTCCTCAGCGGCGAAACAAGGCTTGAGGACATAGGGGAGCTGAAGCCGACTTACATCATGAGAGATATAGGAGAGCTTCTTGAGGCAATTAAATGAGCCTTATTTTCTGTACTCGAAATCCAGGTTGTATATGGATACCGTGTCGCCCTCCTCTATGCCCATAGCCTCGAGTCTCTCAAAAAGGCCGGAGGAGCGCAGCGCGCGGTCGAAATACATGCGGGACTCGGAATCGGAAAAATTGACTCTGTCCATAAGCCGCTCCATCCAGCCTCCCTCCACTATCCAGACTCCGTCCTCGACCCTGATGCTCAGGTCTTCGCAGGTATCCGGGCTTATCTCCGGCTCAACGTAGTCCGGCTCGAACACCTGGATGGGCGGCAGCTTTTGCAGCTCTGACGCAACGGCCAGCACCAGCTCGCGGACTCCCCTGCCGGTTGCCGCCGAGATCTCATACAGCGGCAGTCCCAGCCCTCTGACGAAATCGGAAAAACGCCTCCTGTTCTCCACGTTTTCCTCAGCCATCAGGTCGGCTTTGTTGGCCGCCACTATCTGCGGCCTCGAGGCGAGCCCAGGGTTGTAGCGGGCCAGCTCCTCGTTGATGGCCTTGAAATCCTCTACGGGATCCCGCCCCTCGCTGCCGGAGGCGTCGACCACATGGACCAGCAGCCTGCACCGCTCTATATGCCTCAGGAAATCATGCCCCAGCCCCGCGCCCTCCGAGGCGCCCTCTATAATGCCCGGTATGTCCGCCAAAACGAATGAGCTGTCCTCCGACGCCCAAACCACTCCCAGATTGGGATACAGCGTCGTGAAATGGTAGTCGGCTATCTTGGGATGGGCCTTAGACACCGCCGACAGGAGCGTCGACTTGCCGACGTTGGGAAAGCCGACAAGGCCCGCGTCGGCCAGAAGCTTCAGCTCGAGTATGACCTCCCGGCTCTGGCCCTTCATCCCGTTTTTGGCAAAACGTGGAGCCTGGCGGGTAGGCGTGGCAAAATGCTTGTTGCCCCAGCCTCCGTTGCCGCCCCTGGCGAGGACAAAGCGCCCGTCGTCCGACATGTCCTTTATGATAGCGCCGCTCTCCCTGTCCCTGACGAGCGTGCCCCTCGGGACCCTCAAAACCAGGTCGGCGCCGTCCTTCCCCGTTTTCAGGCCTCCCGAGCCGTTTTCGCCGTTGGGAGCCGTATATTTCCGCTTGTACCTGAAATCCATCAGGGTGGACATATTGTCGTCGGCCACAAGGACGATGTCGCCCCCCCTGCCGCCGTCGCCTCCGTCCGGCCCGCCGGACGGTATATATTTTTCGCGGTGGAAGGATATGGCCCCGTTGCCGCCGTCCCCCGCTTTGACAGTTATGGCCGCCTTATCAACAAACATGTCCGCCTCCGTTGACCTCCTTATTTTCCCGCGCCGGCGCGGCATTATTATGCCGCTTTTGCCGCAGGCGCAAACAAAAGAGGCCGGCTGACGCCGACCTCGCGCTGCTTACTCGCTTACCTCGTAAACGGAAACCTTCTTTCGGTCCCTTCCGAGCCTTTCAAAACGCACTATGCCGTCCTTCAACGCGAAGAGGCTGTCGTTGCTGGCGCGGCCCACGTTGGTGCCCGGATGTATCTTTGTGCCGCGCTGAGTGTAAAGTATGTTGCCCGCAAGCACGAACTGCCCGTCGGCTCTCTTGGGTCCGAGACGCTTGGATCTGCTGTCGCGCCCGTTTTTGGTGGAGCCCATTCCCTTTTTATGCGCCATGGTATATGTCCCTCCTCAGCCGACCGTAATGGCGTCTATCTGGACCTGGGTATAGGGCTGCCTGTGGCCCTGACGCCTGCGGTAATTTTTCTTAGCCTTATACTTGAAAACCATTACCTTTTTGCTCTTGCCGTTCTTGACGACATTTGCCGTAACCTTTGCGCCTTCGACAAACGGAGTTCCGAAGCTGGAGCCCTTCTCGGTGTCTACCACGGCAAGGACCCTGTCGAAAGTCACGCTGTCGCCCGCTTCGACGGGAAGCTTCTCTATAAACACCACGTCGCCTTCGGCGACACGATATTGCTTTCCGCCCGTTTCAATTATCGCGTGCAGCAAAATATGCACCTTCCTGATTGCAGTCTCGCTATCGCAGGCGCGGACCGCCAAAGCAGCCCGTCTTTAGTGCCCGTTCAAAGCGGCTTAACGAGTATATCATCGCAAGCGCCCACTGTCAAGGGCCTTTAACGACAATTTCCACCGTGTTTTCTTCCTTAGGCGGAGGCTCCTGCTGGGCTTTTCTGAATATTTTCACAGGTATTTCTGGATCGTTGTTCATGTTTGTTATTATGGCGGCGGCTATGGGAAGTCCCAGAAGCCCCAGCGCGCCGAACAGGCTGGTGCCCACGAACATGCAGATGAGCGTCACGAGCGGATGCAGGCCCACCTGCCTGCCTATGACCTTGGGCTCGAGTATCTGCCGGACGATGACTACGACCAGATATAAAACGGCAAGCCCTATCCCCCTTACTATTCTGCCCTGTATGAAGCTGATTATCGCCCAGGGAAGAAGGATCAGGCCGGCTCCAACGATGGGGAACAGATCGAATACGGCGATGAGCAGGCCGATCAGCGGCGCTTTCCTTATGCCGATTATTAGCAGTCCGACGGTAATTTCGGCAAAGGTGCAGCACATTATTATAAGGTACGATTTTCCGTAGTTGAGTATGACATTTACAAAGCTTTTCTTTACATATCCGGCTATTTCCAATACCTTTTTGGGAGAATTGGCGGCAAGAAAGCCCTTTATCGCGTCGAAGGAGGCTTCTGTAAACACCGTCGCTATCACGCATATGACCGCGGAAAGGAGTATGTTGGGTATTTTCGTGGCGTAGCTTGAAACGGTCCCCACCACAGCCATCGAAAAATTCGTGACGCCCTTGCCCACGGAGGCTATAATTTCCGGCAGCAGGGCTTCCACAAACTCCACCACGCTGGGATCGAAGCGAGAGGCAAACTCCTCCGTCCTGGCGGAAAACTCCCTCAGCCCCGGTTCTATGGTCTGCGTATAAATTCCGGGTATGGTGGAAACGTAGTCCGCTATGCCGCTTATGGCCTGGGCCGCCACCAGCAGCAGCAGGGTGCCTATTATCAAATAAAACAGTATTACCGCGGCTATGCTCAGCAGCACCGCCAGCTTCCGCCTCTTTTTAAAGGTCCTCATGAAAAGCTTCGACAGCGGGCGCAATATCCAGGCCACAAGCAGCGCGATCACAAAGGGCATCACCAAATGCAGCAGATACTTGAAAACCAAGTATACTATCGCCAGTATTATCGCCCAGTAAAACACGTTGATTATAAACGTTTTTCTTTTGTTGATTTGCATAAGAAGCATTTTCCCTTTCAGCCCGGCGGAGCGCGGCCTGCCTGCGGCCTATACGTTGCCGAGGAGCACTGTTTTAAGGTTTTCCAGCGCGGCCTCCCGCAGCCTGCGCATTGCCCCTATATCCGTCGGCCTTTTGTCCATCATTTTATATCTCGGGAAGAACCTTGTGATATGCAGAGGCATGTCCGGGCTTATCGCCGACAGCCAAGCGGAGAGCCTGCGCATCTCGTCCTCCCCGTCGTTTTCGCCGGGTACAATCAGCGTAGTTATCTCCACATGGGCCGCCTTTGCCGCCGAGGCGATGAAGGCCTTGACCGTTTCAAGATCGCCTCCCAGTCTTTTATACCAGGCCTCGGTAAAGCCCTTCAAATCTATATTGTAGGCGTCTATCCACGGAAGCAGCAGCGCGGCGGTTTCCGGAAGGATCAGCCCGTTGGTTACGGCGACGGTTTTGAGACCAAGCTTCCTTGCCTCCCGCGAAGCGTCGATCACATACTCGTAGCCTATCAGCGGCTCGTTGTAGGTGAAGGCCAGCCCTATGTTTCCGCGGGGCGCATATTCCTTCGCAAGGGCCGCAAGCTCGCCGGGAGCGACAAAACGCGCTTCAACATCAGCCTCGGAGACGGCCGATATTGAATGGTTCTGGCAGAAGGGACAGAGCATATTGCAGCCGAAGCTTCCTACGGACAGTATGAGAGAGCCGGGGTGGAATCTCGCAAGCGGCTTTTTCTCTATCGGATCCAGCGCAATGGAGGTCAGCTTCCCGTAATTGGCCGGCGCGTTTTTCCCGCCCTCGTTTTTCCTGGCCCGGCAAAGGCCAGTCCGGCCTTCCTCCAGCGCGCATCTGTGAGGGCAGACTCCGCACCTAATAATGGCGCACCACCTCAAACCTTTGCAGCCTGACGCCGTCGCTCTCATATATGCCGGCCTTTTGCATTGCTATGCTTATCTGCCGCTCCACAGTGTCTACGCCATCAAGATTCGGCAGCAGCAGTCCTCTCCTTCGGCCCTTGGATACTATCACCCCGTACCGGACCGGGTCAAGCTGGCTTGGAGAAGCTATATCCTCTATTTGGCCCAGCACGTCCACGCTGCATTCAAGCTTCGGCAGCTCCTCCGGCCTTACCGGCTCAAAGCGCGGGTCCTCGGCTGCGGCGCTGACGGCGTTGCGGATTATCTCGGCGGCAAGGCAGTCCTCTGTCGGCATTATGGTTCCTATGCAGCCCCTCAAATCCCCGCCCGGCTTGATGTGCAGGGATACAAAAACGCCGGCGCGCGTATTATAAAATTCCTCCGGCAGGCCTTCCGGCACGGCAATCACCCTGCCTCGGCGCACATATTCATCTATGGCCGACAAGGCCAGCCTCACATGCGGGCTTTTTCCCTTTTCCTCAAGCTTGCCGTCCGTCTCCGGCCCGCCATTCTCGGGCAGAAAAACGCATACTCCGTAGCCGACCCCGAAGGGCCCCTCGTATGAGAGCCGCTCCGCCCTTACCCTGACCCCGTCGAAGCAGCCGGCCATAATCACGAAGGAGCGGTGCCCGCATTCCGCCGCCCTGTCGCAGAAGCCCTCGTCGAAATCAAGCAGCTCGCCGAAGGCCGCCCTGGACATCGCGTCCATTATCCGCCTGTCGTATTCCGGCCCCTCTTTGGCAAAGCCGTAGGGCCCGTCGGCCAAAAGCTTATGCGACAGGTCGCCGCTGGCCACAACGACGGTCCTCCTGTCCAGCTTGCCGGCGGTACGCCTTATAAGCGTGCCAAGCCTATAGTGGGCGGCATAATCCAGGCAGGAAAGCCCTATCCGCACGACCTTGAACGGCAGCCTGCCGCCGCAGGCCTCCCTTAGGAAATACAGCGGTATAAGCGTCCCATGGTCCAGCCGCCCGTCCCTTTCCCCGTCCGTACCCGCAGGAAAGCCCTCGGCCGCCGCGGCCGAGCACAGCTCGGACACAAAGGGCTCGTCATAAGCCGCCTCCAGCCTTACCCGCCGGGCCTGAAACTGTGAAAAATCGCCCCAGGCCCCGCTCCCCGGCGATATATGGAACCAGTCCCGGTACATCTCGCTGTGTGGCGAGATGATAACGACGGTATCCGGCCCAAGGCCGGCCGCGGTTTCGGCGGCCCGGCGGAAGGCCCTTACGGTCGCGCCTATTTCCCGCTCCCTGCCCCGGCCTACCTCGGGTATTATCAGCGGAGGGTGCGGAACCATCATCGCCGCGCATACAGACATAATCCATCCACTCCGTACGATATTTCAGCAAGTCGGATATAATATTAAAACGCTCCCAAATGGTCAAGCAGTATTTTCAGCCCGAGAAGGATTAGAACGGCCCCTCCCGCCAATTCGGCCCTTGCCTTGTACCTGGCCCCGAAAACGCTTCCGGCCTTGACCCCCGCCATTGACAGGGCAAAGGTTGTGGCGCCTATAAAGCAGACGGCGGCAAATATATGCACCTGGAGGAAGGCGAAGGTGATGCCCACCGCCAAAGCGTCTATGCTGGTGGCAATCGACAGCATCAGCATCGTTTTAAAGGCCAGAGAACCGTCGGCCTCGTCGTCCCCATCGTCCTTTGACAGCGCCTCCCTGATCATGTTGACGCCTATTGCCGCGAGCAAAGCAAAGGCAACCCAATGATCAACGGGCGTTACGTATTTTTCAAAGCTCGTTCCGAGAAAATACCCTATAAGCGGCATCAGCGCCTGAAAGCCTCCGAACCACAGCCCCACGGCCGCCGAGTCCCCAAGCCTTATATTCTTCAACGCAAGCCCTTTGCAGACGGATACGGCGAAAGCGTCCATCGAAAGACCTACCGCTACGAGAAACAGTTCCAATAAGCTCATCAATTGCTCCAAGCTTGTACTCTACAAATCAAGTATAGCATGCCTGTCAAGTTTTCAAACAGCGAAAACAGTTGCCGGCGCCGGCTTTTTAGTATAAACTATATTGCGGCTTCAGCTAATATGTGTTAAAGGGATCTCACCGCATATGAAAACAGACGTGCTTATAATCGGAGCCGGCCCGGCCGGCATATTCACCGCCATTGAAATGATAAGGAGAGGCAGCGCGAAAAAAATAACCATAGTTGAAAAGGGCCGGGCAGTTGAAAAGCGCAAATGCCCAAAGGAGGTCTTGAGGCGCTGCGCAAACTGCCAGCCAAGCTGCAACATCACCACCGGCTTTTCGGGAGCCGGAGCCTTTTCCGACGGCAAGCTGTCGCTTAGCTGCGAGGTGGGCGGAGAGCTTCCCTCCCTGATAGGAGAAGAGCTTGCACAAAGCCTTATAGATTATACCGACGGAATCTATCTGGATTTCGGCGCCGACAAGCGCGTCGAGGGCATGGAAGTGACCGAGGAGGTCAAGGAAATCAGGCGCCGAGCGATAGGCGCTGGCCTTAAGCTGGTTTTATGCCCCATAAGACACCTCGGCACCGAGAAGGCGCAGGCGTTGTACCTGTCCATAGAAAGGCATCTGGAGGAAAAGGGCGTCGGGCTGCTTCTGGATACCGAATGCACCAATCTTATAATTAAAGACCAGACCTGTCTGGGCGCCGATATTGTTGCCGGCGGGCGGCATGAGAGCATATACGCCGACAGCGTGATAGTCGCGACCGGCCGGCGCGGGGCCGAATGGTTCGAGGAGATTTGCGAGGAATACGGCATAGCGCACCAGCCCGGCACCGTGGACATAGGCGTGCGCGTCGAGGTGCGCAACGAGGTCATGGAGACCGTCAACCGGGTGTTGTACGAGTCCAAGCTGATAGGCTATCCCAAGCCTTTCAAAAACAAGGTTCGCACCTTCTGCCAGAATCCCGGGGGCTTCGTATCCCAGGAAAATTACGACAACGGCCTGGCGGTGGTAAACGGCCACTCGTACAAGCACAGGAAGTCTGAAAACACCAACGTTGCCATACTCTGCTCGCACAACTTCAGCGTTCCCTTCAACCAGCCCATAGAATACGCCAAGAAGGTGGGCGAGCTTACCAACATGCTTGCCGACGGCAAAATCCTTGTCCAGCGCTACGGCGATATACTCGACGGAAAGCGCACCTGGGAAAAGGAGCTGGCCTATTCCAACGTGCGCCCCACCATACCCGACGCCGTCGCGGGCGACATAACCTCCGCCATGCCCTACAGGGCCATGACGAACATAATAAACTTCATACAGGCCATGGACCAGGTCGTGCCCGGCTTTGCCGCCTACGAAACGCTGCTGTATTCGCCCGAATTGAAATTTTACAGCAACCGGGTCAAGATGGATCCGGATTTGAACACAAATATTAAAAACCTGCATTGTCTGGGCGACTCCAGCGGCTGGACCAGAGGGCTGATGATGGCCTCCGCCATGGGAGTCCTGATGGGCCGCAAGCTTGCGGAAAAATAAAAAAATGCCGCATCGCCTCCGATGCGGTATTTTTGCGCGGAAAAATGACGATATATATTTTGTAATCGTTTAACCCAAAAAATTTATTTTTGTTGGAATATTGTGTTTTAATGAGGTAGTGGTTGTGAGACAGGTAAAGTTGAATAATTTACGCTCTCCGCTCTATGAGCGGATTGAAGCTGTTCTCAGATGCACCGGCTTTGATATAATTAAAGTTTTGTGGGTAGATATTGTTAATCAATATGTTAGAGAAACCGAGTCCGTAAATCGGATAAATTACGAATATGCTGCCGACGCCTTCGAATATTACAGCCTTGAGGGCATAATACATTTGCTGAAAACCGCAAAGGAAGCGTTCGTATTGGAAGAAAGCGAAGCGGAATACAAGGGCGTGACCTGCAAAAAGGCCGGAAACGAGCTTGCCCAGGAGATCTATATACCCTTTTTCAATTATCAGGAGGAGCTGGCCGGCTTTATATATCTGGCGAAGAAGGAGCAGCCGGCGGAGGATATTTTAAGCAGGCAGGACTGTCTTGACGCGATATTGCCCTTGATATCCGCCGCTGAAATGAACAAGACAAGATATATGGCAAACAAGCGCCTGTATGACTCGGTGCTTTTCATATGCGAGCTGGCCAATATCAATCAACCGTTTCTTGTCGGCAATTTGTTTACCACCGCTTACTGGGCGACGGGCATCGCTAAAAATTTAAAATTGAGCGACAAAGAGATAAGCAAGCTTCAGCTTGCCTCAATGATGCATGACTTGGGCAATATTTATTTCAACGAAAGCCTTCCTTTTATTAAGCCCGAGCTGAGCGCGGAGGAAGCGGAAAAAGTAAAAACGCGCCTGAACTACAGCTACGAGCTGTCGGTCAAGGTATGCCAGATATTTGAACTGCCGGATATACCCTCCATAATCCTCAATTGCCAGGAGAAAGTGGACGGGAAGGGCTATCCCAGAGGCGCAAAAGGGGAAGAAATCCCCTTGTTAAGCAAAATTATAAGCTTGGCCAAGTATATAACTTATTTGCTCTCATACAATTCCGCTTCAAAGAAGGTCAGCACCTACAGCGACATCATACGCTCTCTGAAAAGGAACGCCAAGACCTGGTTCGACCCCAAGGTCGTCAAGGCCGCAATCGCGTCGTTGCTGTATGAAAAGGAGGAGTACAGCAGCTATTTTTCGGGCATAGGCAGCTACGGCACCTTAAGCCTGGCTACGACGGATAAAAGCAATAACGACGTAAACATTTGGGGCAACGTAAGGCAGTCGAAATTTGAATATGAATTTACCCCGGTGGGGACAATTCCCAAAGTAGATATCTATCAAATAAGGAAAGCAAGCCTGTACTTGAACATAAACGAAAAGTTTATACGCTACAACCTGAATATAGTAAAGGTTCTTCCCAGCTCCTTTTTGTTTACCAATCTTGAGCGCGTGAACGAGGAGGGCACCTTCAGCATCAAATGGAGCATCGAAGCTCAGTTGATAACAAAAACAAAGAAATTATACAATATATTTATAAATCTTATTGGCGGGGAATACCTTGATTTCTATATTTACAGCACCGAGCTGGCGGAGCCTATAGGCGACGGCATAGTGAGAATAGTATTTGACAAGGGCGATGAGATACTGCTGCCGGGCATAATAATCCTAAGGCAGGAAATAAACGAAAAGTGCTTTTTCAGGTTTAAATATACCAACCTGTCGGAGGCCAACGAAAGCCATTTGTTTGCCGGCATGTTCAGAAAGCAGGCCGAATTAAGAAGAATGGCGCTGGAATCCGGAGAGCTGGACTGACAAAGCGGCGCCGGCCGCCTAGCGCTTCGGAAGCTGCCTTCCGGTATGGTCTATTGTGTACTCCCCTTTCAGCAGCAGCTCCGACACCGGCGCTATTTCGTACCCCTCCTGCAGGAAATATTCTATTATCGTGGGCAGCGCCTCCGGAGTGTTCGGGGCGGCGTTATGGAACAGCACTATGCTGCCGGGAGCCGCCTTGCTGGTGACGCGCCTTATTATCTCATTCGCCGAGATGTTTTTCCAGTCCAGGCTGTCGACATCCCACTGGATCGTCTTTATCCCCATGGAATTGATTGTCGAAATCACATGGTCGTCATATTCTCCGTAGGGGCAGCGGAACAGCGTCGGGCGCACGCCTGTTGCGGCCTCTATCTTGTCGCTGCACGCGTTTATGTTCGCCTTTATGGCTTCGGCCCCAAGCTTGGTGAAATGGGCGTGGTCGTTTGAATGGTTCATCACCTCGTGGCCGGCCTCGTGAAGCTGTCTTACGGACTCGGGATATTTGTCAACCCAGCCCCCCACCACAAAAAACGTAGCCTTGACGTTGTAGCGCCCCAGTATTTCAATCAGCAGTCCGGTGTCTTCGTTTCCCCAAGCTGCGTCAAAAGTTAGCGAAACCATCCTGTTGTCACGCTCGACGCAGTATATGGGAAGCTGGCGGACGGCGGCGGACGCGCCCACGATGGCCGGGCTGCATACGGCCCAAAAAATCAGCGCAGCGGCCATCAAGCCCCCGGCCGCGGCCAGCGCGCTCCTGCTCGGCAAAAGTCTTCCTTTATCCAAAACGCGTTTGAAAGCAAATCTGCACATATTAAAGCCCCCTCCGTAAATCATATGACGGAAGGGGCTTTTTAAGCACGCCCAATAGCACGGCGCTTTACGCGCCTTGTCTAAGTCTCCCTCGGCTTTCCGCTTTTTCAGTTCCTCCGCCCTGCCGGCCCGGCATCGGATTGGAAGGTAATTTTATCCCATTTTCCGGCTTTTCGCTTGGCGCTTTTGTTGTAATACTCCATATTGTCTTTCCTTGCCTTTAATGATAAAATTTCATAAGGCTGCCGTTTCGCAGGCCGCCTTCAAAATTTCATATTATCCGCCCTCATCGAATACGGAGACCCTATGCTGCTGATGATAGACAATTACGACTCGTTCACCTACAACCTTGTCCGCTACCTTGAGGAATTGGGCGAGCGGGTCCTGGTTTTCAGAAACGACGATATTTCGCTGGATACCATCAGGGCGCTGAAGCCCGGGGGCATCGTCATCTCTCCGGGCCCGAAAACACCGGAGCGCGCCGGCCTCACTCTGGACATAATCAAAGCCTTCAAGGCTGAAATACCCATTTTGGGCATATGTCTTGGCCATCAGGCCATAGGCTTTGCCTTCGGAGCCTCCGTGGTCAGGGCCGGCAGGCCAATGCACGGCAAGCTCTCCCTTGTTTACCACGACGGAGCCGGAGTGTTTAAGGGCATAAAGAATCCTTTGAAGGTGACAAGATACCACTCCCTGGTGGTGGACGGGGCTTCCCTGCCCGGCGAGCTGGAGCTTACCTGCCAAACCTGCGACGGAGCAGTCATGGGGCTGCGGCACCGCCTGTATCCGGTGGAGGGCGTGCAGTTCCACCCGGAGGCCGAGCTTACCGAATGCGGACACCTGCTGCTTAAGAATTTTGCGGACAGATGCAGGAACGGCGCATGAGAATCGAAATAAGGGAAATATCCACGGATTTGGGGCCTCTCGACGTTTGCGCCGCGTTCAAGGACGAGACGGACCTCATACTGCTGGACAGCAGCATGACATGCGACTTGGGCCGCTATTCCTTTTTGGGGCTGAACCCCTTCGCCGTCCTGAAGGGGCGTCGCGGCGCCTGCTTTCTCAACGGCGAGGCGGTTGAGGCCGATGTGTTTGAAAAGCTCAGGGAGCTGCTGAAAAAATACAGGGCCGAGAACGAAACGGAGCTTCCTTTCATCGGCGGCTGCATGGGCTATTTTTCCTATGATTTGGGCCTGGAGCTTGAGCGCATTGCCTCCTCCGCTTCCGAGGAACTTGCATTGCCGCATTTCTATTTTGTATTTTACGACAATTTGGTTATTTTCGACAATCATACCGGCAAGCGCTATATTTCGGCCTGCGGCATGCTCGGCTCGCAGACCGGGAGCATAAGCCGCATAGCGGACAAAATCCTGAGCGCAAAAAAGGTGCGGCAGGCCGAGGTGAAAAGCTCGGCGGCGCCCTTCGAGTCGAATTTTACCAAGCCGGAATATCTGGACGCGCTGCGCAGGATGATAGAATATATCGCCGCCGGCGACATCTATATAGCCAATATGACGCAGCGCCTCCTCTGCAGGACGGAAAAGCCCTCATTTGATATATACCGCGACCTGCGCGGCATAAATCCGGCCCCCTTTGCCGCCTTCATGCGCCTGGACGGGTTTGACGTGATTTCCTCCTCCCCCGAGCGCTTTTTGAAAATACGCAACGGCCTGGTGGAAACCAGGCCCATCAAGGGCACGCGCCCCCGCGGGGCGACGCCCGAGGAGGACGGGCGCAACAGGCTCGAGCTTGAGCGCAGCGAGAAGGACAAGGCGGAGCTGCTCATGATAGTCGATCTTGAGCGCAACGATTTGAGCAAGGTCTGCCGGCCGCACTCCGTAAAAGTGACGGAGCTTTACAAAATCGAGGCCTACAGCACCGTGTACCATCTCGTATCGACGGTGGTGGGACGCCTGAAGGATACGGAGGACGCCGTTTCCTGCGTGAGGGCCTGCTTTCCGGGAGGCTCGATCACCGGCGCGCCGAAGATCCGGGCCATGGAAATAATAGACGAGCTGGAGGGCGTCAGGCGTTCGCTCTACACCGGCTGCATAGGCTATTTTTCCTTCGACGGCAACGCCGATTTCAGCATAGTCATCAGGACTGTCATAAAAAAGGACGGCGCCGCCTATATAGGCGTCGGCGGGGGCATTACCTACGAGTCCGACATCGAAGCCGAGTATCAGGAGTGCCTTGACAAGGCCAGGGCGCTGCTCCGGGTCGTCGTTTAGCAGGGAGGCCCTCATTATGGTCATCGTCAACGGAACGCTTAGCGAAAACGGGCTGATATGCCTGGACGGCGGCTTTTTATACGGCCTCGGCCTGTTTGAAACGCTCCTTGTCAGGTCAAGGCCGCTTTTTCTGCGGGAGCATCTTGACAGGCTGAACCTCGGTCTGGAGGCTCTGGGGCTCGGCGTCAGGGTCGAGCCCGCATATGTGGAGGGGCTTGTGCGGCGCTTCAATATAAGCGATTGCGTGCTGCGCCTGACCGTAACCGAGAAAAATACCGTCGCTTCGACAAGACCCGTTCCCTATTCCGCCAAGGACTGGGAGAGGGGCTTTTCCGTGGCTCTGAGCGAGCTGCGCAGAAACCCTTTCAGCCGCGCAACGTATTTAAAATCGCTGGCTTATGCGGATAATATGCTCGAAAGGGAAAGGGCGCGCCGCCGCGGCCGCGACGAGGCGCTTTTCCTCAACACGCGCGGCGAGCTTGCCGAGGGAAGCGCTTCAAACGTCTTTTTTGTCAGGGAAGGCCGTCTTTATACGCCGAGCGTCGAGTGCGGGCTGCTGGCCGGCATAATAAGAGGCTGGGTGGCAAAGCGGTTTGACGCGATAGAGGGCGCTTACTCGCTCGACGAGCTGCTCGGGGCGGATGAGATATTTCTTACAAACAGCGTGATGGGCATAATGCCGGTTTCTTCTATTGAGGATAAGGCCTATCCCATAGGGCCCGTTTCGGCCGGCGTTAGGGCCGAATACGAAGCCTTCATAAGGTAAGGCGGATATATTTGCAAAGGAATGCTAGCTAAAATGGATACAGCCAGAATCGAAAACGCCGTCAGGGAAATTTTATATGCCATAGGCGAGGATCCGGAAAGGGAAGGGCTTGCCGGAACGCCAAGGCGCATCGCAAAAATGTACGAGGAAATTTTCTCTGGCATCAACGAGGACCCTTCCCGCCACCTTGAGGTATACTTTCAGGAGGAAAAATACGAGGAGCTTGTCATCGTCAAGGACATTCCCTTTTATTCCATGTGCGAGCACCACCTGGTCCCGTTTTTCGGAAAGGCGCATGTGGGTTACCTGCCGAAAAACGGCAGGCTGACCGGCCTGAGCAAGCTCGCCAGAGTCGTGGAAACGGCGGCCAAGCGGCCGCAGCTTCAGGAGCGGCTCACCTCCACGATTGCGGAAACCATCATGGACAAGCTCAAGCCCTACGGCGTCATCGTAATTATCGAAGCCGAG
Source organism: Clostridiales bacterium (assembly GCA_029265405.1). Classification (GTDB taxonomy): domain Bacteria; phylum Bacillota; class Clostridia; order Oscillospirales; family Oscillospiraceae; genus JAJUJI01. The sequence continues at coordinate 73,406 of JAJUJI010000006.1, read as the reverse complement.
CACATGTGCATGACCATGCGCGGAGTTAAGAAGCCGGGCTCGCTTACGGTCACCTCAGCAGTTCGCGGCGTCTTTTCCACCGATTCCAAGGCCAGGGCCGAAGCCATGTCGCTGATCAATCTGAGAAAATAACGGCGGTGCTGTCATGAACAGAGCAACGGATTCGACTGTCTGCGGAGCGGCCGAAATCAGCATAGCCGGAAAAACGCTGCGTTTCGGCGAAAAAACCTACATTATGGGCATACTCAACGTCACTCCCGATTCGTTTTCCGACGGCGGCGATTTCATCGACGTCCGCGCCGCCGTAGCCCACGCCAAGGAAATGCTCAAGCAGGGCGCCGACATCATCGACGTCGGCGGGGAGTCTACAAGGCCGGGCTTTTCGCCGGTGCCGGAGGCAGAGGAGGCCGAGAGGATAATCCCGGTAATCAAGCGCCTGAGCGCGGAAACCGACGCGATTATTTCCGTGGACACGACCAAGGCCTCCGTCGCAAGGCTGGCCCTTGAAAGCGGGGCGCATATCGTCAACGATATCTGGGGCCTGCAAAAGGATCGCGAGATCGCGCGCATAGCCGCTGAACGCTCGGCCCCCGTCATTATCATGCACAACCGCGAGAATACAAGCTATGAAGGCGACTTGATCGGCGAAATAAAGGACTTTTTGCTCCGCTCGGCGCGGCTTGCTCTGGATGCCGGCATACCCGAAAGCCATATCATTCTGGATCCCGGCATAGGCTTCGGGAAAAACGCCGCGCAGAATATGGAGGTCATGGCGCGCCTCGGCGAAATACGCCGGCTCGGCTACCCCGTTTTGCTGGGCGCTTCCCGAAAGTCCATGATAGGCAATATTCTCGGCGTCCCGCCGAAGGAGCGCGTGTACGGGACCGTAGCCACTACGGTTCTGGCAATCACCCAAGGCGCCGACATAGTGCGCGTCCATGACGTCAGGGCAAACGCGGACGCCGCCAAGGTGGCCGACGCCATAGTCAGGAGGCGCTGATGGACAAAATCATACTTAAAAATATGACTTTTTATGGCTATCACGGCGTTTTCGAGGAAGAAAAGCGCTCGGGCCAGACCTTCATCATTGACGCCGTTTTGTATGCCGACCTCAGTGAGGCCGGAAAAACCGACGCCCTGGACCGAACCATAGACTACGGGGCGGCCTATCATTTAATCCGCAAAATCGTGGAGGACGAGCGCTTCGACCTGATCGAGGCGCTGGCGCATAGAGCCGCCATGGCCCTGCTTTCCCGTTTTGAGAAAATCGAGAGGGTGGCGCTGACCGTAAAAAAGCCTTCCGCTCCCATAGACGGCGCGTTCGATTACATGGCAGTTAAAATCGAAAGAAGCAGGGATGATATGATTTGAAAAAAATATATCTCGGCTTGGGCAGCAACCTCGGGGACAAAAAGAAAAACCTGGACGAGGCTCTGGGGCGTCTTCAAAAGCAGGTTAAGCTTTTGAAGCTTTCCTCCTATTACCGCACCGAGCCGGTCGGCTATAAGGACCAGGACTGGTTTTTGAACCTCGTCGCCGAGGGGGCGACGGAGCTTTCCCCCGAGGCCCTGCTTGCCTTCTGCCAGGGAATAGAGAGGGACATGAAGCGCATAAAAACCGTCCGCTTCGGGCCGCGAGTCATAGACGTGGACATACTCCTGTACGAGGGCTTTTCCTCCTCCGAGCCGGAGCTGACCGTTCCGCACCCGCGCATGAAGGAGCGGGCCTTCGTTATGGCGCCGCTCGCCGAGATAGCGCCGAACCTGCTGCTGGACGGCCAAACGGCCTCCGAGATAGCCGCAAAGCTGCGGGGCGAGCGCGTCGAATTGGCCGAGGGCCTGGCATATGAGCCGGATCAGCGGGATTTTGCTTGACGGGGAATTCCTCTCCTTCCTGCGCAAAATCGAAGCGCATGAGAAGGACCGGATATTCTGCCGCCACGATCTCGGCCACCTTCTGGACGTGTGCCGGATAGCCTGGATAATGAATCTTGAACAGGGTTGCGGCCTCGGCAGGGAGCTTGTTTACGGCGCCGGACTGCTGCACGACATAGGAAGGTGGACGCAGTACGAAACGGGCGAGGACCACGCCGCCGCAAGCGCGCGTCTTTGCGGAGGCATACTGCGCAGAAGCGGCTTCGAGGAAGGCGAGATAGCGCGGATTGAAGCCGCTATAAAAAACCACCGCAGACCGGGAGCGCAGGACCCCCTGTCGCGGCTCATATTCCTCGCCGACAAGCTGTCCAGGAACTGCTTTTGCTGCCGCGCCAGGAGCGAATGCAAAAAGCCGCTTTCCGAAGGCCCGCCGGAGCTCTGACTAAAGCATGATATTGAAACCGCAAGGCCGCTTGGGCTTGAGGCCCGGAGAAAAGCGAAACGCTTTTTTCCGGGCCTCTCTGCTTAATATGATTATCACGATAATATGATACGATAATTATGATATTTTTTCTATTATATTAACAATAGGTAATGACAAGTGACGGACAATGTGCTATAAGGTAATTATTGACTATAACATTCTTTAATTTAGGAGGTCAAAATGAAAGCCAAGTTCAGAAAGAGCTTTTCGCTGCTGCTGGTTTTGGCGCTGGCGCTGGCCCTGTTTTGCGGGCTGCCGCTGAACGCCGCGGCGGCGGATGAAACGGCGTATCTCGCCTTTACATCCGACGTGCACTACAGCACCGAATATACGCAAAACAATCTTGACGTATGGATGCAAAACGTCAAAAAGATCGTCCCGAAAATCGAATACATGGGCTTTTGCGGCGACATGGGCAGCGCATACGCGGCCAACGCCGCGGATTACTGGACCTATACCCAGGCCGTATACGACACGGTGGACGGCTATATTTCCTCCGGCTACATAGAAAAAGGCGCGGTCTATACCTTCGGAAACCATGAGTGGTATCCCAGCGCCGGCGGAGATTACGCCAACAACAAGGACAATCCGGCCGCCCAAAGGCTTCTGAGGATAGGCGAGGCCATTAAAACCGACAAGTACATCGTCTACTGCTTCGGCGCTCCCGGCTCCTCGCAGGAATTCGCAAGCGCCGACATAGCCGAGCTGAAGGCCTATCTTGAAAAAGCGCCCGAGGATATCCCCCTCATCATTCTGAGCCACTATCCCCTGCATTTTTATTCTTCAAGGATCAGCGCCAGCGCGGCCGAGGTTGCCGACCTCCTCAACGAGCATCCGAACGTAATTTACATATGGGGGCACAACCATACCAGCGGCGACACCAATTACGACCGCTTCTTCAAGGCCGGCGACACGATACAGGTTTCGGCCGGCAATGAAATTCAGCTTAATTTCACCTATTGCTCCGCAGGCTGCATGAGCGACCTCGAGTATCACAGCGGGAACGGCTCCGTAAAGGGCAAGGGCCTCATACTCGCTTTAAAGGGCAGGGAAATTGTCTTTACGTACTACGCTATGGACGGAAAGGCTCTTGACGCCTCGCTCACCCTGGACATGGACGCCCTCGGCAAGGCCAACTTGAACGGCCCCTTCACCGTTACCTTCAAGGACAGTCTGGACGGCTCGGTGATATCAACGCAGACGGTTGAAAAGGGCGGCAGCGCGACGGCGCCCGCGGCCCCGGTCCACGAGAAGTATATTTTCAAGGGCTGGAGCAAGGAGGCAACCAACATAACGAAAAACACCATCATAACCGCGCTTTACGAAAAGAAAAAAATACCCACGGCCGCGCCGATAGGCCTTGACAGCAAATATGTATATATCAGCCTTTCGCTTGAAGGCAAGGCGGCTGTGGGCAAGAGCGGAAAACCAATCGTTCTCTATCCAATTCCTTATAAGGAAGGCATGACCATAACAGACGCCGTGGCCAAGCTGCACGAGCTGGAATACACTGGCGGCGCCGCCGCCCTGAAGGCGATAAACCCCTACGGCTTCTACTGCTTCAGCGAGATCTGGGGCTGCAAGCCGACCTACAACACCCTCGTCTTCAACGACTCCAACTATCTGGACGCCGGCAAGGCCGCCGTGCCGGGAGAGGCCTACTACCTGCTGGCCTACAATTCCACCTGGATCACAACCAGCTACATCGCTCCGGACAGGACCAAGGCGCAGCCCGGCAGGTCCATAACCATGAAGGCCGTTACGCTGAACATGAATTCGGACTACACCTACAGCGCCATAGGCTTTGAAGCCGACATATACGCCGGCCCCAGTCTTGACAAGCTTGCCGATACCGGCATAGACTCCGACGAGGACGGCTATTTCAGCCTCTCCTTCGACAAGCTCGGCACCTATTACATAGTCGCAAGGAGCAAGTCCAGCGGAAAGGGCGAGGCAACCGCCATAGTGGACATAGGCTATCCCAAGGTTGAAGCCACAAAGCAGTCTATATTGGTCAACGGAACGCCGGTGAGCGCGGAGGTCTACAACATAGACGACAGCAACTACTTCAAGCTCCGGGACGTGGCCTACCTGCTAAACGGAACCGGCTCGCAATTCTCCGTCGGCTATGACGAGGCAAGCAAAGCCTTCACCGCCGTGACCGGGGAGGCCTATACGCCTCAGGGCACGGAGCTAACCGTCGGCGCCGACAGCTCCAAGAGCGCGGTCGTCAGCGACCAGAGGCTGATAGTGAACGGCTCTGCCCTGACGTTGACGGCTTACGATATGGGCGGCTACTACTTCTTCAAGCTCCGGGATCTTAGCGCGGCCCTGGGCTTTGCCGTGGAGTACGACGATGCCGCCAAAGCCGTAAAGATAACCAGCAAGGCCGCGGCCCGCTCTCAAAAGGAAAAGGGCGAGGCGGTCGGCAAGGTATACTTTTTTGCCGTAACCGACCTTGACATATGCAAGGACGCCGCCGGAAAGCAGATAGTATACTATCCCGTACCCATTTACAAGGGAGATACTATTGAGGATGCCATAACGACGCTCCACGAGCAGGCCTACGGCGACGGGAAGGCTTGGGCTTACACGAAGGACGAAACATACGGCTATTATTTGACCAAGTTCTGGGGCAAGGACACCGGGAGCATGACCTACGGCGGCGGCGGCATATGGACCGATTTTTCAACCAAGAAGCACGCGGACATAACCGCCCCCGCAGCGGACGGCATGATAATTTACCTGAACAACCATACGGGTTCCTCATATATGAGAACCGGCTACTTCGACAAGCAGTATGTCGAGCTTAAGGCCGGGGATTCGCTTACGCTCACCTTCAGCCGCTGCTCGGGCGACGGCGCGGCAAAGCTTTGCACCGACGACGAGGTGAAGGTCAACGGAGAGGTTAAGGGCAAGACCGACTCCAACGCTCAGGTTACGCTTACCTTCGACACCGCCGGGGAGTACGTCGTTACCGGAACGGGCAAGCAGTCCTACGGAACCGCCGTCTGCTATGTGGTAGTCAAATAGCGGCGCTGCGCTTCCGCCTTCCGAAAAGGGCGTGCCGCTCTGCGTTTTGAGAGGAACGCAGGGCGGCACGCCCGCTCGCTTGCTCAGGTCAATTTATCCGGCGCGCTGAATGAGGAGAGGCTGAAGCTGCTTCCCTGCCAGCGCCGCTTCGACTGTCTTGTCGATAAGCGAAAAATCCGCGACCAGCGAGCAGGGCTTTTTCTCCGGGTTATCCTGGCCGAAGGGAACAAGATACACGTTTTTCCTATCCAGCAGCCTCCCGATATTCGGGGCGTTGGCTGAAAGTCCGTCGTTTGTCGAAACGGCGATGACTGCGGGCCCTCCGTTTCTCATATGAGCCTTGTAGGCCAGCGTCACGCAGGTATCCGTTATTCCGTTTGCGATTTTCGCTATGGTGTTTCCGGTGCAGGGCGCTATTACAAGGACGTCGAGCAGCTTCATGGGGCCTATGGGCTCCGCTTCCTCTATAGTCGTAATGATTTCCTTTCCGCAAATGCTCCTTACGGCTTCGGTGAAGCTTGCGGCCAGCCCGTAGCGCGTGTCTGCGGTGACTGAGATAGGCGACATTATCGGCGTTATGTCGTATTTTGCGGCCAGCTTTCTCAGCTCATCTATGACGCTGTCAAAGGTGCAGAGAGAGCCGCACATTGCAAAGCCGAGTCTGATTTTATTGCTCATAAATCCTGCCGTTCCTTTCAGCGGCGTTTGCTGTTATAGCGCGAGGGCGTATAAATGCCGGCTGCATCAGGCTTTGAAGCCCTCCTCTCTCAAAATATTGTAGATCGTGTCGCGAATGATCCTTCCGGCGGCAATGGGAGCCACCCTGCCCGGGAGCGACAGGGCCCAAATGGATTTCAAGCCCAGCATAGACGCGGCGTTGAAGTCCATGCCGCCGGGCTTTGAAGCGAGCTCAATGCAGAGGCAGGACGGGTTGACGAGCCTGAGTCTTTCCTCTCCCAGCACCCGCGCGGGCACAGTATTGAATATAATGTCAAAGCCCGGGAGTATGCCTTCAAGCGCCAGGGTATTTGCAGGCTTGTATCCGTAAGCCTCTATCCAGGCCATGTCCGAGAGCTTCCTGGCGGATACGGTGACGTCCGCTCCCAGCGCATGGAGGCGATGGGAGAGCAGCTTCCCTATCCTTCCAAAGCCCACCACCAGCACACTGGCCTTGCTGATGGCGATGCCGGTTTCCTCCATTGCTATCTGGATGGCGCCCTCGGCGGTTATGGCGGCGTTTGCCACGGCAAGCTCTTCGCGTTTGAAATAATCGTAGGCGCGCAGCCCCAGCTCGCCGCACAAGGCCATGTATTCGTCGTCAATACGCCCTCCGCAGACATAGCTTCCGCCCGGGATGGCCCGCAGCAGAACCTCCAGCGTTACTTCCCTGTGAGAGAGAGGCGCGTTTAAAAGTCCGCCCTGGGCTGTAACCGGAAGAGGCAATATGTAGCAGTCAAAGCCCCCGAAGCAGCCCGCCGCGGCGTCGCCGCAGGGCAGGGCCTTCAATTCCGCCCCCTTTACGCTCCCGGCTTCCTCGAAAAGGAAGGCCGATACGCTGTGGCCGTCCGAGGCGACGAGCTCCGCAAGGCATACCTGCCGCATGTCTCCGCCTATTATCGCAAAGTTCATAAGCTCCTCCAAATATGTAATTGCTCAAATCAGTTTATATTATTCCCGGCGCCGCGGCATTGTTACGGGGTTATTATGCAATCCTGCCGTCAAGAGCGCGAAGGCGCGCAAAAGCCGTCTAAGCTGCCTCCCCCGCAGCCGTCTGAAAAGGAGGACAATCGCCGCATACCGCCCCGCCGCCGGCTCGGCTGCCTCATGCCGGAGGAGCTGTCCGAGGCGCTCCACGTTCATACCTACGCCGTACAAACGCATTTGCGGTTCTGCCGGAGCGTCCAGCTTGCATTTGCAATCTGCGACTTATTTTTATGAATATATTGACATTTTATTTGGTAATTATAGAATACCTGTGTAAGGAAAATGCAAAACATATAATTATTTTAAAGGAGGTCGAGCAATGGCGACATGGCATGAGTATCTGATAAACGAGGGTCGTCCTCCGGCATGGCCGTATCCGGTTCGTTTCGGGCAGGAGCAGGAGATAGATACCGACGTGCTGGTGATAGGCGGGGGCATCGCGGGCTGTTGGGCCGCCATCAGCGCGGCGCGGCTGGGCGTGCGCGTCGCGCTGCTTGAAAAGGGGGACGTCTCGCGAAGCGGCTCAGGCGGGCCCGGCTGCGACCACTGGTGCAACGCTCCCGCAAATCCTCTCTCGCGGGTGGACCCGGACGAATGGGCGGTACATATGGCCGACCAGCCGTACAGCAACGGCATAGGCATTCAGATTCAGTGCAGAGAGGATTACGACACGCTGCTTGAAATGGAGCAGATGGGCGGAAAAATCCGCGACACCGAGGATGAGTATGTCGGCGCGGAAGGCCGCGACGATAAGACAAAGCTCATGATTTCACCGCGCTACGGGGTCAGGCACAGCTATCTGGCCGATCCAAACATGGGAAAACCGGACTACAATCCGCCGGAAAAGCGCAACAACGTCGTCATCCGCGTCTGGGGCAGCACGTTTAAGCCCGCCCTGAAAAAGGAGTGCCTGCGGCTCGGCGTGAAGGTTTTCGACCGCGTCATGGGAACCAGCCTGCTTAACGAGAACGGCGTGCAGGGCGCGCGCGTGGTTGGGGCCACCGGTCTGAACTGCCGCACCGGCGAGTTTTTGATTTTCCGGGCGAAGGCCGTCATTCTCGCAACCGCGGGCGCTGGTTCCATGTGGCTTATGAGCATGGAGCACGGCGGCTATTCCAACATGCATTCGCGCAACATAAGCGGCGACGGAACCGTTATGGCATGGAAGGCCGGCGCGACGCTCACAACGATGGAAAGAAGCGGCACGATCGGCATCGCAACCGGCCTAAAGCATAAGTGGTACACGGGCGCGGGGGATGCAAGCTACGAAAACGTCCCGATAGTCGACGCGAAAGGGCGCAGGCTTCCCTATCCGATACAGGGCTGGGAAGACGCCGGCGCGATGGTTGCCTCTCCGGAGGCCGAGAGGAGGATCCGCGAAGCCGTTTTGCGCGGGGAATACGAGCTGCCGTTTTACGGCGACTTTCCGGCCATGCCGGAGGTGGAGCGGCGCGCCACCTGGAATTTGATGCTGGGCGAGGAATCCACCACCAAAATACTCGTTAAAACGCTGAAAGACGGCGGCTTTGACCTCGGCCGCGATCAGCTTTTGTCATACAAGCTGATCGAAGGGCAAAGCCTGCCCCAGTGGCGCGAGGCCGGATACGGCGGCGGCCTGGTGGTGGACTGGAACCTGCAAACGACGGTTGAGGGGCTGTACGCCGCCGGAACGCAGATGTTCTCGCCGCAGGATCACAGCTACTGCGCCGCCACGGGGCGTTACGCCGGGCGCAAGGCGGCGGCTTATGCCAAAGAAGCAAGCGGCGGCGCCCATATAAGCCGCGACCAGATCGAGCGGGAAAAGAACCGGATCTTAGCGCCGGCGAAACGTACCGGCGGCATCGAATGGAAAGAGCTGCATAACGGCCTGACCCGCGCCATGCAGTACTTCGTAAGCGAGTTTAAGACAGAGCGGCTGCTTAAAATGGGGCTGGAAGAAATCGAAAGAATAGAAGCCGAGGCGGTTCCGCGGCTGTTCGCCCTTGACCCTCACAAGCTGATGCGGTCGATCGAGGACCTCAGCATGATCGAAAACGCGAAAATTATCATCCACGCCATGCTTGCGCGCAAGGCCAGCAGCATACCGCTGGGCTTCAGCCGCATCGACTACCCGGAGCTGGACCCGCCAGAGTGGGATAAGTACCTGACGCTCAAGCTGGAGAATAACCGGATACAGCTCGGCGAGCTTCCGCAGCGCTTCTGGGGAGACATGAAGCGGCAATACGAGGCGCACAACAGGGATTACGCCGGCGTATACGCGCCTGAAAAGTAATTTTGAGAATGGAGGAGAAGCGGTGTCTGAGCAAACTGTATATGCGATTCCCAACGTTCAAACCCCGAGCATGCCGGTGATATTTGATCCCAACGTCTGCAAGGGTTGCAACAAGTGCGTAGAGACATGCCCGATAGATGTTTTCATACCTAATCCGAAGAAGGGAGCGCCGCCCATCATCCTGCATGCGGAGGAATGCTGGTACTGCGGCTGCTGCGTCTGCGATTGTCCTACTCCGGGAGCGATTAAATTCAACTGGCCGCTGCCGCTGAAACCCCGCTGGAGGGACAAGGAAAGCGGTATGGCGGCTCAACTGTAGTTTAAGCCTCTTTGCCGGCGGCGGGAATGGAGCGGAACCGTTTGCGAGCGTCTTGCCTAAAGGGGCCTGCAGCGCATTCCATTCCGCTGCGGCCCCTTTCGCTTGGCGTGTTCTCATGCGGCATTTATCATACAGCCCGTTCATGCGGCATTATTAACCCTTCGCAATTGCGCTTCCGCTTTGCATAGCGCTCTATTAGCTGCCTGCTGAAGCGCAGGAAGTTAAAATTGATTTGAGGAGGAGAAAATTATGGCAGACATGCCCATAATCAAAAATCTGAAAAGGGAAGAAAACGTATTCGAGCTGAAGCCCTGGCGCTCGATTCACAAGACCATTACCAAGCCTATGGTTACAGGCGGGGGGCCGATGGAAATTAAGGAGTCCGCCCTGTCCATGGGCTTTGCGCACATTACAGCCCCCGATGTGCTCGGCAGCCCGACGCACGTTCACCCCTTCGACCAATGGATATACCTTATCGGAGCCGAGGATTTCTCCGATTTTGATGCCGACATAGAATTCACCATGGGCGACGAGGTGCTGCATATTAATTATCCCTGCTACATCTTCGTTCCCAAGGGCGTTAAGCACTGTCCTCTGGACATCAAGCGCGTGGGAAAGCCGTTTATTTTCGTTGACGCCAGCATTACCCAGGAAGCTTCCGTTCGTCCGGATACGATAGCCAGTACCAGACGTCCCGCATACCAGGCTCTTAACAACGCAGGCGTCGAGCCTGAGGACGCGTAAGCAGACGGAGCGAAAGCCGCACTTAAGCTGTCAAGAGCGGCTCGGGAAACGGCTTTTGCTTCAGCCGGCCAAGGGCTGCGGCAGAAGCAGGCCGTTTTTCAGCCGCGGAAAATCAGGGTCTGAAAGCTCATGATCGACACTTATGAGCCTTTCAGACCCTGATTATTGCTTCGAGCTTATAGCGCAACGGCGGCCTTATAGGACCAATTTAAGGCGTCTTCCATTCCTCGCCCTTGTCCAGGTCCCAGAGCTCGAACAGCTTGTTGTAGAAGGGCGGCCTGGCAAAATCCAGGTTGAACTCAAACATTCTGCGGCCGTAGCCCATAAACCTGTCGGAGGCCCTGACCGCGCCGATAAACTCCTCCAGCCTGGCTCCCGGTACGGTAAGTATGGCTTCGTCGTCTCCGGCCCGCGCCCTTTCACGGTCGCCCGGATCGGGGAAGGTCACGCGGTATTCGTTAAGGAGGAAGGAGGGAACCGTGCAGTAGATGCAGGAGTCTATTCCGTCGAACACGCTGGTAAAGCAGCCGCCTATGGCTCCCTTAATGCAGCGTATCATATGGTTCGTCTGGGCCGTATCGGCATATATGACGACGACGTCCGGCATAAACGAAGCCGAAGCCAGCGGCGCCACGACGACGGCGCTGTATTTTCCTCTGGGGAGGCGCGGAAAGCCGGCGAAAAATTCACGGGCCTTTTGCGGATCGGAGATGCCTATGAATTTCACTATCTCCTCAAAGGCCGGGTGGCCGGGCTCGCAGTCCACCTGCCCGAAGCCCACCAGTGGGTTCCAGCACCAGTGGTCCCGCTTGGTCATGGCCACGGTCATGCCCTTCATGCGCGCGTATGAAAAGGCCTGGCACAGGGCCATGTGCTTGCCCAGGTCGCGCTTGGGAACCACCGCCTCCTTAGGTACGTCCTCAAGCCTTTCATACCATTTGAGAGCTATCGGATGAGTTTCGAGCTTCATCATGCTCTCAAGGTCCCTGCCGTATTGGTTGACGGTTTTGATGTCCATTCAAATCGGTCCTTTCAGGCGGCTCTAGCTTCGCGCTAAAGCTCGTATTAATTCAAAACGAAGGTCCTTTTTCTCGAAGCCTCGGACATGGCCTTTTCCGACCACTCGTTGCCGATGCCGGGCAGCTCAGGTATGGCGTATCTTCCGTTTATAGGCTGGTAGTCGCGTATGCAAAGTTCCCTCACGTTTTTTTGAAGGTTGAGCACGTGATGCTCGTGAATCACAAAGTTCGGTATCGAGGACTCCAGATGCAGCGACAGCGCCGTAGACAGCGGCGTCCCGCAGACATGGGCTTGAATGCCTATGTCGTAGGTATGTGCCATGTCGCAGATTTTCTTCCCTTCGGTCAGGCCGCCGCAGCTTGTTAGATCAGGTTGGGCCACCTGTATTGACATGTCCTCAAAGTAAGGGGCGTACTGCCACCTTCCGAAAATCCTCTCGCCGTTGGCTATCGGTATCCTTATGCGGTCGCGCAGGAATCTGGCGGTCTTGGGAGAGGGGGTGTTCGGCTCCTCAAAAAATAAAATGTTGTATTTCTCCACGGCCTCCGCTATCTGTACTGCCGACAGCGCGTCAAGCTGCGAGTGGTTTTCCACGATTATGTCCACATCGGGCCCCACGGCCTCGCGCACGGCCGCCACCCTGTTTTCGGCCATGCGCACCGTCTTCGGCGGCAGCAGGCCCTTGCGCTGCTCGTAGGTCATGGGCTTGCCCGGCGCGTCGTTTTGCGACATGAAATCAATTTTGACCGCATCGTAGCCGTCGGCGACGGCGCGTTTGGCCGCCCTTGCGTAATCGTCATCGGCATATCCAAGCTCGAACCCTTCCCCCCAGCCGAGCTGTAGCTGGCTGGCGTAGCAGCGGAGGCTGTCCCTGTGCTTTCCGCCCAGAAGCTCGAATAGGGGCGCATTATAATGCTTTCCCTTTATATCCCAAAGGGCGACGTCTATCGCGCTGATGGCCGAATAAACCGCCGGGCCTCCGCTCTGGCCCCAGAAGGTTGTCTTGTGCAGCTTGTCCCAGATGACCTCGTGGGCAAGCGGGTTCATGCCGAGCACAAGCGGGAGAAAGCTCTCCAGCATTCCGTAAGCGCCTTCAGCGCCCTTGCCGTAGGATAGGGAAGCCTCCCCGTCGCCGTATATTCCTTCGTCCGTATGCAGCCTAACCGCAACCGGCCTGTTTGGTATGGCTCTGCCCAAATCAAACATAAACAAATCCGCTTTTATAATTTTCAAATGCAATCTGTCCTTTCAGGCGCGCGGCAGCCGGCGGCAAATTTGCCGAGGCCGCCCGCTGTCTATGCGCCCGCCTTGATCTCAACCCTGCGCAGGGCCTCCGCCATGGCCTTTTCCGACCATTCGTTGCCGATGCCGGGCAGCTCGGGAGTCGCAAATCTGCCGTTTACAGGCTGATAGTCGTGTACACAAAGGTCCTTAATATACTGGTGCAGGCATACGCAGTGCTGCTCGTGTATCAAAAAGTTCGGTATGCAGGATTCCAGATGGAGGGATAGCGCCGTGGACAGGGGCGTGCCGCATACGTGGAGCTGCACAGCTATATCATATGTATGGGCCATGTCGCAAATCTTCTTCCCTTCCGTAACGCCTCCGCAGCTTGTCAGGTCCGGCTGGGCAACCTGTATGGACATGTCCTCAAAATAGGGCAGATACTGCCACCTTGAATAAATTCGCTCCCCGTTTGCAATAGGAATGTTCATGTTCTCCTTAATATATTTGGCGGTTTTGGGCGAAGGCGTGTTCGGCTCTTCAAAAAAGAATATGTTGTATTTTTCGGCTGCCCTTCCGAACTGGACGGCCGAGAGCGCGTCGAGATTCGAATGGTTTTCAATGATTATATCCACGTTTGGGCCCACCGCCTCCCTGACTGCAGCCACCCGCTCCTCCGCAAGCTGGATGTAATAGGGGCTCATGGGACCCCTCCTATGCTCGTTGGTCAGGCGCTTCGAGGGGTCGCGGTCGAAGGTGAGAAAGTCAATTTTTATCGCGTCGTAGCCGAGGCTTACCGCGTACTTGGACACCTCCCGGTATTTTTCGGTGTCGTAAGCGAAATCGTGGTACCCCCTGAACCCGTGCTGGAGCTGGCTTGCGTAGCAGCGCAGCTCCTGGCGCTGCTTGCCTCCGAGCAGCCTGTAAAGGGGAACGCCGAAATACTTCCCCTTAATATCCCAGAGAGCGGTGTCGATGGCGCTTATGCCCGAAAATACGGCCGGCCCCCCGTTCTGGCCCCAGAAGGTGCTCCTGTGCAGCTTGTCCCAAATGACCTCGTTGTCCAGCGGATCCATGCCGAGCACCAGGCGGGAAAGGGCTTCTATCATGCCGAAGGCTCCTTCCGAGCCGGTCCCGTAGGACATGGAGCCCTCGCCGTCGCCGTAAAGCCCTTCGTCCGTATATATGCGGCAGCCGACCGGCTTGTTCGGTATGGCCACGTCGCACCTGAATTGAAACGCCTCTATTTTTGTAATTTTCATTATGCCGCTTCAGTCTCCCATTAAATATGCGCTCAGTCTTCCAGCAGCATCTCGGCGGTAAGCCTGGCCGCCTTTTCCACCACGTCCGCGCACTTGACATTGTGGTCGGCAACCTTCCAATACTCCTCGCAATCGGCCGGATTTGTAAAAATATAAGTGCGGCCGAACACTTTTTTTTGAAATTCGGGGCAAAGCGTCGTTCCCATCTCCTTCAGGTACCTGTCCCTGTATTCCATGAACTTGGACACCCCCGCGCCTTGCAGCTCCGGATTCTTCAGCTCCTCGTCCAGAGGCGCGTTGTATTTCAGCCCTATGGCAAGAAGGCCGCAGGTATAGGTGCCGCAGCTCCCGCTGCTGGCGCCCGCTCCGCCGCAGAGCGAGAGCGAGGCCTTTATCAGCTCGTCGGGTATGAAGTCGAAATATGCCTTCAGGCCGACGAGGAGGCTCCTTGAGCACACGTCGTCCCTTATTTGAGCCTCCCTGGCTGTCCTGCCGACCAGGTCTAGTATCTCCTCTTTCGTCATCTCGCGTCATCCTCCCACAAAAATAATCTATTTTTATTATAGCTTATCACGCTGTGAAATTAAAGCAGCAAAGCTTCGGCTAAGGAAAAAAAGAAGGCTCTTCTCCCTTCCATAGAAAGAGGAAGAGCCTTGTCTTCATTCTTTTACGCGGCGTTGTATTTATCCAAAGCCTCCTGATATATGGCAAGGATCCTTTCGGCGCCCGCCGACATGGCCTGCGATACATAGCTGTCCCAGGTGCTCAGGGGTACGGAGCCGTCGATAAAGCCCACGTAATTTTCCGCTATGTATGTGGCGACATCGCCAGACAGGGCCGATACCTCGTTGGACTGCTCGTCGGTAAGCTTCAGGTCCGCTGGCCACTCGTATGCGCCGTCATACTTGAAATCGCTCCAATAGGCGTTCATTTTTGCAAGCTCCTCCGCGCCCTTGTAAGCGTATTTCCTGTTTACGTCCTCAAGGCCTCCCTCTGTGAGCTGGTTGAGGGTATAGACTATCATCACCCAGTCCATGCCGACGCCGGCGGGGTTGTTGGTGACAAACTCCGAAAGCCTGACTTTTCCGTTTTCGTCATAGTCCCAGGTCACGCCCTGCACTCCGTAGCTGTAGAGGAAGCTGCCGGCGTCGCTGTAGCGCCAGTCGCACCAGGTGACCGCCAGGGGTATATTCTCGCAGGACGCGCTTATGCAGGTGTGGCCGTAGGTCAGCCTGGATATCTGCGCGCCCACATGTATCGTTTGCCCCTCGGTGCGAAGGAGCTTATGCAGGGGCAGCCAGTAGCAGTCCGGATCCGAGCTTTCCGAGGCATATTCGGCGGTGCCCGTGGGATTGGTGGCCACATAGCCTATCTCGTTGTTCGTGCGGTTGACCTTGTAATCGCCGTTTGTGGCCTTGCTCTGCCAGTCGGGATGAATGAGGCCTTTGCCGTAGCAGTCGTTGAGGAATTTTACAAGCTCAAGGTCGTTTGCGCCTATGTTCGCCATAGTGGCCTTGCCGTTGATCTGGTATATTGGGCTGAGCTTGCTGCTGTTGACATAGGGCTCGGTGTCGAAGGCGTTGAGCGTATATGAGCCGCTCATGTCCACAACGTTCAGCATACCCCAGGGACCGGGCGAATTGTACGCCACCTTGAACTGATACAGCACGTCCTCAAAATCGTCGAAGGTTACTATATCGTCCCTCTTGATGCCGAGCTCGTCCAGCCAGTCGGCCCTAATGGTGCTTCCGAGCTGTATAACGGGCTCCGTCCCCATGGCGAAGAAAGCGTAAACCGTGGTCGGATCATAAAACACCCCGGCGCGCGTCGTTTTGTCGTCGGGATTCTTATTGACCGCCTCATAGAAATAGTTCGGCGCATAATCTCTGTAGTCGTAAATGTTTACGAAATATCCCTCATCATATATGGCCTCGCGCACCGTGCCATTATAGAAATACATTCCGCTGGCCATTAGATCGCAAAGATCGTCGGCCGCAAGAAGGGCCGCAAAGTTTTCCGCCCGAGTTTCGCCCGTTACCGTGCTGTATTCAATATGAACGCCGGTGAGCTTTTCGTCCTCCTTAGGCAGCTCCATGGCGCCGTAGCCTCCCTCCGGGAGCAGCGAGGGCATCCAGCAGGTGGTCCAAAAGGTCAGCACCTCGTCCGTAGTGGAAAGGGGCAGCGGGTATTCGTATTTTTCGGTTGCAAAGCCGTTTTCATCGGCTTTAAACTTGCCCTTTGCCAGCTTGTAGGGAGAATTCTCCTCGGCCTGAGCCTCTTTACCGCCCTCAGGCTGCGAGGTGTTTTGCACAGACGCGCCGCCGCCCGCGTTTCCGGCGTTCGTGCCGCCGCCCGAGCTGTTTTTTCCTCCGCAGCCGGAGAACAGCGCAAGGATAAGCGCAGCTGCGAAAACAAAAGCCAATGCTCTTTTCATAGTTACCTCCTAGCAATACTTGTGCAACCGGTTGCGCCAACCGGTTGCACAAGTATTAACATAATTTTAAGCAAAAGTCAATATACAGCGGAGTTAAAACCGTGTCTTTTAACAACTTTCCATAAAAATTCGGTCATAGATATGGCCATTGCATAGGGCGAATAGGGCCGGTCGTTTCCCGCTCTATTATGTCCGTCGGGATAACAATCCGCTTCGGAACGGGCTTCCCGTCCAGCAGGTCGGCCAGATTGGCGCAGGCAAGACGGCACAGCTCGTCGATTTTGCTGTCGAGCGTCGTTATTTTCGGATTTGATATGTAGGCAAAAATTGAATCGTCGCCGCCTATCACTTTTATCTCCTCGGGTATGCGCCTGCCGCCGTCCAGAAGCGCCCTTACGCCGGGCGCGGCAAAGCAGTCCGAGGAATAATAAATCGCATCAGTATCCGGACGCTCCTTTATAAGCCGCTGGGTTACATAATAAGGGTCAAAATGGTCGTCCCTGCACCTGTAAACGCCGAGCTCGGTTATTCCTCCCTTGGCCAGGCCCTCTCGGAATCCCTCCAGCTTGGAGGAAGAGCTTATGGTGGCGGTGCCGGATACAAAGGCGAAACGGGAGCAGCCCTGCTTGAGAAGCAAGGCGGCGCATTTTTCCGAGCCGCTCCTTTCATCGGACAGGACGCCGTACACATTGTCGAGGCCGAGGCAGCCGTTGACGATAAAGACCGGAGTGTCCGGCATGTACTTGGCTATGGCGGCCTCCACGCTGTCGTTTTGGTAGGCGCAGCCGATAAGTATGGCGCCCTCCACCTGCCTGCGGCGGATGATTCTGATGTATTCCGCCCTGCTCGCCTCATCGACGCCGGTATTTAAAATGATGCAGCAATACCCGCGCCTTGCCATTCCTTCGGAGATGATTTGAATACCCGTCGAATAATAGGCAAGGCGAATGTCGGCTATAAGAAGCCCTATCGTCTTGGAGGACCGCTCCGACAGCCCTCTGGCAGCATAATTCGGCTCATAGCCGCACGCCTCCAACAGGCCTTTTATACGCTCCCTGGTTTGGCGGCTTATGCCCGGCTTTTCGTTCAGCACCCTGGAAACTGTGCTGGGCGACACGCCCGCCTTCCTGGCTATATCGTATATAGTCACATCTATTCCCCTCGTTTTTTATTCAATTATATCAGGCCTGCGCCTTAAAGCAATGTGTAAAGGCAAATATGCGCCGTATTTAGACTATACCCATGCCAGGGGAGCTGCGGGAGCATATAAAACGCCCCCCTCGGCAGCATAGGCCGAGGGAGGCGTCTGCGATTTATTTTTTTCTCAGTGTGACAAGCGGGACATCCAGACTGTTGAAGAGCCTGGGTATGCCGACGGCGCCTGAAAGGCCTCTTGAAACGACGAGGCGGCCGGTTCTGTCACAGCCCTCCGTATCTTTGTATGTAAAGCAGTAGATACCGCCGGAGTATTTCGGAAGCAGCTCCATTCCGGGACTGAACAGGCCGCCAATGACGGGCAGCCTCACCAGTCCCCCGTGCACGTGGCCGCTCAATATCAAATCGAAGCCCAGTCCGGCGTATTCCTCAAAGCCGTCGGGCCGGTGGGAAAGCAGTATTGAAAAGGCCGCGCCCTCGGCATCGCGGATTTCCGCGGCAAGCTCCGACGGCGTTTTCATATCCGCGTACCCGTTCGGATCGTCTATGCCGGCCAGTATTATCCTATCAACGCCCACCTTCAGCACGGCGTATTCGTTTCTCAGCACGGTCACGCCGCAGGCCTCTATCCTGTCCAGCAGCTCCTCCGTATCGAAATGCGCCCATTCGTGATTGCCGGTCACATAATAAACGGGAGCGCGCTTGACCATTTCCCTTAAAAGCTCCGCAACCGAGGACCACTGGGCTTCGTCGTCCAGAAGGTCGCCCGTGGCGACGATTATATGAGGCTCCGCCTCCTTTATGGCCTTCAGTATTTTCTTATTCAGACTCCTCCCGTGCAGATCGGATATCTGCGCTATCCTGAACCCGTCGAAGGATGCGGGGATATCCGGGGACGACACCGAATACCGGCTCAGCTTTAAGCGGTAGTTGCTTATATACAGCGAAAGGAGAACCGTGGCCAGGAGTATTGCCGCCGCGATTCCAACAAGCTTCCTCGGCATCAGCTCTCCTTATCCCTTAAATATATATGCTTGATGTTTGCGTCGCCCGTTTGGCGGACGTCTATTTCAAACCGCCCTATGGACCGTATAAGGGTGGTCAGCTTCCTGAAGCCGAAGTTGCGCGGGTCGAAATCCGGCTGCTTCTTAAGAAGCAGGTTTCCAAGCTCTCCCATGAAGGCAAAGCCGTCCTCGTCGGCGATATCGGCAACCGAGTCGGCTATTAGCTTGATGACGGATTCCGGCACCCGTCCCGAGGACTGAGCCTCCGGCTCGGCCTGCGCGTCGGCTTTCGGCCTTTGGCTTGCGTTCGGGGCGGGCTGGGGCCTCTTTGCCTGCTGCCTGGGCTGCTTTGCGGCCGGCTGCTTCGGGCTTTGCGCATGCTTCGGGCTCTGCTCCGTCTTTTCGGCCGCCTCGGGTCCGTACGCGGCCCTTATCACTTCTATATATATGAACTTGTCGCAGGCCGCTATGAAGGGGGCCGGCGTTTTCTTTTCGCCCATGCCTATCACCTTCATCCCGGCCTCCCTAAGACGCAGGGCAAGCCTTGTAAAATCGCTGTCGCTGGACACGATGCAAAAGCCGTCCACCTTTCCGCCGTACAGGATGTCCATCGCGTCAATAATCATGGCCGAGTCGGTTGAATTTTTGCCGGTGGTATAGCTGTACTGCTGTATGGGCGTAACGGCGTTTTCCAGCAGGGCGGCCTTCCAGCCTCCTATATTAGGGGATGTCCAGTCGCCGTATATCCTTTTAATCGTCGGCGTACCGTATATCGCCGCCTCGGCCATTATGGCCTTCAGGCTGTCCCGAGGGGCGTTGTCCGCGTCTATCAGCACCGCAAGGCGCAGGTCCTTTATTTCATTTGACAATCTTTCGTTCACCTCGACCATTCATTATAACCGCAAGCCTATCTTTTGACAACCGCGTAGCCTCCGAATATTCCAAGGGCGTCCATAGCTTCGGCGTCGGAGGCCTCAAATATGCACAGCGCGTTTTCCGGAGGCTCGCCTCCGAAGCTGAATCTGCCAAAGGAGCTCGCCCGGCGGAAAGCGCCATCGGGATTGACATACTCTACCGAATCGATAAAATCCCTTGTCGGGTATTCCATATTAAAAAGGACATAGATATACGGCATGTTAACTTTGTCGGTCACCCATATCGCGTCCAAATCCGGTTCGTCCTCCGCATAAGCTTCGGCAAATGCCAGGGCCTCGCCCAAGCCCTCGTGGAAGCAGGGCGCTACGGCTTCAGCGTAAGCGGTAAAGTAGTATCTCGTAAACGCAGCTCCCGCAAGCAGCACAGCAGCGGCCAAGGCGGTACGCAGAAAGCCGGACAGCCTCGCGGCCGCATAGGCCCCCTCCGCCTGAAGCCATATCAGCGGAAGAAAGGCCATGTTCATCCTGTTTACGTTAGGATCTATGAAAAATGAGGCGGCAAGGAAGGACGGAAGAGCCAGCAGGATATAAATTTCGCCTTTGCCGGCTTCCTTTTTAAGCAGCGCCCGCATGCGGCAGGCAAGGCCAAGCAGGACGGCCGCCATGCCGAGCGGCCCGTAAAGCAGGCCGAAGGGCCCGGCGCTGTTCCACGGCAGCCCGTCGCTCTGTGCGGCAAGCACGGCCATAAAGCTCAGTAAATTTCGAAGCGCCCTCCCTGCTCCGCCGCCGCCGAAAACCGTCACGGCGCTTTGCCTTGTTTCAGTCAGCTTCGGCAGGGTCAGCCCTAATATGCTTGTCTGCCCAAGGCCCAGCGCGTTGCGCGCATCGCATAAGGCTATGGGAAAGGCTATAAGGAGAAATATCGCCAGGGCGGCAAAATACCAGCGAAGTCCGACCGCTTTGCGGCGCAGCAAAACGGCGCTGGCTGCCGCCAGATAAAAGGGCAGGAAAATAAAGGCCGCTCCGTAGGCGTAGAGCGCCAGGGCGAACGCCGCCGCCGAAGCGAGCAGCATGGGCGGCCTTTCCTCCGCCAGCGTAAGGAAATACGTGCCCAGCAGCAGCATGAAGGGCAGAAGATTGCTCTCGAGCGCCCAGCGCGAGGCCAAAACATGCCAGGGATTAACGGCGAGCAGAAGCAGCGCCCAAAGCGCGAAGGCTCTTCCGCGCGCCCGTCTTGCCATAAGCCAGAACACAAGCAGCGCAAGGCTGCCCGTCAGTGCCATCGGAAGCCGCAGCGATGCCTCGTTGAGGCCCAGCAGCGCGATAAAGGGTATGGACAGATAGGAATACAGCGCGTTCTGCCCGCTGCCCCAGGAGACGAAAAGCACGGGCCAGGGGCAGCCGTTCCTGTCCATTCCGTAGTTGAGGAGCGACCAGGCCTCGTATCCCGCCGACGCCTCGTCCTGGTTCAGGCCGGGAGGAAAGGCGCCTATGAATAAAAGCCTCAGCGCGGCCCCCAATAAAATAAGCGCCGCGGCCGCCTTTATATCGTTTTTCAGCGCCCATGCGCGCAGCCTGTCCATTTATCCGTCCCGCTCCATGCGCCAACTATACCATAAGCGCGCCCCCGCCGCAATGCGAAACAACGCGCCGAGCCGCAAATCCAGCGCTTTCATTTTATTGATGCGCATTGCCCCAACAATGCCGTCAAATATAGCATGCGCCATGCCATATCGCATATGTACCTAAAACGGAGCCGTTCAACTATTCATAATTCCAAAATTAGGCAAAATGTATATGAATATATTGACATAACAATTACGGTGCAATAAATAATATATTACTATTATATTGCATTTTTATGAAGGAGGAAAAATTATGAAAAGGAAAGCGGCCCTGATTTCCGCGCTTATGCTTATCATCACGTTATTTGCAGGCTGCGGAAGCAAAGCGAACACAGGAGCAGGCGGCAACGCCCCGGCAAAGGACGGTACTGGAGCGGATACGGGCGCAAACATCCAAGGAAACGAGCCGGCCCCGAGCGAAACGGCGGCGCCGTCAGAGGCTTCACCTTACAATTTTGCTCTCGGCAAGTATGAGCTCGACGAAAACGGTTATCCTACCGACTTTTATACCTATCCCCTGCCCCTGTCGACCACCGGCGAGGTCATGACGGTATGGACGGGCACATGGTCGCCTGAATATCTGCCCGAAGACGGGTTTGACGGAATAGACTATTACCAGGAGCTAAAAATTAAAAGCGGAATAAATTTCGAATGGGACATCGTCGCCTATGCCAACAGAGTGGAAAATCTGGCCGTGCTTTTGGCATCCGACGCGCTGGACGACCTTTCTGTCGGCATAGCCTCCTACTACTCGGATTCCGAGGCTAAAATCATCGACGACGGATACCTAATCAATATCTGCGATTACTTTGATTACACGCCGAATTACCGCCGCCTCGTGGTGGAGTACAACGATATCGACCTTACGGCGCGGGTCAACGGGGGCTTGCAGGGCAAGTCCGCGTTCATGCCGCTTATCGAGGCCTATCCGTTTCCCAATATGGGCGTATTCATTAGAGGCGACTGGTGCAGAAGCGTCGGCATAGACCCGAATAAAATCATAACCTATGACGACCTGTACGCCGCGCTTACGGCGTTTAAAACGCAGCTTGATAAGCCTATGGCGCTCCCATTGTATCAGTCTGTCGAGCCGGGCTCCGGCTGGCTGTTTGCGGGCTTCAACACCAACCTTGTCGTCACCTCCTCGGGCCTGCCGACGCCGAAGGTCATGCCGGACGGCTCCGTTCAGTTCTGCCTTACAACCAACGACGACCGGGACGCCACCGCCCTTCTTGCCAAATGGTACGGCGAAAACCTTGTCGACAGGAATTTCAGCAGCTTCGCGTATGCGACCGACGCATACATGACCAACGTTTATAACAGCGTTTTTGGCATATTCTATGCGTCTGCCAGCGGCATTAAGGGCTTCCAGGCTCAGGTTAAAGATCCAAACTGCGATTATGTAGCTCTCCCCAGAATAAGGAAGACCGCGGACCAGAAGCTTAAGTTTGGCCAAAAGCTGGCCAGGGCGACCTTCGGCAGCTGGGGCATCAGCGCCAAATGCGAAAATATACCCCTTCTGATTACCTTTTGCGACTGGACATACAGCCCCGAAGGCTCTTTCTTCTGCTCTTACGGCTGCGAGGGTACCGTTTGGAATTATAATGAAAACGGCGAAATCGAGCTGACGGATTTTGTGCTGAACTTTGAACAGGGAGCCATTTTCGCCACCTGCCTCTATGCAATGGACCGTCTCAGCGACGGCGGTCTCCATGATCAGAGGAGGGATTACTGCTATCCGCAGGGCCGTGAGCTGCTTAAGATTACTGAATTCTGGACTGAACCGGACTACAAGGGCGAATATGATTTCCCGTCTTCCGTCGCGTTTACCGATGAGCAGCAAGAGGAGCTTAGTGCCGTCAGCGCCGACCTGGTGACATATATAGCCGAGAACTATATTCCCTTTGTCACGGGAGACCGGAGCATGAGCGAGTGGGACAGCTACATTGACACAATAAATCAAATGGGTCTTAGCGATTGCCGCAGGATTTATCAGGAGGCTTACGACAACTTCATGCAATACTACGGCTGAGTTTTTGCTTTGCTTCGACATGAGCCCTAACGCTGGCGGTTGCTCGCGGGAAGCCGCGAGGCCGGCTGAGAGCACGCGCAAATGGGAATAATTTCAATAAAAAGAATGCAGGTTGCGATATATAACGGTCGTCTTTTGTCTTTATTTCATTTTAATGTCATTTGCCGCTTTTTTCTTGACCGGCATATGTTTTCCAATTAAATTTATAGATGAAAATATTGCTTATAAAAGAAAAGTTTAGCGGAGGTGCGCAATGGAGACAAAAGCTTTATACAAGATTTCCTACGGACTTTATGTCGTTGGCTCCAAGCTTGACGGGAAGCTTGCCGGCTGCGTCGTGGACGCCTTCATCCAGTCCACCAGTTCCCCTGTTCCCACGGTGATCCTTTGCAGCATACAGGCCAACCAGACAAACGCGGCCATAAAGCAGACGGGCGAGTTCACCGTATCCGTCCTGGGCCGCGACGTGGAGCCCTTTGTAATCGGCAACTTCGGCTTCCAGTCCGGGAGGGACGCCGACAAATGGGCCAACGTTGAGCACAGGCTCGCCGGCGGCCTCCCCGTCCTCGATAAGGCCGCGGCGTACTTCCGCTGCAGGGTGACTGACCAAAAGGAGCTTTCGACGCACACCGCCTTCTTCTGCGAGGTGACTGACGCCTGGCTGGGCGAGGGAGAGCCGCTGATCTACGGAGATTATCAGGCTTCCATGAAAGCCAAGACCCTGGAGGCCTTCAAGGCCTTCAAGGAAACGGGAATCGTGCCGGGCAGGCAGGCCGCGGAGAAAAAAACAAAATGGGTCTGCAAAATTTGCGGCTATGTCTACGACGGACAGACGCCCTTCGAGCAGCTTCCGGAAACGTGGAAATGCCCGGTCTGCGGCCATCCCAAAAGCGACTTCGAGATGCTTTGAGGCGCTTTTTGCCTTATTACATTTGCGTTACAATTCCTTAATATGGGTTGAATTCCAGAATAAGCCGCGCTATAATTCCCGCGTAGACTGATGGCGGCGCTCGCCGCGCCTTTTTCCCGCAAGGACTCCCGGCGGCTCCCATGAGAATGCCGCGGCGGCGCACAGCCGCTCCGGCAGGGGCCCTTCGGGTTTCTCATAAGCGGCGGGATTCAGCTCCACTGCGGGGCGGGTTCCGCCGCCCCCTCAAGGATGACGGCGCAGGCCCCGCCCGCGCATCATTATACAAGCACCCGCCTCATGTTCGGGTAACTAAAATTTCAAAGGAGGAAAAACATGAAGAACATCAAGAAGTCCCTCGCCCTTGTGCTCGCATTCGCCATGATCTTCGGCTTGTGCACAATCGGCGCGGGCGCCGCCTTCAACGATGCCTCCAGCATCAACCCCAGCTATTCTACGGCTGTTGAGGTTATGTCTGGAATGGGCATCCTCGCCGGCTCGGACGACGACGGCGACGGAAAGTTCGATTTCAACCCCGCCGGTAACGTGACCCGCGCCCAGGCGGCCAAGATGATCGCCTACATGATGCTCGGCAAGGACGCCGCCGAGAAGCTGCCCGCCAAGGCCATGTTCGACGACGTCAAGGCTACCGACTGGTCCGCCAAGTACGTCTACTACCTGGCCAGCAAGGGCATCATCAGCGGCTACGGCAACGGCAAGTTCGGCCCCAACGACAGCGTCACCGCCACCCAGCTGGCCAAGATGCTGCTGGCCGCCTGCGGCTACGGCAAGGCCGACGAGTTCACCGGCATCGGCTGGGACGTCAACGTATTCAACCTGGCCATTGACCTCGGAGTATACGAAGATTCCGAAGCCGCCGACTATGACGCGGCCGCGACCCGCGAGGAAGCCGCCCTGTACGTGTTCAACGCCATGACCAAAGTAGCCCTCGTCGCCTATTCCTCGGACGACGGCTACTCCTACAAGGACACCAGCTCGACTACCTATGCTGCCACCAAGTACAATTACAGCGAGGTCGACGGAGTAATAGTCGCCAACAAGACCGGCGGCGAGGCCTATACGCAGCTCACCTACATGAGCGGCTCCACGGCCTACACAATCAACCTCAATTTCAGCGCGCCCGACAGCCTCATAGGCCACAAGGTGACCGTCTACTACAACAGCACCCAGAAGAAGGACGACGACGGCAACAAGTATTACAATGTATACTCCGTCCAGGATCTGAGCAAGGAGATCTCGGTCTTCTTTGTAGCTTGGAAAACGATTTACAACAACCTCGGCGGAGCCAAAATGAGCATCGCTTCATATAGTGCCGACAAGACCCCCGCGAACGGCTTCACCTACTGGCTGAACAACGTCAACGTTACAGCCACAACCGAGAACAGCTCCGGCACATACGGCTACAACATTACCAATACCTACACAAAGGCCTATATAGCCGATCTGGCCGACAATATCCCGGCTGAAACCAACCTGACCCTCACCGGCTCCTTCATACTGGACGACTCCGGCGTCGTCATAGGCTATAAGGCGTCCAGCTATACCGTTGAAAAGGTCACCAAAATAACGACCACCTCCGGCTCCGAGTCCATTACGCTTTCGTATACGGGCGAGCTGTCCAACAATTCAGCCTCCGACGTGGTCAATGAGTATGACGGCATCGCCAAGGGCGACTATGTCAGCGTCGTCAAGTCCGGCAACGTCTACACTCTTACCAAGTGCACCAAGGTCGAAAACGTATACGTAAGCACCTACGGCAACGACCTGTTCAACACCATCAACGGCACTTACCTTAAGAGCTTCTCTTCCAAGCTGACCAGCGACACCGTCAAGGTCGGCGGCACATACGACCTCTATCTTGACTATAAGGGACAGTACGCCCTGGTCACGGAGGTTGAAGCCGCAAACGTCGATCTGGCCTTTGTCGCCTACATCTACTACACCAATCCCTCCGGCTCAACCGGCAGCTACAGCTACTACGCCAAGTGCGTTGACGAGACGGGCGCCGTCGCCGAGTATCTCATTACCCCCACGACCTACACCAGCCTCGGCGGCACGATAAGCAGCGGAGTACCCACCGACGCCTCCGCCGTAACGGTCAACAAGCTCTACACCTTCAAGACCTCGACGGACAGCACCTATTACAGCAAGAAAACCGTTGCCGTGCTCTCCAATACGGGCGTGCAGACCGCCACTCAGAAGCTTACCAGCAACTACAGGATAGGCGAAAGCATTTCCGGCGCAAGCTACTTCCTCGACACCGACGTGACCTACATTTACGTCAACATCGGCTCGAACAACAACGTAACCGTTACGACCACGACTACGAAGCCCTCTTCCAGCTACACCTATACGGTTTACTTCTATCCCGAGCTTATCACCACCGGAACGACCAACTACAGCGTAAGCAAAGTCTTTATTGTCGGCAAGGCGGCTTCCACGGCCGGAACGAGCTATATCTACTCCTCCGGATATGACTCCAAGACCTACCGCAGCTCCTATATAGACCATTCGGCCATCAACAGCGACGGCGGCACGGATCTCTATCTCGCCGCTTTCCTCGACAAGGATTACCTCAAGACCTTCAAGATGACCGAGCTCCCCGCATCTATAGCCTTCTATGGCATCTATCTGCAGCCCGGCTTCTACAGCTACGAAATAGATGCGGACGGCTACTACACGCTTACCGCGTATGACGGAACGAGCGATGATAACGTCGTCGTCAACTGCGAGGCGATCACCGGCATCTACAACGGCATGATAACCACCGCTTCCGTGACAGACCTTAAGGCTGCCGACGCCGCCATAATCGACTTCACCGGCTACAACCTCACGACGCTTGATCAGATAGCCGATTATGTAAATGACGGCTACACCGTAAGGGTAAGCTTCTGGTCATACCGCTACGACTACTACCTCAGCACTCTCGGCTCCGGCAACTCCTCCGCAACGACCACCACCATCTACATCAACAGCATTTCAAAATAAACCCTAGCTAAGAACCGACTCCGCGTAAACGTCCCCCGGGGTATCCCGGGGGACGCTTTTTATCCATTTTTCGCTTCACCTGTAATACTCTACGGCCGACTCAAACAGCCTCATGTCATAATCGCCCTCCACGTTTTTCATAAGGCCGGGCCTCCAGCGCTCGGAGTGCCCCATTTTTCCAAGCACGCGCCCGTCGGGCGAGGTGAGGCCTTCCACCGCGCACGCCGAGCCGTTGGGGTTGTGCTCTATATCGCCGGAGGGCCTGCCGCCGAGGTCGCAGTATTGGGTGGCTATCTGGCCGTTTTCTATAAGCTCGCGCAGCAGGCCCCCTTTGGCGACGAAGCGGCCCTCTCCGTGCGACACGGGCACGGCGTAGACCTGCCCGGGCTCCGTCTTCATCAGCCAGGGCGACTTGTTGGAGGCGACCCTTACCCGCGCTATCCTCGACTGGTGCCTGCCTATGGTATTATAGGTCAGCGTGGGGCAGCTCTCGTCCGCCTCGATTATCCTGCCGAAGGGCACGAGGCCCAGCTTTATCAGCGCTTGAAAGCCGTTGCATATCCCGCAGGCGAGGCCCAGCCGCCTCTCCAGCAGGTCGGAAACGGCCTCCCTTACCCTCGGGCTGCGCATGAAGGCCGTGATGAACTTGCCCGAGCCGTCGGGCTCGTCGCCCGCCGAAAAGCCGCCGGGCAGCATTAGTATCTGCGCGTTTAGAAGCTTTTCGGCAAAGGCCTCCGCGGACTCCCGGATGGCCTGCGGCGTCAGGTTCCTGACGACGAAGATTTCCGCCTCCGCCCCGGCCCTCTCGAAGGCCGCGGCGGTGTCATATTCGCAGTTTGTTCCGGGGAAGGCGGGAATGAGCGCGCGCGGCCTTGCCGACCTGACAGCGGGCCTGACCCGCGAAGAAGCGAAAAAGCTGGGCGCCGGAGGCGGCGCCGCTTCCGCGGCCCCGGCTCTGCGCGGATAAACCGGCTCCAGCTTCCCCTCGTACGCCTCAGAAAGCTCCGCCATGGTGACGGTCTCCGCCCCGCAGACAAGCGCCGGCTTTTCGCTTACCCTGCCCAGCCTGAACCAGCCGGAGCAGTCCTCTCCATCAAGCTCCAGTATGAAGGAGCCGTAGCTGCAGCCGAACAGCTCGTCCAAAGCCGCCCCGCTTTCAAACTCAAAGCCGAGGCCGTTGCCGAGGCACATTTTCATTACCGCCTCGGCCGCGCCGCCGAAGCCGGGGGTATAGGCCGCCAGCGCCCTGCCGCTCCTCGTCAGCGCGTTTACCTCCCGGAAGATCCTTTTAAGAGATTCCGCCTCCGGGACGCCCCAGGCGTCGTATTCCGGCCTCAGCCAAACCACGGGGCTGCCCGGCTTTTTGAATTCCGGCGAAACGGCCTCCCCCGCCCGGCCGACCGTTACCGCGAATGAAACCAGCGTCGGCGGCACGTCCAGATTTTCAAAGCTGCCGCTCATCGAGTCCTTGCCGCCTATAGCGGCCGCGCCCAGCTCCGTCTGGGCCTTAAGCGCGCCCAGCAGCGCAGCGAAGGGCTTGCCCCACCGCCTCGGATCCTTCCCCGGCTTTTCAAAATATTCCTGAAGGCTCAAATATACGTCCTTAAATTCCGCTCCCGCCGCCACCAGCTTTGAGACGGACTCTATCACCGCCAGCCGCGCTCCGTGGTAGGGGCTCTTTTCCAGAATGAAGGGATTGCAGCCCCAGGCCATGTAGGAGCAGGTTTCCGTTTCTCCCCTCTCCACCGGCAGCTTATGGACCATGGCCTGTATGGGCGTTTTCTGATATTTTCCTCCGAAGGGCATCAAAACGGTCCCTGCGCCTACCGTGGAGTCGAAGCGCTCGCCCAGCCCCCGCTTCGAGCAGACGTTGAGGTCGCCCGCCAGCTCCATATAGGCCGCCCGGAAGCTCTCCGGCGGCTTTTTTCCGTATGGCAGCGGAGCTGCGGGAGCTATGGCAATATGCTTCTCGGCGCCGTTGGTGTCGAGGAAGGCGCGCGCTATATCGACTATTTTTTCGCCGCGCCAGAGCATCACAAGGCGCGGCTCCCCGGTTATTTCGGCTATAACGGAGGCCTCGAGGTTCTCGCTCTCGGCCAGGGCCATGAAGCGCTCCGCGTCCTCCCTCGCCACCACCACGGCCATGCGCTCCTGCGACTCGCTTATGGCAAGCTCGGTCCCGTCCAGACCCTCGTATTTCTTCGTGACCGCGTCCAGGTTTATCCGCAGCCCGTCGGCAAGCTCGCCGACGGCTACGGATACCCCGCCCGCCCCGAAATCGTTGCATTTTTTTATTATTCGCGCCGCCTCGGCGTTCCTGAAAAGGCGCTGAAGCTTCCGCTCCTCCGGGGCGTTGCCCTTTTGCACCTCCGCACCGCAGCTTTCCAGCGAGCCGAGCGTATGGGATTTGGAGGAGCCCGTGGCCCCGCCTATGCCGTCCCTTCCCGTCCTGCCGCCCAGCAGCAGCACGACGTCGCCCGGCGCGGGCTTTTCGCGCCTGACGTTTTTCCGGGGCGCAGCTCCTATGACTGCCCCTATTTCCATATGCTTCGCGGCGTAGCCCTCGTGGTACAGCTCGTCCACTATGCCGGTGGCCAGCCCTATCTGGTTGCCGTAGGAGCTGTAGCCCGCCGCCGCGCTGGTCACTATCTTCCTCTGGGGCAGCTTGCCCTTCAGCGTCTCCGAAACGGGGCGCAAAGGATTTGCCGCTCCGGTAAGGCGCATCACGGCATAGACATAGCTCCTGCCGCTTAGGGGGTCTCGTATCGCGCCGCCTATGCAGGTGGCGGCGCCGCCGAAGGGCTCTATCTCCGTGGGGTGGTTGTGGGTTTCGTTTTTGAAGAGCAGAAGCCAGTCCTGCTCCTCGCCGTCTATCTCCGCCTTGATTTTAACCGTACAGGCGTTGACCTCGTCGGATTCGTCAAGCTTGTCCAGACCGCCCTGCGCCTTGAGATATTTCGCGCCTATGGTGGCTATGTCCATAAGGGTTATCGGCTTTTTAATGCCCAGCCTCTCCCTCATGGCCAGATACTCCCCGTAAGCCTCCCTGAGCAGCGGCTCCTCAAACTCCACGCCGTCAATTACGGTGTTGAAGGTGGTGTGCCGGCAGTGGTCCGACCAGTAGGTATCCAGCAGGCGCAGCTCCGTCATCGTGGGGTCGCGCCCTTCCCTTCTGAAATACTCCGCGCAGAGCGCCGCGTCGTCAACGTCCATGGCAAGGCCGTATTCGGAAACGAGCCTTTCAAGGCCTACCCTGTCCAGCTCCCTGAAGCCCTTCAGCACCGGAACGCCTTCCGGTACCGGATACTCGGCCTTCAGAGTTTCAAGCTCGCCCAGCTCCGCCTCCCTGCTCTCCACTGGGTTTATGAGATATTTCTTTACGGCCTCTATGTCCGCCTCGCCAAGCCTGCCGTACAGGGCGTATATCCTTGCCGTCCTCACCTCAGGGCGCCTGTCCTGTGATATTATCTGGACGCACTGAGCCGCCGAATCCGCCCTCTGGTCATACTGGCCGGGCAGGTATTCCACGGCGATCAGCCTCGCGCCAGCAAAGTCATCCAGGCTATAGTGGACACGGTCCGTCTGGGGCTCGGAAAAGACGGTCCTTACGCAATAATCGAACAGCTCCCTGTCTATGCCCTCCACGTCGTAGCGGTTGACAAGGCGCAGCTCCTCGAGGCCGTCTATCATTAGGAAGCTCCTGATGTCGTTTTTCAGGGCCTCCGCCTCGACGGCCAGCTCCTTTTTCTTCTCGACGTAAACTCTGTAAACCATTCAAACCATCCTAAAAGCCGCGCCGGCGGGAGCCGCCCTCCCTCCGGCGCGATCGTCATTCCCGGCGCGCGGCTTCCAGCGCCCTTTTCCCTATATCCTTCCGGTAGCGGGCGTTTTCAAAGCGCACCTTTTCCGCCGCGCGGTAGGCCTTTTCAACGGCCTCGCCGAGGCTTCCCGCCGCGGCCGTGACGCCCAAAACCCTGCCTCCGGAGGTGAGCAGCCTCCCGTTATCAAGCCTGGCCCCGGCGACGTATATATCAACGCCTTCGCCCGGCTCGTCCGGCAGCGCTATCTCATAGCCGGTTTCGTACTTCTCCGGATATCCCTGTGAAGCCACCACGACGCAGCAGGAGGCTCCGCCGGAAAACCTGACCTCCGCCTCGGACAGCCTTTCCTCCGTCACGGCTCTCATGATATCAAACAAATCGCTTTCAAGCAGCGCCAGCACCGCCTGGGCTTCGGGGTCCCCGAAGCGGCAGTTGTATTCTATCACCCTCGGCCCCTTTTCTGTCAGCATGAGACCGAAATACAGGCAGCCCTTGAACCTGCGCCCCTCGGCGTTCATGGCACGGACCGTGGGCAGAAATATTTCGCTCATGCACCTGGCGGCAATCTCGGGGGTATAAAAGGGATTCGGCGCAATCACACCCATGCCGCCGGTATTGGGTCCCTCGTCGTTGTCCAGGGCGCGCTTATGGTCCATTGAGGACACCATCGGCACTATCGTTTTCCCGTCCGTGAACGACAGCACCGTCACCTCCGGCCCCTCGAGAAATTCCTCTATGACCACCCTCAGGCCGCTGTCGCCGAACCTGCGCTCCTCCATCATGGAAACGACGGCCCTTTTGGCCTCCTCCCTGCTGCCCGCTATAACGACTCCCTTGCCCAGCGCCAGCCCGTCGGCCTTAACGACTATGGGAGGCTTTTGCCCGTCGATATAGGCAAGGGCCTTCTCCTTGTCGTCGAACACCTCGTAGGCCGCCGTGGGTATTCCGTACTTTTTCATAAGGCCCTTGGCGAAGGCCTTGCTGCCCTCTATAAGGGCGGCGGCCCTGTTCGGCCCGAAGCAGGGTATGCCCGCAGCCTCCAGCGCGTCCACCGCGCCTAGCACCAGCGGGTCGTCCGGCGCCACCACGGCGTAGCCTATCCGGTTTTTCAGGGCGAAGTCCACCTGCTTTTCGATGTCCTTGGCCCCTATGTCCACACATTCGGCGTCGGCGGCCATGCCGCCGTTGCCGGGCAGGACGTAAAGCTTTTCAATGGCGGGGTTTTTCTTCAGGGCCTTAATTATCGCGTGTTCCCTGCCGCCTCCGCCGACAACCATTACCTTCATAAAGCCCTCCCTCAGTGATGGAACAGCCGCACGCCGGTAAAGGCCATCACAATCCCGTATTTGTCGCAGGCCTCGATCACGGCGTCGTCCCGCACGGAGCCGCCAGGCTCCGCCACATAGGACACGCCGCTGAGCCTCGCGCGCTCTATATTGTCCCCGAAGGGGAAGAAAGCGTCGCTCCCCAGGGCAACTCCTTTTATTTTATCAAGATATTCGCGCTTTTTCTCCTTGGGCATTTCGTCGATGTAGACGTCTATGGCGTTGTCCCTGTCGGCCCTGCCCATATCCTTTGGGAAGGACAGGCCAAGAAGCAGGTCGCTCTGCCTGAGCAGCCATTTGTCCGCCTTGTCCCCGGCCAGCCTGGTGCAGTGTATGCGCGACTGCTGCCCCGCTCCCACGCCTATGGCCTGCCCGTCCAGTGCGTAGCAGACCGAGTTGGACTGGGTATATTTCAGCGTTATCAGCGAAACCGTCAGGTCCCTCGCCGCCTCCGGCGGAAGCTCCCGGTTTTTCGTCACTATGTTTTTAAAAAGCTCCGGGCCTATCTTCACGTCATTCCTCCCTTGCTGGAAGGTGACGCCGAACACCTGCTTTTTCTCCAGCGGCGCCGGCTCGTAGCAGGGATCTATCCTGACTACGTTGTAGCCGCCCTTCTTCTTGCCCTTCAATATCTCAAGCGCCTTGGGCGAGTAGCCGGGCGCTATGACCCCGTCGGATACCTCGCGCCTTATTATTCTCGCCGTCACCTCGTCGCAGGGCCGGGAGAGCGCCACCCAGTCCCCGAAGGAGGACATGCGGTCTGTCCCTCTGGCCCTTGCGTAGGCGCAGGCCAGGGGCGAATCGTCCAGCCCGTCTATATCGTCCACAAAGCAGGCCCTTTTGAGCGCCTCGCCCAGAGGCAGCCCTATGGCCGCGGAGCTGGGGCTTACGTGCTTGAAGGAGGCGGCAGCCGGCAGGCCCAGCGCCTCGTCCAGCTCCCTGACAAGCTGCCAGCCGTTGAGAGCGTCCAGAAAATTTATATAGCCGGGCCGGCCGCCCAGTATTTCCACCGGAAGGCTGCCGCCGTCCTCCATGTAGATTCTTGCGGGCTTCTGGTTTGGGTTGCAGCCGTATTTAAGCTCAAACTCTTTCATTCAGACCACCTCGATAAGTTTCTCTCGCGCTCATGCTCCTTGCCGTGACCGCTCCTTAAGCAGCTTTTTTGACACCAGCTCCGCCGCCCTGGGCAGCAGCTTCCATTCGGCCCGCTCCATTACGCGGCGCTGCAGCGTCTCGGGCGTATCGCCCTTATAGACCCTTACCGCCTTCTGCGATATTATCTCGCCGCCGTCCACGACCTCGTCGGCGTAATGCACCGTAGCTCCGGTTATCTTAACTCCTCGCCTGAGAACCTCCTCGTGCACCCTCAGGCCGTAGCAGCCCGGCCCGCAAAAGGAGGGTATGAGCGAGGGGTGCACGTTTATTATCCGTTTCGGCCACTTGGCGGTAAACTCCGGGCTTAAAACGCGCAGAAAGCCGGCCAGTATTATCAGCTCTATCCCGTATTCCGCCAGAAGCTCCGACAGCTTTTCCTCAAAGCCTTCCTTGGCGGCAAAGAACGCGGGGATGCCGGCGGCCTCGGCCCTTTGCAGCGCGAAGGCGCCGCAGCGCGACGACACGACAAGGGCAAGCTCGCCGCTTTTGAGCTCTCCCGCCCTTTCCGCGTCTATTAGCGCCTGAAGGTTCGTTCCGCCGCCGGAAACCAGAACCGCTATACGGACCTTCAGCATATCTCCACTTCCCCGCTTGAGGTAATCTCGCCGAGGATATAGGCCTCCTCGCCGCTTTCCTTCAATACCGCAAGGGCCCTGTCGGCCTCCTCCCTCGCCACCGTCAGGCAAAGGCCAACGCCCATGTTGAAGGTGTTGAACATGTCCCTCTCCGGTATTTTTCCGGCCGAGGCGATGAGGCCGAATATTTCCGGCGTTCTTATCGCGGCCTTTTCTATCCTCACGCCCGCGCCCTCAGGCAGGGCCCTGGGTATGTTCTCGTAGAAGCCGCCGCCGGTTATGTGGGAAATGGATTTGACCCTTACGGAGTCAAGCAGCGCCATGACGGGCTTTACGTATATTTTTGTCGGCGTCAGCAGCCTGGCCCCCAGCTCGCCCTTCAGCTCCTCCTCGGAAAAAACCCTCCTCACCAGCGAAAAGCCGTTGGAATGGACTCCGGAGGAGGGCAGGGCTATCATAAGGTCGCCGGGGACGACGGCGCTCTTGTCCAGTATCCTGGACTTGTCCACCGCGCCGACGGCAAAGCCCGCAAGGTCATACTCGTCCTCCGGGTAAAAGCCCGGCATCTCCGCCGTTTCGCCGCCGACCAGCGCGCAGCCTGCCTGCACGCAGCCCTCGGCAACGCCGGCGACTATTGAGGCTATGCGCTCGGGCACGTTTTTGCCGCAGGCTATATAGTCCAGGAAAAAAAGGGGCCGGGCCCCGCAGCATATTACGTCGTTAACGCACATGGCCACGCAGTCTATGCCCACCGTGTCGTGCCTGTCCTGCAAAAAGGCCAGCTTCAGCTTCGTGCCGACCCCGTCTGTCCCGCTGACCAAAACGGGCCTCGCCATTCCGGTCAAGTCCAGCTCGAACAGGCCGCCGAAGCCGCCTATGTCCGTCAGGGCTCCGGGCGTCATAGTTCTGGCCACGTGGGCGCGCATCAGCTCCACCGCCCTGTAGCCGGCGGTAATATCCACGCCCGCCGCCGCGTAGCTGTCCGATCTAGAGACGGCCATACAGACCACTCCCATCCAAAGTTATTTATTGAATTGCTCGGCTATCCTGCGGTCGGCGCTCCTTGCCTTTTCGGCGGCGCTCTCCTTGCGCTCCCTGAGCTTCTCCGCAAGGCCCTCGTCCGACACCGCAAGTATCTGCACGGCGAGCAGGGCGGCGTTTACCGCGCCGTCTATGGCCACCGTGGCCACCGGCACGCCCGAGGGCATCTGCACGGTCGACAAAAGCGCGTCGATCCCGTCCAGCGCGCCCGATTTTATGGGTATGCCTATCACAGGCAAGGTGGTGTTGGCGGCGATAGCCCCCGCAAGATGCGCGGCCATGCCCGCCGCCGCTATGATGACGCCGAAGCCGTTTTCCCTGGCCTGCGCCGCGAAGCGCCTGGCCTCCTCCGGCGTCCTGTGCGCGGAGTAGACGTGCGCCTCAACGGGTACGCCGAACTCCTTCAGGGTGTCTACCGCTTTTCCGACCTGGGCCGCGTCGCTGTCGCTTCCCATTATGACGGCTACCTTCTTCATATCATTCTCCCCTTCTCCGCCGCCGCGCACAGTCCAAGCCCCCAGCGCGGCATATAATAAAAAACCGGCTTGGACGGGCGGACTGCGCCCGTGAGCCGGGGTTATTCGGCGCTCACGCCTTATTTTTGAAAACGCGGCGGCGTGGCTCCGCAGCGCATGAAACGGGGAAGAATAAGCTCAACGCCAAACACCGCCCTTCAAACGATAAAAGTCTTGCCGCCAGCCGAAAACCGCAAGACTAAAAACAAAACCGAGCGCGGGCGCCGCTCCGCCGCGCCGCCGCCATATTTTTTTGCCCGTCTTGCCGGCATCTCGGTACCGGATTAAAGCTCCGCCGCAATCATTTTAGCAACGGCCGGGCCCCTTGTCAAGGCGCGGCGGCCCCGGCAGCTTATACAGTGTTGCCGTCCCTAAGGCCGCTCTTATTATCAGCTCTAACAGTCAGGCTTTTTTTCTCTATAAATTATAACGCGGCGGCTGCAATAATTCCAAACGAACACCAGCAGGGCCGAAACCACCTTTGACAGCATGTAGTGCAGGCCCATCCTTTCCGTAAAAAAGGCCATGAACAGCTCTGTAAGGCCGAGGCCCACCGCGCTGACCAGCACATACACAAATATTTCCATGGCCTTGCCTACTCTGGCCGCGTTGCTTTTAAATACCAGCAGCTTCGACAGTATATAATTCACCGTCACTCCCGCTATGAACCCTATCACCGCCGCAAGCAGGTAGTGCAGGCCCAGGGCCGCGGCGGCCCACAGCAGGCCCGCGTCGGCCGCAAACGCCGTTCCGCCCACGAAGGCGGCTCTAATAAATTGCAGCAGCCTGTTGGTTGTCGGCCTGATGAGCAGCCCCCCGATATCGCGGCGCAGCATCAGCCCCAGAAGTTCCCCTGCTTCCTTTCTCATTGCAAAGCCCTTTCTCAAACGCGAAAGCATACGCGGCATTATTATATTACTTTTTTTATAAAATACAAGCTCCCACAGTTGACATGCGCATATCGAGGCGTATAGTATTATAAGTTGCAGCTATTGCCAGGCATATTTGAATGACGGAGGGGTCTGTTCTTGAAAACCGTAAGCGAAATCAACGAAAAAATCAAAGAGGGAAAAGCCGTGGTTCTGACGGCCGAGGAGGTCATAGAGATGGCCAAAACCCACGGCGTCAGGGAAACCGCCAGGCGGGTGGACGTGGTCACCACGGGCACCTTCAGCCCCATGTGCTCCAGCGGCGCTTTCCTCAACTTCGGCCACGGAGAACCCCTCATCCGAATGTCTGGAGTGACTCTCAACGACGTGCCAGCATACGCGGGCATAGCCGCAGTGGACTGCTACATAGGCGCAACGGAGCTCAGCTCCACACGGGGCATGGAGTACGGCGGCGCCCACGTCATCGAGGACCTTATAGCCGGTAAGGATATACGCCTTTCCGCCCGCTCATACGGGACGGACTGCTATCCCCGCCGGGAGCTGGATACGGCGGTGCGCCTTGAGGACATGAACCAGTGCTTCATGTTCAACCCGCGCAACGCCTACCAGAACTATTCCTGCGCCTCCAACAGCTCCGAGAGGGTGCTTCACACCTACATGGGCACGCTTCTTCCCCGCTGCGCCAACGCGACCTATGCCACCTCAGGCGAGCTCAGCCCCCTGCTGAAGGACCCGGAGCTGCGCACGATAGGCATAGGCACCCGCGTATTTCTTGGCGGGGCCGAGGGCTACGTGGTCTGGGAGGGCACGCAGTGCTTCCCCTCGCGCACGGAGTATTCCGACGGAACGAGCTCCTTCGGCGGGGCGACCCTTGCCCTCATAGGAGATATGAAAAAGATGAGCACGGACTATATCAGGGCCGCGCGCATATATAAATACGGAGTTTCCCTTTTTGTCGGCATCGGCATACCCTTCCCGGTGCTTGACGAGGACCTGCTGGCCCAGCTTGCCCGCCCCAACGACGAGCTGTATACCGAGGTATACGACTATTCCGTTCCCCTGCGCAAGCGCCCCGTTCTCAGGGAAAAGGTCAGCTATGCCGAGCTTAGGAGCGGCGAGATAGAGCTAAACGGGAAGAAGGTGCCGACGGCTCCTCTGTCCAGCTTAAAGAAGGCCAGGGAGATCGCGGCGGTGCTGAAGGCGAGAGTCCAAAGCGGCGTTTTCCTTTTGACCGAGCCGTCCGCCAGGCTCCAGCTTGACACGGTGAAGAAGCCCCTGCTTGAAAGATAGCAAAGGCGGGCCGCGAAGCCCTCGGCATCAAAACGATTGAAAGGAAGGACAGCCGCAATGCAAAAATCGGTGAAGGTGAGGCTCCAATTCAACACGACGGACACGGAAAAGCCCTTCGTCCACCTTTTCGCCACCAAGTTCGGCCTCGTATTCTCCATTTTGCAGGCCGACATTATGCCCGGAAGGGGCGGCAGGATGATAATGGACCTGACGGGGGAGGCCGAGGACATAGAGCGCGCCCTGGCCTACGCCGCGGAGCGCAACGTCAGGGTCAAAATACTATCCAAGGCCATAGTTTGGAACGACGCCTCCTGCGTGCATTGCGGGGCCTGCACCGCCGTCTGCCTTCACAAGGCCCTCACCCTTGATCCGGTTACCGCTGAACTCAGCTTCAACAACGAAAGCTGCGTTGTATGCGAGATGTGCGTAAAGGCCTGCCCCACCGGCGCGGTTCGGGTGGACATATACAACGGAAATGAGTCCTGAGGAAGCGGGCGGCTCGCTCCGGGCGGCAAGGCCATGAAGGACGGGATATTCGACCCCTACGCCGACAGGGCTTACAGGGCGCTGCACAGGGCCGGGGACCTCGTCTATTTCCGGGTAAGCGCCGGGGAAACGGACCTGCACATAGGCGCAAGGCGCTTTCTGCAAAAGGAGGCTCTGGCCGCCGTGCTGAAGGCCCGGGCCGAAATCAAGGCCGCCATTGCTGCAAGGCCCCGCTTTGCCGTCTCCTTTGAGCCCATCAAGCCCCACGGCACGGAAACGGAGCTGGTTTCCGCCATGCTTAGGGCGGGAGAGGCGGCCTCCGTCGGCCCCATGGCGGCCGTGGCGGGCGCCATAGCCGAATACGTGGGCCGCGCCCTGCTGCCGCAATCCGACGAGGTGATAGTAGAAAACGGGGGCGACGTGTTCCTTCGCTCCTCCCGCGAGCGGCTGGTCGCCGTACACGCCGGAAGCAGCCCCCTTGGCGGCAGGCTTGCCGTGGCC
This sequence comes from Clostridiales bacterium, assembly GCA_029265405.1. GTDB lineage: Bacteria > Bacillota > Clostridia > Oscillospirales > Oscillospiraceae > JAJUJI01. Next base: position 34,830 of record JAJUJI010000006.1, on the reverse strand, counting down.
GTGCTGCCGAAGGACGGCCTGGGCATCTGCACCTCCTCCGGCACCGTCGGCCACTCCGTCAGCTTCGGCAAGGCAGACGCGGCTCTGATCGTCGCCGCGGACTGCGCCCTTGCCGACGCCGCCGCCACCTTTCTCGGCAACCTGGTGCGGACGGCGGAGGACATAGAGCCCGCGCTGGACGCGGCCCTGGGAATACGCGGCGTTTCCGGCGCGCTCGTGATAATAGGAGACAGGCTGGGCGTCAAGGGCGGCATCGAACTGAGACTCGTGGAGCCTTGACAGCCGGCAAACGCTTGCTTGCGGCGGCGCCGTCAAAAAGACGGCGCCGCCGTCTTGTTTTATCCGGCGTTTTGTGCATAATATATTAATATAAGATTAACAGCTATAAACGCGGATTGAAAGGATGTTGCAAATGGGCCTGACTCCAAAGGAAAACTATCTGCGCATGCTCAGGGGGGAGATCCCTGAATTCGTCCCGTCCTATATTGAACCGGCAAACGAAATGATAGCCGACGAGCTGCTGGCTCCCGTCATGGCGCCAAACGGGCCGGTTGTCACAGTATACGGGGTTGAATACATAGGCAGCAGGGAAATCAATTGGGGCGCGCTGCCAACGCCCGGCAAGGTCATACTGCGCGATATAACAAAATGGCGAGACGTAATAAAAAATCCCGACCTTTCAGGCCGGGACTGGGAGGCGTATTACAAGAAGGCGCTGGAGGGCAAGGATAGGGAAAACAAGACCCTCAGCGTCCACGGCGGCGACTATTTCCTGACCCTGGTCAGCTTCATGGGCTTCGAGGGCGCGCTTATATCCCTCTACGAGGAGCCGGAGGAGGTCAAGGCCCTGCTTGAATACGTTTCCGAATTTTATCTAGAGGTGATGAAGCGTCAGATACAGTATTGCAAGCCTGACATCTACAATCTCATGGACGACGACTCGGCGCTAAAAAGCCCCTTCTTCTCTCCGGAAATGTACAGGGAATTCTTCAAGCCGCTGCACAAGAAGCACTGCGACCTGGCTCTTGAAAACGGAATGCTTATAGAGCGGCACGACTGCGGCCGCTGCGAGGACTTCATAGACGACTGGCTGGAGCTGGGCATACGCGGGTGGAACCCGGCGCAAACCGTCAACAACCTGCCGCTTATCAAGAAAAAATACGCCGGAAGGCTGGCCCTTGCCGGCTGCTGGGACAATCAGGGCCCGCTCGGCAGCCCTGATGTGCCGGACGACACGCTGAGAGAGGCGCTGGAGAAATACGTCTCCACCTTTGCCCCCGGCGGCGGCTTTGTCTACATGCCCATGGTCGGCGGCAAACCCGACGACCCGCGGGTAAGGCATAAAATGGACATAATAAGGGACTATTACTATTCAACCGTAAGGGACTACTACAAAAAAGCCGGCTGACAGCAAAAAGCGGCGCCAAAACTTGATTTTTGGCGCCGCGCCGCTTCTTGTTCAGCGAGTCCAGCCTTCGTATCCGGCTCCGTCTCCCGCGAGCAGATCCTCGTAGAAGCCGGCCAGAGCCGCTTTCATCCAGGGCCCGACATAAAAGACGTACAATATGCCTCCGGTCATTGCCGAGAGCAGACCCCAGCCCAAAAAGCGCAGCAGCAGGCAGAACAGCTTGCCCTTTTTCCCGTACATCAGCCTCGACGACTCCCTTACGGCCTCCGTTGCCGTCAGCTCCGGCCTGTCGGCGAGCACGAAGGGAGTCATGGAATAGGAAAGGGCCTTGACTATGCCGGGTATGACAAACAGAAGGCTCCAGAGCACCGTATACAGCGCAGCCAGCAGATACGCGCCGATGTGCCTGCCCAGATTTTCACCGAAGCCCTTGGTAAACAGCAGGTTCATATCCGCCTCGCCATAGCGGTGTAGCCTCAGGAAAAAACTACTTACCCCCACCGCAACAGGCCCCGTCACAACCAGGCCCAGCAGGCCGGAAAAGGCCTCGGCCCCGCGCCTCGCCCCCAGGGCGGAGCAGAGCGCGCATATCGCAACGGCCACGAAAACAACCCCGACGCAGTACCAGTAGTTGCTTCTGAACAATTCATAGGCCTCGTATTTTATACGCGCGTTGTCCTTCATATTGTCCCCTTCCTTCCGGATATATATCGATACGCATGCCGCGCTCCGGCGGCTGCGGCTTATCTTGCCCGTATTGTAATACGCCGCAGCCGGCGATTAAAGTATAATAGCAATAAACCTTGATTAAAAAGCTATTAAAAAGCGGTGCGTGTATTTACGGCAAAAAGCGGCCCCCGGTATTTCCGGGAGCCGCATGCCTTTTGCCTTTTGTCAGCCGGCCTTGTAGGCGTCGTAGGCCTCCTGGTAAATCGCCAGGAAATCGGCAAGGCCTATGTCGGCAAGCCCCTTCTCATAGGAGTCCCACTCGGACAGAGGCTTGGAGCCGTCCACAAACGCGAGATAATTTTCGGTTATGTACGTCATCAAGTCGCCGGAGAGGCTGTTGGCCGCGGCCATCTGCTCGGCAGTCAGCGTCAGCCCGGCGGGCCAGAGATAGGCCTCGTCGTTGTTGTTGTTGGCCTTGAAATAGTCGTAGCAATTTATAACCTGCTCGCCGCCCGGGTACTTATAATGAGTATAAACTATATCCAGGCCTGGGTCGGCTATCGTGTTGTTGGCGTAGCAGAGGGCCAGCATCGTAACGTTGTACTGCTTCTCCGGATTGTTGTAGATGAAGTCGCTTACCACCTTTTCGCCCTTGTCGTCATACTCCCAGGCGTAGCCCTCGGCGCCCCAGCTCATCACCTCCGAGCCCGTGGGGCTGTAGCGCCAGTCGAGCCAGGTTATGGCAAGCTCTATGTTCTCGCACTTTGTGCTGACGCAGGCGCTGCCGTAGTAGACGCGGCTGAGCCTCGTGCCTATATGGATCTTGTCGCCCTCCTTGAGTACGGGATCCACCACCGGCATCCAAACGGCGTCCGGGTCGTCAAGTATCTGCTGCTCGCCCACCACGTCGGAAACGGCCAGCGCCAGATAGCCGAACTGGTCGGCAAGCCAGCGCTGGCGGAAGCCGTCCACCGCCATGCTGGTGAAGGAGGTCCAGTCGGGATCGAACAGGCCCTCGCTGTACCACTTGTTAATCTCGGTCATATAATTCCTGTCGCGGTAAGTGGTGTTGCCGGCATACACCTTGCCGTTTGCGTCCACCATGACGGTGAGTCCGTACTGCCCGACTCCCGAAATGGTGTCAAAGCAGGTCCAGTGGTTGAAGCCTCCGTCCAGGTTGCTGAACAGCAGGGTCGGATGCGTCGCCGTCGGAATCTGGCTCTGGAAGGCCTTAAGCATGTTGTAGGTGTCGTCCCAGGTGACTATGTCGTCCCTGTTTATCCCGCACTTTTTCAGCCAGTCTCCGCGTATAAAGAGCAGGTTGCCGGGATACTTGTCGTCCCTCAGGCAATAGAAGGAGCCTATCGTAGTGTCGTCCAGAAAAACCGCCTTCTGCAGGCCCACGTCGTCTGTGCTTCTGAGCACCTCATACATGTAGTTGGGCATGTAGTCCCTGTAGTCGTAGAGGTTCACAAAATACTTTTCTTCAAGTATGGCGTCCTTGAAAATTCCCTGATAGAAGTAGCTGGCCTGGCTCATAATGTCGGGCAGCTCGTCGGAGGCCAGCAGGACGGAGAAATTTTCGCCTCTGGTGGAGGGACTGACAATCTGGTATTCCACCTTGACGCCGGTCTTCTTTTCCACCTCCATGGGGAAGGGCGACTCGTTGTAGTCTGTGGTCAGGTACTCGGGCGTATATATGGTCGTCCAGTATTGCAGAGTCTCGTCCGTTGTGGTGAGAGGAAGCTCGTAGTCGTATTTTTCCGCGGCAAAGCCGTTGGCGTCCTTTTTAAACTTGCCTGCGGCAAAGTGATACGGCGACTCCTCCTGAGCGGCTGTTTCGGCCGCGGGAGTTTCCGTCGGCGCGGGCGTCTGAGCGGCTCCCCCTTCGCTTCCGCCGGCGTTTTTCGCTCCTCCGCAGCCGGAAAACAGGGCCGCGACAAGCAGCAGTGTTAAAATAAGCGCTGTTTTTCGTTTCATGAGCATGGCTTTTTCCTATGCGAACCCCGCCAAAGCCGGGCCGGCCGGGCCGCTTCGGATTACCCTCCTTCCATTAATAATAGGTATTATACTATCAGGCGAAGCCAAAAGTCAACGTCTTATTAATATTATTGCAATAATTGGCCCCTTTCGCAGAGCGGGAGCGGCCCGGCTTGACAAAAGGTCGGATGCAACTTAAAATCATGTGGAGGAGCTGTTGCCATAATGTACAAATGCAAGTATCCGTTTTTATTTGAGCCGATAAGGCTGGGAAACGTCTGGTTCCGAAACCGTCTGTTTGCCTCGCCCATATCGGGCAGGAGCCTGGACTCGCACAACCGCCCGACCTTTGAATACGCCGCCTTCTACGAGGAGAAGGCCCGGGGCGGCGCGGCCTCCGTATGCGTGGGGGACTGCGCGGTTGACTCCGTCAACGGCCTATTCGGCGAGCATATGATACATCTGGACGATTTGACAAACCACCGCGCGCTCAACCTGCTTTCGGGCGCCGTGGCGCGGCACGGGGCGATTGCCTCCGCAGAGCTCACGCATGCGGGCATGTACGCAAACGCCACTAGGCTCAGGGGCGGCAGGGTCTACGGACCCGTGGACGGCGCGGACTCAAACGGCAACGAGCATTTCGAGATGCCGGAGGAGCTGATAGAGCATACCATTGCCCGCTTTGCCGACGCGGCGGCCTTCGTCAAGTCCTGCGGCTTCGGCATGGTGACAGTCCATATGGGCCACGGCTGGTGCCTTGGCCAGTTTTTATCCTCCAAGGTCAACACCCGGCGCGACAAATGGGGAGGCAGCCTTGAAAACCGTTGCCGCATGCCCATAGCCGTGCTTGACGCGATACGCAAAAAGGTGGGCCCCGGCTTTCCGATAGAGGTGCGCATAAGCGGCTCGGAGGCGACGCCTTTGGGCTACGATCTTGACGAGGGCATAGCCATCGCCAAAATGCTGGACGGGCACTGCGACCTGCTCCACGTTTCCGCCGGTCACCATGAGCGGCCAGAGGTGTTTTGCGTCACCCATCCCAGTATTTTTTCGCCCGACTCCTGCAACCTGAAATACGCCGAGGCGATCAAGCCCCATGTTTCGGTGCCGGTCGCCACCGTCGGCGCCCACTGCGACCCGGAGCTGCTCAACGAGATAATAGCCTCCGGCAAGGCCGACGTGATAGAAATGGCGCGCGCCCTGCTGGCCGACCCGGAGCTGCCCAGAAAAGCGCGCGCGGGCAAAGCCGAGGATATACGCCCCTGCCTGCGCTGCCTGGCCTGCTTCAGCAACCTCATAACCAACGGGCAGATATATTGCGCGGTCAACCCGGTCATAGGCAGAGAGCTTGAAAACCGCTATATCAACCCGCCCATGGAAAGAAAAACGGTGCTTGTCGCCGGCGGCGGCGTCGGCGGCATGCAGGCGGCCCTGACCTGCGCGGAAAGGGGCCACAGGGTCATACTTTGCGAAAAGACCGGCAGGCTCGGCGGAGTCCTAAGCTGTGAGGAGGACGTCCCCTTTAAATCCAAGATCAAGGCCTATATCGCTTATCAAATCAGGCAAATAGAACGGGCCGGCATAGACGTGCGCCTGAACACGGCGGCGACGCCGGAGCTAGCTTTTTCATTATCGCCTGACGCCATAATAGCCGCTCTCGGCGCGCGCCCGGTCAAGCCCGCAATACCCGGCATAGACGGGGCAGGCGTTCTCGGCGCGGAGGAGGCCTACAGGCTAGCCGCCTCCTGCCCGGAAAGGCTCGGGCGCAGCATAGCCGTACTCGGAGGCGGTCTCGTGGGCACGGAGCTTGCCATCTATCTGGCCTCGCTGGGCCGCCGGGTCACCATCGTCGAGCTGCTCCCTCAGCTCAACAGCGGCGGAAACGTGCTGCACCAGCTTGCCTTGAACGTGGAAATAGCAAAATACGGCATAGGGCTGGCCCTGGGCGCGCGCGCGTTGGAGATAGGCCCCGCCGGCGTCGCCGCCGAACGAGAGGAACGCCTGGAGCTTTATGAGGCCGAAACGGTCGTCTACGCCGTGGGCCAGGCCCCGCTACGCGAGGAAGCCTTCGCCCTGAGCCTGTGCGCTCCCGAGTTCTACGCGATAGGCGACTGCTCCGCGCCGAAAAACATAATGCAGGCCACCTCGATGGCGGACGCCTGCGCGAAAAACATATGAGCAGCGCTCGGCCGAAACGCCCACAGATGCTTTTCGGCCGAGCGCCTTATCAAGCGGGCGCACCTAAGGGGGCGCCCTTTTATAGCGTTAATCTTCGCGTTGTCCCGCAAGCTCCCTTGCCTTAAGCGCCGCCTCGGCGGCGTTTGGGGTATATGCGTCGGCCCCGATCTTCTCGGCAAAGGCCTGGGTAACCGGCGTTCCCCCAACCATTATTTTCACCCGGCTTCGGAGCCCGGCCTCGGTTATCGCCTGAACGGTTTTCCGCATAGCCTCGAGGGTGGTCGTCAGCAGAGCCGAAATGCCCACGACCCGGCAATCCGGATTTTCCTTAATAGCCTCTATGAATTTTTCCGGCGGCACGTCTACGCCCAAATCTATGACCTCGAAGCCTGCGGCGGACACCATCATGGACACAAGGTTTTTGCCTATGTCGTGAAGATCCCCCCGAACGGTGCCGATGATGTATTTTCCGTACCTGCTCCCGCCTTCCGCCGCAAAAAAGGGCTTGAGGATACCGACGCCGCGCTGCATGGTCATCGCCGATATCAGCATATCGGGCACGAATATCTCCTTGCGCTGGTATCTCTCGCCCACCTTGACAAGGGCGTTTATCATGGTGTCAAGCACAGCCGTCGCAGTGATGCCCTCCTCCAGAGCGCCGCGAACGGCCTCCTCTATATCCTTTAATATGCCGTATTCGACTATCCTCTCTATCTCCTCAAGCAATGCGGCCGCCTCCTTCTGCCTACGGCAATAGCATACCACCGAGCCGGCATTATATCAAGCCGGGCGAAAAGCTCCGGCGGCGCCTTTCCAGCCGAAGGCTGAAAAGACGCGAAATCGCGCCGCAGGAGCTGCGGCGCGGCGGCAACTCATATCGGCCCTTGATCCGTCAAGGCTCCCCGAGCCCACGGGGCTTATCGGCACGGGCGCTGAAGGGCTCCGATTTCCTCCGCTATCCTTTTCTCGCGGCTATGGCAGGTAAAAAGCAGAATCTGCCTTTCCTCGGCCAGCTCCTTGAGCAGCCTGATTGCCTGCTCGGCCCTTTCGTCGTCAAAGCTGTCCAGCGCCCCGTCAAGCAGTATGAAGCAGGGCTCGCCCTCCGGCGGCTTCGGCAGGGCCAGGCGGCAGAGGGCCAGGCGCACGGCAAGATAAAGCTGGTTTTTTGTCCCGTCGCTGAGGTATTCCAGCTCATATGAAGCCACATCCTCGGTTCTCGCGGCGGAAAAGCGCATTTCCCGGTCGAAATAGACGCCCTTATACGCGCCGGAGGTCATTCTTGACATAAGCCGTCCGGCTTCCTTGCTTATTATGGGCGAAAACAGGGCCTGGAGCCTGCTGTTGGCGTCCCTCATAGCGTATATGGCCATATCGAGGGCCCTGTACTCCGTTTCAAGCCGCGCAATTTCCTCCTCCAGCCTCTTCTCCTCCGTGGAAAGCAGCAGGGGATCTCCCAGGCGGCCGTAGCCTCCCTCGCCCCTGTCAAGCTCCCGGACGGCTTTCTCAAGCTCGGACAGCGTCTGCCTCATATAGGCCTCGGCCTCGGCTCTTGAGAGCCTGGTTTCGCCTTCGATTTCGTCGATTTCGCCCGAAACCACGGCTCTTAAAAGCTCGGCCTTTTCCGCGGCCGCCGAGGCCTCGGCCCTGCAGGCGCGCAGACGCTCCAGCGCCTCCGAAACGCGCCCTGCCGCCGCTTCGGGCGTTTCCCCTTCCGCGGCGCGCAGGCGCTTCATAAGCCCGTCCAGCCTTTCCTCGGCCAGCCTAAGCTCCTCCAGAGCCGCCGCGCTCCGCTCCGAGGCGGACCTGAGCTTGTATGCGGCAAGCTCTCTGGCGCCGGCAAGCTCCGCTTTGGCTTTGGACGCTTCCCTCGCTCTTAAAGCCGTCAGAACCGCTCCGGCCGCCGCAAGGGCCGCCGCGGGCAGGAGCGCCGGCCAAAGCCTCAGCGCCGCCGCAACCGCGCAGCAGGCCAAGGCCAAAACAAAGCAAATCAGCGCCGCCGCGCCCCTGCCGCCCGGCCCCGCGCCCGCCCTCTCGGGCAGTTCTCCGAGCTCCCGTTCGGCTTTCTTCTTTTCCTCCGAGGCTTCTTCATAAGCCTTTTTGAGTATCTCAAGCTTCGAGTTTTCGGACTCCAGCGCCCTGACATCCTGTTCCGTCAAGCCCTCGGTTTCCTTTTCCAGTTCCGCCGCGCGCTTTTTCGCCTCCGAAAGCGCCAGTTCAGCCTCGGCCAGCTTTTTTTGCCGCTCCGCCCTTTCGTCCCTGTCGTGCCTTCTCAGCTCAAGCTCCAAAAGCTCCTTCTGCGTTTCCAGCTTTTTTATCTTTTCTCTCAGCTCGGCCAGCCGCGAGCTCTCCGTCTCTATGGCGGCAAGAGCCCGCCTGACCTCCTCCAGGCGCTTCTCCGCCTCCGGCAGTCTCCCGTCCGAGCGGAAGCGCCGTTTCCTCTGCCAGCGGCGAAGCCTGTCGTCGGCGTCGGTATACGAGCAGTCTTCCTCTCCGGAGGTAACGAGCGCCGTTATTTTCTTTTCAAGCTCCGTATCCTTGTCCACAGGCATCTCGGAGCCGGCTATAAACGCGCTGCGCCTGAAAACAGGCTCCGTAACGCCCAGCAGCAGCTCTCCCGTGTTTTTTCCCATAAGCTCCGGCACCCTCTCGCCGGTTCCCGTGTATGTGACTATACAGCCGCCCATTGGCTTGTCGCCTCCGACGGCCGCCCTGGTCAGCGTAAGCTCCTTTCCGTGCCAGAGTATTTCCATAGTTCCCTGCATAGGCAGGCCGCCCCAGGGCCTGAAGCGCGTTTTGTCCGGAATAAAGCCGTTTTTGCTTCTCTCGGAGGTGTTCACTCCGTAAAGCATGGCTCGGATGAAATGGCTCCAGGTGGATTTGCCCGCTTCATTTGGCGCCTCTATGATGTTCAGGCCTTCGCCGAGAATAAGCTCGTCTCCCTGCAGCTTGCCGAAGGAGGCCTTCAGCTTTCGTATAACCATAGGTCAAATTTCCTCCCTGTACTCAAGAGCGGCAAGGCCGAAGCGGGCGGCAAGCATGATTTCCTTTCTCTCTTCCTCCCCTTTTGCCGCGTCGTACCTGCTTTTCAGTATCCTGAGAAAATTACCTTTCAGAGTATCCTCGCCAGCCGCCGCCCAGACGTCTGCGCCAGGCCTGGTTTCGTCCAGCAGCTCCACATAATCGAACCTGCCGCAAATGGCGGCGCGGAGCTCGTCGAGCTTAGGCCTTTCGCTCCTTCGACCCGTCAGGACGATCCGGTACACGTCCCTCTCCGTCCCTCCCGGCAGCGCCGCAAGCACCGCTTCCGCAGCGTCCGCCGCGCCGCTCAGGTCTATCGAAACAAGCCCGTACCTTCTGCCTCCGAGCGGGCGGAACTCAAGCTCGCAGCGCCCTTTTCCGACCGCGCCGGTTATTATCCCCTTTTCTCCCGTTTCGTCGAAGCCTCTGCCCAAGGTGCAGCCGGGATATGCCCAATAGGTTTTCCCCGCCCTCTGCACGCCGCCGAAGGAATGGATATGGCCCAGGGCCAGATAGTCCAGCCCGCTCTCCTCAATATCCGCCCGGCTTATGTACCCGTAGGGGCTGTCCGGAAAAGAGGTGTCGCCGTGGAGCGTCATTATGTTGATTTTTCCGCTGTCGTGCACCTTGAAGCCGCGCAGCGGCGGCTCGGCCCGTTCCGAGGTGAAGGCCGCGCCCCATACGACGCAGCCCAGCTCCTCCACCTCTACCCCGTAGGGCTGGGGAGAGGTGAAAACATGCACGTTTTCGCCCAGCCTCATATGCGCGTAAGGGCTTTTAGGGGCATAGAAATCGTGGTTTCCCGGCGAGATGAAAATCCTGGCCTTGATTTTGCCGAAAAATTCGGCCAGCGCCTCCGCCGTTTCCACGTAGGCCCTGCCGCTGTCGAACAGATCGCCGGACAGGAGCACAAGGTCCGCTCCGGCCGCCCTGTCGGCAAGGAGCGTCAGCAGCTCCCTCTGCTCGCGCCTCCTCGCGGCCGCCTTGTCCTCCGGCAGGGCGGCGAAGGGCGAGTCCAAGTGAAAATCCGCCGCGTGCAAAATTTTGATCATGCCGTTCTTCCCTTCCGGTATACTTTTAACATTACGCCTTAATTCAGTCCTCTATCCTCAGCGGCTCCACGCCGCTGCACAGTCCCGTTTTCTCGTCCAGCTCAAAAACGGCGCACTCCATTTTTGCGGGCCCCTCCTCCGCCTCGAAGCGCTGGCGGGGATTGCCCAGAAACATTGAAACGGAGGCCTCCGGCTTGACGCCCAGGACCGACATTTTTGCGCCCGTCATGCCCAAATCGGTAATATAACCCGTTCCTTTGGGGCAAACTGTAGCGTCGGCAGTCTGCACGTGCGTATGCGTACCCCACAGGGCAGAAACGCGCCCGTCCAGATGGAATGACATGGCTATTTTTTCCGACGTCGCCTCCGCGTGGAAATCCACCAGCGTAAAGCGGGCTTTTTCCGACCTCAGTATCCTGTCGATCTCCAGAAAAGGGTTGTCCGGCCCGAATTCCATTCCGCAGCGCCCTATGAGGTTGACCACGAGAAGCTTGCCGAAGCCCGAGTCATAAAGCCCCCAGCCGCGCCCCGGGACCTGGGGGGCAAAATTGGCCGGCCTCAATATATACCGGCAGCCGTCGAGAAAAGCGGAAATATCGGCCCGGTTGAAGGTATGGTTTCCAAGCGTTATCACGTCGGCACCCGCGTCCAGCAGCGCCTCGGCCTGCGCGGCGGTTATGCCGAGTCCGGCGGCGTTCTCCCCGTTGACGACGGTGAAGTCTATGCCCTTGAGCCTTTTAAGGCTCCTTATCCGGCGGGTAAAAATATCGATGCCGCTTTTTGATACTATATCGCCAACGGCAAGCACTCTAAAAGGCATCCGTCCGCTCCTTTCGCTTGTCAGGCCAGCTCCGAAGCCGCTTATATGCGGCGCGGATTGCCGTCTATGTTATACCATTTTTAAGCGCCTCGGCGCAACACGCAATTTTTATTTATGATTGCCGATAAAGCCGGATAAATGCTATTTACAACCTGAAAGCGGTATGGTAAAATACCTTGCTTATGAAACTAAGCATATTCAATTAAATTCAAAATTATTGCAAAAACGCCCCCGGCTGAGTTTTGGGATAAGCCCCTTTCCCTCCATTACCCGGCCCGTTGGGCGGAGCAAAAGGAAAGGAATTGCATTTGCCATGCTCCAGAAGGAACAGAAAACCGCCGTTATCGAAAGCAACCGCGTCCATGAGAAGGACACCGGCTCCCCAGAGGTGCAGATAGCCATACTCACCGAGCGCATCAACATCCTTACCGAGCATCTAAAGACCCACATCAAGGACAATCATTCCCGCCGCGGCCTGTTCAAGATGATAGGCAAGCGCAGGAACCTGCTGGACTATCTTGCCAAGAAGGACATCGAGCGCTACAGAGCCTGCATAAACAAGCTGGGCATCAGAAAGTAAGTTGTTAGGGGCCGTTCTGTCTTTTTTACCGTGACGGAGCGGCCCTTAAAACGATAATAATCATCAGAACGGAGAAGACAAGGTCTTTAGCAGTTGAAAAAGCCCTGACGCCGCTTTTGACATGCGTCAGAGTTTTTTCAAGTGTTAAAGACTGCGGGCAAAAACCCGCCCTCTCCGTGGAAAGGACAAAAATGATCATCACCAGAAGAGAATTCCCAAACGAGAAAAAGTATTCCATCGATTTTGCCGGCCGCACCCTCACCTTTGAAACCGGCAAGCTTGCCGAGCTTTGCAACGCCGCCGTACTGACAAAATACGGCGACACCACCGTTTTGGCCTGCGTGACTGCTTCCCCGAGGCCCAAGGACGGAGTGGATTACTTCCCCCTCAACGTGGATTTCGAGGAAAAGCTGTACTCCGTAGGCCGCATTCCGGGGGGCTTCCTGCGCAGGGAAGGCCGCCCGTCCGAGAAGGGCATACTTGCCTCCCGCCTGATCGACAGGCCCATGCGCCCCCTGTTCCCCTCCGACCTCAGGAACGACGTGGTTGTCACCTGCACGGTCCTGTCCGTAGACCCCGACTGCTCGCCCGAGATAACCGCCATGCTTGGCGCCAGCGCGGCCACCGCGATATCCGACGTTCCCTGGAACGGGCCTCTCGGCGGCGTCGTTCTGGGCTGGGACGGGGAAAACTACCTTTTCAACCCGACCTCGGAGCAGCGCAAGGTCTCCCAGATGGCCGTGACCGTGGCGGCCACCATGGAAAAAATAGTCATGATTGAGGCCGCGGCCAAGGAGGTGCCCGACGATATCATGTACGAGGGCATTATCAAGGCCCATGAAACAGTAAAGCCCGTAATAGCCCTTATCAACCGTATGGTCGAAGAAATAGGCAAGCCGAAATTCAGCTACGCCCAGGCCAATTTTGACAACGAGCTTTACGCCGAGCTGCTGGAGAGATACCTCAAGGACGTTGAGTTCTGCATGGATACGGACGACAAGAACGTCCGCGAGGAGAGGATAAACGCGCTGCACACGCGGATGAACGAGGAGCTTCTTGAAAAGTACCCCAACATGGAGCAATACATGGAGGAGTGCTTCTACCGCCTCCAAAAGCACGTTGTCAAGCACTGGCTGCTTGACGGCAAGCGCGTGGACGGGCGCGCGATGAACCAGATCCGCCCGCTTGCGGCCGAGGTGGGTGTCATTCCCCGCGTGCACGGCTCCGGCCTGTTCACAAGAGGCCAGACCCAGGTGCTGACCATAGCCACTCTGGATACCCTCGCCGCCGAGCAGAAGCTCGACACCATATGGGAGGAGGAGGGCAAGCGCTTCATGCACCACTACAATTTTCCCGGCTTCTCCACAGGCGAGGCCAAGGGCTCAAGGAGCTCCAGCCGCCGCGAAATAGGCCACGGCGCGCTGGCCGAAAAGGCTCTCGAACCTGTCATACCCTCCGTAGACGATTTCCCCTATACCATACGCCTTGTTTCAGAGGTGCTGTCCTCCAACGGCTCCACCTCCCAGGGCTCCGTATGCGGCTCCACGCTCGCCCTGATGGACGCCGGCGTCCCGATATCCGCGCCCGTGGCCGGCATCTCCTGCGGCCTTATAACCGACGGGGACCGCTGGACCACCTTCATAGACATCCAGGGCGTGGAGGACTTCCACGGCGAGATGGATTTCAAGGTGGCCGGCACCAAGAAGGGCATCACCGCCATACAGATGGACCTTAAAAACGACGGGCTTACCTATCCGATAATAAAATCCGCTCTTGAAATTACAAGAGAGGCCAGAATACAGATACTCGACGAGGTCATGCTTCCCTGCATTGCCGAACCGAGAAAGGAGCTTTCCCCCTACGCGCCCAAGATGCTCACCATCAAGATAGACGTCGAGAAGATACGTGAGGTCATCGGCAGCGGCGGGAAGGTCATACAGAAGATCGTCGCCGAATCAGGCGCCAAGGTCGATGTGGAGGAGGACGGCAGCATATTCATATCCGCCGTGGATATGGAAGCCTGCCTCGCCGCCAAGCGCATGATAGAAAACATCGTGTTTGAGCCGGAAGTCGGAGCGTTATATTACGGCAAAGTCACCCGCATAATACCCATAGGCGCCTTTGTGGAGCTGGTTCCGGGCAAGGAGGGCATGGTCCACATCAAGGATCTTGAGTTCAAGAGGACCGAAAAGGTTGAGGACGTGCTCAACGTCGGCGACATGACCTGGGTCAAGTTCCTGGGCGTGGACGAAAGGGGCAGGCTGAACCTGTCGCGCAAGGACGCAATAAAAGAGAGGGAAAAGCAGGGCTTTAAGGACTGAAAATTATGCGAAACAGCGGCGGGGCATCGCGCCCCGCCGCCTCTATTATTGCGCCTGCCGCCCTTATGCCGTAGGCATAGCGTCATAGCAGGCGAAGGCTTCCTTTACGCTTTTTTCACTGGGCTTCGCCGTCAGCATCGATACCAGCGGCACCGCCACAAGGCCCGCACCCATGGCTATTACCCCCGCTGTTATAGGCGACTTTATATAGCCAATAAGCAGGTTAGAAACAGTTATACCCACGCCCGTTATAAAGCTGGCGTATACGCCGGCCTTTGAGGCGCCCTTCCAATAAAGCCCATAGAGGAAGGGCGCGAGGAAGGACCCGGCCAGAGCTCCCCAGGAAATGCCCATAAGCTGAGCTATGAAGGTAACCGCCGACTTATACTGTATCAGGGCCAGTAACGCCGATACGGCAATGAAGAACACTATCAGCGAGCGCATGACCAGCATCTGCCTTTTCTCGCTCATCCGCTTTGCGAAGGCGCCCTTGATGAAGTCCAGCGTCAATGTTGAGCTTGAGGTAAGCACCAGCGACGATAGCGTGGACATGGAGGCCGACAGCACCAGGATCACCACAAGCCCTATCAGGGCGTCCGGCATGCTGGAAAGCATTTTGGGAACTATCCTGTCATATATTACCGCTCCGGCCTCGTTGCGCAGCTCGGGCGCGTCGAACAGTCTTCCGAAGCCGCCGATGAAGTAGCAGCCTCCAGCTATGATAATTGCAAAGATGGTCGAAACCGTCGCCCCCTTTGCGATGGAGCGTTCGTCCTTTATGGCGTAGAACTTATGCACCATCTGCGGGAGCCCCCAGGTGCCGCACGAGGTCAGCAGGATGACCCAAAGCAGCGAAACGGGGCTCGGTCCGAACAGCGAGGTGAAAGCGCCCGGCTGGGAGCTTACCGCCGCGTCCTGAACCTTGGAAAGAGCACCGAAGGCCTCCGCAAAGCCGCCCTGCCCCCTCAAAACGGTGAAAATAACGGCTATAATCCCGGCGATCATTATCAGGCCCTGCACAAAGTCGTTCAAAGCCGTGGCTATGTAGCCGCCAAGTATTACGTACGCTCCCGTAAGCACGGCCATAACGATTATGCATATGGAATAGTCCACGTTGAAGGCCATCCCGAAAACGCGCGACAGGCCGTTGTAAAGCGAGGCCGTATAGGGTATGAGAAAAATGAATATTATGGCCGAGGCCGCCAGCTTCAGACCCCTGGAATTGTAGCGTTTTTCAAAAAAATCCGGCATGGTGGCGCTTTTCAGGTGGTTAGTCATTATCCTTGTGCGCCGCCCAAGGATGAGCCACGGAAGAAGGCTGCCCAAAAAGGCGTTGCCCAAGCCTATCCAGGTCGAGGCCAGTCCGAATTTCCAGCCGAACTGCCCCGCGTACCCGACGAAAATAACAGCCGAAAAATACGTGGTGCCGTAGGAAAAGGCAGTCAGCCAGGGCCCCACGTTCCGCCCTCCCAAGACGAAGTCGTTGACGTTCATCGCCTTCTTCCGGCTGTAGAGCCCTATGGCTATCATGATTGCGATAAATACGAAAAGCAAAAATATTTTGAAAAACATGCCAGCAGCCAACCTCCTATGCTATCTTCATTAATTTAAATCTTTATATCCCTGAACAGTAGAATCATAACAGGTGCTTTCGCTTTTGTCAAGACCTCGGGACACAAAACCAGGCGGCAGCCGCTTTTCACATGGCAAAAAAGGCCGCGCCCTTGGAGGGCGCGGCCTTTTTTGCTTTCTCTCACATGTAAAAGCTATGGGAGCCTATTTTTATAACATATGAGCAATTGTTTACAATCCAGCGGCTTGTCGCCCTGGCCTCGTTGAGAAAGTACAGACTGCCTCCCGCTACCTGGGCCCCGTCCAGGGCAAGCTTTGCGGCTATGACCGAGTTCTTTGTCGGTTCATTGTAGATCGCTCCGTTTGCCGCCGGCGTAAACTGGACTCCGCATCTCCTGTCGAATATGACCTCCTTCACCGTATTCGGCCATAAAGAGGATTTGACCCTATTGAGAACCACGTTTCCTACCGCTATCTGGCCTTCGAGGCTCTCGCCTCTGGCTTCGGCGCTTATGATCCTGGACAGCCAGTACAGATCCTCCTTGTCATACCATGTGTCTCCGCTTTCTATGGCGCCGCCGCACTTTGTCACTGACACCTGGCATAATTCGCCGTTCCAGCTCACCGACGCTCCGAAGGCCTTGGCCAGCACTCTGACAGGCACCATTGCCGCCCCGCCGGCGATATAGCAGGGCTTTTCAAGATAAAGATATCTGCCGTTTGCAACGAGATATTTTTCGCCTACGGTTACGCTCAAGCTTAAGCCGTCCGCCCTTACGCTGGCCGTCCTTGTCCTTTCGTCCCAGCTTATGGCCGCCGTTTCGTCCATGGCGGCGCAGAAGGCCCGCAGCGGCACATAGGCCGTGCTGTCCAGTAGGCTTGCGACTGCGGTCGCGCCGCTTTTCCCGTTGAAGATGACGGTCACCGGCGCGGCCGCCAAAAAAGTTGCCCTGCCCGGAAACGAGAGAAGCGAAACGGCCGTTATGACGGCTGCTATAAAAGACAGCAGTCCTGCTCTGACGCCTTTCTTCCGGTTCAATTTCATCCTTTTCTCCATTCAAATGAATTTTATGCAGCGGTCTTTTCAGTGAGTAATTATTGCCGCATAACCGTCCTTTAATACCGCGGCGCTTATTATTTGCGCTTCAATACAAATTTATCCGTAACGCTTCATTCGGTTAGGCGCAATTGAAACTATTCGGTTACAATTGTTATCATTCAATTACTATTAGCTGCCAGACCGCCGTAAGTGTTACATATTGTAACATAATGATGACTAAATGGCAACAGGATTTTTCTGGCGGCTATGCAACAATATATACTTGCCGTATTACCATATGCTATAATCGCTCCGGCAATGACTGCGAGGGAGGCAAAATTGCATATGAAAAAAAGCATTGTTTATTCAAGCGCCATGTGCCTCTTTATTTTAGCGTTTCATCTTCTGACGCCCAATAAGGCCGCAATGACCGCAATAGCGGATGCCGCTCTTGCTGTAAAGCGCTTCATCTGCCGCTTATGCTCCGCCTTTCCCTTTTCAGTGGCCGAAATAACGCTCATAGCCGCTCTCATTGCGGCAGTCGTTTTCGTTTGTTCAAGCATAGCGGCCGTAGCAAAAGCCAAGCGCCGCCTGCATGCCCTTCTCCGGCGCCTGGCCGCCGCAGCGGCGGCCCTGCTTACGCTCTATTTTTTGCTCTGCATCCTTTTAAACGCTTCTTACCACGCCGAGGGCTTCGCGGACAAAAGCGGCATAAGGCCGGCCCCCTCCGGCGTGGATGAGCTTTATTCAACGGCTAAGCTGTTTGCCGATAAGCTTGCCCTAAGCGGCGCCGTCGTAGACCGGGACGATGCCGGGCTTTTCAACGCCGCACTCGACAGGCTTCTTGACGAAAGCGAGTCCGTATACCAGGGCGCGGAAAGGTTATTCCCCTTTCTTGCAGCGGAGGATACCCGCCCAAAGCCGCTGCTGCTTTCGCGTCTTATGAGCAGGCTCAACTACACCGGCTTCTACTTTCCCTTTACGGGCGAAGCCAATATCAACGCCGACATACCCTCCTGCATGATACCGGTTACTGCGGCTCACGAGATGGCGCACCAGCGCGGCGTCGCCTCCGAGCAGGAGGCCAACTTTGTCGCCATACTTGCCTGCACCGAGAGCGGGCTGCCGGATTACGAGTATTCCGGCTGGCTGCTGGGCTATCTTAACCTGTCCTCCGCCCTGCGGCGCCGCGGCGAAGCGCTTTGGCGCGAGCTGTGGAACGCTCTCCCCGCGAATGTCAGAAGAGACATACGGGCCAACGACGAATACTGGGCAAAATATGAAACGAAAGCCGCCGAGGTCACGGAAAAAATATACGACTCCTTCCTTAAGGGGAACGGACAGGAGCTGGGGGTAGAAAGCTACGGGGCTGTAGTGGATCTTTTGATCGCATGGCATAAAGAGGGAGGCTTCGGCTGAAGCCTCCCTCTTTATGTTAGTCAAAAAGCAGGATTTGCATATACCGGGTTCCGCTTGCGAAAAAAGCTTTTGCTTAGACTTTTTTCAGCTCCTGCAGGCAGCTCGGGCATATGTTTTTGCCCTTATAGTCGATAATGTCTTTGGTGTTCTCGCAGAATATGCAGGTAGGCTCGTATTTTTTAAGTACGATTCTGTCTTCCTCAACATATATCTCAAGAGAATCCTTTTGCGCGATGTCAAGGGTTCTTCTCAATTCTATGGGGAGAACAATCCTTCCTAGACTATCCATCTGCCTGACTATGCCGGTTGTTTTCATCTTTCCGCTCCTTCCATAATTATCCAAAATCGATTTGCTTCGACATTATAGCAACGAATATTACTTTTGTCAAGTCTTTCCGCCAGGTAATTTATGCATATTGGCGTTAAGCACATAATACTAATATATAGAGGTGAGAATCTTATATGGTTTTATGCTGGATATGGACTTGCCTGGTGCTGGCGTCGGTATCGTTCGGCTGCCTTGGCGGAAGGCTCGGGATCGTTTCCGCGGCGGCTCTCGAAGGGGCTTCGGCTTCCCTGGAGCTCTGCCTCGGCATTTGCGGCGCTGTCTGCCTCTGGTCGGGCGTCATGGAGGTCATGAGGCGTTCCGGCCTCGCTTCTCTTTTGTCAAAGCTCCTCAAGCCGGCGCTGACCCTGCTTTTCCCGTCGGCCGGAAAGGATGAGGAAGCCTTGGAGGCTCTCTCGCAGAACGCTTCGGCAAACCTCCTGGGGCTCGGAAACGCGGCCACGCCGGCCGGCATCCGCGCGGCCGTACGGCTTAAATATCTAACCGGCAAAAGCTCAAGCTCCGCAGGAGACGAGCTGTGCCGGCTGGTGGTGCTGAACAGCGCCTCGATACAGCTGATACCCACCACTGTCTGCGCCATCCGCGCGGCGGCGGGAGCCGAGGCGCCCTTCGACATACTTCCGGCAGTCTGGCTCACCTCGCTGATCTCCGTCTCGGCGGGTCTTGCCGCGGCGTACATATTCGCCAGGCTCGGCAAAGCCTGCAAGCGGCCGTGAACGGAGCTGTCGCCCTCATAATAGCCTTCACCGCCGTCTTTGCCCTATGCCGGAAAACCGAGCTGTACCCGGCCCTGACGGACGGAATCAAGGACGGCTTAAAGGTGATATACAAGATTTTTCCGCCGGTCGCGGCCATGCTTACTGCGGTATACATGTTCAGGGCCTCCGGCGCCCTTGAAATCCTTACCGATCTCCTGAGGCCGGCCCTTGCAGCTTTGGGAATACCTCCGGAAACGGCGCCGCTTTTGCTCGTCAGGCCCCTCAGCGGAAGCGGGGCTCTGGCGGTCGCTACCGATATCATCAAGCAAAACGGGGCCGACTCAACGATAGGCAGGATTGCCGCCGTAATGGCGGGATCCACGGAAACGACTTTTTATACGGTTTCGGTATACCTGGGCGCCGCCGGGATAAAAAAAAGCCGCTACGCAGTTCCGGCGGCGCTGGTTGCGGACCTCGCCGCCTTTATCGCCGCAGGAATGGCCGTAAGGCTGCTGTTTGGCTCAGCCTGACTTATTCCGGAGCCTCCATGCCCAGCAAGCCGAGTCCTGCGCCGAGAACGGCTTTTACGGCGCGGGCCAGCCTTATGCCGGAGGCCGAAAGCGCCCCCTCGGGCCCCGTAAACCTGCCGGCACGGTAAACCTCGTAAAAAAGAGCCGCCAGCTCCGAAAGATAGCGGTTTATAATAAAAGGTCTCGCGGTCTTCGCCGCGCGAGTTATTTTGTCCGGAAAAAGCGCAAGCTTCTTTATCAGCTCCCTTTCGTCTTCCGCGTACGGTTTCGCGGGGGACGCTTCCGCCGAAGCTTGCCCGGCCCGGTCCGCCGCCTTGAGCATGCGGCAAAGCCGGGCGTGGGCGTATTGGATGCGGTAGGCCGGATTGCCCGCGTCGCTCCGGGCCGCCAAGTCCATATCCAGCGCGGCCGGAGCTTCAGGCCGCGCCCCCAGCATGAATCTGACCGAATCCGCCGCCGCGCGGCTTTTTCTGCACAGTTCAAGCAGCTCCTCCGGGCTGCTATCGTCAGAGCCCGCCCCGATGAGGCGGACGCCGCCTAACAATATGAATTCAAGCCTATCGGCATCGGCGCCAAGCCCCGACAGGCTTTGCCGCAAGGCTTGGCATTCGGCCTTTCCACCTCCGCCCGCGCCGCTCAGGACGACAACAACCCTGTCAAAGGCTTTTTCCGAGAGAGCAAGCCTCAGGTAAGCAAGCTTCAGCGCAAAAGAGGAATATGCGCCCTTCGGGCCGCGCAGAAGGCGGGCTTCTCCCGCCCCGCCTTCCATGACCGGCAAAAACGCCGCTCCGTTTTTCCATACGGCAAGGCCGCGCTCCTCCAGCGCGGCCAGCGTTTCGTCCATATAGCCTCCGTCAAGCTCCGAAGCCTTAATAATGCGGTCATAGGACGCCGCGAGGCGGCCAGCCGCCCCGCCATGCGCAGCCAAATCGTCCTCAAAGCGTTCGCTGGCCGCCTTGAAGCCGGCGCATCGGCAAGCCGAGGCAAAATTTTCCGTTAAAACATCGCCGCGCAAAGCTTCCGGCGTCCCCGTACCGGAGCCGCAGACAAAGGCCGCAAGTACGCTTCCGCCGTTCCCGGTCAGGCCGCATCCGCCGTCGCCGAGCTTTATTATTTCGTCAAGCGCATGGTCAAACCAAGCGTCCGACAGCCGGAAATTGATAACGCCGCCATCCGAGAGCTCAGCGCCGGAAAGCACGCCGTCCGGAAG
Organism: Clostridiales bacterium; assembly: GCA_029265405.1. GTDB lineage: Bacteria > Bacillota > Clostridia > Oscillospirales > Oscillospiraceae > JAJUJI01. The sequence goes on along the minus strand of JAJUJI010000006.1, from coordinate 13,990 downwards.
CGGAAGCTCTCGGCATATCGCCGCTGCCGCCTCGGGCAGCAGCCCGTCTGCCTCTGTCGCGGAGGCAAGGCGGCAACGGCATATAAAATCCCCCGTCCCTCTCTTTCCCGCCAACTGCGCGGCGCGCACGGCGCCCAAGTCCGGCGGAAGCAGGCCCCGTGCGGCCAAAGCGGCGCAAGCCTCCCCGACCAGCCTTTCAATCAAGCGCGCTGTATCCTCTACGGGACGGAGCATTTCTTCAAGCCTGCACTTCCTTTACTTTTATGCTGAACACGTTTTTGCCGAGTATTATATTGTCTACGTCTACGGAATAAACTATGTCCATTTTACCCCCGTGCTCGCCCATATCGGTTTTGAGCTTCTGAGTGTCCACTCCCATGGTCGTGGCGCCAAAAGGCGTATCGTAAAGGAAAAAGTGCTTTTTCCCTTTCTGGAACATCATCTGGCTGTTTACGGAGCCCTCCCTGGTCAGCGTCACGGCGTCCTTTTCGATCTTGAAGGTGGTCTTAGTCCCCTCCATGCCGGTCAGGCTGCTTTCGTCATAGATGACGAGGCTTTCATTTTCGCTGTAGCTGTATTTTCCGTCTGTCACAAGCTCTATAACACTGTCCCCGTTTTCTACGGTCTGGGTTCCCGTTATCGATATGATTACATCCTTCATAAATGCTTTTCCTTTCCGAAGCCCGCCGGCGCGCCGGGGGCACGAAACCGCCAGCTTCCAAAGCCAAAGAACAACGATTTATATACATTTTCGTTTGAGAAAGAACTTTAAGCACCGTTTCTGCTCTATTCCCTATGGTCTTTATATAATAAAGCATAAGAGACGCCTGCACAAGAGCATTTATATGTAAAATTATCTTTGCATAAAATTTGTTGTGGAATTTTCCGCGGCTTCATTATATAATAAGCGGCGAGAAAAATTACCTTTCAGGTGGTGTCAGTATGAACATTGAGCTTACAAAAAAGGAGTTTCGTCATTTGCTCGATATGGTTTATATTGGTAACTGGATATTGAACTCGACCCGCGGCGATAACAGAATAAAGGAATACGACGAGCTTGAATCCAAAATATTTTCATATTGCATAAAGCATAAAATGTACTCGCTTTTCGAGATAGTAGACGGCGAGGTGGTGCCTTCCTCGGAGTATGCCGAGGGCGGCATCCACGAGGCCATCATGAATTATGAGGATTCGATGTTTTTCGACATACTTGCCGAGGAGCTTGCTCGGCGCGACATGGATTTTGCGCCAATAGACTCCGAAAACTACAAGGAGCTTTCCACGAGGATAGACGAGTACATAGAGGAATTTGAGAAAAACGGCATAAACAACGTATTGGTTGACATATCATAATCTGGATGAAAAAGCAAATTATATGTTCCTCCTTAATGTATATAATACACGCGGGAGGAACTTTTATATGGTTTCAATGACAAAGGCGGAATACCGCGAATATATAAAGCGGCTTTCGCCCGCATCGCCCATGGCGGGCGATCTGGCAAAATCGTTTCTGACGGGGGGCCTGGTTTGCGCCGTAGGACAGGCCTTTCTGAATATGTTCAAGGCCTATGGACTGGAAAAGGATATGGCCTCGGCGGCCACGTCGGTTTCTTTGGTTTTGATCGGCGCGGTTCTTACCGGCGTCGGCCTGTACGACAGGATAGCCAAATTCGGCGGCGCCGGAACCCTGGTGCCCATCACCGGCTTTGCAAACTCCATCGCCTCGCCCGCCCTGGAATTCAAAACCGAGGGCTTTATCGCGGGAACCAGCGCAAAAATGTTCGTGATTGCTGGACCGGTGCTGGTCTTCGGCATTGCGGCGTCGGTTATATACGGCGTTGTATACTATCTGCTAACGGTCTATTAAAAGCGTCGCCAGGTTGAGGTATCCCGCAAACAGCAGCCATGCAAGATATGGTATCTGCAGCAGCGCCGCCTTGCGGGATATCTTCCAAAAGCTAAGCGCCATAGCCAGGACCAGTGCGAAAAGCAGCAGCAGCCATGCAAAAGCCCAGCTCCTTGCCCCCAGGCCGAAGAATATGAGCGGCCACAGAAAATTTGCCGCAAGCTGCAGCACGTAAAGCGTCAGAGCCCTCCATCTATCAGGCGCGCCGGAATTGTAAACCATGGCGGCCCCCGCTCCCATCAGGACGTACAGCAGCGTCCAGGCAACGGGAAATACATAGGCCGGCGGAGACAGGGCGGGCTTGCCCATGGCGTCATATTCCGCCATGGAATCCCCGACAAGCGCTCCGGCCAGGCCTCCTACGAGCAGCGCGGCCAGTATAAAGATTATATAAGCTTTCAATTTGGACGCCTTCATGCTTAATGTCTTCCCTTCCGTTTTTTATTCCGCTTCCGTATCGAGCCAAAGCTCTCTGCGGACAATTCTTATATTTCATACCGCTATTTTATGCCGTCCGCCGCTGCCGCATTCCGCAGCGCTTGAAGAAAGCGTCCGTGTGATGTATTCTGTCTAATGAAAAGCGGCGCCATATCAAAGGGCTTGGAGATTGCTAAATGTCAAATAAAGGTATATTCAACACTTTTTTATCCGAGGACGGCTTTGTCCGCCTGATTTTCGCCGAGACCACCGGCATTGTGCGGGAGGCGGTCGAGATACACCGGCCCTCAAAGACGGTAACGGCGGCCCTGGGCCGCTGCCTTACGGCGGCTTCAATTATGGGGAAGATGATGAAAACGGACGGCGGAAGCATAACCCTGCGCTTTGCGGGAGACGGTCCGGCAGGCGGCTTTGTCTGCATAGCCGACTGCGGCGGCAACGTGCGCGGCTGCTGCGACAATCCGGCAGCGGAGCTCCCCCCGAACGCCCTCGGCAAGCTTGACGTCGGCGGCGTCATCGGCAGGAACGGCGATCTGTACGTCGTGCGCGACTACGGCTTCGGCGAGCCGTATGTGGGCCACTCAAAGCTGGTAAGCGGCGAGGTGGCCGAGGATATAACCAACTATTACGCCGTCAGCGAGCAGACGCCGACGGTATGCGCGCTTGGCGTAAGAGTGGGTCGGGACGGCTCCGTGAGCGGAGCGGGAGGCTTTTTCCTTCAGCTCATGCCTGGCGCGGACGAGGCCCTGATTGAGCGGCTTCAGGCCAATCTGGACGCCATGGGCTCTCTTTCCCAGCTCATAGCCGAGGGAAGGAAGGGGCCCGAGATAGCCGGGCTTGTTTTCGGTTCTCTCCCGTTTAAGCTGATCGAGGAGGCCGAGATGAGATACCTTTGCTCCTGCGGCAGGGAAAAGTACAGAAGGGCTCTAATAAGCCTCGGACCCGGCGAGCTGGCCGAAATGCGGGACAGCGGCGAGGCGGCCGAGATCATCTGCCGCTTTTGCAACACGCGCTATGTCTTTTCGGCGGAGGAGCTTGGACAATTGCATGACGAGGCGGCAGCGGAGCTCACTCGGCCTCAAGAAACTCAGTGACGGAAACCTCGTAGGCCGTTTTCTCAAAGCCTATCCCTTCTTCAATCTTGATATACTTCCTGCTTTGGAAGCGCCCTGTCAGGCTGACCGTCCTCCCCTGCTCCCAGCCGCCGGCAAGCTCTGCGTTTTTTCCCCAGGCTATGCAGGGCAGATAATCGGCCCTGCCGTAGCGCCTGTTGACGGCCAGCATAAGGTCGCATATCTCCCTGCCCATAGGCGTCCGCCTCCAGGTGGGCTCCTTGCAGATCGTGCCCGTCAGCTTAACCAGATTTATATCCTCAGTATATTTTGCGCCGTCGCACAGCTCGTGGGCGTATATGTAGAGCATCAGCCTGTTGCCGCTGCCGCTCCTGTTGTTGAAGGAGCGCAGCTCGCCTTTTATATATACCCTTTCTCCCTGTCCGGGCAGGTTTTTCAGCATTGAGGAAGGGACTATGACCATCACCCTGTCCATTGCGCCGGACAGCCTTTCGGTTATTACAGGCACCGAATAATACTCCATATTCCTGCTGATATGCGAAAGCTCGGGCATGCCTCCAATCAGGCCGCAAAGCTCCGCAGTGTTGTTCTGCCAAGCCAAAGCCGAATCACCTCTTTGTAGAGTTTATTCGGCCATCAGGGTCGTTATGATATTAAAATTTGAGGCGTTCCGGATCGGCGCCAAGAAGCAGCAGCGCCCCGGCGGCTGCAAGCACCGCCTCCGGCTCGGCCGGCTCCTCCAGCGAGACGGGTATTTCCTGCCGCTCCAGCAGTTCCCCTTCCAGCGTATATATTTCCGTCTGGAGTGCAAGCATGGCGCTTTTGCCGCTGATGCTCGACAGCGTGAGCGCATCGCGGCTGGAAAGGCCGCACCTTATCTCGCGGGCGGCCTTCTTCTTTTTCGGCTCGCCGGCGACAAGCATGCAGGCCGCGTTTTCCGATACTTCCGAAACGCCTCTTGGCACTACCAGCAGATCCACATTCTTGCCTGCGCAAAGAGCGGCGTCTATCAAGCCCTCTCTCGAGGCTTTTTTCAAGCAGTTTTTGATATACGGAAGAGTTTTCCTGTTCTCCCCTTCCGCGATTTTTACGCTGAACATTAAACCACCCTCCGGCAGCGGCTTTCATGCGGTTTACCCTAACTTATTATTTGACGCATACAAAAAATAATACCGGCGTTTCGGCATCGAAACCCCGGTATTATTTTTCTCCTTCGGCAAGCCGTGCGCATGGGGCCTAAGCCGTTTTCAAGCAATTTTAAGCTCTTATTCGACCGTTTCTCCCACAAGGTCGCCTTCCAGCGTATCGGTTATGCGCACCTTATAAAACCCGCCGGCCCTGATTTTTTTCCCGGTAAAAAACACCTTCCCGTCCACATCCGGAGAGTCGGCCCAGCTTCTTCCGCACCAGCATTCGGCCAGCCTGTCGTAGCCTTCGGCTATGACCTCCGTTATGCCGCCTATCCTCCTTTTATTGAATTCGTCCATGACGCGCGACTGTATATCGGTCAGTATCTCGCTCCGGCGCGCGGCCGTCTCCTCGTCCGGCCTCTCCATTTCAGCCGCCGGAGTGCCCTCCTCCGGCGAATAGGTGAACACTCCCGCTCGCTCGATCTTCGCCTGCCTGAGGAACTGGCAGAGCTCCTCAAACTCCGCTTCACCCTCGCCCGGAAGCCCGGCAATTATGCTGGTTCTTAGGACCAGGCCCGGTATCTCACGGCGCAGCCTTTCAAAAAGCGCCCGGATCTCGGCCCCGGTTCCGCGGCGGTTCATTTTTCTCAAAACGGCGTCGCTGATATGCTGAATGGGGACGTCAAGGTACTTGACGACCTTTTTCTCCTCCGCCACGGTTTTTATCAGCTCTCCGTCTATCATGTCAGGGTATAGATAGTGCAGCCTTATCCATCTGATCCCCTCGATCCCGGCCAGCTCCCTAACCAGCCTCGACAGCCTTCTCTCCCCGTAAAGATCCGTGCCGTACCTGGTTATATCCTGCGCCACCACTATCAGCTCCCCGACCCCCGACGCGGCGAGAGACTCCGCCTCGCGGATTATCGCTTCCATGGGCCGGCTCCTGTAGCCTCCCCGTATCGACGGGATAACGCAATAGGCGCAGCGGTTGTCGCAGCCCTCGGCTATCTTGATATACGCCCAGCCGGGGCCCGAGGTTATTATGCGCTCGGTTTCATCCACGGGAGCGTTGATGTCCCCAAAAAGTTCCGGAACCGAGCCGCCTTCAGCCGCGCGGACGGCCTCGGCTATGCGGTTGAAGCTTCCGCAGCCGACTATCCCGTCCACCTCCGGCAGCTCCTTGAGTATCTCTCCGCCGTAGCGCTGGGCCAGGCAGCCGGCAACTATGATCTTTTTTAGTCTGCCCTCTTCCTTCAGCCGTGCAAACTCAAGGATATTGTCTATGGCCTCCGTTTTTGCGCTCTCTATGAAGGCGCAGGTGTTTATTATCAGCGTGTCCACGTCGGAGAGCTCCCCGGTTATTTCATAACCCGCTTCCTTCAGCAGCCACAGCATCTGCTCCGAATTAACGGTGTTTTTGGAGCAGCCCAAGGAAACCATTCCTATTTTGCCGGACATCAATCAGTCCTCCGTATAATCATCCTCGTTTTGATAGCGTCCTATCGCTCTTTTGATCTCGTCCCATGAAAAGCCCCTGCGGCGCAGCGCGTCAGCCGTTCTCCGCTTTTCTTTTTCATCCATGGGCCTTCCGCCCAGCCGCCTTGCAATCAGGGCGTCCAGCTTGTCCCCGCAGGCCTCAACAGACTCCAGCGCTTCGTCCCACAGGCTCCTTGGCACCTTGCGCCTGTACAGCTCGTCCCTGATCCTGCCCTTTCCGTAGCCTTTTTCGGAGTAGTGCCGCGCCACGGCAGCGGCATACTCCGCGTCGTTTAAAAGCCCCAGCTCCTCAAGCCAGCAAGCCGCCCTTTCCGCATCCTCCGCGCTCGAGCCTTTCTCGACAAGCCTTTGCCTCAGCTCGCCCGACGACATCGCCCGCATGGACAGCAGCGCCGCGGCCCTTTCCCTAGTCCTGTAATAGGCGCAGGCCCGGCTCAGCCTGCCGTATTCGTCCGGCTCCAGCTCCATTCCTGCGGCGAGGCCGAAGTCCGCTATCTCTCCCAGGCCGCAGATAAGGCTGGTTTCATCCTGGAACAGCAGCGAAAAGCTGTTTCTTTTTCCGGGCACGGCCTCGATTTTAACGAGCCTCATCCGACCGCCCTATTCCTCAAAGTCGTCAGCCTCGATGGCGACCGCCCTGCCCGCTGCGGCCGGCTCGCCTTTCAGGAACGCGTCATCCTTTGCCGAGCCCCTGAAAAGCTTTCCGGAATTGCGCATTATCTCCGCCTCAAGCTCGGCGGCGACCTCGGGATTGGCCTTCAGGTATGCCTTCACATTGTCCTTGCCCTGCATGCGCTGGTCCCTGATGGTAAACCACGAGCCGCCCTTTTCGATCAGTCCCAGCGCCAGGCCCAGCTCTATTATCTCGCTGACGCGCGATATGCCCTCGCCGAATATTATATCGAACTCGGCTTCCTTGAAGGGCGGGGCCACCTTGTTTTTGGTAACCTTGACCTTGGTATGGTTCCCTATCTTGTCTCCCCCGACCTGTATGGCCTCCCCCTTGCGCACGTCAAGGCGCACGCTGGCGTAGAACTTAAGCGCCCTGCCGCCGGTGGTAGTTTCGGGGTTGCCGTAGGTCACGCCGATTTTTTCACGGAGCTGATTAATAAAGACCACAATGCAGTTTGTTTTGGAAATGGAGCCGGCAAGCTTTCTCAGCGCCTGGGACATCAGCCTTGCGTGCATGCCCACAACCGAGTCGCCCATTTCAGCCTCTATCTCGGCGCGGGGCACCAGCGCCGCCACCGAGTCCACTATTATGACGTCCACGGCGCCCGAGCGCACAAGCGCCTCGGTGATTTCCAGGGCCTGCTCGCCCGTGTCCGGCTGGGATATTAGCAGCGTGTCGATATTGACGCCCAGAGCCCTCGCGTAATTGGGGTCCAGGGCGTGCTCGGCGTCCACAAATGCCACCTCCCCGCCCGCCTTTTGGGCCGAGGCCAGTATGTGCAGCGCTATTGTAGTCTTGCCCGAGGATTCGGGCCCGTATATCTCGACTATTCTGCCCTTCGGAACGCCCCCTATGCCAAGGGCGATATCAAGGGTAAGCGAGCCTGTTGAGATGGCCTCCACATTCATATTGGCATTCTCACCCAGGCGCATGATGGAGCCCTTGCCGTAGGCCTTTTCTATCTGGGCCATGGCCGTTTCAAGCGCTTTTTTCTTGTCCGTTGCGGGAGCGGCAGCTTCTATCGGTTTTTTCTTGTCAGCCATAAAAACCTCCGTAAATCTTTATTCAGCGGTCTTGCGGAAAACGACGGCCCTGTCGATTCCGTTAGTGTCCTTCACCGTCTCCAAATGCGAAAGCCCCGCGGCGGCGCCTATCCGCGCGACTTCGCCGCTTTGCCCAAAGCCGCACTCGAAAACCATATATCCGCCTTCGCTGAGAGCCTCCTTCCATAGGGAGCACACGCTCCTGTAAAAGTCGAGGCCGTCCGCGCCGCCGTCGAGCGCCTCGCGGGGCTCGTAGTCCCTGACAGAGCCGTCCAACCCCTCTATCTCGCCCGTCGGTATATAGGGAGGATTGCAAGCTATCATGTCGAACCTGCCAAGCGCTTTGGGAGGCCTTTCAAGAGCGTCGCCCAAAACGCAGCTCACACGGCGGCTGAGCGCGTTTATTCCCGCGTTCCTCCTTGCCGCAGCCAGGGCCCGCTCCTCCTTATCGGCAAGTATAAGCCTGGCCTCGGGGACGTTTGCCGCTATCGCGAGGCCTATGCAGCCGCTGCCGCAGCAGAGGTCGAGAACCCGGGCTCCATTTCCGGCGCGCCCCTTTAGATATTTTATTGCCGTTTCCGCGACGGTTTCGGTATCGGCGCGCGGTATGAGCACGTTGGGGCCAACCAGCATGGGAAGGCCGTAAAAAAACCATTCGCCGGTGATATACGCCACGGGCTCGCCCTTCAGCCTGCGTCCGAGCAGGCTGAGGACTCTCTCCTCGTAGTCGCCGGCGGGATACAGCCGGATATCCCTCAAAAATTCCTCCTGGCTCTTGCCGGCGGCGAAGGCCAGCAGGATGCGCGCCTCAAGCGCGTATTGGCCGACGCCCGCTCTCTTGAGCGCTTTAACGGCCTCAATGTAAATGTCGTTATATGTTTTCAATGCGGCTCACCACTTGTCCGCGCCCTTTTCCTCGGGTATGACGCGCTTGAGCGCCTCTATGGCCACCTCTATCATGCCGTCGTCCGGCTCATAGACCGTCAGCTTCTGCATGGCCTTGCCCGGCGCCGTAAGGATAGCGGACAGCCTGTTGTCATGCCCGCCCGCCCAGCGGTTTATTTCGTAGCTTATACCCACTATCACAGGTATCAGACAAAGCTTGATTAGTATCCTTAAAAATGGGTTTGACCAGCTTACCACCATCAGCACGAACAGGCTGACTATCATGACGACAAAGAGGAAGCTCGTCCCGCAGCGCGGATGCTCCCTCGGCTGAAGGCGGACGTTCTCCACCGTCAGCTCAAGGCCCTTTTCATAGCAGTGGATGGACTTGTGCTCGGCGCCGTGATACTGGAACACTCTGCGTATGTCCTTAGTCCGCGACACCAGCCATATATAAGCCACAAATATGGCTATCCTTATCAGGCCTTCCAGAACATTTTTCAAAAAACGCGATTGAAGCCCTTTTCCCAAAAGCCCGGTAAGCAGCGTGGGGGCAAGCATGAAAAGGCCCACGGCCAGGGCTATGCCGATGGCCATTGCAACCCCGATTATAAGCTTTTCAGCCTTTTTATCGTCAAAATGCTTTTCTATCCACCTGTCAAGCTTGCTCTCCTCGCCCTGGTACTCCTCCGGGGCGTGCTCTGCGGAGTACATGAGGGCTTTAAAGCCCGCCGACAGCGAAACGATAAAGGCTGCCACGCCCCTTATCAGCGGCCAGCCTAGAATGGGGCGCTTCTCCTTGAGTGGCCTTATCTCCTCTTCCTTGACAATAAGTCCGTCGCTCCCGCGCACGACTATCGCCTGCTTATAGGGCCCCCGCATCAATATGCCTTCAATCAGCGCCTGCCCGCCGATGGTGGTGCGAAAGCAGGACCCGTTTCGAGCTTTTCCTTTAGTTTGCATTCATATCCCTTTCTGCGGGCCGCTGCGGCCGTGCGAGGCTTGCGGCAACTGAGCCGCATCCTTTGCGCGGCGGCCCGTCATGCCCCGCCTGCCGGCAGCATGATTGTGACCACGACTCCGGCGTCGGCGGCGTTGTCAATATTCAGCGTTCCGCCATGCAGCCTTACTATCTCGTCGCATACGGCAAGGCCTATGCCGCTGCCTCTGGCCTTGGAGCTGCCCTTGTAAAACTTGTACTTGACATGGGGCAGCTCGTCCGGAGGAATGCCTGGCCCAAAGTCGCGTATCCTTATCCTTACATAATCCTTGCCGGTATCGTTGAAGTTTTTTACCGTTCCTATCGACACCACTATGCGCTTGCCTGAGCCTCCGTGCTTTGCCGCATTGTCGAGTATATTCAGGAACACCTGCTTGAGCCTTTCCGGGTCGCCCGGGATTATGGGTATCTTATCCGTAGGCCGAACGTACTCGAGCTCTATTCCGTCCTGCTTGAGCAGCTCGCCGTAGGCGAGAATGGCTTCCTCCAGCTCGGCCTCCACATCCATCTTTTCTATATTCACCGTGAAGCGCCCGTCCTCGATGCGCGTAAAGTCCAGCAGCTCTTCGACCATGTTCGTAAGCCTTCTGGCTTCCTTAAGTATTATTTCCAGCCCCCTGCGGGAATCCTCGCTCAAGCCCTCGTCGTACATGAGGGTCTCGCCCCAGCCGGTGATGGCGGTAAGCGGGGTCCTGAGCTCATGGGAAACCGAGGATATGAACTCGGCCTTCATTTTTTCCGAGCGGCTTATCTGCATGGACATTTCGTTTATGGAATCGACCATTTCGCCTATCTCGTCGCTGTATTTGTTTTCGATCTGGCCTCCGTAGCCGCCGTCGGCTATATGCCGTGTCATTACGGTAACCTCCCGCACCGGCGCCAGTATGGAGCGGATGAAAATCAGGTTGATCAGAAAGGTCAGCAGCACAATGAGAAGGCCAAGCCCAGAGGCAATCAGCACATTCACGGTAACCTGCCTGTCCACCAGCCTGAGGCTGGAAACATAGCGGATGACTCCCACCACCTGACCGTTTGAATAAACCATTGGGCTGGATACGGCTATGATGCGCTCTCCGGTGGAAGGATTCTCCCCTATCCAGGAGGAAACCTTCTTCAGCCTTACCGCGTTGGCTATATCGGGCGTGCCGGGCGAGGTGCCGGCCGCAAGCCCGTAGGAGGACACTTCAATCCTGCCGGAGGCGTTTATAAATTGAAGCTCAAGCCTGTCGCGCTCATTGAAGAGCTCCGTATATTTGTACGCGCTCTGATAATATTCGGCGTAAGTTTTTGTAATGTAGTTGGCAAAAAAATCCGTTGCCGTTTTCGCCTTGGTTTCAAGGCTGGCCTGTATGCTTTTATAATAATAGCTGCTGATGGATGCCGAAAACGCCCCTATGCCTATTAAAACGACTAATATGACAATGAGCATGCTGTTTAGCATCCACTTTTGCTTCATTCCGTGCAGCTTCAAGATCGATTAGAAACCCCCAAACCAAATAAAGGAAATAAGCGGCTTGCCGCCGGCCTGCCGCAAAATCAGAAGCCCCATTTGTAGCCGTAGCCCCAGACGGTAGTGATATATGCCGGGTTGGTGGGATCGTCCTCGATTTTAATCCTCAGACGCCTGATATTCACGTCCACAATCTTCACTTCTCCCATATAGTCCTTGCCCCAAACCGCGGCCAGGATCTCCTCTCTGGACAGCGCCTTGCCGGGGCTGTCCATAAACAGCTTGATTATCGAATATTCGACCTGGGTCAGCTTAATCCTCCTGCCGTTTTTCTCAAGCGTGCGGTTGCGTGTGTTGAGCCTGAAAATGCCGCGCACTATTTCGCCCGTATCCTCCTCCTCTTCGCCGCCTATGCGCCTGTACAGGGCGTCGATGCGCGCCGTAAGCTCCGTAGGCGAGAAGGGCTTTGTTACATAGTCGTCGGCCCCGGTCATAAGGCCGGTCACCTTGTCCATTTCCTGAGTTCTGGCCGTGAGCATGATAATTCCCATTTTTGAATTGTTGGCCCTTATCCTCCGGCAGACCTCAAAACCGTCTATGTCCGGAAGCATAATATCCAGCAGCGCCACCTTGATGTCGGGATGCTTTTTTATCTGCTCCAGCGCCTGCTCCCCGGTTTCCGCCTCTATGGGCTCATATCCGGAGCGCTTTAAATTTATGACGACAAAACTCCTTATGCTGGACTCGTCTTCAAGCACCAATACTTTTTTCACGGCCTCCGCCTCCCGCCCTTCATGTCAAACCAGTAATCCATTCGGAATAAATCAACGAAAAATGCTCTTTAATATAGGATATATCCGGCGCCAGGCTCCATTCCTCCCGCGAAAGCAGGATCTTGGCCGCGTAGATGACCTCGTTGCTCTTGTATAGGACTACCCGTCCGTCCTTGGATGCCATGCCTTCCCTGTTTTCGCCCCTTATGGAATATATAACAAGGAAGTCTGTCGCCGGCCTGTCAGCGCCGTTCCATACGGAGAACACCACCGCTCTTTCTCCGGCATCGGTATCCTCCCTGCGTATCGTTATGATGTCGTCCCATGCGTCGGGCAGGACAAGATACCAGCCGTCGGAATAGTTGTGATATGTCGTCAGCTTGCGGCTTCTGCTCCCCCATTTGTTGAAGCTGTACCAATCCAAAACCCGGTACACGGTATCGCTTTTTGAGTTCAGAACGCGCGGTACGGGCACTTCCATTATACCGTCGTTGTCCACGTCTCTGCAATACACCGTATACTGCCTTACAGTGCTTTCGCTCAATCCGGTCCTGCTTGAAAGCGTGGCGTTCCTCAGCTCCCCGTTTTGAGCCGCAAAAATATCCGTAACCAGCCCGTTTTCCTCATAGCTGCCCTCTACAAACAGCGAGCTGCTCCCGTCCCTGAGCTTTCCGGTCACAAGCTTTGAAATCTTCTCCATGCCGTTTGAAAGCGGCGCCTGCGAGCTTTCGGTTTCCCCGTCGGCGTTTATATAGTAGAGCTCCACCACGCCCGCCTTCGCCTCGCCGTCATGCCTGACGACAAAAAGCTCGGTTTTATCGTCGCCGTCAAGGTTCGCGGTGGTATACTCGGTATAATCGGTAGTGGCTATCGAAGAGGCGACGAAGCCTTTAAGCGAATAAACGCTGAGCATCTGCAAGTCCGAGCCCATTTGCCACCCGACTATGATCTCCATCCACCCGTCGCCGTCCATATCGACATAGCTTACGCTCTCAATATCCGTCCCGTCACCTTCGATGACGGCGGCCTTATTATAGCTGTCCCCGCTTTTAGTATAGACATATATTTTCAGGGGCCTTTCTCCCTGAATGTTGAAAAAAGCCAGGGCCTCGTCGGTTCCGTCCCCGTTCAAGTCGCAAAGCTGCAACGATTGCCTATGTGAGCCCGACGCCGGCGCGGAGTAGACGGCTCCGGTTTTGAGGACCTCGTTTATCGCGTTCTGAAGCTCCACATACTCCTCGGGCAGCTGGGGCAGGCACAGCAGCTCCGCGGTATTTCTGCTCATACAGCCCGTGAAGAGGCTTGAAAACAACAGCAGGGCCGCCGCGGCTAGAATAGCGGCCAAGGGCTTGTTTTTTGCGCATCCCGGCATAGCGTCGCCCCTCCCGATTGAAATGATACCATACATAATATGATATTTTATCACATATTTTTATTTCTGGGTAGCTTTTTTCAAAACATTTCAAAGCTTTATACTTGAAAAAAAGCGCGGCCTATTGTATCATATGAAATGCGCAATTTGCCGGTGTGATGGAATTGGCAGACGTGCTGGACTCAAAATCCAGTCCTGGCGACAGGGTGCGGGTTCGACCCCCGCCACCGGCACCATCAATTTAGGTGAATATAGATGCCATGCGGTCAAAGCCGCATGGCATCCGCCTTTTTGGGGGTTTTTTACCCTCGTTTTTTTGTCCCTCAGTTTCATAGATGACATTGGGCCTTCTTGAAATGCTGGAGGGATTCGAACCCACGTAAACAACTTCATTGTTACCGTCAAGCAGAAATCAACCGGTTATGGCAAATAGGAATCAACCACTAAAGTGAATTGCTGAAGATTTGTTTTCTATGCGCAAGTCTGTAGCTTTCGTCTGTAAAGCAGAGAATCTGGCAGCGGTAAGTGAGCCTGTCCAGCAGAGCGGTGGCAAGGACGGCGTCTCCCAGAAGCTCAGCCCAGCCGTCAAAGCCCTTGTTTGAGGTGATGACAATTGAGGCCGACTCATAAAGCTCGGAAATCAATGAGAAGAAAAAATTGGCCTCTCCGCGGCTGACCGGAAGGTAGCCTAGCTCGTCGATGATCAGCAGATCGCATTTTTTTATCCACCTGAGACGAGACTGGGACTTC
>JAJUJI010000011.1 GCA_029265405.1 Clostridiales bacterium | reverse complement strand
GGACAGGCTCACTTACCGCTGCCAGATTCTCTGCTTTACAGACGAAAGCTACAGACTTGCGCATAGAAAACAAATCTTCAGCAATTCACTTTAGCGGTTGATTCCTATTTGCCATAACCGGTTGATTTCTGCTTGACGGTAACAGCAAAAGCGGCTGAACTATTTAGATAAGCGGAGGATTGAAATCAATGAACGAACAGCTTTGGGAAAAATGCGCGGATTTCCACGGGCATGTCTGTCCCGGACTGGCCATTGGCTACCGCGCCAGCGAAATCGCCATGGATTATTTCGGCGGGGACATTCGGCGCGCGTCGGACGAGGAGCTGGTCTGCGTAACCGAAAACGACGCCTGCGGCGTAGACGCGGTCCAGGTCATCACCGGCTGCACCTTCGGCAAGGGCAACCTTATCTACAGGCCCACGGGCAAAATGGCCTTCACCTTTTATCAGCGGAAAAGCGGCAAGGGCGTGCGCGTGGTGCTCAAGCCTTCTTCAGCCGAAATGAGCCGTGAGGAAAGGCTGCGCTACATTCTCGAAGGCCCGGCGGACGAGGTTTTTATGGTCAAGGAGCCGAAGGGCGCTCTGCCGGAAACGGCAAGAATTTTCAGCAGTGTGGTTTGCCAGGAGTGCGGGGAGGCGGCTCCGGAGCATAAAATGCGCCTTCAGGACGGCAAAAAGGTCTGCCTCGACTGCTTCAAGGAATATTCAAGAGGCTGGTAAGCGGGGTGTCGCAAGGATATAAAGCCGCTTCTTCGGGCCTAGGCGGCATCGAAGCTTATCATCGGCATATCAGGTTCAAGGGGCTGCTGCTCTGCGCTCTGGCTGTCTTGACCTTTTTGCTGGCGCTCATATGCGTCAACGCGGGTACGGCGAAGATAAACCCCATGCAGGTGCTCAAAACCATACTCGGCGGCGGCGGCGAAAAGGACTATATTGTGATTTGGCGGATACGCATGCCGCGCGTGGTGTCGGCGCTTGTGGCCGGGGCGGGGCTGTCCGTCGCCGGCTGCGTGATGCAGAACACGCTCAAAAATCCGCTGGCTTCGCCCTCCACCTTAGGCATAAGCTCCGCCGCGACCTTCGGCGCGAACATAGCCATTATAGCTTTCGGCGCGGGCACCATACTCAGCACCGCCGGCGATCCGGTATCCATAAACAATCCCTATCTCGTCACGGTCTGCGCCTTCATATGCTCGATGGGCGCCGTGCTTATCATACTCTTCCTGGCAAGGCTTAGAGGCTTTTCGCCGGAATCCATCGTGCTTGCCGGAGTGGCCCTCAGCTCCATCTTCGGAGCCGGAACTACCCTGCTCCAATATTTCGCCCCCGACATTTTAATAGCGGCCGCCATATTCTGGACCTTCGGCGACCTTGCCCGCGCTTCGTGGAACGAGGTGCTGATAATGAGCGTAACGGTGGCCGGCTGCCTTATATTTTTCTTTTTTCAGCGCTGGAATTACAACGCCCTCTCCAACGGCGAGGAAACTGCCAAGGGGCTCGGGGTAAACGCGCAGCGCGTCCGCTTCTGGGGCCTTCTCCTGTCATCTCTCATTACGGCCGTCACGGTCTCATTTTTGGGCATGATAGGCTTCATCGGCCTGCTTGGGCCTCAAATCATGCGCCGGATCATAGGCGACGATCACCGCTTTCTCATACCGGCCTCGGCGCTGGCCGGCTCCATCATACTGCTGGCCGCCGACACTCTGGCCAGGGTGGTCATTTCTCCCGCCGTGCTGCCGGTCGGAGCCGTCACGAGCGTTTTCGGGGGGCCTATGTTCCTCTATATGCTCATACGCGGAAGGAGGGGCAGAGCTTGAAGCTCGAGGTGCAAGGCCTTTGCTTCGGATACTCAGGCAGGCGGGTATTGAACAACATATCCTTCTCCGTAGCAAGCGGAGACTGCGCCGCCATACTTGGTACAAACGGAGTGGGAAAGTCCACGCTTCTCAAGTGCCTCAACCGCATATTGCGCTGCCAGGAGGGCCGTATATGCATAGGCGGCGCCGATATACGCGGGCTGGACGGCAACGAGCTGGCCCGGCGCATAGGCTACGTTGCGCAAACCAGCCGCTTTGCCGACACGACCGTGTTCGACGCGGTTTTGCTCGGAAGAAAGCCCTACATAAAATGGGACGCAACCCGCCGCGACCTGGAGCTTGCGCAGGGCGTACTGGAAAGGCTTTCCCTGTCCGAATACGCCATGCGCAGCGTCAACGAGCTGAGCGGAGGCGAAATGCAGAAGGTTGCGATAGCCCGGGCGCTGGCCCAGCAGCCGGACGTGCTGCTCTTCGACGAGCCCACCAGCAATTTGGACCTGAAAAACCAGCTCGAGGTGATCAGGATAATCCGGGAAATCGTGCGCGAAAGCGATATGGCGGCGATCGTCACCATGCACGACCTGAATCTCGCTCTGCGCTTTGCCGGAAAATTCATTATGCTGAGAAACGGCGAGATATACGCGGCCGGAGGCCCGGAAATCCTTACCGCCGAAAGCATAAGGGACGTCTACGGCGTGGACGTGGCAATCGAAGCGTACGGCGGCTCAAAAGTCGTCATACCGCGATAAGCAGGAAATATTAATTTGGAGGACACAGCTTAATGAAGAAAATCGCATCTCTACTGGTTTTATTGGCAATGGCTCTGGCCCTTTTTGCCGGCTGCGGAAGCAAAAACGCGGAAGGTGCCCCCAGCGGCGCGGCTGAGAGCAGCCCCCCGATATCAGACACCCCGGCAGGCGAAGCGCAAAACAACGATTCGGGCTCCGAAAGGGCCGACTTCAAGGTCACAGACCTGCTCGGCCGAGAGGTTTCAATTCCCGGAGGCGCGTCGAGCTTCGTCTGCATAGGTCCCGGCTGCCTGCGCCTGTACTGCTATGTGGCAGACACGGCGAAGCTTGCCGGAATTGAGGAAATTGAAAAGGACGTCACCGGCCGCCCGTATATGATGGCCCACAAGGAGCTTACATCCCTGACGGTCATCGGCCAGGGCGGCCCGAACAACGCTCCGGATGCCGAAAAGATACTGCTTGCCGAGCCCGACGTCATATTTTCAACCTATAATTCGGACGCTTCCGCCGTCGACGAACTCCAGAACGCCACGGGCATACCCGTAGTCGTTTTGAGCTACGGCAAAACCGCCCTGTTCGACCCGAATGTGGACAAATCCCTTGAGCTGATAGGCCTTATCACCGGGAACGAGGACAGGGCCGCCGAGATAAAGGAGTACTTTGCCTCGATGAAGGACGATTTGGCGGAGCGCAGCTCCGGCATAGCCGACGAGGACAAGCCCACGATATACCTGGGCGCGCAGTCCATGAAGGGAACCCACGGCATCGAGAGCACCAGCGGCAACTATGAGATATTCAACGTGCTAAACGCCAAAAACGTTGTGGACGCGGCCGGGATACACGAATACACTATGCTCGACAAGGAAGCCCTGATAGACATGAACCCGGATGTGATTATACTGGACGCCGGCGGCTACCCCCTCGTCCAGGACGACTACAAAGCCAACGCCGCATATTACGACTCGCTCAGCGCCTTTAAAAACGACAGGGTCTATCTTCAGATGCCCTACAACTATTATTCCACAAACATCGAGGTGGCGCTGGCGGACGCCTATTACGTCGGCTCGGTCCTGTATCCCGACAAATTCGCGGATATCGACATAGCGTCCAAATTTGATGAAATAACCGAAAAGCTGCTGGGGGCCTCCATCTATTCCGAGTTTGCCGAGACGTACTTCGGCGGATACCAGCAGCTCCGCTTCGGCTCATAGACGAAAGCCGCGCTTCGGGCTCTTAAAGCCGTTTAAAAAGCGCACAGCAAACCGAGAAAGCCGTCCCGCCCCGCTCCGCCGCCGAGCGGGGCGGGGCGTTTTCCGCCTTCGGCAGGTTTCAGACCGGCCGTCATGTCCTCGCCTCCCCGCGGCAGTCCGCGCTCCCTTATTGGAACATCACGCCCGGCATCGCGACCAAATCGCGCCCGTCGACCGGCATTTTTATATCTCCCATCAGGGATGTGTTGAATACCGCCCGCTTTCCGAAGCGCGCCCTCAGCTCCTCCACGGTTTCATGCAGCTTCTGGCGCTTAAGCCGCTTTTCCTCGTCGTCGTATAGGGACAGCTGCCGCGGGGCGGCCGCGTCTATAAGGCTTATCGCCCTTATCGTTATGGTGCGTATATGCGCGTGCCAGTCATAGCAGCTCTCGAACAGCCTGAAGCCGCAGCCGGCTATTTCCATGGGGAGCTGGGTAGGCATCGGCAGCCGGCACTGGTACTGCTTTACCGCGAGCCTGTTGTCGCGCACGGTAAGCTGAACGCCCCTTGCCGCAAGGCCGCTTTTCAACAGCTTGCGCCCGACCTCCTGGCTCAGCTCGAGCAGCACAAGCCAGACCTCGCTGTCGCTTGTCAGGTCTGAAACGGTCGTTATTCCGTGCCCCACGGATTTTATCGGCGCTTCCCAGCCCTCCGGCATGACCCGCGACTCGTCAAGCCCATTGGCGTATTTCCACAGGCCCCTGCCCACCACGCCGAAAAGGCTTTCCATAAACTCGGGGGTGGACCGCGCTATGCCGCCGATGGTGCGTATTCCGAAGCGCGCCAGCAGCCTCGCCGAGGCCCTGCCCACATACAGCAAATCGGAGGCTGGCAGCGGCCATATTTTTTCCTTAAAATCGTCTCTGCCTATAACCGTCGTGCCGTCGGGCTTTTTAAAGTCCGAGCCCAGCTTGGCAAAGACCTTGTTGAAGCTAACCCCTATGCTTACGGTTAGCCCCAGCTCCTCCCTCACCGTTTTCCTTATCTCGTCCGCCGCCGCGGCTCCGCCCTTTGCGCCCGCGCAGCCCGTCAAATCCAGCCAGCTTTCATCCATCCCGAAGGCTTCCACCCTGTCCGTATATCTGCCGTATATCTCCCGCACCTGCTTTGAAAACTTCAGGTACTGCTCGTATTGCGGCGGCAGAAGTATCAGCTCCGGACAGGCGCGCAGCGCCTCCCAACTGGCCTGGCCCGTGCGCACTCCCGCCTTTTTCGCCTCCTCCGACTTGGCGAGAATGATCCCATGCCGGTTTTCCGTGGAGCCGGCCACCGCCACGGCCTTTCCCTTCAGCTTCGGCTGAAGCAGCGTTTCCACGGAGGCGTAAAACGAGTTCAGATCGCTGTGCAGTATCAGCCTTTCCATAAAGCTAAACTCCCGCTTGACAAAACGCACCTTGCGGTGTATATTGCATTTGCGAACATTAGTTCGGTTGCGCTCAAAATATTATCACGCTAAAAGGGGATTGTCAAGTTGGAAAACGGCGATAAGGTTTATGTGCCCGTGGTGGTCTCCTTTACCGAGGACGGGGAAATGCGCCCCCGTTCGGTAATATGGGAGGACGGGCAAATTTTCACCATAGACAGGGTGCTGGACATACGGCCCGCCGCCGCAAGGAAGGCGGGCGGCCAGGGCGACAAGTACACCGTAAAGATAAACGGAAGGGTCAGCGCCATCTATTTTGAACGCAGCGCTTCGCTTTCGGGCGCCAGCGTGGGGCGCTGGTTCGTTGAAAGGAGCTGAGGCCATGTGCGGGCGCTATCAGGCGGCCTGGGATATGGACCGCCCCGAGCTTGAGAGGATCTGCGGCGTCATAAGGAACAAATATCCCGCAGAGCCTCTCAAAAGCGGCGAAATTTGCCCCGGGGACCGGGCGCCGGTGCTCGTGCGGGAAGACGGGCCGGAGGAGGGCAAGGCCGGGGCGCGGCTCATGCGGTGGGGCTACCCCGCCTTCGGCAAGACGGTGATAAACGCCCGCGCCGAAACGGCCGCCGAAAAGCCCCTGTTCAGGGCCAGCCTGCGCCTTCGCAGGTGCGTAATAATAAGCACGGGCTTTTATGAGTGGACGCACGGCGGCGAAAAGGGAAAAGGGAAGATCAAATACCTGTTCCGCCTGCCCGACGCGCCGGTGTTGTATATGGCCGGCTTCTACGAGCTCAGGGAGGGCGAGGAGCGCTACGTCATACTGACCGCCGCCGCCAACGAATCCGTAGCCGAGGTCCACGACCGAATGCCGGTGATAGTGGCGCAAAATGAGATACTTCCCTGGCTGCATGACGGCGCCTTCAGCCTGCGCCTGCTTTCACGGCCGGGCCCGAGGCTTTCGAGGACTCCCGTCGGCGGAGCCTCCGGCATGCCGTAAGGCGCATTGAAAAAAGGAAAACGGCAAATGGCGGGCAAAAAAAGGCCGGGGCAAGCAAAAGGCGCTCCGGCATAGACGCGGGGTAGTTAAGGACTCGGCTGAAGGCCGGGGCTTGCCCGACCGTTCGCATAGGCCGGGCGCGCCTTCAAAAATCAGGAGCCTGCGGGCGCTTCATGCGCCGTTTGAGCGGCGGATTTGCGGCTTGCGATTCCAAGGAGAATTTTTTCAAATATATCGGCGATTTAGCTGCGCAGGCCGGCCGGACGCTCAGCTTTGTCCGGCCGGCCTGCGCAGCTTTCGCCAGACCCTAGGCTATGTAATATCTCAGGGCGTCCATCATCATCCTGCAGCCCGCGGCGGCGTTGGGGTCCTCGGGCATCATCATGGTATGCCCTCCCAGCGTCATGGTAAAGCCGTGTGTCGAGCCTAAAAAGCGCCTGCACCACACCGGAACGCCCGCCTTCATAAGCTTGCAGGCGTACAGCTCGCCCTCGTCCCGCAGGGAATCGAACTCGGCTGTCAAGATCACCGTGGGCGGCTGCCCGACAAGCATGGATATGTCGGCTGCCGCCGGCGAAACGAGAGGATTCCCGACCATTTCCGGCTCTATATAGCAGGCGTCGAACATTATGGCCATCTGCGGCGGTATCGCCATCGGATGCCTGAATTTGTCAAAGGAACAGGTTTTCAGATCCAGCGGAGGATAATCGAGTATTTGAAGCTTGAATCTGAAGGGCGCGTTTTCAAGCACCGAGCGCAGGCTGGTCACGGCGGCAAAGTTTCCTCCGGCGCTGTGGCCGCCTATTGCCATGCGCTCGGCATCTATTCCGAATTCCGCGGCATGCGCATAAAACCAGCTCACGACGTCGAAGGCGTCGTTGACGCCGCAGGGCCACGGATGCTGGGGAGCCTTCCTGTAATTTATGCTTACTACCGTAATGTCGAGCTCCTTGTTTATCATGTCGCACCAAAAATCTATATCCTCGCAGTTGCCGCCGACGAAGCCGCCCCCGTGCATGCCGAAATAAACCGGCGCGGGCTTTCTTTTCGCCCTGTACAATATGCAGCGCACCTCCCCGTCCCGTGTCGGCACATTCATGCGCTCGCCCGCGACCGGCAGGGCCAGCGGGTCGGGAGGGGTCATGCCCGGAGGCCCCATCATCTGCCCCATCTTTTCAAACAGGTCTATAAGCTGCCGCCTTGTCATTTTCCGCATGTTCTCTTCGCTCATGAATTCGGGAAACTGTATCTGGTCCATTCGCCTTCCTCCTCAAGCATATGGCATTATATATAAAATATTAAGGCTATCGCGCTAAGTTTGCAATAGCCGTTCAAAAATGTTATACTTTTTTTAAATTAAGGAGGTCTTTATGAAAACATTGATTTTTATCGGCTCGCCCAGGAAAAACGGGAACACCTCCGCTCTCGTCGGGCTCCTTCAGGAAAAGCTGGAGGGCGAGGTGAAGCTCGTCAGAGCCTTTGACGCAAATATCAGGGCCTGCGTTGACTGCCGCTGGTGCGAAAAGCACGCGGGCTGCGCGATGAAGGACGGCATGCAGGAAATTTACGCCTATATTCAGGACTGCGACAATGTCGTCATAGCCTCGTCCGTCAATTTCTGCGAGATCACCGGACCGCTGCTTTCGGTTTTAAGCCGTCTGCAGACATACTACAACGCCCGCCGCTTCAGGCACGAAAAGCCCATAGCCAAGCAGAAAAAGGGGCTTGCCGTAATCGTCGGCGGCGGAGACGGCGGCGGAGACAAGGCCGCCGCCACGGCAAGGCTTGCCCTCCGGGAAATGAACGCAAAAAGCCTTCTGCAGCCTATAATATATGAGGGTACGGACAAAAAGCCCGCCGCCGAGGACGAGGACACCGTCAGAAAAATCGCCGAGGCTGCCGCCGAGCTAAACAAGGCGCAATGAACCCCCTAACCGCTTCCCCGCTTTCGTCCCAACGGGCTCATTATTCCAATACCAGCCCTGAAAAGAGCAGCAGCGCCAGAAGAAGAGTGAAATTCACCGCGCTGAACACCGCAAAATAGCGGCCCCTCAGGGGCTTGGGCCTGAGGCAGTAAAACCGGTAGGAGATCAGGCTCGCCATCGAGGCTATCATGGTGCCAAGCCCGCCGATATTGACTCCCAGTATCAGCCCCCTGGCATCGTCGGTAAAGGGAGCGAGCATGGCCGCGGCCGGCACGTTGCTGATTATTTGGCTAAGCAGCGCGCCGACCGCTGTTTCTCTGCCTCGCAGCAGCCCGGAGGCGAAGCTCCTTACCGCCTCAAGCCGTGACATGTTGCCGACAAAGACGAAGAAGCAAACGAAGGTCAGCAGCAGCACATAGTCTATCCTTTTGAATATGCTCCTGTCATATATCATCAGCGCAGCGGCGACGATCGCAAAGCAGGCCCAGTACGGCACAGCCCTCAATACCGCCAAAACGCAGAGCGCAAACAAAATGCCGTAGATCGCGGCTGCGGAGGCTTTGATTTCCGTAACGCCGCCTGACGCGCCTTCTTCAACCGCTCCTCCCTTGGCAAACAGCAAAACGGCTCCGACAAGCGCGAGGCTGAAGCCGCCCAGCGGCAAGGTTATTTTTAAAAAGCCGTCCACGTCCATGCCGTAATATGTATACAGGAAAAGGTTCTGCGGGTTTCCTATAGGCGTCACCAGGCTTCCGAGATTGGCCGCCACGGTTTCGACGACTATCGCGAAAATAAGGCTGCCCTCCTCGCTCTTCCTCATAAGCTGAATGGTAAAGGGCACAAAGGTTATAAGGGCCACATCGTTTGTTATAAGCATGGATGAAAAAAAGCAGGCGGAGGCCAGCGCGGCTGTCAGGCCGCGCCGGCTTTTTATGCGCCCCGCCGCCGCAGCCGACAGCCTGTCGAACACTCCCGCCTTTCTGAGCCCGGCTACCACGGCCATCAGGCAAAACAGCAGGGCAAGCACCGGCAGATTGAGGTATCCAAGGTATTCTCTGTCCGGCGGCACCAGAAACGCCGAAAACAGGGCAAGAGCCGCTGCGGCCGAAAGCACAGCCTCGCTTTTTATCCAATTGATTATGCGGGTCATAGAGCCAGCTCCGAAGCTTGATTTCACTCCCCGAATAATAACTCCAAAACCCGGCGAATGCAAGCCGCGCAAGCTATGATTACATCATATGATTACATTAATATTGCTCTTGACTTATGGAAGCAAAAATAGTACAATTATGTAGTTATTTAAAACGAAAAAGCAAGCCCCGAGCCTCTCTGTCCCTGGAACGCCGGTGAGGACAGAGGCTTTTATGCATATAATTTTCGGAGGTCGCCATATGCCCATTACGGATTTTTTGGAAAGAAACGCAAAGCTTTACGGTGACGAAACCTGCCTGGTTGAGGTAAATCCCGAGATGGAGGGCAGGCAAGGCCAGAAATGGACCGAGTTCAGCCTGGTGGAGGCCGAGCCGGACAAGGAGTACCGCCGGGAGATAACCTGGATGGACTTTGACAGGAGGGCAAACCGTTTTGCAAACCTCCTCCTCACCGCCGGCGTAAAGCGCGGCGACAAGGTGGCCATATTGCTGATGAACTGCCTGGAATGGCTGCCGATATACTTCGGCATACTGAAAACGGGCGCGCTTGCCGTGCCTCTCAACTACAGGTACACCGCCGACGAAATAGAATACTGCCTCGACCTTTCCGACGCTTCCATACTGGTTTTCGGAAAGGAATTCATAGAGCGCGTCGAGAGCAAGCTCGACAGGATGCCTAAAATCCGCAAGCTTTTTTATGTGGGCGGGCATACGCCGGACTATGCCGACAGCTATTACGAGATGATCTCCTACTGCTCCAGCCGCAAGCCCAACATACAGCTTGCGGACGACGACTACGCCGCGATATATTTTTCCTCCGGCACGACTGGCTTTCCCAAGGCCATTTTGCACAAGCACGAGAGCCTGATGCAGGCCTGCCGCTGCGAGCAGGCGCACCACGGCCAGACCAGGGACGATTGCTTCCTCTGCATGCCGCCGCTCTACCATACGGGCGCGAAAATGCACTGGTTCGGCAGCCTGATTTCCGGAAGCAAGGCGGTTTTGCTGCGCGGCATAAGCCCAAGGTGGATACTTCAGTGCATCGACAGGGAGCGCTGCACGATAGTCTGGCTGCTTGTGCCCTGGGCCCAGGACATCCTGGACTCGATAGATCGCGGAGAGGTGAAGCTGTCCGACTACCAGCTCAGCCAGTGGCGGCTCATGCACATAGGAGCCCAGCCGGTGCCGCCCAGCCTTATACACCGCTGGATGCAGCATTTCCCCAACCACCAGTACGACACGAACTACGGCCTTTCTGAGTCCACGGGCCCGGGCTGCGTGCATCTGGGAGTTGAGAACATACATAAGGTCGGCGCCATAGGCAAGCCCGGCTACGGCTGGCGGGCCAAGGTTGTAGACAAGGACTTCAACGAGGTGCCGCAGGGAGCGGTCGGCGAGCTGGCGGTGGCCGGGCCGGGCGTCATGACCTGCTACTATAAAAACAAGGAGGCCACCGACGAGGTTTTGCGCGGCGAATGGCTGCTCACCGGTGACATGGCGAGAGTAGACGAGGACGGCTTCATCTGGCTGGTGGACAGGGCCAAGGACGTTATAATTACGGGCGGCGAAAACATCTACCCCGTCCAAATAGAGGACTTCTTAAGGGCGCACAAGGATATCAAGGACGTGGCCGTCATTGGCCGGCCCCACCCGCGCCTCGGGGAAATAGCCGCGGCCATAATTGAGCTGAAGCCCGGCTCTGTCTGCACCAAGGAGGATATAGACAGGTTCTGCCTTGATTTGCCCCGCTACAAGCGCCCTAAGGAAATCATCTTCGACACCGTTCCCCGCAACCCCACCGGCAAGATCGAGAAGCCCAAACTGCGCCAAAAATACGGCAGCGTGAGCATAGTGGCCCTGCAAACCGAAAGCTGAGCATGAAAAGGCCGGCGCAAAAAGCGCCGGCCTTCTGTTTCTTTGAAAAGCCCTTATTTTTGTCAAATTGTCAAAGGCTTTTATGTATGAACCGGGCCAGGGCCAGATCCATGGTCCTGATATGGGTCAGGACCTGCCCAAGCTTGCCGTTCACCTCCGCTACCATGGAGATGGTGGCCCCGTCGGTCTTGAGCTTTGCCGCCACCTGGGCGAAATCCTTCAGGAAGCTCTGGTGCCACGCCCTGTGCTCGGCATACTCGGGATACTTGTACTTTTGCTGGAGAGCCTCCTCATGGGCGAAATGCGTTTTCGTGTAGTCGGAGAGAAAGGCGACGGCCGAATCAAGCTCCTGCCTGCCCTTGCCCTGCGAGCAGGCTTCAAGCAGCGCCGCAGCGGCGGCTATAAGCTGCCTATGCTCGTTGTCTATCTGCGCGTTTCCCGTTTCAAGCTCCTTAGACCAGGTCAAAGCCATAACAATTCCTTCTTTCTATAGTATAATCCGCGTTTACGCTTCTATTTTTCTTCCAAGCGCATCCTTGCGGCCGCGAGCATTATGCCGAACAAAAACCAGTACATCATCATGATCCTCGGGTAGCTCCATATATAATCTGTCAGGCCGAATATGATAGAGCCCGCCAGTCCCGACACGGCCCCGGCCGCTATCCCCTTGAAAAGGGCTTCAGACTCTCCGGCCTTCCGCGCGCCGGCGCGTATTGCGCTTTTTATAGGGAAAAACATCGCAAGCAGCCAGGATATCAAAGCAAATATACCGCTCTCGCCCCATATCTGCAGCAGCAGGTTGTGCCCATGCACAAAATACGCGCTGCCGGTATAGTAGTTTTCTCTCACTATCACCTCGCGCAGGTTGGTTGAGCCGAGGCCTACGCCGAGAAACAGGTTGCGCTTTATCAGGCGCAGCATGGCCATATAAATTGGCCCGCGGCTTTTCATTGAGGAGTCGGACACGAAAATCGTCATCAGCCTGTCAAGCACCGGAGACGGAAGCAGAGGCACAAAGGCTATGCACAGCAAGACCAGCCATGGGGCGAGCCTTGGGCGGCAAATCAAAACCAGCAGAAGCAGCGAAGCGGCCCAGGCCAGCCAGGCTCCGCGCGTATAGGTCATTATCAGGCAGGCCGAGGATACGGCGAAGATGAAGGCGAACAGCAGCCGCTGGCGCAGCTTGGGGCTGTAAAACACCAGCGCCAGCATCAGGGGCGAAAACAGCACGGGTATGTTAGCAAAAGAATTGGGATTGTCGAAAAAGGAATAAACGCGGCCCGGCATGTCGGCGTTGGCGGTCAGATCCGTATAGTGCGGGTTCGGCTCTATGCCCTGCACGTTTTGATACAGCCCGTAGCCGCAGCAAATCAGCAGCCCCAGCGCCAGAAAAAGCATCATGGCCATCATTCTCTTTTGGCTGTTGAGCAGGCTTACGCAGGCGATCACCGCCATTGCGCAGATAAGCGCAAATATGAAAAAGCGCAGGCTTTCGTTTTCATTTTGCGACCAGAAGGCGCTGGCAAGGGTTATGAGCGCGAAGGCGACCGGCCAAAAGCCTACATGCTTCAGGCTTATCCAGCGCTCCTTCGAGGCAAGCAGAAGCAGCGTTACGGCAGCCAGCATATACAGGGCGTAGTAGTTGTTCCAGCTTTCGTACGGAAAGACGAAAAGCGCGCAAAGCGAAAGCCCCAGCAGAGCCGCCGCCGCTGCGGAAGCCGGCTTTTTCAGAGCCCCGCCTATATAGCTGTCCTCCAGCAGGCGCGCCGGAACGGTCAAAACAAGAGTCAAAAGGCTGCCGAATACGCTTTCCTCAAGCCGGCTGTCCAGCGCGCTGTCCCATTCCGCGGCAATGCGCGCAAGGCTTACGTTATACTGCCTTTTAAGCCAGCCCCATACCCGGGCGGCTATCGCGGCGGCGAAGGAAGCGCCGGCCGCCTCCGACAGAGCGGCAAAAAAGGCGCCGAGCAGCCTGTAGGTAAAGCTTTCCCTTAGTTTAACCATAGATCATTTACGTCCCCTGTTTTTTGCTTTGTACAGCAAGGCTAAGGCGGCATACATCCGCCTTCTTGCGAAAAAGGCTACGGCGGCCTTTTTGCGCCCCATGCCGCGCGGCTTGTAGCATCTTACCGCTTCGCCGAACTCCGCTCCCTCGCAGAGGGCGCGGAGATTTTTAACGTGCGCTGAAAACGGAACCTCATTGCCGGGGGCAAACTCGTTCCCTATAGCTATCAGCAGCCCCGACCAGAGGGTATTTCTTATCCAGTCAGGCCCCGGCTCCAGGCCGAAGCGGGAAACCAGCCGCTTTTTCAGCTCCAGCGAGCGCATGAAGGTTTCCACGCAGCCGGCCATGTAGCGCCGCGTCGCCGATTCCGGATTTTGGTAATAATAATACAGGCCCTCGTTGACCACCGCCAGGGTCGTCGGCCAGCTGAAAAATTCTATCAAGAAAAGCTCGTCCTCAAGATAGGCCCCCGTAAAGCTTAAGCCGCGCTCCAAAAGGCTTGCCCGGCTGTAAAGATAGCGCACGGAAAAGCCGTTTACGGCGGAGGCGCTCAGCCTGTCGTTGAGCAGGGGAAGGACTATCCTTCTTTTTGTTTCCTCGGCGGAATAAAAGCCCGTGTCCATGGGCGCGCTGCCGAAATCCATCCCTCCGCCGGGCCAAACCAGCCAATGCCCGCAGGCGGCGCTGTCGGCCCCGCTTTTTTCCATGGCGCCGAGCATTTTTTCATAGGCCTTCGTGTCCAGCCAGTCGTCGGCGTCCAGAAAGGCTATATACCGGCCCGTGGCCGCGCGAAGGCCTGCGTTTCTCGCCTCGCTGACCCCCCTGTTTTCCTGGCACAGGACCTTTACCCTTCCGTCCTCCTCGGCAAGCCGCCGGCAAATATCCGGCGTTTCGTCGGCGGAGCCGTCGTCTATTATGATAAGCTCCAGGTCGCCGAAGGACTGGTTCAATACCGAGGAAACGCATCTATCCAAGGTGCCGGCGGCGTTGTAGGCCGGCACTATCACGCTTATGACAGCCATTAATTTAAACCCCGCAAGGAAAAACTAGCCGTTGCTTTATTAAAACTATACCATGAGAGTTTATGAAAAGCAATATCAGTTGACAGCAAGCCGGAGGCGGTGTAAATTTGATGCATAAGTCCTCCCGGCATGAAGCAAACGGGCGCCAAAAATGGCCCGGCCTTTGCGTGCCGGAAGGCTTGGGCGGTCCGGCGCGTTATTTAAACGCGGCCGGCAGGGGTAATGCTGCCATGAACATACTTATTATCAGCGGCTTTCTCGGCTCCGGCAAAACCAGCGCCTTATTGCAGCTTGGCGGGCATTTGGTCCGGCGCTGCGGCGGCGATGGCCGCATTGGCGTAATGATAATTGAAAACGAAATAGGCGAGGTAGGGGTAGACGACAAGCTGCTCAGGGCTCAGGGCTTGGCCGTAAGGGAGCTTTTCTCCGGCTGCGCCTGCTGCTCTTCCGGCGGAGACCTTCTGGCCGACATCAGGGATATAAAGGAAGCCATAAATCCCGATTGGATACTGATAGAGGCTACCGGAGTGGCTTATCCGCTGCAAATAAAGGAGCTTATTCAGGCCTGTTTGGGATTTCCGGTTAAAATACTGTCGCTGGCGGACGCCGGCAGATGGAGGAAGCTGCGCGCCTATATGCCGCACCTGATAGAGGCTCAGCTTGACGGGGCCGACTGCATACTGCTCAATAAGGCGGACCTTGTGGACGCCCCCGAGGCTGACGCAATAGCCGCCGAACTGCGCGGCTTGAACGAAAAGGCTGCAATATATAAGGTAAGCGCAAACAAGCCGATAGACGAAAGCGTCTGGAGCTTTCTTTGATATCAGCGGTTTGCTCCGCGGGCATGAAGGCCGGGCATTCGGAGGTAGGGCACATGGTACGAGTCGGCATCAGCGGCCGCATTCATGACGAGGCAAGAGTCGTATCGATTGAATTTTATCTTATCCCCGCGGGCGGCATAGAGGCGCTCAGAGACAGGATAGCCTCCCAGCTTGACATTACCGGCAAGTGGGCCGAGGAGAACGGCGCTTTCATCGGCCACGCGAAGGCCTATATCCGCTGGGGAGAGAACGAGGCCATAGCGCTCTCAAACACCGGCGGCGAAACGGAGTCCAGAGGCAGCCAGCCCCCGGAGGTCCCTCCAAGCCTCGCCGACATAGGCGTGACGGTAATAGCGTTCGGCATCGGCCTCGAGGCCGTAGAGGAAAGGCTGAAGGGCTTTGCCTCGGCCGTTGTGGGGCAATACGGCGAGTATTGCGTATTCGAGCATGAGCATGAGCATCATTGAGTGGACTGATGCCCCGGCCCTGCGGAGGCGCGGGCGTCGGGCGATAAACTTTCTTGCCATCGGCGGCGATTTGTAGTACACTAGATAGTCGGGAGGCGGTGAAATGAGGATACTCGCCGTGTCCGACTTTGAAAGCAGGTTTATTTGGGATTATTTCGACCCCGCGGTTTTCAAGGGCGTCGATATGATATTGTCCTGCGGCGATTTGAAGGCCTTTTACCTCAGCTTTCTTGTCACCATGATACCCGCTCCCCTTTTCTATGTTTGCGGGAACCATGATGCCGGCTTCAATCTCCACCCTCCGCTTGGCTGCGAAAGCATAGACGGAAGGCTGATAGAATACAGGGGGCTGCGCATAGGCGGCTTGGGCGGCAGCAGGGGCAACAATCCGGCTTCCTTTTTGTACACCGAGGCGCAAATGTCCAGGCGTTTGAAAAGGCTTGAGTGGGAGGTCAGAAAAAAGAGAGGCATAGATATTTTTGTAACCCATTCCCCCTCGCTCGGCATAGGCGACGGCGACGACGAGGCG
The DNA here is from genome assembly GCA_029265405.1 of Clostridiales bacterium. Classification (GTDB taxonomy): domain Bacteria; phylum Bacillota; class Clostridia; order Oscillospirales; family Oscillospiraceae; genus JAJUJI01. The sequence continues at coordinate 91,340 of JAJUJI010000011.1, read as the reverse complement.
CATAAGGGCTACGAATGCTTTCTGGACTTCAACGCCGAATACAAGCCAATGCTCCATCTTTTCGGGCATCTGCACCTAAGCGGGTCGCCGGTAAACAGAGGCGCCGTTTTCAAATACGGAAGCACCACGGCGATTAACGTTTCCGGCTACAGGCTTATCGACCTGTAGCGCATATGATCCTTCATATAAGTAAAAAAGCATGCGATAAACAGGAGCTTCGGGCAGTTTCGGCCCGGTTCCGTTATTTTACGGCCCGGCCCAATCGCCCGCGCAGGCGGCGCGCTTAAAAGCCGGCTCCGGCGGCGGCCGTTCCCGAGCGCATCGCTCTTGAAAGCTCTAAAAAGCTCTTTGGCGGCATCTGAGGCAATTGCCAGTGCCCGCCTTTGCTTTAAAAAACCGCCGGGGTTGCAGCGATTTGATTTCCTGCAGCCCTGCTTTAGTATCATAAATCTATTGATTTCAGCTTAGTCTTGCTTAGCTTTATGAATGGAGGCATAAAATGAAGGTTTTGCTGGTAAACGGCAGCCCACACGAGAAGGGCTGCACATATACGGCGCTGAGCGAAATAGCCATGCAGCTTGAAAAAAACGGCATAGGGAGCGAAATCCACTGGCTGGGCGACAAGCCGATCAACGGCTGCACCGGCTGCGGCGCCTGCTTCAGAAACAGAAACGGAAGATGCGTATTCGGCGAGGGGGACGGCGTCAACGAGCTGATAGAGAAGATTAACGCCGCGGACGGCGTTGTTTTCGGCTGCCCCGTCCATTTTGCGGGCGCGGCGGGCAATCTGCACAGCGCTTTGGACAGGGTTTTTTACGCTAAAATATCCTTTGCGGGCAAGCCCGGCGCAGCGGTGGTAAGCTGCCGCAGGAGCGGCGGCACGGCCGCCTTCGACGACCTGAACAAGTACTTCATGATCTCGTCCATGCCTGTGGTAAGCTCGAAATACTGGAACATAGTCCACGGCAACACGCCCGAGCAGGTCAGGCAGGACGAGGAGGGCATGCAGATTATGCGCGCCCTGGCGGACAATATGGCCTGGCTCCTGAAGAGCATAGAGGCCGGAAGAAACGCCGGGCTCAAGCTTCCCGAGCCGGAAAAAAGGATAACCACAAACTTTATACGCTGATAAGGGTAAGATTAATGACAGAATTTGAAAAAAAATACTTTTTTGACCGCAGGGGGACAGGCTGCGCCAAATGGGACGGGCTGGAGCGCATGTTCGGAAAAAAGGACCTTATCGCTCTTTGGGTGGCGGACATGGATTTCAGGTGCCCGGACAGCGTCCGAGAGGCCATGCTGAAAATGGCCGAAACGAACGCCTACGGCTACTCCTTCCCCTCCGAGGCGTATTTTGAGGCCTTTATCGATTGGGAGAAGAAGCGCCACGGCTGGGAGGTGGAGAAGGACTGGATCCGGCATACTCCGGGCGTGGTTTCCGGCATCTACCGCTTCATCGGCGCACTTACGGAAAAAGACGACGCCTGCATCATACTTTCTCCATGCTACTACCCATTCATGAACGCCGTAAACGATACCGGCAGAAGGCTGGTCTGCAGCCTTCTGAAAAATGAAAACGGCTACTATACCCCCGACTACGAGGATTTCGAGAGAAAAATAGAGGCCGAGAAAGTAAAGCTTTTTGTGCTCTGCTCCCCCCACAACCCGGTCGGCCGGGTATGGACGCGGGAGGAGCTGGCAAGGCTCATGGGCATTTGCCAAAGACACGGCGTCTACGTCATAAGCGACGAAATACACCAGGATCTGGTGTTCGGCGGGAAAAGGCACATAACTATCGCAAAGGCTTATCCCTGCGATAAATTTGCCGTCACGCTCACCGCAGCGTCAAAAACCTTCAATTTGGCCGGCTTGAGCCATTCCTTCGCCATAGTCCCCGACAAGGAGCTCCGGGACAGATTCGACGAATACTGCAAGCCCTTTCACGGAGGAACGGCCAGCACAGGCTACGCCGCCGTACAGGCCGCCTATGAGGGCGGGGCCGAATGGCTTGAAGGCTGCCTGGAAACGATAGAAGAAAACGCCGCCTGCCTGCGCCGGATTTTGGGAGAGAGGCTGCCCGAGGCCGTAGTGTCTCCCCTGGAAGGGACTTACCTGCAATGGATAGATCTTTCCGCCTACGCCGAGCCCGGAAGCATACGTGAAATCGTGCAGGATAGGTGCGGTCTCGCGGTGGATTACGGCTCCTGGTTCTTTACCCCCGAGGACGGCAAGGACGACTGCCACATACGCATTAATCTTGCCACCTCAAGCGAGAACATAATTACGGCGGCCAACAGGCTTGCCGACGCGCTGAATCCCGCCGGCAGGCGCTGAAATTTTAAAGCGGGCCCGGAACGCGGTTCAGCCGGCGTTTCGTCACTATGCGCGGCGCCGGCTCAGAAAAACGGGCAATAATTCCTTTGCCTGATAATCAGGGCTTATGCTATAATTTTCAAACAGGCATAAACGCGGAGAAGGATATGGAGCTGTTCGAAAAGTCCCTATCTACCAAGCACATTTTTTCAGGCGCCGTCTTTTCCGTCAGGCGGGACGAGATCGAGCTGCCCGACGGCAGGCGCGGCGTGCGAGACATAGTGGAAACCGGCGGCGCCGTCGCCGTCCTGCCCGTGGATGAGGACGGAAATACGATTCTTGTCCGGCAGTACCGCTACGCCCAGGGGCGCGAGCTTCTGGAGGCGGCGGCCGGCAAGCTGGAAAAGGGCGAGCCGCCCATAGCCTGCGCCGGGCGGGAGCTGAAGGAGGAAACCGGGCTGACCGCCGGGCGCCTGGTAAGCCTCGGGGTGCTCCGGCCCTCTCCGGCAATACTAACCGAGGTCGTCCATCTCTATCTGGCGCTGGATTTGCGCGAGGGGGAAAGCCGCCCTGACGAGGGCGAATTTCTTAGCGCCGAGAAATACAGCCTGCGGCGGGTCCATGAAATGATATTGCGGGGCGAGATAGACGACGCGAAAACGATCGCGCTGTATTATAAGGCCGCCGATTACTTGGATGGGAGGATATAATCCGATGTCCCAAAGGATCCTGATAGTGGAAGACGACGAAAACATCGTGGAGGTCCTTTGCTTCAACCTCGAGAGGGAGGGCTATGAGGTAATCAAGGCATACGACGGGAAGGAGGGCCTTGACGCGGCACTGAGCCAAGCTCCCGATCTGATACTGCTCGACGTGATGCTTCCTCTTATGGACGGGTTTGAGGTGTGCAGAGAAATAAGGAAAAAGGACCAGCTAATACCCATAATCATGCTTACCGCACGCGAGGAGGAGCAGGACAAGGTTCTGGGGCTGGAGCTGGGAGCCGACGACTACATAACCAAGCCCTTCAGGAACAAGGAGCTGCTGGCCAGAATAAGGACCAACATGAGGCGCACCGCCTTCCTCTCCGCCCCGGAAAATCAGGACAATCCGGAGCTTATCAGGGCCGGGAGCATATGCGTGGATACGGCCAGGATGGTCGTTACCAAAAAAGGAGTGCCCGTTGAGCTGACGCAGCGGGAATATGAGCTTATCAAATTCCTTGCGGCCTCGGTGGGAAAGGTCTTTACCCGGGAGGAGCTTATGGCGGGCGTATGGAACTACGACTATTTCGGAAACCCAAGAACCATAGACGTTACGATTACAAGGCTAAGGGCAAAGCTTGAGGACGAGCCCTCAAATCCTGTGTATCTTTGCACGAAGCGCGGAGGCGGATATTATCTGAGCGGCGAATAGCCTTGCGTTGCCGCCTGTTTTGCGGGAACGGCACTTATTCAACCGCGCGAGGGACGGGGGTGCGGAAATATTATGAGCAGGGGCCTCCATATGAAGCTGGTCCTTATCATGCTTCTTTTGATAATATCCTTAATGTCCGTTGTCTGCGCCTTCCTTATGCGCGGAGTCATGAGCTTCTACATACAGGGCTTTTACGAGCAGATGCATAACGTTTTCCGCTCCGAGGAGCTTTATAGCGGCCTCAGCGGCGCCGCCGCCGAAGAAAACGGAGCCGCGCGCATCGAGGAGGTTCTCAACGCTTACTCCGGCCTGCTGGGCATCGACAGCGACAGCAGAAACTACTATATATTGGACGGGACTACGGGCAGGCTGCTGAGGTCTTCGGACGGAAGCGGCGATATTGAAATAACCCCGAACATAGTTTCAGCCCTAAACGGCGCATGGGGCGACGAGAGCGACAGCTCGGCCGAATACATGGACGTCGCCCTGCCTCTGGAAAACGGGAACGGCTCTTACATCATTTACATAAAAGACAACAAAAAAACCGTCCGGGCTCTTACCATGGAGCTTTTTCTCATAATTCTGGAGGCTTTGGCGGTCGGTCTGATCATATCCGTGCTTTTGAGCTTCCTGCTTTCAAAAACCATGATAGTGCCCATACAGAGCCTTACGCGGGCCGCAAACAGGGTGGCGGCGGGGGACTTTTCCGAACGGATAGAGGTGCAGGCGAAGGACGAGATTGGAGTCCTTACCCAGACCTTCAACAACATGGCCGGCAGGCTGCAGGCAACTCTCCGCGATATTGAAAATGAGAGGAACAAGCTTGCCACGGTCTTTCTGCACATGACGGATGGGATAGCGGCCTTTTCCGCCGACGGAGCGGTCATGCATTTCAATCCTGCGGCCGAAAGGATGCTGGGACTGAGCCTTAAGGCCGAAAAGCTTGACTTCAACGCCATTTTCGGCGATATAACGAGCCTGGATCGGGTGCTGGCCCTAAAAACCGGCGAGGTCATAGAGGGTGAGCGCGACATAGGCTCGCGTTCTCTTGAAATATTCATCACTCCGTTTTACGGGGAGGCCGCGCAGGGCGGAATACTGGCGGTCATCCACGATATCACCGTGCAGAAGAAAAGCGACGAGATGAGGCGCGAATTTGTGGCCAACGTATCCCATGAGCTGAGGACGCCCATAACAAATATAAGAAGCTACGCCGAAACGCTGGAGGCTTACGGCCACGATATCGACGATGAGAGGCGCGGCAAATATTTGGGTATAATCCTCAGCGAAAGCGACCGCATGACCAAGATAGTGCAGGACCTGCTCATACTTTCCAAATTTGACGCCGGCGAAACCGACTTCAAAACCGAGGTGTTCGACGCGGCGGAGTCGGCAAGGAGCGTTTACGAGGCCATGCGCTTGGACATAGCTAAGCGAGGCCTGGAGTTTTCAATCGCCCTTCCTCCTTCGGCTGCGCTGATTGCGGGAGACAAGGCCAGGATAGAGCAGGTTATAGTAAATATCGTATCAAACGCCGTCAGATATACCGCAAAGGGCGGTGTGGATATATCGGTTGAAAAGGGCTCGGACGAGGTGTCCATAACAGTGCGGGACACCGGCTGCGGCATCCCCAAAAAGGACCTGCCGCGCATATTCGAGAGGTTTTATCGTGTCGATAAGGCCCGTTCACGCGCAATGGGAGGCACGGGGCTGGGGCTTTCCATAGCTTACGAAATCGTTTCCCGCCACAACGGCAGGATTGAGATCGAAAGCGAGGGCGTGGACGGAAAGGGCACGACCGTAACGGTCCGCCTGCCGGCGGCCAAGCCCGGCGCGGAAGGCAAGACAATATGAAATTTCATATTAAAAGCAAAAAGCTTGCCGAGTCCGCAAAGACGGTTATTATTATTATCCTTATTTTAAACGGAGCCTTTCTTGCCTCTCTGACCGGCCTGTTCGACGGCTTTTTCAGCTCCGGCTCTCTTTTCGGAAGCGGCAAAAGTGCAGCGGGAAAAGCCGGGAACGCGGCCTCATCCAGCCGGAATAGTCTGGCTGCTCTGCCTCTGGCGGCTGCGGTTAAGGGGTCGTCCGGGCTGAGATACGGCGTCAAGTACGATGAGGCGGGCATTGCGGAGGTCTACGGCAAGCTCAGAACCGCGCTCGGGGAAGCCTTAGGTTCCGCTATGGCCACCGAGGCTATAAACGATTCGGTTTGGCGGGCGGCGCTGTCCGGCCAGAACGCTTATCTCGACTACGGCGCGGATATTCCCCTCGAGGTTTTGGCTAAATCTCTCGGTACGGAGCTTTTAAGCGGGCTCGACGGCCGCGCGCGCCGCATAATCATAACCGGCGCCGGAAACGGTAAGGCGCTGCTGTATTATATGGACGGCGAGGGCCGGGCATGGCGCTCCCAAACCCAGGCTGACTGGCCTGAAATCGGGAGCTTGCTTGACGCCTATCTGCCCAACGGAGCTCAATTTGCTTTTGAAAAAAGCTCGCTTTCGGCTTCCGGGCCGTACCAGCTTATTCTCGGCTCGCTTCCGAGCCTATATAAAGCAGCGGCCGAGGGCAGCCCCTTTGACGGCGCGGCGGCCGAGACCGCCTCACGTGTTTTGGGGATAGGCATGCATGGCGATTCAAGCTATACTGAATCCGACGGAACCGTGGTATATCTTGACAGCGGCGGCTACATGAAGCTCAGAGCCGACGGCTATATAAGCTACTCCGCCTCCGACGGGCAGGGCCTGGCCGAGGCGGGCGGCGCCGCTGACATGGCGGAATGCGCGATGTCCATACTGGAAAAAATCCATGCCTCCTTTGCCGGCGACGAGGAGCTTTATTTTGCGGGCTTAAGCGAGGAAGGGAGCGTCCTGCGCTTAAGCTTCCGGTATGTTATCCATGGCGTTGAGGTCGAGCTTTACGGCGGGGAAGCGGCAAGCGCCGTTTTTGAAAGCGGCAGGCTGACGCAGCTTAAAATAATGATACGAAGCTACAAACTGACTGGGGAAACCGCCGAGGTGTTGCCGGAATACCAGGCCGCCGCCGCAGCGGGAAGCCTGGCGGAGGGTTCCGAGGCAAGGCTGGTTTTCCCCGACGGCGGAGGCGAAGCGGCGCTTATCTCGCCGCTATGGATAGCTGAATAATATTATCGCCATTAGCATGCCGATTCGGCTCGCCGCCGGCCTTTTGGCGGCGACCGCCGTGCGCTCCCGCAGGCAACAGCCGAAGGCCGGCGCGCACGGCGGCTCACGGAGCATTATATGGAAATAGGAAAACTCAAAAACGTCGCAATTATACTGCTTGCGCTGGTAAATATCAGTTTTGCCTCCATTATCGCCGCCGACCGCATCAGGGAGGCTAGGCTGCAGGCCGCCGAAAGGCGCGGCCTTGCTGCGGCCCTTGAGAGGCTCGGCGTATCGATATCCGAAAACGCGATACCCGGTTCCGAGGATCTATACGCGTACGACGTATACCGCGACAAGGGCAAGGAGGCGCTGGCGGCGGGCAGGCTACTGGGCACGGCGGAAACCGAGGAGCTTGGAGGCAACATACTTCTATATAAGTCCTCAAAGGGGGAAGCGCAGTTTCGCGGCGGCGGCAATTTTGAAATCAAGCTGTACGAAACCGCCTTGTCCGACTCAGCCATTGTCAAAGCCCTGGAGCCGCAGGCTACGGCGGCCTCGGAAAACATTTTCGTCTGCGCCTTTAAAAATAAGCCTGTCTTCAACTGCCGCATAACCGTAACGCGGCTTCCAACGGGCGAAACGGTTGCCTCCGGGAGCCGCCTGCCCGGAACGCCGCAGAACGAAGCCCGGGTCGACGCCTTAAGCCCTGCGACGCTGCTGCTGCGCTTTGCCGGGGATATGTCCTCCCAGGGCATAATAATTCGAAGCATAGAGCGGCTAAGCGCGGGCTATCTGCTTGCCGACTCCGGCTCCAAGCTTCAGCTCAAGCCCGTCTGGAGGCTTGAGACGGACGGCGGAGTTTATTATATGGACGCCGTCGAGGGCAAGCTGACAAGCGTTCCCCAGTAGCTTTTTGTTACCGGTCTGAAATTATTGCTTTACATTCGGTTTACCATAATGTATAATCAATTGCTGTTATATAAGGTATCGATTGCCACAAGGCGGTTATACTAAAGCTCGAGGTGTAACTATGACACAAATGGTCGTCCGCGGAGGAAAACCGATACGCGGTGAAGTTGGAATCAGCGGCGGGAAAAACGCGGTGGGAGCGATACTTCCCGCGACTATGCTTGTCGACGGGGTTTGCCGCATAGAAAACATTCCGCAAATAAGCGACGTAAGCCTGCTGCTTACCAATATGCATAAGATGGGCGCGGGGGTCAACACCGTAAATAAAAGCACCGCTGTCATAGACAGCAAGGGTCTGGATTACCATGAGGGAGATCAGGACCTTATGAGCCGCATCCGCGCGACGTATTATTTCGTAGGCGTAATGCTCGGCCGCTTCGGCAAGGCCAGGGTGGCGATGCCCGGCGGCTGCGATCTTGGCGTAAGGCCCATAGACCAGCATTTGAAAGGCTTAAGGGCTCTGGGAGCGGAAGTCGAGGTCGAAAACGGACTTATCTGCGCCGAGGTGAAAAACGGAAGGCTCAGAGGCGCAAGCATATATCTCGACGTAGTCTCGGTGGGCGCGACGATAAATATCATGCTGGCCGCAGTAAAGGCAAGAGGCAAAACCGTAATAGAAAACGCCGCCCGCGAGCCGCACGTCGTCGACGTGGCCAATTTTTTAAACTCCATGGGCGCCGATATAAGGGGCGCGGGCACAAGCGTGATACGCATATACGGGGTGGAAAAGCTTTCGGGAGGAACCTACACCATCATTCCCGACCAGATAGAGGCGGGAACCTTTCTGACGGCGGCGGCGGCTACCGGGGGCGAGGTCTTGGTAAAAAACGTGATACCCAAGCATCTGCTTTCAATTACTGCCAAGCTTGAGGAAATGGGCGCGGAGGTTGAGGAAAGGGGCGACGCCGTCTTTATCAGGAGAACCGGCAGGCTCCGCCCGGTCAACCTGAAAACCATGCCTTATCCTGGCTTCCCTACCGACATGCTGCCCCAGCTTACGGCCTGCCTGAGCATTGCCGACGGAACCAGCGTGATCACCGAAACCGTTTCAGACAACAGGTATAAATTTGTTGGAGAGCTTAGCCGCATGGGGGCGGATATTCAGGTGGACGGAAAAACCGCCGTCGTAAGGGGAGTTGAAAGGCTGAGCGGCTCAAGGGTAAAGGCCTGCGACCTCAGGGCCGGCGCCGCCATGGTCGTGGCGGGCCTGGCGGCAAGAGGCGTGACCCGCATAGGCGACATCCACCATATAGAGCGCGGCTATGAGGACATGTGCGGCAAGCTGCGGAACCTCGGCGCCGACATATCCATAGTAGAGGAAGCCGCGCCGGACGAGCTGGCGGAAAAGGCTATGGCCTGATATTTAAATAAATGAGCGTATCGATACGGCCTTTGCCGCGTCGATGCGCTTTTTAAGACGGGATATGCTTGCACAATGATATACATAAGCTTTGCCAGCGGTTCTTCAGGCAACTGCGCCCTGCTCCGCGAGGGAGGCACCAGTCTGCTTCTGGACGCCGGGATATCCATGCGCAGGCTCAAGGGCTGCCTGGCCGAATTCGGGCTGGAACCGAGCGAGCTGGCCGGAATTCTGATAACCCACGAGCATTCAGATCATATAGGCGGTCTTGGAATGCTCGCCAAGCATTACGATATTCCGGTATACGCCAGCGGCGGCACCCTCCGGGCTCTTGTCAGGGGTCAAAAATGCCGCGAGAGCAACTTGCATGCCATAGAGGCCGAAAGCCGGTTCCGGCTTGGGGATATAGAGGTAGCCGCCTTTGAAACGCCCCATGACGCCGCCGAAAGCTTCGGCTTCGTCTTTGCCGGAAGCAAGGGTTCTATTGGCGTCGCAACCGATTTGGGCTGCGTGACAAGTTCCATAGAGCGGGCCTTATGCGGCTGCATGGCGGCGGTGCTGGAGGCCAACCACGACGTGGACATGCTGCGCTGCGGACCCTATCCGCAGCCTCTGAAAGCCCGTATTCTCGGAAATCGGGGCCATTTGTCGAATGCCGCCTGCGGCGAGCTTGCCGCAAGGCTTGCCGAAGCGGGTACGCGGAGGATAATGCTGGCGCACCTAAGCCATGAAAACAATACGCCGCAGCTTGCGTTTGGGACCGTATCGGCAAGGCTCGGCCGAGGCTTCGAGCTGGACGTCGCTCCCAGAACCGAGCCGAGCGCGATTATGGAGTTGTAAATGCTGAGCATAAAAGTTATTTGCGTAGGCAAATTAAAGGAAAAATATCTTATCGAAGCGGCCGAAGAATATAAAAAGCGCATGACGTCTCTTTGCAGGCTCGAAATAGAGGAGCTTCCCGAAAGCAGGCTCTCCGCCGAGCCTTCGGAAGCGGAAATAGAAGCCGCGCTGAAAAAGGAAGCCGATGGAATAGCTTTGCGAATACCGGCAGGCTCCATGGTAATAGCTCTTTGCATTGAGGGCAAGGAGCTTGACAGCCTGAAGTTTTCCCAGTTTATTCAGCTTTGCTCTTCTAAGGGCAAAAGCAGGCTTTGCTTTGTTATAGGCGGTTCTTTTGGGCTTCATCAGTCCGTTAAGGACGGGGCGGACATACGGCTCTCCCTGTCTAAAATGACCTTCCCGCATCACCTGGCAAGGGTAATGCTCCTGGAGCAGCTTTACCGGGCCTTCAAGATTGCGGAGGGCTCCAAATATCATAAATAATATGCATTGGGGAGGCTTTTTCAATGTCTCGGTGCGGGAAATGCGGCAGTGAATACGAGGGCGCGCCTGAGCTTTGTCCCGTCTGCGGCGCCTCGCCGCAGGCTGCCAGAGCTCCCGAGGCGGGCGGATGGGCCTTTGGAGGCGGCGCTTCATCGGGCACGGGGCTGTGGCCGCTTGACGGCAGGGGCGAACCCGTGCCTCCGGCGCTTTTGACCACGGTGACGGGCAATCAGCTCGACTACCAAATGACGCTGAGCCTGCTCCGTTCCTTTGGTATACCCACTCTTGAGTCATATACGTCCACCGGGGCACTGGCAAAGGTGATACTTGGCTTTGCCGGCACGGGCATGGACGTGTTCGTGCCGGAAACCATGCTGGAGCTGGCAAGGGAGCTGCTTAAGCCGGTGGACGAAGCCGACGCAGGAACCGCCGATTAAGGGGCGGCCGCTCAGTCAAAAATAAGCCTAAGCATCAAGGATGCGCCGAAAGGTGTGATTAGTAATATGGATTACAAAGCCGAGTATGAACGCTGGCTGAACAGCCCAAAGCTTTCCCGGTTGGAAAGGGCCGAGCTTGAAGCGATAAAAAACAACGATGCCGAAATCAGGGAGCGTTTTTTTTCGGGTCTTGAATTTGGAACGGCCGGGCTGCGCGGCATAATGGGCGCGGGTCTGAGGCGCATGAATATCCATGTCGTAAGGCAGGCGACACTCGCCTTGGGCGGCCTTATTCTCGGTTCGGACTTGCCGGACAAAAGCGCGGTCGTCTGCTACGACTGCCGCATAAACAGCGGGGCTTTCGCTAAGGAGGCAGCCTGCGTTCTGGCCGCCTGCGGGATACATGTATATCTTTTTGACGAGCTGAGGCCTACCCCGGAGCTGTCCTTTGCGATAAGGGAGCTGGGCGCCGCGGCGGGCATAAACATTACCGCCAGCCACAATCCGAAGGAATACAACGGCTACAAGGTCTACTGGTCCGACGGGGCGCAGCTTCCGCCGGAGCATGCCGCGCAGGTCGCGAGGGCTATGGCCGAAATCGATATCCTTGGCGAAATACCGTCCGCGGATTACAATGAGGCGCTCGCTTCCGGACTCATTGAGCCGATAGGTGCGAAAATAGACGAGCTCTTCCTCGAAAACGTGATGAAGCAGTCGTTGAGGCCGGGAGCCGCTGCCAAAGCGGACATCGCCATAGTCTACACCCCCTTTTACGGGGCCGGAGCCAAGCTGGTGCCCGAGGCACTGAGGCGCCTCGGCGTAAAGAGGCTGCATTGCGTCCGGGAGCAGATGGCGCCGGACGGCAATTTCCCCACGGCCAAAAATCCGAATCCCGAATTTATCGATGGCTTTGAGCGCGCAATTGCTCTGGCCGAAAAAGTCAACGCCGACATAATAATAGGCAGCGACCCCGACAGCGACAGGCTGGGTCTTATGGTCAGGGAAAACAAGGGCGGCTATAGGCTGCTCAGCGGCAATCAGGTTGGCGTGCTCTTTCTGGACTATATAATTACGGCCAGGAAGGAAGCCGGCGCTCTGCCCGGCAACGCTGCGGCCCTAAAGAGCATAGTGTCCTCCGAAATGGCCAGAGCCGTGGCGGAAAAAAACGGCGTTTTCATGGAGGATACCTTCACTGGCTTCAAATTTCTTGCCGAGAGGATGAAATATTACGAAAACGGCGAAAAAACCGTGCTTTTTGCCTTCGAGGAGGCAATAGGCTATTCCTTCGGCACTTTTGTCAGAGACAAGGACGCCGTAACCGCTTCCGTCGTAGCCGCAGAAATGGCCTCCTGGCACGCCCTGAACGGCAAAACCCTGATAGGCAGGCTGGAGGAGCTTTACGCCGAATACGGCTGTTTCGCGGAAAAGACCGTAAGCCTCGTGAAGCCGGGCGTGGACGGAATGGAAAAAATGGCAAGGCTCATGTCCTCCCTGCGCAAGGCTCCGCCGGCCGCGATAGGCGGCAAGACGGTCCTCCACCTGAGGGACTACCTTTCCGGCAAGGCCTATTCCTCCGGCGTCGAGGCGGAAAGCCTGCCGCTCAGGGGCTCGGACGTTTTGTATTTCGAGCTTGAGGGCGGGAGCCGCGTAATCGTACGTCCTTCAGGCACGGAGCCCAAAATCAAGGTATATATACTCGTTCGCGGCGATTCGGCCGAGGAAAGCGCCGCTTTGATAGATTTATTTGAGAAGTACGCCCTGAGCCTTGGCGGCTAGGAGCCGCTTGCCGTCCTTCGCCTTATGGCCGCAAGCATTTGCGGCCCGGCAAGAACCCGGACTTCCTTTTCAGCAAATGCGCCCGCGTTTTGCCAGCGCACGCCGCGTTGACAAAGCGCGGGCGCTCCTATATAATCGCATCAGACGCATATAGGAAAGGACATAATCCAATGCCTGACGAGCTTTACGGCAACATATACGACATACAAAAATTTTCCGTACACGACGGGCCCGGCATAAGGACAGACATATTTTTGAAGGGCTGTCCGCTCAGGTGCCTCTGGTGCCACAGCCCCGAGTCCCAGAGCTTCGGCCCGGAAGTCGCCTGGATGGACATACGCTGCATAGGCTTCAAATACTGCACTCTCTGCCGCGACGCCTGCGGCAAAGGCGCTATATCGGAAAGCGCGCCTAAAATGAGCCTTGCCGCCGGCGAGGAGCTTACATATCCGGTAATAGACAGGGCCAGATGCGACGGCTGCCTGAAATGCGTCGAGGCCTGCCCCTCGACCGCCCTTTACAATCCTCTCCGCAGGGTAACGGTGGAGGACTGCATGAGGTCCATACGCCAGGATAAAAAGTATTACGAAAAATCCGGCGGCGGCGTTACAATTTCCGGCGGAGAGCCCATGAGCCAGTTTGATTTTGTTCTCGCGCTGGCCAAGGCCTGCAAGCTTGAGGGCTTCAGCGTCGCCCTCGATACCACCGGCTACGCCCCTACGGAGCGCTTTATGGAAATACTGCCCTTTGTGGATTTGTTCCTTTACGACTTGAAGCATATGGACAGCAAGCGGCACGAGGTCCTGACCGGAGTCCCCAACGAGCTGATACTTAAAAACGCCGAGGCCATAGCCGAAGCGGGCGGACGCTTCCAGATCCGCTTTCCCATAATTCCAAAGCTCAACGACAGCCCCGCAAACCTCCGCGCCACAGCCGAATTCTGCGCCGGCATAAGTAAGGCCGTGGACGTAGTTCAGCTGCTGCCCTACCATAAGCTGGGCTCGACAAAATATACGCGTCTCGGCAGAAAATACAGGCTGGTAAACGTAGAGGCGCCCTCAAACGAATTCATGGAGGAGCAGCTTAAGCTTTTCCAGAGCTTGGGCCTGAACGCCATGATACATTGACGCGGCCTGGTTTCGGCGGGCTTTCATGGCAGCCGAGACCCGTTACCTATCATCAGCGATAATTTGCAAAAGCTCCCGCCGGCCCGCCCTTACGCAGGCCGGCGGCTTGATTCAGCGGCGAGAGGGTTTTGAAGCTTGGCCCCTTCGGGCTATTCTATTATTTCACCTTCTGCAAAAACCGTCGTTATTTGTATAGGGATATCCTTTCTGCTCCTGCGCACCGCCTCCACCACGGCGTCGGCCATGCCCGAGCAGCAGGGCGCGTCCATTCTCACCAGGGCTACGCTCAAAATATCGTTCAGGCGTAAAATCTCCGCCAGCTTTTCGGCGAAGCCGCCGCCGTCGGCTTCCGGGCAGCCGATGAGCAGCACGCGGTTTTTCATTAAAACGTCGTGAAAAGCCCTGAAGGAATATGCGGCGCAGTCGGCGGACAGTATAATATGGGCTCTGTGGAAGTACGGCGAAAGCGGAGCTATCATTTTCAGCTTCAGCGGCCATTGGCGCAGATGCGCCTGGCCCGGGTTGTCATTATATACGCTCCTGCCGTATGTATCTATGTAATTCCAAGGCATCGCATCGCATTTTTCCTTCATTCTTCGCCTTCCTCCGGGCATTTGAATAATGCCTATACTTTAATACGCTTCCGGCCAGATTTGAAGCTCCCCCGGGGGATGCTTTTGCGCATGCCGCGCGCTTCCTGTTAAACCGGCAGGCATGAAAACGGCGGAACCGCAATGGCTCCAAGCGCTCCCGTCAGCTTTTATTATTGACAGCTTCCTTTCTTTCGACAATTTTCAGGCCTAATTTGTGCATGTGTACAAAGTTTTGCCCCAACATCCCCCCACCCCGCTTGTTAGGCGTCTTTGGCCTTTGTATAATTCTTGTGTTCTAAAAAAGGAGGCAATAATTATGCATATGGCTGATGCGCTGCTGTCTCCCGCGGTCGGCGGCGTTATGTGCGCTGCCAGCGCTGCGGCGGTTGTTTACTCGGCTGCTAAAACGAAGAAGGACGAGCTTGGCGAGAAAAAGCTGCCCCTAATGGCGGTCACGGGCGCCTTTGTTTTTGCCGCTCAAATGATCAATTTCACCATACCCGGGACCGGCTCAAGCGGGCATATCGGAGGGGGGATACTTTTGTGCGCCATGCTCGGCGCTCATCCCGCGCTTCTTTCCCTGGCCGCCGTACTGATCATACAATGTCTCTTTTTTGCCGACGGGGGGCTTCTCGCCCTCGGCTGCAATATATTCAACATGGGCGTGATACCCTGTCTGCTGGTATATCCTCTGATATTTAAGCCGATAGTGAAAAAAGGGCTTAATTACAGGCGCATTACCATAGCGACGATCGTTTCGGTCGTAATCGGCCTTCAGCTTGGGGCTTTCGGCGTCGTCCTTGAAACGCTGGCCTCCGGAATAACGGAGCTTCCCTTCGGAACTTTTGTGGCGCTGATGCAGCCCATACATCTTGCCATAGGCCTGGTGGAGGGCGTCGTGATGTCGGCCATTCTCTGCTTTGTTTATAAGATGCGCCCGGAGATACTGGAAAGCTCTCTTGCCTCTGCGCCTATTAAAAGCGGCGTTTCGGTAAAAAAGACCGTAATTGTCCTGGCTGCGGCGACTCTTATTGTGGGCGGCGCCCTTTCCCTGATAGCCTCGTCAAATCCAGACGGGCTTGAGTGGGCTATGGAAAAGACGGCGGGCACCGCAGAGCTTGAAGCCAGTGGCGGCGTTTTTGACCGCGCCGCGGCCATACAGGGTTCGACCGCGTTTTTGCCGGATTACAGCTTTTCAAATTCAGGAGAGGAGAGCTCTCCGGTAGGCACGACGGTTTCCGGCATAGTGGGCGGCGTTATGACCTTCGCTCTGGCGGGCATAGCCGGTTTCCTGATTTCGCTTTCCAAAAAGAAAAAAAGGGATAAGAAAGCGCAGTAGCGGCCTACGCCCGGCTGGCGTCTGAATGAATATCGCTTAAAACCGCCGGTCTTGACTGGATCGGCGGTTTTATATACTATATGAGATATAATGCATAACGTCGACTTAAGCTAATAATGATTTGGAGGCGGCTTCATGGCCGACATAAGAAGCAAAATTGCGGATATTTACTCGCTTGAGCAGCTCTCGCTTAAAAAAAGCTGGGTGCATGACCGCCATCCTCTCGTAAAGCTCGCTTCCACTTTTCTGTTTATTATTCTTGTCGTTTCCTTTGACCGCTACGAGCTGGCCAGGCTGGCGCCTTTTATCTTTTACCCTGTCATATTGATGGCGCTTTCGGAGACGCCGTGGCCGATAGTGCTGAAAAGATTTGCCCTGACGCTTCCCTTCTGCCTGTTTGCGGGGATATCAAACGTGATTTTTGAACGCAAAACGGCCTTCATCTTAATGGGTCTTAATATCAGCGTCGGCGTCGTTTCTCTGTTTTCCATAGTGTTTCGCGCCTTTCTATGCGTGACCGCCGTGCTGCTCCTAATCGCCGTCACCCCCATGAGCCGCATAACCGCCCAATTGCGCCGCCTGCATCTGCCCGATATCTTCGTTACCTTATTTGAGATGCTTTACCGCTACATCGCCGTCCTTCTTGGAGAGGCGTCCACCATGTACACCGCCTACATGCTGAGAAGCACGGAATTTAAGGGGCTGCAGATGCGCCACATGGGCAGCTTCGCCGGGCAGCTGCTGATAAGGAGCTATGACAGAGCCGAACGGGTATACAACGCGATGAAGTGCCGGGGATACGACAGCTTTGCCGCAAGAGGCAAAAAAAAACGTCTGAGCGCCGCCGATTACCTCTATCTTGCCGCAACCTGCCTGCCGCTCATAGCGCTAAGAATTATAGACGTCAGGGCCGCGTACTCGATTGTTTTTTAGCCGCGCGCCGACACCGTCCAAGATTGGAGCTTCAGCCGAGCAATGATTGAAATAAAAAATATATCCGTAACCTATCCGGACGGGACGTCCGCAATAAGCGACATAAGCCTTGCCATCGGAGACGGCGAGAGCGCCGCGCTGATAGGTGCCAACGGGGCCGGTAAAACCACCCTCCTGCTCAGCATCGTCGGCGTATTGCCGGCAGAACGCGGCCTTATCAGCGTGGATGGGATAGAGCTCGGGAAAAAAAGCCTAAGCGAAGTCAGGCGGCGCGTGGGAATGGTTTTTCAGGATCCCGACGACCAGCTTTTCATGCCCCTGATATATGACGACGTCGCCTTCGGCCCGAGAAATCTGGGCCTGTCCGAGGAAGCCGTCGAAAAGCGTGTGGATGCGGCCCTGTCAAGCCTCGGTATAGCCCATCTGCGCGACCGTTCTTCCCTAAGGCTTTCTGGCGGAGAGAAGCGCATCGCGGCGATAGCCACAGTCCTGGCCATGGAGCCTACCATGATGATTTTTGACGAGCCTACCGCTTTTTTGGATCCAAAGGCCAGAAGAAATCTAATCAACCTATTGAGGCGGCTTCCGCACGGCAAGCTTATTGCGACACACGACCTATCCTTCGC
Source organism: Clostridiales bacterium (assembly GCA_029265405.1). GTDB lineage: Bacteria > Bacillota > Clostridia > Oscillospirales > Oscillospiraceae > JAJUJI01. The sequence goes on along the minus strand of JAJUJI010000011.1, from coordinate 74,003 downwards.
CGAGGAGGTCTGCCCGCGCGCGATACTGCTGAAAAACGGCAGGATATTTGCCGACGGAAGGACAGGCGAGCTTATTCGCGACGACAGGCTTATGGACGAATGCGGAGTCGAAGCGCTGCGCTGACGGCGGAGACGTCCGTTTTGGAAGAGGCGCCGGGACACGCCGCGCTTCTTAAAATATTTCCTTGATATTTTCAATTTGCTACTGTAGTATTAATAAGCGCCGGATAGAAGCCGCTGAAAGCATGCGCCGCTCCGGCGAAAGATTCCGCCGCCAGCGGCGGCCTGTCCTGGCTGCTTATACGGCGCGCCGCTCGCCCAGCAGCGGCAGCCGCGGCGAATGGAGAAAGGCAATGCCGCAGCTTTGTCCGGCCAGCCTTGCGCCGCGGACCCTGGAGCTCGGTTTATGGACGATAAGGCCCCTCGCTTCGACATGGCAAAGCCGCCTGTTCGCCAAAGGCTGCTGCTGAAGCCCATAATATGGCTGCTCTGCTTTCCCTCCGTCTGGCTGCGCCGGACTAAAATCACAAAAATCAATTGTAGAGGGCTGAAGCCGCCTTTTATTTTTTTAAGCAGCCATAACTCCTTTTACGATTTCAAGGTTGCGACCGCCGCGCTGTTCCCCTGGCGGGCCAATTACGTGGTCGCCATAGACGGCTTTATCAAAAGGGAACGGCTGCTCAGGAACGTTGGGGGCATATGCAAGCGCAAATTCACCTCCGACGTTCAGCTGGTTCGCCATATAAAGCGGGTTATAGATAACGGAGACGTAATTGTCATCTACCCGGAGGCCCGCTATTCGCTCTGCGGTACGGCCGCCGTGTTGCCGGCTTCTCTTGGCAAGCTGTGCAAGCTTATGGGGGTGCCCGTAGTCTCCATGATAACGTACGGCCACCATATATCCTCTCCTTTCTGGAACACTAAAAAACGCAGGGTCAGGCGCACCGAGGCCGTTATGAAGCTGCTTTTTTCCGCCGAGGATTTGAAAAAAGCCACCGCCGAAGAAATAAACGACGCCATACGCGCCGAGTTCCGCTATGACGACTTTGCCTGGCAAAGGGAAAACGGCATAAGGATTGCCGCGCCATGGAGGGCGGAGGGCCTTCATAAGGTGCTGTACAAGTGCGCCGCCTGCGGCGAGGAGTTCAGGATGAGGAGCCGGGGGCATCTCCTGTACTGCGCCGCCTGCGGAAAGCGCTGGGAAATGACGGAGCTCGGGGAGCTGAAGGCGGAAAAGGGCGAAACTGAATTTTCGCATATTCCGGACTGGTACGAATGGGAACGGGCGGAGGTGCGGCGTGAAATCGAAAAGGGCGAATACAGCTTTACGGCTCCCTGCCATGTGGATTCGCTTCCCGGTTCAAAGGGCTACATACGGCTAGGCATGGGCTCGATAACCCACGATATGGCCGGCTTCCATCTCAAAAGCGAAAACGGAAGCTTTGGCATGGAAAAAACCGTACCCTCCCTCTATTCCTGCCATATAGAATACGAGTATCTCGGAAAATACGGCGATTGCATAGACCTTAATACCCTGGAGGACACCTACTATATCTATCCCCATGGGGATAAGTTTTCCGTAACCAAAATAGCGCTTGCCACCGAGGAGCTGTACGCCCATTACCGCAGAACGAATATGGAGCGGCAAGGCACGCAAAGGCGCATCGATTGCCAGGCGAATTCAGAGGTGTGATAATCACAGACATGACTTCCGAAAGCACTCAGAGCAAAGCGAACAGCCCCGATTACAAGCAGGCGCTGAGAGATATGCTTATAAAAAGCATATATGAAAAAAAGACCAAATACCGGATGCTCAACAAATATGCCGTAAAGGGCCAGATAGTCTTTACAGGCTCCACGCTGATGGAGGCCTTCCCCATCGACGAAATGCAGCAGTCCCTCGGCTTGGACAAGCGCATATACAACCGTGGGATAGGAGGGGCGACAACCTCGGATCTGCTGGGCGCCATGGACGAATGCATCTTCGACCTGGAGCCCGCGAAGCTGTTCATTAACATAGGCTCCAGCGACATGAACTCCGTATATCCCGGCAACTACCGGCTGGAGACGCTTTTGGAAAATTACGGCAAAATTTTAGACGCTGTTAAAAGCCGGCTGCCCTATTGCAGGGTATACGTCATGGCCTACTATCCCGTCAACTCCAAGGATGAATTCGGGCTGGACAAGCATCAAAAAAGGGATTTTTTCCTGGCCCGCAACAATGAAATGATAAGCCAGGCAAACGCCGCCATAGAAAAGCTGGCCTACGAGCGCTGCCTGTACTTCATAAATGTGAACGAGGGCCTGACCGACGAGGACGGCGACCTCAAAAAGGAGTTCACCCTGGAAGGCATACATCTTTGGCCCAACGCCTACGCCGTAATCCTTGAAAACCTGAAGGAATATCTGCGTTAAACATTTTGCGCAAATTCGGGCTTTTATTTCTTCAGGAATATGTTGAATCGGCGATTGAATGATGGTATACTTCTTCTATAGCGATTTATTTTCAAGGAGTGAAACAAATGAAGGATTTTGCAGGGAAAATAGCGTTTATCACAGGCGGCGCCTCCGGCGCCGGTTTCGGTCAGGCTCAGATTTTTTCCGAAGCGGGCATGAAGGTAGTCATAGCCGATGTCCGCCAGGATCATCTCGACGAAGCCATGGCATATTTCAAGGAAAAGAACGCTCCGGCCCACGCGATCAAGCTGGATGTCACCGATCGCGCCGCTTATGCCGCCGCGGCCGACGAGATCGAGAAGGTTTACGGCTCGGCTCCCGACCTGCTGGTGCTGACGGCGGGCGTAAACGTTTTCGGACCGGCCGAGGCCTCCACGTATGACGACTACGACTGGGTCGTCGGCGTCTGCTTCGGCGGAGTCGTAAACGGTCTTGTGACCTTCGTGCCCCGCATGATCAAGTCCGGCAAGGGCGGGCACATAGCCGCCACCGTTTCATGGGGCGCTTTCGGCGCCGGCCCCACCACCGCGCCTTATTCCGCCGCCAAAGCCGCCGTCCTAAATCTGCTTGAAAGCTACTACATATCGCTCAAGCCCTACGGTATAGGCGTAACCGCGGTTTGCCCGGCCAACATCAGGTCCAGGATATACGAAGCCGCCATTAAGGGCCGTCCGGAAAAGTACGCCAACACCGGCTACAACGTAACAGAGGACACTCAGCAGCTCCTCGCCTCCATACACGCCCACGGCATGGACCCCCGCGTCCTGGCCGACTGGATGAAAAAGGGCATTGAAAACGAGCAGTTCCTTGTCGTCCCCTATCCCAGCGGACCGAGAATGGTTGAAATGGCTCTGGAGCGCTTCAAGCACTACGCCAGCCCCGAGGGCATGAAATACCTTGAGGAAAAGGCCAAGCAGCCTCCCACGGAGGAAGAGATCCGGATGAACTGCGAAAGGGAAGGCTACGACGTCACCAAGGGCGGTCTCAGGCCTCCCGCAAACGCTCCTCAGGGCAGCTTCAAGGACGTGGGCTTCGGAAAAGCCAAGAAGGATGTCGATTGGGTAGACCCCAGCAAAAAGGTAAACTAATATCATGCGCGCTTGACGTTAAGCGGCTGCCGGTTTTGAAAACCAGCAGCCGCTTTTCTTTGCCCGTTGGATCCGCCGTTCAGGCGGGCGCGTTGTCATAAGCCTGCATGGCGGCGACAAGGCAATCGGAAACCCCGTTTATGCCCACGGCCATCAGCGAGGTAAGAATGGTTCCGCGTATCTCCTCCCTGGTTGCCCCCGCCTTTTTTGCGAATGCGGTATGGGCCGCCACGGAAGCGACCGCTCCGCGGGTCGCCTGTATTCCGATGTAGACAAGCTGGAAGGTCTTTGCGTCAAGCCCGCCGTATTTTTCAAGCTTTCCGGCAAAATCGAAAAACGCCTGCATAGTCTCGGGCGACTCCTTGCCCCATACCTCAAAAAAGTTCGCTTCCGCCATTGAAACTGCTCCTCCCGTATATTAATTTTATTTTATTCCAGTTCAATCGAGGGGGCCGGGGGTGGTTTGCGTATCGTATATGGGGTTGTAGGTCAGGAAGCTGAAGGCCTTTTTAAAGTCCTCATTCTCCGGCTGGTCCGGAAAAGCGCGCAGTATCGCCTCAGCCTTCGCTCTTGCGCCGTTTTTGAATTCCGAATGTGTGAAAATATACAGGTCGTTGCGCCGCACGCCGCGAAGGACGCGCTCCCCGGCTTCTTCCGCTGGCATAGTGAGCCTGTCGAAGTCAAACATGGGCGCGGCGGCCCTTGCGGCGGGCGCAGGAGGCGGAGCCGCCTGCGTGTCGGCGTCGCTGTTTTTCAGGCTCTCCGGCCGCACCTCCTTGGAGGTGGCGCCTAGATTTCCCTTGACCGGACCGGGGGCGAAAACGGAGGCCCCCACGTTTGTTCCCTTTAAATCCGAGGCCAGGGTTTCCATCATGCCGAAAACCGCCGCCTTAGTCATGCAGTAAAGCGTAAAGCCGGGAATGACCGAAAGGCCGGACTGGGAAGAGGTGCTGACCACATGGCTGGGCTCCCCGTGCTTGAGCATGCGCGGAACTATGGTTTTAATGCCGTTGATTACACCCTTTATGTTAACATTGACAATGAAGTCCACGTCGTTGTACGAGGATTGCCAAAGCGGGTTGCGCGGGACCTCCACGCCCGCGTTGTTGACCAGAAGATGGATCTTTCCGAAAACTGCTTCGGCTTCGTCGGCCGCCCTTTCGTAGGCCTCCCTGTCCGTCACGTCAAGCTGGATGCCGTGGACCGGCCAGCCCCTTTCGTTGAAATAAGGCAGCGCCTCGTCGATGGCCTTGCGCCGCAGGTCGGCGATCACGACCTTCATTCCCGCCTTGCCGCAGGCCTTTGCTATGCCCAGCCCTATTCCGCTGGCGGCACCGGTTATAAAAGCCACTTTTCCTTTAAATTCTTCCATTTGCAACCTCCGTATTATTTTTGCGCTCTAAGCGCCGTATGCCGCCTTGCGCCGAGCCGGGCGGCGATAGCGGCTAAACGACTCCGCTGTCTGTTGCTATGATTATAGACTTTGACGCTGACATATTCAAGCCGGATTTGAGCTATATGCTAAAAAAGAATTAAGGCCGCATTATAATCTGCCCTTCTGAAAGCGCCCGCCTGTATTTACCGTTCCGGCCAAGGCTTCATAAGTTTTGGCTTGTTATAATAATATGCATATTATATAATTGTCATAATGCATCCCTATTCGATATGCCCTATGGCGGTCAATGCGAATTTGGCCTGTTCTATAAGCCTTTGCTTTCGCTTCTTTCAAAAAGCTCGGGCCGCCACGCATGCGCCGCAGCATTTACAAGGCCTTATGATGCGTGAAAATAAAGAACAACGGCTCAAAAGCGAGCTTTTAGGACGGTGCGAAATGCTCCTTTGTCTTGGAGACAGTCTTACCTTCGGCAGCGCGGGGTATTCATACATATCCTTTTTGCGGCCCGATTTAAAGGCGGTAAACAAGGGCGTAAACGGCGATACGGTCTGCGGCGCCCATAAAAGGCTGAAAAGATATATCGATAGCCCAAAATACCGCGAAGCGAAAGCATACGTGATATTCATAGGCGTAAACGACATATTGAAGCCATTTCTCTGCGGCCTCTCCCCCGTCTGGCGGCTTGTTATGAAGCCTCAGGTCAGCATAAAAAAATGCAGGACGGACATCCTGCAATTTGCAGCCGAATACGAGGCCATGCTCAGGCTGCTGGAGAGCCGCGGAAAGAAGGCCGTTCTGGTCGGCTTGCCCTGTCTTCAGATCAGGGGCGCCGAGGCCGGGCCGTATATGGAATACAGCGCGGCGATAAAAGCTTTGGCGGAAAAACACGGCCTGCCCTTTATAGACCTGTTTTCGCTCCAAACGGAAGCCGCCGGCCCTCCGGAAAGCCTCGGCAGGCATTCCTGGGGCCGCACGGGCCTGCTCAGGGTTTTGGACGCCGCATTTATGCTGCTTTGCCCTTCCAGCAAGGATTGGCTGTCGAAAAAGCGGGGGCTCGAGCTGACTGTGGACGGCTGCCACTTCAACAGCCTTTCGGCCCGGCTGCTGGCCGAAGCGATAAACCGTCTTGTATGAAAAATCATATCAACAACGGGAGGCGCATAGGCGCTAATGGCAAATGAGATATTAAGCAGGCCCTACCGCCTCATGCTGTCGGATGTGGACAGGTTCCGCCGGCTCAGGCTATCCGTCCTGTTCCGCATGTTTCAGGACCTTTCAGTGGTCCACGCCGAAGCTCTGGGCGCGGGGAGGGCGGCGACGCTGGACAGAGGCTTTTTATGGATAGTATCCAAGGTCAGGCTGGAGTTTGACCGCGTTCCGGAATACGGCGAGGATGTAGTTCTGAAAACCTGGCCGGGTAAAATGGGCAACGTCCTTTTCCCCCGCCATTACCTGCTCGAGAGCGCGGAGGGCGAGGCTCTGGCCCGCGCCAGCTCGCTTTGGGCGCTGATGGACTGCGATAAGAGGGCCCCGGTAATTCCAAAGAATAACGGCATTTACGTAAAGGGCTTCACTACAGGAGGCGAGCTGCCCCTTCCGTCGGCCGTGCTCTGCCCAAGCCCCGTCAGCGCAGGCAGACGCGCCGTCCTCTACAGTGAAACGGACATGAACGGCCATATGAACAACAGCAGGTATCTCGATTGGGCCGACGACTGGCTGCATTGCCTGGACGCGGACTTCCACAAAGCCAGGACCGTAAAGAGCCTGCAAATTAATTTCCTTTCCGAAGCCGTTACGGGTACCGCCGTAAGGCTTGAAAGCAGCCTTATGGAAGGCGAATATTACCTAAGAGGCATTGAAGAAGGCGAAAGCGGAAAAAGCATATTTGCCCTGCATGCCTTGTATGTTTAAATCGCAAGTGATATAATTCAAGCATCAAGCAAAAAACGGAAAGGAGATAAATATGGCGGAGAACGGAAAGTACGGCCCTTACACAAAGCTGTTTCTGGAAATCCAGCCTGAAAGGACGGAGCCGGCCCAATGGCGCGCGGAGCCCTACGGCTACTTCAAGGGGGAGGAGGATATACCCGGCTCCCAGTTCCGCATGGGCTTCCAGGTGATAAAGGCGCCCGTCGTTTACGAGGAGGAGCCGCACTATCATAGGGAGGAGCAATACTACGTCTTTTTGGACCACAAGCTTCCGGACACCTTCGGCTTCGACGCGGAAATCGAATTTTATATGGGCGAGGATCCGGACGATATGGAAAAGATCGTCGTCACCAAGCCGACGGTGATCAGGGTGCCGCCGAACATGTGGCACGGGCCCATCGTGTTTAAAAGAGTGGGCAGGCCCGTATTCATGCAGGATCCGATGTTTGCCGGCAGGCCCGGCAAAATAAAGCGCCGCTTCGACTCTGAAGGCAAGGCTTACTACATATTTGACGGAGGCGACAACTGATGGGCAGATACGATCATCTTGTGCATGAATTGCAGCCGGAATATACAGAATGGGGCGCCTGGTGCCCTTCTCCGCAGGCCTATTTCAGGGGCGAGGCCTGCATGCCCGGCGCAAATTACCACTGCGGCTTCCAGACCATAGCCGGCCCTACCTTTATGGAGATACCCCACTGCCATCACGGCGTGGAGGAATTTTTTGTGATAGTCGGGGCCAATGTGCCCGACATATGGGACTTTGACGCGGAGTTTGACATAATGCTGGGCGAGGACGCCGAGCATATGCAGTCCTTCACAGTAAACAAGCCCGTCATCGTCCGCATTCCGCCAAACCTCTGGCACTGCCCCATAAATTTCCGCATAGTAAACAAGCCCATACTCTGGCAATCCGTATACAAGAGCGGGACCTGGGGCAAAACCCTGGTCGGCAAGCGCGCAGACGGCAGCAAAATGTTCGAATTTTTGGGGGACGGCATATCCATCTGCGTAAAGGACCCCTCGAAGAAATGCTCTTACTGCGGAAGATGCTTTAAGGAAATGGCTAAGGCCGCAAAGAAGGAAGCCTGACGCTGCCAAGGGGAGGTTTCGGGATGCCGCGATATATCCAGTATTTTGCGCAAGGCGGCTCATGCCGCCAGACAAGCTGCCGCTGCGATTTGATTCCGGACGGCGCGAAAAAAGTCTCGGTCTGCATGGACGGCGGCGCGGTTCCGGGCGCCATGTACGGCTGCTCCGGATGGATTGTTCGGGATTTTAACGCCGAAGGCCTCGTCAGGCACGCTTCGGACGAGCTGCACATATTCATCGGCGGCGACCCCGGCGACCACGAAAGCCTTAACGCCGAGGTTGACTTCCGGATAGAAAACGACCGCCTGGTTTTCAGCGAAACGAGCTTTGTTTTCGTTCCCGCCGGGGCTGCCCACGGGTTTGCATCCGTCAAGGGAATGACAAGGCCCTTTTTCCACCATGTCGTTCACGTCGGCAGCGGTTTTTACAGCGAGGAGCCGGCGCAAGCTGCGGCCCCGGCCGGCACGTACTCAAAAAACAGAATCGTCAAATACGACCCTGTGGACGGCAGGATACCCGAGGCTCCCGAAGGCTTCCTTACCTTCCTTTTGTGGATAGATTCTGCAAAGCTCAAGGGCGCTCCCTATACCGAGGCGATCTGGTTCCATACTACAAACGATACGGGCCCCGAAACCCATACCCACGAGGATTTGGACGAATTTATAGCTTTCATAGGCAGCGATCCCGAACGGCCCGAGGAGCTGAACGGGGAAATAAGCTTCCGGATAGGCGATGAGCAAATTTTCGTCACAAAAAGCTGCCTGATCTTCGTCCCGAGGGGCGTGCCCCACAGCCCTCTTTTGGTGCACAGGCTGGAAAAGCCTGTCATACACTTTTCCGGAGGCAACAGCGGGAACTACAACAAGGATCTTAACAGCTCTTTCGATCGATAAGAAAAAACAAAGCTTGCGGCGGGGTACGTTCCCTAGACCGCAAGCTTTTTCTCATTCCCGTTTGAAATTTTTATCAAGCTGCCTTTTTGCAAGCCTCATCGTGACCGGCCTTCCGTGCGGGCAGTATTTAACCCTGCCGGTTAGGACGGCTTCCACCACAGGCCGCCATTCAAGCGGATCGGAGCCCTTGCCGGCTTTGATCGCCGCCTTGCAGGCCACCGCGGCAAGTATCTCGTCCTCCCTGCCAAGGCCTCCGGGCCGTCCCCCAAGCCGCAGCGCCTCTCCGATTTCCGAAAGCAGGGCCGAGACGCCGCCGGCATCAATGTCGGCCGGGAGCCTGCGCAGCATGAGAGCCCCTCCGCCGAAATCCTCTATTTCAAAGCCGAGACTGTCCAGCAGCTCGGCGTTGGCCAGCAAAAGCTCGGCCTCCTCCCTTCCCGGCTCGGCTATGACCGGGGATAGGAGAAGCTGGGACATGGTCTCCCTCTCCTGCGATTTCAGCCTGTCAAAAAGCAGCCTCTCATGGGCCGCATGCTTGTCAATAAATATGACCTCCGGACCCGATTCTACGACTATGTAGCCGCCGAAGACCTCGCCAACTATCCTGTAAGACGGAAGCTCCTCAGGCTTTTCCTTCTCAGCGGCGGTTTCCGGGCGTTCCGGGCTTGGCGCGGCTTGCTCGGCCTTCTCGGTTGCGGCCTTTTCTTCCTCCGTACCGGTTCCCCATCTGTCCCTGTACGCCAAAACAGGCTGGCTGAACACCAGCTGCTCGACTATCTCCGGCATGTCGGCCGGCGACCGCTCCGGTTTTTTCGCCGTTTCCGCATGGGCGGCTTTCGGAGCGGACTCGGCCTTTTCGGCGCCGCTCCGCCTGCAAGGCCCGGGCTCAAGCCTGACGGCTTCCTGCTGGCGGGAGGCTTCCGCGCGCTTCGCTCCGCTTGCGGCCAGCCTGAGCTCCGGCGCTTCGTTCTCGGAGCTCAGCGCGGAAAGCGCGGCCCTGTACACCGCGTCGAACACAGGCTTTTCCTGCATGAATTTTATTTCGGTTTTAGCCGGATGCACGTTTACGTCCACCGCGCTGTGCTTGATGTCGATATACAAAACGCAGGCGGGGTACCGCCCGGTGAAAAGCGAGTTCCTGAAGGCCTGCTCAAGGGCTGTCTGAAGCAGCTGCGACTTGACGAATCTGCCGTTGACGAAAAAATACTGGCCGCTCCTGTTTCCGCGGGCGGCGGAGGGAGGCGAAACATAACCCGTAACGCTCAGCCCCTCTCCGGAGCTTTCGGCCATGAGCATGGTTTTGGCAAAGTCCCTTCCGAGCAGAGCGTAGGCGCAGGAGCGTATATCGCCGTCCCCGGCGGTCTGGAATTCCTCCCTGCCTTCCCTGATAAAACGTACGGACACCTCCGGGCGGCTCAGGGCGCAGCGTATAACCGCTGCTGACACTCCCGCGCCCTCGGCGGCGTCCTTTTTCATGAATTTCAGGCGGGCGGGAGTATTGAAAAAGAGATCCCGCACAATAATAGTCGTGCCCTCGGGGCAGCCGGCGGGCTCCTTATTGAGCTCCGCTCCCGCCTCCATATGCAGGGAAGTACCCTCCAGAGAGCCTTTTTCACGGGTCAGGAGCTGCACCCTGGACACCGCGGCTATGGCGGCCAGAGCCTCTCCCCTGAAGCCGAGCGTCCTTATCGCCTCAAGTCCCCGCTCGTCCTTGAGCTTGCTTGTGGCGTGGCGCTGAAAGGCGGCCGAAGCGTCCTCCGGCGACATGCCCATTCCGTTGTCCGTTATGCGAATATAGCTCATGCCGCCCCGCTGTATCTCTACGGTTATCGCTGAAGCTCCGGCGTCGATGGAATTTTCCATCAGCTCCTTGACGACGGAGGCCGGGCGCTCGACCACCTCGCCGGCCGCTATAAGGTCCGCCACATGCGGCGGCAGCTTGCATATCCTGTTCATCCGTCACTCTCTTTTTTACCTGAAGTCCACGAGGAGGCCCCTCACCATGCGCGGATCGGCCTTGATCATCGCGACATCCCCCGCCTTGCACTGGCACTTGGTGACGTTTAAGGCCATGGACGTCATTCCCGCCCGACCCAGCACCCGCGCTTTTTTCCCGTTTACGCATATTTCCGGCTCGCCTGCGCTCCCGCCCCTCAGAGCGGCCCTTATGCGCCGGAAAAGGGGCTCGGTGCGGCTGCTCGGCGCGGCGGCCGTGCCGTTGTACCAGCCCACGTCAAGCGTCGCCGTCAGAGTCGGCCTTTTCAGCCTTGCGGCCGCTCCGGAGCCGGCTAAGCTTCCTTTCGGCAGCCAGCGCATTTCCTCCAGGGAGGCTTCAATATGCCCGACCCTGACCAGCCCGCTTTCCGCCGGCGCATTGGTCCTTCCTATTATGGCGGAGCCTACGCAAACCTCCGCCTGCTGCCCCAGGTCGCAGTTGAACAGCGCTTCCGAACCCATGACGCATATGGTTCCCGGGTCTATCCCCTCCGAGCGCAGCGCATCGACCAGGGATATGAAAGCCGCATGGCGCTTTTCCGCCGCTTCCCTGCCTCCGGCATACGAAAGGCGGGTATATAGCCCGCTTATCGCAAGGTTGGCCATGTGCCTGTAAAGCTTAAGCACCTTGTCTTTTTCGTCCGGCAGGAAGCCGTAATGGCCCAGCCCCGTGTCTATACTGATGCGCGCTTCGGCGACCATGCCGGCCTCCTCGGCCATGCCGTTGAGCGCGATTCCGGCATCATAGGAGCCCACGGTAAGCGTCACATCGTTTTCCAGCATGGCTTTGATTTCATAAGCGTCCGAAACCGAGCGGAGCAGCAATATCCGCTCCTCCGTAAAGCCGTTCTTCCTAAGCTGGACAGCGTCGCCCGCTTCGCTGACCGCAAAGGAGCGTATGCCCTCCTCACGCAGGAGCCTTGCAGCCCCCACCAGGCCCATGCCCTGCCCGCCCCCGCTCAAATCGGCGGTTATTTCAGCGCTTCCGGCCCTGCGCCGTATGGCAGCAATATTCGCCTTTACATCGGCCTTTTCAATCACCAAAGCTTTCACGACGCCGACCCTCCTTTATTTTTACGTTTGCGCTTATTATACAACGCTTGTAATATAACGTCAAATACCGGTTGCCAAGCCTTATGCCAAATGCTAAAATATTATTCCGGTATTCAGCATTAAGGAGCTTTTGAGTTGCCTAATATAAGAACTGTTTCACAGGCGGAGCTTGACCGCCAATTTGAGATAATGCGCCTGCTTTGCGAGCGGAACACGGCCCTGCCGGAGCGGCCGCTGGCTTTCGTGGACACCTACGGCTGCCAGCAAAACGAGTCCGACAGCGAGAAAATAAGGGGCATGCTTGCGCGCATGGGCTACGGCTTTACCTCCAGCGAAGCCGATGCCGATCTCATCGTAATAAACACCTGCGCCGTAAGGGAGCATGCCGAGCTGCGCGTGCTCGGCAACGTCGGCGCGCTGACGCATACGAAAAGGGCCAAGCCCGGGCAAAAAATCGCGCTTTGCGGCTGCATGGTCCAGCAGAGGCACCGGCTTGAAAAGCTGAAGCGGTCTTATCCCCATGTGGACTTGATTTTCGGGCCTTACGAGCTCTGGCGCTTTCCCGAGCTGCTTGACAAGACGCTGCGCCCGCACAAGGGCAGGCTCGTGGAGGCCAGGCAGATAGACGGCGAGCTGTACGAGGGCTTGCCCGCGCTGCGCTCGGGAAAAGTTAGGGCCTGGATTACCGTGATGAGCGGCTGCGACAATTTCTGCTCCTACTGCGTAGTCCCCTTTGTCCGGGGCAGGGAGCGCAGCAGAAGTCCCGAGGCGGTAATTAAGGAGGCCCGCGAGGCGGTGGAGGCCGGCTACAAGGAGCTTTATTTGCTGGGGCAAAACGTCAATTCCTACGGAAAGGATTTAAATATACACGCCGACTTTTCCTATCTGCTTGAGGAAATAAACAAAATAGACGGCGAGTTCATAATCCGCTTTATGACCAGCCATCCGAAGGACGCCTCAGACCGTCTTTTTGAAACCATGGCGAGATGCGAAAAGGTGGAGCGCCACATCCATCTTCCCTTCCAGTCCGGCAACGACAGGGTGCTCCGGGAAATGAACAGAGGCTATACCGCGGATTATTACTGCAAGCTTACGGAAAAGGCCCGCCTGCTCATGCCGGACATAGCGCTCACCAGCGACGTGATAGTGGGCTTTCCCACCGAAACGGACGAGGAATTCGAGGACACGCTGAGACTGGTCGAGCGCGTCCGCTTCGATATGCTTTTTACGTTCATATATTCGCCGCGTGTCGGCACCGCGGCGGCCTTGATGTCCGACCCCTTCAGCCGCGAGGACAAGCAAAGGCGCTTCGACAGGCTGATAGAGCTGCAGAACAGGATTTCACTTGAAACGCAGGCCGCACATTTGGGGAGAAGGCACCGGATACTCATCGACGGCATAGGCGATGCCGAGGGCCGCCTGACGGCGCGCACCCTTTGCGGAAGGCTCGTGCATGTCGAAGGCGGCCCGGAGCTTATAGGCTCCTTTGCCCTTGCCGAAATCACGGGCTTCAACACCTACAGCCTTACGGGCAGGCTGCTGGAAAACTGAACCGGGGAGGTCATGCGGATGGCTGAAGGCACGCCGATGATGAACCAGTACAAAAGGCTGAAGGAGGAAATACCCGACTGCATACTTTTCTTCCGCCTGGGCGATTTTTACGAGATGTTCAACGACGACGCCCTGCTGGCCTCGCGCGAGCTGGATCTTGCGCTCACCACCCGGGACAGGGGCCGTCCCGCCGAGGAGCAGACTCCCATGTGCGGCGTTCCCTACCATGCCTACGAGGGCTATGTGTCCAAGCTGCTCAGCAAGGGCTATAAGGTGGCTATATGCGAGCAGACGGAGGACCCGGCCCTTGCCAAGGGGCTTGTGAGCCGCGACATCATCAGGATAATCACCCCCGGCACCGTAATCGAGCAATCCATGCTTGAGGAGGGCAGGCAGAACTATATAAGCACCGTCCTTCTGCTCCCCGAAAGCGGCGCGGTATGCTTTGCCGACATATCCACCGGCGAGTTTCTTGCGGCCGAATTCAAGGGCGTAGACGCGGCCGGGCATATATTGAACGAGCTCGTGCGCTATACGCCGGCCGAGGCCATACTCAACGACGGCGCGGCGGCGGACGCGGAGATACGGCATCTTTTGACAAAGCGCATCAGGTGCCTGTGCCAGACTGGCCCTAAATTTTTCGGCAGCGAGCGGTCGGCGGCCTTATTTGAAAAGCACTTCGGCAAGGCCGCTTCCGACAGCGCGGCCATAATCGAAGCCGCAGGGGCGCTGCTCAATTACCTGCATGAAACGCAAAAGACGGAGCTCGCCCATATAAACGCTCTGACCGTTTACAGCGCCGGTCATTACATGGAGCTCGACTGGCAGACCAGGCGCAACCTGGAGCTGACCGAAACGCTGCGCTTTCAGGAAAAGCGCGGCAGCCTGCTCTGGGTGCTGGACAAGACCAGGACCTCCATGGGCGGCAGGCTGCTCCGCTCCTGGCTTGAAAAGCCGCTGCTTTCTCCCGCCCTTATAAAAAGACGGCTCAACGCCGTTTCGGAGCTTGCCGAAAACGCAATGACAAGAGGCGAGCTCAGGGAAGAGCTCAAGCGTGTGGACGATATGGAGAGGCTTATAGGCCGGATAGTGTACGGCAATTCAAATGCCCGCGACCTGGCCGCGCTTTCCTCCTCAATATCCGCGCTGCCTCGAATCAGGCAGCTGCTGGCGCCCATGAAAAGCGCCCTGCTCCGCGAGCTGGCCGGAATGGACGAGCTGGCCGAGGCAAAGCGGCTGATAGACGAAACCATATGCGACGAGCCGCCCTTCTCAGTCAGGGAGGGCGGCATGATAAGGCCGGGCTATTCTCCGGAGGTGGACCGGCTGCGCTCCCTTGCCGATAACGCCAAGGACTCCGTTGCGGCAATAGAGGCCGCCGAGCGGGAGCGCACGGGCATCAAAAAGCTGAAGGTTGGATACAACAGGGTCTTCGGCTACTACATAGAGCTTCCAAGGAGCCAGAGCGAGGCGGTGCCGGCCGATTATATGCGGAAGCAAACGCTTGTCAACAGCGAGCGCTTCATAACGGAGGAGCTGAAAGACCTTGAGGCCCAGCTTCTTACGGCGCGCGACAGGCTGACAGAGCTTGAATACAGGATATTCAAGGAGCTGACGGACAGGATATCCGAAATGGCGGCGGCGATACGCCTCACTGCCTCCGAGGTGGCGGCCCTGGACGTCCTTTGCTCGCTCGCGGAAACAGCCGTGAAGAACAACTACTGCATGCCGGAGGTGGAGCTGTCCGGCATAATAGACATAAAGGACGGGCGCCACCCCGTCGTCGAGCGCACGCAGACTGAGGCCCTCTTTGTCCCAAACGACACGCGGCTTGACGATGCCGGAAGCCGTGTCGCTATTATTACGGGTCCGAACATGGCCGGAAAATCCACTTACATGCGCCAGACGGCCCTTATTGTCCTTATGGCTCAGATCGGAAGCTTCGTTCCCGCCAGAAGCGCCCGCATAGGGCTTGCAGACAGGATCTTTACGAGAATCGGCGCATCGGACGACCTGGCCTCCGGGCAGTCCACCTTCATGGTGGAAATGACCGAGGTGGCGTCCATATTGAAAAACGCGACAAAAAACAGCCTCCTGATACTTGACGAGATTGGGCGCGGCACCTCCACCTACGACGGCATGGCCATAGCCCGGGCGGTTCTCGAATACTGCGCGGATCCCAGACGCCTTGGCGCGCGGACAATGTTCGCCACCCACTACCACGAGCTGACGGAGCTAGAGGCCGTATGCCCGGGAGTCGTAAATCTCAGCACCGCAGTAAAAAAGCGGGGCGACGATGTGATATTCCTGCGCAAAATAGTACCGGGCGGCGCGGACAGGAGCTACGGCATAGAGGTAGCGAAGCTTGCGGGAGTCCCCGAGCAGGTAATACGCCGCGCCAAGGCCGTGCTGGCCGAGCTGGAAAAGCACGCGGGAGCGGACTATAGCCCGGCGCCGCCCGCTTTCGGCTACGGCTCGGAAAATAACGCCCAGCTTTCACTGGAGGCGCTTGCTTCCATGGAAGCTCTTGAAAAGCTTAAAAAGCTCGACCTGAACACCCTTACGCCGATAGAATGCATGAATTTTCTGTACGAGCTGAAGAAAAACCTTATATAGCGCACAGCTCAGAAAGGGCGGGCTGACATGGACAGGCAGGAAAAGGCGCTTAAAAGGCATCGCCTTGTATGGAGGCTTATGTACTACCCTCTGCTGCTTCTGGCAAGGCTGCTTTACAACTACAGCTTTTCCAAGGCCCCCGGCATCAAGGGTCCGTATATCGTTTTGCCGAACCACACCACCGGCTGGGACCATTATTTTGTGAGCTTCAGCTTCGGAATGAGGCACATGTATTTTCTCGCCAGCGAGCATGCCTTCAGAAAACCGCTTGCTTCAAAGCTCATGAGCTTTCTTGCCGGGCCTATATCAAGGGTCAAGGGCGGGGCCGACGCGCAGGCGGCTATGGCCGTACTGCGCTGGCTTAAAAAAGGCGTCAGCGTCTGCCTCTTCCCGGAGGGCAGCCGCACCTTCAACGGGAGGACGGCCCGCATGCATCCCGCCACCGCCAAGCTGCTCAGGGCGGCCGGAGTCGCCGTTGTAACCTACAAAATCACGGGCGGCTATCTTGCCGAGCCGCGCTGGGCCAAAACGCGGCGCAGGGGCCGGGTAAGCGGGCGCGTGGTAAACATCTACCCTCCCGAGCTGATAAGGCAGATGAGCCTGGAGGAGCTGAACCTCCTTATGGAGCGCGACCTAGGCGAGGACGCGTATGAAACGCAGGCGGCAAACCCGGTCAGATTCAGGGGCCCAAGGCTTGCCGAGGGCATAGAAGAAGCCCTCTTCATATGTCCGAAATGCGAAGGGATAGGCACCCTTCAAAGCAAAGGCAACCGCGCCTGGTGCGGCTGCGGCTTGAAGGTCGAATACGACGAATACGGGTATTTCGACGCCGCCTCCCCCTTCAGGACCGTCGCCGAATGGGACGATTGGCAGTCGGAAAAGCTCAGGGAGCTGATGAAAAGCGAGGGGGAGCTTTTTGGCGACGGCGAGGCCAGCGTCTGGCGGCTGGGCGAAAACCACAATATGAGCTTTGTGGACGGGGGCCGCGCCAGCCTGGACAGGACCGGCCTTCGCATAGGCGAAGCCTTTTTCCCGCTGAGCGAAATGGCCGAGCCTTCCCTCTGCCATTTCAGCAAATTTGAAACGCTGATGTTTGCGGCCAGGGGCGGCCAATATGAGCTCCGCTTCGGAGGCAAGGCAAGCCGAAGAAAATACTGCCTTATGATAATACTGCTTCAAAACGAGCTTAAAGGCGCCGGGTCGGAGTAGATGCAAAATCCCGCAAGGGCAAGGGCCCTTGCGGGATTTTGCGTTTTTTGCCGTAAGGCCCGGCGCCAGGGCACAGGGGCCGTCAGCCTTTGCAGTAGCGCATAAGTATCGTCGCCATCTGGGCGCGGGTAGCCTTCCCGGAGGGGTCCAGCCTTGCTTCCCCAACGCCGGCTATCAGCCCCTCGGCGCAGGCCCAGCTCATGGCCTCCCTCGCCCAGGAGCTAACCCTGCCGGAGTCGGCGTAGGCCGACAGCTCCTTGAAGGCCGAGACGCCGCGTCCCTGGTATTTTGCGAAGCGGTAGAGGATTGCGGCCATCTGCTCACGGGTTATCTCGTCGTACTGGCCGAAGGTCCCGTTTTCATAGCCCTTGACTATCCCGTTTTCTGCGGCCCATTTTATATAGCCGGCGCTCCAGCCGTCGTTTACCACATCGGAAAAGCCCGTATCCGCATCCTGAGAAACCTTAGCTCCCGCAAGCCTTCCCAGGACGGTGACAAATTGAGCTCTGGTCGTCGTGCCGCCCGGCTTGAACTCCGTAGGGCCGACGCCGTTCATAAGCTTTTTATCCAAAACGTAGTTTATTGCGTTTTTATACCAGCCGTTTATATCTACGTCCGCAAAGGCCAGGCAGGGGCAGTACTCCGCCGCAAAATAGCTGCAATGCTCGGTCGTCAGCATAATTTTGCCGTCCCTGTAGACAAAGCTCATCAGCGTCAGCGTTCCGTCGTCGGCCAGGAAATACAGGGCGGTCGTATTTTCGGTCTGCCCTTCTTTCATCTCGTAGGGGAAGCTTATTTCCAGCTTTCCTCCCAGCTCGTGTATGGCCTCGGAGCCCGTTTCGTTGCCTCCGGCGTCGTAATGCTTAAGGCTTACCGAAACGCTGAGAATGACGGCGTCACCGCCTACGGCTTTTTTCTGCTCCTCGCTCAGCGAGTCCGGCTGCACCCTTTTAGCCGACACCGAGAGCCTGTCGGTATCTGCGTTCATCTTTTCGGCGGCGGCGTCCAGGGCCTTGTCGTCAAACGTGAGCGTCGCGTCCTGGCATGCTATGGAAAGCGTTTTTATTTTTTCGCTTTCGGCAAAGGCCGACACCGCATTTTTCGGGAGCGACACGGTATCCACATCCTTTTTTCCGCTCACGTCGATAGACACCGAGCCCTTTTCCTCCGCTTTTTTTACAACGCTCCCGAGATCCGCGTCCTTAACGACGACGTCGGCCCTGCTGCCTGACTGCCTTATAACCATAGGGTCTTGGCTTGAGGAGGCTCCTCCGCCTGTTCCGCCTTTATATATTGTCAGGCTAAGCTTATTGCCGGTCGAGGCGTATACGCCGGAGCCGTCCCGTTTATTGACCTTGTAGTCCGTGTTCTCCAGGGCGGCGTCGCCTGTGCGCAAAGTCTTCAGCTTGAAAGTCGCTACCGTCAGGCTGCCGCTGAGCTCCATGCCCGCCCCGGAAAAGTCCACATAGCTGAAGACCAGCTTATTGTGTATGCCGTCGCTCATGGCGCGCTTTGAAAATGAGAAATTTGGGGCCGTTTCTACGGAGTCCTCGACCAGGGACAGAAGCGTCGCGTCGTATTTGATTTCATCCTGCATCGAATACAGCCGGTATGGCTCTGCCGCGTCGGTCCTGCCTAGCGTCAGGGTAACGGTTACGGCGTCCCCAACAATCGGAGAAAGGCTGGAAGCGGAAAGCTTGAATTCAAATGATGGCCCGCCGGAATCCTCGGCCAAAGCGCCAAGCTGAACTACCGGCAGCAAAAGCATTAGAACGGCTGCCGCCAGCAACAGCGAAATAGTTTTTTTCTTCATTGAAATACATCCTTTAATAAAAAGACTTTGTCCGCCAAAGGCCTCCTTGCCCGGCGGCGCGGCTCCCGATGCCGCGCCGCCGGGTCATGCTTAATCGGGCATGCCGGTGGTTTTCCTCTTCAACCGCTTATTCCAAGTATTATGCCGATAATAAGCTGTACGTCGGAGGTATCGGTCACTCCGTCTCCGTTGACATCGGCCGCAAAGCGCATAATGGCCGTAGCCTTGTTCAGCTTAGCGTCCTCCAGGTAGATGCCGACGCCCTGATAAAGGTCGTAGACAAGCTGCGCGTCTATTACATCCACCTTGCCGCTGGCGCTTTGGTTGACGTTTCCATCATAATTGACCCTAGGCGATACTCCTGGCGCGCAGGCTATTTTTGCAATGGCCTCCTCCGCATCAAGAGAGGTAGGGGCAAAGCAGACATATGCGGCGTATTTTGCCGAATAGAGCATGTCGCTCCCGCCGAACTGGTACTTATACCCCTCGGGAGCCACGGCGCTGAGCTTAAGCACCTTAAGGCCGGCCGGAGCGCCTTTATAGCTGTCAAAGCCTATAAAGCTTACGCTTCCCGCGACTATCTGCTCGACAACTATCGTTACGTCTTCCGTCAGCTTGCTGCCAGGGATGACATAGCCGTTTGCTCCTGCCTCAAGTACCGCAAGCTCTCCGCCTTCCAGCCTGTAGCCGACCCGCTTAATCAGATATCCCGTGTCGGGAGCCGCCGTAAAGACAAGATCCGTCCCATATGCCGCCCAACCGTCGGTAAGGCCCGAAATTATAGCGGCCTGGGCCGGCTTGGAAACCGCTATCCGATTTTTGTACCAAGCGGCGTAGAAGGTCCTGTCTCCTGTATCCTCGGAGCTTATGCCCGTAACTTTTACGGTAAGCGCCGCATCCGAGTACCAGCCGAGGAAGGTATAGCCGTTCCTGGATGGATCTGCAAGTTCAGCAGAATCGCCGTAGCTGTAGGTTGATGGGTTAAGGGTGCTGTTTGTTCCTCCGTTCATCACATAGGTTATTTTATATATGTCTTTAACCGAGATAGCCGTAAAGACTGCGTTTTCCGCAAAACCGGCGGACACTATATCGGCAAAGTCCAGGCTGCCGGAGCTTCCGAGCCAGGCCGGGCTCGCAGGCGAGTAGCCCTTGTCTTGAACGGGCGCCGGCTCCATAAAGACCGTCTGGTAATCGTTTGTCACATAGAGGCCGGGCGCATTGTATTTAACATAAGCGGTTATTTCGCTCATGCTGTTGTGCTGGCCGGCTCTGAATGTGACCGTTAGGTTATGCACATTGGCCTTGGCGCCTCGGCTTATGCCCACGGCGGGCGGATCCTGAGATACTCCGCTCAGGCCTATAGTGGCACCCGTTATATCGAAGCTTGCCTCGGCGCTGCCAGCCGGCATATCCTTTCTCACCTTAAAGAGCAGCGCGCCTATATTGCCCGAGCTCAGCGTGCTTCCCGCCCTTGCAATACTCAGCCTTCCGGCTTTATCGTCGGCAATGACAAAGGTTTGGTCTAGAGTCGTGCCGCAATAGACGACAAAAGCTGGATTGTAGCTGATCTCAGCGCCGAAGGCCGCGAAGCTGTCGTTGCCGGAGACGTCTATATTGATCGCAAGGGTTTCTCCGGCGTTTTTGTTCTCGTCCTGTGCCGATAGCCCAACCATGAACTGCGGAAGCTCGGTCCACTGGGCCTTCAGGGTCAGGGGCGCGTCGGCCGTGTAGACGTCGCCCGGCTCATATTTGGTTCCGGAGCCGTCCCTGGCGGTATTCCAGCTTTCGAATACGCAGCTTACCGTAGCGAAGGGATTTGCTTTTACGGTATAATCCTCGCCATAAGTCTTGTATTCGACCACGTCGTCATAGCCCGGCAGATTTGATACATAGGTTATGGGATAGGTTAACTTTTTCCAGCGTGCGTATACCGTCAGCGGAGCGTTGGCCTTGTAAACATCTCCGGGGCTATAGGCCGCGCCGCTTCCGTCCGGTTCGGTATTCCAGCTTTCCAGGGCGTAACCCTGCCTGGCGAAGGGGCAGAAGCCGAAGACATAGTTTTCGTTTTCATACTTCAGCTTGGCAAGCGGGCCTCCCTCCCCGCCGTTGGGCATGTAGGTTATCTCATATGTGGGCGTTTTGGGAACAACGACCACCTTGGTGAAGAATTCAAAAAGGCGGAAGGGGGCAGCGTCGTCCGCGCTCGTGGATATTTTGAAGGTCACGGTATCGCTGTCCGTTTTGTACAGGCATATATATCTTTTAACATTGTCGCTCGGGGTAAAGGAAAGCGTCCCCGCTGCCGAGTCGTAGGACAGCACTCGACCCGAATTCTTATAAACGGTAGGCTGATATACGCCCGAAGCTGAAATTGGATATATGTAATAATCCGGGCTGGTTGTGCTCTGAAGCTTTCCGGCCGTATACTTCCATATCCTCGCGTCCTCGTAGGTGTCATAGACGGTCGTGCCGCTGAGGTCCTGCTCCTCCGTTTCATAATAGCCGGCGCCGTCCTTGAAGGCCGAGTCGTCTATAAGAACTGGCAGGAATGAGCCGCTGTTTGCCGTTATCTGCGGGTCGGCAATCGCGTAAAGCTTGCCGGTTGAGGAGTCCTCGCCCATCAGGATGTATCTCTTTCCTTCAGTGAACGCCTGCACCTCCTTGAAGTGGCTGGGCTCCTTGACCTTAAGGTAGATGCCTACAGAGCAGGCCTCGGCCTCGTCGGTCGTCGCGCCGAAGGATCCGTCTTTCAGCGTCAGGTAGCATTTTGTCGTGTTGGAAGGATCCGTAAAGGCGCCTACAAGCCTGCCGTTTTCGATGTTGTAGACAATTGCGTAGCTGTCGGCATTGTAGTCCAGCGTCAGCGAGCTGACGACGTAGCCGCTAATGCCGAAGGGAGAGCCGTCGAACATAATAAGGTAGTACTTGCTGCTCGCCTTGCTCTGGAGCCAGCCGTCGGCAGTCACATAAGAGTCTCCCTTCTTGACTTCTCCCCTGATATATGTCCACTTCGGGCTGTCGGCCGTAACCGTTACCGCGTCGCCTTCCACTGTGACCTTGGCGGAGGTTACCGAGCCGCCCGTATAGGACAATGCGTAGCTCTGGCCCGTGGCGGAATCCTCGGCCACGACCAGGTATTCGCCGTCCTGCTCAAACGCCTCCGCTCTGCGGTATGTGACCGGATCGCGGGTGGCGGGTATCATGAAAAGCCGGAAGCGGCAGGCGTCCTCCTGGTCGGCGGAAAGGCCGAAGGCTCCGCTTTTGCAGGTAAGGTAAAGTTTTCCCGAGCTGGCCGTAACATATAGCGCATTTATTTCTTCGTTGAGCTCTATGGCTCTGCCGTAGCCCTTGTAGACCAGTCCTCCGCTGCTGCCGGGATACATGAAATAGCCGGGGCTGGAAACACTTTCCATGTACTTGTTGCTGCTTGTGTAATTCCACTTGAGCGCGTCGTAGTTTACCGCCAAAACGGTCTTGCCCGCATAGGCCTGTCCGTACTCCGCGCCGTCTTCAGCGGTTACCTGCCACGGGTAGTATTTTGCGGAGTTGGCGGTGGTTTCGGGATCCGTAATAGCGTAGTATTTTCCGGTATCGCTGTCCTCCGCCACAAGGATATATTCTCCGTCGCCGCCGACGGCAAACGAGGACACCTCCGTGTAAATCTTTTGAGCGCCGGTTTCTTTGAAGGAAGCGCTTAGCGTCACGTCAGCTCCTGGCATGTTGAAAAGCGCGCGGTTGCCGTTGATGGCGGCTTTTTTAGTCACACTGTTTACTCCGTCGCTATATGTATAGCTTACCGAACTTAAAACATGGCGGCTGTCCGGTACGGCCGTTACGCCGACAAGCAGGCCCTGCATGGAGCTTGACCTGTCTGCCATTATCGTGCCGCCGGTCTGGCTGACGTCATAAGAAATAGAGTATTTTGCCGCTCTGGCGCCCGAAACCAGCTTGAACAGCCTGAACCCGCCGCCGTTCGAGGCGCCGGCCCCAAAGCCAAGCTCGTCGCTATAGCTGAGGTAAAATGTGGTGGTATTGCCGTCCCTGCGAAGCGTCTTGGACGCTGGATCGTATACGGCCTCAAATTCCGAGGCGTAAACCGTCGCGCCGGGAGCTATCGCGTCGTTGCCGAGATACAGGTAGTATGAGCAGTCCGACATGCTGTATAGGCCGTCCCTGTATATCCACTGCAGCGTTGCATCGTCGGTGTCGATTATATTTTGCCCGTCGAGAGAGCTGCCGTCCTCGTCGAGGTAGCCGGCCCCGTTTTTAACCTCAACGCAGGTGGCGCCTATATTGGAAAGGTTTCGCAAAACCTGCGGAACGGTGGCCGCAAAGCCGACGCCTGTTTCTTCCTCAAGGCCGCCCACTATTACGTAAACTCCGTCCTCCTCCAGGCTCCCGACCTCCTTGAAAACGGAGCCCGCGCTTACGACCGGCGTGAAAACTGCCCGAACTGCCGTGACCTCCGCTTCGGGCATTGTGAAGCTGGCCGTATTTGAGCTCTCATTTACGGAAGCTTCATAAGCCTGGCCGCCGCTGACATAATAAAGCTTTTTCAGAGCGTAGCCGGCCTTAGGCGTGGCGGTCACGTTCACCGTTTCGCCCGCTTGGGCGCTGACCTTATCGAGGGCTATCCGGCCCTGAAGCTGCGTGTCGTAATACGTTATGCCATAGACGCCTTCGGAAGCGCCGTTGCGCCTGAGAGTAAATTTGCCGGTAAACAGATAGCCTGTGCTCGGCCCCTTGGCGGTGCTGCCGCTTCTGGCGACCTCCTTGTCTCCTATGGTATATTTGTTGAGATAAATGAAATCATCGGTTATTTCGCATATTGTATAGTTGCCGTTGGGGGAAACCTGGTTGGTGTTGACATAGCCGTCGGTCATGACGGCGAAATTCACCTTCATGACGGTCCGCGTTTCGTCCCCGTTGCCGACGGCAACGTCGCTGCCCGCAGGGAAGAAGAATTCCTTATCCGAGTCCGAGGAATGGTTGTGCCCGCTGAGGAACACTATGTCCAGCTTGTCCGTATATTTGTTAATGGAGTTTACAATCGGGACAAAATTGGGGACGTCCGAGCGGGTGGTGTAGATCGGGAAGTGCGAGCAGATGAATACCGGGCGCGTTTCGCCGGAGCCGAGGCTGTCCAGATACTCATCAAGCCGGGCCGCCACAGCCTGCGCTCCGTCGGTCAGATAATTGAAGGTATCGTCGGCGAAGTTGCCCAGGCCGTCTTTGGTAAAAGCGTCGCAGCCCAAGACGTAAACTATGTAGTCCTCATACTCATACGCCCCGTTGGCGTTGACGAACTTTACAAGGTTATCCGCTGCGGAGCCCTCATGCCTGTAGCCCTGCACGAACAGGACTCCGTCCTCCCCCTGAGGCGCATAGCCCACGGTATCTCCGCTCGTTTTGTAGATCTGCGTCATATCCTTAAGCGAACCTGTAGTCGCCGCGTCGAGAGTGGCGCTCCACGTATTGAGCACCGTGTCCAGCACCGCCGTTTGTATGCCGTCCTTTTCGTCGGTAACTCCATTGGCGACCGTATCGCCAATAAAGGTCACGTTGTCTATATCGTAACCCGCGGCGGCCTGGGCAATGAATTTCACTAGCTCCGTGCCGGAGCCGTAATAGGAGGATGCCCAGCTTTTGGAGGCGTGGACATCTGACATAAAGAGCAGATAGGTGTGCTCGTCCTGAACGTCTTCGGCTCTTGCGTAAGTTCCGAAACCCGGGAACAGCGATACCGCCATCATCGCGGCAATGATAAACGCCAGCGTTTTTTTCATCCTTGCTTTCATCTTATTCCTCCGCTCATTTAATAAGTAAAATTGCCATGATCTCCGCGCTCTTCGCGCCGGAGACGCCGTGGTGCAGGGGCTTGCCTCAAGCGCTTCGCCAATTGTAACCAGTAAATTATCAAATTAACAATCTTTTGTCACGTTACAAAAGTAATATAATATTAATAATATCATAATAATCGTAATTGCACATCAATATTATCTTATTTATTTCTCTTTTGTTTAGGTCCCAAATTTATCGTATTTTAGCAATTTAGCATGCAATTTTTGTCATTTGTCTATAATATACAACACTTTTGTACATTCAGCTAAATTAGCTCAAAGCGGCATTTGTTACTAATTGTTTAAGCGTCTAACGGCATAAGAGTCCCGGTCCGATTGACATTATTTATCAAGCAATTATAATGTAGTTAACTACAAAATACAGGAGGTATCCTCAATGGACAATCTGCAGGGCAAAACGGCGTTCATTACGGGGGGCGCCAGCGGAATGGGGCTGGGCATCGCCAAGGCCTGCGCTCGCGAGGGAATGAACGTAGTCATCGCGGATTTCAGGCAAAGAGCTATCGACGAGGCGCTGGAGCTCTTCCGGTCGCAAGGCTGGCCTGTTCACGGCATCTGTCTGGACGTGACCGACAGGGAGGCCTACGTCCGGGCCGCCGACGAGGCGGAAGCCGTCTTCGGCAAGCTGCACGTGCTCGTCAACAACGCCGGAATAAGCACCTTCGAGCCGCAAATAACCAAGGGCGTATACGACTGGAAGGACATCGACTTTGACATCGACGTCAACTACAAAGGGGTACTGAACGGTATAGTCATCATAACCCCCCGCATTTTGAAGCACGGCGGGGGCGGCTATGTCGTCAGCACAGCCTCCATGTCCGGCCTTGTTCCCGTCCCGGGCTTCCCCATGTACGACTCCCTTAAAATGGCCGTCATAACCCTTATGGAGGAGCTGGCCATAGAGCTTCAGGGAACCGGCGTCGGCGCCGCGGCCTTTTGCCCCGGTCCCTACTCGACAAACCTGGGAAAAACCTCCGGCGAACTCCGGCAAAAGCACCTGGGCGTCGAGCCTCCCAAATTTGAGCCGCCCCGGGACAAGGACGGCAAGCCCATCAGGTTCGAAATGCCCAAGGATATTGATTTCAGCAAGATGACCAGAGAGGCCGACGAGGCGGGCGAGCGCGTGGTGCGCGGCATCAAGCGAGGCGACCTCTACATACTCACCCACGCGGAATTCAAGGAGGGCTGGGTGGCCCGCTCGGAAGCCATAGCGCGCGCCTTCCCCGACGAGCCCATAAATCCCGATTTCAAGCGAGTATTCCCCATGAACGTCAACAACCCCATCTTCACGACGCAGAAGCCCGTTCCGGCCTTCGAATACGTTAAGAAAAATTAGCCTTAAACGTCAAAGCCGTACCGCGCGGAACTTTTTCCGCGCGGTACGGCATGGCGGCATATCTCATTGACAAGGCCGGAAGGCTTGACGTATAATAGATAGGGTATACGAACTGTTGTTTGCGCGACGGGGCGGTACAGCCCGGCGCCGATCAGCGAATTGCGACATAGTCAGGTGAGAAGCGTATATGCCCGGTGAGAAGCTGGATTTTGGCGTAATGAGGGATAGCGTTCGCGATAAAAGCGCGCACGCTACCGAACGTTTCCTTGCCCGTCCCTTCCCCTTTAATCCGGCCTTTGCGGATATATATGTCGGCGAGCGGGACGGGCCCGGGAAGCCTGCCTCCGAGGCCATCAGGCCCAGTTCCGCCTCCGATCCCGTGCGCGACGTGTTCATGCAAATGAGGCGGCTGGCCGGACCGGCTTTGGAAGGCGCGCCGTCGGGCAACGCTTTCCGCGAGCGCATATTTTACGCGCAGGCGCGTTTCATGGAAGGCTTTGAGGACGCTTACCCTAAAGCAGCACCCTTTTCCATGTATTATCCCTACTACCAGATGATGAGCTACGAGCAGCTAAGGACGTATTTTACGTGGAGGAGCCGCGTTCGGGCCGGAAGCGTGGCCCGGATCGATTTGTCATACGTTTTCCTGTATATATACGAGCTTATCAACAATATAGGGGCTGAGCCCGGAGAGGATGGGCTTAGAAAGCTGCTGCATATTTGGAAGGAGTGCAGAGCTTTCGCCGGCGAGCTTGATGCGTACATGCCCGTATGGCTGAAGGATTATATCGTCATAAACGACTGCGGAGTGAGCTTTGAGGGCCTTCTGGAAAGGGAGCCGCTTCTTCGCTCCTTTTATCCCGACGGCGCCGGCAAATATGGCTTTGATTTTTACTGCGGCATATCCCCCTATAAAATCAAGCGTTCGCCCTTTTATACGGAAGAAACCGAGAGCCTTATAGCGGGCTGCTTCGGCCATGTCCTGCGCAGGCTTGACCGGCTTCTGGGCGCCGCAAACGCTTCCTTCAACGACCTTATATTGATGGAGGTCGAGATGCCGTGGCGGCCCTTTGCCAACGCCATTTTTCTAATGAGGCCCGAATATACGCCCAGGGAAGAAAAAACCGTAACCATACCCGGCGGTTTGAAATACAGGTATCGCGGCGGCAGATGGACTTATGCAAAATACCGCGGCCCGTCTCCCGAGGGCAGGCAGATTTTAAGCTGCTTCTTCAAGCGCATTGAGCTCATGCTGTGCGCAGACGCCGGCTTCAGGCGCCGCCTGAGCGCCGACGGAGGGCCCATCATCCCCCTTATCGACAGGCTAGCGCCTTCCGTGGGCGGAGCGGCGCTTCTCGCGGAAATAGACAGGGCCGTAAAAGAGTATTGCTTTGAGAAGAAAAAGACCTCGATCAATGTGGACGAAGCCAAGCTGGAGCTTATCCGGCAGCGCGCGCTGCTCACTCAGGAAAGGCTTGCCGCAAGCGTGGAAGCGGAGCCCCAGGCCGCCGAAGCTGACGGCAAGGCGGCCGCAGCAAAATCCGGTCCGCCGGCAGCGGTCCCGGCCCTCGATCCCGCCGCTTTCATAGCCGTATTGCCGTTTCCGGATCCTCCTTCCAGCCCCGAGTCGGGCGGCAAGCCCCGGGACGCATGGGCAGGCTTTATCCGCTCCCTGGAGCCCGCCGAGCTTAAGGCTTTGAAGCTCATTTTGGAGGGGGCGCCCGCCTCGGCCGTTTTAGAATGCGCGCGGGAATGCGGCCTCATGCCGGAGGTGCTCATGGACAGCATCAACCAAAAGGCCCTTGAACATGCCGGCGACACCATATTGGACGTATCTGACGAGATATACATCTATGAAGATTATTTGGATCATCTAAGAAGGGCTGCAGAAAGTGACAGGCACTAATCCTCCGAAGCGTATAGCGAACGCTATAATAAACGCCCTGAAGGGCGGAGTCGTTCCAAGGGTCGGCCTCGAATACATTACGGTGGGGCGCGACCTGGAAATTGCTGCGCTGCTGCACGACATTTCCATAATTTCAGAGGGAGGCGCGGCCTTCCGCTTTATAGTGGGCAAATACGGGAGCGGCAAGAGCTTTCTGCTCCAGGCCATAAGAAATTATGCGACGGAAAAGGGCTTCGTGGTCGTAGACTGCGACCTTTCCCCGGAAAGGCGTTTCGTCGGCTCCAAGGGCCAGGGTCTTGCGACTTACAAGGAGCTGGTCAAAAACATGTCCACAAAGACTAAGCCGGACGGCGGGGCGCTGCCGCTTATATTGGAAAAATGGATTTCGGGCATTCAGACCCGGGTCATGCTTGAGGGCGTATCCCCGGCCGATTTTGAAAGGTCGGTGGAAAGAGAAATATTCGCCGTGACGAGCAGCCTTGAGAGCATGGTAAACGGCTTTGAGTTTGCCAAGGCGGTGACGCTGTACTACCGGGCCTACAACCGCTCAGACGAGCGGACGAAGGCGAACGTCGTCAAGTGGTTCAGGGGCGAATACGCCACAAAAACCGAGGCTAAAAGCGAGCTTGACATCAATTTTATCGTCAATGACGACAATTGGTACGATTTTTTAAAGCTGATGGCCTCCTTCATGGTCCAGGCGGGCTACAAGGGCCTGCTTGTAATCATTGACGAGCTGGTCAACATCTTCAAAATAGCCCATACCGCCACCCGCCAGAGCAATTACGAAAAAATCCTCGCCATGTACAACGATACGCTGCAGGGCAAGGCAAGCCACATAGGCTTTTTCCTGGGTGGAACCCCCCAGTGCATCGAGGACAAATACAAGGGCGTTTTCAGCTATGAGGCGCTGCGCTCAAGGCTGTCGGACGGTCGCTACGCTTCCGAGGACGCCAGAGATATGCTTGCTCCCATCATACGCCTCAGCATGCTGACGCATGAGGAAATGTATGTACTGCTCGAAAAGCTGTCCTCAATTCACGGCCAGCTTTTCGACTATGCCCCGAAAATAACCTCAAGGGATCTGCTGGCCTTTTTAAACGAGGAATATAACCGCGTAGGTGCAAGCGCTCATATGACTCCCAGAGAGATAATCAGAGACTTCATAGAGCTGCTGAACATACTCTATCAGAACCCGGAAAAGGACGCGGCCTCCGTATTGGGCGGCGGCCAATTCTTCGTTGCCGAAAAGGCCGGGGAGGAATTCCCTGAATTCGAGCTGTAGCGCAGGGGGGCGCGGACGCATGGGCATGTTTGAAAGGCTGGCGCCCTATATACAGGACTACATATACGCCAGCAAATGGACTGAGCTGAGGGATATACAGGTTGCGGCCTGCTCGGTCATCTTCGACAGCGAAGACGACCTGCTGCTTTCCTCCGGAACGGCTTCCGGGAAGACGGAGGCCGCCTTTCTTCCCGTTCTTACCGAGCTGTACAACAGGCCCTCGGACTCCGTGGGCGTTTTATATATCAGCCCCCTTAAGGCGCTTATAAACGACCAGTTCAAGCGCCTTGACTATCTGCTCCAGGAGTCCGGGCTGCCGGTCTGCAAGTGGCATGGGGACGCTTCCCAGGCGGACAAAAACCGCCTTATAAAAAATCCGAGGGGCATTTTGCAGATCACGCCGGAATCGCTTGAAAGCCTGCTTATACGCAAGCGCGGAGCCTGCCTGCGGCTGTTCGGAGACCTCCGCTTTGTGATAATAGACGAGGTCCACCAGTTCATGCGCGACGAGAGAGGCGCGCAGGTGCTGTGCCTGCTTGAGCGCCTGCAAAAGCTCACGGGCGTCATTCCCCGCCGCATAGGGCTTTCGGCCACCTTGGGAGACCTGGAGGCGGCCAAAAGCTGGCTCAGCTTGGGGACGGGGCGGAGCTGCTCCGCTCCGTCCCCGGGCGAAACCGGACGCAGGATAAGACTTTACATGGAGCTTTTCCGAAAAACCGGCGTGCAGCCGGACGGCAAAGCCCTTGACAGCGGCACGGCCGAGCATTTCGAGTATCTTTACAGAATGACTTTGGACAAAAAGACGATCATTTTTACAAATTCCAGGGAAGAAACGGAATTTACACTGTCCAACCTGCGCCAAATCGCGCTTAAAAACAAGACTCCCGACGTTTACCGGGTCCACCACGGCAACATATCCGCCGTGCTGCGCGAGCAGGCCGAGGATGAGATGAAGGACTCAGAGGAAAAGCTGGTGGTCGGGGCGACTGTCACCTTGGAGCTGGGAATAGACATAGGCTCCCTCGACCAGGTGGTGCAGGTCGGCGCTCCGGCGACCGTTTCGAGCTTCGCCCAGAGGCTGGGGCGCTGCGGGCGGCGCGGACAGATTCCCCAGCTCCTGTTTACGTTCGTGGACGACGTGCACGCCGCCGCTTCGGACGCTCTGGGCCCCATCAACTGGAGCTTCATACGCTCCATAGCCATCGTGGAGCTGTATACGAAGCAAAAATGGATAGAACCTCTTTCTCCGGCCCGGTATCCCTATTCGCTGCTGTACCATCAGACCATGAGCCACCTTCTCAGCGCCGGGGAGGCCTCTCCGCAGAGGCTGGCCCGGGACATTTTGGGCCTATCGAGCTTCAGGCACATTTCCCATGAGGATTACAGGCTGCTGCTGAAGCACCTTTTAGACCTGCGGCACATACAGGAGACCGAAAACGGAGGACTAATCGTCGGCATTAACGGCGAAAAGGTCGTAAACGATTTTCGTTTCCTCGCCGTGTTTACCGTGCCGGAGTATTATCTCGTCAAGGACGAAAACAGCGCCATAGGCACGGTGGACAAGCCGTATCCCCCGGAAACCCGCTTTTCCCTTGCCGGGCGCACCTGGGAAACCGTCGAGGTGAACGAGAAGGCCAAAACCATTTTCGTAAGGCCCGTACCCGGCATATCCACGGTTGACTGGGACGTCGATTTTACGGCGGAGCTGCACACGGTGCTGGTGCGGAAAATGAGGAGCATTTTGGCGGGAAACGATATTTATCCGTATCTGAGCCCAAACTGCGCCGAGCGGCTGGGCGAAATAAGATATCTTGCCCAAAATTCCGGCATACTGGACAAGCTAGCGACAAGGCTTTCCGAGATAAGATACGCCGTTTTTCCCTGGATGGGAACGCGGCAGCTTTATACGCTGCATTACCTGCTCCTGAAATACGGAGTAAAAAACAAGATACCCTGGAGAACCAGCGTCTACCTGGAGGCGGAGTTCCGGCCGGGCGACGACGGCATGGCGCTGCTGGACGAGGCCTTCAGGCGCATACTCGATACCGACACTCTCGACGGGCTTCCGCTTCCGGATAAAATACAGCTTGAAAGCAAGTACAATGAATTCATACCCCAGAGCCTTCTCAAAAAGCAGTTCGTCAACGATTTTTTGGATTTGGAGGGGACAAAAGAGGCCCTCAGACTTTTTTACCGTTAAAGCTGCCAAATAAAAAAGCCGCGGCATGCGTCTGCGCCGCGGTTTTTATTCGTCCAATCAGGGCTTGTTCAGTCCGTCGAGCCATTTAAGCGCTTTTTCTATGTGCTCGTCCCAGTATGCCCAGTTGTGCTCGCCATGGCCCTCCTCATAAACATGGCTGAAGCCTATTTCGTTCAGATAGTTGTGGTAGCTCAAATCCTGGACATGAGCTATGTCCTCCGCACCGCAGGCCAGGTACAGATTTGGCAAGGGCTTCTTTTCATCAAGCAGGGCTTTGGCCAGCGCCTTCGGGTCCTTGTCGCTGCCCGCAAATTCCGCCGGATTGCCGAAGGTATGTACATAATAGCTGTAGGGCGCGACCGGGGACGGATTGCCCTCCCTCATGCTCGAAAGCTCGTCCGTCATTATGGCGGCGGATAAGGCGATGATATTGCCGAAGATGTCGCTGCGCAGCAGGCCGTTCCTCAGCGCCCCGTAGCCTCCCATGGAAAAGCCGCCTATCGTAGTGTCCTCGCGCCGTGTGGAGAGGGGAAACACGGCGCGCGTAAAATCTATCAAGTCCTGGCAAAGGAGCCTTGAGTAATACGCGCCCCGTATTGGGTCATCCAGATAGAAGCCGTTTTCGCCGGCGGGCATAAAGACTGCGATGTTATGGGCCATCGCAAGCTGCTCAATCCTTGAGCCTCTCAGCCAGTCTGTGTTGGTGCCGGAATAGCCGTGCAGCAGGTATACCGAGCGGAACGGGCCCGAAAAGGGCTTTCCGCCTCCGCCGTAATGATGCGGCCGCTCGACCGGTACGATTGCCGTAAGCGGGGCGATGCGCCCCAAAGCGTCGGAAAAGAAGCTGATTTCAAATACCGCCATATGTTTCATCCTTTCATTTGGTTTATCAGCCGTCTGCCGCTGCGGGCTCCATTCCCGCCTGGGAGTTCTGAAGCTCCTTAACTCTGGCCAGCAGCTTTTTCCTGTTGATAGCAAATATGATTATGGATATGACGACGGGTATGGTCATGACCCTGTACATTACCGCAATGCCCTGAAGCTCGCTTCCCGTGCTCTTTTCGACGGCTGAGGTGATAAGGCCCGCTATCGTCGGCCCGATCAGAAAGCCTATGTCCACTCCCATAAAGTTTGTGTTGCCCGCCGCCCCCCGCCTCTCCTTAACGACAAGCTGCATGTTCAGGGCCTGCAAAATCGGCTCGCTGATTCCGAAGCCGACGGCTGTGACGACGCCCGACAGAATGAACATCGGCAGCGTGCGGCTGCAGCTTATAAGCAGCAGGGCGCCGATGAATATCACCAGCCCGGGAATAATAGTTGTGTCTATCCCGCGCCTGTCGGCTATCCTGCCGCTGAAGGGGCGTATGAATATCATGCATAGGGCGTTTGCGGTAAAGAAAAGCCCAATATCCTTTACCCCATTCATCTCCCCGAATATGGCAAGAAAGGAATTTATTCCCGAATAGCCTATTACCATAAAAAATATGGAAAGGGTCGGCAATATCACCTCGGGCGCAACCACCTGGTCCAGCGTTATCTTAAAGCCTTCCCTGCGTGCCGGAACCTCGCTTTTGATGATAAAGGTAAGCGCAAAGCAGGAGGCCATCAGCCCCGCGCAGATAAAAAAGGTTTTGTTGTATCCGATGACGCCGGCCAGCTCCAGCCCCAAGGTCGGGCCTATGGCAGTTGCCACCGCCCCGCCCAAGGAAAACAGGCCGAGCCCCGAAGCCATCTTGGAATATGGCAGGATATTGCTTGTGATAGCCAGCGTAAGGGGCGCGGCCAGGCCTATGCCTATGCCGTGGATAAGGCGCGCGGCTATCAGCATCGGAATGGTTTTTGAAAAGCCGTAGCAGACAAAGGCCAGCGTTATTGAGCCTATGGCGAAGCTCAAAAGCCTGTTTTTCCGGAAATAATCCATCGCCGGGCCGGCCACCGGCCTAATCCCCAGCGCCGTTACGGCAAATATGCCCGTCACCATCCCAACAACCGTAGCGGCTCCGCCTAAATCGTTGACGTATTTAGGTATCAGCGTGTTCATCATGAACTGGCCCATGCTCATTACGATGTTGACGGCAAATATCGCGATAAAATCCCCAGTCCATATTTTTTCCTTCGCTGAGAAGCTGTTGTCTGGCATCTGTCACCTCAGCGCCTTTTTCAGCGCCATAATTATTTCGTTCTCCGCGCGCCTTCCGATTTCGGTATTCAAAGACATATCAAAACCGTGATAGCAGCCGGGATATACATGCAGCTCCACGGGCACCCCCGCCTGCATCAGGCGCATGCAGTACTCTATGGTTTCATCGCGGAAAAGGTCAAGCTCGCCCACAAGCGTGTAAGCGGGAGGAAGCCCGGCCAGCTCTCTAGCCCTGGCGGGAGCCGCGTATTCAGGCGCCTCGCCCTTGTACAGCGGGCCCAGGTACATCTCCCAGGCAAATTCGTTTTTATCCCTGTTCCAAAGCCTGTCGTCCAAAAACTCGCGGCTCGACGGAGTTATGTTCCTGTCGTCTATCATCGGATAGAGCGGCGCCTGAAAGGCTATGGCGGGCCCCTTCCTGTCCCGGGCCAGCAGGGCAAGGGCGGCTGTCAGCCCTCCGCCCGCGCTGCCGCCGGCAACGGCTATGCGGCCGCAGTCCACACCGAGCTCCCTTGAGTTTTCCGAAAACCACTTCAAGGCGGCGTAGCAGTCCTCCAGCGGCCCGGGATAAGGCGTTTCCGGCGCGAGCCTGTAGTCCGCGGACACGACCACGCAGTCTATTTCCTTGGCCATGCGATAGCAGGCAAAATCCGTGGTTTCCGGAGTTCCGACTATGTAGCCTCCGCCGTGTATATACAATATGCCCGGACGGCCTTCTTTCTTAACGGCAGGCTCGTAGATGCGGACGCGCAGCTCGGGAGCCCCTTCGGGGCCGGGTATCGTTTTATTGAAGACCCTGACTGCCGGATCGTCGGGCAGCGCCTGAAAAACCATCGCGCCCATGGCCTCGCGAAGCTGCTTCAGTCCCTCTCTCGTAAAGTTGCCGCCAGGCATGAGTTCAAGCGACGCCCTGAGCTCAGGATGGACTCTGCGAACGTCAATCTGCGGATTCATTCTATGTAAATTCCTTTCGTTATTTAATTGCGATAAAATTAACCCTTCGTTTTTTATTATATAGTATATTACAAATTATTTTATTACGTCCACTTCACTCTGTCAACTATCCTTAATATTTTCGCAGCGCTTAAACATGAGAGCTCGCTTCTTCGGCGGGGCCGCCTGCCCCTTGCGATAAAAGGCCGGCCGGGGCGGCTGATTCCGCCGTCCCGGCCGGCCTTTTTATGCCTGCAAGTTTCTTATTCGTGCAATTCAGCCTCGGCGGCAGCGCTTCATTCGAAGCCGCCCGCCTCCTTTCGCCCTTCCCACAGCCTATCATCCACCGGTTCGCTAATGCCGAAGTATTTCTCCAGCGTCCCGGGCAGCTCGTCCCTCGTCAAATATTTTCTTATCGTTTCCCCGCCGCTTCTTACGGTAAGCTGCTCGTTCAGCATTGAAATGCGCCCGTTTTCCGTAAAAAGGTTTATCATGACAAAATGACGGAAGCCCGAATCTGGGTTGCAATTCGTATAAAAATTGCTGACTCCGAAATCTCCGTTAAGGGCGGGAATATCGTCGAAGCCCAGCATATCGGCGTATTGCCCGTCTTTTAAGATTTGAACGGAATACTGCACGGCGCCGCCCTTAACTATCCTGTATGTACAGCCGTGAACCCTCTGCTCCAGACCGGTTTCAAAAAGCAGCGGCTCGACAAAGCAGTCGCCCCCGAAGCCGACGTCGCATATGTAGCGCTTCCCGCCGGCAACGGCTATGTTCATCCTGTGCAGGTGCGGTCCGAAGCCTCCGGGCCCCATCGAAACCCTTGCCAAAACCCCGTAGACCTCAAAACCCATGGCCGAAAGGGCGTCCGCCAGCAGGCAGTTCATTTCAAAGCAATAGCCGCCGCGCTTTTTCACAACGAGCTTTTCAAACACCGCCTCCGACTCCACCGACACGGTTTTTCCGTTGTATACGTCGATGTTCTCAAAGGGTATTGACATTATGTGCCGTCTGTGGACCCTGAAAAGCCTCTCTGTATCGCTTCCCCCTTCTTTATACCCTATTCTGTCAAAATAAGCCCGCAAATCCATCTTCGAAAATCCTCCCGCCGTTTACTTTAACAAAAATACGCGTTGAATTCAATTGCATATTGTGCTATATTTATAGGCAAATAATGTGTATGGGAGGAATTGTCATGCCGCAGGAAAATAAGCTCAAATATGAGGAAAAGCAAAAGCGGGTCAGGGACGCCATAGCTCTGAAGGAGCCGGACAGGGTGCCCATAACGCCGCCGGCGGAGCTGTTCCCCATCCTGAACGCAGGCTATACGGTGGCCGAGGTGGTGTACGACACCACCCTTGAAAAAATGAAAAATTCCGTCGTCAAGTACCTGCACGATTTCGATCCCGACAGCGGCATAGGGCTGGGCTTTGTTTTTGCCGGAGAAGGCCCCATGATGGAGCTTTCCCGCCCGAAGAACATGCGCTGGGCCGGTATGCCAGGGAAAATAATCGGCGACAACTCCATACAGCAGTTCATCGAATACCCGCTCCTGCTTGACGACGAATTCGAGGAATTTTTCAGCGACCGCACCGGCTGGGAGCTGCGCAAATCCCTTCCGCGCACCTCGGAGCTTCTGGAGCCTCTGGCAAAGCTGAGCTTCGGCTTGAGAATGGGCAGCGCCCGGCAGATAGCGGCGCATTTTTCAGCGCCCGAATTCAGGCGGATGATAGAGGATCTCTGGAAGATAAACGAGCTGTACGAAAGCTACCAGCAAAAGCAGGACGAGCTGGCCCGTCTTGTGGAGGACCTGGGCTACCCGATGAACAGCGGCGGCATGGCCGCCGTCCCCTTCGACAGCTACAGCGACGGCCTCAGGGGCACCATACTCTCGCTGCAGGACCTTTACGACAACACAGAATATGTCGAAAAATACATAGAGGAGGCCTTTGAGCGCCAGATTGCCATGCTGAAGGCGACGGCGGACATAGGCAGGGGCAAGCATGTTTTCATGGCCCTCCACAAGGGAATGGACGGCTTTATGAGCGACGAGCATTACAGAAAATATTACTGGAAACACCTTCAGCAGATAATAATAACCATCATAGATACCGGCAAGGTACCTTACATATATACCGAAGGCAAGTACAATTCACGCCTTGACTGCCTTAGCGAGGTGCCGCCCGGAAAGGTGTTCTACCATTTCGAGGAGGTGGACATGGCCGCCGCCAAGAAAAAGCTGGGCGGAATAGCCTGCATATCGGGCGGCTTTTCCACCAACCTGCTGCAATTCGGCACAAGGCAGCAGGTCATAGACGAATGCAAGCGGCTCATAGACATCTGCGCGCCCGGCGGCGGCTTCATATTTGAAACCAGCTCCGGCCTAAGCTACGCAAAGCGCGAAAACGTTGAGGCCATGTTCGAGACGGTCAGGGAATACGGCAAATATTGACTTTCGCCGTCAACTCATAAGACGAGCCCGCCTTGCCAGAGCGTAGCAAGGCGGGCTTTTGCATGTTGGAATATTTAATTCAAATCGGTATGATATACTTCTATTAACTTTTTTATCTTTTCGTGGGGGTCGAGCAGCGCGCTTACGCTCACGTTGTGGTTCATTGCGGCAATTATGTACGCTATATACTTGCTGCAGTCCACCTCGCAGAACCAGGGGCGCTTGCGCAGCTCGTCGCTGATGTAGGTCATGTTGGTGCCGAAAACGCAGTCTATGACCCCGTCCGTATAGGCTTTATCAAACAGGGCAAGGCCGTTTGTAAACAGGGCGTAAGTGGCCGTAGCGAAGAATCTGGCGGCGTTGTGCTTCTTCATGTAATAGGCTATGTCCAGCATTGACTCGCCTGAGGATATAAGATCGTCGGCAACAAGGATGCTCTTCCCGTCCACCCTGTCGCCCAGATATTCATGGGCGACTATGGGGTTCCTCCCGTTGACCATCCGCGAATAGTCCCGGCGCTTATAGAACATTCCGAGGTTGACGCCCAAAACAGAGGAATAATACATGTTCCTGTTCATGGCGCCCTCGTCCGGGCTTACCACCATGAACTTTTCCTTGCTAGTGCTGATGTCGGGGTAGCGCTTGAACAGGGCCTTCAGAACCTGGTAGTGCGGCATCAGATTGTCCAGCCCCATGAGCGGGACGGCGTTCTGCACTCTCGCGTCGTGCGTATCGAAGGTTATCACGTTTTTTACGCCCATTGCCTGAAGCTCCTGAAGGGCCACGGCGCAGTCCAGGCTCTCTCTGGCGGCCCTGCGGTGCTGCCTTGCGCCGTATAGCTGAGGCATAATAACCGTTATGGAGCTGGCCTTGCCGCTGGCGGCCTGTATTATCCTTTTCAGGTCTGCAAAGTGGTCGTCGGGGCTCATATGGTTCAAATAGCCGAACATATTGTAGGTGCAATTATAATTGCCTACGTCTACGATGATATATATGTCCATCCCGCGAACGCTTTCCTTAATTATCCCCTTCCCGTCCCCGGAAGAAAAGCGCGGACATTCCGCCCCAATAATAAAAGTATCCCTTGCCTCCGGCCCCATGGCGGCCCACTCGACAAGGAATCTGTCTATTTTATGCGCCAAATCCTCAGCGCCCCTGAGTGCAATAATGCCAAGCCTCAAGAAGCTGTTGCCAGTATGAAAAATCTGCTCGGCGTCCATATGCATCCACTCCCTGATAATAAAATAATGTAAAATACGACTGAAGTCAATTATTTTCGGCTTGTCCGCTTTACAGAATTGAGCTCCTGTTTTACAGGCGTTTCGGTCAATTATGCAGAATTAGCGCACAAATTACACGTCCGGTCTTGCGCCTGAAGCAACGGCGTGATATTATTAATAATTAATACAAGCTGATTCAATACACTAAATCGAAAGGCGACGATACCTTGTCAAGCATAACCATACAGAAAACAGCAAACCCACGGCCCCGGCCCGACCAGAGCAGGCTCGGCTTCGGCAAATATTTTTCAGACCACATGTTCATTATGGACTACAGCGCTGATAAGGGCTGGCATGATCCGCGCATCGTGCCCTACGGCCCCTTTGCCTTAGAGCCCTCCGCCATGGTCTTCCACTACGCGCAGGAAATTTTCGAGGGCCTGAAGGCATACAGGCGCGCCGACGGGGGAATACAGCTCTTCCGTCCCTGGGCCAACATAAAAAGGATGAACGAATCCTGCGAGCGCATGTGCATCCCCAGGCTTGACGAGGCTTTGTTCCTTGAAGCTCTCGACAGCCTTGTCCGGCTGGACGCGGATTGGGTACCCTCCGCTCCCGGCACCTCCCTGTATATACGGCCCTTTATAATAGCAACCGAGCCCCATATCGGCGTCCACGCCTCCTCCTCCTATATATTCTGCATTTTTACCTCTCCCGTCGGCGCTTATTACGCCGAGGGCATCAATCCCGTAAAAATATACGTGGAAACGCGCGACGTCAGGGCAGTCAAGGGCGGTACGGGCCATGCCAAGACCGGTGGCAACTACGCAGCCACCCTCCGCGCCGGGCAATTGGCAGAAAAGGAGGGCTTTTCCCAGGTCCTTTGGCTGGACGGCGTACACCGCAAATATATAGAAGAAGTCGGCAGCATGAACGTGTTTTTTAAAATCGGCGGCGAGGTCATAACCCCTCCTCTCGGCGGTTCTATTTTACCCGGAATTACCAGGGATTCATGCATAAAAATTCTTGAAAGCTGGAATTGCCACGCGGCGGAGCGCCTGATTACGGCCGACGAGCTCTTTGACGCGGCGGCGGCCGGAAGGCTTGAGGAGGCTTGGGGCAGCGGCACCGCGGCCGTCATCTCGCCGATTGGGGAAATAGTGCGCGCGGGCCAGCGCGAAACCGTCTGCGGCGGCAAAATCGGAGATTTAACGCAGAGGCTGTACGATTATCTCACCGGCATACAATGGGGCAAAATCGCCGACCCCTTTGGATGGATATACAGGCTGGATTGACCTATAAACTGAAGGACGGATGCGTTATGTACAGCTATTACAACAGGGAAGCCGAAACCATGCCCCGCGAAAAACTCCGGGAACTCCAGAGCGAGCGCCTGAAGGCGACGGTTAAGCGCGTATATGAAAACAACCAGGCTTACAGGCTGAAGTTTGACAAGGCCGGAATAAAGCCTGAGGATATCCGTTCGGTGGACGATCTCAAGCTTCTTCCCTTCACCTACAAGCAGGATCTGCGCGACAACTATCCTTTCGGGCTTTTTTCAGCACCCATGGACGAGGTTGTGCGCATCCACGCTTCCTCCGGCACCACCGGCAAGCAGACGGTCGTCGGCTACACGCGCAACGACATGGCCGTCTGGGGCGAGGTGATGGCCCGGACCATCGGAGCGGGAGGCATTACAAAAAAGGACATAGGCCATATCAGCTACGGCTACGGCCTATTTACGGGCGGGCTTGGCGGCAACCTCGGCTCCGAAACCATAGGCTGCGCCACGATACCGGCCTCCACAGGCAACACCAAGAGGCAGGTTACGCTCCTTCAGGATTTCAAGCCTACCTTTATACTCTGCACTCCCTCCTACGCCCTGACTCTCGCCGAGTATATGGAGGAAAACCATATCGGCCTTGACCAGCTTGCGCTCAGATGCGGCTTCTTCGGGGCGGAGCCCTGGACGGAGGCCATGCGCGCCGAAATAGAGCGCCGCCTTAACCTGGAGGCCTTCGACATATACGGCCTAAGCGAGATCATCGGGCCCGGCGTCGCCTACGAGTGCCAGGTTCATAAGGGCCTGCATGTCTGCGAGGATCATTTCATTCCCGAAATCATAGACCCGGATACGGGCGAGGTGCTGCCGGAGGGCGAAAAGGGAGAGCTTGTGTTTACCTGCATCACCAAGGAGGCCCTGCCCCTTATCCGCTATCGGACGCGCGACGTTGCGGCCATCATAAAGGGCGACTGCCCGTGCGGCCGCACGCACCTGAGAATGACCAAGCCAGCCGGCCGCACCGACGACATGCTCATAATCAGAGGCGTAAACGTGTTCCCGTCCCAGGTGGAGACCGTCCTGCTTGAAATAGAGGGCATAGGCCCCCACTATCAGATGATAGTAGACCGCAAGGGAAACCTTGACAGCCTGACAATACTGGTCGAGCTGGCCGAGGGGACCTTTACAGGCGAGGTCCGCAAGCTTGAGGCCCTGCGCGAGGAGATAGCGAAGGCCGTCAATTCCACCCTTGGCATAGCCGCCGAAATAAGGCTTGCCGACCATAAGAGCCTGGAAAGATTTGAGGGCAAGGCCAAACGGGTGATAGACAACCGGAAGCTGCTGGATTAAAATAATGGCATCATTCAAGAAGGGGAGGTTCATATGTTTCTGAAGCAGCTTTCCATATTTATTGAAAACCGTGTCGGCGCGCTGACCGACGCAACGGGCATTTTGGCCGACAACGGGATTGACATGCAGGCCTTCAGCCTGGCAGACACCAAGGACTTCGGAGTCATGCGAATTATAGCCGGGGACTGCGAAAAGGCGGCCTCGGTTTTGCGCGCCAACGGCTATCTGGTCAATATAACCCCCGTTTTGGCCGTGGAAACCGAAAACAGGCCCGGCGCCTTTCACGAGGTCCTGATGCGCCTGTCGGACGCCGGAGTATTTGTGGAGTACTGCTATGCCTTCATTTCCCCCAACCCCGGCAAAGCCCAGTTCATTTTAAAGGTCAGCGACGATGACGCCGCCGAAAAAGCGCTTGCCCTGGCTTGATATGCCCCCCTCTTTATTGTAGCATGGTGCAAATGAACGAAGGAAAGGAGCATGAAAATACATATGAGCTCAGACGTAAAAGAAAGGCTTGTTTCCGCCGCAGCTTATTTTTGGATACTTTTCTTTCTTCCCCTGGCGCTTATACCCGGCAGCAGCTTTGGCCGCTTCCACGCCAACCAGGCGCTGCTCAATCTGCTGCTTGGAATAGTGCTGGGCATACTCTCAAGGATATTCCTCGGCTGGCTTTTCAATCTCATCATCCTGTTTTACTGGGCATGGGGCGTAGTCACCGCTCTGATGGGGCTGGAAAAGCCCTTGCCCTTCATTGGCAGCATCAAACTCATAGGCTGATAAAACAATAAAACACTGAGGCCGCCGCAAGGCGGCCTCAGAAGCTCCAATCGAAAGCAAAGGAAGCAAGCGAAGTATGTATTTTTCAAACGAACGCAAAAAAGCCGCCCTTGTTATACTTGCTGCGGGCCTGGGTTCCCGCTACGGGGGCGCAAAGCAAATCGAGGGCGTCGGCCCGAACGGCGAAATACTTATGGAATACTCCATTTATGACGCCATAAGAGCCGGTTTCACTAAGGTCGTTTTTATCGTTACCCGGGAAATACGCGACGGGCTCCGCGAGCTTTTCGACGGCAGGCTCCGCTCGCGCGGGATGGAAGTCGAATACGCCATACAGGACTATTCAAGCATACCTTCTTTTTACCGCATACCAGCCGAGCGCAAAAAGCCCTTTGGCACCGCCCACGCTCTTTTATGCGCAAAAGACGCTGTAAAAGAGCCTTTTGCTGTCGTCAATGCCGACGATTACTACGGCGCGGAGGCGTTTTCGGTATTGTATAACGAAATCACCGCCATGCCAGCCTCGGGCAGGGCGGCTATGGTGGGCTTCAGGCTGAAAAACACCGTCAGCAAAAACGGGACCGTCACCCGAGGGCTCTGCGCCGTAGAGGGCGGGAGGCTCAAATCCATAACCGAAACCTACAAGATATCCGTTTTTCCGGACGGGAGCATAAGGGACACGGCCGAAACGCCCGAAGGCGTTCCGTTGGATCCGGAGGCCGCCGTTTCGATGAATTTTTGGGGGTTTACTCCGTGGATTTTTAACGAGGCCGAGGCTTACCTTGCGGAGTTTTTAAGGGGCCTGCCAGAAGGGGACCTTAAGAGCGAGTGCATCCTGCCCGGGCTTGTGGACAGCCTGATAAGGGCCGGCAGGCTTGAGGTATCGGTGCTCGGCTCGAGCTCCTTCTGGTTCGGCATGACCAACAGGGAGGACCGGCCCATAGTAGCCGAGGGGCTGAAGGCGATGCACAAGGAAGGAGTCTATCCGGAAAAGCTCTGGTAAATAATACTGAGGAAAGGCATGATTGTATCTATGAAGCCTGCGGTTGTTTATTTCTCTCTCACCGGAAACACGGAATATGCCGCAAAGCAAATCGCAATTAAGCTGAACGCCGACCTGATAAGGCTGAGGCTTAAGAAGGAGATGAAAAAAGAGGGCTTCCGGACTTACTTCATTGGCGGCATGAGCGCTCTGTTCAATAAAAAGCCCGCCCTTTCCAACCCTGTTTTAAAGCTCGACAAGTACAAAACCGTAATTATAGGCGCTCCGATATGGGCGGGCAGGCTGGCGGCCCCCATCAATACTTTCCTGGCAGGCAATAAGCTCGAGGGCAAGTCGGTGTACCTCTTTGCCTGCAGCGCCGGAGGCTCGGCCGACAAGGGCTTCAGGCTTATCAAAAAGAAGCTGAGCGGCACGGAAATAAAGGGCGCCGCCCTGTTTGTCAATCCCTTGAAAAACAAGGACGAAACCGCAAAAATAGACGCCTTCTGCCAAGCCGTGACGAAGGAGAGCACCTAAGCAAAAAACAGGACCCCGCGCCGTCAGCAAGGGCGCGGGGCGTTATTTTTATTCCTCGTTTTTGCTGTTGAGCAGCTCCCGCTTTATCACCCAGAGCTTTTCCGACAGATCCACATAGTAGTTGTGGGGGTTTTCAAAGCGCTTGACCTCATCCCACAGCAGCTCGACCTGCTGAGCGCAATAATCTCTTATCTCGCTGAGGGCCGGTTTTTTATATACCAGCTTGCCACCCTCGAAAATCGGCACAAGCAGCTCCTTTACGCTGAAATTCGTCAGCTTTTTTGTTTTCCACACAGCGAATTGGTCAAATATCACCAGTGGCTTCGTTTCGTCGATAACCTCGTC
Organism: Clostridiales bacterium; assembly: GCA_029265405.1. Taxonomy (GTDB): domain Bacteria; phylum Bacillota; class Clostridia; order Oscillospirales; family Oscillospiraceae; genus JAJUJI01. Next base: position 30,302 of record JAJUJI010000011.1, on the reverse strand, counting down.
GTAAACGCAGAGCTGGTCGGCCAGAGCCTTGCCCGTTTCCCTGTCGAAGATTCTGTAGACCTTTTTAAAATGCGGCGTGGTGATTTTCGCCGTATTTTCGCTGACCTTTATCTTGGGTATTATCCTTCCGTTCTCGTCCTCCACGGCGGCCAGCTTGTATACGCAGCCGAAGACCGGCGCGCTTTTTGCCGTTATCAGCCTCTCGCCTACGCCAAAGGTATCTATGCAGGCCCCCTGCATAAGGAGGTCGGTGATTATCCTCTCGTCAAGGGCGTTGGAAACAGTGATCTTGCAGCATTGCAGCCCCGCCTCGTCGAGCATCTTACGCGCCTGCTTCGAGAGGTAGGAGATGTCGCCCGAGTCCAGCCTTATGGCAAACTTTGTTATGCCCTTGGGAACCAGCACCTCTTTAAAGGCCCTGATTGCGTTTGGGACGCCGCTTTTCAGCGTATTGTAGGTATCCACGAGCAGCGTGGCGTTGTTAGGATAAAGCTCGCAGTAGGTCTTGAAGGCCTCGTACTCGGAATCAAACATTTGGACCCAGGAGTGGGCCATAGTCCCCCCGGCGGGCACTCCGAAAAGCTGGTCGGACACGGTGCAGGCGGTTCCGGCGCAGCCGCCGATATACGCGGCCCTGGCCCCGATTATGGCTCCGTCCGCGCCCTGCGCCCGGCGGGAGCCGAACTCAAGCACCGGCCTGCCCTGGGCGGCCCGGACCACCCTGTTGGCCTTCGTGGCGATGAGCGACTGGTGGTTAAGCGCCAGCAGCACATAGGTCTCTATTAGCTGAGCCTCCACCGCCGGGGCTCTTACCGTCATGATGGGCTCTCCCGGAAAAACGGGAGTGCCTTCCGGAACGGCCCAGATGTCTCCGGTAAATTTAAAGTATTTCAGCCAGCGCAGGAATCTTTCGTCAAAGCAGCCCTTGCCGCGAAGGAAATCTATATCCTTTTTGTCAAAGCGCAGATTTTGGATATACTCTATAACCTGCTCAAGACCGGCGGCTATGGCAAAGCCGCCTCCGTCCGGCACCTCTCGGAAAAACACGTCAAAATAGGTGTATTTCTGATGCAGGCCGGAGAGGAAATATCCGTTGCCCATGGTCAGCTCATAAAAATCGCAGAGCATCGTGTAGTTTACATCGTTCATCATTTATCCCTTTCGCAAAACCGGTAGTTTATCTATCCTACATGAAAATGCAGAGTATAAGCGGTACGAATATGGCGGGCAGCAGATTCATGGCCTTCAGCTTGGATATCCCCAGCATGTTCAGGCCCAGGGCTATTATCAGCAGCGAGCCCACGCAGGTCATTTCCGCCACCGCGTAATCGCTGAGAAGCGGCGCCGCCCATCGCGCAAGCAGGGTTATGGCGCCCTGAAAGGCAAAGACAAAGGCGGCGGAGAGCAGTACGCCTATTCCGAGAGCGGAGGCCAGGACTATGGACGAGATGAAATCCAGCACGGATTTGGTATACAGCATTTCGTTGCTGCCCGTAAGCCCGCTCTGAAGGGAGCCTACAACGGTCATTGAGCCGACGCAGAAAAGCAGGCTTGCCGCCGCAAAGCCTTCGGCCACGGAGCCTCCGCCGTTCCCGTTCTTTTTAAGCTTGTCCCCTAAGGCCGCTCCCAGCCTGCTGAGCCTTCCGTCCAGGTCCAGAGCCTGGCCGATTATTCCGCCGGCGACCATGGACAATATCGCTATAAGCTGGTTTGAGCCTTTAAGGCTTCCGCTTATCCCTATATAGAGCACGCAAAGGCCCAAGCCCTTTGTTATGATATCGCTTATCCTTTCGGGCAGCCCCTTTTTCAGCAGCAGGCCCAGCAGGGAGCCGGCAATCACCGAAACGGTGTTTACTATCGTTCCGAGCATCATGGCTTATTGCGTTTTTTGGCTCAGATACGCGTTTATAAAGCCGTCTATATCGCCGTCCATAACGGCGTTTATGTTTCCGTTTTCAAAACCCGTCCTGTGGTCCTTGACCAGCGTGTAGGGCATGAACACATACGAGCGTATCTGGCTGCCCCACTCTATCTTCATCTGCACGCCCTTTATATCCTCTATTTTTTCCAGGTGCTCCCTTTCCTTTATTTCCGCGAGGCGCGCCCTCAGCATGTTCATAGCCGTTTCCCTGTTTTGTATCTGGCTGCGCTCAACCTGGCAGCTTACAACTATGCCGGTTGGGATGTGGGTTATGCGTATGGCAGACTCCGTCTTGTTTATGTGCTGGCCGCCCGCTCCGCTTGAGCGGTAGGTGTCCACCTTCAAATCCTCGGGGCGTATCTCTATTTCCTTGTCGTTTTCTATTTCCGGCATGACCTCAACCGCGGCGAAGGAGGTGTGCCTGCGGCCGGAGGCGTCGAAGGGCGATATGCGCACAAGGCGGTGCACGCCCGATTCGCTTTTGAGATAGCCGTAGGCGTTTTCGCCGGAAATCAGTATGGTTGCGTTTTTTATTCCGGCCTCCTCTCCGTCCAGCCAGTCGAGCAGCTTGTACCTGTAGCCGTGCCGCTCGGCCCAGCGGGTATACATCCGGTAGAGCATCTGGGCCCAGTCCTGGGCCTCGGTCCCTCCGGCCCCGGCGTGGAAGGACAGTATGGCGTTGCACTGGTCATATTCTCCCGTCAAAAGCGTACCCAGGCGGGTCTCCTCCAGCTTCTTTTCAAAGGCCTCGTATTCCCTGACAAGCTCGTCCAGCATGCTGTCGTCGTTTTCCTCTATGGCCATTTCGCAGATCGCGTAAAGGTCGTCCCGCCATTTCTTCAATTTGTCAAAGTTTTCGCACTTGTCCTTGAGCTTTTTTATCTGCTGGAGCACCTTTTGGGCCGCCTCAACGTCGTTCCAGAAGCCGTCGGCTCCGCTTTTCGCTTCAAGCTCCGCGATCTCCTCCTTTGCCGCATCAAGCCTGAGGGCGCTTTCAAGAGTGTCAAAAACGGGCTTCAAGGCGTTCAGCTTTACCTTATATTCCTCAAATTGTATTATCATACGCTTAATAATTCCCTTCAATTTATGATTTGAGTTTTTCGCGCATCCTGATATGCCTCAAATCATATCCCGCTACAGCTTGCCCTTCGAGCCTCCGCTGAAGCCGGCCAATATGCCCGTGTCAATGGCCGTATTCAGGCTGTTTCTTTCCCTTTCGCGCTTCAGGGCAAGACTCACGAGTTCGTCCAGAAGCTGGGCATATTTCAGACCGGCCGGCTCCCAAAGGTAAAAGGACAGGGAGCCGGGTATGGTGTTGATTTCATTAATCCATACCTCCCGAGTTTTCCCGTCCATCAAAAAGTCTATCCGGGCGACGCCCGCGCAGTCGAGAGCCATAAAGGCCCTCACGGCCCAGGCCCTTATTTTCTCCCTCAGCTCTTCCGGTATCGGGGCCGGCAGCAGCCTCTTGAGGCCGCTCATGCCCTTTCCGCCGGAAACATATTTGTCCTCGTAGCTCAATATCTCGCCGGCCATTACGGGCTCCTCGCACTCCGAGGCGCGGGCTCCTTCACGGTCCCCGAGAACGGCGCAGTTTATCTCCCGCAGGTTTTCCACGGCTCTTTCGACAAGTATGACGGGCGCAAAATCAAAGGCATATTCGGCCGCCTCCCTCAGCTCCCCAGCGTTTCTGGCGAGCCTTATGCCCACGCTGGAGCCTAGATTCGCCGGCTTGACTACTGCAGGGAACCCTATTTCTTCCGCCGCCCTGGAGCAGAGGCCGTCCATATTTTCGTTCGCATTGAACCTCAGGCAGGGCAAAACGGGTATGCCGGCGTCCCTGAAAAGCAGCTTCTGGACATATTTGTCCATGCCTACGGCCGAAGCGCAGACATCCGAGCCGGCGAAGGGGATTCCAAGCGTCCTCAGGTAGCCCTGCAAGGCCCCGTCCTCGACGTTTGTCCCGTGGACGACGGGTATGGCTACGTCTATGTGCGCATAGACCTTTTTCCTGAGGCCTCTCCATTCCACCAGATCCGCGCCGGCGCCGCTTTTTACCGGCATCACCCTGACGCTTTTTTTCAGCAGGGCGCCAACGTCCCTATAGCTCTCAATTTTTCCCGCAAGCTCTCCCGTGTAAAACTCCATGTCCCTGGTGATGTATACGGGAACAGCCTCGTATTTTTCTTTATTAAGGTTGTTCAGCGCCTGTATCGCCGAAATAACGGACACCTCGTGCTCCACGCTCCTGCCGCCGAAAAAGACGCCCGCCCTGATTTTCAATTCAACCACCCACTCAATCAATAATTATCGGGCAAATCGTTTTCAAGTAGTATTATCCTGGTTTTGCCCCCGGTATCTATGCCGTCCGCTATCCCGACCGCCTCGTTCACCGTTCCGGCGGTCCTCAGCCGGCTCATATCAAAGCCGGCGGAAAGCAGCCCCTCTCTAATGGCGGCCGCGTTGCCGTTCAGCCTGCTCTCGACCAGCACGGCGTAATCGCAGCATTTTGCGGCCTTTGCGCCAAGCTCCCTGTTCAGCTCGTACTGGCGCGCCCCCAGCTCCACCATGCCCGGCGTTATCAAAATCCTTACTCCCTCGAAGCCCGCCAGCGTTTCCAGCGCCGATGCCGCCCCCGCCGGATTGGAGTTGTAGGCGTCGTCTATGACCAGCCGGCTTCCCCCGCCCAGCAGCTGCAGCCTGTGGGCCACATTTTCCAGCTTGCGGACGGGCTGAACCAGCTTTTCGAGCGGTATTCCCATGGCATTTGCCACTGCGATGGCGGCGCAGACGTTCTGCACGTTGTGCCTGCCGATAAGCTTCGTTTCAAACCGCACGCCCTTTACCTCAAAGCTGACGCCTTTTGACGTATATCTGATGTTTTCGGCCCTATACTCGCCGTTGACAGTCCCATAGCCTATAGTTCTCACGCCGACGGTGCGGGCGGCTATATATTCGTTGTCCATATTAAGCACTGCTAAGCCGTCCCGGGGGAGCGAGTCTATAAGCTCGAATTTGGTTTTCACCACGTTTTCAATGGTTTTGAAGCTTTCCAGGTGCTGCGGCCCTATCGACGTGACGACGCCTATTTTCGGCCGCACCAGCTCGCAAATCTCCCTTATGTCGCCGACGTTCCTCGCGCCCATTTCGCATACGAACACCTCATGGGTTGGGAGAAGCCGTTCCCTTATGGCGCGCACAACGCCCAGGGTGGTGTTGTAGTTCTCCGGCGTCGCCAGAACATTGTATTTTACGGAAAGCAGTTTTTCAATATAAAATTTGACGCTGGTCTTTCCGTAGCTGCCCGTAACGCCTACAACCTTCAGCTCCGGCATGCCTTCGATTATTTTTCTTGCTTCGTCGATATACCTCTTGTTTATGGCCTTCTCCATAGGGCCGTTTATCCGGTCGGCCAGCAAAACAAGCCAGGGCGACCCCGCAAGGCAGAGCGCGTAAACAAGGCAGAAGAAGGCTGCGTACTCCAAGGCCGCAAAGCCTGCGGCGGCCAGGGCTATGTGGATAAGCCCGCAGCTTGCCAGCAGCCTCTTTACCCTCGCCGTATATACGAGGGGCTTCTTTGCCTTTTTCGGCAGGTTCAGCAGCAGGACCGCGAGAAACAGCGCCGCTCCGATTAGGACGCCCACGCGGCCCAGCTCCCGCGCCGCCAGCGCGGCCGCCAGCGCCGGGACCGTGCGCGCAAAGTGGCCCGCGATATTGTCCCTCACCCACTTCAGCTGCGCCTGAGGCTTGTATGAGTTGAGCTGGTATATATGTATGCTTTTCACAGCGAGCGCGGCCGCCGCCGCGAGGAAGGCCGCGGATGCGGCCGCAAACGCAAAAATATCTCTCATGCCTTTACCCCGAAAAATGAATCCAGCACCCTGTAAACAAAGGCGGGCTGCTCAAGATACGAATAGTGGCCCGCTCCGGCAACCTCCACCAGCCCCGCGTCCGGAATCAGCTTTTCCATGAGCCGGGCGTTTTCTATGGGGGTATCCCTGTCGCAGGTTCCCCATACAAGCAGCGAGGGTTGCCTGATTTTGGGCATTAGCGGCCTGAAATCCTCGTTTATCAGCTTCACCATGGTTTGCCTCATCAGCGGCGACGCGTTCCTGTAATCCTCTGAGCCGTGTCTGCCGGCATAGCGCTCAAGAACCCCGGGAAAAGGCCTAAGCAGCAGCTTCCCTATTTTGAACAGCCTCTGCCTGAGCCGTTTTCGCAGCGTTTTTTTGGCCGGTATTCCAGCGCTGTCTATAAAAACCAGCTTCTCAAACCGCACGCCCGCATCTTCCCTGGCGCAAAGCTTCATCATTATCCTGCCGCCGTTCGAGTGGCCGATGAGGTTCACCCTAGTTATACCCAGGGCACGGAGAAAGGCAAGCGCAAAATCTGCGTAGTCGTCAGCGGAAAATGCTCTTTTAGGCTCAGGGGTTTTGCCGAACCCCGGCAGCTCCGGAAGCAGCACGCGCATATATCCGGCCAAATGCTCCGCCAGACCCTTATAAAGCTCCGCGGTCGTCCCCCAGCCCTGCAGTATCAGGACCGCGCCGTCCGAGCCTTTGTCGCCCAAATCCAAGTAATTTACCCTTATCCCGTCAATGAGTATTTCCACAATGTCCCCCGTTGCGCAAAGCGTGGCTTAATAAATTAGTATACACCGGCGCCCCCATTATTACAATTCTTTATTGCTTTCTTTTTAGCTTCCGGGCTATAATAAATAGCATAAAACTTATTAAGCTAAGCCCGCGCGGGCGCCGCCAAAAGAACGGCCAAGTGAAAGGAAGGAAGCCATAATGTATCAGCAGCTTTATCCGAATCTTTTCAAGCCCCTGAAAATCAAGGGTCTGACCCTGAAAAACAGGATAATGTCCGCCCCCAACATGCTGTTTCAAACCATAGCGGGCCGACCCACAGATTACTACATACGCTATCTGGAGCACAAGGCGCGGGGCGGCGCGGGCATCGTGACTCTGGGAGAAATACCCGTCTGCGACGGGGGCCGCCATACCCCGGGCATGGATTTCACGCGGGAAAACATGAATCTTTTCGCCGAAATGTCCGCAGCCATACGCGAGCACGGCGCCGTTTCCAGCGTGGAGCTGACACACGGGGGAAGGAACGCGCGCCCCGAATTCAACAAGGCAAGCCCCATGGGGCCGGACGAAGCGCTGACGCCCTACGGCAAGGTAAGCGCCATGACGCGGCGCGACATGGAGGCTGTGGCCGACGCCTTTGCGGACGCCGCCGCCTTCTGGATAGGCTGCGGCTTCGACACCGTGCTCATACACGCGGCTCACGGCTGGCTGTTCCCCCAGTTCCTGTCGCCCCTCTCCAACCACCGTACCGACGAGTTCGGCGGCAGCCTCGAAAACCGCATGCGCTTTCCGCTTATGGTCCTCAGGCGCATACGCGAAAGAGTCGGGCCGGACAGGGTGGTCCAGATACGCCTTAGCGGCTCCGAGCGCGACCCCAAGGGCTTTACGGTTGAGGATATCATAGAATTCCTGTCCAGGGCCCAGGAATATGTAGATATGGCGGAAATAAGCTCCGAAAACATAGTCTGGTTTTTCGGCACGACATACCGGCCCTGGGGCCTGAACACCGACCTGTCCGAGGCGATAAAAAAATCCGGACGCGTGAGCATCCCGATATTTGTTATCGGCTCCATTCTGGACCCGGCCCAGGCGGAGGACATCATAGCCTCAGGAAAGGCGGACGGCGTTTCCATGTCCAGAGCGCTCATAGCCGACCCCTATCTTCCCGAAAAAGCGCTGGCCGGACGCTCCGACGAGATAACCCCCTGCCTGCGCTGCCTCAACTGCACCGACAGCGACAATCTGCACCGTCACCTTGTTTGCAGCGTCAACCCGCTTATCGGGCGCGAGGCTCGCCTGGGCTTCGCCGAGGACATGAAGAAAGCGAGACATAGCCGGAGGGTGCTTGTTGTCGGCGGCGGACCCGCCGGGCTGCAGGCCGCGATAACAGCCTCGGACAGGGGCCACGAGGTCATACTCTGCGAAAAGGAAAGCGCACTCGGCGGCCTGCTCCGCTTTGCCGACAGCGACAGCCTGAAGCTGGATCTAAGGCGCTATAAAAATTATCTCGCAAGCATGGTTTCCAAGAAAAATATACGCGTGATGCTCAATACCCCCGTTTGCGACGCACTCTTGAACGAGCTTAAGCCCGACCATATCATAGTCGCCACCGGCGCTACGCCGATAACGCCCAGTATCGAGGGAATAGAAAGAGCACTCCATGTAACCGATATTTATTTTAAGCCCGAAAGCGTTAAGGGAAACGAAATCGTCATTATAGGCGGCGGGCTTGCGGGCGTTGAAGCCGGCATGCACCTGGCCAATCTGGGCAAAAAAGTTACTGTATTGGAAATGACGGACACGCCCGCCTCCGATTCCGGTCCCGTTTACAGAATAGGCATGCTATGGATGGCGGAGAGGCTCGGACTGCGCATCATAGCCGGCGCAAGAGCGGACAGGGTAACGGGGCGTGGAGTAGTTTATATTAAAGACGGCAGGGAGACGGAGCTCCCCGCCTCGTCGGTGTTCTACGCCGCAGGAATGAAAAGCAACGACGCGCCCTTTTTCGAGCTGCACGGCAAGGCCGGCCATGTGGATATGGCGGGCGACTGCAAGTCTGTCGGCAAGGTCGCGGGCGCCGTGCACTCCGGCTACTTCGCAGCCCTGGACATAGGCAAATTTTAGGAAGGCCCTATGCTTCGGCCTCCGTGCCGGTCGGTATCGAAAGGCCCGGCCTCTTATTTGTCCGCGCCGCTTAAAATTGCGGCGCGGATTTTTTGCAGCATTTACCACCGTTTTTATTATGGAAACTGCAAATAATGATTTCGGAGACAAAGAAAACCTTATGGCGGGGAGGCTCGTTTGACTGTGAGCGGCTCTCATGGCAGGCCTGAAGCGATTTCATCGGAAAAGCTGAAGCGGCTTTATACCGAAAGCCAGGACATAATATTCAGCCCCATATGCGTCGGAAGAAAAAGGGAGTTTAGTCTTACCATAGTCTTTGTCGACGGAATGACGGATTCCAAAACCGCGGACGACGACATTCTCAGGCCGCTGGCGCAGGAGGAGGCCTTTTCTTCGGCCAAAACAGAGGAAGGCCTTATAGACCTTATCATGTGCGGGACGGTTTATCACTGCAAGCGCAAGCTGCTCGAGGACATGGCGGACTGCGAAAGCGCCCTGCTTGGCGGCTCCGTTCTGCTGGTCTTCGACGTGGCGGCAAAGGCCGTGGCTTTTGATGTGAAGGGTTTTGAAAAACGCGGCATAACCGAGCCCACAAACGAAAACGTCCTTAAGGGCTCGAAGGAATCTTTCATAGAGGTCCTGCGCGTAAATACGGCTATGGTGCGCAGGCGGATAAAGGCAAGCGAGCTTGTAATCAGCCATCTTGCCATAGGCGAAAGGACAAAAACCTCCGTCTGCGTCGTATACATGAAGACCATTGCCAACGATGAAACCGTGGCGGAGGCGAAAAAAAGGCTGGGAGCGATACGCATTGACGGGATAATATCTTCCGGGCATATAGAGGGCATGATATACGACAATAAATTTACAATTTTCCCTCAGGTGCTTTATACGGAAAGGGCGGACAAATTCTGCGCCAACATCCTGGAAGGCCGGGTCGGGATCCTTGCCGACGGGCTACCGCTGGGCTACATCGTGCCGGTCGATATAAACAGCTTCATACAGGCTCCCGAGGACTACGCCCTGATATGCCCGCAAAGCACGGCCGTTAGGCTGATAAGGTATCTGTCCGCATTTATTTCCGTAATATTGCCCGCTTTCTATGTGTCAGTGACCACCTTTCACCAAGAAATGATACCCACAAAGCTCGCCAGCGCTATAATCTCCAGCAAGGAGGACGTGCCCTTCCCGACTTTTCTTGAGGTCATCATGATGCTGTTTGCCTTCGAGGTGCTCATGGAGGCCGGGCTGAGGCTGCCCAAATCCATAGGGCAGGCCGTTTCCATCGTCGGCGCGCTGGTGGTGGGCGAGGCGGCAATAACCGCCAAGCTGCTTTCCCCCGGCGTCGTCATCGTGGTGGCGGCCGCGGGCATTACGGGCTTCGTCATCCCCTCGCAGGACTTATCCAACGCCCTGCGCCTTTGCCGGCTGCTTCTGGTCGTTTTCTCCATCGTGGGCGGCCTTTACGGCGTGTCTGTCGGTTCCGTGCTGATCGTCTATCATTTGTGCACGCTCAAGGTGTTCGGGCTTCCTTATCTGGCCCCCTTTGCGGCCACAGAGGGGAAGCGGCTGTTCAACGATACCTTTATAAGGTTTCCCCTTGTCAAAAACCCGGACAGGCCGGAATATATAAGGCCAAAGGACATAAGAAAGCAGGATAACTCATGAAAGCCGCAGTATTGCTTGCTTCCGTGGCTCTGTGCCTGGCTCTTTCCGGCTGCGGCTCCAACTTTTTGCCCACCAGGGGGGAAATAGACGAATATGAGGTCGTCCAGGCCGTCGGGATAGACAAATGCGAGGAGGACCCTTCGCAAATTGAGGCGACCTTTGTGCGCCGCTCAAAAAAAGGCGGAGGAAGCAAGGAAGGCGGAAGCAACCTTATCTCCGTTTTATCGGGAACTGGGAAAACGTTTTTTGAAGCCCAGCGGAAAATAAAGTCAAAATCATCGAAAACTCTTTTTTTCGGATATGTGGACTACTTTATAATCGGAGAGGAGGCGGCCAAGGAAGACCTTCACAAATATTTCGATCTGATTGAGCGCGACCATGAAATCAGATTGTCCCCCAGAATCTATATCGCAAGAGGCGGCACCGCAAAGGAGCTGCTGTTCAAGTCCAGCAGCAGGGACAGATATATAGCCGATAAGCTAAGGAGCATAAAGAAAAGCCGAGAGTATTTGAGCGCTACGATGGAGGTTAGAGTTATTGACGTAGCCAGAATGCTTGACGAGCCCTCTTTCGTTATTCCCGTTATACGCTGCGCCAATTACCAAAGCACTAAGTTCTATGGGGAAATGCCGGAAAAGGATGTTTCGCCTTACGGATACGCCGTATTCAATGCCAACAACAGGCTGGCGGCCTTTATCGAACCGGAGCTTGCCCGGGGCTATAATTTCCTTGTCAATATGGCGGGCTCCTGTCCCATAACCGTCGCCGACGGCTCCGGCAAGGCGGTGACGATCGAGGTCCTCAGCGCTAAAACACAAGTAAAGGCCAAGTTTGACGGCGGCAGGGCGTCGGAGGTCGAGTTCGTCACGCGCATAGCGGGCAATATCGTTGAGCAGCATTCCACCGATGATATTTTTACGGAAGAAACGCTTTTAAAATTAGCGGCGGAAGCCTCGGATATAATCAAAAAAGAGATGAAAAGAGTCGTCTCTCTTTCCCAGGATAAAAAGCTGGACTTTATTCGATTGGGCTCAAGGCTTAAAATGAAATATCCCTGCAAGTGGAGAAAAATCAAAGACGATTGGGTAAAAATATACCCTTCGGTCAAAATAAGCGTTAATGTCGAAACCGTCGTCGAGAGGACCTACGACATACAAAAAGCCAGCGGCGGCAAAGAGTGAGGCCAATGGGCGAGCTGCTTTTTTACTGCTTCTTTTTGATTGCCATAGGAGCTGCGGATATACTGTCTATGCTGAAAAAGGGTCTAAAAAAAGACTTGCTTCCCTATTCGGCGCTGCTTTTGCTTGCCGCCGTAGTCGGAGCGGCGGCTTTGAGGCAGCCTGTAAGGGAGGGCATATTGGCTTTCCTTCTCGATTTGTTCGGCGTTGAGAGGTGAGGTAATTGAATGCGGACAACAATAAAATAACCGTACGCCAGACCATAACAATATTCATGGTTTCAACCCTGTCGGCGGCCATAAGGCTGTTCCCCACAGACTGCGCAAAAATCAGCGGCCAGGCCGCCTGGCTCGCCCCTCTCTATGCCGCCCCCCCGCTGCTGCTGCTTTTTTATCTCCTGTCCTCCATGTTCAAAAAAAGCGGCGTCAACAATTTAGGCGAGGCGTTCGAGCTTTCCCTTGGCAAGGCGGCGGGAAAGGCGCTGCTTGCGCTTTATCTGCTATGGATGATCATACTCTATCTGCTTTATATACGCTATTATTCCGAGCGGCTGCTTTCCACCATCTTTCCGAATACCGACATAAGATTTTTCATGCTTGTAATGATGCTGCTTATTTTTATGTCCGCCCGCGGCAGGCTTGAGGTGTTTGCAAGGTTTACGGAGCTTGCGTTTTTAATTTTTACGGTAATAATGGCGCTTTTTTTCCTCCTGCTCATACCCGGCATAAAGGCCGAGAACCTTCTGCCGATAACCTTCTTCGATCTGCTCCCCTCGGCCAAGGCCGCTTATCCCATCCTCGGCATATGGGGCTATATCATTTTGCTGTTTTTTTTCGGAAACGACATTCTGAATAAGGATCAGGTTAGAAATCTCGCCATAAAATCCACGATTTTTCTTGCCGCAACAAATATACTCATAATAGCGACCGTCGTCGGCTCGATAGGTCCCAAGGTGGTCGAGAGGATGCCCATACCCTTTTTCAGCGCGATCAAAACAATATCGCTGATGGAGACCTTCGACAGGATGGAGTCCATACTGCTGTCGGTATGGATTGTTTCAGATTTTATTGTCATTACGACATTCGCTTTTATAATTTCACATATATTAAAGCAGCTCTTTTCAACCCGCGAAACGAAGTATCTTGCTTCCCCGCTTGCCTTCCTCGGATATTCGGGAAGCCAATTTCTTGCTCCCAACAGATTCGAGCTCGCCGTATTCTCAAGCAGGATAGGCCTGCTTATCAATATCATAACCTGCTACGCCATTCCTTTCATTATTTTTGCCGTAGGCAAAATAAGAAGGAAGCTTTGAGCTTTTACCGGTCAGGGGCGCGGCCTCAATGCGGCGCCGCCTCTAGGGGCAGTATTTTCTGGTAATACACCACGTCCAGCCGCCTGCCAAACTTGATGCCCACCTCCTTCAAATGAGCGCACTTGAAATAGCCCGCCTTTTCAAAAAGCTTTATGCTTTGGCTGTTTTCGCCGCATATGGACGCTATGAGCACGTGCATGCCCCGAGCCGCGGCGAAATCCTCAATGAACCTCAAGGCGGCGAGCCCTATGCCCTTGCCCGTGTGGCCCGGCTTCAAATATACGGCGACCTCGGCCGTTTCGCCGTACGCCTCTCGCTTGCCGAAGCGGGACAGTATAACGTAGCCGCAGAGCGCGCCGGAGTCCTTTATGGCGTAAGCGCGGTATTTAACGTCCTCAAAGAAGACCAGCTCCCTCATGTCCCGCAGGGTCGGCTCGCGAATCTGGAAGGTAACGGTAGTGTTTAGCACATAGTAGCCGTATATCGCCCTTACCTCCTCCAGATGCTCCTCCCTCATCTCTTCAAAAACAATGTCCATATCACCAATACCTTTCACATTGCGGCGCTTTGATCGCTTGAACGCACAACTTATTATAATACCGAGTATTATGGCAATAAAAGAGGGTGAAGAGAATAATGCTTTCCTACATAGCTTCCGAGCTGCTCTCAAACTGGGAGCATATGCTTAAAATAATCCTTTCCAGCGTCTGCGGCGGGCTCATCGGCTTTGAACGCAGCCTGCGCCACAAGGACGCTGGAATCAGGACGCATATCATCCTTTCAATGGGTACGGCGCTTTTTGCGATCATATCGCGCTGCGGCTTCGCTTCGGCCGCGGGCGACGCGACAAGGATAGCGGCTAATATAGTTACCGGCATCGGCTTTCTCGGGGCCGGCGTCATCTTCGTCAGGGGCGGCTCGATAAAGGGACTGACGACCGCCGCCGGGATATGGACTACGGCGGGAATAGGCATGGCGATAGGGTCGGGCATGTATACCCTCGGGATATTTTCCACTTTTTTTATGGTCGCAGTGCAATTCTTGCTCCATAGGATATCGCCAAGCCCTGAAGGCGCGGCATCGGTCGAGCTTACGGCAACTTACCGCCAAGACAGCGATTTTCTGCAGGAGCTGCAGCGCCAATCAGGCAAGCTGCGCATGGAGGCGCTGAGCGTAAAGGCGGTGAAAAATAAAGACGGCACCTGCACTGCGGCTCTGAGCCTACGGGTAGGCAAGGAGAAGGCTCTGACCGACTTCCTCTCCCTGGCGGCCGCGTCCGATAAAATCATCGACTTTTCCGTTTCATTGTGAAGCGGACTTGAGCCTGCGGCTGCGTCCGTCCGGCCTGGGCCGGACGGGCAGGCGCTTTTTTGTTAATTTTAGACAATGGCGTGCGGCAATATTAGGCTAATATTTGCACTTAATTTTATATAATTTGCTTGACGAGTTATATATCCGGATGTATTATGTTTATATAAATGGAAATAATACGCTAAAATCTGCCTTGAGGTCGAGACCGTATGAAAAAAACAATGTTTTCGCTGATGCTGTCCGAGGACATAGTCGCCGCCATAGACAGGCTGGCATATGAAGCCGGGACAAACAGGTCGAATATGGTAAACAACATCCTTGCCGAGTATGTCTCATACAGGACTCCGGAAATGCGTATGAGAGCGATGTTTGAAACCATGGAAAACCTGCTGTCCGCCTGCGAGGGCTTCAAGGTCATACTGAGGTCGTCGGACAGCCTTTTCAACCTGCGCTCGGCTCTCGCTTTCAAATATAATCCCTCGGTGAATTACAGCATAGAGCTCTACAGGACTATCGCCGACGCGGTGGGGGAGCTGAGGGCCGGGCTCAGAACGCAAAACCCCAGCTTGAAGCTTTACATTATGCAATTTTACAAGCTCTGGGCAAGGACGGAGCAGAAGTATTCCCTTGATTCCGGCGCGGGGGCCTGCCGGATAAGCGGCGAAAAATTCATAAAAAGACTTGCTTTGAACCAGGACAAGGCCCGCGCGGACAGGCAAGGGCCGGGAGATGTGCCCGAGGACAAGCTTAGCGAGGCGATAGTCGCCTATATCGGCGCCTTTGACAGCGCGCTGAAGGCCTTCTTTTATAATCTTGAAAGCCCGGACGAGGCTGTGGAACAGGTTGAAAACATTTACAAAAGCTACAGAAAGACCGGTCCGGCGATAATTTGAAACGCTTTTTAGGCGTTGTGCGAAGGGAGCAAGAATCATGAATATTCAGAAATATACTCAAAAAAGCGTTGAAGCGCTTCAGAACGCCCAAAGCATAGCAAGGGAATACGGGAACCAGGAGCTTGCCCAGGAACATCTCCTGCTCGCCCTGCTTACTCAGCAGGAGGGGCTTATTCCCGAGCTTATAAAAAAATGCGGAGCTTCGCCCGAAAGGCTTGTCTCCCAGCTTGAACAAAGCGTTACGCGCTTTCCAAAGGTCAGCGGAAGCTCGGTCCAGCAGTATTTGTCCGGCGATTTGGACAGGGCCCTGAACGAGGCCGAAGCCCAGGCCGAGAGAATGTCGGACGAATATGTTTCCGTCGAGCACATAATGCTGGGGATACTTAAAAAGCCCAGCTCCTCGGTCAGGGAGCTGCTGCGGCAGTGGGGGCTCGGAGAGGATATCTTCCTCAGGGCGGTGCGCGAAGTGAGGGGAAACCAGCGCGTCACCAGCGACAGTCCCGAGACCACCTACGACGCTCTGAAAAAGTACGGCCAGGATCTTGTGGAGCTTGCGCGGAGCAAGAAGCTTGACCCCGTAATAGGCCGCGACGACGAGATAAGAAACGTCATACGCATACTCTCGCGCAAGACCAAAAACAACCCCTGCCTCATAGGCGAGCCGGGTGTGGGAAAAACGGCCATAGCCGAGGGGCTGGCCCTGCGCATAGCGCGGGGCGACGTGCCGGAAAACCTGAAGAACCGCACCATATTTTCGCTGGATATGGGGGCTCTCATAGCGGGAGCCAAATTCAGGGGCGAATTTGAGGAGCGGCTGAAGGCCGTATTGAACGACATCAGGAAGAGCGAAGGGCGCATAATACTGTTCATAGATGAGCTTCACAACATAGTCGGGGCCGGAAAGACAGAGGGCGCCATGGACGCCGGCAACCTGCTCAAGCCCATGCTGGCAAGGGGCGAGCTCCACTGCATAGGCGCCACTACGCTGAACGAATACAGGCAGTATATAGAAAAGGACGCCGCACTGGAGCGCAGGTTCCAGCCCGTAATGGTCGAGGAGCCGTCCGTCGAGGACACCATATCGATACTTCGTGGCCTTAAGGAACGCTACGAGGTCTATCACGGCGTGAAGATACAGGACAGGGCGCTGATAGCCGCCGCCACACTGTCAGACCGCTATATATCCGACCGCTTCATGCCCGACAAGGCGATAGACTTGGTTGACGAGGCCTGCGCGCTTATAAAAACCGAAATAAATTCGCTGCCCGCCGAAATGGACGACATATCGCGAAAAATAATGCAGCTAGAGATAGAGGAAACCGCCCTTAAAAAGGAGACGGACAAGCTTTCCGCAGAGCAGCTCAGGCGGATACAGGCGGAGCTTGCAGACCTGCGGGATGAATTCAACCGCATGAAGGCAAAGTGGGCCAACGAAAAGGAAAATATCGGCAAGCTGCAAAGGCTAAGGGAGGAAATTGAAAAGACTAACGCCGAGCTTGAAAAGGCCCAGCAAAGCTACGACCTGGGGAAAGCCGCCGAGCTGAGCTACGGAAGGCTGCCCCAGCTTCAGAGGGAGCTTGCGGAGCTTGAAAAGGCCTCCGAGGAGGACGGGCGCGGGGCATTGCTGCACGACAGGGTGACGGAGGAGGAAATAGCGCGAATAGTATCGCGCTGGACCGGAATACCCGTAACACGGCTGATGGAGGGAGAGCGCGAAAAGCTGCTGCACCTTGACGAGATCCTCCACAAACGGGTCATAGGTCAGGAAGAGGCCGTCACGAAGGTCAGCGACGCCATACTCCGCTCCCGGGCCGGCATCAAGGATCCCTCCCGCCCGATAGGCTCCTTCCTCTTTCTCGGTCCCACAGGAGTCGGCAAGACGGAGCTGGCAAAGGCTGTCGCCGAGGCGCTTTTCGACGACGAGCGCAGCATAATCAGGATAGATATGTCCGAGTATATGGAAAAATACTCCGTATCAAGGCTCATAGGCTCGCCTCCCGGCTACGTCGGCTATGAGGAGGGCGGGCAGCTCACCGAGGCGGTCAGGCGCAAGCCCTACTCGGTGGTTCTGTTCGACGAGGTGGAAAAGGCGCATCCGGACGTGTTCAACGTGCTGCTTCAGGTGCTTGACGACGGGCGCATAACCGACAGCCACGGCAGGACCGTAAATTTTAAGAACACTATAATCATACTGACCTCAAACCTGGGCTCGGACATTATACTCGAGGGGATAGGCCCGGACGGCGGCATATCGGACAGTGCGCGGGAGGCCGTATCCATGCTTCTCAGGCGCAGCTTCCGCCCGGAATTTTTAAACCGCCTGGACGAGATTGTGTTTTACAAGCCGCTTACCAGGGACAATATCCGCGCCATCCTCGACCTGCAGCTAGGCGAATTCGCCAGGCGCCTCGCCGACAGGCAGCTCAAGCTCAATGTGACGGAGCCGGCCAGGGAATACATGATATCTTCCGGCTACGACCCGACCTACGGCGCCAGGCCGCTAAAAAGGCTGATACAGTCCCAGGTCGAAACGGCGGCGGCCCGCTATATAATAAAGAACGATCCGGCGCCCGAAACCGTGCTGACCGTGGACTACGACGGGCGGGGCTTGCATATAAGGGAGCTTTAAGGTGTCCCCTTAAAGGGAGGAGGTAAGCCATGCATGGAATACAAGGACTATTATAAAATACTCGGAGTCGGGCAGAACGCCGGAACCGACGAAATAAAAAAGGCCTACCGCAAGCTTGCAAAGCAGTACCATCCCGACAGCGCAAAGGGAGACAGGAAGAAGGCCGAGGAGCGCTTCAAGGAGATTTCCGAGGCTTACGAGGTCCTGGGCGACGCGGAAAAGCGCAGGAAGTACGATGAGATGATGGAGCAGATCAAAAACGGCGGCTTCAATCCCTCGGATTTTACCGGGTTTACGGGCTCCGGCGGAAACGGGAGCGGCGTGTACACCTATACCTGGTCCGGCGGTGACGGCGGCTTTCCGGACGGCTTTTCGGACTTTTTCAACATGTTCTTCGGCGGTATGGGAGCCTCGCCCGAAGAGGATATCTTCAGGCCTCGCGCCGCTTCGCGGCGAGGCGGAAAATTGCGGCTTGACGGCGAGGATTTGGAGGATGCAATCGCAATCGGCGTTTATGAAGCCTTTTCAGGCGCGTCCAGGACTCTCAGGATAGGCGGCAGGACTATCGAGGTAAAAATACCGGCTGGAATTATGAGCGGAGAGCGCATCAAGGTAGCCGGGCAGGGCATGCCCGGCCGGAACGGCGGCAAAAACGGCGATTTGTATTTGCAGATACGCATTGAGCCGGAAAGAGGCTTCGTTCTCAACGGCCTGGACGCTGAAAAGGAGATCGACGTGTATCCCTGGGACGCGGCGCTCGGCTGCAAAAAGACGGTTGACACCTTCGATGCAAAGATCTCGGCTTCCATTCCTGCGGGAATACAAAGCGGGGAGCGCGTCAGGCTTGCCGGAAAAGGGTACAGAAACGTGAAAGGGGATCGCGGAGACCTTTATTTGAGGATACGGCTTGTCAATCCGCCGCATATCGACAGCCGGGCTAAGGAGCTTTACGCCAGGCTAAGGGACATATACCGGACATAAAATAATTGCCGCGCGGCCGCCATATCCGGCCGCGCGGCTGCTCTTTTTTCACCTGCTCCGCGCCAGCGCTTTTTCTCTCTTTTGGCTGTACATACGCTCGTCGGCTTTTTTTATCGCCTCCTCCAGGTAAAATAAAGGAGCGCTCAGCCTCATTTCATCAGTGTCTAACGGCTCGGCGCACACGGCCGCACCCGCCGAAATGCTGATAGGCGGAAGTCGGCCGAGAAGGTTGAAGGCCTCGATTTTGCCGTATATCCTTTTAATAACCAGCTCGGCGCTTTCCTCGGTAGCGCCGGGAAGCAATATGGTAAATTCGTCCCCGCCGACGCGGGCAAATATGTCGTTTTTTCTGAGCACAGACTTGATCAGCTCGGTGCAGGCCTTGAGAACCTCGTCCCCCGCCGCATGCCCATAGCCGTCGTTTACCTTTTTCAATTCGTCGAAATCAACAACAATCACGGAAACCGGCGCCTCAAGCCTTCCTTCCTTGCCCTGCAGGACCGCGTTGAAGTAAGTCCTGTTGTGTATTCCGGTCAGCTGGTCGTGCATGCTCAAATACTCCAGCCTCTCCTGATTCATCTTTCCGTTGTTTATGTTTCTTAAGCTGCATATTACTATATCCTCCCCGCCTATGCTCGCGGCCGGAGAAAATTTCACGTTGAACCACTCCGAATACTCTCTCAGCTTCAGCCTGTACTCGCACACCATATTGGGGTTGCCCGCAAAGGCCGCCTCAACGTCCCTTAAATAGCTTTCCCGGAAGGGCTCCTCGATCAGCTCAAAAATGCCGCCTCCCATAAGCTGCTCTGGCCCGTATCCCAAAATCCTTTCGCAGTTTGGAGAGATATACGAGCAAGCCCCGTCGGCGCTAAGAGTAAATATGACGTCCGGCGCGTTCTCAATAAAAGCGCGCAGCTTCATCTCGCTCTCCTTCAGCAATCTTTCCGCCCTTTTACGCAAGCTCAGATCCCTAATAAAGCACAGCACCACGTTATCCTGCGGGCCAGCGCCTATTTTCATGCCGGCGCCGCTGACCTCCACGTCGATAAGCGTACCGTCCTTCCTGCGGTGCTTGGTTTCTATTGTGAAGTTAACCTTTGACAGATCGGCATAGTCTTTTTCTATATCCTCCCTATTGGAGACCGCTTCCCAATCCCAGGTATGAAGCGACATCATCTCCCCAACGCTGTAGCCCAGCATTTCGGCAAAGCGCTGATTGACCTCCACGACACGGTGGCTTTGATCTATCACGACCATGCCCAGCTTAATGTCGTTGATCAGTTTCAATATTATTTTTTCGTAAGGCGAAGCCGGGTGCGCCGCCTGCGTCTCAAGGCTTGCGCAGCGCGCAGCCAGCGCTTCGTTTTCAGCCTCCAGCTTAGCGATACGCTCTAAAAGCCGCTCTCTCGATAATTCATCATGCTTCACCCTCAAAGCCTCCTTCATTCGGGAATCAATCGCATTGCATTTACCATAATTTATCACATCAAATGCGTCTTTGCAAACGCAATCGCTTCCTCCTCCAAAAGCGGCTTGCTGTAATAATAGCCCTGAAGCATGTCGCAGCCGCGCTCGACAAGATACCTCACCTGCCCTTCGTTTTCCACTCCCTCGGCAATCACACGCTGCCCCAGCCTGTGGGCGATGGCTATTATCTCTCCCGTAATTGTTTTTTCGGGCTCCAGATAAGACAATTTATCTATAAAGGCCTTGCTTATCTTAAGACAGGTTACGTTCATTTCCCTTTCGCGAGAAAGCGAGGAATAGCCGGTACCGAAATCGTCCATCGCAATCTGTATTCCCAGCGATATAAAATGACTCAGCTTTTCGTTTATCATTTCAAAATTATCGGCGAACACCGACTCTGTTATCTCAAACCCAAACCCGGTCGGGTCTATGCCGCTTTCCCTGATTATATCGGTAAAGTCCCTCGCAAACGCTTCTCTCACTAGCTGAGTCGCGGATATGTTTATAAATACCGCTATGCCGCTGCAGCCCAGCTCCTCCAGCCTTCGCTTGAAAGCGCAGGCCATTTTCATGATTATTTTGCCCATAGGCACTATTATTTGGGTTTCCTCGGCTAACCGAATGAACTCCTCCGGCGATACCTGGCCAAGCTTCTCGCTTTCCAGCCTCGCCAGGGCTTCAAAGCCGCCTATCCTCCCGGTTTTCAGGTCGAGAATCGGCTGGTACCGCAAAAGCAGCCTGTCCCGGCCCGAAGCGTTGATTATATTAACAAGGGCCTCTATTATCTCCTCGTCCCGCCTCTCCCTTTCCTCAAGCTCGCTGTCAAAAAACCTGTATTCAAAGGGCTGGCTGTTTTCCGTGCTCTCCGCCGCGGCCAAAGCGCTTTTTATCGCCGCGTCGGCATCCCAGCCGGCAAACTCCGCTATGCCTATCGCGCAGCCTATGGTAAACATTATCCTTATCTTTTTAAGCGCATTGATGATCTGAAAGACAAACTGCTCTATTTCGCTGGAGCCGGCATAACCGTCCATATAAAACGCAAATATTTCAAACGATATTTTTAAAAGCAGGCGATGCTCCCCCGAAAGCTCGGCCAGCCTGGAGGCCACTCTTTTTATTACGCTCTCGCTGAAATTGTACCCGTAGGTCACTTTCAGCGTATTCAGCCTTTTTAAATTTATAAGCACCAGCGCTCTCCCGCCGCCTTGCCCGTCGGCCTCGGCCTGCCTGAGAATGCTTTCGAAGTGCAGCCTGTTGTACAAGCCCGTGAGCCTGTCCATCTCGCTTATATGCTTGAGCCTGAGCTCCTTTTCCTTTCGGTCGGATATGTCTATTATGATGCCCTCCAGAGCCTCCACCTCGCCGCCCGCTTCCCCAAATATGACTTGCCCTGTCTCAAGGACCCATTTGCGCTTTCCCGAGGCTGTAATTATTTCATATTCTTCTCTGAACTGCCTCTTTTCTCGGACGATATCGCGCCACCTGTCCCACAGCGCCTCCCTGTATTCCGGAGCTATTATGTCGTTGAACGATAACTTTTTGTTATAAAGCAGCTCGTCGGCCTGATACCCCGTAAGCTCATGGCAGCCCTCAGACACAAACTGCATGGTCCACTCCCTGTCGTAATTGCAGCGGTAGGCCATGCCCGGCAGGTTCGACAGCAGCACCGATTTGCTTCTCTCGCTCTCCAGCAGCGCTTTTTCTATTTCCTCTCTCCGGGTTATATCATGCTTAAGGCTTATCAGCTGAAGCTGCGTATCGATTCTGTTTTGCAAAACCTCGGCCAGCAGCGGCTTTCGCACGCAATCCGCCGCTCCGGCTTTAAGCGCGCTTATTTCCATTTCCGGTTCTCCGGGTTCGGTCAAGGCGATCAACCGCAGCCCGGCATAGCGGCTGTCAGCTTTGAATATTTCCAGCAGCAGCAAACCGGCCTTATCGGCCTTATTAAGCTCGGCGACGACAAGCCCCACGTCCGGACGCCCGTCAAGCGCGCTCAGGGCCTCCGTCACGCCTCCCGCGCATATCATATCATAGCGGCGCAGCAGCCCCTCGAGCGCAAGTCTGTCCTCCGCCTTTTTTGCGACAAGCAATATTTTGACAGACATCGGATTTTCTCCTTTATATTTGCAGCAAATGGTTGTGGACAACCATTTGCTGCATTTTTTAATAAATTATTATAATGCATTTTAAACTAAATGTCACTTGTTTGCGCATTTATAATCGCGAAGCGCTCATCGTCAGAGCGCAAAGAAAGCAAAATATAAAATTAGAGGGATTCCGGAAAGGCCGGAATCCCTCTAAACATTATTATAGGCTCAAAACATTATCTTGCTCATCTTGTCGATTTCTTCGGAAATCGCCTGGTATACCCCGGGATAATTGCTCATCGGCAGGCCCTGCGACGCGCTGGGGATAAAGTAAAGCTTGCCGCACTCCTCGCAGGCGCGCTTGACTTCTCTGGCGACAACCTCCTGAGTCCAGCCGCTGAAATCCACGTCCGCGCTGTTGATGCCGCCCATGAAGGTGATCTTTCCCGGATATTTTTTCTGAAGCTCGGGTATGTTGTTGCCCTTCATGACGCCCTGCCATATATCTATGCCCATTTCTATCATATACGGCACAAGCGTCGCCGCGTAAGAGTCGGAATGGTGCATAATCACCTCAACTCCATGGGATTTATAATAGCCGTAAAGCTGCTTGTAGGACGGGAGCAAAAATTCCTCGAACATCTCCGGAGAAATGAAGGTGGATATCTGGGTCCCCCAGTCGTCGTGATGGAAGAAGGCGTCCGGCTTTAGATATTTGCAAACCTGCTCGGCGTAGCGGAGCTCAAAATCCGCAATGTACTCGATAAGCTCCTTCATGGCCTCGGGCTCTTCATAAAAGGCCACAAGGCAGTCTGTTATAGACATAAGATAATGGGTCTGCTCGAAAATGCCGGGAGCGTAAAAGAGAGTTGCGAAATACTCGTTGCGGTCTATTTTTTCCATTGCCGCAATGCTGGCTTCCCATTCCGAGGCGGGAAATTCCACGCGCGGCGCCTTCACATAATCGCGCCATCTGGATATGTCCTTAACTACCTTATGCGCGTCGTCATGCACCGGAAAGGCGCCGGGCGTACCTATGGGCCAGGAGCGCGTAACGCCCCAGCCGTCCACCGTGGGCGCGCCGCCGTAGCTGGGCATGGGATTCTGCCGCGTCACAGGAGTATCGTACATGATCGCAAAGGCTTCGTATTGATTGACAAAGCGATCGGGCTTTCCGCCCCTGATGGTTTCCAATAAATTTTGTCTCTTAGTAAGCATATTCTACTTTCCTCTCATATTTGTCCGGCGGAGGCTCCCGCCGCAAGCCCGCTCTTAAAAGAGAGTTCGGCATTTCTGTATAAATAATACCATAAAATAAGAGTTTTTCAAGACTCAGCTCATTCTTCTCCCGCCATGCCGACAACGAATCTCCTCCAGGCGTATCTGAAAACGCCCAGCCTTCTCCTTATCTCCCTCTCCACCCTGACGTAATGATCGCAGAGGGAGCGTATATCCTCATTGCGAATATCCTCCAGCGCAAAGCGGTGCAGTATAACGGGCGCGCAAACCCGCGTCATAAGCCGGTTCCCCTCCTTCTCGTCGACCCTTGCGGCAAAGGAGCTTATGGTGTCGCCCGCCTCCATCTTAACCCCAAGAAAGGCCGCCTGCCTGACCACTCTGCGATATGCCGCGTCGAGTCTTTCCTCCCTGCTTTTATATCTGCGGCACAGCCTTCTGTAGTAATTTGCGGCTCCCACAAAGCTCAGAAGGAAGCGAACCATTAGGTACAGCGCAAAAAGCAAGATAATCAGAAGCACCGCGGCAAGCATCGTCTTGCCGTTGCCCGAGCTTTTCGGGCGCGAGGGCGCGGCGTCGCCCGTCTGCGGAGCGGTCGGCTCCGGAAGCGGCTCCTGAATAACAGCAGGCGGAGCCGGCGGCGTTTTCTTTTCCTTATCCGGCTCGTCCGGAGCTATCGGCTCGTCGAACACCCATTTTGAAGCGTCAAAGGCCACCCAGCCTATACCCTTGAAGTATACCTCAGACCAGGCGTGGGCCGTCGCTTTTGTGGCCGTATACAGGTTGGCGCTGTGCTCATAGGACCGCTTCATTCCATAACCCGTAGCATAACGGGCGGGAAGGCCGGCGCAGCGGGCGAGGACCGTCATGGCAGAGGCGAAATATTCGCAATAGCCCGCCTTTGTTTCAAGAAAATACTCGACGAAATCCCTGCCTTCAGGCACATCTCCGGGGGTAAGCGTATATGCGCAGCTTTCAGACAGCCATTTTTCTATAGCTACGGCCTTCATAAAAGGGGACTCGATCCCGTCCGTCAATTCCTCGGCCTTGCGGTATACCGATTCCGGCAAGGCTTCGGGGAGCTGTAGATACTTTTCCTCTATGCGCTCAAGCGCCTTGTCCTTTTCTCCATAAACGATTTTTTCGAGGGCCAGCATGTTTTCATTGAAATCCTCTTTGCTCCGGTCGAATACCAGAGCCGCGACGGTGTATATGCTTTTGGGCGGCCAGGCCTCCTTGTTCATATAAAGCTCGCCATCCAGGTTGAAATACGCGTTGATTTCCTCGCCCTGAAGCGTCCTGACGGCTATGACCGAGCCGCAGCAAAAAAGCGTCCTCCCGCCTATATACGGAGTTATTTTCATCTCGACTCTGGATACCAGCTTTTTGTACAGGTCATAGGCCTTCCTGCCTCCGAGAGGCTTGTCAAGACAATAAGCCTGCCGTTTTTTGCCCTGCCAAAGCGCGCTGTAAAAGCGGAAATTTCCCTTTTCTCCCGTATCCGACCAGCTTTTCCCGTCGTAATAGTCATATATGCCGCCCATAAGCAGCGCGGGCTTCTCCGTATCTATCCTTAAAACAACATCGTTTTTCAGCTCCATGTCGCCTCCCAGAGGCCCGCCGTAACCCGCCTCGGCCAGGCTGAAGGAGCCCGACCCTGATGCGCCGCCGCTGCTGTAGCTGTAATAGTCCCTTATATCTTCGACCAGATTTACCAGCCTCTGCCAGCGCCACTCCCCGTCGCTCTTAGGCGCGGCCGCAAAAGCGAAAACCGTTACCACTGAGCCGAAAAGCAGAGAGTAAAGCTGGAGCATGGAGGCGGAAACGACGCTTTCCCCTTCTTTTTTTTCGATATGCCTTCGGTTTATTCTGTTTCCCGCATAACGTCCCATAGAGGCTATCGTAACGACCATCATCGGAGCAAGCACGTTCGGCATGATTTCTTTATTGAAATTCCACAGCCAGACCAGCGCCGCCGCAGTCAAGGCCGGCATAAGATAGAACGCATAGAGCCTGCGGAAGTATAAAAAAGCCAGGGCCGAAACAGGCAAAACCAGCCCCAAGCGCACAATTAAAATGCTGCCGTTATAGGAATACGGCTCCACTGCCGGATAAGCGTCGCTGCACCATTCATAGAAGCCAAGGAAATAGCTGAAAATGGCGTCGCGCAGCCTGAAGGCAAAAACCAGGGCCGCCAGAACCAGCCCGGCCAGCAGCAGAAACGAGGGGAAGATCCACCAGCGACGCGTAAACAAAAAGACAAAGCCCAGCGAAACCGCCGCAAGCAGCGCGCACTGTCCGAAGCCCACGCTCTGGCCAAGCATATCCAGGAGCGCCATTGAAAGCGCAGCCCCAAGCAGCAGCGCGCAAGCCAAATCGGCCGCAAGCCCATAAATTTTCGAGGCCCCGGAGCTCATAGATCCACCTCCAGGCTTTTGGCGACGCCCTCTCCGGGCTTGATAAACAAAGTATGAAGCCTGCCGTCATATGCTTTCTTTTCTTCTATGCGAATAAGGCTTACGGAGCTCACGCGGACGGATATGCTTTCCAAATAATTGATGAGCTTTTCGTCCGGCTCCCTTGTCAGAACGAAAATAGAGGCCGCTTCGTCAGCCTCTGATACGGCACACTCAAGAGCCTCGGCAAACCCGGCTTTGGTGCCGTCGAAGCGCAGCATGGCGAGCCATTTTAAAAACGGCTCAAGCGAGCCGGCGCCGGCGCAGCGGTTCGGCTGCGCATCGGAGGCGCTTTTGGCAAAAATGCTGGCTTCCCTTTTTCTCAGCAGGCTGTGGCGGCACAGGGCAGCGGCGGCGCGGCATAAGGTGTCTGCATAAATGAGCTTTTCCTCGCCCTTAAGACCGTGCGGGCTTGCGTCGGCAACTATGAGTACTCTTTCCCTAAGCGGCTGGTCATATTGCTTGACATAAAGCGCTACCTGACCGGCCGAGCGCTTCCAGTGTATGCGCTTTTCCGCGTCGCCCTCCCGGTACTCGCGCAGGCCAGCCATGCTGTCGCCCTCCTCCGCAAGCTTCAAATACGCGCCGCCAAACAGCTTCTCGTCCATGAGCGAAGCCGAAACGCCGCTTAGCGGCTCCACTGCGGGATAGACAGTAAGCCTCGGCTGGCGGTAGTAAAACAGCTTTCGCATATCGAAAGGCAGCCTCATGAGGCCGAATATATCGGTCAGATGAGTCTTAGCCATTCCTATTTCATATACCCCGCAATAAGGCATTAAAATAGGAATATCAAAGCTTTTTTCGGAAAAGGGCGGCAGGCTGAAGGACAAATCCTTTTTTTCGCCGGGATCGGCTGTCGAGACTTCTATTTCCATCAGAGCCACTGGCAGCGGACCGGGATTTTGTATTTTTATTCTCAACGCTGTCTCCCCGCCGCCCAAACCGACCTCGTCTTGCAGCTTCTGGGTATATTTAAAGCTGTAAACCGTCCAAAAATTTAGCGCAGCCGCAGCCAGCGCCAAAAAAAGCTGGGCAAAGAAAACAATAAAGTTTGCCGTTATTCCGTTATACAAGCCCGCTATTAAAAAAGCGGGCATCGATATGTAATAGATAATTCTAAGCGCCTTCATATGTTCACGTAGATGCCGGAACCTTGACGGAACGCATTATCCTGTCCAGAACCTGCCCGGGGGTTTCTTTTGCGCGAATGCCGCCTCCGCTGTTGGCCAGAACTAGCCTATGCGCCAGTACCGGCTTCAGCATAGCCTGGACATCGTCCGGCAAGGTAAAATTTCTGCCGGACAGCATCGCCTTTGCCATGGCGGCTTTCATGAGCGCCAGAGAGCCGCGCGGGCTCACCCCAAGGACTATAGCCTCGTCGCGCCTTGTCGCGTCCGCTATGCGTACTATGTAATCCATAACGGGCTCGGCGCAAATTATATTGGCATGCTCTTCCCTCAGGGCGATAATGTCTTCGGCCGAAGCCACGCTTTCCAGCTCGTCAAGCGGCTGCCTGCCCTTATTGTTCAGCAGGATGCTTTTTTCATCCGCCAAGGAAGGATAGCCTATGGATATTTTGATCAAAAAGCGGTCTAGCTGCGCTTCCGGCAGCGGATATGTCCCCACCTGCTCGACCGGGTTTTGCGTAGCGAGCACTATAAAAGGCTGCGGCACGGGGTAGCTGACTCCGTCAATAGTCACCTGGTTTTCCTGCATCACCTCAAGCAGGCTGGACTGCGTTTTGGGGCTCGTCCTGTTTATTTCATCCGCCAGCACTATCTGGCTCATTACCGCGCCGAAATTTACCTTTTTTTCGCCCGTTTTCATGTCAAAGGAAACATAGCCGGCTACGTCGGAGGGCAACACGTCAGGGGTAAATTGTATGCGCTGGAAGCTGCAGTCTACGCTCCTTGCCAGGGCGGAAACCAGCGTGGTCTTGCCCAAACCCGGAACGTCTTCTATGAGGACATGCCCGCCGGCTATATAGGCCGCCAGCACCATTTCTATAACCTCGTTCTTGCCAATCAAAACCTTTGCGATGTTTTTCTTTATCCTGTCCAGCGCCTCGAGCTTTATGTCGGCCTTATTCATATTGCGCATATTCCCCCTCGGTAAAACAAAAAGCTTATTTAACAGTATACAACAAACGGCGGGGAAAACATACCATATTATTGCTATTTATTACATTACTTAGGCCAGCACTTTACTTGCATATAATATTACTATTATCATAAAATTATCTTGCAATATTTTAGCAATGTATATAATATATTTTGCTTATATATGTTAACGTTGTGATGCTCGTTTTTGTGCATATTATACAACTAGGTTAAAATAAATTAATTAAAAATAACAGTGCTATTATCCGGGAGGTGATATTCATTCCGCTGAAATAATCATTAACCGACGTTTGCGGCGCAAGCCGCGCTTTGAGAGTGGAGGTGACAGGCGACAGTTTTATTAGAAATGCTCATATTGTAACCCATATTTTAGGAGGTTTATTATGCTGCAAACTTCATCGCTTGGAAAAGAGCTTAGAAAAGACAGAGTAGGAATCGCCTTGGGGAACTTCGGCATGAACCTCGGCTCGGCCGTCCTGATGACTTATCTTACCTTCTTCCTTACGGACAATATGCTCATCTCGGCGGCAAGCGTATCGGTCATCCTGTTTGTTTCCCGAATAATCGACGCTATAACGGACCTTTGGATGGGAACGCTCATAGACAGGTGCAAAAGCAAGATGGGCAAGGCCCGTCCCTGGCTGATTTGGATGGCGGCTCCGGCCGTAATATCCATCGCTCTGTGCTTCAATGTTCCGCCCTTCAACGAAACCGGAAGAACCATATACGCTTTTATAACCTACAACATGGTTGCGTTCTTTTATTTGACCGCCCTGTATCTTCCAATGAACGCGCTTGTCGCCCTTGTAACCACAGATATGAAGCAGCGTCTGGTTCTGAGCCAAATAGCCGGTTTCTTTATGACGCTAGGCGCCGTATTTGTCAATTACTTCGCGACGCCTATCATGGCGGCCTTCGGCGGAGGCAACCGCGGCTATTTCATGTATTTCACCCTTATGGCTCTAATCGGCGTAGGTCTTATGGTCGTTTGCTTTGCTCTTACTAAAGAGAGGGCTCAAAACGAGATAGGAATGGTAAACGACAAAAAGAAAAAAATGAAGTTTACCGAGGGAGCCAAGGTAGTGCTTGTCAATAAATACTGGTGGAATGCAATGGGCATATATCTTGTGACGGCCCTTGTTCCCGCCTGCTGGGCGGCTACCGCATACTACTGCATTTATTGGACAAACAATAAGGTTGACACAGGCCAGCTTATGTCGCTGCTCTGGGGCGGCATCACAGGCGGAATACTGATATTTATCCCCATTTCCCGCAAGATAGGGAAAGCCAATTCGGCGGCTTTAGGCCTTTGCATGCAGGCGCTGGGCTCCATACTGCTTTGGCTTGCGCCCTCCTCGGTCGCCATGGTATGGATATCTACAGTATTCCGCTCAGTTGGCGTTGGCGGCTTGTCCGGCAATATGAACGCCATGCTGGCCGACGTAGTCGAATACGGTGAATGGAAAACCGGCGTTCGAACCGAAGGGCTCATTTACAGCGGCGCCAGCTTTGGGAATAAGGTCGGCTCCGGTCTTGGGGGCGCCATTGTCGCTGCGCTCCTTGCGTGGGGTCAATATGTCCCCGGAGCGGCCGTCCAATCCGAAAGAGCCATGACGTCCATAAAGCTTGCATTCGTCGCGGTGCCCTTTGTCGGCACCTGTTTAATAATATTGCTGCTGCTTATGTTCAAGGTCGAAAAGCAAATGCCTCAAATTAAAGCGGATCTGGAGGAAAGAAGAAAAGCGGACGTCAAGTAGCTGTTAATATAAAGCAAAAGCGGTTATTTGAGAAATCAAATAACCGCTTTTGGCAGGGGCAGAAGGATTTGAACCCTCGGCACTCGGTTTTGGAGACCGATGCTCTACCAGCTGAGCTATACCCCTATTTAGCTGCTAGACATTAGCCATTAGACTTTAGCTTTCATAAACTCAATTTATGTCTAATTTCTAACGGCTAATGTCTTTTTTGGTGGGCCTTCAGGGATTCGAACCCCGGACCGACCGGTTATGAGCCGGTTGCTCTGACCAGCTGAGCTAAAGGCCCCTGTTATTTTGGTTTTATGAATAATGCCGCCACGGTTGTGGCGGCATTACCTGTCAGGTGGCTCCCCAAGTTGGACTCGAACCAACGACCCTGCGGTTAACAGCCGCATGCTCTACCGGCTGAGCTATTGAGGATCATCTGTGTCGGCACCGACCAATTTTCCCGGGCCGTCGCCAGCCAAGTATCGTAGGCACTGATGAGCTTAACTTCCGTGTTCGGAATGGGAACGGGTGGACCCTCATCGTTATCAGCACCGACTTAATCTATTTTAAAAAAGGCTT
>JAJUJI010000002.1 GCA_029265405.1 Clostridiales bacterium | reverse complement strand
TCCCGCTTCGTTGTTCGTTTCCGAAGGCTGTATTCCATATCGCTGAAGCTCTGCTGACTCATTCCGCCACCGCCTGCGCTTTTTCTTCTATTTTACCATACTTGGGTTTCATTGTACGATTAAATCAGCGGTTCCTTAGAGAAAAAGATGGCGCGTAGTTATCCGATATGCAAAGCGGCTAAGCCAAGACCGCCGCGCCGCCGCGCCTCATCTGTCCATTATCGCCTTGATGAAGCCGCCGGGGTTTATAATCTTATTATTTGCGGCGTCCGTATAGGCGCTTTCAAAAAGCAGCTCCAAAATTTCTTCGTTTGAAAGCTCCGGGTCAACCTGCCAGCCGAGAGCAAGCACGCCCGCCACATAGGGCACCGCCCAGCTCTGTCCTCCGAGACCGGAGTATTGATACGATTCATACTGAGGGCTGTACTGCTCCGCAGCGGTCCTGCCGGAGGCGGGAGAGAAAATAAAGCCCTTCATTTCCCGTTCCACCGGCTGGTTGGGAAAGCCGGTTTTGAATAGGGCCGGGTCCTCGGGCGACTCGGGGTCATAATAGCCGGGCATGACAAAGCCGGTATCCTCGCCATACCTGCAATCCAATACCATGATGCCGGCGGCCTCGGCTTCCAGTACGGCCTTATCGTACATCTCAAGGTTCTTTTCAAAGACGGAGCCTTCGCCCGAGGGGGCGGCCGGTATGGCTATAAGGCGGATCTTGTCGCCTTCCGGCAGCTTTTCATTGACGGTCCTGACCCAGCGGAGAGCAGCCGCGTAGTATGAGCTGTCCTTGTTCCAAGAGGGGACTGCAGCGTAATAAAGCTCAGCCCCGGGAGCTACGCCGCAGCTCCGTCCCGCAAGCAGGCTGGCGGCTATGGGCCCGCGCATGGAGCCCTGGTTTGTTGACTGGCCAGTCCCGACGTCGGTATACTCGACTATACTCCCGTAGTATTCGGAATGGTAGGGCTGGGCAAGGTTGGCGTCGACAACGGCGATATTTACGCCTTTTCCCGTTATGCCCTTTTCATGCAAAGAGCGAACGCCAAGCCCGGGATTTTTTCCGTTTTCCAAAATATCCGCAGCAAGCTTCTCGTTGCCGGGAAATTCAGTGTTTGAATTGAACCAAAAGGTCTTGATATCTTCCGCCGAATAATTGCCCTTCGAAGGCTTCGGCTTTTCTATATCGTCAAGATCCTTGAATACTCGAACGTCGCTGTAGGGAGCGATACGGCCGGCCTCGGTAGAGGCCGAGTCCCTGCCGCAAGCCGAGGTTAAGAGCAGCAGCGTACCGAAAAGGAAAAAAGCCGCTTTTTTCACAAACAACGCCTCCTTGCGCTTAAGAAGTATGGCGGGCCGTCGCGGTGGTCCTGATCGCGGAGCTGATTTGCTTAGCGGCAAGAACGAGAGCTAATACCGCAGCCGAAACAAGCGCGGTAAAGCCGCCGGGCGCCACGTTAAGGTAATAAGATGAGATGAGTCCCGCCATAATATCTATTATACTGAATATTATCGACAGAATAAGTGTGCATTTAAAGCCTTTTCCAAGCTGAAGCGCTGTTGCGACGGGGAGGGCTATCATGGAGCTGAGTACAAGGACTCCGACTATCCTGATGGATACGGAAATAGCCGAAGCCACGAGTATGGAAAAAATATAGCTTATCAGCTTCACCTTGACTCCTGCTATAACGGCAGCCTCCTCGTCATAGGCGATATATACCAGACTATGGTACATAAAAATCAGCGCGGATACGGAAACAAGGCTAAGCGCGGCAATTAAAATCATATCGGTCCTCGTAACCGTCAATACGCTGCCAAATAAAAACGAATCCGCATTGGCATGGAGCTTGCCGGAGCTTATTAGGGTAATGGCCGTCCCGACGCTGAGCGATAGCACGACAGCCAATATAAGATCGGTATGCTTTTTAAAATAGCCGCGCAAAAATTCAATTAGAGCGCCGCTGAGGGAGGTAAAAATAAACGCGCCAAGCACCGGGTTTTGCCCGCACAGCAAACTAAGCGTGACCCCGGCGAGAGAAGCGTGCGAGAGTGTGTCGCCTATCATGGAGTAGCGCCTAAGTACGAGAAAAATACCTATGCAGGGGCACAGGATTGAGACAAAAAGGGAAGCGGCCAGCGCGTTGCGCATGAAATCATAGTTAAGCATTCTTATTTTCCTTTCCGCCGGGATTTAAATATTCGGCCGCGT
This sequence comes from Clostridiales bacterium, assembly GCA_029265405.1. Taxonomy (GTDB): domain Bacteria; phylum Bacillota; class Clostridia; order Oscillospirales; family Oscillospiraceae; genus JAJUJI01. The sequence continues at coordinate 280,479 of JAJUJI010000002.1, read as the reverse complement.
AATTTTGAGGGGTGCAGAAATGCCCGCGCCCCCCGGACAGGTGATATATAAGCGTTGAATTGGCGACGGCGGCCTCAAGGTTGTGCTCGACCGATATTATAGTGATCCCTTTTTCAATGTTAAGCTTCTTAATTAGACCATATAGCTCCCGCTGACTGTCGTTGTCTACGCCGGAGGAAGGCTCGTCCAATACGATAAGCTCGGGACCGCCCAGCAGGGCGCGGGCTATGAGAGCCTTTTGGCTCTGACCGCCCGATAGGGAGCCCGCCAGCGCGCCGGAATGCTTTTCAAGACCCACCAGCCTGAGTATTTCATCAAGAGCACGCTTATCGTATATTTTCAGAAGCTTCATATATGAGGCGAGCATTTCGTAAATCGTAATAGGGAAGCCGGAGCCGCTGAAATCGCTCCTCTGCGGAACATAGCCTATCCGATTTGCGGTCGTTTCCACGCGCCCGCGCGTCGGCTTAAGAAGCTTTAAAATAAGCCGCACAAGCGTGCTCTTACCGCTTCCGTTGTCGCCCACTATGGAAACGTATTCGCCGTCCTTTATTTCCATGTCTATTCCGTCAAGAATATACGGTCTAAGGCCGGTGTATGAAAAAGTAAGGTTTTCAGTTTTTATCATTTTGATCCGCCTTAAGTATTGACAAATAGTACCTTTTGCGCTTATTATAATTGCAAATGCAACTCATTTGCAATATATTATGGAGGGGTACTTCATGCGCGACTATAATAAGCTGATGGCGCTATTAATGTGCCTTATTATTTTAAGCCTTGCCGGCTGCTCGGGCAAGCGTGATTTGAATAAAAATTCTGAAGCCGGCAAGGTTGCGGTTGTGGCGACGTTTAACGCGATGAAGGAATTTGCCGAGGCGGTCGGCGGGGATAAGATAGAAGTGGCGACCGTAATCCCTGACGGGATGGAACCGCATGATTTTGAGCCCAAGGCCCAGGACCTGGCGGCGCTGAGCAGGGCTAAGGTCTTTATATACAACGGCCTGGGAATGGAGCCTTGGGCCGAGGAGGCTATTGCGGCTGCAAAAAACGACAGCCTGATTGCCGTCGACGCTTCCGACGGGGCCGACGCTATAGAAACCTCTCAGGCCGGGGAGAAGGAGCATGGTAAATATGATCCTCATCTCTGGCTCAGCTTGAAGGGCGCGGAAATTGAAGCTCAAAATATTAAGGACGGGCTTATCAAGGCCGACCCGGAAAACAAGGATTACTATGAGGCCAACTGCAGCAATTATGTCGAAAAGCTGGAGAAGCTCTACAAAACGTATTGCGAAAAATTAGAAGGCCTAAATAAAAAGAGCTTTGTCACCGGCCACGCGGCCTTCGCATATTTATGCCGCGACTTTGGGCTGACCCAAAAAAGCGTGGAGGACGTTTTTGCCGAAGGAGAGCCCGGCCCGAGGCAGCTTGCGGAGCTTGCTGACTATTGCAGGGAGGAAAACGTGACCGTGATATTCGCCGAAAAAATGGTCAGTCCGGAGGTATCGCGAACCCTGGCTGAAGAAATAGGCGCAAAAGTCGATACAATATATACCATGGCTTCCGCCGAGGACGGAAAGAGCTATCTTGAACGCATGGAGGATAACCTGAATAAAATTTACGCAAGTCTGTCAGAATAAGCTCAAATCGAAGGCGGCGGTCCGCGCGGAAGGCGTCGGGCCGCTTTTTTTGCTGCGCGGAGGTTGATAGCGCTCCGCAAGCGCGGTATTATGTATCGGCAGCAAAAATATGTGGAGGTTTTAGTCCATGCCGTCAAGGGTATTGAAATATTTGCTTTCCGCTGCGGCTTTCGCGTTGATATTTGCGGCGGTGATGCAGCTTTTATTCGCCGTGAACCATGTTCCGTCAAGAAGCGGCGACCTTCCTCTATATATTGTCGGCGGCTTTTTCGGAAAGCTTGCCTATGACGCGATTTTAAAAGCCGTTAGAAAGGGCAGAAGATAAAGCAGCCCTTATGTTTTGCATATGCTACAATTAAATACGTCATAGCATTAAAACTTTGACGGTTTTATCGAAAATAGCGCCTTGAACGCATATCGGATTGACAAGATAGTATGCTTTTAATATAATTACAGGAAATTTTATTGATTTTAATGATTGAAGGTCAATGATATGAAGGTATGCAAATTCGGCGGCTCCTCGCTGGCGGACGCCAATCAGGTCAGAAAGGTCTGCGGCATAGTAGGAAAGGACAGAGAAAGAAAAATAGTGGTGGTATCCGCACCCGGGAAGATAAACGACGATGATATAAAAATAACCGATTTGCTCATCGATTGCGCGGAGAAAAAGAAAAAGGGCGCGGATTTTAGCGAGGCTCTCAATAAAATAATAAGAAAATACAGGAATATCGCCGAGGGCTTCGGTCTGGGGAATGAGATAATAGAAGCCATCGCGGCAGACCTTAATAAGAGGCTTGACGCGCAGGACCTGTCAGACGAGGAATTTATGGACAGCATGAAGGCTGCCGGCGAGGACAATTCCGCGAAGCTGGTGGCACAGTGCCTGTGCTCGATTGGCTTGAAGGCTAAATATGTATCCCCAAAGGAAGCCGGTCTTATACTGAGCGTTGAAAACGGGAGCGTAAAGGTTCCCGAGTCCTCATATAGGGCCATGAAAAGCGCTCTCCGCGCTGACGAGATAATAGTCTTTCCCGGCTTTTTCGGCTTTTCTCCCAAGGGCAGGGTAGTTACCTTCCCAAGGGGCGGCTCGGACATAACCGGAGCCATCCTTGCCGCAGCCGTTGGCGCCGAGGTTTATGAAAACTTTACCGACGTTGACTATATATACACGGTAAGTCCCAGAACGGTGAAGAATCCGAAGCCAATTTATTCGATTACATATAACGAAATGAGGGAGCTGTCATATTCCGGCTTCTCCGTTTTGCATGACGAGGCGCTGCTCCCGGCGGAGAAGGCCGGGATCCCGATCCATCTTCTCAATACCAACAATCCTGACCACGGCGGGACGATAATATCCGGCGAAAAAAACCAGAGCGACGTAATAACGGGAATCGCCTGCAACAAGGATTTCATCGGCATCACGATGTACAAGCGGCTGATGAACAAGGAAATAGGCTTTCTGAAAAAGCTCATGGACATATTCTATGAGGAGGGCGTCTCCATAGAGCATTTGCCGACAAGCATAGACAGCGTGTCCGTAATAGTGAAGCAGGAAAACATCGGCGGGAAGCTGGAAAAGATTGTCGGCAGGATTGAAAGCGAGCTTGAGGTAGACGAGCTGATGGTCGATAAGAACATAGCTCTTGTAGCTATAGTCGGCGAAAATATGAACAACAGGATAGGCATACTTGCGCGCATATGCAGCGCCATTTCAGACCAGTATATCAACATCATAGTCGTCTGCCAGGGCGCATCACAGAACAACATTATAATAGGCGTAAAAAACAACGACAGCGAAAACGCCGTTAAGGCTCTCTATAAGGCTTTCATATTATGACTTACGATGCTGTACCTGAATATCGCGGAGATGGCATAAGCGTAAAGAACGTCGGCGCGGTCGGGGGCGGAGACGCATTTTTAATTAAGGCGGGCTCCAAGGCCGCGCTGCTGGAAGCCGGCTTCTCCTTTTGCGCAGTGAAGCTTTTGGAAAACCTTGAATCGGAGCTTCAAGGCGCCAGTCTGGAATACGTGCTGCTTACTCACTCCCACTACGACCACGCCTCGGGCGCGTATTTCATTAAAAGAAAATGGGGCGATGTGAAAACAGCGGCAAGCGCCTATGCGGCGAAGATACTGACCAAGCCTTCTGCGCTGGAGGTCATGCGGGAAATGAACGAAAGCGCCGCCGGGCATTTCGGCTGGGATAAGGGCGAGCCGATGGGCGCCATCGACGTGGACAAGCAGGTTGCCGAGGGCGATATTATAAGCCTGGGCGGCTTAACCTTGACTGTCATGGAAGCCCCGGGCCACACCAAATGCTGCCTTTCCTTTTATATTCCGGAGAAAAAGCTGCTTTTGTCCTGCGAAACCATAGGCTGCATAGCCGGGCCCGGACTGGTTGCCCCGGCCTATCTGGTGGGCTATCAGATGTCCGTGGATTATATGAAACGCCTGCTGGATATGGATATTGAAATGCTGCTTATGCCCCATCAAGGCTTGATAATAGGACATGAAAAATGCCGCGCGCTGATCGGGGACGCGCTTCGCTCGGCCGAGCTGCTCAAGGATCTGATACTTGAGGATCACCGGCGCGGCAGAACCTTGGATGAAATCACTAAGCATTACGAGGAAGCTTTTTTTACTGAGAGCCTCAGGAAGCTTCAGCCGCCTAAAGCGTTTTATCTTAACGCCGGCAATCTGATTCCGATGGTGATAAAGGAATTTGAAAAGTAAGACGGAGGTTACTGCTATGGAACCGAGATACAGGGGCAAGGTGCGCGACATTTATGACGTATCCGAAAGCAGCATGGTCATAGTCACGACCGACAGGATGTCGGCCTACGACGTAATATTGCCGGTGCTGATAAACGGCAAGGGTATAGTATTGAATAAGCTGTCCAATTTCTGGTTTAAAAGGACGGAGAGCATCGTCAAAAATCATGTCATTACGGATGACGTAATGCAAATGCCGCAATTTTTCCGCCAGGACGGCTTCAAGGGGCGGACGGTTATGGTAAAAAAGCTGAAGATGCTGCCCTTTGAATTTATCGTAAGGGGCTATATCTTCGGAAACATGTGGAACGCTTACAAGGCGGGGGAGCCCTTCTGCGGCTTGAAAATAGAAGGGGACTACAAGATGGCCCAGAAGCTTGCAGCGCCGATACTGACGCCCTCGACCAAGGCCGAAACGGGCCATGACGAGTATGTCAGCCTAGACTATGTAAAAAACGCCATAGGCGCGGAGCTGACGGACAAAATCAAGGAAGTTTCGCTCAGGCTATATAAGGAATGCGGCGAATACGCGCTGTCAAAAGGCATCATAATAGCCGACACGAAATTTGAGTTCGGGCTGGACGAAAGCGGCGAGCTGGTCCTTGCCGACGAAATATTAACGCCCGACTCCAGCCGCTTTTGGAATCTTGCGGAGTACAGGGTCGGTTCTTCGCCCAAATCCTACGACAAGCAGCTAATACGAGACTGGCTTGCCGACAATAAGAAAAACGGCGAGTACCAATTCGACAGGATACCTCCGGAGGTCGTGAAAAGGACCGAGGAGATATACCGGGAGTGCCTTGAGCGCATTACAGGCTGAAATTCGGTTGAATATTGCAGGGGCCCGCGGCAGATGGAGCTGCAGCGGGCCCCTGCATGCGCGTATAAAGCAAGGTTAGGCGTCTGCCGAGTTTCACAAGCGTCCGCATGCTTACATAGCATATACGGGCTACATAAATCCGGGCCGCCAGGCTTGCGGTTTATGAATAATTGATGAAAGGACATAAACGATGGCTTTTATTGATCTCTATACCGTCGGCTACTCACCTGAGTTCGGCATTACGGGAAGGGAAGAAAAAACCGAAAACCTGAATCTGGCGCAAAATCCGGTAGTCAACAGCGGAAACCTGACGGGCACCGTCACCTCCGGCGGCTCAGGGGTGAGCGGGGCCACAGTCAAGGTTTACGATATAAATGATCTTCCGGTGGAGCACACAAATACCGGAGGCAACGGGCAGTACACCATCGCGAACTTGCCTGCCGGCTCATATAAAGTTACCGCAGTCAAGGACGGCTTTTTGCTGCCTTTGCCGACGCCGGTTGTAATCCAGGCAAACAAATCCTCGACCGCAAATATTGACATTACGCCCGACCCCGAGGACAGCCTTAGCGTAGTATACGGCATAATCAAGTCAAGCTCCGGAGCGCCTCTTGAGCATGCCAACGTAAGCCTTTACCAGGATACCCAGCCTGAACCCACGATGTTTATCAGCGCCTCGACGAACGACAAGGGACAGTATATTTTCGGCCTGATCCCGCCGGGCGACTACTATGTGTCCGCTTCGAAGCTGGGCTATTATACCGGAACAACGGCCGTATTTTCAATAGGCGCTAAAAGCATAGTGGGAAGCAACCTGGCCCTGGTTGAGGACAGCCAGGCAAATACCGGCACCGTGAGCGGCTTTATTAGAGATGCCGTTACGGGTCTGCCCATACAGGATGCAGGAGTCGCGCTTTATCTGCTTTCGGGCGGTTCCGAGACGGTAGTGGACACGACAAGAACAAACGCGAACGGAATGTACCTGTTTGCCAATGTCAATCCCGGCACTTACCTTGTAAAATCCACCAAGCAGCAGACGGTTTAGAATAATGGGAACGCATGAAATATACGGATTGAGCGCGAGCAAGCCCTTTAAAATCGAAGGCAGGGAGGAGGCCGCAATAAATCTGCGGCTGCGAAAAAAGCCTCCCTGCTGCAAAACTCTGCTGACGGGACGGATCCTTTGCGGACTCCGCCCCGTCAAGGGAGCGTCCATTCTTGTCATGGATAAGCGCAAAATACCGGTTTGCCGCGCCGTTTCCGATGAAAAAGGGAAATATGCCGTTTATGGGCTTAAACCGGGCCCGTATAATGCTGCGGCGTCGGCTAAGGGATATAAGGCTTCGCCGATAAAAAAGCTTTACATACGCCCATGCGTGAACACCCGCCTGTCGTTTTCACTGAAAGAAAGCTTTCTTTTCCGCAACGGGACAATATACGGGACGGTGCGGGAAAAGGAAAGCGGCAGACCGCTCCGGGGAGCGGCCTGCGCGCTTAAGGGAAAATGGCCCGAGACTTATTATACCGCTTCGACAAACAGCGACGGACAGTACCTGTTTTACGGAGTCCGCCCGGGAAATTACAAGCTATGTTCCGTATTGCACGGCTATCGCGCTTCATGCATAGAAGCTGCTATTGCATATAATAATCAATCGTTGAAGGTTGACATATTTCTTGAGAAAGAATAGCTTGGTAAGCAGCCGGAGAGAGCGCTCAGTATTTGCCGAAGCCGCCGATATCAAGCTCTATGCTTCTTTTGGGATTGGCGTGCGGAGAGCTCTTTGTTCCGGCTTCATTGAGGCCTTGCTTTACGCTTACCGCTTGTACCGCTTGCTCGGCCTTGCCCTGAGCCATATGGCTTTTCTTTATTCTGAATGCGCCGATAAGCTCATTGAGCCGTGCGGCCTGTCCGGAAAGCTCCTCGCTGGCGGCGGCGCTTTCCTCGGCGGTTGCGGCGTTGCCCTGTACTACCGCGGATATCTGCGTTACGCCCTGATTTATCTGCTCTACGGCCGACGCCTGCTCTTTTGAGGCTGTGGCGATAATCGCAGCCAACTCCGCGGCCTTTGAAACCTTGCCAACTATCGTATTGAGAGTTTCCGCGGTTTCGGCGGCTATTCTGGCGCCAGTTTCAACGCTGCGGAAGGATTCCTCGATAAGATCGTTGGTTTCCTTTGCGGCCTGCGAGGATTTGGCGGAGAGGTTCCTGACCTCTTCGGCCACGACGGCAAAACCCTTTCCGTGCTGGCCGGCCCGGGCTGCTTCCACTGCCGCGTTAAGAGCGAGTATATTTGTCTGGAAGGCTATGTCGTCGATAACCTTTATTATTTTGTTTATACTGCTTGAAGAATTGTTAATCCTTTCCATAGCCTCCAGCATCTCGTGCATTTTGCGATTTCCGTTTTCGGCGTCGAGTTTTGCTTCATTGACTAGCAAGCTGGCGCTTTCGGCGTTCTCCGCGTTCAAGCCTGTCTGGGAGGCGATCTCCTGTATTGAGGCCGTGAGCTGCTCGACGGAGCTTGCCTGCTCGGTGGCGCCTTCCGACAGATGGACGCTCGAATCGGCGATAAGCTTGGCACCCGACAGCACCTGCTCGGACGCTCCCTTTATTGAGGATACAAGCTCATTAAGGTTGCTAATAAGCAAACCGAGGCTTTTATTGAGTATGTCCTTTTCGGAACGAACGCTCGATTCGACCGTAAGATCGCCTTCGGACAATCGCATTATCTCCTCGGCCTGACGCCTGCTGGCGGTAATGACCCTGTTGAAGGCGTCGGAAAGCCGCCCAACCTCGTCTTTTGTGGAAATGTCAAGGGTAAAGTCAACATCGCCCAAAGCCAGCCTGTCCGCCGCAAGAGTTATATCTGAAATGGGGCGGCCTATCATGCGCGATATGATTGTGCCAAGCAAGACGGAGACGATTACGCAAGCCAGGGTAATCGCGAGCATAAATACCTGCGTCGCAACCGCCTTTTTATCGTTGTTTTCGGCTGCCGCGCCGGCGCTTTCAGCAACGTGGGCTGTCAGATCGTCCAAAGCCTGCTGCAGGGTATTGCCGGCGTCTTGGATATCGCCGTATACAAGGGCGACGGCCTCCTTCTTTTTGCCGTCCAGCGCAAGAGCGATGAGCTTGTCTATCAGAGCGGTATAAGCCTCCCAGGCGGGCGAAACGGCGTCGTAAAGAGCCTTATCTTCGTCGCTAAGCATGCAGCCATTCAGACTATTAAGGTTTTCAAGCACCAAAGGCTCATAATTGGATATTTTGTCAAAGCACTCTTGCATGGACTCCTCATTTTCCGCCAAGAGGCCCTTTATGGCATTATAGCGCACCCTTTGATAGTACGTTGTTGCTTGGCCCGTATACTGCAGGCCCAGCGCCTTGTCTTCGTACATGACCCTTCCGGCCTTGCTGACGGCGCTCAGATTAACGGCGCCAACAATGCCTATCAAGGCGGCTAAAAACGCTACGATCGCAAACCCGATCATAAGCTTGGCCGATATCTTTCTGTTTCTGTACCAGCGCATAATCCGAATCTCCGTTCATTAAACTTAATGAATTTTAGGGAACCAAAGAACCACATTCATATTTATCGCCGTTTTTTTAATTTGGCTTATACGGGAGGCAAATAAAAAATATAATAAATATCGGCCCCGAGAGGCCGTAAACGCCCCTCGCAGGCCGCAAATTATAAAATAACAAAATAATATAATTAATAACGAAGCACAATTGTTTGTTATATTAATGCATTTATTGGTATTATTTAAATGCTTCGTTTATCCAGCCGGCTATATCGTCAAGCACGGCTTCGTCCACGCTGCCGGCCGGGTCGTACTCAGTTATATCGGTCTTGCCGTTGGTTTTCATAAACAGGTGGTTCAATCCGTCGTAAAGCTTGAAGGAGCAGCGCTTCTTGCCCGAGAGGATATCCTGCCAGGCCTTGAAATCGGTTTCGGGCTTAACCTGAAAATCAGAGCCGCCCTGCAAAAACAGCATAGGCAGGTTAAGAGAGCCGACAAAATCGGCGCCTACGCTCTTGTTGAGGCTGAGCCAGTAAACGGCGCTTATGCCGAAAATGGCCTTGCTTTCACCGACGTTTTGTTCCGTCAGGCTCTTTATCCTTTCCGTCTCTGCCCGGACCTGCTCGAGTTTTTTCTCTTTCTCGTCTTTGGAAATGGAGGAGGCGTTCAACGCGTCTGTATTTTGGTCCAATATTATGTCCGCCAGATTCCTTGGGCTGCCGGCAAGCGATATTATGCCCTTCACGTCTGCATTTTCCGCAGCGATTCTTGGCGCCAGCATGCCTCCGAGGCTGTGGCCCAGTATTATTATCTTATCGCCGTCCACCTCGTCCCTGCCTTTGGCAAAGGCTATGGCTGCGGCGGCGTCCTCGGTCGCCTCATCCTCTATAGTGATGTCGGCTGACGCCTTTTCCGGATATTGATAATAGCGCTTGTTGTAGCGCAAGGTGGCTATGCCGCGCTCGGCAAGGCCGCGCGCTATATCCCTGAAGGGCTTGTTTTGCGCCGCGCCTATGGTTTCGTCATAATCGTGCTGGCCGGAGCCCTGAAGCATTATTATAACCGGCGGCTTTTCTGCACCGCTGGGCAGCGTGAGCAGGCCGTCAAGGCCGTATTCCCCTATTTCAACCGGTATTTCGGTATAGGAGGCAGTTGATTCCGCTGCGGCGGGTATGGTGCAGTAATTCAGCCAAAGCCCGTCTATTTTCCCGTACTCGTTGAAGGTAAAAAGCACGGTAAGGCCGCTTTTTTCATATTCAAGTATGGACTTGACTATAGTGCTTCCGCCTTTTGCGGTCGCTTCGGTACTATGATAGCCGATGTAAGCTCCTATGCCGGCTACCGTTTTTTCCCAGGCGTCCTTTAAGGCTTTTTCATCAAGCTGAGCCGCTACGGCGTCGGTAAAAAGTGAGCAGGTTTCGGAAAAATCACCGCCGGCCATCTGGCCGCTCAGCTTTTCGGCAAGCGAGGCCAGATCGCCGCCGGTTTCATTTTCTCCGTTTTTCGGCTCCTGCGTGTCAACAGCGCCGCTTGAAGTAATATTGCTTTCATTCATATCCGTTCCTCTGTTAGAACAGGCGGTCATGCTTAACATTATGGAAAGAGTTAGCAATGCTGTGACGGTTTTTTTCATATCAGCCCTCATCCTTGGAAAAATAATTCAGCCATAAGCCTGTAAGCTGTAGGTTGTTGAACACATATCTGATCGTCACGCCTATTTTTTCGAAAAACAGGTATTGCGTCACAGTGTTGTCCTCAATCTCCTTCTTTCCGAGCTTTAAAAAGCCGCCGCATACTCCGACGGTTTCCAGCCACGCCTTTTCCAACGCTTCCAGAGGCAGATAAACCTTTAGGTCGTCGCTGAAATACCCTCTTATCTCTTCAAACCTGCCGCGAAGGAACAATGCGGTGCAGGCGTCGGCCGTTTCTATGAAGCTGCTTTTGCAGTGCTCAAAAGGGGCTTCGGCGTTTATGGAATATATGTCTCCGTCGGCCTGTGCCACGCTCAGCGCCTCCTCGATGAGCCTGAGCTTTTTTTTCAGCCTTTCAAGCTCCGCGCATAGCTGCGCCGACTTGGCCTTCAATACGGCGTTTGTGTTCTCGCCGGCTCCTACGACTGCCTTGACATCCTCCAGGGACAAGCCCAGCGCGCGAAGAAACAAGATTTTTTCAAGCTTTTCAAGCTCCGCGCGCTCATATAGCCTAAGTCCTCCGCCGTTTTGCCTGACGCTTTTAATAAGCCCCCTCTCCTCGTAATAGCGCAGGGTCCTTGATGTCGTCTTATACCTTTTACATGCCTGAATTATGCCGGTAAGCTTTTCCATATCCTTCACCGGGAGCTATTATACAGCTTTACGCAGAGTCAATGTCAATAAAAAAACGAAAAACGCCCGCATATCCTTTGATCTGCGGACGTTTTTCGGGGAATTGGGAAGTGGAGAAAAAAGAATATGAAACTGCCGCAGCGGACCTGTCAGGCTAACAAACGCCCGCGGGCAAAGGTGAAAGGAGTTTTTCATCGGCCGCTAAACATCTGCCGGAGCACCGTATGATTGAAAGGGCCGAATGGGCGCAGGCCAGGAGAATATATGTAATGTCGGTTTCAAGCGAACGCTTCCTTCCGCAGTATTCGGCGTGAAGCATGGCCATGCTTATATTTATGTCACCCGGGGAGACGCATGCGCCTTCAATGTATTCGATGCCCTCCATAATGCGCTCAAGGTTGTTTCTAAGATAATTATGCAAGCGGCGCTCATACTTTACATGGTTTATTATAAGCTGCCGGTATCCCGAGCTGTGGGAATGGCAGAAAAAGTCGGCCCAGTAATGAACGATTATGCCCAGCTTCAGGCAGTATTCGTAATTAATCGTTCCATTTTCGATTTCAGGGTATATCTCGGCCAGCCGGGAGGTTTCCTTGTTTACAAAGCCCATGCTGACGGACGGGAAATGCGGATGAACGATGCCGTAATATCGATTTATATCGGGAAGCACACAGCCAGCCAGAAAGCCCGCCTTATCGAGCAGAATGCCCTTCTTCTTCAAATAGTCCAAAACCGCGCCGCCTACGATGACGTGCGACTCTTTTATCATCAACGCATCACCCTGAAGGCAGTATAGCAAATTTACAGTTTGATTGGGTTAACATAATGTAAACTCCGCGTTAAATCGCAGGCAAATATGCTTAAGACTGCCTGCCCGGGCACTAAGCTTAATTAAAAGACCCGGCCGGAGCCGGGTTTGTATAAATATGGCGGGGACGGTCGCCAAAGGCCGCGGCGGCATCCGCTGCGGCCGGGCGTCTGGTCTGCGCGGGCATGAGCGCGCTCTTTAGCTTCAAAAAGCTCCGCAGCTTTATGGTTCGGAGGCGCGCGGCGCCGTATTTGCCTTTCGCTTTGCCGAAAGCGCAGCTTTCTTTAAAATATGTTAATCTCCTATCTGTCGAAGCTTGGGTTCATAACATATACGTTCTTCTGATTAAGTCTGTCCAGCGCCAGCCTGAGCCCTTCGCCAAAGCGCTGGAAATGCACTATCTCCCTTTCGCGCAGGAAGCGTATGACATTGTTTACGTCCGGATCGTCGCTGAGCCTGAGTATATTGTCGTATGTAACGCGGGCCTTTTGCTCCGCCGCCATGTCCTCGGTTAAGTCGGCTATCAGATCCCCTTTAACCTGCATTCCCGCCGCGCTCCATGGCGTGCCTGAGGCCGCCGTCGGATACACGCCGGCGGTATGGTCTACAAAGTAGGCGTCGTAGCCGTCGGCCTTCAATTGCTCTTCGCTCAGGTTGCGGGTAAGCTGGTGGACAAGCGTGCCTATCATTTCCAGATGTCCCAATTCCTCGGTTCCTATGTCGGTAAGAAGCCCTTTGAGCTCGTCGTAGGGCATGGTGTAGCGCTGGCTTAAATAGCGCAGCGAAGCTCCCAGCTCGCCATCCGGCCCACCGTATTCCGTCAGGCTATGATTTGCCGCTCACGCATAATGTGCCAATTATTTACAAGGAAAACCTGTAATATATAGTCAATAAATTGGACTGCTTGTCATACACGGCCTCCCTGATGATCGAAGCGGCGGCTTCGTGCTTTTCCGCGGTTGTTGCGGCGGCGCGGGCGAGAGAGCTGAGGGCCGCTTCAATGGAACTCTTCAAAGCATGGCTGCCTTCGTCCTCGGCGGCAAGGCTGATTTCCTTTGAGAGAAGCTCTCTGACACGGACGGCGTCTTCATCAAGTGAAGCTTTTATTTTTACGTAGGAGGCTAGACTTTCGGCCCCCGCCAGGTAGGCCTCCCGCAGTCGGGAGGCCCTGCGCTCGTTTTCCGCAAGTGCCTTTTCATATATGCGCAGCCGCTCGGCGGCGGCGTCGCGAGTCCTTATCAAATCGTAGGACGGGCTTGGGGCGCTTGAAGCGTCGTCCTCAAGCCGGGCGATTATGGCTTCCTTCAAGACTTCCGAGGGGATATGCTGAGATGCGGCGCAGCGGCCCCGGGCATAGCCGCCGCATTTGTAATAATGTGGAGCCGAGTGTATCAAAAAACTTTTGCAGGCCGAGCAGCGGACAAGACCCGAGGGCCAATCCCTCAATTCCTGCGCCGGACGGCCGTGCGGCTTGCGCCGCGGCTTGATTTCGGCTAACCGCCTCTGGACCGCCTCCCAAAGCTCGGCATCGACCAGGGGCATATGGCTTGAGTCGGCTGTGATTATGCCGGGGTTTGAAAAGTCGCGGCGGGTTGGGCCTGTCGGATTCCAGCGCATTTTTCCTATATAAACGGGATTGCGCAAAATATATTCAATGGTCCTGTTTTCAAAGGCATTTCCCCTGCGGGTTCGCGCGCCGGTATCGTTCAGCCGTTTTGCTATTGAAAAAAAGCTCTCGCCTTCAGCAAAGAGCGTGAAGATTTCGCGCACAAGCGCGGCCTCTCCGTTATCGGGGACAAGCGCCCCGTTTTCGCTCCTGTAGCCGAAGCTTGCCGTTCCTTGCAGCTTGCCTCGTCTTGCCGCCTCAGTCATGCCGCGCTTTACCTCCTCGGAAAGATTCAACGAATAGTACTCGTCCATAGCCTCGATTACCGCTTCCAATATCACGCTGGTCTTCTCATCGGACAGCGGCTCTGTTACGGATATCACGTCTATGCCCAGCTCACGGCGGAGCAGGGATTTGTAAATGACGCTGTCCTCGCGAGAGCGGGCAAAGCGTGAAAATTTCCATACCAGAATCGCGTCGAAGGGCTTCGGCCGGGTTTTGGAAGCGCTTATCATAAGGTTGAAGGCGTCGCGCTTTTTTGCATCCTTGCCCGATATGCCCTCGTCCACATAAATATGCTGAGGCAAAATGATAAAGCCTTCGCGGGCGGCGTATTTCCGTATTTCGGAAAGCTGCGCGTCGGGCGAGTACTCCGTCTGGTCCTCGGTAGATACTCTTATGTAGGCCGCCGCCGGGCGAAGGCTGCCGCATGCGTTGCCGGACATGGCCGCCACCTCTTAAAATTTAAAATAGCATCATACACGCGCTCCTTTGTAAAAGGGGATAGGCTTGATAATTATATGATGAAGGAGTAGAATAATTGTCGTTATGAAAAGGTTTAGACTTGTTATTTTATTGGCGGTTGCGGTAGCGGCGGCAGCCGCCGCAACCTGCGCCTATGCGATGAATGCGGGAGGAAGCTTTCCGGACGTGGCTGAAGGCGCCTGGTATTACGGCGCGGTTACAAAGCTTAGGAAAACTGGCGTAATAAACGGATTTGACGACGGCAATTTTCACCCCGGCGAAACGCTGACGGCCGCGCAGTTTATCAAAATGCTTTTTTACGATACTGAGCTGACCCGCGCGGAAGGCGAGGAGTGGTGGCGTCCCTACTACGAGGCGGGCGTTTCGGCCGGCATGATAGAAGTCAGCGCGCTTTCGGAAGCCGCAATGGAGCTGCCTCTCGACAGATACAACGCGGCTCTGCTGCTTTGCGGTCTTCATATTAAAGCCTCGGCGCCGGAAGGCTTTGCGGCAGTGCCGGATACGGCCTCTGTCAGGGCCGGGCTTGAGGATCTTTATTCGATGCCTGCAGAATACCGTGACGCGGTGGTAAAAGTCTGCGCCCTGGGGCTTATGAACGGCTATGACGACGGCAGCTTTCACGGAGAGGACAGGCTTACCAGAGCGCAATCTGCGCAGATCATGCTGAGGCTCTTTGAAGAAAGCCAGCGCAGCCCCATGATGAAATATGTATCGGCTGGCGGATTTGAAACGGGAGACGGGCGCTTCTCGGAGGCTTTAATTATAGGCAATTCGCTGGCCGGAGGGCTTGCCGCCTACGGCGGACTGGGCGGGGCGGCGTGCTTCTACTGCAACGGAGTTTCTGTGTACGGGGCGGACGGCGCCGACTTTTCGGGGAGCGGCGGGATTAAGGTCGGGCTGGACGAGGCTCTGAGCTCCGGAAATTACAAAATAGTTATACTCGTATTCGGTACAAACGAAATGGCTTCTGATATGGAATCTTTTTATAAAAGCTACGGTGCTTTGATTGACAGGGTAAGGAAGGAGCAGCCTGCTTCGGCCGTATATCTAAACAACGTTCCGCCTGTAAACGAGGGAATTGCCGAATGCCCATCCTCCTTCAACAATGAGAATGTGGTGGAAATAAACCGGACCATAGACCGTCTTGCCCGCGATAAGGGCGCTTATCTGATAGATGTCCATACTATATTCGACTCGGGCGGGAGCCTGCCGCGTGAGGCTACCTTTGACGGGATCCATCTAAAAGCGGCCTACTACGAAGCCTGGGCGGAGCGCATCCGCGAATCGGTTTATTGAACCGGCCGCTGAGCAAGCGTCTTGCATTAATTTGAAAGCAGCCGCGGGGAGTATGCAGCCATGTCCTTCGTTCATCTTCATGTCCATAGCGAATACAGCCTTTTGGACGGAGCGTGCCGGTTGGAGCGGCTCGTCGGGCGCGCCGCCGAGCTGGGTCAGACGGCCGTCGCCGTAACGGACCACGGCGTCATGTACGGCGCCATTGCCTTTTATAAAGCGGCAAAGAAGGCCGGAATCAAGCCCGTCATAGGCTGTGAGGTTTATGTTGCGCCCCGCCGAATGACCGATAAGGAGCACGGCATAGACAGCGAATCGAACCATCTTGTGCTCCTGTGCAGAAACGAAACAGGATATAAAAATTTATGCTACCTTGTATCGCAAGCTTATCTTGAAGGCTTCTATGTCAAGCCAAGAATAGATAAGGAGCTGCTGCGTAGCCGGAGCGAGGGCCTGATTGCATTATCCGCCTGCCTTGCGGGAGAGATACCCCGCCTTATGGCGAGAGGCGAATATGAGAGGGCCAAGAGCGCGGCGCTGGAATACGCCGCGCTTTTCGGCAGGGACTGCTTCTATCTTGAGCTCCAGGACCATTCCTTGCCGGAGCAAAAGCCCGTAAACGCCGGTATTCTGCGCCTGCACAGGGAAACCGGGCTGCCTCTTGTGCTCACAAACGACGCCCACTATATCGACAGGGAAGACGCTTACGCTCAAGACATCCTGATGTGCATACAGACGCAAAAAAACGTGAACGATGCCGACAGGCTCCGGTTCGGCTCCGAGGAATTTTACCTTAAATCGGAAGCGCAGATGCGCTCGCTGTTTCCGGATTATCCTGAGGCTGCCGACAATACAGTTAAAATCGCAGATATGTGCTCTTTAGAATTTGCCTTCGGCGAATACCATCTGCCTGAATTTCCGCTGCCCGAAGGCGAAAGCGACCCGCAAAGCTACCTGCGTCGGCTCTGCGAGGAAGGGCTTGCCCGCCGCTACGGAAATAAGGCGCCGGATATGAAGCCCAGGCTGGATTATGAGCTGGCGCTGATAGAAAAAATGGGCTTTACCGATTATTTCCTCATAGTGGCCGACTATGTCGGCTACGCCAGGTCCAGGGACATCCCCGTCGGGCCCGGGCGCGGCTCGGCGGCCGGCAGCATTGTAAGCTACGCCCTCGGAATAACCGATGTGGATCCCATCAGGTACGGCCTGCTGTTCGAGCGCTTCCTTAACCCGGAGCGCGTAAGCATGCCGGATATAGACATGGATTTTTGCGAAGCCCGCAGAGGCGAGGTAATTGAATATGTAAACAAAAAATACGGCTCGGATCATGTGGCGCAGATTGTCACCTTCGGCACGATGGCGGCACGGGCGGCGGTGCGCGATGTGGCGCGCGCGCAGGGCATCAGCTACGGCGAGGCCGACCGGGTAGCAAAGCTTATACCGGCCGCGCTCAATATGAAGCTTGACGACGCGCTGCGCATTTCAAAGCCCCTCAAGGACCTCTACGACGGCAGCGAGGAGATAAAAAGGCTTATCGACACGGCCAGAGCTTTGGAGGGCATGCCGCGCCATGCCTCCACACATGCCGCCGGGATAGTAATAACCAAAAAGCCGGTATACGAATACGCTCCGCTTGCCCGAAACGACGAAGTGACCGTAATCCAATACCCTATGGGAACCGTCGAGGAAATCGGGCTCCTTAAAATGGATTTCCTCGGCCTGCGCAACCTGACGGTCCTGCATGAGGCCGTAAGGCTCATAAAAAGAACGAGGCCGGATTTTGAGCTGAAGGATATACCGGAGGACGACCAAAACGTATTTGCGATGCTTACCGCCGGAAAGACCTCAGGAGTGTTCCAGATGGAATCGGCTGGGATGACCGGAGTGTGCGTGGGGCTGAGGCCCGGCAGCATTGAAGACATTACGGCTATTATTGCCCTGTACCGCCCGGGGCCTATGGACAGCATCCCCCGCTTTATAGACTGCAAGCACCACCCCGAGCGCATCAAGTACAAGCATCCGCTTTTGAAGGATATACTGGAAGTCACCTATGGCTGCATAGTCTATCAGGAGCAGGTAATAGAAATATTCAGAAAGCTGGCGGGCTTCTCTCTGGGGCAAGCGGATATGATACGCCGCGCCATGTCGAAGAAAAAGCAGTCGGAGATAGTCAAGGAGCGCAAGACCTTCATAGAGGGCGACCCTGCAAGGGGCATACCCGGAGCCGTCGCAAACGGAGTGCCGGCAGAAGTCGCCATGGAGATCTACGACGAAATACTTGATTTTGCAAACTACGCCTTCAACAAGTCCCATGCCGTATCCTACGCTATTATTGCCTATCAGACAGCTTATTTGAAATGCTACTACCCGAAGGAATATATGGCCGCGCTGCTCAGCTCCGTGCAGGACAGCAGCGGCAAGATATCCGAATACATAGCCGAATGCCGCCAGAACGGCATCAGCGTGCTGCCGCCCGATATAAACGAATCCGGGGAGGGCTTCACTGTAACCCCTTCCGGCATACGCTTCGGGCTGGTGGCCATCAAGGGCATAGGCCGGAATTTTGTAAAAACGCTGGAGGCCGAGCGCGCTGACAAAGGCCCGTTTAAAAGCTTCGATGATTTTTGCCGCAGGCTGTGCGGCGCTGAAATGAACAAGCGCACCCTGGAAAGCCTGATAAAGGCCGGGGCCTTCGACAGCCTCGGAGTTTACAGGAGCCGGCTTATGCAAATCTTCCCGCAGGCTCTTGACAACGCGGCGGAAGAACGGAAGGGAAGACTTGAAGGTCAGATCAGCCTCTTCGGAGACGAGGAGCATTACCGTGACACTCCGCTGCCGGAGCTCGAGGAGTACAGCGCCATGGAGCGCATGCTTATGGAAAAGGAAGTAACAGGCCTGTATCTTTCAGGCCATCCCATGGACGACTACAGAGACCTTGCGCGAAGGGCCGGAGCGGTTTCGATAGGCGACGTGCTGTCGGCCTTTGGAGGCGCGCAGGATGAGGAAAGCGGGGAGTTCAGGGACGGGCAGCAGATAACGATAGCGGGCATCATATCCTCGGTAAAGACAAAGACAACCAAAAACAACAGCCTTATGGCCTACGTTACTCTTGAGGACGGCGGCGGCTCAATAGAGCTGCTTGTTTTTCAGCGTACGCTGAACGATGCGGGCCGGCTTATTTCGGAAGGGACGCCTGTGTTGGCCAGAGGAAAAATATCCGTTAGGGATGAAAAGGAACCGCAGCTTATCTGCGACGCGATGGCTCCGTTAGAGGGAAACGCCGCCGAAAACGACGGAGGGCAGACCGGAGTTGTGCAGGACGCCAAGACCATTAGAAATGGCGGCGCCGGCAAGGCGGACATGCCCGGGCTAAGCACTTCCGCAAAAACACTCTATGTAAAGCTTCCTTCCATGGATTCACCGGAATACAGGCGCCTGCAGCTCGTCAAAACCATGTTCATCGGCGAGGAAAGGATAGTGGTCGTATTTTCCGACACCGGCAAGCGCGCCGCCTCCACCTGCTGGATACACCCTTCATTTGTCAGAGAGCTGACTGAAATGCTGGGGCCGGAGAACGTGGCCGTAAAATAGCGCCTTAAATGCCGCCGGCAAACAGAAAGAATTCCAAATGAAGGAAGGCAAGGAAAAATATGAAGGCTATAAAAATATTCGCGGCACTCATCATATCCATGCTGCTAATCTGCCTCCAGTCCGCCGCTCTGGCGGCTAAGGCGGCTAGGGATCTGCTGTCCGCCGAGTCTATCGCTGAAGCGCTGAGCAAGAGCGGCGTTTTATCCGCGCACTCCAGGCTCAAAGCGCCGGTTTTGCTCGGGGCGTCATGGGCATACCCGGGCGGCGGCAGCGAGGGCGGCGACGCAATTGAAGATATATTAAGCGCAGGCAGCTTAACGGACGCGCTTGAGGAGCTGCTTCGGGAAAATGCGGGCAGGCTCGGTCTGGATCCAAGCAAGGCGGGCGAGACGGCGCGGGCCGTTTTAAAAACCGACGCCGCTGCGGCTTTTATAAGCAAATACGCCTCTGAAGCGCTTGCCTCGGCCATAAGAGGAGGCAAGTCCGACCTGCCGGACGAAAATGAAATAGCTTCCGCACTCAAATCGGCGCTTGACGAGCTTCCGGCGGACATTAAAAGCGGATTCGACAGGGAAGCGGCCGAGACATATATTGCCGAGGCCGCGCCCGCCATTTCGGATGGCATCAGAAGCTTTCCCGGCGCGATCGAAAGCAAAGCGGGCGTTTCGCCGGAGGCCGCAGGGCTTCTCAGGCTTGCCCTCAGCCGGACGGCCTTTGCCATACTGGCCTCTTTAAGCTTTGTTCTGGGCCTGCTTCTTGTGCTTCTGTTCAAAAGGAGCCGAGCGGGCCTCGCCTGGTGGGGCGCGTCAAGCGTCATTGCCTCACTGCCGTTTGTCCTTGCGGCGCCCGCCGCGGCGTTTGCCGCACAGCTAAGCCGGCCTGCAATAACGCTCCTTGCGTCGTTAATGCTGGATAAATTGTCCCTCTACGGATTTTGCCTGCTCGCCTTCGGAGCCCTGCTGCTGCTTGCATATGCGTTTTTGAGGCCGTCGAAGCGAAGAAGGGCCGGAATAGGTTAAAAAAACGCGGGAAGACGGTTTGGTCCGTTTTTCCGCGCTTTACAGCCAAAATATTAATGCGATGCAGCTTTGACTTAAGATGGATTGCCGGTGTTTGCCAGCACATGGCTTCTCACTCTTGCAATGAGCATTTCCAGGGCAACCGGGTTTTCTCGGAAGGTGGGTACGACCAGGTCCGCTTTTTTCCGGCTGGGCTCTACGTAAAGCTCGTGCATGGGCTTGACCGTATTTACATATTGGTTCAGCACGGATTGCAGGCTCCGGGCGCGCTCCTGCGTATCGCGCAATATGCGGCGAATGAGCCTCAAATCCGCGTCCGCCTCGACGTAAACCTTTATGTCCAGCAGGCTGCACAGCTCCTCGCTGGTAAAAATCAGTATTCCCTCGACGATGATAACAAGATTGGGAAGCACATGCGAAGTCCTGCCCGAGCGGTTGTGGACGGCATAGTCGTATACCGGGGAGTCTACGGCTATGCCGTTTTTAAGCAGCCTGAGATGCTCGCACATCAAAGCGGTGTCGAAGGCGTCGGGATGGTCGTAATTCAGGCGGGAGCGCTCCTCCATGGTCAGCTCGTCATGGCTCCGGTAATAGTCGTCATGGCTGATTACGGTGATATAGCCGCCGAATTCTTCGACAAGACGGCGTGTAAGCGTCGTTTTTCCGCTGCCGGAGCCTCCCGCAATGCCGATTACAAGCGTATTCATCCTTTAGCCTCCCTGAAAGCATAAAAACGATCCCGCCTCACCTCTGCCCCTTGTCGTAGGGTATGCCCTCCGCCTTTGGGGCTCGCGATTTTTTGGAGGTAAAGATAAGGATTATCATGGTAACGATATAGGGCAGCATTTGATAAATGTATGTCGAGCTTTTTACGCCGGTAAAATCAGGAAGGAAGGGCAGGCTGCTGGCGTAGTTTCCGACAACCTTGAACAGTGCGAAAAACAATGAAGCGCCCAAGATATTAAGGGGCTTCCAGTTGCCGAATATCATTACGGCAAGAGCAAGGAAGCCGTAACCGGCGACCGTCGAGGAAAAGCCGGAGCCCGCCGCAAGCGTGAAGGCAAGTCCTCCTATGCCTCCAAGGAAGCCGGATATCATGACGCCGGCATAGCGCATCCTTGCCACGTTGACGCCGACAGAATCGGCGGCGTGGGGATGCTCCCCGCAGGCCCGCAGTCTGAGGCCGAAACGGGTCTTATACAGCAGTATTATCGATACGATAAGCAGCAAGGCTGCGACAGGAGTAGTCAGGTAGGAATTTTTAAGGAACACACGCGCAAAAAAGCCCGACTCGGCGCTTATGCCGCTTATGCGCACCCAGGTTGGGAGCATTATGTTTGTTTGCCCCTGCCCCTGGACCGCCCAGGTCAGGACTATGGCAAAGGCGGGGGCCAGCGTATTGAGCGCAGTACCGCCTATCGTCTGGTCCGCCTTCAGCTTGATGGAGGCGAAGGCCAACAGCAGTGAAAATATCATGCCCGAAGCTGCCGCGATAAGTATCGCCAGCAGTACTGTAAGCTGCGGGGAGGAAGCTCCCCGGCCGGCCTCGTTTGCCGTTTTCAAAAAAAGGCACGATACCAGAGCCCCGATTATCATAATTCCTTCCAGGGCTATGTTGACTATTCCGCTCCGCTCCGAGAACATGCCGCCGAGCGCCACAAGCAGCAGCGGAACGGCGAAAATTATGGTGGAGCCTAAAACGTCGGCAATAATGTTCATTGAGCCTCACCCTCCTGCTCCTTGTCTAGTACTGCCCCGCGCGTCTTGCGCCTGAACCTGCCGCCGATGAGTTTTGATACGACGGATTTCATAAGCAGCGAAAAGGCCGACATGTAAATTATGACCGCCAGTATAATATCTATGGTTTCGACTGCAAATTCCGGCTGCATGGCGTCTCCGCCTACCTGTATATATGAGATGAACAGGGCGGAAAAGATGGTGCCTATCGGATTGGAGCTTGCCAGCAGGGCGACGGGGATGCCGTTGAAGCCCATGGCAAGTAAAGATTTTTCAAGGGTATATTTTCCCGTTCCGGCAAGATAGTATATCGCGCCGCCTATCCCGGAAAGCGCGCCGGCTATAGCCATGGAAAGAATGATGCTGCGCTTGGCGTTGATGCCGGCGTAAAGGCTGGCGTCGCGGTTGCTTCCGCAGGCTCTGAGCTCGTAGCCAAACACGGTTTTTTTGATAACGATATAAATTATAACCGCTATAACGGCCGCCAGAAAAATGCTTATATTCATATACGTTGAACCGAAGAGCCTGTCCAGGCCGGCTCTGGGTATAATCGCTCCGGGATTGGCCGCGTCGAGCCCCGCTGTACGGTCTGCGTTGGAGGCTCCGTAAAAATTGTCGAGGGCGGAGGGTATGTTGGCAAAGACGACGTTTACCGCGAACATGCCTATCCAGTTGAACATTATGGAGGTTATGACCTCGTTGACATTGAACATGGCCTTGAAAAAGCCGGGGAAAAAGCCCCAAACCGCACCGCCCGCCATGGCCGCGAGCAGGCAGACCCACCACGGAAGCTTGAATACTATGCCGCAAATCAAGGCGCAGAAGGCTCCTACGGTATATTGGCCGGAAGCGCCGATATTGAACAGCCCCGTTTTAAAGGCAAAGCCTACCGAAAGGCCGGTCAGTATCAGCGGAGCCGCCTGATAAAGCACCTTAGCCAGCTTTGCGGGAGAGCTGAAGCCGGCCGTAACAAGGCAGCCAAGCCCATAGTTTGCGTATTTCGGGTTGAAGACCCAGAGCAGGATATAGCCTACGAGCAGACCGCAGAATATGGAAATAAGCGAGGACATGAAGCTGATGGCGCCTTCGCTTTTCAAAACGCTTTTTTTCATGCCTTATTCTCCTTTCCGATATTCCTTATGTCCATTCGTTTGGCTCCCGCCATATAAAGACCCAGCTCTTCCACCGTAACTTTGCGGGGGTCAAACTCCCCGACTATCTCGCCGTTGTACATGACGAGTATTCGGTCGGCCAGGCTCATGACCTCGTCAAGCTCAAAGGAGACCAGCAGAACGGCCCTTCCGGCGTCTCTCTGGGCTACAAGCTGCTTGTGTATATATTCAATGGCTCCTACGTCAAGCCCCCTTGTCGGCTGAATGGCAACAAGAAGACGCGGGTTTTTGTCTATCTCGCGGGCAACTATGGCCTTCTGCTGGTTGCCTCCCGACATAGAGCGAGCTATGGTGTCGGAACCCTGCCCGCTGCGTATGTCGTATTGCCGTATAAGCTTGTCCGAATAGGCGCGGACCGCGTTTTTGTTGATAAAGCCGTTGTTTTGAAACTGAGGTTCCCAGTAGCGCTGAAGAACCAAATTTTCCATAAGCGTAAACGAAAGGACGAGGCCGTGCTTATGCCTGTCCTCCGGAATATGGCTCATGCCGAGCCTGGAGCGTTCACGTATTCTGGCCTTGGAGATGTCGACTCCGCCCAGAGTGATCGTGCCCTGGCTTTGCGAATCCAGTCCTGTAAGCGCGTGGGTAAGCTCGGTCTGTCCGTTGCCGTCTATGCCGGCTATGCAGACTATTTCCCCAGCCCTTACCTGGAATGAAACATCCTTTACCGCATTGTTTTTGTGCAGCTTAGAGGGCACCGTCAGATGCCTGACGTCAAGCTCCACGCCGCCCGGCCTGAATCTGCCCTTCTCGACAGTAAAGCTTACCTCGCGGCCCACCATCATTCGGGAAAGCTCTTCTTTAGTCGTTTCCTTGACGTTTACGGTACCCACATGCTTCCCTTTGCGGAGAACCGTGCATCGGTCGGCCACCTCCATGATTTCGGCAAGCTTATGCGTGATAAACAGTATGGACTTGCCCTCGGCGGTAAAGCTGCGCATTGTCGCCATCAGCTCTTTAATTTCTTGCGGCGTCAATACGGCCGTCGGCTCGTCAAAAATTAAAATTTCGTTTTCACGATAGAGCATTTTGAGTATCTCTACCCGCTGCTGCATGCCGACGGATATATCCTCGATTTTGGCGTCCGGGTCGACGCGAAGCCCGTATTTTTCAGAAAGCTCAAGAACTTTCCTGCGGGCTTCCTTTTTGTATAAAAAACCGTTTCTTACCGGCTCAACGCCCAGGATAATGTTGTCAAGTACCGTAAATACATCAACCAGCTTGAAATGCTGATGCACCATGCCTATATTGAGCGCGGTGGCGTCGTTCGGGTTTTTGATCTGCACGACTTTTCCGTTTTTCTTGATTATGCCTGCTTCCGGCTGGTAAAGCCCAAAGAGAACGCTCATAAGCGTGGACTTGCCGGCGCCGTTTTCCCCGAGCAGAGCGTGGACCTCGCCTCTGCGGAGGCGCAGGTCTATGCCGTCGTTTGCGACGATGCCGGGAAATACCTTGGTTATGCCAAGCATTTCTATCACATAGTCGTCCATGCCGTCACTCCATATCAATTCATTTTAACTATTTATTGTTAATTGTATATGCTTTCCTAAGTCAAGCCGGCATCAATAAAGAAAAGGGCAAGCCCTTTCCGCTCGGTTTGCTTCGCGGCATGTTCGCTTGCCCTTTGATGCTTTAAGCTTGTATTCAGCCCTGGTAATCGACGGTGACATTAGTGACGGCGGGCGCGTTGTTGATGTCGTTGGAAACGACTATCTCGCCGGACACGAGCTTATCGAATACGGCCTTATATTCGTCGGTCGTGAACTTGGTAAACCTCCAGGAGCCTTCGTCAGTGGGGAGACCCACACAATCCTGAGCGGCTCCAAGATGGTCGGTGGTGCCGGCATAGGCTTCGGGCCAGACGCCGCCGTTGTCATACAAAGCCTTAAGGGCTATCAGGCAGGAGGTCTTAAGCTGCTTCATGGCGGAGGTCACTATAGTGTCGGATATATAAGACTGATCCACGTCCACGCCTATGACCTTTTTGCCCGCCGCTTCGGCCGCGGCTACGACGCTCAGATACAGGCTGCCGCCGCAGGCGAACACGATCTGTGTGCCTTCCGTATACCAGCTCGACATCTTGGTCTGCAGGTCGTCGGAAGGACCGAAGGCCCCGCAGTAGTAATATTTGATGTTGACCTTGGCTCCGGTTTCGGCCGCGGCAGCTTCCGCACCCTGAATAAAGCCGTAGCCGTAGCGCACAACGGCGGGAACAGCCATTCCGCCGCAGAAGCCGAGCTCCGTATACCCGTCCTTAACAACGGCATAACCGGCCAGATAACCGGCCTGCTCTTCCTGATACAATATGCAGTGGGTGTTCTTCTCGGTATTGTATGTGGAATAGTCGGAGGTATGGGGCTCCCCGTCGATAAGGATGAAATTTACATTGGGATACTTGGTCTGCATCTCATATACCGCGTCCTCGAAAAGATAGCCGGGGCAAACTATGGTTTCGGCACCCTTGTCTATGGCCGTGGTCATGGCCTCTATGCGAGCCTCTGTCGAGTCCTCCGAAGGACGGTAATACGCGTAATCGATGCCGTTGTCAATGCCGAACTGCTTCACGGCTTCCCAGCAGGACTGGTTGAAGGACTGGTCGTCAATGTTGCCTACGTCCGTAACGAGGACGAGCTCATAGGTACCGTCTTTGTTGAGGTTGGATTCTGAAGCGCCGCCGGTTTTCTTGCCGGAGCAGCCTGCAAACGCTGTGAAGGCTAGCGCCAAAACCATCAACAGGGCTAGTTTCTTTTTCATTACTCTTTCCTCCATTTAAAGACAATATTGCTATAGCAAATATTGCCGTTATCTAAACCAAAAGAATATTAGCACTTTTTCCGATAAAAATCAACTCAAATAAACAGTCTGGAAACCAAATGAAGCAATTTATGCAAAATTTATTGCAATTTGAAGGGCTATCTCCATCATCTGCGTAAAAGCTGTCCTCCGCTCGTCCGCGCCGACGGCTTCGCCGGTTATAAGATGGTCGGATATGGTGCAGATAGCCAGAGCATTTTTGCCGGCTCGCGCGGCGTTCATATATAAAGCTGCGCTTTCCATCTCAACCGCCAGAACGCCCATCTTGGCCCAGCATAACGCTGCTTCAGGGTCGTCGTTATAGAAATGGTCGGAGGATAAAAGGCTGCCCACGTGATATGCCGCTCCTGTTTTCCTTGCCGCCTCCGCAGCCGCCAAAAGCAGCTCCCAGCTCGCTATGGGCGCGAAGCTTCCGGGCAGCCTGTACTGTGCGGCAAAATTGGAATCGGTGCAGGCTCCCATTCCGAATACGATATCGCGCAGCTTTACTTTTTCATTAAGGCCTCCGGCCGAGCCTATCCTGATTATGTTTTCGACGCCGTAGAAATTAAACAGCTCGTAGCTGTATATTCCGATCGAGGGCATGCCCATGCCGCTGCCCATCACTGAAACGGGAAAGCCTCTGTAGGTTCCGGTCCAGCCCTGAATGCCGCGTATGTTGTTGACAAGCCTGGGGTTTTCAAGATAGGTTTCGGATACAAATTTAGCCCTGAGCGGATCGCCCGGCATCAAGACGGTCTTGGCAAAATCCTCCGGCGAGCCTTCATTGTGCGGAGTGGGATATGGCATCAATAGTTTCCTCCTTGCAGCCCCGCTGCTATTTTTACTATTTTGCTTGTGCCCAGGCGAGAAGCGCCCAGTCTTATGAATTCCTCGGCGTCGTCTAGCGTAGCAATGCCTCCCGAAGCCTTCACCTTCAGGCCGGAGGGTGCGTGCGCCGCAAGAAGGGCGACGTCGGCCTTAGTCGCGCCGCCGGTCGAAAAGCCCGTCGATGTCTTGATATAATCGGCCCCCGCTTCGGAAACCAGGGAACAAAGGCGTATTTTTTCATCGTCCGTCAGCAGGCAGGTTTCGACAATCACCTTTAGTACACGCTGGCCGCATTCAGCCTTTACAGCCTTTATTTCGCCTAATACATTGTCAAACAAGCGGTCCTTTACCCAGCCAAGGTTAATCACCATGTCAATTTCTGCGGCTCCGCTGTCAAGCGCAAGCCGCGCTTCAAAACGCTTTACCTCACTGGCGCAATAGCCGTTCGGGAAGCCTATGACTGTGCAGACGGGCAGCCTTCCGGACAGGTATCGCGCGGCCTGCCCGACATAGGAGGGGGGCAGGCATACGGAAGCGACGCCGAATTTCAAACCCTCGTCGCAGAGCCGCCTTATTTCCTCCCAAGTCGCGGTCGGCGACAATAATGTGTGGTCTACCTTGGACAATATTTCATTCAATTCCATTTGCTTGCTCCTTTATTTTTCGCTTCCAGCAAGCGTGGCACATGGCCATATAGCTGTCGTTGCCGCCGATGAAGACTTGCTCCCCCTCGGTGACGATTTTCCCGTCGGGCGATAAGCGCGCATTGACGGTGGCCTTGGAACCGCACTCGCAAATCGTTTTAATCTCCGTTATGGAATCGGCCAGTTCAAGCAACCGCTTGCTGCCGGGAAAGGTATGTGTCAAAAAGTCGGTCCTAAGCCCGAAGCACAGCACCGGCACGCCCAGCTCGTCAACGATGCCGCGAAAAGCCTCTATCTGCTCGGGAGTGAAAAACTGCGCTTCGTCTGCGATTACAACGTCGGCGCCTCCGCGCCGCGCGAAAAGAGCGCGGATGTCGGAAGAAGGCGCAATATTGTCCGCCGGAGCCTTCAAGCCCACCCTTGATTCTATCATACCGGCCCCATAACGGTCGTCTACGGAGGGCTTGATAAGCCAGACCCGCATTCCGCGCTCTTCGTAGTTGAACTTTGTAATCAGGGCCTGGGCGGTTTTTGAGCTGCCCATCGCGCCGTATTTAAAATATAGCTTTGCCATTGAAATATTCCTCTATGTCTTTTTTCGAGCAGGAAACAGCGCCCTGTATCATTTCCGGCCTGCCTCCGCCCCTTCCGTTCAGCGCTCTATTTATATTTTTTGCGGCCTTGCGCAAATCCGCGTGCCTGCTGCCTATCACATATTTCCAGTCGCACTCGACGCCGGTAAAGCCCGCGCATACGCCTCCGCACCTTTCCATGCCCAGAGTTACAAGCTCCCTTAGCGAGTCCGTGTCCAGCTGCGGCTCGAAAAGGCAAAGATTTCCGTCCGTTTCGGGCAGCAGGGCGGCCTTGGCTAGAACAAGCTGTTTTCGCGCTTCGGCAAGGCCCAGCTTCAGAGCTCCTAAATCGTCAAGCACCCGCCGCACCGCTGCGGCGACCTCGTGGTGTTTTGCCGAAAGCAGCGCCGAAATCTCCGCAGTGCTTGCATAGCGTTTGCGGTAGTCCTCAAGGGCGTCCAGACCGCAAAGCATGCTTATCCTGACGCCGCCGCGGTGGCGCTCATGCTCAAGGAGTTTTATAGCGCCTATTTCTCCCGTCCTTGAAACGTGGGGAGCGCAACAGGCGCAGACATCGTATCCCTTAATTTTCACTATCCTGACGTGCTCGGCCAGCTCCAGCTTGCTTCGGTATTTAAGTCTTTTGAGCGCGGAAGGGGAGGGGAAGTACGCCTTCACAGGCAGATTTTCACCCACCGCGATATTGGCGAGCGTCTCTATCTTGTCTAGGGCTTCTCTGTCAAGTTCTCCGTCGAAATCCACGGTAACGCAATCGGCACCCATATGGAAGCCGACGTTGCTGAAACCGTAGAGCCTGTAGACAAGACCGGAAACAAGGTGCTCGCCGCTATGGTTCTGCATGCGGCGAAAGCGCTTGTCCCAGTCCAGCTCTCCGAAAACCGGGCTGCCGATTTCAAGAGGCCCGTCAGTATAGTGCAGGATATCCTCGCCGCATTCGCGCACATCCAAAACGCGGACCCCGCCGAGAAAACCCGTATCGGCAGGCTGGCCTCCTCCTTCGGGAAAAAAGGCCGTCCTGTCCAATATAACCGCCCAGCCCCTGTCCGCTCTATCGCAGGATAGGACGCGTGCCATGAATGTCTTCAAATGGCTGTCCGCATAGTATAATTTTTCGGTCATTTACGGTTCTGCCTTTATTTTGTGTTATGCATTATGAAAGCGCGGCAGGCGCTTGCCGGGTTTTAAGGCTTGGGCATGGGCGGCATTGCGGAAAAGTCCGGCTTGATCTCGTATTCGGGCGTGGCCAGGTTACGACCCAGCTCGAAGGCTCTCCTGCAATCCTCCGGAAACACCTCATCGTGACGGCGCTTGCGGGCCGCCGCGTCGAACATATCGGCCGCGTACTTTGAGTAATCGTCAAATTGCAGAGTTTCCGTGGCTGCCATCCACTCCGAAGGCCCCATAAGGAAGAAAGAGGACATGTTCTGCCGCTTAAACCAATCCAGGTATGTTTCGAGCGGGGCGTTGGTGGTGAAGAACCAGCCGCAGCGTATCTGCTTCGGATAGGTCTTGCGCATATCTTTGGTATAGGTTATGTTGGGAAACCAAAGGCGCTCGAGAAAGGAGCGAAGCTGACCGGTAACCTCGTTGAAATATATAGGCGAGCCGAACAACAAAACGTCGGCCCCGATGCACTCCTCGAGAAGGTCGGATATGCCGTCCCGCTGGGCGCAGCGGCCGAAGCTTTTGCCTCCAAGCAGCTTGCAGGCGACGCAGCCGGTGCAGCCCTTGTAGTCCAGGTCGTAGAGGTAAACAAGCTTGGTTTCAGCTCCTGCGGACGCCGCACCTTCAAGGGCGGACTTGAGAAGGGCCGTTGTGTTGCCGTTTTTGCGCGCGGCGCCGTTTATGGCAATTACTTTCATATTGCACTCAGTCCTTTCTGCTGGCAGATTAGGCATTATATAAATATTTTAGTACATTGGCCTGTTTTTTACAAGCGCCTGCTGAAATTTATAGCTCAGTGTGGTATAGTTGATATAGCATTATGCAAGATCGCACATGGAAAGGAAATGCCGAATGAACCGTTTTGCGCACGTATTCCAGCCTATTAAAATAGGTCCTCTTACCGCAAAAAACAGGATTGAAGTCTCCCCGGCCGAGCCGTTTTTATGCACCAGGGACGGGCTTGTGACAGACGAGTTTATAGCCTTCACCTCGGCAATGGCAAGAGGCGGAGCGGGCATAGTCACGGTGGGGGACAGCCCCGTAAACAAGGCCTATGCGGATGCAAATCATTTTGTCGTAAATCTTTCGGATAAATACGTTGTGCACGGCCTGGCAAAGCTGACCGACGCAATTCACCGGTACAACGCGCTTGCCTCTATAGAGCTGAACTTGCGCGACGAGAGAAGGCCCGAGGAGCTTGCGATCGATGAAATAAAAGGCGTAATAAAAGACTTTGCCGTTTCTGCGGAGCGCTGCCGGCAGGCGGGCTTTGACATGGTGATGCTGCATTTCGGGCACGGCCATTTTGCTTCATCATTTTATTCCAGGCATTTGAATAAAAGGACAGACGGATACGGCGCTTCAACCTTTGAAAGCCGCTGCCGCTTTGCAAACGAGCTTATAGACGCGGTAAGAGCGAAAATAGGGCCGGATATGGCGATAGAGATACGAATGAGCGGCGATGAGATATATCCCGAAGGCGTACACCTTGAGGAAGCTTTGATGTTCGCGAAAGAAATATCGAAAAAAATCGATTTGCTGCATATAAGTGCTGGCAGCATGTACGACCCGCGAACCATGGGCTACACCATACAGCATACATATATGCCAAGGGCTGCAAACCTGCATCTTGCGGCTGAATTCAAGAAAGCCGGACTGGGCATCCCTGTAACAAGTGTGGGCAGCTTCGACATGGAGCTTGCCGAAAGGGCGCTGGCCGAAGGCAAAGCCGATATAATAGCGATGATTCGCGCCTTCATAGCCGACCCGGAACAGGTAAACAAGGCCAGGCTGGGCAGGGAGGAAGAGATACGCCCTTGCATCAGATGCAACGTATGCACGGGCGAGGATCCGCACGGCTGCCCAAGGCCGCTGCGCTGCACAGTCAACCCTGTGCAGGGCAGGCATCCCCTGTTTGACAAAATTGAGAGTGCGGAGCGTCCGAAAAAGGTAGTCGTAATAGGCGGCGGCTGCGCGGGCATGGAGGCCGCGCGCAGGCTTGCCGAGAGGGGTCATAAGCCCGTGCTGTTTGAAAAGGAAGCAAGGCTCGGCGGAAGCCTTATACTTGCCGGGGCAAATCCTTTGAAGTCAGACATAAGGCGCTATACCCGCTGGTCCGTCGGCATGACGGAAAAGACTGAGGGCATAGACCTGCGCCTTGGGACCGAAGCTACGCGCGAGCTTGTGCTGGCAGAGAAGCCTGAAGCGCTTATAGTGGCCGTGGGCAGCGAACAGATAAAGCCGAATGTCAAAGGGGCAGACGGCGCGAACGTCTGCTTTGCGGTAGATGTTGATTTGGGGATAATAAAGCCGGGAAGAAAAGTGGTGATCGTGGGCGCGGGCCTCACCGGAAGCGAGACCGCCGCTGCGCTCTCCATGGCGGGTCACGAAGTGACGGTTATCGACCTGCTGTCTCTTGAGGAAATACGCAAGCGTGATAAAAATGTTAAATGGGCGCATGAATTGGCCGCAAAGCATGGCGCACGGTTTATCGAAGGGCTGAAGCTTACCGAAATAAGACCCGAGGGCGTTTTGGCGGAAGGCGAGGACGGAAGCGAGGTCATGCTTTTCTGCGACACCGTGGCGCTGTCCTTGGGAGTAAGGCCAAGAACGGAAATGCTTGAAAGGTTTGCCGGCATATGCGACGAAGCTTATTTCATAGGCGATTGCGCAAACCGGCGCGGGAATATAACCTCTGCTGTGCGGGAAGGCTTCTATGCCGCCATGAATATTTAAAAAAAAAACGGCAAAACGAAATCTCGGGCTCAATTGCCCGAGATTTCGTTTTGCAATCAAATCGTCTCCGTCAAACCTTGGAGGTTTCAACAAAAAGGAAGGAACCCGAGGGCTGCTGCTCGGCTGTGACTATGCGCTTGTGGAACTGCTCGAGGGAGAAGCGGTGTCCTATGGAAATGATGGTGGTATCCTTCATTCTTTCAAGGATCATCTTATACAGAGCCTCCTCGGAGGGCTCGTCTATGGAAGCGGTGGCCTCGTCAAAGAACAGGTAGTCCGGCTTATAGAGCATGGCTCTGGCTATGCCCAGGCGCTGCTGTTCGCCTCCGGAGAGCATGAGGTTCCAGTGGGCGACCTCGTCCAGCCTGCTAACAAGCTGAGGCATGCCCACGTCGCGCAAGGCCTGTATGACCTCTTCGCGCGTATAGGTGTCCGGAGGTGCGGGATAGCTGACGGCCTCCATAAGCGTGCCTATCGGGAAGTAGGGCTTCTGCGGCAACACGATGACCTTCTTGTCTTTGGGCAGCACGATTTCGCCGGCGCCGAAGGGCCATATGCCGGCCAGCACCCTGAACAGCGTCGTTTTGCCGGCGCCTGTCTTGCCTTTGATAAGCACCTTTTCGCCGTGCTTTATAACAAGATCCTTTGCGGAAATCTGCTTGAACCCTGTGGGCAGGTATACGTCGAGCTGCTTGATATCGATCTGGTCGGCGTCGCCTTCGGTTATCTTGATGGCGGATTTCTCCTGTATGTCCTTTGTCCTCTCATAGTTGGCGTTGAAGGCGTAGAGACGGTCTATAACTGCCACATACGTAGCCAGTCCGCCGTACGAGTTCTGGAACCATTTGAAGCCGTTAACCACGTTTTGGAAGGCGGTGGCAAGCTGCATGAAGGTTCCGTAGCCGGGGATGGCGCCGGTGAAAAAGTAGGCAGGGCCGAGGATGATGGAAAACATCATGGCGTCGCCATAAGCCAGGAACTGCGATACTATGCCGAACTTCAGGTTCCTGCCCATAATTTTGAACGTATTGATAACGCAGTCTCCGAAGACACCCATCAGGCGGGTGTGCTCGACATCCTCGCCTTTAAGAAGGGCTATCTGCTCGGTGCATTCTCTCACACGCACAAGGGAAAAACGGAAGTTCGCGTCGTACATCTGCTGGTTGTAGTTCAGGCGAGCCAGCGGCTTGCCGACAAGGTGTGTAAGCGTGGTGGTTATTGTCACCCATATTATGGCGATAACCACAAAGTAGCCGGGGAAGGATATGTCATATTTGCCTACAACCAGGGGAACGGTAGCCGAAAGCTGGAGCAGCATTATGATGTAGTTTACAAGCGTATAAATATTCTGTACAAAGGAGAACGTATAGGTCCAGGTGCTGCCGAGAAAGCCGGATATATCGTCCTGAATACGCTGGTCAGGGTTGTCGGTTTCATTTCCGGTGAGCTGCATCTTGTAGTGGTTGCTGTTTGCCATCCAGAAATTGATGTAGCGGGCGGTCATCCACCTTCTCCAGCGTATGTTGATCCAGCCGGTTATGTATGTGTTGAAGGTTCCGGTGAAGATCATGGACATGCCGAGGATGAAGAATATCCAAAGGTTCTGCTGCCAAAGCTGGATATCGTGGTTGGTGAAGGCGTTTGTCCAGTCCCTGTTCCAAATCGTGAAGCGGACGCCGACCTGAACGTTGAGAACCATGATTGAGATGTTGACCAGCAATAGGGCCAGGCTGCCCCATTTCTCGTCCGACTGGGTCCAATAAGGAGCGGCCATCTTCCATATGCGGCGGATGACTTCCTTCCAATTTTGCTTTTTCATAAAATGTTACATATCCTCCTCTTGCGGTCAGCGTTTTTTATTGGCTCTGGAAACGTCCGCATATTTTACACCCTTGTTTTTCAGCTCCTTGTTTTGAGCGTAGGCGACAACTATGCCGAGCGGTATTGCAAATGCGAGAGCCACAACGACTATAATAAGCAGGTGCCTTCCGTCCTTGCCGCCGAAGATGCTGTAGTCGTGCGCTGGGGGGGTATACTTGCCGTCGTAGGCTGTGAAGGATTTGACCTCGCCGACGGGAATGGCGGAAAGGCCGGTGATTGCAGCCACGCCGCATGCGGGAGTCTTTTTAAGCTTGATCTTTCCGAAGGCGTCGGTCTTGCCCAGAACCTCGCCGGTTTCGGCATCAATCACATCGGCGTCGACATAAGTGGCTTGCGTATAAGTGAAGGTTGTAAAATCAAGCGACCAGCTTGTGGCAACAATGTAGCCGTCCTCATCGAAGGACAATGAAACGACAGGCATAGTCGCGCCCGTAGCGGAAAAGACGCATACTATATTGTCGCCCTCCTTTATCGGGCACTGGTCTACGCTGACATAAGCAGAGTACTCGCCCTTCTGCGAGCCGAGAGGCGCGCCGCCTATGATAACGTAAGGCGTCGTCTGAACTCCCCAAATGGTGTCGATCATGTAGCCGAAGGAGGCGTTGCCGCCGTGGTAGCCAGCCGCGCCGCCGGAATAGTACTTTTCATGCGCAGCCTTCAAAGCTCCGTCTACGGTCAAAGTCGTCGTAGTGACGGGCTGGGCCGCTATCTGGAGCACGCCGTCTATGCTTATTGTGACATACACCGTTGTGGGCTCGCCGGTTGGGGCGGCGGGAGCGGTGGTTGAGCCGCCTGCGGAGTCTGCGGGAGCAGGGGCGGAAGCGGAGGTGGCGGAAGTGGCGGAAGTGGCGCAGGTGCTGCCGTCCACGGGTATTGCGGCAAGACCCTCTATAGCCGCGACGCCTGTCGCGGGAACGACTATCTGGCCGTTGGCGTCGGTGGTGCCGAGGGATTTGCCGGATACGGGGTCGATTACATTAGCGCCTGCAAGGGGAGAGGAGGTGTATGTGAAGGTTGAGAAATTAAGCACCCATGAGGTGGCCGTAACGGTGGCCGAGCCGTCGGCTACATCAGCCGTAAGCGATATAGCCTGGGCGGGCTTGGTAGAGTCGCTTGAAAGCGATACAATGATATTGTCACCGGCCTTTATCGGCGCCTTGTCGGCCGTCTGATTATAGGTGGTAGAGCCAAGGACGACTCCGTTTACCATAACATAGGGGGTGGCTGTCACGCCCCAGCACTTCGTTATAAGAAACATGTTCCAGGTCGAGTCTATGCCGGCGGTATAGCCGGAAGCCCCTCCGGAGTAAAACTTTTCATGCGCAGCCGCCAATACTCCGTTGACCGTGGCATCGGCGGGGAGAGGCATAGGCTGGGCGGCAACCTGAAGCACTCCGTCAACGCTTATGCTGAAGAAAACCGAATCGGTTGATACGGACGCAGCGGGGGCGGAGGAGGAGGCGTTTGCAGCCGGAGCAGCTTCTGAGGCGGAAGGGCCGCTCGCTGACTCGGCGCCGCCAGCCGAGGCTGAGGATGCTTGCTGGCCGGCCGAGCTTTCCTGTGTATCGGCTGCGGCCGGAGCCGATTGCCCGCCGGCGGCAGCGCCCTCCACCTTTATTGCGGCCAGCCCGTCAATCGCTATTTTTCCGCTGGCGGGAACGGTGACGGTCGCACTGCCGTTGGCGTCGGTAGTGCCGAGCGAAGAACCCGTCGCCGGATCTATTACCTTAGCTCCGCCGAAGGGCGAGGAGGAATAAGTAAAGGTCGAAAAATCCAGCGTCCACAGGTTGGCCGTCACCGTCGCCGAGCTGCCGGATACGGAGGCTTTCAGCGAAAGCGGTGAAGGCGTGGTGTTTCTGTCGCTGCTCAGGCAAATAATCAGGTTGTCGCCGTTTGCAACGGGAGCGGTGTCGGCGGTCGCAGTCAGGGGCGCGTCGTTCAAAATTACGTATGGGGTAGTGGCGACGCCCCAGCACTGTGTGATAAGGAACATGTTCCATGTCGCGTCGATTCCCGCGGTATAGCCGCTTTCCCCGCCGGAATAAAACGCTGCGTGCGCCGCCCTTATGACGGCGTCTACGGTCGCGTTATCCACCGTAACGGGTTCGGCGGCTACCAAGAGCTTTCCGTCAACGCTGACGCTGACATTTACGGTCGTTCCGGCCGCCAGCGCGACGGGCGCCATTGCCGCCAGCAGTAAAACGGCAACGGCTATTGCGAGTGCCTTTTTCATCGGGTTTCCTCCTATTATTACTGGTATATGCCAACGCCCTTTTCGGGCATAACAGCACTAAGCAAATATTACTTATTCAAATATAGACTATGTGCAACAGCGACAATAATTCCATTAAATAAGCGCCATAAAATTGGCGGACATTGCCTTCCGCGCAATGACGCCCGTAATATCGCACTTTTGCATTAAATAATTAATTGCATATTTTTAATTGTTAAATTTGCAAAATAATATAAATAGAAAATTATGTAAAGCAAGGTTGCGCTGAAATTTGAAAATATTATATATAAAACGATATATCAAATTAAAGTAGCCGAGGTAACGAGAATTTCAATGCTAAATTATTAATGTAATGTTAATAACATTACTTGAGTTAAAAAACCGTTTATTAGCGCAAAAAGAACCGGCGTATTGCAATATGTCAAGCAAACATAAAGTGCAATACGCCGGTTTTGTTGAAAAACTACAGACTAATCAGGGCTAGCTGAAAAACTCGAATACTTACGCAAAAAAGAAAAAACGTTAAAATAAAAAGTTCGCGCGAGTTTTCCAGCGGTCCACGTTTTTGGGCTCGGCCGGTTGAATCGGCTGTTTTCGGCCGCCGCTAAACAGAGCCTGAAAGGCTCATAATCCGAATATTTGAATTGTTGGCGGGAATATGCCCGCCTGAAAAAGTTTATTCAAACAGCTTGGCCGCTTTTTTCAAATGCGAGGTGATCGGTATATTCTGGGGGCAATGCTTTTCGCAGAGCCTGCAGCCGACGCAGGAGGAGGCCTTGCCGCCCATGGCCGTCATCATGGAATAGCCAAACTTCTGGTTAGCCGCGCTCTGGTATTTCTCGTATTCATTGAGCATGCCTAATATGGAGGGTATGTTGATCTTTTTCGGGCACTCATCCATGCAGTATTTGCAGGAGGTGCAGGGTATCGTCGGTATTTTCGCAAAGGCGCTTACAGCCTCGGCGATCTTTGCGCGTTCTGCCTCGGTAAGAGGTTTGAAATCCGACATAGTTTTCGTGTTGTCGTCCACCTGCTCAAGAGATGACATGCCGGAAAGCACCGATACTACCCCCTCGAGCGAGGCGGCGAAGCGTATGGCCCAGGATGCCACGGAAGCTTCGGGATTATAATCCTTGAAAATTTTCTGTATGTTTGGGTGTGGATTGGCAAGCGAGCCGCCCTTGACGGGCTCCATGACGGCTACCCTTACCCCGCGGCTGCGGCATGCCTCGTAGCACAGGCGCGATTGCACCGATTCGCTGTCCCAGTCAACATAATTTATTTGGAGCTGCACCAGCTCCACCTCGGGATGGCTGTCAAGTATCCTGTTCAGCGGCTCGGCCGGGGAGTGGTAGCTGAAGCCGATATGCTTTGCAAGCCCTCTATCTTTCAGGGATCTCAGATACTCCCAGCCGCCGGTTTTGTCCAGCAGATCCAGGCTGCCGACGCCTATGCCGTGCAGATAATATACGTCGAAATATTCAAGACCGGTTCGCTCAAGCTGGGTACGGAATATCTTTTCATAATCCTCCTTGCCCTTTATGTTCCACAGCGGCATCTTATCCACCACCTGGAAGGAGCCACGGGGGTACTTGTCCACAAGGCATCTTTTAACCACTGTTTCCGAATAGCCGTTGTGATACAGATACGCGGTGTCGAAATATGAAAACCCGCGCTCTATAAATAAATCGACCATTTTTTGAACCTGCTCAAAATCGATGTCCTTCTGCTCTCCGCCCGGAACTACGGGAAGCCGCATCAGTCCGAAGCCAAGCTCTTTAATATTTTTACCAAAAAAATCCGACATTATATTAACCTCCCAAAGCTGTCTGCAATCCCATGGCAAGATTGATAACTTTAAGGCCGCGGGAAGCGGCATAGGAAACCGTATAAGCGGTCCCTCCGCTGGCTTGCGTAAGCCAGCATACGCAAACAGAACTGCGCTCTACCATGAATCTGTTGCGCTTTATCATGCAGTAAGGAGTATACTCCTCGGAGAGGCAGATTACCTCGTCGGCCATATCCATGATGGCGGCGTATCGCTCTCTGTCCGCCCTGGACCATCTGTCGCTTTGGCCGCGGTAAGGCAGGACAAGAGTCAGGGTCAGTTCCGGCAGCCGGTTCTTAAGCCTGAGCACCGTCTCGGCGGCAATGGTATCAAAGCCCAGAGCGCCGCCGCATATGAAGCCGCCGATGCCGCCGAGAGCCAGGTCTTCGGCTGCTTTTCTCAGCCGTGCCCTCAAAAGCGGCAGCAAAGAAGGCTCTATATATCTGTGGCCGGTAAAACAGCAAAGCCCGTTTGGCATATAAACCGTCCCTCCGCCGCACAGGAATCCGAATAAATTAATAGTTTAAATGCTTTTATGAGCAATGCGCAGCGCTTGTTAAAGCTTATTTGCGCTTGGGGAGCGATTCTGCAGCAAACTGGGGTTCAACAAACATAAATTATAAATGCTTGCCGCTTAGCTGTCAATGTGTTAAAATTTAATTGCTCTGGGAGCGGCTTTGAAATCTTGCGGAGGCGTAACGCATGGCAAAAACACCAAATCAGAAGCTGCGGCTTCTATATGTAAAGGAACTGCTCGAAAGGCAAACGGACGAGGAGCATGCCGCTACCTCGTCGGATATTATCAACTATTTGGAGAAGAAAGGCATAAGCGCAGAAAGAAAGGCAATCTACGACGATATTGAGGCTCTCAGGCTTTACGGTCTTGATATAATTGCGTCAAAAAAGGGCGGCTACTATCTAGGCTCCAGGGATTTCGAGCTGGCAGAGCTGAAGCTGCTGGCCGACAGCGTCCAGGCTTCAAAATTCATAACCCGGAAAAAGAGCGACTCGCTTATTGCCAAGATAGAAAAGCTGGCCGGCGACAACCAGGCGGCTCAGCTCCACAGGCAGGTCTATGTGGTCAAGCGGATAAAAAGCATGAACGAGAGCATCTATTACAATGTGGACAGGCTGCATAAGGCGATAGCCGTGGACAGGAAAATAAGCTTCCTTTATTTTGATTACAATGTTTATAAAAACAGAGTATACCGCAAGGGCGGCAAGCGCTATTCAGTCAGTCCGTATGCGCTGATATGGGACAACGAAAATTACTATCTTGTGGCTTTCGACGACGCCGAGGATAAGCTGAAGCATTACCGCGTTGACAAGATGGCTGAAATAAGGCTGGAAAGGAACAAGCGTGAAGGCGCTGAAGCGTTTAAAGCCGTGGACATGTCCTCATACGCCGACAGAATTTTCGGAATGTTCACAGGCCGGGAGCGTCTTGTGAAGATAGAGTTTGCGGAGCGTCTGGCGCACGCGGTCATAGACCGTTTCGGCAAGGAGGCGGTGCTGGTTCCGAAGCCGGAGGGCTGTTTTTCGGTTACGGTGAGCGTTGCGGTAAGTCCTCAGTTTTTCGCCTGGGTATTCGGCTTCGGGGCCGAGGCGAGGATAGCCTGGCCCGAGGATGTGGCCGCTCAAATGAAGGAATATACAAAAAAGGTGCTGGAGCTCTATTGAGCCCAGCGCCTTTTTATCATGCGGCCCGGCTTAAAGCGCCAGCTCTGTCCTTCTTATAAGATCCCTCTGCCCGTCGATGTGCAGCTCAACGAAATAAGCCGAGAAGCCGGCCACACGGACTATAAGGTCCTTGTATTCCTCCGGCCTTTCCATGGCCTTTTTCAGCGTGTCCGAGCTTATTATGTTTATCTGGATTTCCATGCCTCCCATGTCGAAATAAGTCTGGATGAGCTGGGAAAGCTTTACCGTTCCTTCCTCTCCGTTGAGCGAGGTGGGGTGGAA
The DNA here is from genome assembly GCA_029265405.1 of Clostridiales bacterium. Classification (GTDB taxonomy): domain Bacteria; phylum Bacillota; class Clostridia; order Oscillospirales; family Oscillospiraceae; genus JAJUJI01. The sequence continues at coordinate 240,751 of JAJUJI010000002.1, read as the reverse complement.
TTTCATATTGAACAGCGTGCCGTTTGGGTACTGGCTTTGGTCAATTTTACTCACCGAGTGCAGGATATTCGTCGGGCCGCTGACGTCCCTGCCCTGTACTGCCGATATTCCGTCGGAAAGCGGCTCGCCCATATAGCGTCCGTCGGGAGTGGCTATAGTCATTTTTCCGAAAATGACGTTGGTAGTTACGGGATACAGCCCGGCGCTGAAGCGTCCCCTGGGTCCGGTGCAGGAGTTGACGGCGTCGGCGAAAACCTTGGCGGCCCAGCGAGCGTACTTGTCCGCCTCGTCTATGCCGTTTCCGTAATGCGGGGCCTCGTTGATAATATAGCTGCGGAGATCCTCGTAACCCTGCCAGTTATTCATAACTGCGTCGTAAAGCTCGCGGGTCGTGCACTTTTTTGTGTCGAAGCAGAGGTGCTTTATCATGTTGAGGCTGTCGGCCACATTGCCTATGGCGATGCCCGCTATGCCGGTGGAGTTGTAGCGCGCGCCTCCGTGCATGACGTCCATGCCCTTTTCCATGCAGCCGTCCATCGTACAGGAGACGATGGGAAGCGGCAGTATTTCCCGGGCCACGTATTCAAAGGCGTTGATGCAGCTTGCGTGCCACTTGACAAAAAGCTTGACCTGAGCCTCGAAGGCGTCCAGCACCTGCTGGAAGTCAGTCATTTCATACAGATAGCCGGTGGGCAGGCCGCAGCGGAAGTCGGGGCCCATGCTCGGCAAAGGAGGACCGGCGCGCTTCTCTGACGGCAGGACGGCCTCGCTGCCTATTTTGCGCCCCAGCAGCTTGAGCGGCTGCTTTCCGTCGTTGATGGCCAGAATCAGGGCGTTTGCCATATTCCAATACGTTTCAGTGCCGGTGCCGCCGCAGGCGGGCCACTCGTCGCCGCAGCCGGCGGGCTCCACGCAGCCGATCAGGGCGTAGTTTCTGGCGCTTTCCAGCGAAAGGCCTCGGCTCATCAGCGCCGGTATGATGATGTCGTCGTTTTCAAAGGTCGGCACTCCTCCGGCTCTCTTTGTAGTTTCTATCGCCGCCTCCCAAAGCTCAGGAGGAGTATTTTTATGTATCCTCAGCGCCTGCGGCGGGTCATGCAGCAGCAGACGTCCGGAGGTCTGGAGCATCATAAAGGTGACGGGGTTTGTTGCGTCGTTGCCGTCCTTGTCCACGCCTCCGAGCGTCATTAGCTGGCCGCTGTTGTAGCCGGGGTTGGACTGCGTGGCGGCGTAGCTCCAGGGCTTGTTCATTTCGGCCACTTTAAGATAGAATAAGTCCATGAGCTCCTGGGCGTATTCCGGGGTTAGCCTGCCCTCGGCTATATCCTTTTCATAATAGGGGCCCAAATACTGGTCGATGCGGCCGAAGCTTATGCCGTGCATGTTTGCGTCAAGGCACATGGCGGTCTGATACATGAATATGCACTGCAGAGCGTCAAGGAAGCCTCGGCAGGGTTTTTCAACCGTCCAGTTGAGAGTGTCCGCCATTGCGGCCAGCTCCTTTTTCCTTACCGGGTCGGTTTCGGCCGCCATCTTTTCCTCGGCCAGCCTGGCGTAGCGCTTTGTAAGGATTATTATGCCGTCGCAAACTATGTCTACGGCCCTGTAGAAGTTGTATTTGTTTATCGAGTCGCCGAAAATGCCGTTCTCCTCAAGCTCGGCTATTTTATCGCGGGCTTCCTTCCTGATTGCGGCGAAGCCCTTTTCGCAGGCGGTCTTATAGCCGGTGCAAAAGTGGCCCACGGGAGACTGGCAGGCGTCTTTCGGCCCGAACATGGTTATGCCGCTGCCTATGCGGTTCATGAAGCCGTCGGGCATCATGGCGTCCATCTTGGCCGACATGCACTCGTGCAGCCAGAAATCGGCGGTTTCCAGAAAATAACGGCGGTCCTCCTCGGATATTATATACGGGTCTATATCCCTTGTGGAAATAAAGCCGCTCTTCACCTCGTCTATCAGCCAGCTTACGCTGTTTTCCGGATAGAGGGCGCAGGCCCTGTATTTTGCCGACTGCGCGCCTACGATAACTTCGCCCTCGTCTATCCGTATGGGGATATTTGACAGGATATGATGCAGCGCTTTCGCGCGCTTCATTATGCCGCTCAGCTTCTGATATTCCGGATCCATGTAAAACTCGGTTATGAGCCTGTATCTGGCAAGGCAAATTTCCGGCTTAGTGTTCCTGTATTTGGAACGCATCCTCGCCACCCGGTCGGATATCGGCTTCAATTCGTACATTTGGCGACGCTCCTTCCCGCACGCTCTGATATTTGCGCGAATTCGGCATTCGCGCTACGCTAGTAATATATCACAAATTAATAATTATGTTAAACACTTTTTTCGGTTCTGCAAATGTGCTATATTGTCCGCGGCGCTAAAGGACGCAAGGCGCTCGGCGCCCGAAGGGAGGCATTCAATCAAATATGGAGATTCTCGCTCCGGCCGGAGGCTGGGAGCAGCTTATAGCCGCCGTGCGCTCGGGCGCCGACGCGGTATATCTGGGGGCCGGCGCTTTCAACGCAAGGCGCAACGCGCAGAATTTTGCCGCTGAGGACTTGAGCGCGGCCGCAGCCTATTGCCGTGGGCGCGGCGTAAGGGTATATGTAACTATAAACACCCTTTTGAAGGATTCCGAAACGGAGGAGCTTTACGGGCTGATGCGGAGCGTGGCCCAAAGCGGGGCAGATGCGGTAATTATACAGGACCTGGGGGTAATGGCCCTGTTCAGGGAGCATCTTCCGGATATGCCGCGCCACGCCTCGACGCAAATGACGGTACACAACGCCGAGGGCGCGAAGGCCGCCAGGGAGCTGGGCTTTTCACGAGTGGTGCTGGCCAGGGAGCTGACACTTAGGGAGATAAGAACAATAGCCGAAAAGACGGACATCGAGCTTGAATGCTTTGTACACGGCGCCTTATGCATGAGCGTTTCCGGCCAGTGCGGGCTTTCCTCCATGCTTGGGGGCCGAAGTGGCAACAGAGGCTTATGCGCCCAGCCCTGCAGACTTGACTTCAGGGCTGGAGGCAGGCCCTACGCGCTGTCTCTCAAGGATATGAGCTATATAGGGCATTTGCGCGAGCTTGAGACGGCTGGCGTGGTTTCCCTGAAAATAGAGGGTAGGATGAAGCGGCCCGAGTACGTTGCCGCGGCGACTGACGCCTGCGTCAGGGCCCTGCGGGGCGAAAAGCCGGATATGGACAGGCTTGGGAGGATTTTCTCCAGAGGCGGCTTTACAGACGGCTATCTTACGGGAAAGCGCGGCCTTGACATGTTCGGCCGCAGAACCGAGGAAAACGCTGCGGAAAGCATGGAGGAGATAGCCGGAGTAAGGGAGCTTTACAGAAGGGAGCTGTCCAGGGCGCCGGTAGACATGGAGCTTACAATCAAACCGGGCGAACCCGCGCGGCTGACCGTTACCGACGGCAAAGAGGCGGCGATCGTATGGGGCGATTTGCCCGAAAGAGCGGAGAGGAATGAAATCAGAGCCGAGGACAGCCTCAGGAGGACGGGAGGCACTCCCTTTGTCCTTAGGAGCTGCAGGACTGATATTGAAAACGGTTATACGTCAAAGCTCAATCCGCTGCGAAGGCAGGCCCTGGAAAAGCTGCTGGAGCTCAGGAGCAAGGTAAAGCCGTGGAGCTTCATTGGAGATCTTGAGAAGCCTGAAGCGAGGTATTCAGAGCGGGAGCCGGAGCTCAGGCTGAGGTTTGCAAAAAAGGAGCAGATGTTTGAGGGCATAGGCGAGGAAACGATATATGTTCCCGTAGGGGAAATCGACGCCGAGCTTATCGGCGGATGGGGAGACAAGCTCGTCGGAGAGCTTCCCAGGCTGGTTTATCCCCTTGGGGAAGCAAAGCTGGAAAAGCTGCTTTCGGGTTTGAAAGAAAAGGGCCTGTCAAGAGTCTGCGCGGGGAATATAGGAACCGTCAGGCTGGCACGGAGACTTGGCTTCCGGGTCAGCGGCGGCTTCGACCTTAACATAATGAATACGAAAGCGCTGAAGGTCTATGAGGGTATGGGACTTGAGGACGCTTTGCTGTCTTACGAAATCAGCTTTAAGGATGCGCGAGGGCTGGGCGGGAGCCTGCCAAGAGGACTGATAACCTACGGCTATCTGCCGCTCATGCTCTGCAGAAACTGTCCGCTGAAATCCAAGGGCGGCTGCCGCCCCGGCTGCGGCGGCTCCGGGCAGCTGCTTGACAGGCGGGGGAAGTCCTTTACGGTGCTTTGCCGGGACGGGGAGTATTCGGAGATTCTAAACTCGGCGCCGCTTTATATAGGAGACAGGGACTTAAGGGGCATAGAGTTTGCTCTGCTTTATTTCACAAAGGAATCGGCCGCAGACTGCCTAAGGGCCTACAGGCTCCATAAAAACGGCCAAGCGTATGACGGAGCCCGCACGACCGGGCTGTATTACCGCAGGCTGCTTTAGCAAAACGTTTTATGGCATAATCCCGCGGCTTGCGGAGTTGTAGCCCGACGGAATACGGTCCACCGTATTGGCTGATTATTATTCCCGCGAGCCTTGGGTTTGTGTTCTTTATTTTTATCGGATATTGCAGCTTTTTTTCGTATATAAACATCAGACAGCCGTCCTTTCCGCTTCGAGTTCGCCAGTCGGCGCGCTCCAGCTATGATATTCCCAGGGCCAGGGGCTGTTGAGCCAGGTATAGCCCTCCGCCGTCACCTGGGACTGGGTAAGCGGCCCGTAGCGCTTTGCGAAGGCTTCGGCTCCTTTTTTGTAAAGCTCGGAATATTTGACGTACATGTCGAGAGCTTCCTTGTCATTCCTGTGGGTATCAAGATACAGGCCCAGCTCGTTCAGAATAAAGCAGAGCGTCATCAGCTCTCCAAGGGGAGTGTCCACACCGGCTCCGGCCTTTTCATTTACAACGTTTTTCCACGGCAGGTCAAGGCCCGGAAAAAGGGTGCCGCGCGCCAGCGCGTCCTGTCCCTTATATTGAGGCGAGCCTTCCTGCTGAAAGGGCACGTAAGCCACAGCCAGTGGCATGCACTCGTTAAGTGAACCGTTTTTATAATCACAGCCTGCATTCACAAAGCCTGATTTCTCTTCCATTTAAACCTCCGTCATAACATATGGATTGCACAACGCCCGGCAGCCGGGCGACTAGTGTCGGAACATCCTATTCCGCGGGGCGGTAAAAAGTGACTGGCCTTCAAAAGCCGGGCAAATATAAAAAAAACGAAATTTGTGCATGCCGCTTAATTCATGATGTTAAATACAACCAGCGCCGACGCGTAATATTTGAAATAAAATGAAACCTGTATGTTAAATCCCGGCAGCTTAACATAAAAAGCCCGATTTTTGCGCGATTATTCGTTGCATCCGCTATTGACTTTCCTGCAAGTGTTTCGTATTCTTGTATGCAGGGGCAAGGGTGCTCCCGACAGCCGCATGGATTGCGGTCTGGAGGGCGCGTCCTTTTTTTTATCGCTATAGGCGAAGATTCAAAGAAGGGTTGATAGTTAAATGTCAAGCAACAACGGGCTGTATGACCAGCGATTCGAGCACGACAACTGCGGAATAGGCGCCGTAGTAAACATAAAGGGCGTCCAGACTCACGCCACGGTCGACAACGCGCTTAAGATCGTTGAAAACCTTGCGCACAGGGCCGGCAAGGATGCCGAGGGAAGGACGGGCGACGGCGTCGGCATTTTATTGCAGATTTCACATAAATACTTTTCAAAAGCGGCTGGCGAGCTGGGAATAAGGCTGGGCGCCCCCCGCGAATATGGCGTCGGGATGTTTTTTCTGCCCCAGGATGAGAAAAAGCGCCTTGTCGCCCAAAAGCTGTTGGAGGAAACCGTCCGTTTAGAGGGCATGGACTTTTTAGGCTGGAGGACTGTGCCGACGCATCCTGAGATACTGGGCTCTAAGGCTCTTGCCAGCATGCCTTGCATTATGCAATGCTTTATAAAAAAGCCGGAGGGCGTGGCCAAGGGAGTCGATTTTGACCGCAGGCTGTATATCGCCCGCAGGGTGTTTGAGCGGCAAAACAGGGACGCCTATGTGGTGTCCATGTCCAGCCGAACCATAGTATATAAGGGCATGTTCCTTGTCGGCCAGTTGAGGAGCTTCTTTGATGATCTTCAGGATGAGGACTACGAGTCGGCCATAGCTCTTGTGCACTCCCGCTTCAGCACAAACACCAACCCAAGCTGGCTGCGCGCGCATCCCAACCGCTTTATAGTCCATAACGGCGAGATAAACACGATACGCGGCAATGTGGACAAGATGTCGGCGAGGGAGGAGATATTGCAGTCGGACTGCATGAAGGGCCAGATGTCCAAGGTCATGCCGATAATCGACAGGGACGGCTCCGATTCGGCCATGCTGGACAACGCGCTTGAGTTTCTCGTAATGAGCGGCATGGAGCTGCCTCTCGCTGTCGCCGTGACAATACCGGAGCCGTGGATAAACGACAAGGCCATGAAGCAGTCCAAAAAGGACTTTTTCCAGTATTATTCCACCATATTGGAGCCGTGGGACGGGCCCGCCTCCATACTCTTCAGCGACGGCGACGTAATGGGGGCCGTTCTGGACAGAAACGGGCTTCGCCCATCCAGGTATTACGTGCTGGAGGATCAGCTTATACTCGCCTCCGAGGTGGGAGTCATGGACGTTTCTCCTGAGTCGGTGCTGCAAAAGGACAGGCTGCGTCCCGGAAGGATGCTGCTGGTGGATACTGTTAAGGGCAGGATTATAGCCGACGAGGACCTTAAGGAGGATTACGCGAGCCGCTATCCATACGGGGAATGGCTCGACATGAATCTCAAGGAATTGAAGGATCTGAAAATACCAAATAAAAAAGTGCCGGTTGCCGAGCCGGAGCTGCGCGCAAGACTGCAGAAGGCCTTCGGCTATACCTATGAGGAATACAGGAAATCCATACTTCCGATGGCGTCCAGCGGGGATGAGCCTACCGGAGCCATGGGCGTGGACTCGCCGCTGGCCGTACTGTCGGATATGAACCAGCCGCTTTTCAATTATTTCAAGCAGCTTTTCGCTCAGGTCACAAACCCGCCCATAGACGCCCTGAGGGAGGAAATAGTCACCGCCACAAACGTATATTTGGGTACGGCCGGCAACCTGCTCAGCCCAAGGGCCGAGAACTGCCGCATGCTTAAAATCAACAACCCCATTCTGACCAATACAGACATGCTCAAGATAAAGGCGCTCGACCTGCCGGGTCTGAAGGCCGGAGTGATTTCGTCCGTCTTTCCCGTAGACATGCCGCTTAAGGACGCCATAGACAGGCTCTGCCTTGACGCCGACAGGATACACGCCGAGGGAGTCAATATAATAGTCGTATCCGACAGGGGAGTGGACGCCAAGCACGCGGCAATCCCGTCGCTGCTGGCTACCGCAGCCCTGCAGCAGCATCTTGTAAAGGCCAAAAAGCGCACCTCGCTGTCCCTGGTGCTGGAAACAGGCGAGCCGAGGGACGTGCACCATTTCGCCACGCTCCTGGGCTACGGCGCATCAGCGGTAAATCCCTACCTTGCCCACGAAACCATACATCAGCTCATAGAGGAAGGGCTGCTTGACAAAGACTTTTACGCGGCTGTCGATTCCTACAACGCGGCCATACTGCACGGAATATTGAAAATCGCCTCCAAAATGGGCATTTCCACAATCCAGTCCTACATGGGCGCTAAAATTTTCGAGGCAGTCGGAATAGGTCCTGACCTGCAAGAGAGCTTTTTCCCCGACACTGTCAGCCGCATAGGGGGCATAAGCCTGGAGGAGCTGGAGAGGCAGACAAAAGCGCGTCACTCCAGAGCCTTCGACCCGCTTGGACTGGAAAACGACCTTACGCTGGATACCGTCGGAAATCACACCATGCGCTCCCGAGAGGAAAGGCATCTGTACAATCCTGTGACGATACAGCTGCTCCAGCGCTCGACAAAATACGGCGATTACGGGCTGTTTAAGCAGTACTCCCAAGCGGTTCGGGAGGAGCAGCGGCATACCCTCATCAGGGGCCTTTTTGACCTGAAGTATCCGGAAAAAGGCATACCGATTGACGAGGTCGAACCGGTTGAGGAGATAGTCAAGCGCTTCAAGACGGGCGCAATGTCCTACGGCTCCATATCTCAGGAGGCCCATGAAACGCTTGCCATCGCCATGAACCGCCTTAAGGGCAAGTCCAACAGCGGCGAGGGCGGCGAGAGGAGCGAGCGCATGAGAGGGCCCGGGCCGGACGGGGAAAACCGCAACTCGGCCATAAAACAGGTTGCTTCAGGCCGCTTCGGCGTAGATTCGGAATACCTTGTCAGCGCGCAGGAGCTACAGATAAAAATGGCCCAGGGGGCAAAGCCCGGCGAGGGAGGGCATCTGCCCGGAAGAAAGGTCTATCCCTGGATTGGAGACACCAGAAATTCAACTCCCGGCGTGAGCCTGATATCCCCGCCGCCCCACCATGACATATACTCGATAGAGGATCTGGCTCAGCTTATATATGACCTTAAAAACGCCAACACCGGCGCGAGAATAAGCGTAAAGCTTGTATCCGAGGCGGGCGTAGGCACGATAGCCTCAGGCGTAGCCAAGGGCGGCGCGGGTCTTATACTCATCTCGGGCTATGACGGGGGAACCGGGGCCGCGCCCCGCAGCTCCATCCACCACGCCGGGCTTCCCTGGGAGCTCGGCATATCGGAGACGCATCAGACTCTAATGCGCAACGGCCTGCGCTCCAAGGTGCGCCTTGAAACCGACGGCAAGCTCATGACCGGCTTCGACGTCCTGATAGCCGCCATGCTTGGCGCCGAGGAATTCGGCTTTGCCACCGCTCCGCTTATAACCATGGGCTGCGTAATGATGCGCGTCTGCAATCTGGATACCTGCCCCATGGGCGTGGCGACGCAGAATCCGGAGCTGAGAAAGCGCTTTATAGGCAAACCGGAATATGTGGAAAACTTCATGCGCTTTGTTGCGCAGGAGCTTAGGGAGTATATGGCGGCGCTCGGCGTAAGGACGGTAGACGAGCTAGTCGGCAGGACCGACCTTATAGCCGTGCGGGAGCGCGAGGCCAAGGCCAGAGGCCTGGATTTTTCAAGGATACTTGCCAACGAGTTTGAGGGCAGCGGTGAAAAGCGCACCTTTGACCCGAAGGACGTCTACGATTTCGAGCTTGAAAAAACAAAGGACATGACCGTGCTGCTGCCGAAGCTCAAGGAGCTGGAGGAAAAGGGCAGGGTAGACCTGGAGCTTGAAATAAGCAATACCGACAGGGCCTTCGGAACCATACTGGGCTCCGAGATAACGAGGCGCTACGGCAAAAGCCTTGAGGAGGACGCCTTTACCGTGCGCTGCAGGGGCAGCGCCGGGCAGAGCTTCGGAGCCTTCATCCCCAAAGGCCTGACTCTTGAGGTTGAAGGCGACGCCAACGACTACTTCGGAAAGGGCCTTTCGGGAGGAAAGCTTATAATATACCCGCCCAAGGGCTCGAAATTCAAGCCCGAGGAAAACATAGTCATAGGAAACGTAGCCCTATACGGAGCCACCGGAGGCAAGGCCTTCATCCGCGGCGTGGCGGGCGAGCGGTTCTGCGTAAGGAATTCCGGCGCTTACGCTGTCGTCGAGGGAGTAGGCGACCACGGCTGCGAATACATGACCGGCGGCCGCGCGGTCATACTCGGAAAGACCGGCAAAAATTTTGCCGCCGGCATGAGCGGAGGCATAGCCTATGTCTTAGACGCGGACCACCAGCTTTACAAGCAGCTCAACAGGGAGCTTGTCAGCGTATACGACGTCACCGAAGCGGAGGATGTACAGGAGCTCAAAACCATGATAGAGGAGCATGTCGAGGCGACCGGCTCCGCTTTGGGCAAAACCATACTGGCTTCCTTTGATGAGTACCTGCCCAAGTTCAGGAAAATTATACCGCATGACTATGAAAGGATGCTCTCGACTATAAAGAGCATGGAAGCCAAGGGCCTCGGGCACGAGGAAGCGCTTATCCAGGCCTTCTATGCCAACGCGAAGAAGTGAAGCGCACCTTTTATGAACATAGGCTTGACAATTATAAATACAGGAGGCCAATATGGGAAAACCGACCGGCTTTATGGAATATGAGAGGAAGAACAATGCGGGCGAGTCTCCGCTTGAGAGGATAAAACACTTCAACGAATTTCACGCGCCGCTGCCTATGAAGGAAAGAAAGGAGCAGGCGGCCCGCTGCATGGAGTGCGGCGTGCCCTTCTGCCAGTCCGGAGCCATGATAGGCGGAATGCTTTCCGGCTGCCCGCTCGGAAACCTTGTTCCGGAATGGAACGACCTGCTCTTTGCCGGGAATGTGGAGCTTGCGGTTCGCCGCCTGCGCAAGACGAATAATTTTCCGGAGTTTACCGGCCGCGTCTGCCCCGCGCCCTGCGAATCGGCCTGCACCTGCGGGCTGAACTGCTCGCCGGTCAGCATCAAGGAAAACGAGCTGGATATAGTTGAAACGGCCTACCGCGAAGGCTATATTATTCCCAAGCCGCCTAAGGCCAGGACGGGTAAGAAAGTGGCGGTCATAGGCTCCGGACCTTCGGGCCTTGCCGCCGCAGACCAGCTTAACAGGCGCGGGCACCTTGTCACGGTATTTGAGAAAAACGACCGCCCCGGCGGCCTTCTTATGTACGGCATACCCAACATGAAGCTGGAAAAGGCTGTGGTCGAGCGCCGGATAAGGCTGATGGAGCATGAGGGCGTAGTCTTTAAAACCGGCTGCGAGGCGGGCGTAAGCTTCCGGGCTGAGGATATACTTAAGGAGTACGACGCCGTAGTGCTGGCCTGCGGCACCGCCCTTACCAGGGATATAAAGGTTCCCGGCAGGGAGGCGCGGGGCATCCATTTTGCCGTGGACTACCTGAGCGCGGCGACAAGAAGCGTGCTTTCGGGCAAGCCTCCCGCACCGGATTATAGCGCAAGGGGCAAGGATGTGCTCGTCATCGGCGGCGGCGACACCGGCAACGACTGCGTGGGAACGGCGATAAGGCAGGGCGCAAGGTCGGTGACGCAGCTTGAAATGATGCCAAAGCAGCCCGAAACCAGGGACGCAACCATGGAATGGCCCATATGGCCCCGCCTTTACAAGGTGGACTACGGCCAGGAGGAGGCAGCCGCCGTGTTCGGAAGCGACCCGCGCATATTTCAGACTACGGTTACAAAATTCACGGCCGACGCCGCCGGCCTTGTTTCCGGAGCGGAGCTTATCTCGCTTGAGCCGAAGACCGATCCCGCTACCGGCCGCCTGAATATGGTAAGCGTAGAAGGCAGCGAGAGGATGGCGCCAGCCCAGCTCGTGCTAATAGCAGCGGGCTTTATAGGGGCCGACCCGAAAACGGCCGAGGCCTTCGGCGCGGCCGTGGACGGAAGGGGAAACGTTGACACCAGGGGCGGCTACCAGACCGCAAACCCCAAGGTGTTTGCCGCAGGCGATATGCGGCGCGGGCAGTCGCTTGTGGTTTGGGCTATCCGAGAGGGCCGCGAGGCCGCCGCCGCCGTTGACGAATATCTGATGGGCTATACCAACAGAGTTTAATTTCAGGCATCCGAAACGCCGCCGTTTTTAGGCGGCGTTTTGTCGCGCAGAGCGGCGTCCCCGCCGCGGCCGCGCTTTTTAAGCGCCCTGCATATTTTTATCAAAAATATGCAGGCCCTGATTTGCTTTATAGACCTATTTGATAATTTAATATTTATACATAAATCGCAAGCAATTCCTTTTAAGCCTTCAATAGGCATGCAATTATCCTTGCTGCGGGGAAAGAATAAAAGAGCTCCGGCTGGGCTTAACATAGATTATTCAACATTAAGTTTAATAAAATATAAACGCGCCCTGACCTCGGTAAATCGGCATTGTGTAAATTACAAGTAAAAAGCTTGCTAAGGATATAATTCTTGTCGGTAGTGACAAAGCGGCCTCAATTGACAAAGAAAAGCCGAACATGTATAATTATTAAGACAAAAAATGCCTAAGGATGCAAATTATATAATCTCGCATTATATAAACAAATTTACAAGGAGGATACCCCAAACATGCTTGACCCGACCATATACAAAGACTGGCAAATTGCCGAGGAAGCTGAAAAGACGCTTCCAAGCGTCGATGAGTTTACCAGGAAAATGGGACTGCTCCCCGACGAAGTCATTCCTTACGGCAAGACTCCCAAGATAGACTTCATGAAGGTCATGGAGCGCCTGAAGGACAAGCCCGACGGAAAGTATATTGAAGTGACCGCTATTACTCCCACCCCTCTCGGCGAAGGCAAGTCCACCACCTCCCTGGGCATCATTGAAGGCCTCGGCAAGCTCGGCCTAAACGTCGGCGGCTGCCTGCGCCAGCCCTCCGGCGGCCCGACCTTCAACGTTAAGGGTACGGCGGCCGGCGGCGGCAACGCTCTGCTCATGCCCATGACCGAGTTCTCCCTCGGACTGACGGGCGACATCAACGATATCATGAACGCGCACAACCTGATGATGGTTGCCCTGAACGCCCGCATGCAGCACGAGGCCAATTACAGCGACGCCGGTCTTGCCAAGCGCGGCCTGAAAAGGCTGGACATCGACCCCGAAAGAGTCGAGGTTGGCTGGGTCATAGACTTCTGCGCCCAGTGCCTGCGCAACATTCGCATTGGCATAGGCGGCGACAAGGACGGCTTCGAGATGAACTCCAAGTTCGGCATAGCCGTCGGATCCGAGCTTATGGCCATACTGTCCATCGCCCGCGACCTGAAGGATCTGCGCGAGAGGATAGGAAAGATTACCGTCGCCTACGACAAGAAGGGCAACCGCGTCACCACCAAGGACCTTGAGGTGGACGGAGCAATGGCCGCCTGGATGCGCAACACCATCAATCCCACCCTCTGCTACACCGTGGAGCACCAGCCCTGCCTCGTGCACGCCGGTCCCTTTGCCAACATAGCCATCGGCCAGTCCTCCATCATAGGCGACCGCCTCGGCCTCAAGCTGTTTGATTACCATGTAACGGAGTCCGGCTTTGCCGCAGACATCGGCTTTGAAAAGTTCTGGAACGTCAAGTGCCGCCTCAGCGGCCTGAAGCCGAACGTATCCATTATCGTCTGCACGGTCCGCGCGCTCAAGATGCACGGCGGCGGCCCGGCTGTCGTCGCCGGCGCTCCTCTGCCCGACGAGTACAAGAACGAGAATCTGGAGCTGCTTGAGAAGGGCTGCGCCAACCTGTTCCACCATGTCAACAACGTCAAGAAAAGCGGCATAAAGCCTGTCGTCTGCATCAACAAGTTCTACACCGATACCGACGCCGAGCACGAGCTCATCCTCAGGCTGTGCAAGGAGCAGGGAGTCCGCTGCGCGGTTTCCGACCACTGGAGAAGAGGCGGCGAGGGAGCTCTCGAGCTTGCCAGAGTCGTCGTTGACGCCTGCAACGAGCCCGTCGACTTCAAGTATCTCTATCCTCTCGAAATGCCCCTCCGTCAGCGCGTAGAGCTGATAGCCAAGGAAATCTACGGCGCCGACGGCGTGGATTGGGCGCCTCTGGCAATGGAGAAGGCAGAGCGCTTCGAGTCCGACCCCGAGTTCGCCGATTACTGCACCATGATGGTCAAGACGCATCTGTCGCTCTCCGACAAGCCCGATTGGAAGGGCGTTCCCAAGGGCTGGCGCCTGCCCATCAGAGATATACTCATATACAGCGGCGCCAAGTTCCTTTGCCCGATGGCCGGCACCATCAGCATGATGCCAGGCACCAGCTCAGACCCGGCCTACCGCCGCATCGATATCGATGTGAACACCGGCAAGGTCAGCGGCCTGTTCTGAGCGCAGCTGAAAATTGGGGTAAACCATGAGCTTTCTTGATAAAAATCTTGTTGAGTTTACCGACGTCCTCGCCTCCAAGGCCTCAGTGCCCGGAGGCGGGGGGGCGTCGGCGCTGGTGGGCGCCGTAGGTACGGCGCTGGGCAGCATGGTCGGAGCCCTTACCGTCGGCAAAAAGAAGTATGCCGACGTGGAAGCCGAGATAATAGAGCTGATGAAGAAGGCCGAGGAGATACGCGCGGCCCTGCTCAGGCAGATCGACGAGGACGCCGTGGTTTTCGAGCCTCTTTCTAAGGCCTACGGGCTTCCGAAGGATACCGAGGAGCAGAAGGCCGAAAAGGAACGCATAATGGAAGCCTGCCTGCGCGACGCCTGCTCCGTGCCCATGGAAATAATGGTTAAGTGCTGCGAGGCCATAGAGCTTCAAAAGGAGTTTGCGGCCAAGGGTTCGAGCCTTGCCATAAGCGACGCTGGGGTAGGAGTCGCCTTCTGCCGCGCCGCTCTGCAGGGCGCCAGCCTGAACGTGTTCATCAACACCAAGGCCATGACCGACAAGGCGTACGCCGATGAGCTCAACAAAAAAGCTTACGCTATGCTGGAAAAATACGTTCCCATGGCCGACGAGATATACAACGGCGTGTTCGACAGGCTAAAGGCCTGACATCATTTAGTTGTCGGCTGCCGGTTATCGGCCGCCGGCAACTAAATTTTTTCGATCGGCATTTGACAGCTAAACGGAGGTTGTATTAATGGCTACTATTCTAAAAGGCAAAGACGTCGTAGACGCGATGAAGGAAAAAATGATCGCGGACGTGGAAGCGCTCAAGGCCAAGGGCGTGGAGCCCACTCTTGCCATAGTGCGCGTCGGCGAGCGCGGAGACGATATCAGCTATGAAAAGGGCGCCATGACCCGCTGCAAGGGCATAGGCGTCGCGGTCAGGAATTTTGTTCTTCCTACGGACGCTTCGCAGGACGAGCTTCTTAAAGCAATAGACCAGATCAACAACGACAAGGGCATACACGGCTGCCTGCTTTTCAGGCCCCTGCCGAAGCATATCAACGAAAACTATGTGAGAAACCGCCTGGCCCCTGAAAAGGATGTGGACGGGATTACCGATCTCAGCATGGCCGGCACCTACTCCTGCACCGAGCTGGGCTTTCCTCCATGCACGCCTACGGCCTGCATGGAGATACTCGACCACTTCGGGATAGACCTGACGGGCAAGAAGGTCGCAATAGTCGGCCGCAGCCTCGTCGTAGGCAAGCCCGCGGCCATCATGGCCCTACAGAAAAACGGCACCGTCACCGTCTGCCATACAAAGACCAAGGATATGGCCTCCGTCGTGCGCGAGGCTGACGTCGTCATAGCCTGCGCGGGCAAGGCCGGCGTGGTAGGAGAAGGCTTCTTTAAGCCGGGCCAGGTTGTCATTGACGTGGGCATAAATTTTGACGAGCAGGGTAATATGAAGGGCGACGTTGATTTTGCCGCCGCCGAGCCTGTTGTCGCCGCCATAACTCCGGTTCCCGGCGGCGTCGGCACCGTTACTACGAGCGTGCTTGTAAAGCATGTGATAGAGGCCGCGAAGAGGACCATATGAATTTGCTTAACCTGCTTTCATAAATAATGTCAAATGAGCAGGTTAATCGAAAAAATAGTGTTGTTAAAATGAATATTCTTTGCTATAATGTTTCTCGGTAAAAAATGAAGCATAGTAAAAGCATGCAGCGGCCTGTCAGGCTGCCTTTTATGCGCCTGCGGACAAGCTGCGGCGATCAGCAATAATAGAGTAATATGCGCCTAGCGCAAGCAATATTACCAGTAATTAGATCAGTGAGGTTAAAAGAATGATTATTATTGCCGAAAAAATCAATGGCTCTATTCCGTCCGTTGCAAAGGCAATAGCGGCCAGAGACGAGGCCTTCATCCGCGATTTGGCGGTGAAGCAGTCCGAGGCGGGCGCAAGCTACATCGACGTTTGCGCTTCCGTGCCGCCGGAAGTGGAATTTGAAACCATGCGCTGGATGCTTGACATCGTGCAGGACGCCACGGATACCCCCATCAGCGTCGACAGTCCCAACGCGGAATGCCTTGTCCAGCTTCTCCCCTATGTAAAAAAGCCGGGTCTTGTCAACTCCGTTTCCGGCGAAGGCAATAAGATAGACCTTGTCTTTCCCGCGATTGCCAACACCAAGTGGGAGGTCATGGCCCTGCTGAGCGACGATAAGGGAATACCCAAGAGCGCCGCAGACCGTCTGAGAGTTTTTGACAACATAATGGCAAAGGCAAAGGAATACGGCATAGCGCCCAACAGGATACACATAGACCCCCTCGTTGAAATGCTCTGCACTTCCGAAGACGGCATCGCCATGGTCATAGAGGTCATAACGACGATCAAGAAGAAGTATCCGACCATCCATATCAGCGGCGCTGTAAGCAACATCTCCTTCAACCTTCCCGCGAGGAAGCTAGTCAACATAGGCTTTGTGGTTCTCGCCATGAACGCCGGAATGGACAGCGCGATATTCGACCCGCTGGACAAGCAGCTTCTCGGCGTCGTTTACGCGACCGAGGCTTTGCTGGGCAGGGACGAATTTTGCATGGAATATATCACCGCTTTCCGCGAGGATCGCATCGCCGCCACCAATAAACCGGCGAAAAAGTAAGCGGCTTTCAATGCTTTGCCGAGGCAGGCTTTAATCAAGGCTTGATTTTTTGTTTTTTGCGTTCCCAGCATATAGAAAAGTGTTCCATTATCAACATTTATTATCAATATATGTTCAGGAGGAGTTATTAATGTCTAAAATCCAAGAAGTAGCGGAAGCCGTAGAAAAGGGCAAGGTAAAGATAGTTGCCGGCCTGGTGCAGGAAGCTCTGGATGAGGGCGCAAGCGCCGCCGACATACTCAACATCGGTATGATCGGCGCCATGGCGGTTGTAGGCGAAAAGTTCAAGAACAATGAGATCTTTGTTCCGGAGATGCTCATTGCCGCACGCGCCATGAAGAAGGGCGTCGAGGTTCTGACCCCCTACCTTAAGGCTGCCGGCACCGAATCCAAGGGCAAGCTTATACTCGGCACCGTCGCAGGCGACCTGCA
Organism: Clostridiales bacterium; assembly: GCA_029265405.1. Taxonomy (GTDB): domain Bacteria; phylum Bacillota; class Clostridia; order Oscillospirales; family Oscillospiraceae; genus JAJUJI01. The sequence continues at coordinate 223,856 of JAJUJI010000002.1, read as the reverse complement.
CGACATCGGCAAGAACCTTGTCGGCATGATGATCGAAGGCGCCGGCTTCGAGGTAATAGACCTCGGCGTTGACGTTCCGGCCGAAAAGTTCATTGAAGCGATGAAGGAAAATCCGGACTGCAAGATAGTAGCCCTCTCCGCCCTGTTGACGACGACAATGCCCGCCATGAAGGAAACCATAGAAGCGATAGTGGCTTCGGGTCTGCGCGACACCGTCAAGATAATGGTCGGCGGCGCTCCAGTAACCCAGGCTTTTGCGGATGAAATCGGAGCCGACGGCTATTCCGAAGACGCCGCCTCCGCGGCCGAGCTTGCCAAGAGGCTCAAGGCCGAGTGGGACGCAAAGAAATAATCAAGCGGCAGCATGCAAAATACCCGCGCCAAAGGCGCGGGTATTTTGAGTCTTTTATTGACATCGCAAATTTCAGCGTGTACAATATTTGCTGACTTTTTAGTTATTCGTCTAATCAATTATTTACATGGTAAGGGAGCGTAACGATGTCTAAGGATAAAAAGGTTCAACAGATTACGGACATGGAGGTCGACTTTGCACAGTGGTACACAGACGTTGTGACTAAAGCCGAGCTGGTGGACTATTCCGGGGTAAAGGGCCTTTTTATCCTCAGGCCTTACGGCTACGCCATATGGGAAAACATACAGTCCGCACTTGACGCCATGTTTAAGGCAACCGGGCATGTGAACGTTTCAATGCCCCTGCTAATACCGGAATCGCTGCTTCAAAAGGAAAAGGACCATGTGGAGGGCTTCGCGCCGGAATGCGCCTGGGTGACAATCGGCGGCTCCGAACAACTGCCCGAGAAGCTGTGCATCAGGCCTACAAGCGAAACGCTGTTCTGCGACCATTGGTCGCACGTATTGCATTCATGGCGCGACCTGCCCTTCCTGTACAACCAATGGTGCTCGGTGCTGCGCTGGGAAAAGACGACGCGGCCCTTCCTTCGCGGCCGGGAATTTTTGTGGCAGGAGGGCCATACCCTGCACGCGACGGCTGAGGAGGCGGTGGAAGAAACCGAGCGCATGCTCAACGTCTACGCCGACCTTACCGAGAACTGGCTGGCAATGCCCGTTATAAAAGGCGTAAAAACCGATAAGGAGAAATTTGCCGGCGCGGTCAATACTTATACCATAGAGTGCATGATGCACGACAGAAAAGCCCTGCAGGCCGGTACGAGCCATTATTTCGGAGACGGCTTTGCCAAGGCCTTTGACATTTCCTTCAACGACAAAAACAACACGTTGCAATACCCGCACCAGACCTCCTGGGGACTTTCGACGCGCATTATAGGCGGCATTATTATGACCCACGGCGACAACAGCGGCCTGGTTCTGCCTCCGAGAATAGCGCCCATACAGGTCGTCGTAATACCGGTAGCGGCGCATAGGGAGGGCGTTACGGAAACGGCCCTTAAGCTGGCCGAAAGGCTCAGGCAGGCGGGCTTAAGAGTAAAAACCGACACGGGAGACCAGAGTCCCGGCTGGAAATTTGCCGAATACGAAATGAAGGGCGTGCCTTTGAGGCTGGAGCTGGGCCCGAAGGATATCGAGAACAATCAGTGCGTGCTCGCGCGGCGCGACAGCGGCGTAAAAATCAATGTGCCTCTTGATAAGCTGGAAGGCGAAGCAAAGCTGCTGCTGGACGATATTCAAAGCGCTCTTTACAAAAAGGCAAAGAAAAACCTTGACGAAAACATATACCCCGCATATTCGGCCGAGGAAGCGAGAGATATAATCAGGGAAAAGGGCGGCTTCATCAAAACCATGTGGTGCGGCGGCGCGGACTGCGAGAATAAGATGAAGGAAATAGCCGGCGTATCGTCAAGGTGCATCCCCTTTGAGCAGGAAAAGCTGGGCGATATTTGCCCTGTCTGCGGGAAACCCGCCGGAAAGTCCATACTTTGGGGCATAGCATATTGATTTTTATAGCTAAAAAGTTCCGGAGCAGAACCTCCGGAACTTTTTTTAATGGCCGTTCGTCATATATGCACTACGAATAAGGGGATTGAGTCAAATGAAGCGCAAAATATCCTTTACAGCAGCTCTGCTGCTTTTGGCCGCGCTTGCAGCCGCAGTTTTTGCCGGCTGCGGTAAAGCTGCGAACACTGCGGTATCCTCAAAGAGCGAGCCGTTAGGCTACGACGGGGAAGCCGAGGAATCCTCGGTTTCGCGCGACTCGTCCGTCGACGGCGGATACGAATACATAGAAAAAAGCGGAGGCTATGGGAGCGCCTCGGCTTCAGACATCAAGCCTCAACCGGCGCCCGGCGAGGCGCAGCCGACAAATTCGGCTTCTGTTTTGACCGTTCAGCAGGGCGCCGTCAGCGGCGACAAGATTATCTATACCGGTTACGCCGAGATAGAAACGCTTGAATTTGACAAGACCGTAGAAAGCGTCTATAAGATGATAGACCGCTACGGCGGTTTCCTCGAAAGCTCGTATGTTACGGGCAACGACTATAAAACTCAGCATTATAAGTCGGCGAGCTACCGCACGGCGCATTTTGTCGCAAGGATACCCAAAGACCGCTTTTCGGAAATGCAGAACGGCTTATCCGAGCTGGGGAACGTCACGTATACCTCCACGCAGGCGCAAAACGTAACCGCCCAGTATACCGATACGGAGTCGCAGCTCAAGGCGTACAGGACTGAAGAGGAAAGACTGCTGAAAATACTGGAAAAGGCCGATACCGTAGCCGACATGATCACAATCGAGGACCGTCTTTCCCAGGTCCGATACAATATCGAAAGCCTTACCACGCAGCTCAACGCCTGGGACAGCAGGATAAGCTATTCTACCCTTGAGCTGAGCGTCAGCGAGGTTCAGGAATTTTCCGACGAGCCCGTGCTTGCAAAAACCTTCTGGGAGGAGATAGCAGGGGGCGTAAGCGGTTCCCTGAAATGGCTGGTAAAAGCCTGCAAAAGGGCGGTCATTATCATCGCGTCTGCCTTGCCGCTGCTGGCGGTTCCCGCCGTTATAGCCGCCGTTGTTTGGCTTGCCGTCAGGTCAAGGCGTAAAAAAGCCGGGAGAGAATCGGGAGGGGGGAACGGGGACAAACAGGCCTGAGCACCGCGCCCATAGTATCATAAGCTTGCACAAATTATAAACCGCGAAATCCATCGATTTCGCGGTTTATTCCAAAAATGTATCGCTAACCAGCAATCTGAGTTGGAATTATTGACTTCAACCCTGCCCGTGTTTATACTATTTCCTGCCGGATAGTTCAATTTGCAGAGGAAAGGACCGCTTCGGATGCGTTACACGGGCGTAATATCCAGAGGAATTACGGCGCCTGTTTTCAGGCAGGGCGACAATCTTGTTGAAATGGTGCGCCGCAGCGTTTTGCAGGCTGCGCAGGACCAGGGCTTCTCCATTCAGGATGGGGACGTTATAGGCGTTACGGAGTCGGTCCTTGCCAGGACGCAGGGCAACTACGCCGATTTGGCAAATATCGAAAAGGATGTAAGGGAAAAGCTTGGCGGCAGGGACATGGGCGTCTTGTTTCCGCTGCTCAGCCGCAGCCGCTTTGGCAACCTGATACGCGCTTTCTCGAGGGCCTGCGACAGGCTTTATATACAGCTTTCATATCCAGCAGACGAGCTTGGCAGCATGCTTGTCGGAATAGACGAGCTGGACGAAAAGGGGATAGACCCCTACACCGACAGCTTCGACGAACGTGGCTTCCGCGCCATATTCAAAGATAAGACAGTTGACAGTTTTACCGGCGTGAACTACGTAAACTATTTCAAGAGTCTGGGCGGAAACATAGATATTATTTTTTCAAATAACCCCAGATATATACTGCATTATACCAGGAATGTCGTCAATTGCGATATTCATACGCGCCTGCGCACAAGCCGCATATTGAAGGGCGGCGGCGCGGAGAAAGCCTTACGCCTGGACGAGCTCATGAATTGTTCAATCGACGGCAGCGGCTACAACGAAAAATACGGGCTTTTAGGCTCCTCAAGCGCGGGACGGGATAGGGTGAAGCTGCTTGCGAGAAACTGCGAGGCCTTTGTCAATAGCCTGCGTCAGGCTATGCTTGAGGCGACGGGCAAAAGGGTGGAGGTTCTTCTTTACGGCGACGGACGCTTGAAGGAAACCGCGGGTGCTGAAGAGAGGCTGTTATATCCTGCCCATACTGAAGGCTTGGAGGGAGCGGCGCGCGAGCAGAAGCTCAGGCTGATAGCCGACGATGAATTTCCGGACCTTAGCGGCGAAGAGCTTTGCAGCGCCGTGAAGGAACGGATAAGCAATCCCTCTGGCGGAGGCCGGGCTTCCTGCGCTGAAGGCACATTTCCCCGGCGGTACTCCGAGCTGCTTAGCCGCCTCTGCGAGCTTACGGGCGGCAATGGCGACAAAGGCACGCCGATCATTCTGATCCAGAATTATTTTTCAAATTACGCGAGCTTGTAAAAAAAGACGAACCGGCGGAAAGGAAAGACCTTTCCGCCGGTTCGTCTATATGAAAAAGGCGGGCATATGCCCGCCTTTTTTTCGGCTAGTACTCGAACCCCGTCTTGACAGCCTTTCTGTTCTGCTCCAAAAGGTCGGCGTGCTTTGCAGAAACGCACTTGACCAGCGCCTTGTCCATGGATTCAAACGAAGTAAAGCCGGTTTCCTTAAGCAGCTTGCCCAACAGTATCATATTGGCCAGCCCCTTCATGCCGCCCTCCTCCGCAAGCCTCGTGCCGGGAACATAAAAAACGGAAATGTCGTGTCGGCCGGTTTTACGGTCAATCATAGAGCTGTCAACTATGGCCGTGGCGCCGGGGGCCGCGGAGCCGATATATTTGTCGTAAGATGGGAGATTCATTACGATCAAAGCGTTGGGATTGAGGATCAGCGGCGAGCCGATGGGCGAGTCGCTGATCGTTACGCTGCAATTTGCCGTACCGCCGCGCATTTCGGGCCCGTAGGAGGGGAGCCAGGATATCTCCCTGCCGTCTATAAGACCGGCATAGGCGGCCACCTTGCCGGCAAACAGCAGGCCCTGGCCTCCGAAGCCCGCGAGAAGAAGCGTGAGGTCCTTGCTCATTTCGATTCTCCTCCTTCGGGATACTTATCCTTATATATGCCAAGCGGGTAATACTTCAGCATGTTCTCACGCAGCCAGACAAGCGCCTCGCGGGGGCTTAGGCCCCAGTTGGTGGGACAGGCTGATAATATTTCAATTATGCTGTAGCCTCTGCCGTTTATCTGGTTTTCAAAGGCCCTCTTTATGGCCTTTTTTGCGATGCGCACGTTTTTCACGCTGTCAACCGCCACCCGCTGGGCGAGTGCTACTCCCTCCAGAGTGGAGAGCATTTCGCAGACCCTGATAGGGAAGCCCGTCGTCTTTGTGTCCCTTCCGTAGGGGCTTGTCTGGGTAATCTGATTTGGCAGCGTTGTCGGGGCCATCTGGCCGCCGGTCATGCCGTATATGGCGTTGTTTATGAATATCACGGTTATGTTTTCGCCCCTGGCGGCCGCATGGACGGTTTCGCACATGCCGATAGCGGCAAGGTCCCCGTCGCCCTGATAGGTGAATACCACGCTGTCGGGCATGGTGCGCTTCAAGCCGGTAGCTATTGCGGGAGCGCGGCCGTGCGCGGCCTCCACCATGTCGCAGGCAAAATAGTCGTAGGCCTTGACGGCGCAACCGACGGGGGCAATGCCTATTGTTCTTCCCTCTATGTCAAGCTCGTCTATCGCTTCGGCAACAAGGCGGTGCACTATGCCGTGGTTGCAGCCGGGGCAGTAGTGCATTTCAAGCTCGTTCAGAGCTTTGGGTCTCCGGTATACGATGGCCATCACTTGAGTCCTCCGTTTATAGCTTTGATTTGCTCCAGCACCTCGCCTGGAGTCGGCACGACGCCGCCTGTGCGCCCGTAAAAATAAACCGGGCGTCGGCAGTCTATGGCCAGTTTCACGTCGTCCACCATCTGACCCATGCTCATTTCCACGGAAAGAAAGGCCTTGGCCGTTTCGGCGGCCTTCCTTACGGCCCTTTCAGGGAAGGGCCACAGCGTCATGGGGCGCACCATTCCGGCCTTGATGCCTTCGGCTCTCGCCGCGACTATGGCGCTGCGGCATACGCGCGAGGAAGCTCCGTAGGCGACGACGACTATGTCCGCGTCCTCGGTCATATAATCCTCGGCCAATTGCTCCTTCTCCTTGATTATGTCGTAGCGGGCAAAGCGCTCCCGTATCGTCTTTTCAAGCAGGTATGGATCCAAATAGAGCGAATTGGTGACGTTGTGCGGCCTCTTGTTTTTATGGCCGTTGGTGGCCCAGGGCTTGTCGTAGGTCTTGATGTCCTTCCCCTCGGGCAGGACCACAGGCTCCATCATTTGCCCCAGCATCCCGTCGGCAAACATCATCGCCGGTACGCGGTACTTGTCGGAACGGTCGAAAGCCCTTATTATTAGGTCCACCATTTCCTGGACAGTGGAGGGAGCGAAAACCATTATATGGAAATCGCCGTGTCCGGCGGAACGGGTCGCCTGCCAATAATCGGCCTGGGAGGGCTGTATGCCGCCGAGACCTGGACTGCCGCGCTGCACATTGCATATTACGGCCGGCAGGTCGGAGCCCGCAAGGTAGCTGATCCCCTCGCTTTTCAGGCTTATGCCGGGCGAGCTTGACGAGGTCATGCATCTGAAGCCGGCGGAGGAGGCTCCGTAAATCATATTGATGGCCGATATCTCGGACTCGGCCTGGAGGAAGGTGCCTCCGACTTTGGGCAGCATTTTGGACATGTATGCCGCGACCTCGGTTTGAGGCGTAATGGGATAGCCGAAGAAGAAGCGGCAGCCGGCGATTATCGCCGCCTCCGCAAGCGCTTCGTTGCCCTTCATTAGTACTTTCTCAGACATTTAAACCTCCAAATTACTTCTCGACGGTGATGGCGCAGTCCGGGCACATGGCTGCGCAGCTTGCGCAGGCGGTGCATAGGCCTTCGGAGCCTTCCTTAAGCCCGGCGGGATGATAGCCCTTGGCGTTGAGCCTGGACATGTCCAGGGCGATAATATGCCTCGGGCATGCGTCCACGCATAGCTCGCAGCCCTTGCAGTATTTTTCATCAACGTGAATTGTTGCCATTTTTTGATACGTTTCCTTTCTGTAATATGCAATGGGGCATGAAACAGCCTGTTTGGCTCATAAAGCCGACGGACACGAGCCTGCCTCAGCGCTCCTGCTGCCAGGGTGTTTTTACGTATATATCAATCGGGTATATTTTTTCGCCCTTGAGCGCCGCGGCGATTTCCCTCGGGGCCGTGTGGAACCTAAGCGGCAGATTAAGCCTTAGGGCGGTTTCCTCAGCATACTTAAAGGTTGATGCAACCGTTTCAACGGTCGTCAACCCCATAAGGTGCGAATTATTTATTACTCCGGTCGCCCTAAGGCGGGAAGCCGCCTCTATTTCCCGCAAAAGCACAGCCGCTTCGCCGGAGACGGAGGTCAGCGGGCGGTATTTATTTACGACATAAAGCATATCGTAGTCTATTTCCGATATGTTCGGAGCAAAGCGCCCGAGAGCGGTGGCTCCGGCGTCGTCCCCTCCCACGTCGATTATGACGTACGAGCCTGTTTCAAAGGTGGAGGCTATTTCCGCCGACAGAGCCGGCACGTCGAGAGTGGTGCCGGCCGAGCCCGGCGCGATCACCCTGATGCCCCTGCTTGCCAAAAAGCCGGCGTAATCGGAGGAGCGGAAATACGGATTTACAATATCCATATCCGCCAGCGTGACCCCTTCGCCGCGGCCGGCAAGGTCGAGCGCTATATTCATGCTCAGGTTGGTCTTACCGCAGCCGTAGTGGCCGCAAATCAGAGTATAGCGTTTGAAAGCGAAATCCGTCTGCGAGTACCTCCCATTAATATTGATTAGCAATTTTATCACGTTCAATAGTGTAAATCAATGAATAATTAACCAAAATGCCGCAAAAAAGCGCGCCGTTTTTTTACGAAGACATAAAACGCGCCGGAAGCCGCCTTGTCCTGATTTGCCGCATGCGGGCCGGGCGCAAGGCTGCAGGAAGCGGCGCCGTGACGGACTTAATATAAATTTGACTTGCTTATACGGGCGCTGTTTGAGATAATTAGCCAGGCAGGGCATATTAGAAAGTGAAAGGGAGGAACCTATTGAAGCTGAATATCAAAAGAACCGTCAGCATCGGCTTCGCTTTTATGTCGATATGCGCCTTTTGGCAGGTTTACGACAGTATAGTGCCGCTGATGCTTAAAAAGACCTTCGACATGAACGATACCTTAGCCGGCGTGATTATGGCGCTTGACAACATACTTGCGCTGTTCCTGCTTCCGCTTTTCGGAAGCCTTTCAGACAGGGTCAGCACCAGGCTGGGCAGGAGAATGCCCTTCATTTTGGGCGGAACGATAGCCGCCTGCGCGTTTTCCCTGCTTTTGCCCGTTGCGGACGGTATAAGAAGCCTTCCGTTATTCCTAACCGCCCTTGTTTTGGTTTTGCTTTCGATGGCACTGTACCGCAGCCCGGCCGTAGCGCTGATGCCCGATGTGACGCCAAAGCCTCTCAGGAGCAAGGCCAATGCGATAATAAACCTTGCCGGTACAACCGGCGGCATATTGATGCTGGCGGTAATTGCCTTTGCCGTGCCAAAGGGAGACAGACCGAGCTATATCCCCGTATTCATTATCATGACGCTTTTCATGCTCGGCTGCCTTGCGGTGCTGCTCATAAAGGTCAGAGAACCTGAGCTCAACGCGCTTATGAGGGAGGAATCCAAGGCCTTCGGCGACGGGGACGAAACGCTTGCCTCAAGCTCGGGTCATTCATTGGAGCCGGAGGTGAAAAGATCCTTCTTCCTGATACTGGCGTCTATTTTTCTTTGGTTCATGGGCTACAACGCGGTCACCACCTCATTTTCAAAGTACGCCAATGTATACTGGGGGCTTGAAGGCGGCGCGTTTGCCTACACGCTTATCATAGCTCAGGCCGCGGCCATAGCGTCCTACATACCTGTAGGCATAATAGCCAGCCGCATAGGCCGTAGAAAAACCATACTCGGCGGCATCGCGCTGCTTACCGTCGCCTTCGGCAGCAGCGTTTTTTTCAAGTCCTTCACGGGCATGATTTTTTTCTTTTTCATACTGGCTGGGATAGGCTGGGCGTCGATTAACGTAAACAGCTATCCGATGGTGGTTGAAATGTGCAGCGGAGCGGACGTTGGAAGGTACACGGGCTACTACTACACCGTTTCCATGGCGGCGCAGATAGTAACGCCCATACTGTCCGGCGCAGTTCTTGAATACGGCTACAGGCTGCTAGGCAGTTCCAACCCCGACGCGGGCTATGTGCTGCTTTTCCCTTACGGGGCCGTTTTTACGGCCTTGAGCTTTGCCACCATGTATTTTGTCAGGCACGGAGACGGGTCCGCCCATTTCCCAAAGACCCTGCCGGAAAAAATAGATTAGATATGGACGATTGATGTATATGCTGTCTCAAATCATTTCTTCGATTCTTATTCTCGTCATAATATGGGCTATAGCGATCAAGCCGAGAACCAACCATGTCCTCCTTGAGGAGCTCAAGCAATACCTATACGCCCACAGAGGCTATCATAACAAGGCAGCAGGCGTTCCCGAAAACTCTATGGCGGCCTTCAGGGCCGCTCTGGACAACGGCTGGGGAGCGGAGCTGGACGTCCGCCTTACGGCTGACGGCCGTCTTGCCGTAGTGCACGACTCAAACCTCAAGCGCCTCTGCGGCGAGGAGGCCGATGTCTGCGTTGAGGAGCTGACGGCCGAGCAGCTCGGAAAATACCGGCTGGAGGGCACCGATGAAAGGATACCCTTTCTAGAGGAAGTTTTGGAGCTTTTTGAGAGAAAGGCGCCTCTTATCATCGAGCTGAAGGTTGAGCGCGGCAACCATAAAAAGCTTTGTTCGGCCGCATGGGATCTTTTAAGAAATTACAAGGGCCTATACTGCATAGAATCCTTCCAACCGGAGGCTGTAAAATGGTTCAACGACAGGCAGCCGGATGTGGTCAGAGGACAGCTTGTATGCAGGCTCAGAAAAAACGGGGCGAAGGTCGGCCGCATATCCGACTTTTTTATGCAAAATCTGCTGCTGAACTTCCTGACAAGGCCCGACTTTATCGCTTACAAATATACCGACAGGGACAACCTTAGCTTCAGGCTGTGCAGATACCTGTTCAAGGTCCAGGAGGTTTCCTGGACGGTTACGGAGCCCGAGGTGCAAAAAGCGCTTGAGAAGGAGCGATCAATAATTATTTTCGAAGGCTACGACCCGAATAAGGCCTGACGGCAACGGCCTCGCGGCATCCGCCGCAAGGCGCTATAAAGTCCGCGTCAATACGAGGCGGTTATAAACCCTCCGCAAAGTACTGCGCCTCCGGCATACGCCACCGCCGACTGACCGGCGGCGGGGCGGCGTATTGCGCTGTCAAATACGATGCGGGCTTCTTCTCCTTCCGGGACGAGCTCGGCGGAGAATTTTACTCTTGAATGCCGCACCTTTATCTCCGCTCTGAAGGGCTTATCGGTCCTTTCCAATGAAACCCAATTGACGTTATTCACTCGTATCTCTCTGATGAGCATGTCCGCGGCGTCCGAAAGCACAACCTCGGCCCTGTCGGGCCTTATCTCGCTGACATAGAGCCTGCCCTCCGCCGAAACGCCGAGGCCGCGCCGCTGGCCGACGGTGTAGCGATGCACTCCGCCGTGCCGCCCCAGTATCCTCCCGCTTTTATCGACGAAATTTCCCGGGGGTGAGGAATAGCCCTCGCCCTCGATGTAAGAGGCGTAATCTCCGTCCGGAACAAAGCAGATGTCCATGCTGTCCTCGGCATGGGCCGCCGAAAGCCCCTCAGCCAAGGCCAATTTTCTGACTTCCGTTTTTTTAAAGCTGCCGAGAGGCATAAGCAGTCTTGACAGCACGTCCTGGGAAAGCCGGTACAGCATATAGCTCTGGTCGTTTTCCGATTCGGCCTCAAGCAGCCGCCAGCGGCCGGACCGCTCCACCCGGGCGTAATGGCCCGTGGCTATATGCTCAGCGCAGAGCCTGTCGGCCTGCTCCGCCAAAGCGCGGAACTTGACAAGCGGGTTGCAGACTATGCAGGGATTTGGCGTTTTCCCGGAGAGATAGGCCTCAATGAATGGCCTTCGCACATAGTCCCTGTGCATCTGCGATACATCCGCCGAAATAAGCTCTATACCGAGCTGCTGAGCGTTGAGGCGGGCGGCCTCCGGCGAGCCGCAGCCGAAGTCAAGCCACAGCCCTATTACCTCAAAGCCGCGCCTTTGGAGCATGCGGGCGGCCACCGCGGAATCCACTCCGCCTGAAAGACCCAGAACGACTTTTTTCATGGCTGCCTGCCAATCTTTTCAAGATATACCATGAGCGCTGCAATATCCGCCGGGTTTACGCCGGAGATCCTCGAAGCCTGGCCGAAGTTTTCGGGCCGTATTTTGCTCAGCTTTTGCCGCGCCTCAATTCTTATCCCGTGGATAGCCATGTAGTCTATGTCCGCCGGCAGCCTGCGGCTCTCCATGCGCCTGAATTCCTCCGCCTGCTTCATTTGGCGCTTGATATAGCCCTCGTATTTTATCGATATCTCTACCTGCTCGCAAACGGCCCTGTCCAGCCTGGGCCTGGCCTGGTCGAAGGGAGAAAGGGAAGCGTAGTCCACCTGCGGGCGGCGCAGCAGCTCGGCAAGGCTTGCGCCGGAAGCGGGCGCTGTCGTTCCCCTGGCCTCAAGGAAAGCCTTAAGCTCGGGCGACGGGGCAAGGTATGTCGAACCGAGACGGGCTATTTCCCCTTCGACAGCCTTGTATTTATCCAGTACCGCCCTATAGCGTTCCTCGGAAACGAGCCCGATCCTGTAGCCCTTTTCTATCAGCCTTATGTCCGCGTTGTCCTGCCGGTGCAGAAGCCTGTATTCGCTGCGGGAGGTCATCATGCGATAGGGCTCGTTGGTGCCCTTGGTTACAAGATCGTCAATAAGCGTGCCTATATAGCCCTCGCTGCGGTCAATAATAAGAGGCTCGCGGCCGAGTATTTTAAGAGCCGCGTTCGCGCCGGCAACAAAGCCCTGGACGGCGGCTTCCTCATAGCCGGAGGTGCCGTTGAACTGGCCCGCTCCGTATAGCCCGGATATTTTTTTGAGCTCCAGCGTAGGCCTGAGCTCAAGCGGGTCCAGACAGTCGTACTCTATCGCATAAGCCGGACGCATGATTTCCGCATGCTCGAGCCCTTTGACTGTGCGCAGCATCCGTATTTGGACCTCCTCCGGCATTGAGGAGGAGAAGCCCTGGATGTAGACTTCCTCCGTGTCCAGACCCATGGGTTCTATAAAAAGCTGGTGACGCTTCTTGTCGGCAAAGCGGACTACCTTGTCCTCTATGGACGGGCAGTAGCGTGGACCGACTCCCTGTATCACGCCGCCGAAAAGGGGGCTCCTGTGCAGGTTTTCACGTATGATTCTGTGCGTTTCCTCATTGGTGTAGGTAAGATAGCATACCGCCCTGTTTTTAAGGGGCGCCTTGGTTTCAAACGAAAAAGGCTCGGGCTCCGGGTCGCCGGGCTGCGGCTCAAGCTGCGAAAAATCTATGGTGCGGGCGTTCACACGGGGAGGGGTTCCGGTTTTAAAGCGCAGAATGTTCAGCCCCATCCTTTTAAGGCAGTCCGCGAGCGGGAGGGTCGCGGGCATCCCGTCCGGCCCGCTGTCCCGCGCCACCTCTCCGACTATGGTCCTGCCGCGCAGGAAGGTGCCCGTGCAGATTACGGCGGCCTTGCAGGAGTAAACGGCTCCTGTCTGCGTCTTGACAAAGGCGACTTGGCCGTTTTCCACGCCTATTTCCACTATCTCGGCTATTTTTATATTGAGACGCTCCTGCTTTTCGAGCGTGTGCTTCATAATCTTTTCATATTCGCGCTTGTCCGCCTGAGCGCGCAGAGAGTATACCGCAGGCCCCTTGCCCAAGTTAAGCATGCGGTATTGTATGCACGCCCGGTCCGCCGCTTTGCCCATTTCGCCGCCCAGCGCGTCCAACTCACGGACAAGATGTCCCTTGCCGGTGCCGCCTATGGCCGGATTGCAGGGCATGTTGCCGATGGCGTAAAGGTTTACAGTAAATATTATGGTTTCGAGGCCCATGCGGGCGGCGGCAAGGGCGGCTTCTATGCCGGCGTGTCCGGCCCCGATTACCGCGACTTCACAGGCTCCCGCTATAAAATCCATTCATGCTTATCCTTTCAGCATATTTTACCCGCATATTTTAGTTTATGCTTGCGTCAAATGCAACAAAAATAATAGATTGGCCCCGTACCGTCATTGACAATGCGAACGTATAGTATATAATTGTCAACACTGACAAAATATAACCCTGAGTATATGTTGGAGACGATGGAATGCTTAATACAGAGAAAACAATGGACAAGCTTGTGGCCTTGTGCAAGGGCAGGGGCTTCGTATACGCCGGCAGCGAGATCTACGGCGGGCTGGCCAACTCCTGGGACTACGGTCCCCTTGGCGTGGAGCTTAAAAACAATATCAAACGCGCCTGGTGGAAAAAATTCGTCCAGGAGTCGCCCTGGAATGTGGGGCTGGACTCTGCCATACTGATGAATCCCCGCGTCTGGGTGGCCTCCGGCCATGTGGCGACCTTCAACGACCCGCTCATAGACTGCAAGTCCTGCAAAGCCCGGCACCGCGCCGACAAGCTGGCGGAGGACTGGAATAAGGAAAACAATATAGCCGACGCGCATATAGAAAAGATGAGCAATGACGAGCTTGTAGCTTATATAAAGGAAAAGGGCATACCCTGCCCCGTCTGCGGAAAAAAGGACTTCACCGAGATACGCAAGTTCAACCTCATGTTCAAGACCCATCAGGGCGTAACCGAGGACAGCAGCACCGAGCTTTACATGCGGCCGGAAACCGCCCAGGGAATCTTCGTCAACTTCAAGAATATCCAGCGCACCGCACGCCGCAAGGTGCCCTTCGGCGTCGGCCAAATAGGTAAATCCTTCAGGAACGAGATTACGCCCGGAAATTTCATATTCAGGACCAGGGAATTCGAGCAGATGGAGCTTGAATTTTTCTGCAAGCCCGGAACCGACCTTGAATGGTTCGACTATTGGCGGTCCTACTGCCGCGACTGGCTGCTTTCTCTGGGCATGAAGCCCGAAAACTTGCGGCTGCGCGACCATGAGAAGGAGGAGCTGTCCCACTATTCCAACGCCACGACCGATTTTGAGTTTCTTTTCCCCTTCGGCTGGGGCGAGCTTTGGGGCGTCGCCGACAGGACCGATTTCGACCTCAAGGCCCACCAGAATGAAAGCGGCGAAAGCATGGAGTATTTCGATCAGGAAACCGGAGAGAAATATATACCCTACGTCATAGAGCCCTCGCTCGGAGCCGACCGTGTTACGCTGGCCTTTCTTGTGGACGCCTACGACGAGGAGGTCGTGGACGCCGAAAAGAACGACGTAAGAACCGTTCTGCGCCTGCATCCGGCCCTGGCGCCAATAAAGTGCGCCGTCCTTCCGCTTTCAAAAAAGCTGGGGCCCAAGGCCGAAGAGATATACCATAGGCTGCAAAAAAGCTTCATGGCGGACTATGACGAGGCCGGCTCGATAGGAAAGCGCTACCGCAGGCAGGACGAGATAGGAACGCCCTTCTGTGTGACCTACGATTTTGAAAGCGAGAACGACGGCTGCGTCACCGTGCGCGACAGGGATAGCATGTCGCAGGTGCGCGTTAAAATCGACGAGCTGGAAGACTATATTTCCGGTAAAATTGCGTTTTGATTCTGCGGCGGGAAGGGAGGCCGTCCCGCGCTAAACGATATTTAAAGCTTCGAGGTTTGATTATGAGCAAAAGCATAAGATACAGGGAGCTGAGGGTCTTTGCCGAGGAAATAAGGGTAAAGACGCTGGCTGAGTTCGGCTACATCGGCTTCGGCCACGTTGGGGGAGCCATGTCCATAGTCGAGCTCATAGCGCTGCTATACGGCGAGTTCATGCGCTACGACCCGGCAAGGCCCGATTGGCCGGACAGAGACAAGCTTGTCGTATCCAAGGGACACGCCGGACCGGCGGTTTACGCTACGCTGGCCATGAAGGGCTTTTTTCCGGAGTCCATGCTCAGGGAGCTAAATCAGGGCGGCGGCAGGCTGCCCAGCCATTGCGACAGGAACAAGACGCCCGGCATCGACATGACCACAGGCTCGCTGGGTCAGGGCATATCGGCGGCCATTGGCATCGCCCTGGGCGACCGGATGGACGGCAGGGACTCGACTACCTACGTGATTATAGGCGACGGCGAGTGCGACGAGGGGCAAAACTGGGAAGGCTTCATGTTCGCGCGGCATTACGCGCTGGACAACCTGATAGCCTTCATCGACGCAAACGGCCAGCAGCTTGACGGCTACACCAGGGACGTCATGGATACCGGCGATTTGGCCGGTAAGCTTAGAGCCTTCGGCTGGAACACCATCGAGGCTGACGGGCACAATATAGAGAAGCTCTATAGGGCCATAGAGGACGCGAAAGCCTTCAAGGGAGCGCCCAGCGCCATAGTCATGCATACCAAGAAGGGCAGAGGCTGCTCCTTTGCAGAGGATGTGCTTGCCAACCACCATATCAATTTCACGCAGGCTCAGCTCGACGAGGCGCTTGCAAAGGCAAACGAAGCGCTGGAGCAGGCCCGCGCGGCGCTGCTTAAATAGGGGGTGGCAAAGATGTATAAGGTGCTGGATAAAATAGTCAAAAGCGAGGAGCTGATGCGCGACGTATACTGCGCAACGCTCATGGAGCTTGCCGGAAAAAACAAAAGCATAGTCGCCCTCGACGCGGACCTTATTAGTTCATCCGGAATGAAGCCCTTCTTCAAGGCCTATCCGGACAGGGCCATACAGTGCGGCATAGCCGAGGCAAACATGATAGGCGTTGCCGCCGGGCTATCGCTTACCGGCAAGGTGCCCTTCTGCCACAGCTTCGGGCCCTTCGCCACAAGGAGGGTCTGCGACCAGATCTATGTTTCTGCCGCCTACGCCAGGCTAAACGTCAGGATCATAGGCACGGATCCCGGCGTCACGGCCGCTTACAACGGCGGAACTCATATGCCCTTCGAGGACATGGCGGTATTGAGGGGGATACCGGGAATCACTCTCATTGAGCCCTGCGACACGGTGGCTCTAGCCGACATAGTGCGCCAGCTTGCCGACGTTTACGGCGTATACTATGTAAGGATGGCCAGAAAGAACGCAATGAGCATATATGAAAAGGGGAGCACCTTTACTATAGGCAAGGGCAACGTGCTGAGAAACGGCTCAGACGTTACGCTCATAGCAAGCGGCATCATGGTTGCCGAAGCGCTGAAGGCGGCCGACATGCTTGCTGCGGAAGGCGTGTTTGCCCGGGTGGTGGACATGTTCACCTGGAAGCCGATAGACGCCGAGCTCATAGCCCGCTGCGCCGAGGAAACCGGCGCCATAGTAACCGCCGAAAACCACAACAGCCTGGGCGGACTGGGAGGCGCCGTGGCAGAGGCTGTTGTCAAAACAGTCCCGGTCCCTGTTGAAATGGTAAGCACGGACGACCGTTTCGGCCAGGTCGGCACCGAGGATTTCCTTAGGAAAGAATACGGACTTACCGCCGAAAGGATAGCGGAATACGCCAAGCGCGCCATAGAGAGAAAATAACCCGGGCAAGAATCGCATTTATAAATTTGCGCTTCCAGGGCTGTGTCAAAACGCTTAATTTTGGCACAGCCTTTTGTTTGCTGTTAACATGAGGTTGACTTGAGGCGGCGCTGCGGTTAATATTAAGAAAGCCACGCCCGGAAAGGAAGCCAGAGATATGCTCAATTATCTGACGGCCGGAAAGCCGTCGAAGGTTATATGGTCGTTTTCCATACCGCTGCTGCTGAGCACCGCGCTCCAGCAGCTTTACAATATAGCCAACAGCGTGATTGTGGGAAAGTTCGCCGGCTCCGGCAGCCTCGCGGCGGTGGGAGCGGCATATCCCATAACCCTGTTTTTCATAGCCGTGGCCACCGGCTCAACAATGGGCTGCTCCGTGGTTATATCGAAGCTTTTCGGCGCGAAAAAGCTCGCCGAAATGAAAAGCGCCGTCTATACCGCGATTTTTTCGCTCGGCATCCTAGGCGCCGCAATGGCCTGTCTGGGCATGTGCCTCAGCCGGCCTCTTATGAGCCTTTTGAACGCCAACGCCGAAATTTTCGACAGAGCGTCCGGGTATCTTTTTATTTACTCCATAGGCGTTATACCGATGTTTGCCTACAACACGGCCACGGCAGTATTCACCGGCCTCGGGGATTCGAAGCGGCCGCTTTATTTTTTGCTCATGTCCTCGCTCATGAACGTAATACTGTCATATACGGCGGTAAGGCATCTCCATCTGGGTGTAAACGGCGCGGCCTGGTCTACCGTTATATCCCAGAGCGCGGCCGCTGTACTCTCGATTTCCTTTATGACAAGAAAGCTCCGCGGCGTTTCGGACGGGGAGCGGGTAAGGCTGTTTGACAGGAGGCTGCTGGCCGAGATGAGCCGCATAGCCATACCCAGCATAATACAGCAGGCTTGCGTCGCGCTGGCCCATACCATAGTCCAGAGCCTTGTCAATACGCTGGGAACCGCCGTCGTCGCCGGCTATGAGGCGGCGGCGAAGATACACAATTTCGCCTACATGAGCTTCAATACCCTGGGCATAGCCCTCTCCAGCTTCACGGCCCAGAATCTTGGCGCGGGCGAGATCGGACGCGTCAAGCAGGGCTACAAGGCCTCGACTCTGATATGCCTTTCCCTGACGGTCGCGGTTATAGCTGTAATGCAGGTCTTTCCGGCCAGGCTGATAGGCCTGTTTGTAAGCGTGAAGAACGCGGGAGACGTAGTAAGTGTCGGCGTCGATTACCTGAGGATAATTTCACCGGATTATCTGCTCATTTGCTTTGTCATAACCACAGGCGGGCTCCTTCGCGGAGCGGGCAAGGTAAACGTATTCCTGCTGATGACCTTGCTCGATTTCACCATACGCGTCGCCATGTGCTTCATACTGACAAAAGCGCTCGACAGCTATACAGGCCTCTTCTGGGCCTGGTACTTCGGCACCGCGGCGGATCTGGCTATGTGCCCGATAGCGTACAGGAGCCTTACCAAAAAAAGCGCGCTCAGGGAGACCGTATAACGGCATGCTGCATAAAAAACAGGCTTGCTGCTAAAGCAAGCCTGTTTTTTATGTGGAGCGGGCGATGGGAGTCGAACCCACCTATCAAGCTTGGGAAGCTTGCATTCTACCGATGAATTACGCCCGCAAATTTGATGCTCAATCATATTAGCATAAGGGCGGCAAAATTTCAAGCGCAAAATTCAGCTCTCCGGCAAAATAAGCCGGGCTCAAACCGGGTAATAATCCCGGCTCCCTCAACATAGTATTAGCCTGAGGGAGGGACGAGCATGAACAATTCCGAAAGGTTTGAGAAGGCTGCGGCCCTGCTGCCGGACAGGATGCGCAACGAGCTGCTCTTTGCCGATGAAAAAATAAGATCCGAGGCCGAGGAGATACGCCTGCGCTGCGGCAGGGGTCTGTTTGTATCCACGGCCTTCGGAGAAACAAAAATGAAAGCTCAGGCGGACTCGGCCGACATTGATTTCGTCATAGAAAGGGCGACAAAAGCCTCGGCCCATGCCGCAAGGGAAAGCTTGAAGGCCGGCTACGTCACCGCCGAGGGCGGCTTCAGGATAGGCCTGTGCGGGACAACCGTTGTCAAAAACGACTGCGTGGAAGCCGTCAGGCATATCTCCTCGCTGTCGATCCGCATTCCGAGAGAATGCCGCTGCGCAGAGGACTGGCTCATGCGTGAAATAGACGGCAGATCGGCGGTCATCATATCTCCGCCCGGAGCTGGAAAGACAACGCTGCTGCGCGACATAGTGCGCCGACTTTCCGACGGCGGAAGGCGCGTGTCGCTCATAGATGAGAGGGGAGAGCTTGCGGCCATGCGCGGCGGGACACCGGAATTCAACGTCGGAGCGCATACGGACATTATGGAGTTTTGCCCGAAATACGAATGCGTAGAAATACTATTGCGCTCAATGAGTCCGCAATACATAGCCATGGATGAGATAGGCGGCCAGAGGGACATTGAAGCCGTCAGCAGGGCTGCTCTCTGCGGCGTGAAGCTGCTGGCAACCGTGCATGGCCGTGAAATAGCCGAATTGAGCAAAAAAGGACTGGCGCAGGGCATCTTTGCCAAAGCGGTGCTTATTGAGATTGCCAACGGCAGGCGGAAGTATACCGTGGAGAGCTGTTAAAATGCTCAAGATTATAGGGTCCGTACTGGTGATTTGCTGCTGCACCCTGCTGGGCCTGGGAGCGACGGGCAGGACAAAGCAGCGGATAAAGGCCCTAAAAGGATTGCTGGCCGCGCTGGAGCTCATGAAAAGCGAGCTTGGCGGGATGCTTACTCCTATGCCGGAGCTGATGGAGCTGCTTTCGCAGGAGGTTTCCGCGCCGGCACGCGACATGTTCGCCGCATGCCGGAGGCTGCTATACGAGGGGGGCTGCCGTTCCTTCCGCGAATCCTGGCGGAGGTCCGTGCTGGAAACCGAGGATTTGTGCCTTCTGCCGGAGGAAGCGGAAGCGCTGTGCGAGCTCGGCGTATCGCTGGGGCGCTACAATGCCGAGGACCAATGCCGGGCCATAGAAAAAGCGGCCAAGCGGCTGGAGCTCTTTCTCCAGCTGGAGGAAAAGGACAAGGCGGAAAAAGGCAGAGTCAATGCATTTATCGGTCTGGGGACGGGCGTGACGCTGGCCATCCTCCTTTTTTGAGGTGTTAAAGCTTGAATATCGACCTGATATTTAAAATCGCCGCGGTAGGCATTATAGTCGCCGTGCTCAATACGCTGCTGTCCCACTCAAAGAGAGACGAGCAGGCCCTTATGGTGACGATAGCCGGCCTTGTGGTGGTAATGCTGATAGTCGTTCAGGAAATATACGATCTGTTCCGGCTGATTAAGAACCTCTTTTCCTTCTGAGCGCTATGGAGCTTATTGTCAAGGCTGCCGCCGTCGGCGTAGTGGCCGCAGCGGCAGGGCTGGTCGTAAAAAAAAGCAATCCCGAAAGCTCTCTGATGCTGTCTGTCTGCGCGGCGGTTATGATACTTGCGGCGGCCATGGAGGTTTTCGGCTCCCTGCTGAGCTTTGTAACAGGCCTGGCCGATGAAGCGGGCTTGAGCTCCGCCCTGCTGACGCCGGTGCTGAAGGCGGTCGGCATAGGCATAACCGGGCGGATAGTGTCGGACATATGCAAGGAGGCGGGACAGGCCGTCTCCGCCTCCGCGGTCGAGCTGGCCGCTTCGGTGGCGGCCTTATACGCTGCTTTGCCGCTTTTAAAGGCCCTGATGGTGCTGATATGCTCGTTTTTGTAAAGAGAATCGCCGTGCTCGCGCTCGTCCTTGCGTCGCTGGGCTGCCTGAGGGCGCGGGCGGCCGTGAATATCGATAAGGAGATAGAAGACATTGCCGGAGTGGAGGCTCTGCGACGGGCTGCCGGGGAGCTGGAGGAGGAAATAGACGTCGCGGAGGGCTTTGACTACGACAAGGCCCTGCGGGCGATATTCGGCGACGTTCTGGAAAAGGGGAGCGGCATGCTCAAGGCCGCTATCGGCGGCGCGGTACTGATAATAATATGCTCCTACCTATGCTCGACGGTGCAATGCGCCTTCCCTGAAGCAAGCGGCTATATCTCGCTGGCGGGCATCGCGGCCGTTACTCTCATATTTTCCTCAAACGACAGCGGGCTAATCCGCGCCTGCGAGGAAACGCTGCGCAAGATGCAGGATTTTGCAAACGTCCTGCTCCCGGTACTTGCCGCTTCGGCGGCTGCGGCGGGTGAAGTAAGCTCGGCGGCAGTAAAATACGAGGCGGCGGCGCTGTTTTTCAATATATTGACTAATCTGGCCGCCTTTGCTCTCATTCCTCTGGTTTACGCCTTTTTGGCCGCTTCGGTTGCCGAGGCAGCCACGGGCAGCAGGGCGGTCGCCGGCGCGGCGGCGCTTTTAAAGTGGCTGGGCACAATGCTGCTTACAGGCATAATGCTGGCCTTTGTATTTTATCTTAGCGTCGGGGCCATCGTTTCCGGCTCAGCCGACGCAGCCGCCGTAAGGGTGGCCAAGACCACCATCTCCACCGCTTTTCCGGTGGTCGGCAATATAGCCTCCGACGCGGCCTCAGCGCTTCTTGCCTCGGCGCTGGTCATTAAAAATACGGTAGGCGCCGCCGGCCTGACGGCGGTTCTGGCTCTCTGCGCCGTACCCTTCGTGGAAACGGGGCTTAGATACCTGCTATTCAAGGCGGCCTCAAAGCTTGCCGCAGAATCGGAAGACGGAAGCCTTCAAAGGCTGATAGCGCGATTTTCCGAGGCTTTCGGCTTGCTTGTGGCTGTGATAGGAGCTTCAGCGGTCATGATGTTTTTTGCGGTTTTTTCGTTTATGAAAATCGCTTCGATATGAGCGGTTTTTTGGGAGGCTGGATAAAAGGACTCGCCGCGGCGGCGATATTCGCCTCCGTTATGCTTGCCGTCGTTCCGAAGGGCTCGTTCAGGCAGGTGGCAAAGCTTATCTGCGGCGCGCTGCTTACCTTTGCGCTTTTAAGCCCACTCAAGACGTTGAATTTCGACAAGCTTGCCGAATTCATCTCAAAGGCCAGGCTTGACGGCCGCGAGATAGCGGCCTCGTCCGAAAAAGAAGCGGTTTTGCTCATGAAGCTAATCATACAGGAAGAAACCGAGGCATATATATTGGACAAAGCCGCAGCGCTGGGAATAAGCGGCATGCAGGTCGAGGTAACGGTGAAGGAAGGAGGCCAATATCCTTACCCTTATTCGGCAAAAATAACCTGCCGGGCCAGCCAGGAGCAAATAAACAATCTCGCCTCGCTGATAGAAGGAGAGCTGGGAATTCCAGCAGACAGGCAAATATGGTCATGCTCGCAAGAGGAACAGATTGCATCCGATAACGACGGTTGAGCCGTATCCAAAACGGCGCTTTACGATGCGGCGGAAGGAAGAACGCCTGTTATGGAAATAAAGGGCTTCAAATTTATAAAAACGGTAAAGGGAAAGCAAATATTGATTGGAGCTTTTTCGCTGGGGCTCATACTGATGATTGTGCCATGGGGAGCGCTGAATGCCGGCAACGGCAAGGGCGAAACAAACGAAGCTAATAGCGCCGCTTATGCACAGCCGGTCTTTGATCTTCGCGAGGAGGAAAAAAGGCTGGAAGCAGCCTTGTCAAAAATAGAGGGAGCGGGTTCGGTGACCGTAGTGCTGACTCTTGAAACCGGACTTGAAAGAAGGCTCGCGGAGAACCGCGACGAAAGCAGGGACGAGGATGCCGACGGCTCCGTCAGGCTCAGGCAGAGCAGCGAGACGGTGACGCTGTCCGACGAGGCCGTAACGTCTATATATATTTACCCGAAATACAGAGGGGCACTGGTCGTCGCCAGCGGAAACGGCCCGGGCGTTAAGCTTCAAATCATTCAAGCGGTTGCGGCCCTTACCGGGCTGTCCTCCGATAAAATCACGGTGGTCAAGGGGCGATGAGTCCCAAGCCATATAGTTTCAATTAAGCCTTGCGGACGTTTTGCCGTTTTCCGGCGGAGAGCGGCAGGACGGAAACAAAAATGCCGCCGGAGAAATGGGTGTTAATTATGAAGATTTTTAAAAGAAACGCGATCATTATTACTGTTATACTGTTCGTCTGCGTCGCGGTGTACCTCAACTGGTCCTACAACAGGCGCGATACCGTTTCCGATGGCAGCCAGGCGGCGCTGGATGCAACCAGCGGCGAGGCGGCTGCCGATGAAAGCGCGCTTTACTTCGACCAGGAGCAGACGGGAGAGGCCGCGGAGGAAGCCCTTGGCCCCGCCGGTACGGCCGGAGAATACTTCGCAAACGCCAGGCTGACCAGGCGCCAGGCCAGGGACAGCGCAATAAACACCCTGCGCGAAGCGGCAAAGCTAGAAAACGCCTCCCAGGAAGCCATAGACCACGCGCTGTCGGAAATAACCGTTCTCGCCAATTATGAGGTTGCCGAAGCCGAGATAGAGGCCCTCATCACCGCAAAGGGCTTTGACGAATGCGTCGTATTCCTCAGCGACAATTCGGCCATAGTGACCGTTCCCGCGCCCTCCGCCGGCCTCAGCGAAAGCGACGTGGCAAGGATAACCGACATAGTCCTTTCGGAAACCGGCCTGACCACTCAGCAGATAAAAATAATCGAGGTCAAATAGCCCAAACTGGGCTCTCGCCTGCACCCGCCGGAGCTTATTGAAATATTAAGCTTTATTTTTTGGCATAATTGTGTTAAAATAACTAGACAGCTATAATGCAGCTAAGGAGGCGCGGTTATGTCTGAAAATAAGGAATATATAAGCCGGAACGACAGCGAGGGCAGCATAAATATATCCGAGGAAGTAATCGGCATCATAGCTCTTGAGGCTATGAGCGAGGTCGAGGGCTACGGCGGCGCCTGTGCGGCCCTGGGTAAGGAAATCGCCGAATTTTTGGGCAAAAAAAGCGCTTTCAAGGGCATAAGAGTAAGCCTTGCCGAGGGCGACGTGGCTATAGACGCCTATGTCAACGTCAGGTACGGCTTCTCAGTAACAAAGACGGCCAAGGACATTCAGGAAGCCATCTATAAGGCGGTCAGCGACATGACGGGCATACAGGCCAAAGCCGTCAACGTGCACGTCAACGGCATAGTGTTCGACAAGGCCAAGCCGCAGCAGGCGTGAACGCGCGCCGTTTTGTCGGTTTCGTCACGGCATGCGGGCGGAGCGGCTCCGCCCATATATTTATCCGTTGAGTTTTACAGAGGTTGATATGACAAGGACTACCGCGCGAGAAATAGCTGTCCATCTCTCCTATGAGACGGCGATGAACCCGATGAAAATAAGCGAGCTGCTCGAAACCTTTTTCAGTCAAGCTTACTATGAAACGCTAAAAAGCGAATGCGAGCTTTATGAGGAGTACCCCGACGACAGGCAGCTTGAATATATAAGGCGGGTCGCCTCCGGCGTGGCCGAGCATGCGGCGGAGCTGGACGAATATATAAGCAAATATTCCAAAAACTGGCGCTTTGAGCGCATTACGCGCGTGGCAGCAGCCATTTTGAGGACGGCTATGTACGAGGTTCTTTATATGCCGGATGTGCCGTACAAGGCCGCGATCAACGAAGCGCTGGAGCTTGCGAAAAAGTATGAGGACAGGGACGTCGTTTCCTTCATAAACGGCGTCCTCGGCGGCTTTATCGAGGGTGAAACAGCCCATATCGGTACTAGCGGTGAGCCGAAACAATAGACCGTCCCTTGAAAGGCGCGCTTATGAAATATGAGAAAAACTAATCCGGCTGACGGCGCCGGAGCCGTCGGAGCGGGAATAAGTCCGGCCGCCCTGGCTTTCGATACCAGCAACTATACCGCCTCCGCGGCCTGGTTTGACGGTGAAAAAGGAGAAAATTCCGGCCAGCTTCTTGAAGTAGAAAAAGGTGCGCTGGGGCTGAGGCAGAGCGAGGCCCTTTTCAGGCATGTCAGGCAGCTTCCGGCAGTCGTTGAAAAGCTCGGAATCGGGCTGGCGCGCGTCGGGGCGGTTGGCGCCTCCTCAAAGCCAAGGGAGACGGAGGCTTCATACATGCCCTGCTTTCTGGCAGGGGTTTCACAGGCAAAGTCAATTGCGTCTCTGGCCGGCCTGCCGTACGCCGAGTTTTCGCACCAGCAGGGGCATATCGCCGCGGCCGCGTGGTCTGCCGGCATGTCCGGCCTGCTGGACGAGCCTTTTTTAGCCTGGCATTTAAGCGGAGGCACAACCGAGCTGCTGCTTGTGCGCCCCCGCGGAAGGTCGATCTCGTGCGAAATAATCGGCGGAACGACGGATATTTCCGCCGGCCAGCTCGTTGACAGGACGGGCAAGCTGCTGGGACTCGGCTTTCCTGCCGGCAGGGAGCTTGACGCTCTGGCGCTCAGGGCCGACAGAAAGGAGCGCTTCAAGGTCAAGGTGAACGGTACGGAATTCTCGCTGTCCGGCATGGAAAACAAGCTTGCCCGGCTGGAAGCGAATCCAGAGGAAACAGCCTATTGCGCGCTTGCCGCGATAGCCGACGCCGTGGGACGGGCAACCTTGGAGGCTGTAAAAAGCCGCGGCACGCTGAAGGTATTGTTTACGGGGGGCGTGGCGTCAAGCAAAATACTCAGAGGCATGCTTGACGGCTATTTCGCAAGCCCTGAATACTCGTCGGACAATGCGATGGGCGTCGCAATCCTTACGTACAGAGAGCTTTTATGATGAACGAACAGATATATACCGTCAGCCAGGTAAACGGACTTATAAAAAGCATGCTCGATTCGGAGCCGCGCCTCCTAAACATATATGTAAGAGGCGAGCTTTCGAATTATAAAATCTATCCTTCCGGGCACCACTACTTTACGATTAAGGACAGCGAGGCGACACTGAAGGCGGTCATGTTCCGCAGGGAGGCCGACAGGCTGCGCTTTAAGCCGGAAAACGGCATGAAGGTGATAGCGCTGGGCAGGATTGCGGTCTTTCCCAGGGACGGGCTCTATCAGCTTTATTGCTCCGAGCTTACGCCCGACGGGATAGGCGACCTTCACGTGGCCTTCGAGCAGCTCAAGGAAAAGCTGCTCAAGGAGGGCCTGTTCGATGAAAGCCATAAAAAGCCGCTCCCGAAATACCCCGAGCGGATAGCCGTAATTACCTCCTCGGCGGGGGCCGCGGTAAGGGACATCATCCGAGTCCTGGGCAAGCGCTACCCGCAGGCGAAAATAATCATACTCCCTGTAAGGGTACAGGGCGTCGAGGCGCCTCCGGAAATCGCGGGAGCGATTAGATACGCCAATAAATACAGGATAGCCGATCTTATAATCGAGGGGCGCGGAGGCGGCTCGATAGAAGACCTCTGGGCCTTCAACGACGAGCGCGTCGCCCGAGCCATCTACGAGTCCGAAATTCCTGTCATTTCGGCGGTAGGACACGAGCCGGACTATACGATTTCGGACTTTGTTGCCGACCTTCGCGCGGCTACGCCCTCCAACGCGGCGGAACTGGCCGTGCCGGATAGGCTGGAGCTGAAGGAAACCGTACTGTCCTACGGCAAGCGCATGGCGGGAGCCTTGAAGGGGAGCATAGATTCGCGCAGGGAAAGGCTGCTGAGGCTGTCCGGCAGCCGCGCCCTGGCTTCGCCGATGAATTACATAGACGAAAAGCGCCTGCTTTTGGACCACGCGGTAAACAGGCTCGCGTCAGCAGCGGCGCTGAATGTAAAGCACGCCAGATCCGAATTCGGAAGGCTTGCCGCCTCCCTAGACGCGCTGAGCCCCCTTAAGGTGCTGGCGCGCGGCTATTCCATAGCGGTCAGAGCTGACGGTACGGTAGTCAAGCGGGCCGGAGACGTCGCAAAAGGGGACAGGCTTGAAATAAGGACGTCGGAAGGGAAAATCGACTGCGAGGTGGTATGAGTAATGGATAACGGAACCGAAAAAAAGGAAATTAGCTTCGAGCAGGCTATGGGCAGGCTTGAGCAGATCGTCAGGCTCCTTGAAAAGGGGGACGCGCCGCTTGAGGACGCTTTGGAGCTTTTCGAGGAGGGGACGGCGCTGGCCAAAAGGTGCGGCGCTTTCCTGGATAACGCGGAAAAAAAGATAGTGCGGCTTGTCAAGGGGGAGGACGGAGCGCCGGTGGAGATTGATTTTGACGTCGAAGAATAGGCGCTTTTCAATGTGAGTATAAACGGGAGCGGGCCGCTTCCTTCGGAGGGCTCAAAGCTGATCGTAATGAAACAAAAGCTGGAATATTACAAGCAAATTATAGATTCTCGCCTGGACTCGCTTGTGCCGGAGGCCGGACGCCTTGAGGAGTCCATGCGCTACAGCCTGCTGGCCGGCGGCAAGCGCATACGTCCCGTCCTTACGCTTGAGTTTGCGCGGCTGTGCGGCGGCCGCGTGGAGGACGCGCTGGACGCGGCCTGCGCCGTTGAAATGCTGCACGCCTATTCGCTCATACACGACGACCTGCCCTGCATGGACAACGACGAGCTGAGGCGTGGGAGGCCGACGAATCACATAGTCTACGGCGAATGGCTGGCCCTGCTTGCCGGAGACGCGCTCCAGGCCGAGGCGTTTTTATGCCTGCTCCGCTCGGGCCTTCCGGCCGAGAGAAAGGCCGGTGCTGCCGAGCTTCTTGCGCGCGCCGCGGGCAGAGAGGGCATGTGCGGCGGACAGTATTTGGACTTGGACTCGGAAAGCAAAACCCTGACGGAGGCTCAGCTTTATGAGCTGCACGGCAAAAAAACGGGCGCTGTCATTGCGGCTGCCTGCATGATGGGCGCGGTTTGCGCCGGGGCCGGAGCGGAGCAGGTCAAAGCGGCCGAGGATTACGGCAAGGCCTTGGGGCTGGCCTTCCAGATACGGGACGATATCCTCGACATTGAGAGCAGCAGCGAGGTTATGGGAAAGCCGGCGGGCTCAGACAGGAAAAATCAAAAGTCCACCTTCGCCTTTATGTACGGGCTGGAAAAATGCAAAGGCCTGGTCGCCGAATACAGCGAAAAAGCCTTGAGGATTCTGATAGATAATTTCGACGATCCAGGCTTCCTCTTCTGGCTGACTAAGGAGCTGATAAACAGGAAAAGCTGAGGAAGCTCAGCTTTTTTATATATTGCGCGGCATAAAACGACGGCTCCAGCAAATTTACATGCCTTTTGGCCGGTATGAATTGGCAATTTCAAACAAAAATAAAGCTCATGTGAATATATGTTTGGCATAAAATCAAATTGACGATGAGTTTACAATTATGGTATATTATACAATCGATTATATAGTAACGGGGACAAGCAATGTGGGTCAGCGACAAGTGGACGGATTATGAGCTTCTGGACTGCTCGGGAGGCGAAAAGCTTGAGCGCTGGGGAGCCTATATCCTCCGCAGACCCGACCCTCAGGCTATATGGGACACGCCGAAAAGCCTTAAGGAATGGTCAAGCGCGGACGCGGTCTACGAGCGTTCCTCCAGCGGCGGAGGGGCCTGGGTAAGGGCGAAGGTTCCTGAACGGTGGAGCGTGAGCTACGGAGCCCTGAAATTCAACGTCAGGCTCATGAATTTCAAGCATACCGGCCTTTTTCCGGAGCAGGCCTCCAACTGGGACTTTATTTCCGAGCGGATAAGAGGCGCGGGGCGGCCGGTCAGCGTTTTGAACCTGTTTGCCTATACCGGAGCGGCTACTGCAGCAGCCGCCTCCGCAGGAGCCGTCGTCTGCCATGTAGACGCCGCCAGGGGCATGGTTTCCTACGCCAGGGAAAACGCTGCGGCCTCCGGGCTGGGAGACAAGCCTATCCGCTGGATAGTGGACGATTGCCGTAAATTTATCGAAAAGGAAATAAGGCGTGGGAAAAAGTACGACGCGATCATAATGGACCCGCCTTCCTACGGAAGGGGCCCTTCCGGAGAGGTGTGGAAGCTGGAGGACAGCCTGTACGGCTTTCTTGAGCTCTGCTCGGGAGTCCTGTCGGACAAGCCGCTTTTTGTTCTGATAAGCTCCTACACCACCGGGCTTTCTCCGTCCGTGCTGGCTTATTTAGCCGATATTGTGTTTACAAAGCGCTTCGGAGCGGGCGTGAAAAGCAAATACAAATGCGAAAGCCGCGAGCTGGGCCTGCCCGTATCGGGAAGCGGCCTTGTTTTTCCCTGCGGCTCCGCCTGCCGCTGGTACGCGGAATGAATGCCGGTAATGCGCCGCGGGAGGCGGCAGGCAAATGCCGAATTTAAGAGTTGATGATTATGAGTATTATTATTAAAACCGAGCACTTAAGCCATAGCTACGACATAAACAGTAAAGATGAGCCTGCCGTCAGGGATATAAGCCTTGAAATAGAGGAGGGCAGCTTCGTAGCCATACTTGGGCACAACGGCTCGGGAAAGTCCACGCTGGCAAAGCATTTCAACGCGATATTGCTGCCTACGGGCGGCAAGGCATACGTGCTGGGCATGGATACCTCCGACGAAAGCCTTACTATAGAAATACGCAAAACGGTAGGCATGGTGTTTCAGAACCCGGACAACCAGATAGTCGCCAATGTCGTCGAGGACGATGTGGCATTCGGGCCCGAGAATATAGGCATACCCTCAGGGGAGATAAGGCAGAGGGTGGACGAGGCCTTAAAAAGCGTGGGCATGTATAAGTACAGGGAGCACGCGCCGCACCTTCTTTCAGGCGGGCAAAAGCAGAGGGTGGCAATCGCGGGCCTTATCGCCATGCGGCCCCGCTGCCTTGTGCTCGACGAGCCCACCGCCATGCTTGACCCGATAGGGCGCAGCGAGGTAATAGACACAATCAAAAAGCTTAACAGGGAGCAGGGAATAACCGTAATACTGATAACCCACCATATGGGCGAAACCATAGACGCCGACAGGCTCATAGTAATGTCCGACGGAGGCGTATTGATAGACGGAAAGCCGAAAGAGGTATTTGCGCAGGCCGAGAGGATTGAAAGCGTGGGCCTGACCGTTCCGGACACGACTAAGCTGCTCAACGCCCTAAACCGGCACGGCTTCGGCCTGCCTCTGGACGCTCTTTCGGTGGAGGACTGCGCAGAAGCCATATATCGGGCGGTTAAAAAGGAAACCAATTAGAGGGAGAATAATGTTGGCTCCGATAATACAGACAGAAAATTTATGCCATGTCTACAGCGAGGGAACGCCCTTCGAGCATGCCGCACTGAAGGATGTGAATTTTGCCGCAGAGAAGGGCGAATTTATAGGAATAATCGGCCATACCGGCTCCGGCAAATCAACCCTGGTCCAGCACCTGAACGGGCTTTTGAAGCCCACCTCCGGCAGGGTGCTGTTCGAGGGAGAGGACATACACTCAAGCAGGGAAACGACCAGGCGGATACGCTTCCGCGTCGGCCTGGTGTTCCAATATCCGGAATACCAGCTTTTTGAGGAAACCGTTTACAAGGACATAGCCTTCGGCCCGAAAAACATGAAGCTGAGCGAGGCGGAAATAGACCGCCGCGTCCGCGACGCCGCTCGCTTTGCCGGCATTCCCGAGGAGTTCCTTGATAAATCGCCCTTCGAGCTGTCCGGGGGACAGAAGCGCAGGGCGGCTATAGCCGGCGTAATAGCCATGCAGCCTGACGTGCTCATATTGGACGAGCCTACCGCCGGGCTTGACCCAAAGGGCAGGGAGGAAATAATTGCGAACATAACCGATTATCACAAGGCTCGCAATTCTACGATAATATTCATAACGCACAGCATGGAGGACATAGCCAGGCTTGCCGACAGGCTGGTCGTTTTCAACGACGGCCAAATAGCTATGGACGGAACGCCGAGGGAGGTTTTTTCCCGCGCCGGTGAGCTTTCGCAAATAGGTCTGGACGTGCCGGCCGTTACCCGCGTCATGAAAAGGCTGAGGGAGCTGGGACTGGACGTAGACGAGAGCTGCTTTACCATAGAGCAGGCGGAAGCTTCCATACTCAGGCTGAAGGAAGGCGGTGTTTCGGGCCATGCTTAAAGACATTACGCTCGGCCAATACTTCCCGGGCGATACGGTCATCCATAGTCTGGATCCGCGAACAAAGCTTATAATGACCGTAGTTTATATCGTCGTTCTTTTCATAGCAGGCAGTTGGGTATCCTATGGCCTGGTAGCAGCGTTTCTTGTCCTATGCGTTGCGCTTTCAAAAATAAGGCTGAAAACAATATTGAGCGGGCTGAAGCCGCTGATATTGATCATGGTGCTGACCGGCATTCTAAACCTGTTTTACCAGAAGGGCGAAAGGCTGCTTGTCGACTGGTGGATATTCCACATTTACCTTGAGGGCATAGTCAAAGCCTTCTTCATGATTACAAGGATACTGCTCCTTATAACCGGGACCCTGCTGCTGACCTATACGACTGCGCCCATAAGGCTGACGGATGGGCTTGAAAGCCTGATGAACCCCCTGAAAAAGCTGAGGGTGCCGGTTCATGAGCTGGCCATGATGATGAGCATAGCCCTGCGCTTCATTCCGACGCTAATTGAGGAAACCGACAAAATCATGAGCGCGCAGAAGGCGAGGGGCGCGGATTTCGATTCCGGGGGCCTGATGCGCAAGGCAAAATCCCTTCTTCCTCTTTTGATACCGCTTTTCGTCGGCGCCTTCAGGCGCGCGGACGAGCTTGCCGTAGCCATGGAGAGCCGCTGCTACCACGGCGGACAGGGCAGAACAAGAATGAAGCAGCTTGTAATGAGCGCGCGCGACTGGACGGCCCTGTCGGCCGGGGCCCTGCTGACGGCTGCGGTCATCACGCTGGACGCCTTCGGCCTGTGAAGGCTCGCGCATGCGCTATCTGCCGAGCAAAACGATATGAGAAACATCGCTTTGAAACTTAGCTATGACGGTTCCCGCTATCACGGCTGGCAGCGGCAAAAAAATGCCGCCACCGTGCAGGAAACCCTCGAAAACGCCCTAAGCGAAGTACTAAAATCAAATACGAAGGTTCTCGGCTGCGGCAGGACTGACGCCGGAGTCCATGCAAGGGTATACTGCGCCAATTTCAGGACGGAGGGGAAGATACCGGCCGACAGGCTGCCGTTCGCGCTCAACGCCCTTCTTCCGGACGATATATCCGTAAGCGCCGCCGCCGAGGTGGAGGAGGACTTCCACGCCGTTTTTTCCAGCGTAAGAAAAGAATACACCTATTACGTGCACAACGGACGATTCAAAGATCCCTTCTATAGGAACAGGGCATATTTCTATCCGGAAAGACTGGATCTCGGAGCCTTGAGGGAGGCGGCTGCGGCCTTTGTGGGCACCCACGATTTCAGTGCGGTTCGCAGCGTGGGTACGAATGTGAAAACGACCGTAAGGACGGTATACGCTTTTGAGGCGCTTGAGGAAGGAGACCTCCTCGCCCTGAGGATAAGCGCCAACGGTTTTCTTTATAACATGGCCAGGGCGATGGCGGGTACGGTCCTGTACGCGGCCATAGGAAAGATAAAGCCTGAGGAGATAGCGTCAATACTTGGTAGCGGCGACAGGCGTCTTGCCGGGCCCACTGTTCCTCCTCACGGCCTATATATGACCGGGATTTGGTACGGCGGCGAGTCGAGGGCCGCGGCTTTGTTCAATAATCGGCAGTAAACGAGGGGCCTTCCGAATGAAAAGAAAAAAAAGCTTTGCCCGACGCGCGCTTGGGGCTGCGGTATCGCTTGTCTTGCTGGCCGCAGTCGCGTTGGGCGCGGTATACATATCTCTCAACTGGCAAGAGCTGAGAGCCGTGCTTCCCGCCTCCGTAATCGGCTTTTTGGAAAAGGAAAGCGGGGCGGAGAGCGAGCTTTATGATTTTGACGCATATTCCGATAATGTTTACAGCGGCTTTGGAGATATGCTGCTTGTCGCATCTTCCGCAGAAGCCCAGCTTTTTAAAAAGAACGGAAGCCTTTTGTGCCGCTTTTCCGTCAATTGTCCAAACCCTGTTGTTTCCATAGGCAAGAAAAGCGCGGCCGTCTGGAGCGTGGGCGGGACGGAAATATACCTTGTGGACACCCGCGGGAGGCAGACTAAAATCGGCGCAGGCGGCAAACTGATTGCCGTCTCGGTCAACGACGCCGGCTGGGTCGCCTGCGTATCTGGAGAGCAGGGCTACAAGGGCTCCGTCACGGTATACGACGACAAAGGAGCTTCAGTTTACAAGGTGTATCTCGGCAGCGGGTACCCCATTGACGCCGACGTCTCTCCCTCCTGCCAAAGCGTCGCCGTACTGTCGCTGACGGAGTCAGGCAGTCGGCTTTCGTCATACAGCCTCGACAGCGAGGATGAAAAGCATAGCTGGACTTCCGGAGAGACCGTCTATTTCGATGCGGAATATCTCACCGAGAACCGCATTTGCCTGGTTTCCTCAGGCGGCGTCTGTTTTTTAGGAGGCGACTGCGAAAGGCTTGGCGGGTATGAATTCGACGGAGAGTACCTTGAGGATTATTCGCTTGACGGCGGCTATATGGCAATGGCGCTGGGAAAATACAAAGCCGGAGCTTCAGGCAGGCTGGTCATACTGGACTTAAACGCAAAACAATCGGCAAGCCTTGACATAAACGATACGTCAGTTAGAATATATTGTGAGCCCGGAGGCAAATACCTTTCGCTGCTGAACGGAAACGGAGCGGCGCTGTATACAGACGACCTTGTGGAAACGGGCGGCATCGAAAATGCCGCCGGCATAAAATCGGCCGTAGTCCGCAGCGACGGCTCGGCGATAATAATATCGGGAAATGGAGCTGCCGTTTTTGAGCCCCCAAAATAGCTTAGTTCCCCCGCATGCTTATATTGTCAAGCCGGAAACCTTATCAAAAGCGCACATGAGGCGTTGAAACGAAAGGAACGGTCATACGTATGCTGAACCTGATTATAGACCTCGGCTTATTGGCAATAATTGCGCTGAGCACGTTTAAAGGACGCAAGAAGGGTTTCATATCGGGCCTAATTTCCGTGCTTGCGCTGACGGCGGCGCTTTTTGCGGCAAAGCAGGTGTCAAGTGCTTATTCGGGCGAGTTCACCACAATGCTTGAGCCTTTCGTAAGCGGAATTGTCGGGAAAACCGCCGAGAACGCCACTCAGGCGGGAGCTTCGGGAGACGTAAGGGAGCAGGCCTATGAGGCGCTGAGAAGCTTGGGCATCATGAAATCCGCGGCCTCAAATATCGCAGATGAAATTTCCGCAAATGTCTCCGAGGGAGGATATGTGCTTAGGAACGCTTTGGTTGAAAAGCTCTGCGCCGTGTATGCGCAGGTGCTAACTGCCGCCGTAGCTTTCATATTGCTGCTCATCCTGCTGTCTGTTATAGCCAACCTTACAAGCCTGGAGCTGAGGCTTCCCGAGGTCGATTCCGCGGACGCGCCGCTGGGCTTGGCCTTCGGCTTCTTAAAGGGGCTGCTGTTCATATTCGCCATAGCCTGGGCGGCCAGGTTCAGCGGGATGTTTTTAAAGGAAGCTGTTGTCGATAAAACAATATTGCTTAAATTTTGCATGAATTTCAATCCGATTAACGCTATATTTGGCTTCTAGCAAGGAATACAAATAAAGAGAGGCGGCTGCGTCCGCCATTTCAGGTAAATGTTCAGAATTGTATAACGATATTTTTTTTGGTATAATGTAATGAGGCGCATTACATAGTGCAAAAGGCTATTGCACAGGGCGCCAGCATGGCGCCGGCGGATATGGCAACGGTCCGCGCAGGCGATAAGAAAGGAAGGTGCATTAAAAGATGCAGCCCACAGTTTGCTCAAGATGCAGGAAGAATGTCGCGGTGGTTTTCATCACCAAGATTGAAAACGGAAAAACCGTGAACGAAGGGCTCTGCCTGAAATGCGCTAAGGAGCTTAATATAAAGCCTATAAAAGAATTGATGCAGAATATGGGCATATCGGACGAAGAGCTTGACGGCATATCCGAAGAAATGCTCGACGCCTTCACCGGAGCGGAAGCGCTTTCGGAAACCGACGGCGACGATGAAAGCGGCAAGACCGCCACTTTCCCGTTTCTCAGCAAGCTTTTCAGCGGCCCGGTAAGCGAGCCGCCCAAGCCGAGCAGGGACCGGGAGAGGGAAGGGCAGAAGCCAGGCGACCAAACGGTCCAGCGAGGCCAGGGCCCCAACAAGCGGAAATTCCTTGAAAACTACTGCCTGTCGCTCACAGCCAAAGCAAGGGAAGGGAAAATCGACAGGATAGTCGGCCGCGAGGAGGAAACCGAACGGGTTATACAGATACTCAACCGCAGGCAAAAGAACAACCCCTGCCTGATAGGCGAGCCGGGCGTCGGAAAGACGGCGATAGCCGAAGGCCTCGCGCTGCGCATCGTCAACGGCGACGTGCCTTACAAGCTTCGCGACAAGGAGGTCTATCTCCTGGATTTGACGGCTCTTGTCGCCGGGACCCAGTTCCGAGGCCAATTCGAAAGCCGCATGAAGGGTCTGATCGACGAGATCAAGAGGCAGGGCAATATAATCCTTGTAATAGACGAGGTGCACAGCATAGTCGGCGCGGGGGATGCCGAAGGCTCCATGAACGCCGCCAACATTCTCAAGCCCGCCCTGTCAAGGGGCGAGATACAGGTCATCGGCGCCACCACCTTTGCCGAATACAGAAAGCACATAGAAAAGGACAGCGCTTTGGAAAGGCGCTTCCAGCCGGTTACCGTGGCGGAGCCCTCGATACCGGAAAGCATTGAGATACTCAAGGGCATAGCCCACTATTACGAGGAGTATCACAACGTCGTCATATCCGACGAGATGTGCAGGCAGGCCGTGCTGCTCTCCGAGCGCTACATTACTGACAGATTCCTGCCCGACAAGGCTATCGATCTTATAGACGAGGCCTGCTCAGACGTCAACCTTAAAAGCCCGCAGCTTGCCAGGAGCGCCGAGCTGCACAAGGAGCTCGGCGATTTGGCTAGGGAAAGGGAGCTGATACTCTCCTCCGCATCCTCCACCAGCAGCGACTACCAGCGCCTTGCCGTCATACGCAGCAGGGAGCTGCAGCTCGACAACGAGCTTATGGATGTGGAGAACGGCGGCTGGCCGGAGCTGACGCTGGAAAATCTGGCAAGAGTCATAGAGCTGTGGACAAAAATACCCGCAAGCAGCATAAAGGAAGACGAGTTTGAAAAGCTCGCAAAGCTGGACGCAAGACTCAAGTCTCATATTATCGGGCAGGACGAGGCTATCGACGCAGTCTGCGCCGCCATCAAGCGCAACAGGGTGGGCATTTCGGCAAAGCGCAAGCCCGTGTCCTTCATCTTTGTAGGCTCCACCGGCGTGGGCAAGACCGAGCTTGTAAAGCGGCTTGCGGCCGACCTGTTCAGCGCCCCCGAATCCCTGATAAGGCTGGATATGTCGGAATTTATGGAAAAGCACGCGGTGTCGCGCATCATCGGCTCGCCGCCAGGCTATGTGGGCTACGACGAGGCTGGCCAGCTCACGGAAAAGATACGCAGGCGGCCCTATTCCGTTGTTCTTTTCGATGAGATAGAAAAGGCGCACCCCGACGTGATGAACATACTGCTCCAGATACTTGACGACGGGCATATAACCGACGCGCACGGCAGGACGGTCAACTTTGAGAACACGATCATAATAATGACCACCAACGCCGGCAGCGACAGGAAGGACGGCAGCCTTGGCTTCAACAAGACGCTCAACGAGCAAGGCAAGGAGAAGGCATTAAAGGCTCTTAACGATTTCCTGAGGCCCGAGTTCATAAACAGGATTGACGAGATAGTCTACTTCAACAAGCTCTCCGAGGAAAACTTTGTCGATATAGCCCGCATCATGATGAACGAGCTGAAGGACAGCATGGCGGAAAAAGGCTACGTCCTAACCTTCGACGAGGAGCTTTTGAAATACCTGACCCGCAAGTCATATTCCGTGACCTACGGCGCGCGCAACCTCCGCAGGCTGATACAGAAGGAAGTTGAGGACGCTATTACCAATGTGGTGATAAGCAGCTACGCCTCGCCGGTAAAATATATATCCGTTACGGCCGAGGGCGACCAGGTGCAGATAGTAACCTGCAAGTGAAATGATTAAGGGCTGCGGTACGCTCCGCAGCCCTTATTTCATTTCGCTTTTAATCTCCTCAAGCAGCTTCAGATCGCTGCTTTCAAGCACTGCTTTTTCAAGCATATCCGGGCGGCGCGTCAGGGTCCTCCTGAGGGATTCCTTTCGCCGCCATTTTTTTATGTTCGCGTGATGGCCGGAGAGCAGGACGGGGGGCACCCTTTTGCCCATGAACAGCTCCGGCCTTGAATACTGCGGATACTCCAGCAGGCCTGAATAGTGGCTTTCCTCACGAAAGCAGCTCTGGTCCGCCAGCACGCCGGGTACGAGCCTGCAAACGGCGTCGGCCACCGCCATCGCCGCAATTTCGCCTCCGGTAAGCACAAAATCTCCAATAGATATTTCCTCGTCTACGCAAAGCTCAATAAAGCGCTCGTCTATGCCCTCGTAATGCCCGCAGACGAGAATAAGCCTTTCGTAATCGTTTTTTAGCCGTATCGCGTCCGACTGGGTAAAGGTCTTGCCCTGAGGCGACATATAGATCGTATGAACGCGCTCCCCGGCCTCATCGCAGACGCTTTTCCAGCAGTCGTAAAGGGGCTGGACCTGCATGACCATGCCCATACCGCCCCCGTAAGGATAGTCGTCCACCTGCTTTTGCCGGTTTTCGGTGTAATCCCTTATCTGGCGGCAGTTTATTTTCACTATTTCGTTCTCCTGCGCCCTTCCTATGATGCTCTGGGACATCATGGCGCTTACCGCGTCCGGAAAAAGGGTCAGGATGTCTATCGTCATCGTTACCATATCGACATCGACCTCAGGCTTAAAATCGGCGCCGCCTGGCCCTACATCCCATCTATAAGCTCTACGACTATTCTTCCGCCGTCCAAATCGACTTCCTTAACAAAGCCGCCCTTTGACGGTATCAGGCGTTCCGTTTCGCCCTTGACGACGAAAACGTCGCCTCCGGGCAGCTCCAGCACCTCGGCAAGCTTACCAAGCTCCGCGCCGTTAATGTCGTAAACGGGAAGTCCAAGGGCGTCCTGAACAAACCAGGCGCCCTCGTCAAGCTTAACCTCGTTTCTGTCCAGGTAAACCACCTTGTTCTTCAATGCCATAGCCTCTCCGACGCTGTCCACGCCCTCGAGCTTGACTATCACGGCTTCCTTGTGGACGCGCGCCTGCTCCGTCCTGTAGCGCCGCCCGTCTATATATAAGCCGCCGAGCCTCAGCAGGAATTCCGGCGCGTCGGCCCAAGGCAGAATTTTCACCTCTCCGCGCAGACCGTGGGTGTTTACTATTTTGCCTGTTTCAAGAAAGCGCTTTTTCTCCATCTAAAGCTCCCTCGCCCCGGGCGGAGTAACCGCCCTTGGCCTCTATTACGCCGAAGCGCCGCGGAAAACGCAAAGCCCAAGGAATGGCCTAAGCCATTCCGCAACCTATGCGTGCTCCGCGGCGGACGGTTCAGTCCACTATGTCTACGGATACTTTCTTTCCCATGCGCTGTGCAAGAGACTTTACCAGAACGCGGATCTCCTTGGCTATGCGTCCCTGCCTGCCTATTATCTTTCCCATATCGCCTTCCGCGACGCGCAGTTCAAGCACGATTTCGCCGTCTTCCGACTCGCGTTCTTCCACCGTGACCCTGTCGGGATTGTCGACAAGGCTCCTGGCTATATAAAGAAGCAGCTCTTTCATCTTACGCGTATTTCCTTTCGCCCATAAACCTTAGAGGACGCCGGCTTTCTTAAGCAGGGTTTTCACCGTATCGGTGGGCTGAGCGCCGTTTTTCATCCAGGCGCGGACGCGCTCGGCGTCAACCTTCAGCTCCGAGGGCTCGGTAAGCGGATTATAGGTTCCGATTTCCTCAATGAACCTGCCGTCGCGCGGATCTCTGGAATCGGCGACTACTATCCTGTAAAAAGGGCTTTTCTTTGCGCCCATTCTCCTGAGCCTGATTTTAACCATAAAGATTCACCTCCAAATTCGTCTGTATCTATGGAAAAAGCATAAAACTTTAACCCGCGGTGTCAAAAGCCGAACAGGCCTTTTTTGCCCTTATTCCCGCCTCTGAAGGGCAATTTCATCTTTTTGCCGCCCATTTGCCTGGCCATAGCCTGCATCATTTCAAACTGCTTGAGCAGCCTGTTAACGTCCACTACCTGTGTGCCGCTTCCGGCCGCTATGCGTTTTTTTCTGCTGCTGTTGAGAATGGACGGGTTGTCCCGCTCGGCCGGCGTCATGGACTGGATTATCGCCGCCGTTCTGGACAAAGCCTTCTCGTCTACGGAAGCGCCGGCAAGCGCCTTTTGGTCTACCCCGGGCAGCATGCCCGCTATGTCGCTGAGAGAGCCCATGCCCTTTATTGAGACGAGCTGCTCGTAGAAGTCGGAAAGCGTGAAGCGGTTTGACATGAGCTTGCCTGTAAGCTCCATAGCCTTCTTTTCGTCTATGCTCTGCTCGGCCTTTTCAATAAGCGTGAGTATGTCGCCCATGCCGAGTATGCGCGAGGCCATCCTGTCCGGGTGGAAGGGCTCTATGCCGTCCAGCTTCTCGCCTATGCCGGCGTACTTGATGGGCTTTCCGGTGACGGCCCTTACCGACAGAGCCGCTCCGCCTCTGGCGTCGCCGTCCAGCTTTGTGAGAAAGACGCTGTCTATTCCCAGAGCGTCGTCAAAGGCTTTGGCCGCGTTTACGGCGTCCTGCCCGGTCATCGCGTCCACCACCAGCATTATCTCATGGGGGTTGACGGCGGCCTTGATGTTTTTCAGCTCGCTCATCAAAGCCTCGTCTATATGCAGGCGCCCTGCGGTATCCAGCAGCACAACGTCGTTGCCGTTTTTATTGGCGTGAATTATCGACTCGGCCGCTATTTTGACCGGATCGGCGTTGCCCATCTGGAACACGGGGATGCCCGCCTGGGCGCCCACCGTCTCAAGCTGCTTTATCGCGGCCGGCCGGTATACGTCGCAGGCCGCAAGCAGGGGCCTTTTGCCGCCTTTTTTCAGGAGGGCGGCAAGCTTTGCTGCGTTGGTGGTTTTTCCCGCGCCCTGAAGACCCACAAGCATTATCACCGTCGGAGGCTTGGAGGCCATAGCTATTTTGGCGTTCTCTTTGCCCATTGTTTCCGTCAGCTCGTCGCTGACGATCTTTATCACCATCTGGGCGGGAGTCAGGCTCTCCAGCACGTCCCTTCCGACGGCCCTTTCGCTTACACGGGCGATAAAATCCTTAACGACCTTATAGCTGACATCCGCCTCAAGCAGCGCCAGCCTCACGTCGCGCATAGCCTCTTTTATATCGCTCTCCGACAGCCTGCCCTTGCCCCTGAGCTTTTTAAACGTCGCCGAGAGCTTCTCCGATAAACTTTCAAAAGCCATAATTCACATCCGTTCAGACGTTGTGCGGCCCTGGCGCTAGACCCTCATCGCCTCCAGCAGATCGTAGGTCTTGTTGCACAGCTCCAGCAGCAATGGATTTTTAAAGCGGGTCTGGTTGAGCGCCGCCATCTGCCTTAGATAGCCCTGAGCCTCGTCTATCTGCCCGAGCAGCTCGGCATGGCGCTTCATCAGGCCTGTTTTTTCCTCGGTTTCGTTCAATATCGCTTCGGCGCGCACTATAATATCCCTTACGCCCTGGCGGCTGATGCCTTCGGCTTCCGCGATTTCGGCCAGAGAAAGATTCTCGTTGTAATAGAGGTTGAAATATTCCTTCTGCTTCGCCGTCAGCAGCTCGCCGTAAAAGTCCATCAGCATCGACATGTAGACCGTCTTATCCATTTCCGCACCCCCGGAAATTGGCTGTAAAGTGCAATTGCCTTACATTCACGCATGATACAGCAAAAGAAACCTTTTGTCAATAGGAAACGGCGCTGACATAAATCGGAGTTTTGCAGGCACAATATTAGAGTTATCATAACATAGAGCTACAAAGAGGACATGCTGCGATGACATTCTTTATCGGCAACGAAAAGCTTGCGCAATATGGGGAACAAGACTGCAGGGCGGCTTTTTCCGGAGGTCAAAAGCGCGCCGGACGCCATACTCACACTAGCGGAAAAGCGGTTTCACGCGAGGTGAAGCGCCTGCTGCAAAGGCTTGAAAAGCTTTACGGCGGCTTCAAGGCCGGCGGCGTACGCTCAAAGACGGCCGAGTGGCTGTGCGACAACATGTACATGGTAAGGCGCGAGTCGGCTTCTGTCGCCGAGGATTTCAAGCGCGCCGGCAGGCTTGGCGCGGACTCGGAAGGCTGCGCCGCTGTCCTGATAGCAGCGCGCGGGCTTGTGCGCGCGGGCTCGGGTTTTGTGGACGGCGAAAGGACGGCGCTGTATCTGAGCGGCTTCATGGAATGCCGCAGGCTGCCGGAAAGGGAGCTGACGCTCTTTGCGGCCTCGCTGCGCCTTGAGCTGCTCAGATATCTTTATGAGAACATATCGTCAAGCGGCGATAATAATGCTGATGACGCC
This sequence comes from Clostridiales bacterium, assembly GCA_029265405.1. Classification (GTDB taxonomy): domain Bacteria; phylum Bacillota; class Clostridia; order Oscillospirales; family Oscillospiraceae; genus JAJUJI01. Next base: position 182,763 of record JAJUJI010000002.1, on the reverse strand, counting down.
TCGGGCAGCGCACAGTCTTCAGAAGCCGAGCAAATCGCGGAAAACGTTTTCAAGACCCTGTTCCGGCTTGCGGCGACGGATTTATACAAGGTGCTGGAAAGCGTAAACCCGACGGAAAAAATACTCAGGCTCGATCCTTCCGGGCACTATTGCAAAATGGACGTGCAAAGCAGGGCCATATACAGGCGCGAGCTGGCGAAGCTGGCGTCCGGGCGCGGAATCGAGGAATCGGACGCGGCCAAAACCGCTTTGGAGCTCGCCTCAGCCGGCGAGGGCTACAAGAGGCATGTGGGATATTATATTTTCGTCGAGCCGCTCGGAGCCAAACGCAAAAGAAAGCCCTACGCCCTGTACATCGGCCTTAACGCCGCGCTGACGCTTTCGGCGTCGTTTTTGCTCGCCATGCTTTATGGGGGGACGGCTGCATTTGCGCTTGCTTTATTCCCAATAAGCGAGGCCGTAAAGTATCTGCTTGACAGGCTAATCATGCGGCTGCGGCCTCCAGCGCGGCTTCCGATGCTGGAGCTTGGCGCCGAGGATCTGGCTTCCTCGGAATACAGGACCCTATGCGTGACGGCTGCCCTAATAACCTCTCCGCAGTCTGCCGTAAAGGCCTTCGGCTGCCTTGAGGAGTACAGGCTGGCAAACCGAAAGGCCGAGGGCGTCTATTACGGGCTGCTTGCCGACCTGCCGGAAACGAAAAGCGAAACCGCTCCGGGCGACGCGGAAGCGCTGATGGCCGCCAAGGCTGAAGCTGAGCGGCTGAACGCAAAATACGGCGGCGGCTTCGTATTCCTGCTAAGAAAACGCACCTACAGCGAAAGGGACAGGGTATACAGAGGCTGGGAGCGCAAGCGTGGCGCCGTTATGGAGCTAATAAGGCTGCTGAAGCAGGGAAAAAGCGGCGTCGAGCCGCTCTGCGGCGACCATGATGCGGTAAGGGATATTAAATATATCATAATCCTCGACAGCGATACCCGCCTGAACGCCGGCTGCGCAGCCGAGCTTATAGGCACCATTGCTCATCCCCTGAGCAAGCCGGTTATTGATGCGGAAGCAAGGAGCGTTTTGCATGGCAACGGCATAATCGCGCCAAAAATAGGCGTCGATCTTTACGCGGCAAACCGTTCCGACTTTACGAGGATATTTGCCGGACAGGGCGGGCTTGATCCATACGGCAGCGCCGGCAGCGACGTCTATCAGGACATGTTCGGAGAAGGCAGCTTCGCCGGCAAGGGCATCATGTCCGTGGAGGCGGCCTACGCCTGCCTTGACAGGAGGTTTCCGCTCGATACGCTGCTCTCGCACGACCTGATAGAGGGCGAGTACCTGCGCTGCGCCTACGCGGGCAGCATAGAGCTTACCGACGGCTTTCCCTCGTCGCTGCTTTCCTATTACGAAAGACAGCACCGCTGGATAAGAGGGGACTGGCAAACCCTCCGCTGGCTGTTTCCAAGGATAAAAGACGAGGCGGGCAAGGCCGATAAAAATCCGCTGACTCCGCTGGGAAAATGGAAAATCATCGACAACCTGCGGAGAAGCCTTGTGCCCGTAATGACCTTTCTGGCCATTTTTTTATACTGCGTTTTAGGCGGAAGGGAGCTTGCGGCCTCCGCCGCAGCGGCTGCCCTCTCTCTTGCGGTCAAGGTGATCGTAAACTCGATGAAAAAGCCCGACATCGTGAACAAAACTTATCGCACCTCAGTGTTTACCGCGGCGGCTTCGGACTTCATGCAGTTTATAATACTTTCCATCATCCTCCCGTATGCCGCATATATAAGCGCCAGCGCCATTATGACCTCGCTGTACAGGCAGCTTATTTCAAAGCGCAATCTGCTTAAATGGGTTACAGCCGCCGAGAGCGAGGGGAAACGCAGGCGCACCGTCGCCCATTATTACAAAAAAATGCTGGCCTGTCCCGCCGCGGCGGCGGCCGGCTTGCTTCTCGCGCCCTCAGCTCCCGCCGCCGCGCTTTTTATCCTATGGCTGGCCGCTCCGGCGCTGGGCTGGGCGCTGAGCCGCGAGCGCGGGACGCAAACAAAGATAAGTACTGAAAACAGGGCCTTTCTTCTCCGATGCGCGAAGGACATATGGAGGTATTTTGAAAATTATCTTACCGCGGAGCGGAACTGGCTGCCGCCGGACAATATGCAGGAGGAGCCTGTGGAGATAGTCGCCGAACGTACCTCGCCGACAAATATAGGCCTTGCCCTGCTGGCGGCGCTTACCGCCGCTGATCTGGGCCTTTGCGAAAAAAAAAGAGCCCTGAGGCTTATGGACAGCATGCTCCAGGCTGTCGAGGAGCTCCCAAAATACAAGGGGCACCTTTACAATTGGTATGACATAAAAACCATGGCGCCACTCAAGCCCGAGTATATTTCCACCGTGGACAGCGGCAACCTGATAGCCTGCCTGCTGGCCGCGAGCGCGGGCTTGAACGAGCTGGGGGAGGCAAGGCTTGCGGAAAGGGCAAAAAGGCTTGCCGATGCGATGGATATGGGCTTTCTCTATGACGGCGAGCGCCGCCTGATGCACATCGGCTATGACGCGCAAAGCGGCAGCTCTCCGGACTGCTGGTATGACCTGCTGGAAAGCGAGGCCAGGATAGCCAGCTATATCGCCGTGGCCAGAGGCGAGGCCGACCGAAGGCATTGGAGACGGCTGGGCAGGATTCTTGCCCAAACTGGCGGTGTCTGCGGGCTTGCCTCCTGGACCGGAACGATGTTCGAATACTTCATGCCCTGCCTTCTTCTTCCCGTGTTCAGGCATTCGCTGCTGCATGAGAGCCTTATTTTCTGCTTCTATGCCCAGAGAAAGGGTGGAGATAAAAAAAGCGGCGTTTGGGGCATATCGGAAAGCGCCTTCTACTCTTACGACGCCTGCATGAATTACAGCTACAAGGCCCACGGAGTCCAGAGCGCCGCGCTGAAGCGGGGCATGGACAGGGACAAAGTCATATCGCCTTACTCGACCTTTCTGGCTCTGGGCATGGGCGTTCCCGCCTGCGTAAGGAACCTGAAGCGTTTAAGAAGGCTGGGCATGGAGGGGAAATACGGCTTTTACGAGGCTGTCGATTTTACTCCTTCCCGAACCGGAAGCCTTGATTATCAAAGGGTGCGCTGCTTCATGACGCATCATATGGCAATGAGCATTGCGGCGATAAACAACGCGCTAAACGGCGATATCATGGTCAGGCGCTTCATGTCGCACCCGGAAATGAGGGCCTATGCCGAGCTGCTTCAGGAAAAAGGCCCGGTGGGACAGCTTATAAGAACTGACTCTGCCTACAAGGCCGAGGAGAGGCCGGAACGGATAAGGAACGAGGGCTGGAATATGGCCGGCAGGGACTACAGCCTGGAACGGCCGCTATGCTTCCCGCTGTCAAACGGAACCTACTCGGTGCTGCTTACGGAGCTGGGCTCGTCCCGTTCAAAATGCGGCGGAAGGCTTATTGCCGCTTTCGAGCCGAGGCGCTTTACGGAAAAGCACGGCCTGCTGTTTTTCGCGCTATCCGGAGGCGAGCTTATCCCGCTGCAGCCCGCGCCGGAATTTGCGGGCGGGGCGGAATACGGCTTTGAATTTTTAGGCAACTGCCACAAGCAGTATTGCAAGGCGGGTACGCTTGATTTTTGCATTACCACCTTTGCCGCGCTCGGCGAGTGCGGCGAAAAAAGGATTTTATATGTCAAAAACAACGGCGGGGAGGAGGCGGAGCTTGCAGTTGCTTGCTATTTCGAGCCCGCACTGGCGCCCGAGGCGGCCTACGCGGCACATCCTGCGTTTATAAGGCTGTCAATGGAAACAAAGCGTAAAAACGGTTGCGTGATAGTATCAAGGAGGGCCGGCGGCATGAACAAGCCATACAGCCTGGCGCTGGCCTGCGGCACGGCCTTCCAGTATGATACCGACAAGGCGGCCGCCCTGGGCCGGGGCGGCTTGAGGACGCTGCCCGAGGCTCTTGACAGGCCCGCCGGCTCCACCGCCGGGCCTGTCGCCGAGCCGTGCGTGCTTATCAGGATTCCTTTGAACCTCAGGCCGGGCGAAAAAAAGGAGCTGGAGCTTGCCCTCGCCGCAGGCGAAGGCGAGGAGGAAGCGGCGGCGGCGGCGGGAAGGATACTCAAGCAAAGCGAGAACGACAACAAGCACTTCTTCAACTCCGCTGCGCTGTATTCGATGACGGCTTCTGAAATAGAAAGCGCCGTCAGGCTGCTGACTGGCCTTGTATACGAAACCTCGGAAAGAAAGGAGCGGTATGAAAAATACAGGGAAGGCGGCGCGGGAAAGAGCAGCCTTTGGCGCTTCGGAATATCGGGGGATTGTCCGCTGGTTGCTGCGGAGGCCGCTGATATCGGAAAGGACGAAAAGCCCGCGAAAACGGCCGCGCTCCTGAAATGCTACGCTTTTTTGACAAGGCTGGGTTTTGAGCTGGATCTTGCGCTGATAATAGACGAGAGCGGGCAGTACGGCAGGCCAGAGTACAGCGCGGCCTTGGAGCAGGTCCAAAAGCTCAACCTGGAGGGGCGTCTTAACAGAAAAGCGGGGATACACATAATAAGCGGCTTTGAAGCGGAGCTGAACGCCGTTAGAGCCATGGCGGATTTGTATTTGGCGGGCGGCCTCGGCGGCGCGGGCTCAGACGCCTGCGCGGCCCCTTCAGGCTCAGGCAAGCCGGGCGCAAGGGCGACAGTCGGCTTTTTCGTCGGGAAAGGGGAAGCCGGCGACAGGCTTTTCAGCTTCAAGGCCGGCGGGGTTTTTTCATTTGAAGGCGCGGGCAAATACGGGCGCTGGGTATGGAGCAATATGCTGACAAACGGCAGCATGGGCTTTATAGCGGCGGATTCCGGTACGGGCAGCCTCTGGCTTGGCAATTCGCGCGAAAACAGGCTCGACAGATGGACAAACGACCCGCTGGCGCTGGTGGGCTCCGAAAGGCTGGAATATCTTACCGGCGGCCGCAGGGTGTCGCTATTCGGAGGAAGCGTGGAGTTCGGCTTCGGTTGGGCAAGGTGGCGCAACAAAATCGGCGATTCGGAATCCGACCTGCTGGCCTTCATATCCGCAAAGGCCGACGCCAGATATTTTATTTTGAGACTCCAGGGCTTCAAACCCGGGGATAAGATATCGTTTTTCATGCAGGCCGTGCTCGGCTCCGAGGAGGAGGGCCAAAAAACCACGCTGATTAAAACAGAGCCTGGCGGAAGGCCGGAGGTTTGCGCCGAAAACGGCTTTAAGGTGAGCCTGTGGTCAAGCGCGAGGGCCGCAAGGCTGTACGCCGACGAGCTCGAATTTATGACTGGAGGGGCAGCGAGAGGCGGAAAACCCGCCATTGCTGCCGAGTATGAGGCGGGGCGAGAGCTGGTGCTGGTCCTTTCGGCCGAAGACGCTCCGGCGGCTGCCACACTTGAGGAAGCGGAAAGAGAGCTTGAGGAAGCGAGGCGGCATTGGGAGGAAAAGACCGGCTTTATAAAGATCCGCACCCCCTGTCCGGAGCTGGATGCGTATATAAACGGCTGGGCGGCATACCAAATAATAGCCTGCCGGCTCATGGGGCGCAATTCCATGTACCAGAGCGGCGGCGCCTTCGGCTTCCGCGACCAGCTTCAGGACGTTTGCGCCCTCATCGATTCTCAGCCGGAGCTTGCCAGAAAGCATATAATAAGGGCGGCGGAGCACCAATACGCCGAAGGGGACGTACAGCACTGGTGGCACGAGCCCTTCAGGGGCGTAAGGACGCGCTGCTCCGACGATCTTTTGTGGCTTCCCTACGCTGCGGCTCAGTATGTTGTCAAGACCGGCGATACAACCCTTCTTGACGAAAAGGCGGCGTTCCTTTCCTCCCCGGTCCTCGCCGATGACGAGCGGGACAGGTATGAAATCCCGCAAATCACAGGCATGGCGGATATAAGGGAGCATTGCCTAAGGGCCATAGGGCTTGTATTGAAGCGGGGCTTCGGACAGCATGGTCAGCTTTTGATTGGCGGCGGCGATTGGAACGACGGCTTCGACAATATGGGCGAGGGTGCGGAAAGCGTTTGGCTTACATGGTTTGCGGCGCTGGCAATGAGGGAATTCGCGGAGGCGCTATCCCTTGGTTCGGACAGAGCACCTGCAGACCAGGAAAAAGCACGAGAACTGAAAGAGGCCGCGCTGCATCTTGCCGCAAAAGCCGAAGCAGCCTATGACGGGGGCCATTATCTGCGGGGCTATTATGGAAGCGGCGATCCCGTCGGCGCCGACGGAAACCAGGCCTGCGCTATCGATTCGATAGCCCAAAGCTTTTCCGTTCTGTCGGGACTGGGCGACGGGAGCAGGGGCCGGGCTGCCGTCAGAAAGGCCGCCGAAAGGCTCTGCTCCGGCGGAATAGCAAGACTGTTCGACCCGCCCTTCGGAAGCGGAGCGAGGCCGGGCTATATATGCTCCTATCTGGAGGGGGTCAGGGAAAACGGAGGGCAGTATACCCACGCGGCCGTATGGCTGGCCATGGCCTGCCTTCGCTCAGGCGAGATTGAGGCCGGCTGGAGAATACTCAGGGATTTGCTCCCGCAAAACAAAAACACGGAGCGCTATAAGGCCGAACCCTTCGTGCTCGCCGCTGACGTATATGCAAACCCGTATCTGTACGGACGCGGAGGCTGGAGCTGGTATACCGGCGCGGCGGGCTGGTACCTTAGGGCGGTTGTGGAAGAGCTGCTCGGGCTCAAGCTCAAAAACGGCAAATTAACGGTCGAACCTAAGCTGCCTTCCTCCTGGGACGGCTTCGAAGCGGAATATGCCGTTTTGGGAAAGAAGCATAAAATAAGCGTAAGCGGAGGCGGGGCGAGGGTCAAATTAGAAAACGATTAATAAAGCGTTAATTAACGGTGGAAAGTATTGTTAAGATGTCCGCATTGTGGTATTATCAGCTCGCGTCGGTTCCGGTAAAACGTACTGGCCGGCGGAAACAGGGAAAGGGAAGCAGAGGAGGTTATGTCATTTGGCTGATATGGCTGCGACGAACGAAGCGATTAAACGGTGCCGGCTTGCGCCCGGCGTCAACCTTTCGCTAATACGGACCGGCAAGTTCAAGACGGGCTATTTCAGCGCTTTTTTTCTGAGGGAGCTAAATGAAGCCGAGGCCGCTCAGAACGCGCTGATTACCAGCGTGCTTCTCAGGGGCAGCCGAACGCTGCCTGACATGAAGGCAATCGCCGCGCGGGAGGGTGAGCTTTACGGGGCAAAAATAAACCCCGTTATAAGGCAGCTCGGAGAGGTTCAGGCCTTCGGGCTGACGGTTTCCTTTGCCGACGACAGGTTCCTGCCCGGCGGGGAGAGGCTGCTTGAAGAGGTCATAGCTTTCGCCGGCGAGCTGCTCCTGGATCCGGCGACCAGGGGCGGCCTGCTCAATTCCGATTATGTGGCTTCTGAAAAGGCAAACCTCTGCGACAGGATAAATTCCCTTGTAAACAACAAGGGTGCTTACGCTCAGGAGCGCATGAAGCGCCACATGTTCAAAAATGAAAAATACTCCGTCTATCTGCTGGGAAGCGCCGAAAGCGCCGAAAGGATCACCGCCCAAGGGCTTACGAGGCATTATAAAAGGGTTCTGGCCGAATCCAGGCTTGAGCTGTTTTATTGCGGGAGCGCCGAGGAGGAGCGGATTTCCGCCGCCGTAAGGAAGGCCTTCAGGACGCTGCCGCATGGTACGGAAAGGCCGGATGTTGCGACGGAGCTGATAACGGAATGCGGCGAGCCGAAATATGTGTCCGAAACGATGAGCGTAACGCAGGGAAATCTTGCGCTGGGCTTCAGGCTGGGCGAGGTCATGAGGGATAAGCTCCCGGACTACGCCGCCCTGGCGGTTTTCAACGCCATATACGGCGGCTCCATCAATTCCAAGCTGTTCCTCAACGTACGGGAGCGCCTGTCGCTCTGCTACGACGTCCATTCGGGAATAGACAGGCAAAAGGGCGTCATGACGGTTTCGGCGGGCATAGATTTTTCAAAATACGGGCAAGCGCTTGAAACTATATTGGATATGCTTGAGCTCTGCCGCAAGGGAGATATTTCGGACGAGGAGCTGAATACGGCCAAAAAGGTCATACTCACCGATTTGAAGTCCGCCTCCGACAGCGCAGTCTATCTTGACGCCTTCTGGCTGCGGCAGACGGTTTCGGGCCTCGATTACGGCCCAGAGGTTTTTGCCGCTCTGGTCGAGGAGGTAACAAAAGAAAAGGTCGTCAGGGTGGCCCGCAGCGTCAGGCTGGATACGGTTTATTTCCTTAAGGGTGAGGAGGCGGGCGTATGAAGCCGCGTTTTTATCAAAAGCTGGACGAAACCCTCTTCGAGGGCGAGCTTGACAACGGGCTGAAAATTTTTGTAATACCCAAAAAAGGCTTCAGCATGAAATACGCCTTCTTCGCCGCCCGCTACGGCGGCTGCGACAGGCGCTTCAAGCTTGGCGGGCGCTGGGTGGATACTCCGGCTGGAATAGCCCATTTCCTTGAGCATAAAATGTTCGACATGCCAGATTACAATGCCTTCTCCGTAATGACCGCCCGCGGCGCCTGGCCCAACGCCTTTACCGCCTACGGCATGACCGGCTATCTCTTCAGCTGTACGGACGCATTTGACGAGTGCCTCAGGACCATGCTGGACTACGTTTCGACTCCATACTTTACGGAGGAAAGCGTTCAAAAGGAGCAGGGCATCATTGGCCAGGAGATAAGGATGAACGAAAACAACCCAAACAGGGTTGTCATCCAGAACCTTTTCAAAGCCCTGTTTAAATCGCACCCCGCCCGGGAGTCGATTATAGGAACCATGGAAAGCATCTCGCGCATAACGGCCCAAACGCTTTACGACTGCCATAGAATTTTTTACAGCCCGTCCAACATGGTGCTCTGCTGTTCCGGGGACATTGACCCGGATAGGGTTGCCGCCATAGCGCAGCAGGAGGTTGCGGCCCCCGCGGGCGAGGCGCCGGAAAGGGACTACGGGCAGGAGGAAGGCCCGCTGCCGGACAGGGTCAGGATAGAGGCGAGCATGGAGGTGGCCCAGCCGCTTTTTGCCTGCGGCAGCAAGGTGTCTTTTTTGGAGGACCCAAGAGAATGGACCAAGCTTCTCTTTGCCGCCGGCCTCGGCTGCGAGCTGCTGGCGGGCGAAGCCTCGTCTCTGTACGCGGATATGTATTCCTCCGGGCTTATAAACAAGACCTTCGGCATAGGAACAATGTCGCTCCCCAGATCGGCGGTGGCTATAGCCAACGGCAGGTGCGCCGAGCCCATGAGGGTCGTGGAGCGCCTTTCCGAGGCAGCCGAACGCTTCGAAATAGGGCCCGAGGAAGAAGCGCTTTTCATAAGGCTCAAAAAGACCGCAATAGGCAATTTCCTGGCCGGTCTTGATTCCGTGGAAAATCTGTGCCATACTCATGCGGAGGGCTATTTCAACGGCTGCCTGCCCTTTGAATATCTCGATATAATAAATGAGATAAAGGCAGAGGACGCCGCCGCCTTCATACGGAGCGCCTTCGCTCTGCCGAAGCTTTCGGTTTCGATAGTCAACCCGCTTTCAGGGCGGCCGGCCGTTTGATTCGGAATAAGAGATATTAAGGATCCCAATACAAAAGAGGTTTTGCCAATGAGCGACGCGACTATTACCTTTCCCATCCTCGGCGAGGGCTTCAAGCTGGATTTTTCTCCGTATTTTACAATTTTCGGCTGGCGCTTCTACTGGTACGGGGCCATCATAGCCTTCGGCTTCCTGCTGGCGGTCATATACTGCCTTAAGCGCTCCAGACGCTTCGGCCTCACGGAAGACAATATAATAGACATGCTCATAATTACCGTCCCGCTGGCCGTGATATTAACACGCCTGTTCTACGTCGTTTTTTACCGCGACAGCCAGGGCGTCAACCCCTATTTCGACGGGGTAAACGACCTGAAGGAGATTTTGTCCATTAGAGACGGAGGGCTTGCCATTTACGGCGGCATCATAGGCGGCATACTTGGCGTATACATCTATTCCCGCTGGAAAAAGGTTAAGATGGCGGCGATGGCGGATGTGGGAGCTCTGGGCATGCTGATAGGGCAGTCCATAGGCCGCTGGGGAAATTTCACCAACAGGGAGGCCTACGGGGTCGAAACCACGGTTCCCTGGAGAATGGGGCTTACCAACCAGTACGGGACCTGGTATTACCACCCCACCTTCCTTTATGAAAGCCTCTGGAACGCTCTCGGCTTTGCGCTTCTGCATTTCTACTCAAAAAAGAGGAAATATGACGGAGAGATATTCCTGATGTATCTGGCCTGGTACGGGCTCGGCCGCAGCTTCATCGAAGGGCTTCGAACCGACAGCCTTTACATCGGCGGCTCGAATCTCCGGGTTTCCCAGCTTCTGGGGCTTCTGGCCTTCTTTGCCGCGGGCGGAACGCTGCTGTACATGAAGGTTTTCAGGCATCCGGACACCGACGACCTTTGGGTCAACCGCGAGCTGAAGAAAGAAAGGCTGGCGCAGGAGGCCAGGGCAAAGGCCGAAGCCGAGGCGCAGCGCGAGGCCGAGGAATTCGACGAGGAGCTCAGCGACGCTTTAAGGATTTTGTCCTACAGATCAAACATAAGGGACAGCGACGAGGAAACCGTTCCTGAAGGCCCGGTTGTGGAGCCGGTGGATTTCAAGCTCAGCGACGATATACCGCCCGACCGGGAGGGCCGCGATAAAAAAGAATAGGGAAGAGCCCGCTCTTCCAGTTATAAAAGGAGGAATTGCAAATGCCAAAGTTTGATTTCGGCGAACTGAAGAAAAAGGCAACCGCGGCGGCTGAAAAGCTGGCGGAAAAGTCGGTTGAGCTGGCAAAGAGCACCGCGGAAAAGACCAAGCAGCTTTCCGCGATAGCAAGGCTGAACGCGGAAATAATGAGCGAGAAGGAAAACATAAAAAAAGCTCAGCTTCAGATAGGCAAGACATACTACGAGCTTTTCAGGGAGCAGCCGGCGGAGGAGCTGGCCGAATACTGCATCAAAATCGACGCGGCAAACGAAGCCATAGCCGCAAAGCAGGAGCAGATAAAGCGGCTCAAGGAAGAGCTGGCCGCCAGCGGACAGCCTGTGCCGGATGACGCCGACGACGCCGGCGGTTCCGAGTCCGGCCCGGATGCCTCGGTCACAACAGTCGAAATAGAAGTAACGGAGGAAACGGCAAGCGGAGACGAAGCCTCCGGCGGGGAAGCGGACGAAAACAAATAGAGGCTTGGACAGACTTAATTTGCAAAGCGGCATGCGAGGCACGGCACTAAGCCGTGCCCGAGCTGTGTAAACGAATGCTTTTATGGACGGAAGAGTATTGACATGAACAGAACACAAATCAGCCGCCTTTATGCCGACCCGGCTTATTATGACGGCAAGGAGCTTACGGTGTGCGGCTGGGCGCGCTCCATACGCGATATGAAAACCTTCGGCTTCATAGACCTGAACGACGGAAGCTGCTTCAAGGGCCTACAGGTTGTTTTTGAAGACGGAGCCATAAGCAATTACAGGGAAATAGCCCGGCAAAACGTAGGGGCCGCCCTTGAGGCGAAAGGAATTTTCAGACTGACGCCGGGCGCAAGGCAGCCCTTTGAGCTTTCGGCAAGTTCGATAAGGGTCGAGGGAGCCTCCGCTCCGGAATATCCACTACAAAAAAAGCGCCATTCGGTGGAATTTTTAAGGACTGTCGCCCATCTCAGGCCGAGGACCAACCTTTTTTCCGCTGTTTTCCGCATACGCTCCGCTGCGGCCTACGCCATACACTCCTTTTTTCAGGAGCGCGGCTTCGTCTATGTCCATACGCCGCTGATAACGGGCAGCGACTGCGAGGGCGCTGGCGAAATGTTCAGGGTAACGACGCTGGATCCGGCTAAGCCCCCAATAAACGAGTCCGGAGAGGTGGACTACTCGCTGGATTTCTTCGGCAAGGAAGCGGGCCTTACGGTTTCAGGCCAGCTCAACGCGGAGGCCTATGCCCTGGCCTTCGGCAGCGTATATACCTTCGGACCCACCTTCAGGGCGGAAAGGTCCTTTACGCCCAGGCATGCCGCCGAATTTTGGATGATCGAGCCGGAAATAGCCTTTGCCGACCTTTCGGACGACATGCGCCTTGCCGAGGAAATGCTTAAATTCGCCATAAGCTATGTGCTTGAAAAATGCCCGCAGGAAATAGCCTTCCTCAATGAATTTGTGGACAGCGGCCTCAAAAGCAGGCTCGAGCTTGTGGCAAGCTCAAGCTTCGCTTCCGTAACCTACACCGGCGCAATAGAAATTTTGAAAAACAGCGGCGTGGAATTCCAATATCCGCCCTACTGGGGCTGCGACCTGCAAACCGAGCACGAAAGATACCTCACGGAAAAGCATTTCGGCAAGCCTGTATTTGTCATAGACTATCCCAAGGAAATAAAGGCCTTCTATATGCGCCTTAACGACGACGGGAAAACAGTCGCCGCCATGGATCTGCTTGCGCCCGGCATAGGTGAAATCATAGGCGGCAGCCAGCGCGAGGAAAGGCTCGACGTTCTTGAAAATCGCATGGACGAGCTGAAAATGGACAAGGAAAATTATTGGTGGTATCTGGAGCTGCGGAAATACGGCGGGGCTAAGCACGCCGGCTTCGGGCTGGGCTTCGAGAGGCTGATAATGTATCTGACAGGCGTCGGAAACATACGCGACGTAATACCCTTCCCGAGGACTACGGGCAGCGCGGAGTTTTAAAGGAAGAATGCCGAAAGCATTACAAATAGCAGCAGGGGAGGCGTGACGTACTTCAGGCAGAAGGCCCACAGCCTTCCCGTCCTGCAGTCGCGGCCGAAGGCGGCCGGTATCGCCCTGTTGGGCTTCCAGGCTCTTGCCACGAGAAGGCAGGTCATAAGGGAGCTTGCGCACATGAAAATATGCTGCGATATGAATTCGTATATGTAGAAAAGTCCGTAGCCGGAGCTTCCGGAGCAGCAAAGGCAGATGGGCACTCCGGCGACCGCGCAGAGCGCGCCTATCAAGGCCGAAGCCTTCTTTCGGCCTATTTTTCCCCCGGCCTCAGCCTCCGAAACCAGCGTTTCCAGCATTGAAACGGCCGAGGTCAACGCTGCGAAAAAAACCGTGACAAAAAACAAGGCCGCCAGCGCTTGGCCTCCCCGCAGCCTTGCAAAGACCGCCGGCACGGCCTTGAACATCAGCTCCGGGCCCAGTGTCGGCTGCATGCCGCAGGCAAACACCGCCGGCATAACGGCGGCTGCGGCCAGCACTGCGGTTCCTGTATCAAACAAAGGTATCATAGCGGCTTCCTTCAAAAGCCCGCTTTTTTTGCTCATGTAGGAGCCGTAGGTTATCATACAGCCCTGCCCGAGAGACAGGGAAAAAAAGACCTGCGTGAGGGCGGTGGCGACCGTTTTAAAGCTAAGCTTTGAAAAATCGGGTGCAAAGAGAAACCTTAAGGCCTTTCCCGCCGTCGGGAGCGACAGCGTGGAGGCGGCTATATATATGAGAATGACAATAAGGGCCGGCACCATGAGCTTGCAGCTCTGCTCCACGCCCTTTTGCACTCCGAGCATGACTATCGCCAGCGTAATGAACATGAAAAGCAGGTGCCAATAAAGAGCAGAGGGTATATCCAGTCCCAGGCAGGCAAAGAGGTGGCGAAGGGTCATGCCCCCGAAAAAGCTGTAGTATGATAGGATAATAAAGCAGGCGGCAAGGCTGCAAAAGCCCGCAACGGCGTATTTTTTCCCGAAGGCCCTGTATGCCTTGTAAGCGGGCAGTCCCGTCTCCCGGCCTATGGCGAGCTCGCCTATCAATACCGGAAAGCCCGCGAAAAGCACGAAAAAAAGGTAAAACAGCAGGTATACGCAGCCGCCGCCCTGCCCAAGCTTGTAGGGAAAGCCCCATATGTTACCGAGCCCCAGCGCCGCGCCCACCGAGGCCATGACGAAGCCGAAAGACGAGCTCCATTTGCGCCTGCCAGCATCCAGCATTTGGACATAACCACCCCCGCGTTTAATTCTATTATAAGCAAGGGCTTCGATATTACTCTTTGTCCGAAAAAGGCGCGGCTTTTCGCGTTCGTTCCGGGCTCTTGCTGGTACGCTTCAGGAGCGGTCGTATTCGGCCGCTTTTCGCCTTATTTCGTCGCATAGCTCGCGCGCCGCCTCCATGCTTCGGCTTTCGGCTGTAATTTTCAAGCGGCTTCCGCGGCCGGACAGCCTGACGCTGCCCCGCTCCTCGTCTATTCTCACTCCCGAAACAAGCTCGGCCTGATAGGAGCGCGCAAAGGACTTGAGCAGCCTCGCAGTGCTTGCGTTTGTCCTGTATTCGCTTTCGGCGGTATGGAATTCGGGAATCCGTGCGGCCAGATCGCAGAGCCCGGCTTTGTTTTCCGCCAGCCACCCGCAGAGGGCGAAGGCGAGAAAAAGGCCGTCAGAAGCCAGCGGCTTTAAGGACCATTCTTCCGCCGCCTTGTCGCCGTCGCGGCCCAGCCTGTAAAGGGTCCCTCCCAAGCTTGAAGCCAATGCGTCGGCGGCACTGGGCGCCTCGTAGGGCAGGACTATGCTTCCGCCGCCCCGGGACAGCTCGACATATACCAGCGCGCAGAGCAGCTCCCCGTAGCTTAATTTTCGCCCGGTTTCGTCCAGGGCCGTGAGCTCAAAGCCGTCGGCGGACAGAGCCAGCTCCATCCTTCCCTCGGCGTAAGGCAGGATATTGATCCCGTAAGCTTTGAGCGCCTTTTCAAGCATAGCGCCCCTTGCGGAAAGGCTCAGGCCTTCCAATAGGGTGTTTTTCAACCCTGCGGCCGCCGCGGCATGCATATCGAATGTCCCGCTTATATCGGCAAGATCGGCGCAGTCCTCCGCTCCGGCCCTGACTGACTCGCTTAAGCAGGCGGCCTCTATGTCGCGCTGCGTTTTGCGAGGAATCGGAAGTCCGTTTTTGTCAAAAAAGCTGAGCACGACGCTTTTTCCGTGCATGGCGGCAAAGAGCGTCATGTCGAGGCCGAGAGCCCTGCCGGCAAAGGCGGCTGTGGCGGCGATGGGACTGTCAAGAGAGAAGGCGCGCCTGCCGGCGGCCCGGCAGCCGGCCAGGAAGCTGCCCGCCAAAACCGAAGCATAGCCGCCGTCGGCGCCGGCCAAATAAGCGGCTCCGCAGCGTGTCGCCTTAGCCTTGCTCATGCCCATAAGCAGGGCCAGCTCCGGGTTTATGTCGCAGACCGCTTCGCCCGACAGGGTCCCTTTGGCGGAAAAGATAGGCGCATAGGCGTTTTTCCCGTCGGTAATGCTTCTCATTACGCGGCTGCCGGCGCGTACGGAAACCTTCGGCCAGAGCCTTACGGCCTCGCTTATATAGCTGTCCGGCCCGACGGCGGCTCCGTCGGCTATGACGCTGCCCTCAGATATTACGCACCTGTCGCCGACGACCGCGCCGGGACAGACTATTGCTCCGGTAACGACGCAGCCCGTTCCTATAAGCGCGCCGTCTATCACGCTGTCCCTTATGTCGCAGCCGCTTCCTATGCGGCTGCCCGCGCAGATGACCGCGTTGGGCCCCAGCCTGCTTCCCGGCTGCACGGCTGCCGCGTCCGATATATAGACTTTGGTTTTCGGGTCGAGAAAGTCGAAGCTTGTCTTCAGGTAAGCCGCGCAGCTCCCGACGTCGTTCCAATAGCCCTCCGTTTCAAATCCATACAGCCGTTTGCCTTCCCGAAGCATCCTTGGAAAAAGCTCGGCCCCAAAGTCTACTGCTTTGTTTTCCGGTATCATATCGAGAACACTTTTGCCGACGGCATAGATGCCTGTGTTGACAAGGTCGGAATACACCCTGTCCTCTGAAGGCTTCTCAATGAAGCTCGTTATCCTCTCGTTTTTGTCGGTAATCACAAGCCCGTATTCCATAGGCTCCAGGCAGCGCTTCAAAAGCAGGGAGGCGTCGGCTCCGGCCCCGATATGCTTATCATAGAAGCCCTTGAAATCCAGCCTGCAGGCGGCGTCGCCGCTGACGATAAGCACGTCCTCGCCGCCTATGAAATCGGAGCAGGCCTTAACGCAGCCTGCGGTGCCCAGCGGCTTATCCTCCGTACGGTATTCGAGAAAAACGCCAAGGCTGCGCCCGTCTCCGAAATAATCCTTAACCATTCCGGGCAGGTACTGCAGGGTGACGCATATTTCGTCAAAGCCGTTGTCACGAAGAAGCAGGATAATATGCTCCAGCAGCGGCTTGTCCAGCAGCCTTACCATGGGCTTAGGTCTTGTCAGGCTGAGCGGCCTCAGGCGTGTGCCGGACCCTCCGGCAAGTATTATGGCCTTCATATGCGGCATATCCTTTCAGTCTGCTCCGCGCTAAGCTATGCCGCGCGGTTGTTTATAAAAGTAATATTTCCCCTAAGCCGGAAAAAATACGCGGTGACTTCGTCACGGTATTCAATTTTAAATTTGCGTATTGTGTTTATCATAAATATTTGATATTATTCTTAAATACTGGATAAGTGTCGCCATTAGGCGGTTTTTACCGCGGGAGGTCAACGTTGAAACGCAAACCTGATATAGCCAGGCTGCTGAAGCCTTCCATGCGCCTGTACTTCATCGTACTGATTATTTTTTTCCTGATAACCCTGATGTACGACTACAGGCCGGCGGTCGCGGAGCTGCTGATACTTGCGGTTATGCTTCTATATACGCGCATAATGAACAGGCTCCAAAAAAACGAGGTTTTGTCGTATATACATTCCTCGGCATACAGCACGCAGGACGCCTCGACAAACTCCTTTCTAAACATGCCTCTGCCTATGGTCATTTTCGGATTGAACGACGGGAAGGTGCTTTGGAGCAACGACAGCTTTCTGGAGATCACCGGCGACAGGAAGCACATGTTTGAAGTGGATATAACAGATATAATACCCGGCTTTACCAGAAAGTGGCTGGCCGAGGGCAGGAGCGTCGCGCCTGAGCTTGTAAGCCTTAAAGACAGGAATTACAGGGTCTACGGCAGCGTCTTCAGAATGGAGGGCAAGCAGTCCTCGCGCGGCTATAATTATTGGGGCGTAGTATATTTTGTTGATGTCACTGAGTATGAAAGGATAGTTAAGGAATATTACGCTTCGCGCCCCGTTGTGGCCGTCATAATGCTGGACAACTACGACGAGCTGATAAAGAACCTGAACGAAGCCGCCAAGTCCGCCCTGCTTGCTGAAATAGACAACAGGATAAGCCAGTGGTGCCTTCCGGCAAAGGGCTATCTTACACGCTTCGAGCGCGACAGGTATATTTTCGTCTTTGAGGAGCGCTACCTTCAGGCCTATATAGAGGAGCGCTTTTCGCTGCTTGACAAGGTAAGGCTCCTTCAAAACAGCTCGGGTACCGCCGCCACCCTAAGCATAGGCATTGGGAGGGACGCCGCCACTTTGGAGGAGGGCTTCCAATACGCCATGCTGGGCATTGATATGGCGCTGTCGCGCGGCGGAGACCAGGCGGTTATTAAAAACAGGCTGAATTTCGAGTTCTACGGGGGCTTTTCGGTGGCGGTGGAAAAAAGGACCAAGGTCAAGTCCCGCGTTATGGCCACCGCTATTGGCGAGCTCCTGGACGACGCTTCAAACGTACTTATTATGGGCCACAAGTACGCGGATCTTGACAGCGTCGGAGCCGCAGCCGCTTTATGCTGCATAGCCAGAAAAAAAGGAAAGACCGCCCGGGTCATCATCGACGCCGAAGCGAACGTGGCAAAGCAGGTCATAAGCAAGCTGCAAAGGCTGCGCGAGTATGAGAACGTCTTCATTTCGGCCGACGAGGCTATGCTTATCGCCGACGGAAAGACTTTGCTGATAGTGGTGGATACCAACAGGCCCGACCAGGTGGAATCCGAGGAGCTTCTGATGTCCTGCAACAAGCTTGCGGTCATCGACCATCATCGAAGGGCCGCCGAGTATATTTCAAACGCCGCGCTCAATTTTCACGAACCCTACGCCTCGTCCACAAGCGAGCTTGCGGCGGAGCTGCTGCAATACCTTGTCGAATCTTCGGACATTCTGAAGGCTGAGGCGGAGGCCGTCCTTGCCGGCATAGTGCTGGACACCAAAAGCTTCACCATAAGGACCGGCAGCAGGACCTTCGAGGCGGCCGCCTTCCTGCGCAGGGCCGGCTCCGATACGGCGGAGGTAAAGAAGCTTTTCCAAACCGATCTTGCCGGGGCGGTTAAAAAGTACGCCATAATACAGAGCGCCAAGCTTTACAGGGAGGGCATAGCTATAGCCGTCGGCAAGGGCCATGAGGACAGGATAATCGCCGCGCAAGCGGCGGACGAGCTGCTGAACATTGCCGGCATAACGGCCTCCTTCGTCATCTACGGCGCCTCCGATACGGTGATATTGTCAGCCCGATCCATCGGCCTCATCAACGTGCAGCTTATACTTGAAAAGCTGGGCGGCGGCGGCAACAAGGCTACAGCCGGCGTTCAGATAAAAAACAAGACGACCGAGGAGGTCCTCGCGGAGCTCAAAGCCGCGATAGACGAGTATCTCGCCGCCTCCCACCACAAGGAGAAGGAGCCGTATTAGGGCGACTCCCAGAGTTTCAGACGGCGGTTCTAAAGTGCGGTTTATATTCAATTGACATATCGGGTTTATCATCGGCCTTGCCGCGTCAAGGCGGTTGATATTCCTTAAAAGTTTAAGCTTTGAAAGGAATGGTCATAGATATGAAGGTAATACTTCAGGAGGACGTAAAGGGGCAGGGAAGAAAGGGCGAGCTGATCGACGTTTCCGACGGATACGCAAGAAACTACCTGTATCCGCGCAAGCTTGCCGTGCCTGCCACCGCCGACAATCTCAACGCAATGAGGCTCAAGGAGCAAGCCAGGGCCGCCCAAGCCGAAAAGGAAAAGCAGCTTGCCCTTCAGCATGCCGAGAAGCTGAAAAGCTGCGAGGTGACTATAAAAGCCAGGTCCGGAGGCAAGGGCAAGCTTTTCGGCGCGGTGACGGCTAAGGAAATAAGCGACGCTCTCAAGGAGCAGTACGGCATAGAGCTGGAAAAAAACCGCATAGTGCTGACCGAGCATATCAAGTCATACGGGACCTTCGAAATAAAATGCAAGCTCGGCCACGAGGTCAGCGGAACCATCAGATTGAACGTGGTTGAAGCGTAACCGGTATGGACGGGCTGTTTTCAAAGCAGATGCCCCACAGCGCAGAGGCGGAGCAGGCCGTACTTGGCTCTATACTTATAGATTCGCGCTGCGCTGCGGAGGTCATATCAGCGCTTAAGCCCGCTGATTTCTATATTGACTTGAACCGGAGCATATACGAGGTCATATGCTCAATGTTCAACTATTCCAAGCCCATAGACGCGGTAACTCTCCTTGACGAAATGAGGCTGCGGGGCTTGTACCGCGACAGCTCGCAGAGCTACCTTGTCGAGCTAATGGCCGTCACGCCGACGGCGGCAAACGTCATGCAGTATGCGGCCATTGTCAAGGACAAGGCGCTGCTGAGGGGAATAGCCGAAGCCGCCTCCGAAATGAGCGCCATGGTCAGCATGGGAAAGGGCAGCTCCGAGGATGTGTTGAACGCCGCAGAAAAGCGCATCTACGCCCTCCGACAGGGGAGGGCCGCCGGCGGGCTGGAGCCGGTATCCTCCATTCTGGGCGACGTTTACAAGCGTCTTGTGGAGCTCTCCAAGAGGAGCGACTCAATACCGGGCCTGCCTACCGGGCTTGCCGAGCTTGACAACGTGATCATGGGCCTCAACAACAGCGATTTGATAATACTCGCCTCGCGCCCCGGCGTCGGCAAAACCAGCATAGCTTTGAATATCGCCCTCAACGTCGGCAAGCGCACGGACAAGGCGGTGGCAATATTCAACCTTGAAATGTCAAAGCAGCAGCTTGCGACAAGGCTGCTTTCCAGCGAGGCCTATGTGGACAGCAAGAGCCTTCAGACGGGCAGGCTCACGCCGGAGGAGTGGAAGCGCATCGGCGCGGCGACAAATTCCCTGAGCAAGACGCGCATACTTATAGACGATAACCCCACTCTTTCGGTTTCGGATATGAACGCCCAGTGCCGCAGGGTACAGAATCTGGGCCTGGTAGTCATAGACTATCTTCAGCTTATGACCAATTCGGGCGACAAGCCCAGCGAAAACAGGCTTCAGGCCGTCAGTGAAATGTCGCGTATGATGAAGATCATGGCCAAGGAGCTGAATGTGCCGGTCTTGTGCCTGTCCCAGCTTTCGCGCGCCAGCACCCAGAGGACGGACAAGCGCCCGGTGCTTTCGGACCTGAGGGAATCCGGCTCTCTGGAGCAGGACGCCGATATAGTTCTCGGCTTGTACCGCGAGGATTATTTCAACAGGGAAGCCGAGGAGCACAATACGGCGGAGCTCATAGTGATGAAAAACCGCCACGGCTCCACGGGCTCGGTGGAGCTGCAATGGCTGCCGCAGTATACTACATATACTTCGATAGACAGATACCACGAGGAATAACGCTTGACCCTTTAGGAGGCAATAGATGACGCTCATTGAAAAGGTAACGGAATACGCCGCCGGATACGGCATGTTTGACGGTTGCGGCGTCTTGCTTTGCTGCGTTTCAGGCGGGGCCGATTCCGTATGCCTTTTGCATCTTCTTCACAGCCTCTCCAGCAGGCTTGGCTTCAGCGTTATTGCCGCGCACTTCAATCACATGCTCAGGGGCGCGGAGTCTGACAGGGACGAGGCCTTCGTCGGCGGGCTGTGCCGCTCCCTGAAGGTCGAGCTGCTTTCCGGCCGCGGAGACGTCGCGGCTTATGCCGCGTCAAACAAGCTTGGCATCGAGGAGGCGGCGAGAAAGCTGCGCTATGGTTTTTTTGAGGAAACGGCGGAAGCTTTAAGAGCCCGCGGCTATAGCGGCGTCAGAGCCGCCACCGCCCACAACGCCGATGACAACGCCGAAACCGTGCTTTTCAACCTCGTCAGGGGAGCCGGCCTCGGCGGTCTGTCCGGGATACCGCCCGTAAGGGGCATATACGTCAGACCGCTGCTTACGGTTTCCAGGGCTGAAATAGAGGACTATCTGGCCGTAAACGGACTGGAGCATATCGAGGATTCCAGCAATTCCGACACATCATACGCTCGAAACAGGATACGGCGCGACGTGATGCCTGTCCTGAAAAGCATAAACCCGTCCTTTGCCGCCGCCGCCGCCAGAGCCGCCGAGCTTTTGAGGCGGGACAACGAGTATATGGTTTCTGAAGCCGATAAGCTCATTTCATACGAAGCGGGCGTCTGTGTGATGAGCGTTAGCAGTCTCAGGCAGGCCGCATCGCCAATAGCTTCCCGGGCTCTGACGCTTGCGGCTAAAAACCTGGGCGCGTCGCTAACCGCTTCGAACGTAGCAGATTTGGAAAAGCTTATTTGCTCTGAAAACCCATCAGCAGCCGTTTCGCTGCCGGGCGGGATCTGGGCGGTACGCTCATACGGCAGTTTGGAGCTGCAAAAGGGCCCGCCCGAAGCGGCTTCCTTTGAACCGAGGGAGCTTTTATTCAACCGCTGGACAAGGCTGGACAGCCCTTGCGGCTCCGCCTTTGAAATATATTACGGCGACGCGGCAATGGCCGAGCTCGAGCTTGATAAAATCAAAACAGGCGGAATTGATGGTCTGTTCAATATTTTTTACTTTCAAAAGGATAAAATTTATGGTAACATAATAGCCAGACCTCGAAAAACGGGAGACGCGATTGCGCTCAAGAGGGCGGCGGGCTCCGCAGCGTGCCGAAAAACTTTGAAAAAATTTTTCATAGAGCTGAAAATACCACGATATAAAAGAGAAAATATACCCGTTTTTGCCGATTCCGAGGGGATCATTGCCGTATACGGAATAGGGCAGGACATAAGGGCGGCGGCGGACAGCCCTGGGGTTGGCGATAAAGCGGATAATTTGGCGGTTTTGATAATAGCGGAAAGGAAAAGAGATGCTTAACGAGATTGGCGAGATCCTATTCAACGAGCGTGAAATAGACATGAAGGTGAGAGAGCTTGCCGCAGCGCTCACCGAGGACTACAGGGATAAAAACCCGGTTTTTGTGGGTATACTAAAGGGCTCCTTCGTATTTATGGCAGACCTGGTGCGCAGAATAGAAACCGACTGCGAGGTGGCGTTCATGTCCGTCTCCTCCTACGGCTCGGGCGTCGAGAGCTCGGGCAGGATAACCATCAGAAAGGACCTGGAGATGGATGTGGAAGGCCGCCACATAGTTTTTGTAGAGGACATCATAGACAGCGGCATGACGCTTGCCTATTTGATGAGATATGTGGCCAACAGAAACGCGGCGACAGTAAAAGTCTGTTCCTTCCTTGACAAGCCGTCCAGAAGAAAAATAAAGCTCGTTCCGGATTACCGGGGCTACGAGATACCAGACGCCTTCGTGGTGGGCTACGGGCTGGATTACAACGAAAAGTACAGAAATCTGCCCTATGTGGGCATACTGAAGCCCGAAGCCTACTTGAATCGATAGAAAGGGAGGGAAGATAACGCAAATATGAATGAAAACAAAAAGAAGCCGAGAGATATAGGCATATACATTTTGATACTTGTCGTCCTTCTGGCCACCGTATTCCTGCTCATGTCCCAAAAGGACACCCAGAGCCTGAAATATTCGGACATAAGGTCGCTTTTTGAGGACCAAAAGGTCAAATCCTTTCTGGTTCAGGGCGACACGCTTATACTTTCGCTGAAGGAGCCGTACAACGGCAGCTATTCGGCCACCTATAAGCTGTACAGCTTTTCCGTATTTTACGAGGACCTCCATGAGCTTATAGACAGCCAGTGGAAAAACAAGGTAATAAGCGACTACGACTATGACGTCGGCTTCGAGGCGCCATGGTGGCTGTCCTTCGTGCCCTATCTGCTGCTTATAGGAGTATCCGCCGTTCTTTGGTATATCATGATGAATAAGGGCGCGGGCGGCGACAGGAGCGCCATGCGCTTCGGCAAGGCTCGCACGCGCATAGGCACGGGCGACAAGAAGGTTACTTTTGCCGACGTCGCCGGCTCCGAGGAGGAAAAGGAGGAGCTTCAGGAAATAGTCGAATTCCTAAAGAATCCCAAGGGCTTTATCGAGGTCGGCGCGAGGATACCAAAGGGCGTTCTTCTCGTGGGCCCTCCGGGCACAGGCAAGACGCTTTTGGCCAAGGCGGTGGCCGGCGAGGCCGGCGTACAGTTCCTCTCGATATCCGGCTCGGACTTTGTGGAGCTTTATGTCGGTGTCGGCGCATCACGCGTTAGAGATCTGTTCGAACAGGCTAAAAAGGTGGCCCCTTCCATAATTTTTATAGACGAAATAGACGCGGTCGGCCGGCAGCGCGGAGCCGGGCTCGGCGGCGGGCACGACGAAAGGGAGCAAACCCTGAACCAGCTACTTGTCGAGATGGACGGCTTCGGCACCAACGAGGGCGTCATAGTAATGGCGGCAACAAACAGGCAGGACATACTCGACAAGGCTCTGCTCAGGCCGGGCCGCTTCGACCGCCAGGTCTACGTCGGCTACCCTGACATCAAAGGCAGGGAAGCGATACTGAGAGTGCACAGCAGGGGCAAGCCGCTGGGCGACGATGTCAACCTTGCCACCGTCGCCAAATCAACCATAGGCTTTACAGGCGCGGATTTGGAAAACCTGCTGAATGAGGCCGCGCTGCTCACGGCAAGGCGCCACAAGCGCTTCATCACCATGTCTGAGATCGAGGAAGCCACGATTAAGGTGATAGCCGGCCCGGAAAAGAAGAGCAAGGTAGTATCGGAAAAGGAAAGAAAGCTTACCGCTTATCACGAGGCGGGCCACGCCGTCGTAATGGCTTCGGTCGAGCATGCCGACCCCGTCCATCAGATTTCCATAATACCCCGCGGCATGACGGGCGGCATGACAATCTCCCTTCCGCAGGAGGATAAGAGCTTCACATCAAAAAGCGAGATGCTTGACGATATAGTGACCTTTTTGGGCGGCAGGCTGGCGGAAAAGCTTGTGCTGAACGACATATCGACTGGCGCCTCAAACGACCTGGAAAAGGCCACTGCGCTTGCAAAGGCGATGGTGACGCGCTACGGCATGAGCGAAGCTCTCGGCCCCGTAGTATATGACACCAGCGGCAACGAGGTGTTCATCGGGCGCGATTTCGGGCATACCAAGAGCTACTCGGAAAAGACCTCCGCCGAAATAGACGACGAGATAAGGCACATAATTGACGAGGCCTACAAGCGCTGCCAGGATATATTGCTTGCCAATATGGATATACTGCATCTTACGGCGGAATACCTCCTGAAGCACGAGGTCATGGACAGCGAAACCTTCGCTTATGTATACTCCCACAGGGAGTTGCCTTCGGAGCCTCTGAAAAAAGCCGCGAAGGCGAAAGCGGCCGAGGCCGAGTCTGCGACTGCGCCCGACCCGGGCAATGCGGAAGCCAAGCGTTCCATAGCAGACGCCGAAGGATGGGATGACCCCTTTGCCGATGCGGGCGGAGGCAGGCAATAGAGTAAAAAAGGAAAGACATATATTGTTCATGGTGGCGGGAATGTCGGTTCAGACAGCATCCCGCCGCTATGATGTAAACGGCTGCTCCGGGCAGCGGATATGGAGGTTTTAAATGAAATTAGGCATAGTGGGTCTGCCCAACGCAGGCAAGAGCACGCTGTTCAACGCCCTTACGGGTTCCAGGGTTGAAACCGCCAGCTACCAGTTTTCGACCATAACGCCGAACGTCGGCGTCGTTCAGGTGCCGGACGCCAGGCTGGACTGGCTGGCAGAGCTGCATCAGCCCGACAAGGTGACGCCCGCCACCATTGAATTTGTGGATATCGCCGGCCTTGCCAAGGGCGCCTCGCGCGGCGAGGGCCTGGGCAATAAATTTCTCTCCCACATAAGGCAGACGGATGCGCTGGTACATGTGGTCCGCTGCTTTGACAACGCGGACATATTCGGCGACGAAAAGGCAGATTCCCTAAGGGATGCGGAAATACTTAACCTCGAGCTTGTGCTCGCGGACATTGAGGTTGTCGAAAGACGGCTTGAAAAAGCGAAAAAGAACGCCAAGGGCGACAGGAAATATCTGCATGAGGCGGATCTTTTTGAAGGCCTTTTAAAGCATCTCAGCGACGGGAGGGCGGCCAGGTTTTTTGAAATAAGCCCCGAGGACCGGGCGCTTTTTGCCGACGGCGGGCTGCTTTCGCTCAAGCCTGTTATTTACGCCGCCAATCTGGACGAAAAGGGCTATGCGTCTCTTGACGAAAACACAAATTATATCAATCTTAAAAAACTGGCCGAGACCGAGGGCGAAAGGGTCCTTCCAATCTGCGCGCGCCTTGAGCAGGACCTTGCCGAACTGGACGATGAGGAGAGGGCGGTTTTCCTTTCCGAGCTCGGCATAAAGGAGACGGGCTTGAGCAGGTTTATAAACTGCGCATACGACCTGCTGGGCCTGATGTCCTTCCTGACCGCCGGAAAGGACGAGGTAAGGGCCTGGACTATAAGAAAGGGGACAAAAGCGCCTCAGGCCGCCGGCAAGATACACAGCGATATTGAAAGAGGCTTTATCAAGGCCGAGGTGGTCGCTTTCGAGGATTTGAAAGCCAGCGGCACGATGCAGGCGGCCAAGGAGAAGGGCCACGTCCGCAGCGAGGGCAAGGACTATGTCATGAGGGACGGAGACGTGGTCAATTTCAGGTTCAACGTAACGAAATGACGGGCAATTACGGTGGAGGCAGGATAGAGAGCATAGACGCCGCAAGAGGCCTGTGCGTCCTGCTGATGGTGGCGCATCATTTTTTGTATGATTTGGCGGCCTTCTTAGGCGCGCCGTGGTGGATATTTACCAATCCCGTGCTGGACGTAGCCCACTATTTTTTCGCGGGCATGTTCATCTTCCTTTCAGGCGTTTCGTCGCGCTTTTCACACAGCAATATAAGGCGGGGCCTTAAGGTATTATGCGCGGCCCTGGCGATAACTCTTGTGACCTGGCTAATGGATATGCCGATACTGTTTGGCATACTGCATTTTTTGGGCTTTTGCATGGTGTTTTACGGCCTTGTCTGGAGGCCGCTCGATAAGCTGCCGGACAGGGCGGCCCCCGTGCTTTATATTGTTTTGCTTATAGCGTCTGACGTCGCGGTTAACCTTGCTAACGCCGCGGGCTCCGATTCCCGCTGGCTCTGGCCGCTGGGCATATATTACCCCGGCTTCGAATCGGCGGACTATTTTCCCATATTCCCTTGGCTTTTTGTGTTCCTGCTTGGGACCTGGGCCGGGGAGAAGATCAAGGCCGGAGTACTGCCGAAGCGCTTTTACGAGCTTAACCCCAGGTTTTTGCCCGCCGTGGGGCGGAAAGCCTTCATTATCTATCTTGTCCACCAGCCTATCCTGTACGCAATAACGCTTTTGCTGGGAAAAATCCTTGACATAAGCTGAAATAGGTGGTATCACAAAATAACAACGCAAAAACGGCTGGCAGCGCCTGCCGTAAATAACAGGGTGGTCTGTCGTATGGACGCCCGCACGGAGGTATATGGATGATAAATATTAAGCTAAAGGACGGGAGCGCGATTCAGACTGAGGCCGGAAGCAGGCTGATAGACATTGCCCGGAGCATATCCGAAGGGCTGGCTAGAAACGCACTTTCCGCCTCGGTGGACGGTCAGGTCCGCGACTTGACCTATGCCCTTTATAAGGACTCTGAAATAAGCTTTCTCACCTTTGAGGACGAAGGCGGAAGGCTGGCTTACCGTCATACGGCTTCCCACGTGCTCGCCCAGGCCATAAAGCGCCTGTATCCCAACACGAAGCTTGCCATCGGGCCCGCCATAGCGGACGGCTTTTATTACGACGTGGACTCAGATACGGTTTTTACCCCCGACCTTCTCGAAAAGCTTGAGGAGGAAATGAGAAGGATAATAAAGGATAACATACCGCTGGAGCGCTTCGAGCTTCCCAGGGAGGAAGCGATTAGATACATGGAAAGCCTCAACGAGCCGTATAAGGTGGAGCTTATCAGAGACCTGCCGGAGGAAGCCGCCATAAGCTTCTACAGGCAGGGCGATTTTACCGATCTCTGCGCGGGGCCGCATCTTATGTCAACCGGAAAGCTGAAGGGAAATGCCCTCAAGCTTACCTCATGCACCGGGGCATACTGGCGCGGCGACTCAAAGCGGAAAATGCTTCAAAGGATTTACGGAACCTGCTTTGCCAAGAAGGAAGAGCTGGACGCGTATCTGACTCGCATCGAGGAGGCGAAAAAGCGCGACCACAGGAAGCTGGGCAAGGAGCTCGGCCTCTTCGTGCTCCTGGACGAAGGCCCCGGCTTTCCCTTTTTTCTCCCAAAAGGAATGGTGCTGAGGAACACGCTGCTGGAGTACTGGCACGAGGTCCATAAAAAATACGGCTATGTTCAAATATCTACTCCCATTATCTTGTCCAAGGACCTGTGGCTGAGAAGCGGGCACTGGGAGCATTATAAAAACAACATGTATACCACCGTCATCGACGGGGAGGACTATTGCATAAAGCCGATGAACTGTCCCGGAGGCATGCTGGTGTACAAGCAGGAGCTTCATTCCTACCGCGACCTGCCCATCCGCTGCGCGGAGCTCGGCCTGGTGCACCGCCACGAGCTATCCGGCGCCTTGCACGGCCTTTTCCGGGTTCGCTGCTTTACGCAGGACGACGCGCACATATTCATGACGCGGGATCAGATCAAAAGTGAAATAATGGGCGTCATGAGGCTTTTCGACGAGGTATATTCCCTTTTCGGTCTGAAATACCACATTGAGCTGTCTACAATGCCGGAGGATCACATAGGCTCCGAGGAGGATTGGGAGCTGGCTACCAAAACGCTGGCCGAAGCCGCCGAAGCCCTGGGGAAGAAATTCGTCGTAAACGAAGGGGACGGCGCCTTCTACGGTCCCAAGCTGGACTTTCACCTGGAGGACTGCCTCGGCCGCACCTGGCAGTGCGGCACTATACAGCTCGATTTCCAGATGCCCGAGCGCTTTGAGCTGGAATACACGGGAGCGGACGGAATGAGGCACCGCCCCGTTATGCTGCACAGAGTCGTGCTCGGCTCAATAGAGCGCTTTATCGGCATCATAACGGAGCATTTCGCAGGCGCCTTCCCGCTTTGGCTCAGCCCTGTACAGCTTGCGGTTATGCCCATCACAGATAGGACCAACGAGTATTGCGTCGGCATAGCGAAAAAGCTTGAGGAAAAGGGCTTCAGGGTGGAAACCGACCTGCGCAACGAAAAGATAGGTTACAAGATCAGGGAAGCCCAGATGAAAAAAATACCTTATATGATTATCGCCGGAGACAAGGAAGCGGAAAGCGGCGCCGTCTCCGTACGTTCGCGCAGCGGCGGCGATTTGGGCTCCATGCCGCTTGACGAGCTTATTGAAAAAATAACGGCTGAAAGAGCTGCCAGATCTTACTGATTTATCAAGTCATAAAAGCAAAGCTCCTTCGTACAATATCCTTAGCGGGATATTTGCGAAGGAGCTTTTTATTCCGCGGAACCGGCATATTAAGGAGCTTTGCAATGGATTCGGAAGCAAGAAAAAGACTGCTGATTTCAGTCGCCGTACTTTTTGCGGTCAACATAACGCTGATCTGCCTCTCAAAAGCCGAGGCCGCCGTCTACAGGCAGGGCTCGACAGGCTCGGTCGTGAGGCAGATACAGCAGAAGCTCAGCGACTGGGGCTATTATACCGGCCCTGTGGACGGCATATACGGCAGCAAGACAACAGCCGCGGTTAAATATTTTCAAAGCAAAAACGGCCTGACGGCCGACGGCATCTGCGGCCCGGCTACGCTCAAGGCCATCGGGATAAGCGCCGGCGAAGGCACCTCATACGGCAACAACATAAGCCTTCTTGCCCGGCTCATATCTGCCGAGGCCAGGGGCGAGCCTTATGTCGGCCAGGTAGCCGTCGGCGCGGTGGTGCTCAACAGGATAGAGCATCCTTCCTTCCCGGATTCCCTGGCGGGCGTCATATACCAGCCCGGAGCCTTCACCTGCGTGACCGACGGTCAGTTTTACCAGGAGGTGGCCGACAGCGCGTACAGGGCCGCACGGGACGCCCTGAACGGCTGGGATCCCTCGGGCGGCGCCATATACTATTTCAACCCCGCCACAGCCACCAGCGGCTGGATCTGGTCCAGGCCGGAAATAGTCACTATAGGAAAGCATATATTTTGCTCATAAGAGAAGCGGCGCGGCCTCAGGCTCCTATATCCAGCGCCCGCAGCGAGAAGCCCCAGGCAAGGAGCGCTGCGGCCGCGTCGGCAGCAACGGCGCCCCAGAGCGGCATCAGCCCGATAAGCGCCAGCGCAAGCGCAAGCGCCTTAACAGAACAGAAAACAGCCGCGCAGCCCTTCTTCAGCCGTTCGGCGCTTCCCGCAAGGCTGAAGGCGGAGAGAAGATCTCCACGGGCGCCGGAGGCGATGCATATATCCGCATTCTCGCGGTATCCGCCGCTTGATACTCTCACATCGTTCTCCTTAATCGAGGCTTCGGGAAAGGCGCCGTCGGAGGCAAAGGCCGCAAGCTCATCATCAGACCTTTTATCCGAGATGTCCACAGCGTCCGTGGAAACATAAAGCCCAAGCTTTTCCGCTTCGCGACTGAATTCGCCATAAGGCATATCGTCTCCCTCAAATGAAAGCTTTCCGGCATAGCGGCCGTTGACGCCAATGTGTATTACCGTTCCGCGTTCGTTAAAAGGCAGGACGGGAAGCCCGGCGCGATTCATAAAAACCGCGCTGCCGGCGCAAACGGCGGTTCCCCTGATCCTGGCAACAACGCCCAGACCCTCAAGCTCCTGCGCTTCGGTGACAGCGCTCCTGTCTATGGGCCTTCCGTAAGCCTCCGCCAGCTTCAGGGCCGTCTCGCCGCCGGAATAGGCAAAAGCCGTTGCGGCCAGAAAAAGAACGGATTTGGCGCTGAGGACGTTTGAATCCGAAACATAAATCTTAATTCCGCCTATATCCTCCGGCTCGGCCTGGCTGATATGGAGCAGCCTTGCCTTAGCAATCTTTGCCAGCGCGCCCGGCTTGAACAGAACGCCGCATTCCAGGGCGCGGACGCACGCGGCGTAGTCTATAAAAGCAATGGGCGCAAAGACGGAAAATACGCCTGATACTGCTAAAATTGCTGCCGCCCTCCTTAGTGCTTCAAGCGCGCCCACCTGGCTCAGCAGGGGAAGCAACACGGCGTATAAAACGGCCAGCGAAGGAAAAAAGAGCGGCAGATACTTGTCAAAAGCGGAACAGAGCTTAAAATCCAGCCTCGGCTTGTCCTCAAGCGGAGCTGCGTATTTTTTTAGCGAGGACAGCTCAATTCGCGTTTCCGCCATTTTTCTAACGCTCTCCGTGCGCCCGCTGACCAGCGCGAGCGCAAGCCGGTAAACTATAAGCGTAAGCGCGGCCGATGAAAAAGCTCCTGATATAAAGGAAGCGGCGCATGCAAGCAGAATGATAAGCAGCGGGTCTTTAAAGCGCTTTTCGGCCAGCGCCTTTTTTGCCGGGGCTATCAGCTCCAGGCAGGATACCGCCGACGAAAGCAGGCACAGTAAAAGCTCTATGAGCCAGTGCATTTTGAAAAGCAGCGCGGGCAGCAGCGGGAGCGCCGCAACAGCCATCATAATCAGCGTTCTTTTTTGTTCTCTGGTTATATTCATATCGATTAACCCTCAATTCATGAAATGCCCATCAGGAATACGGAAGCGTCGGTGGCAAAATTGCTCAGCCCGTAGGATATTATCACGGTATCTATATCGTTTTCTCTGATATAATCTGTCACGCTGGACTTATAGTAGCGAAGGTCGAGCATATGGATTTCTGAAAAGCTGCCGAAAAGGAAAGGCGCCATGCTGTCGGCATATGAATCCCGAAGCAGGAGGACCTTGCCGCCCTGCCCGCAAGCGGTTTTTATCACGAGGCGGGGAGTGTTTCCGCCGAAAAACATGGCGTACTTATCCTTTTTTTCAAGGAAGCCATAGTCGTAAACGGCGCCGGGCACTGCCTTGCCCTTCGGGTAATTCGTAACCGTCACGCCCTCGGCGGGCACGAAAACTTGGATGCTGTCAGGCCTGACCCAGTACGCCCCTGAGGAGGAATAGGCTGTGCCGTAAAAGCTCTCGGTGACGGTTTCAGGCTCGAAAGCCGACATAGCCTCCGGCTCAAGCCCCAGAGCCTCTGCAAGAGCAGCATAGCCGTAATAGGCGCCCAAAGTCGTCCAGTGGTGGTCGGTCCGGTAGTAGACGTATTCCTCCTTATGCGCTCTCAGGGCCGAGTAGATGTCGGCCGTGGCTATGCCGGAGCAGCGCGAGTAAATATAGTCTATCAGCGCCTTCTGGTCGCAGGTGTCGGCGTTTTTCGGCAGCCTGTAATCCCATACGGCGGCCGCCGTAGGAATCAGCGCAAGGCAGAGCCGCGCCTCGGTATTCCCGGCCAGGGCGAGCACGGCGCTTATATTTTCGTCCACAAGCTCCATGTCCGGCTCCGCAAAGCGGGATATGAGCGTATCCTCCGAACAGAGGAACACCCCGTTGTTTTCCGTTTTGCCCAGCGCCGCTTCTGTTCGGGCCTTCATACCTACCCACGCGTCGCGAAAGGGGAACTGGTCGGCGGTATAGCTTTCA
Source organism: Clostridiales bacterium (assembly GCA_029265405.1). GTDB lineage: Bacteria > Bacillota > Clostridia > Oscillospirales > Oscillospiraceae > JAJUJI01. The sequence goes on along the minus strand of JAJUJI010000002.1, from coordinate 151,126 downwards.
AAATCCTTTGTAAAGCTTCCGTCGAAGAGGGCCTTGAAATTAAAGGAGGGCAGCTTTTTCAGATACCTGTTTTCCTGTTCGGAATACGCCCTGTCCGGGGCTAGCCAAAACAATAGGGAAAACAGCGAGATATAGCAAATAAAAACAATCAGCAGCGCTTTTGTTCCGGTTTTGTTCATTAAAATTGTACCTTCCGTATTTGATTATGCCATGGTCCTCAGAAGCGGAAATAGAGGAAGGGATTGTATGTGCCGTCTACAAGATAGGCGGTGCAGAGCAGGAGGGATACCGCCGCCAGAGCGGGTACGGCGAAGTACTTCAGTTTAACGGGCAGCCTTTCAAGCAGCCGCTTCGGCAGGGGAGTGGAGGCCGCCGCCAATATAAGCAGCATTGCCCCGTAATTCCTGAGATAATACAGAAAATCCGATGACAGCAGTCCGCCGCCTCCGCCGAACATCGCCGAAAGGTAAGCAATGGTCGACGGCAGGTCCTCAACGGAAAAGAGCACCCAGCCGATAACTACGGCAAAAAGCGTATATGCGCGGCCGACGGCTCCCGGAGCCTTTTCGAGCATTCTCAGCAGGAAGGCTTTTTCGACAATCAGCAGCGCTGCGTAGTAAACGCCCCACAGCAAAAAATTCCAGCTTGCTCCGTGCCAAAAGCCCGTCAGCGCCCAGACTATGAAAATATTAAGAAACTGCCTTTTCAAGCCGCGGCGGTTTCCTCCCAGCGGGATATAGACATAGTCCCTGAACCAGGTGCCAAGGGATATATGCCAGCGCCGCCAAAACTCCGTGACGCTTCTGGATATATACGGGTAGTTGAAGTTTTCCAGGAACTCGAAACCCATCATGCGCCCCAGTCCTATGGCCATGTCCGAGTAGCCTGAAAAATCAAAATAAATCTGAAAGGAAAAGGCTATCGCTCCCAGCCAGGCTGAGGCCGCCGAAAGGCTCGAGGGCTCGGCTGCCTTGAAAACATCCCACAACGCCCCTATGCCGTTGGCCAGCAGCACCTTTTTGGCAAGACCCGCTGAAAAGCGGCAAATCCCGGAAGCAAACTGGTCTGCGTTCTCCCTGCGCCCCTCAAGCTGCTGGGCTATATCCTTGTATCTGACTATGGGGCCCGCTATAAGCTGGGGAAAGAGAGCTACAAAGGTGCCGAAATTGATAAAATTTCTTTGGACCTTCGCATCGCCTCTGTATACGTCTATGGGATAGGACATGGTCTGGAAGGTATAAAAGGAGATGCCTATCGGCAGCGAAAGGCCCAGCGGCTTAATAAATGAAAGGAAGGGCAGCCTTCCAAGATTGGCGGCAAAAAAATCATAATATTTGAAAAAAAACAGCATGGATAGGTTTACGGCGACGCAGACAACCAGCGCCGCCCGGCATTTTTTCTCGGCATGCCTGTACCTTTCAACAAGAAGGCCGGATATATAGTTGAAGGCTATCGAAAATACCATCAGCAGTATATATACCGGCTCGCCCCAGCCGTAAAAGACGAGGTTTACAAAAAAGAGCCAAGCGTTGCGCCATTTGGAGGGTATAATATAATACGCTGCCAGCGTCGCCGGCAGGTAAATGAATATGAACAGGATACTGGAGAAAACCATCAGCGCTTTTCCTTTTTTACAGGTGAGTTTTTGTCGTCCGAGCCGGGCTTGAAGCGCGCCAGCGGATTGGCCGCGGCGGCTATTTTCAAATCGGTGCTTTCGACATGAGTATATATTTCGGTGGTATTCAGGTGCTCGTGGCCCAAAAGCTGCTGCAATACCTTCAAATCGACTCCGTTTTTCAGCAGGAGCGTGGCGGCCGTGTGGCGGAGCTTATGGGCGGAATAGGCGGCGCTGTCAAGCCCCGCTTCACCAAGGTGCCGCTTAACGAGCCTGTGCACTGTCGCCGAGGCTATGCGCCGCTTCTGCTCGGACAGAAAAAGCGCGGGCTCCCCGGCTCCGGCCTCTTTTCTTATTTTCAAATACTCGTTTATGGCCTCAGCCGTCGCGTCGTTGAAATATACGACCCTCTCCTTATTGCCCTTGCCCAGTATCCTCAGCGAATCGGCCTTTATATCGCTGAGGTTCAGCCCTACCAGCTCGGAAATGCGAAGCCCGCAATTTAAAAATACCGTCAGTATGCACCTGTCGCGTACGACGTTCCTGCCGCCGACTCTGCTCAGCAGGGCCTTGCTTTCCTCCAGCGTCAGGTATTTTGGCAGAGCCTTCTTCAGCCTCGGCGGGTCAAAATTGTCCAGGGGGTTGACGCTGAGCTTTCCCGTTTTGACCGTAAGATATTTATAAAGGGATTTCAAGGCAGCGAGCTTTCGAGCCCTTGAAGCCGCCGTCAGGCCGAAGCCGCCGTTCCCCGTGCGCTTTACCCTGTCCCTTGAGAGAAAGGTCATGAAATCGTATATGTCTGTTTTAGTTACGCTTGCGAGGAAATCAAGGCCTATGTCGCCGACGGGTATCTCGTCAAAAGGAAGTCCGGACGGCGCAAGCCCTCTCTTTTTCTTCAAGAAACGGAGAAACACCCGTATGTCAAGATAATACTCGTCCACCGTTTTTGCTGAGTGGCCCTTGACCACCTCGTGATAAGAAAGAAATTCCTTGACGATATCCGGAGCCTCGCATCTGTAGTCCATAACACGCTCCCGTTGTTGTTAAAGAAAAGCGGATAAACCGGCGCTTACTTAAATCAGCATACAGTATAATATCAAAAGGAAGGCAAGTCAAACCCTATGTCGGAGGAACGCATAAAAATAGAGCTCGGCGGCGGCTTTGCGATAATGCTCTCGCTTTTGTACCTGCTGCTGGGCGCCAGGATGCTTGGCGCCGTCTTAGCCGCCGCGCTCATTCACGAGCTGGGCCACCTGGCAGCGCTGGCCTTGACGGGCGTCAAAGTCGATAAAGTCAGGCTTGGGGCTACAGGGGCCTGCATATGCCGGTCGTCCGGCGGCGCCTATTGGGAAACGGCGGCCTCCGCCTTGGCCGGTCCGGCGGCGGGCCTGCTGTTTTATCTTCTTATCCTTCCCTTCGACAAAAGCTGCGCGTCGGCAAGCCTCGCGCTGTCGGCGCTCAACCTGCTCCCGGCTTCGGGCCTGGACGGCGGCGCGGCGGCGCACAGCCTGTGCGCGTTTTTTTTCGGCCTGTCCGCCGCCGACAGGGTGCTGTGCCTTTCAAGCTGCGCCGTCAGCCTTACTCTCTTTATATTGAGCTTTCTAAGCTTCAATCTCATGCTCTGCCTTATCTCAGTATGTCTGCTTATTGATTTGGCAAAAGATTTGTTGTAATATTAAACGAAAATACAAAGTAAAAATGCGACGCTTAAACGGCAGCCGCATCGAATTAAATGGAGCTAATGATGGATTTTTCGCAAAGACTTGAGAGGATACTGCCCGAGGTTCAAAAGCCCGCCAGATATGTGGGCGGCGAATACGGGCAGATAATAAAAAATAAAGCTGATGTTGACGTAAGATTTGCGTTGTGCTTTCCGGACATTTATGAGATAGGCATGTCTAACCTGGGTCTGCGCATACTTTACGGAGTGCTGAACTCGATGAATGGCGTCTGGTGCGAGAGAGCCTTCGAGCCTTGGCGCGATATGGCCGCAAAAATGAAGGAGGAGGGCATTCCTCTATATGCCCTCGAGAGCGGCGACCCAATAAAAAGCTTCGATATCATAGGCTTTTCGGTGGGTTATGAGTTGTCGTATATCGGCATGCTGGAAATGCTGGCGCTTGCCGGCCTTCCCCTTAAAAGCGTCGATAGGAAGGAGCTGACGCCTCTTGTATTCGCCGGCGGTACCTGCATGTTCAATCCGGAGCCTTTGGCGGATTTTATCGATCTTGCGGTAATAGGCGAGGGCGAGGAAGCCGATGCACAAGTGGTTGAGCTTTACAGGATGGCCAAGAGGGAAGGGTGGGGTAAAGCAAGATTCCTTGCGGAAGCCGCCGGGATAGAAGGAGTATACGTTCCTTCGCTGTATAAGCATAAGTATGATAGCCAAAGCGGCGTTCTTTCGGAAATTATACCCGCCGCGGGCGCAAGAAAGACAGTTGCAAAGCGCATAGTAAAAGACCTTGACAGCTCTTTTTTCCCGGTCGAAACGCTGGTTCCGTCAACTGAGATAGTGCACGACAGGACGGTGCTGGAGCTGTTCAGGGGCTGCATAAGAGGCTGCCGCTTCTGCCAGGCGGGCTACGTATACAGGCCGGTTCGCTCCAAAAAGCCGGAAACGCTTGTCAGGCAGGGTATCGAAGCCCTTCGGCATTCCGGCTATGAGGAAATCAGCCTTTCATCCCTCAGCACAAGCGATTACGGGAAGCTGGCCGAGCTGTGCGACGGGCTCCTCAACTGGTGCGAGCCGAGAAAGGCAAGCCTTTCGCTGCCCTCGTTGAGAGCCGACAACTTTTCGATGGAGCTGATGAAAAGGGTGCAGAAGGTTCGCAAAAGCGGGCTGACCTTCGCGCCGGAGGCGGGTTCTCAGCGCCTTCGTGACGTTATAAACAAGAACGTTACCGAGGAGGATATCCTGAATTCCTGCGCCACTGCCTTCGAGGGAGGTTGGAATGCGGTCAAGCTTTACTTCATGCTGGGCCTTCCCACAGAAACAGACGAGGACGTGCTGGCCATAGCGGCCCTGGCAAACAAGGTATATGAAGCCTGGAGGAAGGCGTCTTCCAACAGGGCAAGGGGAGTAAGGATAACCGTCAGCGCCTCCTGCTTTGTTCCTAAGCCCATGACGCCCTTTCAGTGGTGCGCTCAGAATGCGATGGATGAATTCCGGAGAAAGCAGGGTCTGCTCAGGCAGGCCTTGAAGAACAGGTCCATCGTCTTTAATTGGCACAGCCCGGAAACCAGCTTTATAGAAGCTGTCCTTGCCCTGGGAGACAGGCGGCTGGGCCCCGCGCTGGAGGAGGTGCAGAAAAGCTCCGGCGGGCTGAAGGCCTGGGACGAATATTTTGATTTCAAGGCATGGCTTTCCGCCTTTGAAAAGCACGGGATAGACCCCGGCTTTTACGCTCTGAGGGAAAAGGGCGAAAGCGAGACGCTTGCCTGGGACACCCTGAGCGCTGGGGTTTCAAAAGCCTTCCTGAGGCGGCAATACGAGCTGGCCTTGGCCGGGAAAGTCAGCCCCGATTGCGCGCACGCCTGCCTGGGCTGCGGAGCAGACGCGCTTGCCGGAGGCTTCTGCGAGGCGGCGGCGGAAGGGGGCGTACGCTGACATGAACGGCGCGCTTAAATTCCGCTTCAGATTCGAAAAGACAGGCAGGGCAAAATACCTCTCCCATCTGGATCTTATGCGAACCTTCCAGAGAGCCTTTATCAGAGCCGGTATTCCCGTAAAGCATACCGAGGGCTTCAATCCGCACCCACATATTTCCATAGTCCTGCCCCTGCAGCTTGGGATGGAGAGCGTTTGCGAGCGTCTCGACGCGGAAATAGAGGGAGCCTGCCCGGATATGGCGGAAAGGCTGAACCGCGTGCTGCCCGAGGGCCTCAGGATAACGGAAGCCGCCGGTCAGGTAATGAAGCCGGGCGAAGCCGGCTTTGCCCGGTACGCCGTGGAGCTCCAATACGACGGCGCGGCCGACACCGCGGAAAAGGCCGCAAGGCTGGAGGGCTTTCTGAAATCCGGGCCTATAATTATAAGCAAAAAGACAAAAAGAGGACTTGCAGAGCTTGACATCAGGCCTCATATAACAGATACGGCCTTGGAAGCGGAAGCCTTCCGGATAAGGCTGACGGCGCTCTTTTCGGCCCTCGAGCCTGCTGTCAATCCCTCCGATCTTATAAGCGCCCTTAAGGAGCGCGAGGAGCTGAAGCCCGATTTCGCCAAATGCACGCGGCTAGAGATTTACAACAAAAATAAGGAGCTTTTTAGGTAGGAAACCTCTTGCATGGTAGGCCGGGCTGTGCTATAATGCCATAGCTTTCGGTTCCTGGCAAGCCGGAGGCGGGATTTTGTATGTTTTGCAAAAGCCTCGTTCGCTGGCTTTGCCATGCGGGCGGCAAAGAAGGGCGGTCCTATGCCGCAAAAGCGGTACGAACGCCTGCTCTGAAAGGAGGAAAGCTCATGGATCTGGTAAAAGCATTGTCGGAAAAATATGTCAAGCCGGACCTGCCCGAGATAAACGTGGGCGACACGGTCAGGGTTTCGGTCAAGGTCAAGGAAGGCAACCGCGAGAGGATTCAAGCCTTTGAAGGCATAATCATCGCAAGGAAGCACGGCGGCATAAACGAAACCATCACCGTCCGCCGCATTTCATATAATGTCGGCTGCGAAAAGGTTTTCCCGATCAACTCCCCCAACATCGTCTCCATCGACATTGTCAGAAAAGGAAAGGTTAGGCGCGCCAAGCTCTACTACCTCAGAGACAGGGTTGGCAAGCAGGCAAAGATCAGGGAAAAATTATGACAAACGGAAGGGGGCAAGGATATCCGCCCCCTTTTAGTTTTAGGGATGGTTAAGGATGAACGAAAACACCGAGTCGCCCGAAAAGAGCCTCAGCGGCAGGATAGAAATATACGATTGGCTTGAAAGCATAGTCACCGCAATAGTGGCCTGCATATTGATATTCGTTTTTCTGGGCAGGATAATAGACGTAGAGGGCACCTCCATGGTACCGACGCTGAACGACAGGGACAAGGTGCTCATGTCCGGGCTTTTTTACACGCCCAGGCAGGGAGACATAATAGTCCTTACCAAAAAAAGCTTCAGCGAGATTCCTCTCGTTAAGCGCGTCATCGCCACCGAGGGGCAGACCGTGGACATTAATTTCAACACCGGAGAGGTTTGGGTCGACGGCAAGCTGCTTGACGAGCCGTATATCAGCGAGCCTACGCGCCGTTCCTTTGACATGCAGTTCCCGCTAGTGGTGCCCGAGGGATATATATTCGTCATGGGCGACAACCGCAACCACAGCACGGACAGCCGGGATTCCCAGGTCGGCTTTGTGGACAAGCGCTGCGTGCTCGGCAAGGTCTATCTAAGGCTCTGGCCCCTGTCGGCCTTCGGAAGGGTCTATCATGGACAAGGATAACACGCGGGATTCCGTCAGCGTGCAGTGGTTCCCGGGGCATATGAAAAAAGCCCTGAGGATGATAGAGGACAGCGTAAAGCTGGTAGATATCGTCGCGGAGCTTATAGACGCCAGGATACCGCTTTCCAGCAGGAATCCGGCGCTGGACGGGATAATAGGCTCTAAGCCCAGGCTCATCATACTCAACCGCTGCGATCTCGCCGATCCGGCCGTCACAAGGCTGTGGAAGGAGAGCTTCTCCAAAAACGGGCTTCTCGCGCTTGAAACCGACAGCAAGAGCGGAAAAGGCGTCGGCGGCTTTTCCGCAGCCGTCAGGGAGGCCTTGAGGGAAAAGCTTGAACGAAGCGCCGAAAAGGGCGTGAGGAAAACCCTGAAGTGCATGGTGGTCGGGATACCTAACGTAGGCAAATCCACCTTTATCAACAAGGTGGCAAAAAAGAAGGCCGCCGCCGTAGCCGACAGGCCCGGCGTAACGAGAGGCAAAATGTGGATAAGCGTGGACAGCGGCCTGGACCTGCTGGACACTCCCGGAGTGCTATGGCCAAGGTTTGACGATCCCTTCATCGGCGAAAACCTGGCCTTCACCGGCGCGGTCAGGGACGCCGTCGTCGATACGGAGGCTTTGGCCTCAAGGCTGATGGAAAGGCTCGGCGCCGACTATCCTGCGCTCCTCGCCTCACGCTACAAGCTGGCGGAAACCGAGGGAAAAAAGGGCTGGGAGCTGCTTCAGGCCGCAGCCCGTAAGCGCGGCTTTCTTGCCTCCGGCGGCGAAGCGGACACCGAGCGCATGTCCGCCGTGCTGCTCGACGAGTTCCGCGGCGGAGTGATAGGCAGGATTTCGCTTGAAAAGCCTCAGGCTCAATGCCGAGCGGCGCGCGAAGAACCGTAAATACAGCTTGCGAGAGGGTGCAGCTTATGCTTCTCGGCGTAGATAAGGAGCTTGCCTCCGAATACGCCCTGGTATGCGGGGTGGACGAGGCCGGAAGAGGCCCGCTTGCCGGGCCGGTTTACGCTGCGGCGGTAATACTGCCGGAGGGCCTTACCATAGGCGGCCTGAAGGATTCTAAAAAGCTTTCGGAAAAAAGCCGCGAAGGGCTGTATGATGAAATCACGCGCCTGGCGCTAGCCTGGTCCGTGGCCTCGGCCTCGGAGGCGGAGATAGAGGAGTTGAACATTCTGCAGGCGGCTCTGCTTGCCATGAAAAGGTCTGTGGAGGGCCTCAGCGTCAGGCCAGGCCTGGCTCTGGTTGACGGCAACAGGCCTCCGTCGCTGGACATTCCCGCAAAATGCGTAGTGGGAGGCGACGGCATATACGCCTGCATAGCCGCAGCCTCTGTCATAGCCAAGGTGGAAAGGGACAGGCATATGCGCAGACTCTCCCTTGCCTACCCCGAATACGGATTTGAAAAGCATAAGGGCTACGGAACAAAGCTCCATTATGAGCGGCTGCGGCTCTACGGCCCGAGCCCGGTCCATAGGCCCAGCTTTCTCAGAAAGGCGCGCTGAGATGAGGGCGAAGCTGCTGGGCGCCTTCGGCGAGGCCCGCGCCGCCGAATACCTGAGGAAAAAGCGGCTTGACATCCTGGCCATGAACTACAGGTGCAGGGAAGGCGAAATAGACATAATAGCGCGGGACGGCAGGCAGACAGTCTTTGTCGAGGTCAAGCTGAGGGCGGGAAAAGCCTATGCCGCGGCGGCGGATTATGTGGATTTGAGAAAGCAGAGAAGAATAAAGCTTGCCGCCGCGCGCTGGCTTCAGGAAAACGGGAAGGCCGAGGATGAGGAGGACTGCCGCTTTGACGTCATAGAGGTCTACACCAGCCGGGACGGCGCCTCGGTTACTGAAATAAACCATCTGATCGATGCGTTTTAGGCCCGGCGGGATGCGGTCTGGCGGATGGGAGGCGCCATTACCATAATATGAGCAAAAATGACATACCACTGTTCGACGGTCACTGCGACACGCTTCTGAGGCTTGCTCTTGACAGGCTTCCCACAGGCTCGCTTGCGGAAAACAATCTTCACGCAGATTTGAAAAGAGGCTTGTCCTATGGGAAATACGCCCAATTTTTTGCCATATTTGCCGAGCCGGACCTGTTTCCGGGTGAGGACATGTTTGATAAGCTCTGCAACCGCTTTTTCGCGGAAATGGACTATCTGAGGGGCAGCGGCTTTCCCGCGGCGCTCTGTACCTGCAAAAGCGAAGCGGACAAGGCCGCGGGCGACGGAAAGGCCGCAGTCTTTCTGAGCGTCGAGGGGGCCGAGGTTTTAGGCTGCGAGCTTAAAAGGCTTGAAGAAGCCCGCGCAAAGGGCGTAAGAAGCCTGTGCCTGAGCTGGAACCGTGCGACGGAGCTGACAGGCACCTGCGTTCAGGACACGGACAGGGGCCTGTCGCAAAAGGGCAGGGATTTCATCCGTCTTGCCGGCGAGCTCGGGGTTATAATCGACGTTTCCCATATTTCAGACCGGGGCTTCTGGGATGCGGCAAAAGTCTCGAAAGCTCCGTTCATAGCCAGCCATTCCAATTCCCGCTCCGTCTTTGCACATCCCCGCAACCTTACGGACGACATGTTCAAGGCCATTCGGGACTCGGGCGGAACGGCAGGGCTGAACCTCTACGCGGACTTCCTCGGCCCCGGCAGGGCGGGCCTTGAGCAAATCGTGCGGCATGTCGAGCACTTCCTTGAAATGGACGGAGAGAAGTCCGTGGCGCTAGGCGGCGACCTGGACGGCTGCGACAGGCTGCCGGACGGCATAGGCGGAATAGAGGACATGGGCCTGATTTACGAGACCTTTCTCGGCAGGGGTTACCCCCATCAGCTTTTGGACGATATATTTTACAACAACCTTATGAGAGTGGTGGAGCAGGTATGCACTATATAAGCACAAGAGACAAAACGCTTAAGCTTTCCGCGGCGCAGGCTATAGCTCAGGGTCTATCAAGGGACGGGGGGCTTTTCGTACCGGAAACCCTACCTTCCTTCGATATGGATTTTATTGCGGGCCTTTGCGGGCTATCCTACGCCGATAGGGCGGTCAAGGTAATGAAGCTGTTCCTCGACGATTTTTCCGAGGAGGAATTAAGGCTCTATGCCAAAGCCGCCTACGGCAGGCCGGCCTACGATGCCGACAATGCCGCTCCGATAAGGATGGCCGGGGACGATACCGCCTTCCTTGAGCTTTGGCACGGCCCAACCTGCGCCTTCAAGGACATGGCTCTCCAGATGCTTCCATATTTGCTTACGGCGTCTTTGAAAAAGACCGGAGAAAAAAAGAAGGTCTGCATTCTTGTGGCCACCTCGGGCGATACCGGCAAGGCCGCGCTTGAAGGCTTTAGGGACGTGGAGGGCACGAAAATTCTTGTTTTCTACCCCTCCGACGGCGTAAGCGACGTTCAGAAGCTGCAAATGGTCTCCACGCAGGGCAAAAACGTCGGCGTCTGCGCCGTGCGAGGCAACTTTGACGACGCGCAAAACGGAGTCAAGGCCATATTCTCGGACGCCGGGCTGCGCGAGCTGCTGGCCGAAAAGGGTTATTTCTTCTCCTCCGCAAACTCCATAAACTGGGGCAGGCTGCTGCCCCAGGTGGTCTACTACGTTTCCGCCTATTGCGAGCTTATAAAAAACGGCGCCATACGGCCCGGCGAAAGCGTAAATTTCTGCGTGCCCACGGGCAACTTCGGAAACATACTGGCGGGCTACTACGCGAAAGCCATGGGGCTGCCCGTCGGCAGACTCATCTGCGCCTCCAACAAAAACAAAATACTTACGGATTTCATAGAAACGGCCGTTTACGACAGGAACAGGGAGTTTTACACAACCATGTCCCCGTCCATGGATATACTCATATCAAGCAACCTTGAAAGGCTTCTTTTCATGCTGAGCGGCGGGGACGACGCGCTCATCAGGGATTATATGGGCCGTCTTGCCGCCTCAGGCCGTTATGAGGCTGAGCCCGGCATCATGCAAAGGCTCAGGGAGTCATTTTCTGCGGGCTTCAGCACCGAGGAGGAAACCGCCGGAGCTATAGGCTCCGTCTGGAAGGAGTTCCGCTATCTCATAGACCCGCACACGGCCGTAGCTTATAATGTGCTCAAGGGCTACAGGGAGCGTACCGGAGACAAAGCCGTATCGGTGGCGGTGTCCACCGCCAGCCCGTATAAATTCTGCGACAGCGTGCTGGAGGCTATAGGGGAAAAAGCCGACGGCTCCGGAACCGAGCTGATCAGAAGGCTCTCCGAAGCCACAGGAACGCGCGTGCCCGCTCCGCTCGAGGACCTGGACAAGAGGGAAGTGCGCTTTAATAAAACCGTTGAAAAAAGCGCCATGGCCTCGGCAGTCCTCGAAATGCTCGGAATAAGCTGATGTCCCTGTACGCGATAGGCGACCTTCACCTGTCCTTCGGCAGCGGCAAGCCGATGGACGTTTTCGGCCCGGCATGGGAAAACCACGCCCAGCGCCTGAAGGACGGCTTTTCCGCGTTGGGTCCGGACGACGTATGCGTCATCTGCGGCGACCTGACCTGGGCCATGAGCCTTGAGGAGGCTGCGGAGGACTTCCGCTTCATCGACAGCCTGAACGGACGCAAGATCATACTCAAGGGCAACCACGACTACTGGTGGAGCACCGCCTCCAAAGCCAAGGCCTTTTTTAAAAGAGAGGGCCTGACGACTATCGACATACTCCACAACAATTGCTTCCATTACGAGGGCGCGGCGCTTTGCGGCTCACGCGGCTGGCTTTGCGACTCAGGCGCGGCCGACGGCCACGACAGGAAGATTTACGACAGGGAGCTGCTGCGCCTGGAGGCCTCACTGAAGGCGGCCGGAAACGGGCCTGACGGCCTTCGCAGGCTCTGCTTCATGCATTACCCGCCCAAATACGGAGGCTGCGAATGCCGAGAGGTCATAGACCTGCTTCATAAATATAGGGTAGAGCTCTGCTGCTACGGGCATCTGCACGGCCCCGTCCAGAAGCAGGCCTTCAACGGCAGATACGAGGGCATAGAATACAGGCTCGTGGCGGCGGATTTTGTGGATTTTAAACCGATAAAAATTATATAAATATTGTAATTTAGTAAAAATAAGTCTGGCAAAAATAAAATTAATATGATATTATTATATAGTGCGTCTTGCCGCATTTATCAGTAAGGGATTTTGGGAGGACAACCTGATATGGAAGTCAAAAGCGTAGAAAAAAAGGAAAAGAGCACTGCTCTTGTGACGGTAGCGGTCAGCGCCGCGGAATTTGATGCGGCGATTAACAAGGCTTATAATAAGAACAGGAAGGACATACTCGTTCCCGGCTTCAGGAAGGGAAAAGCGCCCCGCAAAATTATAGAGGCCATGTACGGCGCTTCTATTTTTCACGAGGAAGCGATAAACGACATAGCGCCGGACGCGTATTACTTTGCCGTCAAGGAAAAGGAGCTTAAGGTTGTCGCGGCGCCCATGATAGAGGAAGCCAAGGTGGAGGAGGACAAGTCTCTGACCCTTGCCATCAGCGCCGTTCTGTATCCCGACGTCGAGCTGGGCAATTATAAGGGCGTCGAAGCGGTGCGTAAGGAAACAAAGGTCGAACCTGCGGAAATAGACATGGAGATAGAAAGGCTGCGCAACAGAAACGCCTCGATTTCCACCGCAGACCGTCCCGCCAAATTCGGCGACACCGTAGTTATCGACTACGAGGGCTTCATAGACGGCGTGCCCTTTGAGGGCGGCAAGGGCGAAAACTACAGCCTGGAGATAGGCTCCAACACCTTTATACCCGGCTTTGAGACGCAGCTTATAGGCGCGTCGGCGGGTCAGGATGTTGAGGTCAACGTTACCTTCCCGGAGAATTACAACGCCGAAGAGCTGAGGGGCAAGCCTGCCGTATTCAAATGCCGCGTCCATGAGGTTAAGGAAAAGCTGCTCCCCGAGCTTGACGACGAATTTGCAAAGGACGTTTCCGAGTTCGATACTCTCGAGGAATTCAGGCGCAGCATAAGCGAAAAAATATTTAAGAACAAAGACAGCCGCAACCGCGAGGAGTTCCTGGACAGGCTGCTTGAAAAGATAGCGGCGGACATGAAGGCCGATATAAACGAGAGGATGATAGCCGAGCGCGCCGAGCGCAACGTGGAGGACTACGCCTCGCGCCTGCGCAACCAGGGCGTAACTCTTGAGCAGTACCTGGAATGGATGGGCATGGACAAAGAGAGCTTTGTCAAGGCCCAGGCGGCGGGAGCCGAAAAGCAGATTAGGCAGGAGCTTGTGCTTAAAAAGGTAGCCGAGCTTGAGGGCATAACCGTCGGCGAGGAGGACAGGGAGGCCGAGTATAAGAACATGGCCGAAAGCTATGGCCTGGATGTTCAAGCCGTCAAAAACTATTTCACGAATGAAATGCTCGATGAAAACCTGCTTTTCAAAAAAGCGGCCGACTTCATCATTGACAACGCCGTAGCTTTGCCCGAGCCGGAGCCGAAGCAGGAAGAGCCAAAATCCGAGGAAGCCTCCGCCGCCTCCAGCGCGGAATAAGGCAGGCGCTGCTGCCGGTTGAGCGCGGTTCGCGGACCCTGAAAGTAATTAAGTCACAGTAAGCATATTTTTATTATGATAAGGTTATTATTAATCAAACCGCAGGGCCGCCGCCGCATGCCGACTGCGTCCCGGGTAGGAAAGGAAGGTAAGACAAATGAGTTTGGTTCCATATGTGGTTGAACAGACCTCACGAGGAGAGCGTTCCTACGATATTTTTTCACGGCTGCTCAACGAGAGGATAGTCATGCTGTCTGAGGAAATCAACGATACGACCGCCAGCCTGATAGTAGCTCAATTTCTCTATCTGGAAGGGCAGGATCCCGACAAGGACATACAGTTTTATATCAACAGCCCCGGCGGCTCAATCACTGCGGGCATGGCTATCTACGATACCATGCAGTATATCAAGGCGGATGTTTCCACAATCTGCGTGGGTCTTGCCGCCAGCATGGGCGCTTTCCTGCTTGCAGCCGGTACAAAGGGCAAAAGGATAGCCTTGCCCAACGCCGAAATCATGATCCACCAGCCCTCGGGCGGCACGCAGGGGCAGGCCACCGATATTGAAATACAGGCTAAGCGAATCCTGCAAATGAAGAGGAAGATAAACCAGATTCTTGCCGAAAACACGGGCAAGCCTCTTGAGGTCATTGAAAAGGACTGCGAGCGGGACTATTTCATGACGGCTGAGGAAGCAAGAGAGTATGGCTTGATAGACAAGGTAATTTATAAAAGGTAAGTTGATTTAGATGCCAAGAACCGACGATAAGCGCCAGATAAGGTGCACCCTCTGCGGAAAACCGCAGGAGGAAGTCAAAAAGCTGTTCGGCGGCAAGAGCGGCTACATTTGCGACGAATGCGTAAGGCTCTGCGTTGATCTTATGAAAAGCGAGGAGCCGGATTTGTCCTGGTTGAGCGGGAAGCCGGGAGCCGCGCTTGCCGGCAAGGATTTCGTCCTGCCGCGGCCCAAGGAGATAAAGGAATTCCTCGACCAATATATAATAGGCCAGGAAAAGGCAAAGACCGTTCTTTCCGTGGCCGTCTACAACCATTACAAAAGGATCTATTACGGCGAGAGGGACAGCTCCGTCGAGCTTCAAAAGAGCAACATACTGCTGATAGGCCCGACCGGCTGCGGCAAGACTTATTTTGCCCAGACGCTTGCCAAGATGCTCCAGGTCCCCTTTGCCATTGCCGATGCGACTACCCTTACCGAGGCCGGCTATGTGGGAGACGACGTGGAGAATATACTGCTCAGGCTCCTTCAGGCCGCCGATTTCGATGTGGAGCTCGCTCAGAGGGGCATAATATATATCGACGAGCTTGATAAAATATCGCGAAAGAGCGAGAATACCTCCATAACGAGAGACGTCAGCGGGGAGGGCGTCCAGCAGGCCTTGCTGAAGATACTTGAGGGCACCATAGCCAACGTTCCGCCGCAGGGCGGACGCAAGCATCCCCATCAGGAATTCATACACATGGACACCACAAACATCCTTTTCATATGCGGCGGCGCGTTCGACGGCATAGAAAAAATAATAGAAAACCGCATGAATAAAAAAACCATGGGCTTTGGTGCGGAAATCAAAAAAGCCGGAGAGAAAAACCTGGGCGACATATACGCCAACGTTCAGGCCCACGACATCCTCAAGTACGGCATCATACCGGAGCTTGTGGGCAGGCTGCCGATAATCACGCCCCTTCGCTCGCTGGAGCGTGAAGACCTGATCAAAATTTTGACTGAACCAAAAAACTCAATAACCAAGCAGTACAAGACGCTCATGAGCTACGATAACGTGAAGCTCTCCTTCACAAAAGACGCCTACGAGGCAATAGCCGACAAAGCGCTGGAAATGAAGATAGGAGCAAGGGGGCTTAGGAGCATAATGGAGTCGGTAATGACGGATATTATGTACGAGGTTCCGTCAGACCCGACCATAACAGCCGTGACTATAACGGGGGACTGCATAAAAAACGGCGCCAGACCCGAAATAACAAGGAGTCCCTCCGGCCAGAAGGAAGGCAAAAAGCTGCCGAAGGAGCACGTGGGTTGATAAGTTTTCCGTCGTTGACGGCGGCAAGGGGCGGTTTTTTACGTAAGCAAGACCGCCCCTTTAACGGCGGCAGGAGGTGAGGCAAATGAGCACGAACGGTTCCGATAAAGACAACAATATCAATATCAAAAGGCTGCCTATGATAGCCCTCCGGGGAGTTTCGGCTTTCCCCAGCATGATATTGAACTTCGATATAGAGCGCCCGATGTCCGTGGCGGCACTGAACGCGGCCATGAATGGAGACAGGCGCATTTTCCTTTTAGCCCAGCGTGACATAAACGTAGAGGAGCCTGACGAAAGCGACTTATACGTCATAGGCACTGTCGCAAACATACGCCAGATACTCAGAATGCCGGGCGGCTCTGTCAGAGTCCTTGTGGAAGGCTTGTACAGGGCGAGCCTTATGGACATTGTGGAGCGGGAGCCGTACTTTGAAGTCGAAGTTTTTATCATGCAGGATGCCAAGCAGGCGCCCGGCACAGGCTCCGACCATGCCGAAGCCCTTATGCGCCAGACAAGGGCACTGGTTCAAAAGCTGGTTGAGCTTATGCCCAATCAGACTCCCGAGCTGATGATAGCCGTCGCCAATCTGGACGATCCTGGCCATGTAGCCGATTATATCGCGCAAAACCTTCACATCAAGCATGAAAAGAAGCAGGAGATACTCAACGAGGTCTGGCCTCTTAAAAGGCTTGAGCGCATGAATTCGATTTTATTGAATGAAATCGAGATCATGGAGGTGGAGCTTCAGCTAAGGCAAAAAACCCAGGAGCGAATGATGCGCAGCCAGCGCGAAAACATACTCAGGGAGCAGCTCAAAACCATCCAATACGAGCTAGGCATCGAGGAGGATGCGGACGCCTATTCCGAAACCGACGAATATCGGGAAAAGATACTTGCTCTGGGACTGGCCAAGGAAACGGAGGAAAAGCTGCTCAAGGAGGTAAGCCGCCTGTCAAAGCAGGGCTACGGCTCATCCGAGGCTGCGGTGATACGCACCTATCTCGATACCTGCCTGTCTCTTCCGTGGAAAACGAAAACGGAAGAAAGGGCCGACGTAGCCGAAACTAAAAAAATACTCGACGCCGACCATTACGGCCTGGCAAAGGTCAAGGAACGCATACTCGAATTTGTCGCGGTCAGGCAGATAGCCCCCGAGCTGAAGGGCACAATAATATGCCTTGTGGGTCCGCCCGGTACAGGCAAGACCTCAATAGGCATGAGCATTGCCAAGGCCCTCAACAGGAAAATAGCGCGCATATCTTTAGGCGGCGTACACGACGAAGCCGAGATAAGAGGGCACAGGAAAACCTACGTCGGCGCCATGCCGGGCCGCATAATGTCCGCCATAGCGCAGGCCGGAACAAACAATCCCGTTTTGCTGCTGGACGAGGTGGACAAGCTTGGCAGCGACTACAGGGGCGACCCGTCAGCCGCTCTGCTTGAGGCTCTTGACGCCGAGCAGAACCACTCCTTCAGGGATCATTATCTGGAGGTTCCCTTTGATTTGTCCGACGTTCTCTTTATAACCACAGCCAACAGCACCTCCACCATACCGCGGCCGCTGCTGGACAGGATGGAGGTCATAGAGCTTTCCAGCTATACCGACGAGGAAAAGCTCCATATAGCCAAGGACCATCTGTTTCCCAAGCAAAGGAAGAAGCACGGCTTGAAAAGCCGTCAGCTCAAAATATCCGATACGGCTATCCGCGAAATAATAGCCGGCTATACGAAAGAGTCGGGCGTGCGCGTGCTGGAAAGAGAGCTTGCGGCCATTTGCCGCAAGGCCGCAATGAAGCTGGTTTCCGAGGATAAGAAAAGCATATCGGTAAAGCCGTCAATGCTTGAAGAGTATCTCGGCGTTCGCAAATACAAGCCCGACGAGAAGCGCACGCGCGACGAGGTCGGTCTTGCCAGAGGCCTGGCCTGGACCAGCTCCGGCGGGGTTACGCTTGACGTGGAAGTCAATGTCGTGGAGGGCGGCGGCAAGCTGGAGCTCACCGGCAACCTCGGCAGCGTAATGCAGGAATCGGCGCGGGCCGGCCTGTCCTATATACGCAGCAGGGCCGAGATACTTGGCATAGATCCCAATTTTTACAAAAACAAGGACATACACATACATTTCCCCGAGGGGGCCGTACCGAAGGACGGACCGTCCGCCGGCATAACCATGACGCTTGCCGTAATATCAGCGCTTACTGGCGCGCCCGTCAGAAGCGATATAGCCATGACGGGTGAAATAACGCTTCGCGGCAGGATACTTGCCATAGGCGGCCTGAAGGAAAAGACTATGGCGGCCTTGAGGGCGGGGGTAAAGACCGTAATAATCCCGGCTGAAAACGAAAGCGACCTTGACGAAATAGACCCTGACGTGAGGAACGCCCTTCAGTTCGTCACAGCCGAGCATATAGACAGCATCTTGAGTCTGGCTCTTGATTTGAGCAAGGCAAAGCCCTTTAAGGCTCCCGAAAAGGAAAGAGCTCCGGAAAAAAGCGAGCTTGCTCCGCCCAAGCACGAGGCCGACGCTTTCGGCCAGGCGGACAGGCCCTCGGCGGCACATTGAAGCCGCAATAGCATAATATGTATTAGCAACGCAAGGCTGCCTTATAGGCAGCCTTGCGTTTTACTGGCGGCTGATTCAAAAAGCGCATGTTTTTGTACTGCTCGAAAACTCGCGAAAACTTTTATTTTAGCTTTTTTAATTCTTGCGTGAGTTCTCGAATTTTTCAGCAAGCTCTAAAATATGACAGCAAGGGGGAAACCCGTTTGAATTATTGCATATTCGTATACCGCTCGCTGACCTTCGCACAAAAGGGCGTCAGGGCCCTGGACCGGTCGGGCATACCCTCGTCCGTCGTCAGGCCTCCGGCGCAAGACGCAAAGGACGGCTGCGCGTATGGCGTTAAGGTAAGGGCGCCGAAATGCGCCGCCGCGGCAGCGGCCCTCAACCGCGCGGGACTGCCGCCTCAGAAGGTTCTGCAATCCGACTGGTAAATAACGCAATTTCGGGGGGCATATAATGACATATCTTGACAATGCGGCGACTACGCTTCATAAGCCGGACTCCGTGGCTGAGGCGGCTTACAGGGCAATAAAAACTTTATCCAGCCCCGGAAGGGGAAGTCATGAAGCGGCGGCCAGGGCTTCAGAAATGGCCTATGCCTGCAGGGAAGCCGCGGCGGCGCTGTTCAGGGCAAGCAAGCCGGAAAATATAGTTTTTTGCATGAACGCCACCCACGCTCTGAACATTGCCATCAAGAGCCTGGCCAGGACCGGCGATACCGTCGTCGTTTCCGGCTATGAGCATAACGCCGTCACGCGCCCCCTGCACGCAATCGGCGCTCGGGTAGTTGCGGCGAGAGCTGCGCTTTTCGACAGCGCGGGAGTTCTCGCCGCTTTTGAAGCCGCCCTGAAGAACGGCGCGAGGCTTGCCATAGTCAACCACGTTTCAAATGTGTTCGGCTTCATTCAGCCGGTTGAGGAAATAGCCGAGCTATGCCGGAAGAGAAATATACCGCTCATTATTGACGCCTCCCAGTCTGCGGGAGCGATAGACATTGACTCTGACAGGCTGGGAGCGGCCTTTATCGCCATGCCGGGCCACAAGGGGCTCTACGGTCCTCAGGGAACCGGTTTGCTTATATGCGGCGGCGAAGCTTCCACGCTCATCGAGGGAGGCACCGGCAGCAATTCAAAAGACGCGGAAATGCCCTATTTCCTCCCCGACAGGCTGGAGGCCGGCACCCACAACATGCCCGGAATCGCCGGACTGAAGGCGGGAATCGAGTTTGTGAGCCGAATAGGACCAAACAAAATCCTGGCGCACGAGAGAAAGCTATTGAAGGAAGCGCTTATGAGGCTCAAGAGAAACGGCAGGCTTAAATTGTACGCGTCCGACCGCCCGGAGCTCCAAAGCGGCGTATTGTCCTTCGAGGCGCCGGGCCTGCCCTGCGAGGAGGTCGCCTCGAGGCTTTCGGAAAAAGGTATAGCGGTCAGGGCCGGAGTCCACTGCGCTCCCGAAGCGCACAGGTCGGCCGGCACTTTTGAAAGAGGGACGGTCAGAGTCAGCTTTTCCGTTTTCAACACCACAGGGGATGCGGCCCGGCTGGCCGCCGCCCTTGAAACAATAACGAGCGAAATGCAGAAATAAGGGGGGCCGCTGGAACGGCCTCGTCCTCTTTTCAGGCATGCCGCATATCTTTGGCGGCCTGCTGTCCGAGATTTTAAGCCACATTATTGTATAATAATTATTGTAAACTCATCCAAGATAAGATATAATATAATTTGACATTGTGCCGCTTGAGCATTTTTGCCGCTTTAATTGCAGCTAACAGAGAGCGAAATGGGGAATGCTGCGGATGGAACTCATACTGCGCGCAGTCAGTCTGTTTTTCAGCTATATCGCCAGCATACGGCCGAGCGATATTCTTGACATAATAATAATAGCTTTTCTAATATACAAGGTGCTTGCCTTTCTTTCAAGGACAGGCTCAGCCAGGGTATTCAGAGGAATCATCCTGCTTGTACTAATCATGTGGCTTTCAAACCTATTGAATTTATATGTGGTAAGCTTTATTTTCGGAAAGACCTTTCAGTTAGGCTTTATAGCGCTCCTTATTCTATTCCAGCCTGAGGTCAGGCAGCTTCTGGAGAGGGTGGGCAGCAGCAAGATAACCAAGCTCATGGTAAAACCGGACATAAGCGGCAATATGGACACAGCCATCAACCAGGTTCTGCTTGCCTGCATGGAGCTGGCAAGGATGAAAACAGGCGCGCTGATTGTTTTTGAGCGGGAAATAAAGCTGGACGATTTTGTTAAAACAGGAACCATACTGGACTCCGAGCCGCACGCCGAGCTTATCAAGAATATTTTCTACCCTAAAGCGCCTCTGCATGACGGAGCTATGATAATTAGAGAGGGCAGGATAATAGCGGCCGGCTGCATGCTGCCCTTATCCGCAAACCCCAATCTCAGCCGTGAGCTGGGCATGCGGCATCGCGCCGGCATAGGCGTCAGCGAAGCGTCCGACGCGCTTTCCGTAATCGTTTCGGAAGAAACGGGCTCGATATCCGTCGCCGTTGAGGGCATACTCAAGCGCCACCTGTCAGAGGATACCTTTGAAAAAATTCTCCGCAACCAGCTTATACCCGAGGAAGCCGAAAGAAGCGCCAGGTTTCCCAGGCTGTCGAAGGGGTGGGGCAAACGCTGATGAAGAATCTCAACAAGATAACCTCCAGCAAGTCCTTTAATATCGTCATATCCCTGATCATAGCCGTGCTTTTGTGGTTTTATGTCGTCAACTATGAAAACAACGACATGACGTCTACGATAAGCGGGATACCTATCAGCTATATCGGGGCAACCGATATCCTCGAGGACAGGCATCTGCTGATCTCCGAAAGCGGCGGCAGAATTGCCGAAACGGTGAGCGTAACAGTTTACGGCAAAAGGAGCATAGTATCCTCTCTGACCAAGGAAAGCTTTACCGCCAGCGTAGACCTTACGGGCATAACCTCCACAGGCTCAATCAATCTGCCGTGCAGCGTAGACTTTGTTAAAAATTTAAATACAGAAGGCGTTTATATTATAAGAAGATCTCCGGAGCTGGTGGAGGTTACAATTGATAAAATGACGTCAAAGTCCGTGGAGGTAAGGGAGGACTTCAAGGGCAGCGTAGCCGAAGGCTATATGAGGGAGCCCATAATATTCAACCCCGATACAGTTACCGTCAGCGGGCCTGACGAGATAGTGTCGCGGGTCGCCTACGCCATAGTGGTTATAAATCGCGAAAATCTCAACAAAAATGTTACCGGAACATCGAATTACGACCTGCTGGACGCCGAGGGCCATGAAATCAGCCAGGATAAGCTGAAGCTGGAGCCGGAGCAGGTAAGCTACACAGTGCCCATAGTTAAAACAAAGGACGTAGTGCTGAGTGTGGATCTGATTGAGGGCGGGGGAGCGAAAAAGAAGGATGCCGTCGTTGAAATTACTCCCAGCGTTATCACCTTATCCGGTGACGCAGCCACTCTTGACGGCATCAACCAGCTCTATCTCGGAACCATAGACCTTGCCTCCTTCGTCACGTCCACAACGCAGACCTTTTCCATCCCGCTTCCCAATGATGTGACAAATATATCCGGAGAAACTCAGGCGACTGTGACCGTCACGATAAAGGGCCTGGTTACAAAGCGTCTCATAACCAATAACATCGAGCTTATCAACGCGGCGGAGGGGTATGCGGCTATTCCGATAACCCAAAGCAAGGAAGTGATCATCCGGGGTCCGGAAGAAATAGTTGACCTTATCGAGCCGCAAAATGTAAGGATAGTCGCCGACCTTTCCGGTCTTGGCAAATCCCTGGGCCGTTATTCCGTTGAGACTAAGGTCCACATTGACGGATACAGCGAGGCCGGAGTAGTCGGAAACGATTACAATATAGTCGTGGAGATGGTGGAAGCTGATGAACGCGCTCAGAAAAAGCCTTGACGGAGAGCCCCCTGAAGTTATATGATGCAGAACGCTGTTGTTGTCGCTGTATATGACGACGGTTGGGCCGAGGTGGCCGTAAGGCGCACCTCTGCTTGCGGGCATGACTGCTCCGGCTGCGGAGGCTGCACGCTTGCAAATGAAACAATTAAAGTTAAAGCCTTGAACACGGCCGGCGCGTCCATAGGGGACAGAGTGGTGATAGAATCCGGCACGAAAGCCGTTTTGTCCGCCGCAGCCTTTGCGTATTTGCTTCCGATGGGATCCCTGCTGGCGGCCGTCGTACTGATGACCGCTTTCAAGCTGTCGGAGGCTGCAGTGGTGCTGTCCGGCGTCGGAGCCTTTTTTCTCGGCTGCGCCCTGACCGCCTTAATAAACAAAAGACTGCGAAAGGACGCTCCGCTGGAATATGCGATCATTTCGATAAGCTGATATGTTTGGATTTGTAAGGCCCGATAAGGCTGAGCTTAAGGTAAGAGATTACGAGCTGTACAGGGCTGTTTACTGCGGTCTGTGCCACAGCCTTAAAAAGCGTTGCGGAGCAGCCGGAAGGTTTATAATTAACTATGACTTTACCTTTCTTGCCATGCTGCTTTCCCACGCTGAAACAGGCTGCAGTCTTTGCGTGAAAAAGTGCGTGGTTTCGCCGCTGAAGGGGCGCAAAGCCTGCATCGCGACCGCTCCGGACGGCGGAAGCGCGATATTGGAAGCCTGCGCCGATATGAGCGTGATACTCGCCTGGTGGAAGCTTAAGGACGGCATGCGGGACGAGGCCTTTTTCAAGGCTGCGGCTTGCAGGATAGGCGCGGCGTTTCTGCGGCGAGGCTATAAGAAAGCGGCGGCGGCCCTCCCGGGCTTTGCGGACAATTGCAGAAAGCGGATAGAGGAGCTGGAGCTTCTCGAGAGGGCAGGCTGCAGCGCGCTGGACGACGTTTCGGACAAATTTGCCTTGATTCTTGCCGGGGCGGCCGAGGCGGCGGGCACCGAAAATGAAAGGCGGATCCTTTCGCAGCTTTTATATCAGCTCGGCAAGCTGATATATATGCTCGACGCGCTCTGCGATTATGATGATGACTTAAGGGCGGGGCGCTATAATCCGCTCCGTACGAAATACGGCTCCAGGCCTGACAGGTCGGCGCTTGAGCCTCAGCTCAGCCATATTCTTGGCTTTATCACCTCGGCATATGAGCTGCTGGATGGCGGCGCGTTTTCGCCTGTTTTGGAAAACATAATGTATCTGGGCCTTCCCTCCGTCGTCTCTATGACCCTCGAGGGCAGGTATACGCAAAAGCTCAGGAAGCGGCGCGAGCCGGGCCTTTAAGCGTTCAGGTCTTTGTTTACACGAAATTAATATACACGGCCTAATATAATGCTATAATATCCTGCGATAAACTAATGTGTAAAACGGGGAGCATGCATGAGGGACCCATACAAGGTTTTAGGCGTATCGAGAAACGCCAGCGAGGAAGAAATAAAAAAGGCGTACAGGGATCTGGCTAGAAAATACCATCCGGACAACTACCAAAACAACCCTCTCGCCGACCTTGCCCAGGAAAAAATGAAGGAAATAAACGAGGCTTACGACGCCATTACCAAGGGCAGGGCGGGCGGCGCCGGAGGTTCCGAATACTATGATTCCGGTTCTGCCGGTGGGGGCTTCAATTCCGGCGGCGGCTACGGGGGCAATTCGGATTTTATAAGGGCAAGGCAGGCGATAGCTTCGGGCAATCTCGGACTGGCCGAATCCATACTTAACCAGCATCAGGACGGAAGCGCCGAATGGCATTTCCTCATGGGCAGCTTGAATTACCGCCGCGGCAGGTTTGAACAGGCTGAATACGGCTACCGCAGGGCCGTGGAGCTTGATCCGGGAAATATGGAATACCGACAGGCCCTGCAATACATGCAGAGCGGCGGCAGCTTTTACAGGCCCGTAACAAGGACCGGAATGGACTCGATAGACCCGTTGCGCTGCTGCGGAAATCTTATGCTTGCCGACTGCTGCTGCGAATGCATGGGCGGCGACTTGATATCCTGCTGCTAAACGCCCTGATTGCAGCGCCTCTCATTTCTTATAACGCACTTAAGGAGCAAAAATGAGGAAAGGCACAAAAGCCCTGGCGCTGGCCGCCATGCTCGCCGCTGCGGAGATTGCGGTTTTGCTGTTGGCTTCTTTTGTACCCAGCGGCAGGCTGGCTCTGGCGGCCTTGGCCGGAACGGCAAATTTCATAGCTTTGATTGAATGCGGAAGGCGCTGGTCGCTGCTTGCATATGCGGCGGTGTCGCTCATAGGCGTCCTGCTGCTTCCCATGAAGGCTCCGGCGGTTCTGTATGCGGCGTTTTTCGGCTATTATCCGATTGTAAAAAGCCTGCTTGAGCGCATGGGCAGGCGGCGGCTCGAATGGCCGCTGAAGCTGCTGCTTGCTCTGGCCTCGATGGCGGCGGTTTTGCTCGTGTATAAGACGGGCTTTTTAGGCGGAGCTGAGCTGCCCTACACCGCCGTTTGGGCCGTATTCGCGGCCGGCCTGGCGGGCTTTGCGGTTTATGATATTCTTCTTTCGAAGCTCATTGAGACGTATATCAAGCGCAAAATGAATAAGAGGTAAGGCCCGGCCGGGCTTGCCTGCGCATATATTATTTTTTAGGATGATAATTGCATGATAAGAAGCATGACCGGATACGGCGCAGCCAAGGGTTCTTCCGGAAAACTGGAAATAAGCGTTGAGATCAAGAGCGTAAACAACCGCTATCTGGATTGCACGGTAAAGCTGCCGCGCCTGTATTCCTTCGCCGAAGAGAAAATAAAGGCTCTCGTGCAGTCGGCGGCGGCAAGAGGGAAGATCGACGTATATATATCCGTAGACAGCTCCAAGGCCGACGATGTGAGCATAAGGCTCAATACCCCTCTGCTTTCCGCTTACGCCGAGGCCTTTGGGCGCATGAAAGAGGAATTCGGAATTAGCGGCGAGATGAGCATATCCGATTACAGCCGCCTTAGCGACCTTTTTATAATAGAAAAAAAGGAAATAGACAACGAGCTTTTTACCCGGGATCTTGCGGCGGTAGTGTCCGACGCCCTCTCCTCCTTCAACGCGATGCGGGAAAAGGAGGGGGAAAAGCTGGCTCTCGATATAGCAGTGAAGCTGGGCGAAATAGACAGGCTGCGCCGCTTGATAGCGGCCCGGTCGCCCCTCGCCGTGGCAGACTACAGGGAAAAGCTGTTAAACCGAATGCACGAGGCGCTCTCCGGTATTGCGGTGGACGAAGCAAGGATACTTGCGGAGGCCGCCATCTTTGCCGACAGGACAGCCGTGGACGAAGAGCTTGTACGGCTTGAGAGCCACATAAGCCAAATAAGGGAGCTGCTTAAATCGGGAAACGGGGCCGGCGTCGGCAGGAAGCTTGATTTCATATTGCAGGAGCTGAACAGGGAAGCAAACACCATAGGCTCGAAAAGCGGCGACCTTGAAATGACGAGGCTTGTCGTCGACTTGAAGTCGGAAATAGAAAAAATAAGGGAGCAGGCGCAAAACCTGGAATAGGCCAAACATTTTAATTAATGGCATAATCATAAAAAGCGCGGCCTTGCGTTCCGCGCGCTTGGTGGTATTATGAAACTGATAAACATAGGCTTCGGAAACATGGTGTCGGCGGGAAGGATAATAGCGATAGTAAGCCCCGAATCGGCTCCGATCAAAAGAATAATCCAGGACGCTAAGGATAGCGGCAATCTGATTGACGCAACCTACGGCAGGCGCACAAGAGCCGTCGTTATCGCCGACAGCGGCCATATAATCCTTTCGGCCATACAGCCTGAAACTGTGGCCAACCGGATAACCGGAACAGGCGATGCGGCAAGCCAGCAGGCGGCATGCGAAGAGGACGCGGAGGAAGCGGAAAATGAGTGAATCATATAAGCCGAAAGGCAAGCTGTTTGTAATATCCGGGCCTTCGGGCGCGGGCAAAAGCACGGTCATAGGCCGCCTCGTCAAGCAGCTCAACAACGTATACTTTTCCGTATCGGCAACCACAAGGGAGCCGCGAAGAGGCGAACGCGAGGGTCACGACTACTTCTTTATCACCAACTCCGAGTTCGAGCAGCTTATTCGCGAGGGCAAGCTTTTGGAATACGCAAGCTATGTAGGGCACTATTACGGCACTCCGTCGGAGCCGGTGGACAGGAAGCTTGACGAGGGCTTCGACGTTGTTTTGGATATAGAAACGAAGGGCGCCGCCCAGGTTATGGAAAAAAGGCCGGATGCCATCGGCATATTTCTGTTTCCCGGCAGCTATGAAATATTGCGCCAGCGTCTCATGCTCAGAAGCACCGACAGTCCGGAGGCGATAGAGAAGCGAATGGAACAGGCCCATGTGGAATGCTCAAGAGTCGAAATGTACAAATATATAATCATCAACGACAGAGTAGAAACCGCCGTCGATGAAGCGATAGCCATTATTACCGCCGAAAAATGCAAGACTTCGGAAAGGCTCCACTTATTGAAATGATGCCGTCTTTGCTTTAAACGTCCGCTTCGCGACGCCGCGCCGATGCGCTTTCTCCGCTTGTCCGGCGCCCGGGAGCGGTTTGCCATAAATATTTGTAAACAATATTCCGGAGGTGCAAATATGCTTTATCCCCCCATGTCATCCCTGCTCAGCAGGATAAACAGCCGCTACCTGCTTGTCAATGTGATAGCTAAACGGTCCAGGGACATCGCCGAGCGCGCCATTAACAACAACGAGGTTCTGGACAAAAAGGCTGTCTCGATAGCTATAAACGAGCTTGCCGAAGGAAAGTATACGGCTGTCATGAACAAAAAGTACGGCGGCTGATATTTACAGCCCGCTTGCATATTTTGAAAGAAGCCGTATTATGGTAGCCCGTGTCGCCTTGGCGGACGTGGTCTTCGCCATTGACAAGCTGTATGACTATCTGGTTCCGGAAAGTCTGGAGCCTGAAGCGAGGGTCGGAATGAGGGTTTCCGTTCCCTTCGCCAAGGGCAACAGGCGGCGCGAGGGGCTGGTTTTCGAGCTTGCGGAAAAGAGCGGCTATTTTAAGCTGAAGCCTATTGACGCCTTCCTTGACGCCGTTCCCGTGCTGACTGAAGCGCAGCTTAAGCTTGCCCGCTGGATGAAGGGCCGCTTTTTTTGCACCTATTATGAGGCCGCAAAGGCCATGCTTCCGGCAGGCGTCTGGCTGAATACGAAATATATGTGCAGGCTTGTCAATCCGGACGACAGGGAAGCCGCCTATAAGGCCGCCGAGGGCGACAGGGCTGCGGCGGCCGTCCTTGACGCTCTCTATGCCGAGGGAGGCTTGGCAGCCTTCGACAGGCTTAGGGATGCTGTCGGATATAAAGCGCAGCCGGCCATATCCAGGCTTGAGGATGCGGGCGTGGTTACTCGCGAGCTTGAGGGCAAGCGGCGCGCCGCGGATAAAAGCGCCGCAACCGCCGTTTTGGAAATGAGCTCGGAGGATGCCCTTGAGGCGGCTGAGCTGAAGAGGCGCAGCTCTCCGCAGCAATCGGCGCTGCTGAAGCTGCTGGCCAGCCTTGGGGAAGCCTCCGTTAAGGAGCTGCTTTATTTTACCGGCGCTTCCATGAAGAGCGTCAGGGCGCTTGAGAAGGCCGGCTATATAAGCCTTCGCCACACCGAAGAATTCAGAAAGCCCGCATATGAGGTTTCGGACAAGCCCCCGATGGACACGCTCAATCAAGGCCAGCGCCGCGCCTACGAGGGCCTTAAAGCCCTTTTGGAGCAGTCCCTTGAAAGCGGCCGGGCCTCCGCCGCCTTGCTGTACGGCGTGACCGGGAGCGGGAAAACCGCGGTCTATATCAGCCTTATTAAGGACGCCATAGCCTCCGGCGGAGGGGCAATAGTCCTCGTTCCGGAAATCGCGCTCACGCCTCAGCTTGTTTCCACGTTTTTCAGGCATTTCGGCGACAGGGTCGCTGTGCTTCACAGCTCCCTCTCCGTCGGCGAAAGGTACGACGAATGGAAGCGCATAAAGTCAGGACTAGTGGATGTGGCCGTGGGGACGCGTTCGGCAGTATTCGCTCCGGTGGAGCGGCTGAGGCTGCTTATCATCGACGAAGAGCAGGAGCATACCTACAAGTCTGAAAGCGCTCCGAGATACCATGCGAGAGAGGTTGCGAAATATCTTTGCGTTGAAGCCGGAGCTCTGCTGCTTTTGGGCTCGGCTACCCCTTCCGTCGAGAGCATGCACAGCGCTTTAAGCGGAAAGTACCATCTGTTCAGGATGACCGAGCGCTTCAACACCCGCCCGCTGCCCGAGGTCATTATCGCGGATATGAAGGCCGAGCTGAAAAGCGGCAACGGTACCGACATAAGCTCCGTTCTGAAGGCGGAGCTTGAAAAAAACTTGGAATCAGGCGAGCAAAGCATCCTCTTTATAAACAGGCGCGGAGCCAGCAGCGTGGTCGTCTGTCCCGAGTGCGGCTTCGTATACTCCTGCCCACGTTGCAGCGCCCATCCTACATATCATTCCGCAAACAGAAGGATGATGTGCCACTACTGCGGGTTTTCCGTCCCTACCGACGGAGCCTGTCCCCGCTGCGGAGGCAGACTGTGCTTTTCCGGCTCGGGTACGCAGAAGGTGGAAGCCGAGCTTGGCGAGCTTTTTCCCGGCGTGCGGATATTGCGCATGGATACCGACACCGTCAGCGCCTCGCGGCCTCATGAGTCTTTTTTGAATAAGTTTGAAAAAGAAAACGTGCCCATACTGATCGGCACCCAGATGATAGCAAAGGGCCTCAATTTTGAGAATGTTACCCTTGTAGGCGTTATTTCCGCCGATCAGGCCCTTTATTCCGGGGACTACAGGTCGCGCGAGAGGACCTTCAGCCTAATTACTCAGGTGGTAGGCCGCTCGGGCAGAGGCTCGAAGCCGGGCAGAGCGGTAATACAGACCTTTACCCCCCAAAATGAGGTGATACTCTGCGCTGCCCGGCAGGATTACGACGCCTTTTACAAGTGTGAAATGGAGATGCGCTCATTACTTTCCGCGCCGCCCTTAAAGGAGCTGTATTCGGTGACGGTTTCCGGTCTTGAGGAGGACTTGGCGCTGGCTTGCGTAAGGGAAGTAGGTAACGCTCTGCGCGGCGCTGCGGCTTCGCTTTCCGGGGCAAGGATACTGGGACCCGCCCCCGTTTCCGTCGTCAAGGTTAACAACCGTTTCAGATACAGAGTAATATTGAATGCCGAGCCCTCAAAGGAAGCCCGCGCCCTTATAGCCTCCGTACTGAAGAAATATTCGTCCGAGCCCAGATTCAAAACGCTGGCTTTGTATGGCGACGTAAATTCCATGTAGGAGCCGCCTGGCCTTTATAAATAATAAGCGAGCCGGCCGGCTGCAAAATTCCAATATGGCCGGAGAAAATAAAATTGGCGTGCCGCCGCCGACAAGCGGCAAGCGCCGCGCGGTTCTTTTCTTTTCCGAAGTCTTTTGAAGAGTCCATGCGCGGCGGTGAACGGAGCATATTATGGCTACAAGAACAATACTCAAAAAAGGCGATCCCAGTCTGAAAAAGGTTAGCAGGGAAGTCAAGGATTTTAACGAGAGGCTGCACAGGCTGCTGGACGACATGCGCGAAACGCTTGACAAGGCCAGCGGCGTCGGCCTTGCCGCCCCCCAGGTCGGCGTTTTGCGCCGCGCCTTCATCGTTATCGATTACAGCGGCGAGGAGCCTAAGCTGATGGAGTTTATAAATCCCGAGATAGTTGAAACTGAAGGGGAACAGATAGGGCCGGAGGGCTGCCTGAGCCTGCCCAACATCTGGGGCATCGTGACCCGGCCCGAACGCGTTAAGATAAAGGCTCAAGACAGATACGGCGCTTATTTTGAAGCGGAAGGCTGCGGACTGACCGCAAGAGCCTTCTGCCATGAGCTTGACCACCTTCAGGGCGTGCTTTTTGACGAAATAGCCGACCGCTTCCTTACAGAGGAAGAGCTTGAAAGCCTGCGGGAGAGCGAAAAAAACGATTGATTGCGGAGGAACTGATGCCGCTTGAAAATACTATTCATGGGCACTACGGATTTTGCCGCCGCCTGTCTGGACTCGATATTAAAGGCGGGCTATAAGGCAGTCTGCGCCTGCACCCAGCCCGACAGGCCGAAAAACAGAGGGATGAGGCTGGCCATGCCGCCGGTAAAGGAATACGCCTTGAAGGCCGGGCTGCCGGTGCTTCAGCCCGCGTCTTTAAAGGCGCCGGAAACCGCCGAATTGCTGGCTTCCTTCGGGGCTGATGTCTTTATAGTCGTCGCATACGGCCGGCTGCTCCCAAAGTCCATACTGGATATCCCGCCGCTTGGCTGCGTTAACGTTCATGCCTCTCTGCTGCCGAAATACAGAGGAGCCGCTCCCATACAGTGGGCCGTTATAAACGGCGAGAAGGCGACCGGCGTAACGACCATGTATATGGCCGAGGGCATGGATTCCGGCGATATGATAGACAAGGCCGCCATCGAAATAGGCGAGGACGAAACCTTCGGCAGCGTGTACGGCCGTTTGATGGCGCTGGGGTCTGAGCTTATAGTCGAAACGCTGAAAAAGCTTGAAAGCGGTACGGCGTCGGCCGTGCCCCAAAACCACGCCGAGGCCACCTTTGCGCCCCCCATAAAAAAGGAGCATTGCGAAATAGACTGGTCCCAGCCCCCCGAAAGCATATACAACAGGATCAGGGGCCTCGACCCCAGGCCCGGCGCGTTTGCCTCGATCAACGGCTCCGTTTACAAGCTTTTTTCCCCGCAGCTAACGTCTAATGCAACGGCGCTGGATAACGGGAGTTTAGTCAGGGCCGATAAAAACGGGCTTGAGATAGCCTGCGGGTACGGAAGGACGATTATCATACGCGAAGTGCAGGCCCAGGGCGGAAGGCGGATGAAGGCCGCGGACTACCTGAGAGGCCACGCCGTTTAGCATCAAGCCGCTTTTGCGGCTTGACGTATTCTTTTTTAAATGGGGTAGAGCTTGACTGCTAGAGAAGCGGCCGTAAGGGCGCTGATGGCTTATGAGGCAAAGGGCTCATGGTCGGACGCATATCTGAACGGCCTATTGAAAAACGAGGGCATAAAAGGCAGAGACGCGGCTCTTGCCGCGCGCCTGTGCTACGGCGTCATGCAAAACGACGCAGCCTGCCGCTGGCTTGCGGAAAGATATCTGCAGGACAAAAAAGGCTTTGGCGGGCTTCAGCCGGCGGTCCGCTCTATTCTTAAGGCCGGTGCGTACCAGCTTGCCTTCATGGACAGGATACCTCCAAGGGCTGCGGTCTCCGAATCGGTGGAGCTGGCAAAAAAGTTGGCCAACAGCGGCGCGGCGTCCCTAGTAAACGCTGTTTTAAGGCGTCTTTCCGCCGGCTCGGACGGGCCGCCTCCGCTGCCTGAGGACGACTGGAGCATAAGATACAGCCATCCGAAGCAGTTCATAGACTATTTCATGGGCAGGATAGGCAGGGAAAACACCCGGCGCCTGCTTGAAGCCGACAATTCGATACCCGAAATAACGGCCCGTGTAAACTCCTTGAAGCCGCCGTGCCAAATACCGGGCTCAAGGCCCCATCCCTGGCTGGAAGGCTTCGTTATGCTTGAAGGCGCCGGCGGGATAGCCGAAACCGAGGCTTATAAAAAAGGGCTTATTACGGTTCAGGATGCGGCGGCGGCGCTGCCTGTGCTGGCGGCTTGTCCGGAGGCGGGCATGAGGCTGCTCGACGCCTGCGCTGCGCCCGGCGGCAAGGCCTTTCTGGCCGCTCAGCTTATGAAAAACAGAGGTTATATACTGGCCTGCGATATACGCGACAATAAGATAAGGCAATTGCGGGAGGGGGCGGCGCGGCTAGGGATAGGCATAATAGAGGCAAAAGCTATGGATGCGACGGTTTTCGACGAAACGTACCGCTGCAGCTTTGATATCGTGCTGGCGGACGTTCCCTGCTCGGGCTTCGGCGTTATAAGGAAAAAGCCGGAAATAAGATACAAAAGCTTTGAGAGCATAGCCGGGCTGCCAGAATTGCAGTATAATATCCTTGCAAACCTGGCAAGGTACGTCAGGTCCGGCGGGTCGCTGGTCTACTCCACCTGCACGCTGGTCCGGGAGGAAAATGAGGGAGTAACCGACAGGTTCCTTGCGGAGCACGGTGATTTTTCGCCGGAGGGCTTTGAGCTGCCGGAGCCGGTGGGCCGTATTTCGGAGGGAAGGATAACCATCTGGCCTTACGACTACTCAACGGACGGTTTTTATATATGCAAAATGAGAAAATCGACATAAAATCAATGACGCCTGAGGAGCTGCGGCAGTGGCTGGCGGAGCATGGCCAGGCCGGCTTCAGGGCCAAGCAGATTTTTTCGTGGCTCTCAAGGGGCGCCGGCTCCTTCGAGGAAATGAGCAACATCGGGCTCCCGCTGAGGGAGCTGCTTGAATCGCACTTTTTCATAAGCCCGCCTGAAATAGCAGGAAAGCAGGTTTCAGAGGATGACGGTACTGTCAAGTACCTTTGGAGGCTGCGCGACGGGAATATGGTCGAGAGCGTTGTCATGCGCTATGGGTACGGAAACACGGCTTGCATCTCCACACAGGCGGGCTGCCGTATGGGCTGCGCCTTCTGCGCTTCCGCGGGCCTTGGCTTTATAAGAAACCTGGCCCCTTCCGAAATGCTGGACCAGATATGGTATTCCCAAAAGGACAGCGGAGCGCAAATATCGAACATAGTTCTTATGGGAATAGGCGAGCCTCTTGACAATTTCGATAACGTCATGCGCTTTCTTTCCCTTGTAAACCACCCTGAGGGCATGAACATAGGCATGCGCCACATATCCCTTTCCACCTGCGGCCTGGTCGAGGGAATTGACAAGCTGGCCGATCATGATTTACAATTGACATTATCTGTTTCGCTCCACGCGCCGGATGACGAGACGCGCAGAAAGCTCATGCCTGTTGCCGCGAAATACAGCGTAAATGCGTTGACAGACGCCTGCGTAAGGTATTATAACAAAACGGGCCGCCGCATATCCTTCGAATACGCCGTAATCAAGGGCGTCAACGACAGCAGAAAGCAGGCAAGGCAGCTTTCGGAGCTGATAAAAAGGACCCGCGGACATGTAAACCTGATACCTCTCAACCCGGTGGAGGGAGAAAACCGTCTTGAACCCGGCGATGCCGCCAGATTTGCCGCCATGCTCAAGGCTTACGGTGTTAACGTGACCATACGACGCAGGCTCGGCGGCGATATAGACGCGGCATGCGGACAGCTCAGAAGGAAGGGAGCGCGCTGAAGCAGACATGGAGACGCCATTGCGCCTGAAATACTGGGGACTTACGGATATCGGCAAGGTCCGCGCCGACAATCAGGATGCCTTTGCCGTATTGACGCTTAACGGATTAGGCGGCGAGGAAATAACGGCCGCCTTGGTGTGCGACGGGATGGGCGGAGCCAAGGCCGGCAATGTGGCAAGCTCAATGGCGGTGGAATGCTTTGTCGGCGCTCTTACCGACCGGCTTATCAGCTTCAACGATGCGGACGTAATAATAGGCGATGTGGTTTACGAGGCCAATATGGCTATCCGCGACAAAGCGGCCTCCGACGAAAGCTTCAGCGGAATGGGCACCACCTTCGTAGCCGCCATAGTCAGCGGAAACAGGGCCCTGATAGCCAACATCGGCGACAGCCGCTGCTATCTTGTAAACAACGGCGGCATAAGGCAGGTAACAAAGGACCATTCTCTGGTGGAGGACATGGTTGATAGGGGCGAGATCGACAGGGCCGAGGCCTGGCTCCATCCACGCCGCAACTATATTACCCGCGCGCTGGGGACTGAGAGGGATATAGAATGCGACTTTTTCCACATAACGCTGGCCGAAGGCGACACGCTCATACTTTGCAGCGACGGACTGAGCAGCCAGCTCAATCCTCAGGAAATCTTGTTTGAAATCCTTTACGGAGGCGAGATAGAAACGGCGGCGCGCAGGCTGCTGGATATAACTCTTGCAAGGGGAGCGCCGGACAATGTTACTATTATTGTAATGTCCGTCGTGAAAGGAGATTAGCATGGACAGCATGGACAAATATATCGGCAAGCTGCTCGACAACCGGTATGAGATAATAGAAAAGATCGGCGTCGGCGGAATGGCGGTGGTATATAAGGCCAGATGCCATAGGCTCAACAGGTTCGTAGCCGTAAAAATCCTTAAGGACGAGCTTGCGGTGGACGAGGACTTCAGGCGCCGTTTCCACACCGAGTCGCAGGCTGTGGCTATGCTTTCTCATCCCAACATAGTCACAGTATACGATGTGAGCCGCTCGGCGGATTTGGAATATATAGTAATGGAGCTTATTGAGGGCATTACCCTGAAGCAATATCTTAGCAGGCGCGGCGTCCTTTCATGGAAGGAGGCCCTGCATTTTGCCTCCCAAATTGCCAGGGCGCTTATACACGCGCACGGCAAGGGCATCATACACAGGGATATTAAGCCCCATAATATAATGATACTTAGGGACAGCAGCGTAAAGGTCGCGGATTTCGGGATAGCAAGGCTGCCCTCTACTCAAAACACTCTTACGCAGGAAACGCTGGGAAGCGTGCACTATATATCGCCCGAGCAGGCAAAGGGCGGGCGCATTGACGCAAGGGCCGACATATATTCTTTGGGCGTAGTTATGTACGAGATGGTGACGGGCAGGCTGCCCTTCGAGGGAGACAGCGCCATAGCGGTAGCCATGCAGCATATCAGCTCCATACCTCTTATGCCCCGGGAAATCAACCCCGACATACCCGAGGGCTTTGAAAATATCATTATGCGGGCAATGAACGCAAAGCTGGAGCAGAGATACCAGTCCGCCGAAAGGCTGTACGAGGATCTGGAAAGCTTCAGGAAAAATCCCGACTACAAGTTCGATTACAGCGACCTTGATTTCCGGACGGGCGACAAGGCCGCGGACAGCGCCTCGGAAAGACTGAAAGGCAGAACGGGCGGCCTTTCAAATACAGGACGCGGAAACCTCGACACAGGCAATCTCGCTTCCGTACTGCGCGACAAAACCGGCGCAATGTCAAAGGCGGAATACGTCAGAAACACGCAAAAAGCCAGGAGGGTCTCCCTGCTTTCCGGCATATTGTGCGTGCTCATTTTTCTGATCTGCGCTTTTTTGTATCTGAAAAACACCTGGTTCGACGATATGTTCGCCGAGCCGGAAACCACAACAGTACCCGACTTTGTCAATTCGAATATTGAGGATATTTTGAATAATCCGGCTTATACGGATATTTTTGAAATTGTGCCGACCCGCGAGGCCAGCGATACCGTGGCCGAGGGCTATGTGATAGAGCAGAGCCCCGCCGCAGGGCGCACCGTTATAAAGTCCGGCAATAAGCCGACGGTGAAGCTGACCGTGAGCAGCGGCAGCGAAAAGATATATATGCCAAACGTAGTCAATACCGACTACAGGTCGGCAAAGCTGAACCTTGAAAAGCTTAAGCTTAAGGTGGCCGAGCCGGAATTTGTCACCTCAAACGATGTTACCAAGGATTATGTAATAAGAACCATTCCAGCCGAAGGCACGGAGCTTTCACCCGGAGATACGGTGTATCTGACCGTCAGCAGCGGGCCCGAGATAATTTATGTCACAATGCCCGACCTTACGGGGGAAACGCTGGCCTCCGCAAAGGCCAAGCTGGAGGCGTTGAACCTTGTTTTGGGCAAGGTCACGCCCGTGGAGAGCGAGGCTGAGAAGGATACGGTAACGTTCCAAAACGTCACCCCCGGAACCTCCGTACCCGAGCATACCTCCGTCAATCTGAACATATCTTCAGGCCCTCCGCCGTCCGAGGAAACAACCGAGCCGGACGACACTACGGTCGCCCCGCCGGATGTGGCCTATTCCGGAGAAAGCGGCTCCGAAGGGCAGTAACCGATGAACGTTGAAAGCGTTTCCGGCGCAAACGTTATGACCGGCAGGATAATCAAGGCCATAAGCGGCTTCTGGTATGTGGAAACCGAGCGGGGCGTTTTGCGCTGCCGCGCCAGAGGCAGGTTCAGGCTTGACAAGCTTACCCCTCTGGTTGGCGATATGGCTGAGGTAACGGACTTGGGCGGGGGAGAAGGCAGCCTGGATTCTATCCTTCCGCGCAAAAACGCCTTTGTCCGGCCCGCCGTGGCGAATATCGAGCTTATGGTTATAATAGCTTCCGCCGCGGTTCCGGTTACCGACCCTTTCCTTATAGACAGGATGGCGGCTGTCGCGGAGCTGAAAAGCTGCGAGCCCGTGATTTGCTTCAACAAGTGCGACATTGCGCGCGCCGAGGAGCTCTATGCGGTATACACCAAGGCCGGCTTCCATGCTGTCCATACAAGCGCCGCAACGGGCGAGGGCTTGGACAGGCTCAAGGAGCTGCTCCGGGGAAAGCTTTGCGCCTTTACCGGCAACTCGGGAGTAGGGAAGTCCAGCCTGCTCAACCTCCTTCAGCCAAGCCTTGCCCTGCCGACCGATGAAATAAGCCTTAAGCTTGGGCGAGGCAGACACACCACAAGGCATGTGGAGCTTTACAGGCTGCCGGGCGGCGCCCTGATAGCAGATACTCCGGGCTTTGCCTCCTTCGCTGAAGAGGACGTAAGCTTTGAAATGAAGCAAAACCTGCCGAGGCTTTTCAGGGAATTTGCCCCCTATTTGGGAAGCTGCCGCTTTTCCGACTGCGCCCATGTCGGCGACGAGGGCTGCTCTATACTCAAGGCCCTGCGGGAAGGAGAAATAGCGCCTTCCCGCCACGAAAGCTATGTCCGCCTGCGCCTGCAGGCGGACAAGGTAAAGAATTGGAGACAATAAACAATATGCCCTGAATGAATTGACTCGGCTTGTATATTGTGCTATATTCATCTCAAATATCTTGTTTCGTGGAGGTAAGGCTATGGAGGAAAATTACGGCAAGAAACAGGCTGTGCTTAGGGTTCAGGGCATGATATTGCTGCCTATAGTAATGGCGGTGCTTCTTTTCTCGGTGGTGTTCGCCGCCGTTCTCATCACCGGGCTCAACAACGGGAATGTCAATTTGCCGGTCGTCATCATTTCCGGGATCTTGGACATCGGCGCGATTTTAATTCTTTTAAAGCAGATATTCACCGTCAATCTTGTGATTTACGAGAAATGCCTGGTGCAGAACAACCTTTTCGGGAAAAAGGTAATGCCGGCGGAATCCATAAGCGCCATGATTTGGACCTTTCCGGGCGCCAATCCCTTGAATTCGCGCGCCGCCAGGATAAACAACACGGCGGCGGAAATAATATTCAAGGACGGCTCGAAAGCGGTAAAGGTGCAGGACTCTTATTACAGGGACTTTGTCAAGGAGCTTTCAGCCTTCCAGAAGAACAACGACATACCCGCAAACCTTGAAAAGAAAAGCAAGAGCAAAAAATACGACTGAAGCCAAACCGGGTTCATGCAAAGAACCCGGTTTTATGTTTATATATTCAGCCCTGCCTTCTCAAAACCACTTTTTCAGCTTGAAGTATATTACGCATACGGCGCATACCGCTATGCTGAGGGCGATGACATAAGGGTAGCCGTACCGCCAGCCCAGCTCCGGCATTTGAAAATTCATGCCGTACCAGCCCGCTATAAGCGACAGGGGGAGGAACACCGCCGTGATCACCGTAAATATCTTCATTATCTGGTTTTGCTCTATATCGACCTGGGCCTGATACGCCTCGCGCACCTGCGTTATATATTCCCGCAGGTGCAGGACGGACTGGAGCAGATTGTTTATTCGCCGGTTCAGCGAGATGAAGCGCTTTTGGAGCTGGCGCGGAATAAGGTCGTTTACATCCTCCGAAAATTCCCCGGTTATTATTTTAAGCTGCTCGTAATAGCGCTTCATGATCAGAAGCTTGCGCCTGATGGTTATTATCGAAGCCCTGCTGCCGCTGTCCGTCCTTTTTTCCGACAGCAGCCTGTCCTCAAGCTCGATTATCCTGTCCTCAAGCTTGCCCAGCTCGTCAAGATCGTCCGCCGTGAGCAGCATGAAGAATTCCAGGAGCTGAGTGAAGGGGTCGAGGCTGCCGTCAACCGAATTAAACAGCCTGAGGCAGCGCGAATTGTCGGACACAAAAACGATATCCGACTCCCCGCAGTAAATGCAGACCTGGTCGTCCCTGTGGTTCTCGTTTCTCACGTCAGTAAACATGAACATAACCAGATAAGAAAATTTGTCCGGAGCCGCGCATATATGCCTGCTGGAACGGAGCCTGCCGTAGAGCTCCTCGCCTATGTCCGGCTTCAATTCATAGATTTCTTCAAGCCCCAATATTTTTCTCATAAATATAGCCTGCCTTTGCTCAATGGAAACGGCGCGCCGGGCGGCGCCGCTATCGCGGCTGAAGCCCGGCGCGCCGTTATATTATAATGCGGATTTAATTGAAATACAATGATTTTCAGGTTTCCAGCAGGCCTTCCGTTCCCAGCCTTCTGAACCTGGCAAACCTTGCTTCCAGAAGACTTTCCAATGGCAGAACCTTCAGCCCTGAAAGCTCCTCGTAAAGCATGGTTTTCAGACCCAAATAAAAATCGCCTTTGCCGAGCTCCTTTTCGGGTATTATTTTATCAGCCACGCCGAAGGAGAGTATATCCTCGCTGGTAAGCTTCAGGCTGGCGGCCGCTTCGGCGGCCCTGGACGCGTCCTTCCATAGTATGCTGGCGCAACCCTCCGGAGATATGACCGAATATACGGCGTTTTCCAAAATCCATACCCTGTCGGCCACGGCCAGCGCCAGAGCGCCGCCGCTGCCGCCCTCGCCGACCAGCACCGAAATAACGGGCGTTTTCAGCGTCATCATGGTCATAAGGTTTTCCGCGATGGCCTGGCCCTGCCCGCGCTCCTCGGCGCCGATGCCGCAATAAGCGCCGGAGGTGTCCACAAAGCACACGACGGGCCGTTTGAACTTTTCAGCCTGCCTCATCAGCCGCAGAGCCTTCCTGTAGCCCTCCGGGTTAGGCGCGCCGAAATTCCTGAAGGCCCGCTCCCTGGCGCTGCGCCCCTTTTCTATGGCTATTACCGTGACGGGCATATCCATAAGCTTTGCAAGACCGGCGACGATCGCCGGGTCGTCGCCATAGCGCCTGTCGCCGTGCAGCTCAAAAAAGCCGTCGAACATGGCGTCTATATAGTCCTTGCCGGTCGGCCTGTTGTTGGCCCTGGCCAGCCTTACCTTGTCGTAAGCCGTTTTATTGCTCATGCTCGTTTGTGACAGCTCCTCCCGTGTGAAATCTCAGCAGGGAAGCGACCGCCTGCTTCTGCGAGCTTCTGGGGACTATCGCGTCCACAAACCCGTGGTCCAGGCAAAACTCCGCGGTTTGGAAGCCCTGCGGCAGCTTTTTTCTTGTGGTCTGCTCTATGACCCTCGCCCCCGCGAAGCCGATAACCGCGCCCGGCTCGGCCAGGATTATATCGCCCTCCATGGCAAAGCTGGCCGTAACTCCGCCGGTAGTCGGATCCGTGAGGACGACCAGGTAAAAAAGGCCCGCCGCGCTGTGCCTGGCCACCGCGGCGCTTGTTTTCGCCATCTGCATTAGGGATAGAATGCCTTCCTGCATCCTTGCCCCGCCCGAAACCGTATAGCCTACTACCGGCAGCCTTTTTGCGGTCATGTACTCAAACAGACGGGTAATCCTCTCCCCGACGGCGGTACCCATGCTGCCCATCATGAAGTAAGGCTCCATTACGAACAGGCCGCAACGCACGCCGCCGATCGACGCCTCTCCGCAAATGACGGCCTCGTTTTCGCCGCCGGATTTTATGGTCGTGTCAAGCTTCTGGCGGTATCCGGGAAAGGACATGAAATCTCTCGATACGAGCCCGGAATCGGTTTCTATAAAGCTGTCCGAGTCGGCGATGAAATTTATGCGCTGCCTTGCGTTCATTCTGAAATGATGCCCGCAGGAGGTGCAGCAATGGAAGTTGCCCCAAATCTGGCTGAGCGGTATCTGCTTGCGGCAGTTGGGGCAGGCGGTGGAGGGCTCGTTTTCGTCCGCCGACACCGGCGGCGCGGACTGCCTGCCGCCTTTTTCAAGCTCGTTTTGCGGCTTGCGGATAAAACGTATGGGCAAGAGGCTCACCTCGCTTCAGTGAAATAATTAAGGTTGTAGGTTCCGTTCATGAAGGCTTCGCTTCCGATTATGTCTATCTGTTCCTCTATGTTGTTGGGCACGCCGTCTATCACAAGCTCGCAGAGCGCGGCTTTCATCTTTCTCAGGGCTTCCTCGCGCTTTCCCGCGTAAATTATCAGCTTGCCCAGCAGGGAGTCGTAATAGGGAGACACTTTGGTACCCGCCATAAGGTAGGTGTCAAAACGGACAAAGGGCCCGCCCGGGACATGGAGAAATTCCACCTTGCCGGGGGAGAGCGCGTTTATGCGGCACTCTATGGCCGAACCGCTCAGGTCTATGTCCTTTTGCGTGAAGCTGAGCGGTATACCCGAGGAGATCCGTATCTGCCATTTTACAAGATCTATGCCGGTCAGCGCCTCCGTTACCGGGTGCTCCACCTGAAGCCTAACGTTCATTTCCATAAAGTAAAAATTGCCCGCCGCATCGTACAGGAACTCCAGCGTACCGGCACCTGTATAGCCTATCTTTTTTATCGCCGCCGATACCATTTCGAATATCTCGCTTCGACGCTCCGGCTTTACGGCGGGGGAGGGGGCTTCTTCTATCAGCTTTTGGTTTTTTCTCTGTATCGAACAGTCGCGCTCGCCGAGACAGACCACGTTCCCTGCCTCGTCTGCTAAAATTTGTATTTCTATATGCCTGGCGGGGTTGATGTATTTTTCAATGTACAGCGCCCCGTCGCCGAAGGCGGCCTTGGCCTCGGCAGCCGCGGCCGGATAGGCGCTTTCTAGCTCCTGCCTGCCGCCGACAAGCCTGATTCCTCGCCCTCCGCCTCCGGAGCGCGCCTTCATCATAACCGGATAGCCTATTCTTTCGGCCTCGCTTACGGCTTCCTCAATGCCGTTAACGACCTTAGAACCGGGTATGACCGTTAGTCCGGCTTCGGACATTAGGCGCTTTATCCTTTCCTTATCGCCCAGCCGGTCCATATTTTCCGGCGAAGGCCCTATGAAAGCTATGCCGTTTTTCCTGCAAAGGTGGGCAAAGCCGGAATTTTCCGACAAAAAGCCGTAGCCCGGATGGATCGCCTGCGCGCCGGAAACCAGGGCGGCGCTTATTATTCGCTCCTTATTCAGATAGCTGTCGGAAGCCTCGGCTTTGCCGATGCAAAAGCTTTCGTCAGCCAGCGCCACATGCAGCGCCTCGGCATCCGCCTGCGAATAGACGGCTACCGTCGCTATGCCCATTTCCTTGCAGGCGCGTATTATCCTGACGGCTATCTCGCCGCGGTTTGCTATTAAAATTTTAGAATACATATCGTCATCCCGTTATCGCAAAGGAAA
This sequence comes from Clostridiales bacterium, assembly GCA_029265405.1. Classification (GTDB taxonomy): domain Bacteria; phylum Bacillota; class Clostridia; order Oscillospirales; family Oscillospiraceae; genus JAJUJI01. Next base: position 109,576 of record JAJUJI010000002.1, on the reverse strand, counting down.
ATTCGGCCCTGACGCAAAGCTTTCCGCCCACATAGCCGCTGCCCTCGGCAAAATAGAAGGGAGGCTTGGCCTTAACTATCCTGCATTCGGTTTCAAACGTGTCGCCCGGCCTCACGGGGTTTTTAAAGCGCACATTGTTCATGCCGGTAAACATAGGTATCTTCCCCTCGCCCATGCCGTCCGCAAGCAGCACGCAGGCCGACTGGGCCAGCATCTCGCAGAGCATTACTCCCGGAACTACGGGCGCGCCGGGAAAGTGGCCCCTTAAAAAGAACTCGTCTCCCCGCACCAGGTACCTGCCCTTCGCCGTGTCTCCAACCCTTTCAGCCTCGTCAATAAGCAGCATGTCGTCCCTGTGGGGCAGAATTTTTTTAATCTCTTCCTTATTCATCGTCAATTCTTCCTCAGCCGGAACAGCACGTGGCCGTAGTCAACTATTTGCTGGTTGCCGACGCAAATTTCGGCTATAACTCCGTCCTGGTCGGAGACAATTTCGTTCATAAGCTTCATGGCCTCGATTATGCAGAGCACGTCGCCCTTTTTCACCGTGTCGCCCACCTGAACGAAGGGCGCCGCGTTTTCGGCAGGGGCGCTGTAAAACACGCCCACCATAGGGGAGGTAATATCTATCAGGCCCTGCCTGACGCCTGAAACCTCGCCTGATGACGTGCATGCGTCCTCCGCCGAGCCAATGTCCGTTTTGACAAGGCGGGCATACGCCGGCTCCGCCGGAGCCATTTCCAGACGGACCGAGCTTCCGTTGTCGCTGAACTCAAGCCCGGTCAGCCCCAGCTCCCTCATAAGGGCGGCATATTTGCGAATGTCTTTTTCGTCCATATTGTTTAACGTAGCTCCTTTCGCCGCGTAAAAGCGCCGCAAAACGCGCGGCCGGTCTCTAATCAGATCCTCCTGAAGGCAAGGCAGGCGTTATGCCCTCCGAAGCCCAGGGAGTTTGACAGGGCAAGCTCAATTTTCGCTTCGACCGCGGAGTTCGGCACATAGTTCAAGTCGCATTCCGGGTCCGGCTCAAGCAGGTTGATGGTGGGGGGGACGGCGCACTCGTTTATGGCCTTCAGGCAGACGACGGCCTCCAGCGCGCCCGCCGCTCCCAGCATGTGCCCCGTCATTGACTTGGTGGAGCTGATAAGGCTTGCGCGGGCCTTTTCAAGGCCCAGGGCGTTTTTTATGGCCAGCGTTTCGGAAGCGTCGTTCAGGGGAGTTCCGGTCCCGTGGGCGTTTACGTAAACCGTCTCCGTTCCCGAATAGCCGGCCTCGGCCATCGCCGCCCCCATCGCGCGTGTCCCGCCCTCCGCGTCCGGCTTGGGAGCGGTTATATGGTAGGCGTCGCAGGTCGAGCCGTAGCCGCAGATTTCGCCGTATATCGGCGCGCCGCGCCTGCGCGCGTGCTCATATTCCTCCAGCACAAGCACCGCCGCGCCTTCCCCTATGACAAAGCCGCTCCTGCGCCTGTCAAAGGGGAGGGAAGCCGCGTTCGGATCCTCCGCACAGGAAAGGGCCTGCATATTGGAAAACCCGGCTACGCTCAGCGCGTTTATCGCCGCCTCGGCTCCGCCCGCTATCATAGCGTCGGCGTAGCCGTGGCGTATCATCCGCAGGGCCTCGCCTATGGCGTTTGAGCCGGAAGCGCAAGCCGTAACGGCGGGCATAGCCGAATTCCGGCAATCAAAGCGTATGGCTATCATTCCCGAAAGCATGTTGGCTATCATCATGGGCACAAAGTAGGGAGAAACGCGCCTCGGGCCTCTTTCCCTGAGCTTGTTGTGCTCTTCTATGAGCGTCGTTATGCCGCCTATGCCCGAACCGACATATACGCCTATCCGTTCCGGCGGCAGGGTACCGATGACGCCGCTCTCCTCAAGAGCCTGGACGGCGGCGGCCATTCCGTACTGGGCGTAAAGGTCGCTGTGCATGACGTCAGACCTGTCCATATACTTTTTCGCGTCGAAGCCCTTGACCTCGGCTGCGAGCTTAGCCTTGTGTTCGGCCGTGTCGAATCTGGTGATGGGCGCTATACCGTTTATGCCGCGAATCAGCGCGTCCCAAAGCTCCGGGACGGAGTTTCCGACGGGACAGACCGCTCCCATTCCTGTAACAACGACTCTGCGCATATAAAGCTTACAATCCTTTCAAAATGCATTTCACGCGTCTGCAATGCCTACATGGCAAGGCCGCCGTCCACGCGGATTACCTCGCCGGTTATATAGTCAGACATGGCCAAAAAGGCTGCCGCTTCGGCCACCTCCTCGGGCCTGCCCATTCTTTTCAGCGGTATGGCCGCGACAAGAGGGTTGTCTTCTCCGAAGGACTTTGTCATATCGGTCTGTATAAAGCCGGGCGCTATGGCGTTGCAGGTGACGTTTCGAGCCGCCAGCTCCTTGGCCACAGCTTTGGTAAGTCCTATAAGCCCCGCCTTTGAAGCGGAGTAGTTGGCCTGCCCGGCGTTCCCCATAAGCCCCGACACTGAGCTTATGTTTATGATCCTCCCGTATTTTGCCTTAATAAAAAGGGGCGTGCAGTGCTTAATCATATTGAAGGCGCCCTTGAGGTTCACGCTTATCACCTCATCGAAGTCCGCTTCCTTCATCATGGCGATCAGCCCGTCGCGGGTTATGCCGGCGTTGTTGACAAGAACGTCAATTTTACCAAAACGGTTCTTTATCTCCGCCACGGCGGCCTTTGACGCCTCAAAATCCGCCACGTCGCATTGAAAGGCTTCGGCCCTTACGCCATACCCCAGCGCCGCCTGGCAGACCTCTTCAGCCGCCTTCGAGTTTCCCGAGTATATGAGCGCGATATCCGCGCCCAGCGAAGCAAATTTCACGGCTATAGCCGCGCCTATGCCTCTTGAGCCGCCGGTTATTACGGCGATTTTTCCTTTAAGCATAAAATATACCTCCTTGATGAGGAGCTTCAGCGCAGGGACCGTCAGTTCAGGCTTTATATGCGGACAGAGCCTCCGTCGTTTCGCGAAGACTCTTCATATCCTCGACATTGAAGGTGCACACAGAGGCATCGATCCTGCCAATAAGGCCGCAGAGGGTCCTGCCCGGCCCAAGCTCGACAAAGACGCCCGCCCCCCGGCTTATCATATTTTCTATTATAGCCTGCCATCTTACCGGTCCGCTTATCTGCCTGGAAAGCAGCTCGGCATAAGAGCCGCGGTAGGGAAGGGCGGTATAGTTGGAGTAGAGGTCTATTTCAGGCTCGGAGAACGACACGTCCCTGAGAGCCTCGCCAAACCTTTCCGCCGCCCTGGCCATCAGGGGCGAGTGGAAGCCGCCTTTGACCTTTAGGGGTACGGCCCGGCCTCCGGCAGCCTTCACCGCCTTTATAAAATCCTCAAGCTCGTCCTTCGCGCCGGAAACCGAAATCTGGCCCGGACAGTTGTAGTTTACGGGGTAGACGCGCTTGTATCCCGCGCAGAGCCGCTCGACCTCGCCGGCATCCAGCTTCAGCACCGCCGCCATGGCTCCGTCGCATTCTTCCGCGTCCTCCTGCATCAATCTGCCGCGAAGAGAAACCAGCCTGAAGCCGTCCTCAAACGAAACCGCGCCCGCATAAGCCAGCGCCGCCACTTCTCCGAGGGAGAAACCGGCTGCCATTTGAGGCCTTATCCCGGCCTCATCGAGGGCGGCGGCAGCCGCCAGTTCAACGGCGAACATGCAGGGCTGCGTGTTCGCCGTCTGCGCCAGCTCCTCCTCCGTACCTTCAAAGCACTGCGCCGAGGTACCCGGCCTTATCGCGTCGGCGCGCCTGAATATTTCGGCGGCCGCGGCATCGTTCAAATACAAGTCGCGGCCCATGCCGGGGTGCTGGGCTCCCTGTCCGGAAAATACAAAGGCTATTTTATCCATTTCCCCGCGCCGCCGAGTATGGCTTCGGCTTCCTCCATAAGCTCGCGTATTATTTCCGCAGCCGGCTGCTCCCTGTTCACCATTGAGGCTATCTGGCCGGCAAGGAAGCAGCCCCTCTGTGTGTCGCCCTCCTGAACGGCAAGGCGCAGAGCGCCGGTTCCCATGGCCTCCAGCTCCTCGTCGGAAACGCCTCCGTATTCCGCCTTTAAATATTCGCGGGTGAAGTTCGTCCTCAGGCTGCGCACCGGATGCCCCAGCCGTTTTCCTGTGACGACCGTAGCCAGATCGTTTGCCTTAAGCACCTTATCCTTATAATTGCGGTGTATCGTGCATTCATAGGCGGAAAGGAACCTTGTCCCGAGCTGAACCCCGCAGGCGCCCAGCATGAACGACGCCGCGACGCCTCTGCCGTCGCCTATGCCGCCGGCGGCGATCACGGGCAGATCGGTAGCGTCGCAAACCTGGGGCACGAGCACCATAGTCGTCAGCTCTCCCACATGGCCGCCGCTCTCGCCGCCCTCGGCTATGAGCGCCGAGGCCCCGACCCTTGTCATAAGCTTGGCCATGGCCACGGAAGCGACGACGGGTATCACCTTAATTCCCGCAATCTTCCAAAGCTCCATATACTTTGAGGGGTTTCCGGCTCCTGTAGTCACCACGCCTACCTTTTCCTCGGCTACAACCTGAGCAACCTCGTCGGCGAAGGGGCTCATCAGCATTATGTTTACGCCGAAGGGCTTATCCGTCAGGGACGAGGCTATTTTAATCTGCTCCCTGACGAAAGAGCCGGGCGCGTTTCCGGCTCCTATTATTCCCAGCCCGCCTCCGTTTGAAACGGCGGCGGCCAGCTTCCCGTCGGCCACCCAGGCCATGCCGCCCTGAAATACGGGGTATTTTATGCCGACAAGCTCGCATATTCTAGATTCTATCATTATTCAACCTTAAAGCCTGGCTTCAATATACCTGACCAGGTCGCCTACCGTTTCGACCTTCTCGTCAAGCTCAATTTCCTTTCCAAGCTGTTCCTCCAAATTCATCAGCATCTCCACGGTGTCCAGCGAGTCTATGCCCAGCTCGGCGAAGGAGCTGTCCATGGTTATTTCGGATACGTCGCAGTCGTTATGCTCCGCTATAAGCTTTGCTATCGCTTCAAAAACCATTATAATTACCTCCAGATTTATATTGAAAGGGAGCCGATTTTGACTCCGGTTCATCGCTCTTTTACGCTCATCGTTTCGGGCCCAGGAAAAACACCGCCAGCGTTCCCGGCCCGGAGTGAGCTCCGATGACGGGGCCGATGGCATTTATTATTATCTCCGCCGGGCGCAGCGACTCCCTTATCATGGAAGCCAGGCTCTCGGCATCCTCTATGCAGTCGCCGTGGCTGATCATAACGGTCTGGCGGGCGATATCGGACGAAGCGCTCTCCACCCTTTCAAACAAGGCCTTGACGGAGGCCTTGCGGCCCCTTACCTTGTCCACGCTTATAAGCCGCCCGTCGTCGTCCACGTGCAGTATCGGCTTTATATGGAGTATTGAGCCGACCGAGGCGGTAGTGGCGGAGATGCGCCCGCCCCGCTTCAAAAAATGCAGGTCGTCCACAGTAAACCAGTGGCAAACCTGCGGCGAGGTCGTCTCCACAAAGGCCTTCAACTCGTCAAAATCCGCGCCCAACGCCTTTTTCCTGGCCGCAAGATAGACCAGCAGGCCCTGGCCCATCGAGGCGCAGCGGGAATCAATGCAGGCTATCCTCCTGTCCGGGAACTTTTCGCAAAGCTCCTCCGCGGCTATGCAGGCGTTTTGATAGGTGGCGCTGAGGGCCGACGAGAAGCCGATGTAAAGCACATCCTTCCCCTGCTCCAGAAGGGGCGCCATAATTTTTTCAAATGAGTCGGCATTGGCGGCGGAGGTGGAGGCGGGCCTTCCGGCGCGCAGCGCATCGTAAAAACGCTTAGTGCTCAGCTCCCTTTCAAAAGGAAAGCTCTTGTATTCCCTGCCGTCCACGTTGACGACAAGAGGCAGCACGTCCACGCCAAGCGCCGCAACCGTTTCTTCCGACAGGTCGCAGGAGGAATCGGTCAGAAGGACATAGCCGCTGTTGTTTTTCATACCAAACGCTACCCCGCTAAATATATTTCGGACAGGTTAACACTGATAACCTGTCCGAAATATTACCATGTTTCCGACCCCGTGTCAATATAACATAAGGGCATTTGACACGGACGCCAAAAATATATATAATTCTTGCAACAAGAATAAGACAAGGTGGTTTACATGCCCGAAGCGAGGCAGCCTGCGGACGGCGGCAGGACGCTGCATGATCAGCTTATTGAGGCAGGCATCCAGGAGCTGAACAAATACGGGGTGCAGAACTTTTCGGTGCGACGCATAGCCGACAGATGCGGGGTATCCTGCGCCGCTCCCTACAAGCACTTCAAGGACAAGCAGGAATTCATAGCGGCCATTATTGAATATATAAACAATTTATGGGAAAAGCGTCAGCGCAGGGTGCTGGAGCGCAGCTCCATGCTGCCCACAAGAAGGGTCATTCTTGAAATCAGCATGGAATATATCCGCTTTCTTGTGGAAAACCCCTACTTCCGCTCGATCCTGATGCTCAGCAGCCAGGATTTCGACAGCGAGTATGCGGCTCTGCGGAGCCGGCTTAGCAGGATTTCCAGGGAGCTTGTCGACAGGTACTGCCTGGAGGTCGGAATGCCCGAAAAAAGCAAAAAAATCAAGACCTTCATAGTTCGCTCGCTGCTGTTCGGTGCGGCGCTTATGTTTGACAACGGGGAGCTGGAATACAACGAGGAAAACATGAAGGCGGTTTCGGAGGCCATAGACAGGGAATTCGACCTGCCCTGAGCTTTACAGCCAGCCCATCAGCCTTGCCGCCAGCGGAAACCAAAGGCTCATTACGACGGTAAGCCAGCCCTGAAGCGGCGCGGAGCTTTTAAAGCAGTCGCCCATAGTATAATAGCCAGTCCCGAAGGTGAGCAGGGGGACCACATCCAGAGGCAGCAGGAAGCAGCAGCCGCCCGCAAAGCCCGCCGTCAGCATGACAAGCTCCGGCGGAAAGCCGGAGGCGGCGGCCAGAGCCGTCAGCGGGGCTGTAAGTATTGTTATCAGCGGCAAGGAGACCGGCACTATTACAAGCAGCGCGAAGGTCAGAAGGGAAGCGAAGGCCACCAGCGGAACCGCCCCCATATGCGCCGTCGGCATGAGCGAGGCCAGCCAGCCGCTGACGCCGTTGTCCATTATGGCCTGCCCCATGGAAAGCACGCTTGCCGTCAAAAAAACCGAGGTCCAATTCACGCTCCCTATGAAGTCGCCTGCGCTTATTATGCCCGCAAAGGGCAGGCACATAAAGCAGCAGCCCAGCACGGCTACCAATATTATATCTAGCCCTTTAATCCATGAGGACGCCGCGAAAAGCACCAGGAGGACGGCGAAGGCCGCCAAAACCCTTTTTTCACGACTGTCGATATAGGCCGGGATATTCATGCCCGATATGTAGGCCTCCGCCGCTTCTTTTGAGATTGGCGCGGGTTTGTGTATTTTGCATATAAGCAGCCAGCTTGCGGGAAGCGCGAGGGCGGCGAAGGGCAAACCCGCAAGCGTCCATTGCATAAAGCCAATAGTCCTGCCCGTGTACTGCTCAAGCATCGATATGGCCAGCATGTTGACCGAGCTTCCGGGCGGGGTTACGCAGCCGCCTATCATAGTCGCCACCGGTATGGCTATCATGAAGGCCCTGCCGGAGCGCCGTCTGGCCTCGCCCTCCTCATACATGCCCAAAAGCTCCTTTCCCAGAGCCATGAACATAGCGCAGCAGGGCACGTTGGAAAGCACCGAGGATACCAGCGCCGTGCACAGCATGAGCGCCAGCAATATGGACTCGGAGCTGCCGCCGAAGCGCCTAAGCAGCGCCCTTAATATGCGCCTTGGCGTCGGAACGGAGGAAAAGGCGCCGGCTATCCCGAAGGAGGCTATAATGAATAGCGACAGGGGGCTGGAATAGCCCGAAAGCGCCTCGCCGAGCGTTGTGGTCACTCCTGTAAGCGGCATAAGCCCCGTAAAGATAAGGCTGAGAAGCAGGGGGTGGGCCGCCTCGGTTATCAGCGTAGCAAGAAAGGCCGCAAGGAGCGCGATAGTTCGCGCCCCCTCAAGAGTGAGGCCGCCGGCGCGAGTCAGGAAGGCTTCCGGCAGAAGAAGGCCGGCCGCTAAAATCGCGCCCGCAAGGATAAATCCGGTTATTTGTTTTTTTCTCATAAGACTCCAAGCGCGCGGCGGGATGCCTGCATCCCGCCGCGCCGTTGTCGATTTGCTGCAATTAAAACTCGAAAAAGCCCTCGTAGACCAATACCGCGTCGCCGGTAAGGGTGACTCTTTCGTCCGTGTAATTTACCGTCAGGTCTCCGCCGATGAGCTTTGCGGTAATGTCCATGCCTTTTTTGAAGAGGCCCTTTTCCGTCGCCGCCACTACGGCGGCGCAGGCTCCCGTGCCGCAGGCCCAGGTTTCGCCGTTGCCGCGCTCATATACCCGCATGCGCAGCGTGTTCTCGTTTACAACGCGCACAAATTCCGTGTTGACGCGCTCAGGGAAGTATTCGGCGTTTTCAAACTCCGGCCCTATCCTTTCAAGGTTCAGCGAGTCAATATCGTCGCAAAACACGACGCAATGAGGGTTTCCTATTGAAGCGCAGGTTATCTTGTATTCCGCTCCGCCTATTACCGCCGGACGGTCTATTACCCTGTCGCCGTCAAAGGTTGAGGGCAGGGAAGTCGGGTGCAGCTCCGCCTTGCCCATGTCCACGCTGACCGTGCTTACGCGCTTGTTTCTGAGATAAAGGCGGCAGGTCCTTACGCCCGTGTTCGTTTCTATGTCCATGACCTCTTTTTTGATTATACCCTTGTCATACAGGTACTTGGCCACGCAGCGTATGCTGTTTCCGGCCATCTTGCCCTCGCTGCCGTCGCGGTTGAATATCCGCATCCTCGCGTCCGCGATTTCGCTGTTTTCTATCAGCACGATGCCGTAGCCGCCTATTCCGTAATGCCTGTCGCAAATGCTTACGGAAAGGGACTCGGGGCTTTCAATGGAGCCGTCCCGGTTGTCGAAATATATATAATCGTTGCCGCAGCCCTGCATCTTGGCAAAATGCAGTATCCTGCGCCCCGTGCGCATGTTGTTGAGATCCACAAGCTCGGTGTTGCCGGTATTGTAGCGGCTGGCCAGCATGTCCGCCATTGCGCCCGCCGTGTCAAGGGAGGTGAGGCAGGGAACGCCGCAGCGCACGGCGTGGCCGTGCAGCTCTATATACTCCGCCAGGGTATCGTCGTAAAGCGCGCCGGTATATATGACCAGCGAAATTTCGCCTTCTTTTATTAGCTCGAAGGTGCGGCGCTTGTCCACCCTCTCAACCCTTATTCCAAGACCGGCGACCACATCCGCCGTGTCGGGAGTGGCGTATATCTTCAGCTTCAGGTCTCCGAGCTTTTTCGCAAGGCCGATTACCTCCGGCAGCTCGTGGTTTTCGACGCTCAGCAGCACGCCTTTTTTTGCCAGCTCCAAAGCCGAGGCCCTATAGCCCGCGGCCGCAAAGCCCTTGAACAGGGCCTCGTTCAGGGTGCGCCCGATGCCCAAAACCTCTCCCGTGGATTTCATCTCCGGCCCAAGCTGGGAGTTGGCGTCGGAGAGCTTTTCAAAGGAAAAAACCGGCACCTTTACCGTGTAGTAGGGCGGAGTGTCGCATAGGCCGCCCTTATAGCCAAGCCCGCTCAGGGTAGCGCCCATCATGATGCGGGACGCCACATCCACCATGGGTATGCCCGTCACCTTGCTGAGGTAGGGCACGGTCCTTGAGGCGCGGGGGTTAACCTCAATGACATAAAGCCTGTCGCCGTAGATTAGGTATTGGATATTCACCAGACCCCTGGTGCCGAGGGCGAGCGCCAGCTTCTCCGAGCAGTCCACAACCACCTCCATCATCCTGTCCGTCAGGCTGTAGGGCGGGTATACGGCTATCGAGTCGCCGCTGTGCACGCCGGCGCGCTCTATATGCTGCATAATGCCGGGTATGAGCACGTCCTTGCCGTCCGAGATTACGTCCACCTCAAGCTCGACGCCCGGCATATACTTGTCCATAAGCACCGAATACTCGCCGCCGCCGGCCAGTATCAGCGCCATATAGCGCTCCACGTCGCTCCTGTCGTTGGCGATGACCATATTCTGCCCGCCTATTACATACGAGGGGCGCAGAAGGACGGGATAGCCCAGCTCTTCGGCGGCCTTCAAAGCCTCCTCCATGGAGCTTACGCCCATTCCGCGCGGACGGCTAATCCCCAGTTTTTCAAGCAGGGCGTCAAATTTGACCCTGTCCTCGGCTATGTCTATGCCCTCGGCGGAGGTGCCGAGTATCCTTATCCCGTTCCTGTCAAGGCAGCCCGTCAGCTTGATTGCCGTCTGACCCCCGAACGCCACCACGACTCCCACAGGGTTTTCCGCGGCTATAACGCCCATGACGTCCTCCGGCGTCAGCGGCTCGAAATAGAGCCTGTCGGCCGTGTCATAGTCCGTCGATACGGTTTCGGGGTTGTTGTTTATGATAACCACGTCATAGCCCATATCCTTCAGCGTATTGACGCAGTGGACGGAACTGTAGTCAAACTCTATGCCCTGGCCTATGCGTATAGGCCCGGAGCCCAAGACTATCACGGTTTGCTTTCCGCTCCTGGGAAAGCTTCTGGAGTCGCAGTTTTTGTCGTAAGAGGCGTAAAAGTAGGGCGTTCTCGCCTTGAATTCGGCGGCGCAGGTATCGACTATCTTATAGCTGGGGAGCAGCCTCATGGGGAGCCTGTGCCCGGAGATGCGCTCGAGTGCCGCGTCGGTATAGCCCAGGCGCTTGCCGTCCTGATACTGCTCCTCCGTCAGCTCAGTACCCTTTATGGCCGATTCGTAGCAGGCAAGATTTCTCAGCTTGTCCAAAAACCACCTGTCTATTTTGGTCGCCTCATAAAGCCTGTCGTCGCTCCAGCCCGCCTTGATAGCTTCAAAGACCGTAAACAGGCGCAAATCGTCCATGCGGCGCAGGCGCTTTTCGAGGGAGGCCGAGCCGTCCGGCGCCCTGTTGAGAGTATCCAGCCCGATCTCGGCGCCGCGCACCGCCTTCATAAGCGCGGCCTCGAAGCTGTGGGCTATGCTCATGACCTCTCCGGTCGCCTTCATCTGCGAGCCGAGCTTCCTGCTGGCGCCGTGGAACTTGTCGAAGGGCCATTTCGGGAGCTTGACCACCACATAGTCCAGCGCCGGCTCGAAGCAGGCCCAGGTCTTGCCGGTTATATCGTTTTGTATTTCGTCCAGCGTATAGCCCAGAGCTATCTTAGTCGAAACCTTAGCTATAGGATAGCCCGTGGCCTTGCTGGCAAGAGCCGAGGAGCGCGAAACCCTGGGATTGACCTCTATTACGGCGTAATCAAAGCTGCCGGGGTTTAAGGCAAACTGGCAGTTGCAGCCGCCCTCTATGCCCATCTCGTTTATAATGCCGATAGCCGCCGAGCGCAGCATCTGATACTCCCTGTCGGCAAGCGTCAGGGCCGGCGCTACGACTATGCTGTCTCCGGTATGGATGCCGACCGGATCGAAATTTTCCATGCTGCACACGCAGATGGCGTTGCCCGCATGGTCGCGCATGACTTCAAACTCGATTTCCTTCCAGCCGTAAATATATTTTTCTATAAGAACCTGGGTAATGGGCGACATTTCAAGCCCCGTGCCGGCGACGGAGGCCAGCTCATCGGCGTTGTAGGCCACTCCGCCTCCCGCGCCGCCCAGAGTGAAGGCGGGGCGGACTATGACCGGATAGCCTATGCGCTCGGCCACTTTAAGGGCCGTCTCCACATCGTTGGCTATGTCCGAGGGAATGACCGGCTGGCCTATCTTTTTCATTGCCTCCTTGAATAGCTGCCTGTCCTCGGCCTTGTCTATGGCCTCGGCGTTGGTGCCGATAAGGCGCACCCCGTGCTTTTCCAGAAAGCCCTCGCGCGACAGCCTCATGGCGAGCGTCAGGCCGGTCTGTCCGCCGAGGCCGGCCAGAAGCGAGTCCGGCTTCTCCTTTAAAATTATGCGCCTTATTGTTTCCTCGCAAAGCGGCTCAAGGTAAACCGAGTCGGCCATCTCGCCGTCGGTCATGATTGTGGCCGGGTTTGAGTTTACAAGAACGGTTTTTACACCCTCGCTTTTGAGCACCCTGCAGGCCTGAGTCCCGGCGTAGTCGAATTCGGCGGCCTGGCCGATGACTATGGGGCCCGAGCCTATGACAAGCACTTTTTTTATGGAAGTATCCCTAGGCATTTGCCGTCCCCTCCTTTGCTTCAGCCTTCAGCCTGAATTCGCGCATCAGGCTTATAAACCTGTCGAAGGCAAACTCGCAGTCCAGCGGGCCTCCGTGCGCCTCCGGATGGAACTGTAGCGAAAACGCGCCGTATTGGGGATAATCAATGCCCTCGCAGGTTCCGTCGTTTACGTTGACAAAGCGCAGCTCACCGCCGGTGCTTTCGAGCCCTTCGACCGCGGCGGCGTAGCCGTGGTTCTGGCTGGTGATGTAGACTCTCCCGGTTTTAAGGTCCTTAACGGGCTGGTTTGCTCCCCTGTGGCCGTATTTCAGCTTTATCCTGCCCGCTCCCGCCGCTAGCGCCATCATTTGGTGGCCAAGGCAGATGCCAAACATAGGCAGCTTGCCCAGCAGCTTCTTAATCTGCTCTATGCTGTATACGTTGTCGGCCGGATCTCCGGGGCCGTTGGTGAGCATGACCCCGTCGTAGCCGCCGCCCAGTATCTCCTCGGCGGAAACATTGTAGGGATATACTGTGACCCGGCAGCCGCGCTTCAGCAGATTTGCGGCTATGCTGTTTTTTGCGCCGTAGTCTATCAGCGCCACGCGGAATTCGGCTTCCCCTTCAGGCTCCAGGGTATGCGCCTCCTTGACGCTTGTGCTTTCAACGGAGCCGGTTATCCGGAAATTTATAATCTCATCAAGCGGATAATCGGGGCCTTCCGTGGTTATCACCGCGTTGGTTACGCCTCCCTCGCGTATCAGCTGCGTAAGCTCGCGCGTGTCTATTCCGGAGATGCCAATTATATTGTGCCGGCGCATAAATTCCTCGACGGACTCGTCGCAGCGGAAGTTGGACGGCGCGTCGCAAAATTCCCTGACTACGACGCCCCGGACATATATCGACGGACTCTCCATATCCGGGTCGGCTATGCCGTAGTTGCCCAGCTGAGGAAAGGTGTATATTACTATTTGGCCGTAATAGCTGGGGTCGGTAAGGCTTTCGGCGCAGCCCGTCATCGCCGTTGTAAAAACAAGCTCGCCTATGCTCGTGCCGGCCGCGCCAAAGCCGCGGCCCTCGTAAACCGTTCCGTTTTGCAGTATCAAGTATGCTTTTCTCATTCGTTACCTCTTGCCGCCTTGCGGCGATACGGTCATATCTTCGTTATTTCAGTTTGCGACATATTGATTAATTATACCATACGGCGGCAACAAATCAATATCCGAAGCGGTTGAATATCGCCTCGGATATTGGCGGCATTTATGTGTATAATATACAAATAATGCGCAATTAATGAATATTTATGCGTTTTGCCTTCTATTTCAGAAGGCGCGCTATCCTCTCGGCCGCGATTATCGTATCGTCCGGTTCTCCGAAGGCCGTAAGGCGCAGGAAGCCCTCGCCGCAGGAGCCGAAGCCGGCGCCCGGGGTTGTGGCCACGTTGGCCTCGGCAAGTATCCTGTCGAAGGCGGTCCAGGAATCAAGGCCGGAGGGGAGAGTTACCCAGATATAGGGCGAATCCGTTCCTCCGATGCATTTTATTCCGGATGCCTGCAGGATTTCCCTTATATTTTTAGCGTTGTTCTTGTAGTAGGCTATAGTTTCTTCCGTTTCCTTCCGGCCTTGGGGGCTGTAAACGGCTGCGGCGCCGCGCTGGACGACGTAGGGCACGCCGTTGAACTTGGTGGCCTGGCGGCGGCTCCACATGGCGTGCAGGCTCATGCCGTCCCTCTCAAGCTTTTTGGGAACGACGGTGTAGGCGCATCTGGTGCCGGTGAAGCCCGCGGTTTTTGAAAAGGAGCGGAACTCAATGGCGCAATACTCCGCGCCCGGTATCTCGAAAATCGAGTGGGGGACGCCCGGAGTGGATATGAAGGCCTCGTATGCCGCGTCATACAAAATAACCGAATCGTTGGCCCTCGCGTAGTCCACCCATTTTTTCAGCTCGCCGAAGGTTATGGCCGCTCCGGTGGGGTTGTTCGGATAGCAGAGGTATATCATGTCCGCTTTAACGGAGGGCAGCTCGGGTACAAAGCCGTTGCCGCTCGTGCAGGGAAGATACACCAGCTTATCCCATTTGTCTCCGGTATAGCTGCCGGCTCTGCCGGCCATGGCGTTGCTGTCCACATAGACCGGATAGACAGGGTCGCAGACTGCGACGACGCAGTCCGGCGAAAAGATATCGCTTATGTTTGCGCAGTCGCTTTTAGCCCCGTCGCTGATGAAAATCTCGTCGGGAGCTATGTCCGCCCCGCGGCTTTTGAAGTCGTGCTCGGATATGAGCTCTCGGAGGAAGGGATAGCCTCCGTCCGGCGAATAGCCCTTGAAGGTTTCCGCCTTGGACATTTCGTCCACGGCGGCATGCATGGCCGCGATAACGGCGGGGGATAGGGGGCGCGTTACGTCGCCTATGCCCATGTTTATAAGCCTTGCGCCGGGGTTGTCGGCCAGATAGCGGGCCTTGCGCGCCGCGATTTCTGCAAACAGATAGTTGCCGGGCAGCTTTGCAAAGTTGGTATTGATAACAGACATAGAATCACTTCCGATTTAGTGGTTGTATACATTACTGCTTTCGCCCAAGACCGCAAAAATGCTCCTGCGGATTTGATTTACAGCGCGGGCCTGCAGTCGAAGGCCTGGAGGATGAGTCTTGCCGTATCAGTCATCTTCGAGGAGGTCTCCATGCTTTTCTTCTGCAGGTATCTGTGGGCCTGCGGCTCCGTCATCCCGTTTTTCTCCATCAAAAGCTGCTTTGCCTGCAGGATGAGAAGCTCGTCCTCGGGGCTCCTCTTTGGAATCTCGGCCTTGCTGCGCTTCTGGTCAAGCTGAAGCAGGACGTTTACGGAGCCGATGAATTCGCCTACTTTAATAGGCATGGGTATCTTGAACAGGTTCTCGTTTTCGCAAAGCTCCAGATAAGCCGGCTTCGCCGCCACGAGAAAGTCTGCGGAGCCCTGAAGCTCGAAGGCCATCTCGTCCGCCGTCATGTCCAGCAGCTTATAATAGCATATGACGACCCCACCGCCCATTTTTTTTATAGCCCGAATAACCTCCGGTCCGGTGCGGCAGCGGTAGCGCACCGGTATTCCGTTATCCTCCAGCATGGAGGCAATGCTGTCGAGCGTTTCCTGCTTATTGAACGCAACGACCGTTCTTACCATATCGCCGCCGCACCTTCTTTCCGCTCAAGCATGTGGCATAAATAAATCAATAGGAAACGATATACTTGCTCAGCTCCCAGTTTGTGACAAAGGTGCGGTAGGAATCCCACTCCTTTTCCTTTCCCTCCAGGTACTGCGAAAGGACATGCTCGCCCAGGGTTTCGCACATCAGCTTGTCCTCCTTGAGCGTTTTGAGGGCCTCCTCAAGGGAGCCGGGGAGGCTTTCTATGCCGTTGGCGCGCCTGGCCTCGTCGTCCATATGGAAAATGTTTTCCGTTATCTCGTCAGGCGGCGTAAGCCCCCTCTCTATGCCGTCCAGACCTGCAGCAAGGCAGAGGGCAAGCGCCAGATAAGGATTGCAGGACGGGTCCGGGCTGCGCAGCTCAAGGCGCGTGCTCTGGCCGCGGGCCGCCGGGATCCTGATCAAAGCGCTGCGGTTCGAGGCGGACCAGGCCAGATAGCAGGGAGCTTCGTAGCCTGGCACCAGGCGCTTGTAGGAGTTTACCAGCGGGTTTGTAACGGCGGCCATGCTGCGCACGTGGGCAAGCAGGCCGGCTATAAAGCTGTATGCCTCTCTGGAAAGCTTCAGCCTGTCCTTCTCGTCATAGAAAATGTTTTTGCCGTCCTTGAACAGGGACATGTTTGTATGCATGCCTGAGCCGTTTATCCCGTATATGGGCTTGGGCATGAAGGTGGCGTGAAGCCCGTTTTTCTGAGCAAGCGTCTTGACGGCCATTTTGAAGGTCATGATATTGTCGGCGGTTTTCAGCGCCTCGGCGTATTTGAAGTCTATCTCGTGCTGCCCGGCCGCAACCTCATGGTGCGAGGCCTCGATTTCAAAGCCCATGGCTTCAAGGGCAAAGCAAATTTCGCGCCTTGTGCCCTCGCCGTGGTCCAGCGGGCCCAGGTCGAAGTAGCCCGCGTCGTCGCCCGTTACGGTTGTAGGCTTGCCCCTGTCGTCGGTTTCAAAAAGGAAGAATTCCAGCTCCGGGCCCACATTGAATACATAGCCCATATCGGCGGCCTTTTTCAGGGCTCTCTTGAGAACATGCCTCGGGTCTCCGACAAAGGGCGTTCCGTTGGGATTGTACACGTCGCATATAAGGCGGGCCACCTTGCCGTGCTGTGGCCTCCACGGAAGCACGGTATAGGTGTCCAGGTCGGGATACAGATACTGGTCCGACTCGTGTATGCGTGTAAAGCCCTCTATGGAGCTGCCGTCTATCATGATCTGGTTGTTGACGGCCTTCTCGATCTGCGACCTCGTAATCGCCACGTTTTTAAGCTGGCCGAAGATATCGGTAAACTGCATGCGTATGAATTCCACGTCTTCCTCGTTTACCTTGCGTATTATGTCTTCCTTGGAATACCTGCTCATCGGTTTAATCCTTCCTTTCAGTATGTTCGTCATCGAAGCGGGCCGGCCCTTTTTAGGCTGTATTCCCATATTGGCTCTGGTGCATATTCATATATGAAAAAAGAGCGAAGATATACCCCGCTCTATGGAACACCCTTGCTCTAAGAACGGAAAAATTATATTAGCTATTTTTAACCGTGTCAATAGCGAACGCTTATTTTGCCGTTTTTGCCCCCTTCGCCGCCGCAAAAGGGAGGCGGGCGGCGGCATGCTGCGCTTTCTCGCGAAATTTAAGAGGGCGCGGGGTTGATGATTGTTCAATACGGATGTTGACAACACGGGAGCCGCATGCTAGTATATTTTTTGTTTTTTGCCGCCTATCGGTCAATTGCAATTACGGCGCCTGCCGGGCAGCTATTAGTCCATCAAAAATACGGACAATATAGCTGCCTTGATTGATTTTGCCGGCGTTTTTCTGATATGATATTCCAAGCGGCAGCCGGAGCAACGTTTGGCCGCTTGCGGATAATATGCGAGGCTAAAGAGGTTTGCGTCTTATGGGAAAGCTTAAGGAAGAGTGCGGAGTATTCGGCATATACGCCGCCGAAAACGCCGACCTTACCCCTGCCGTATACGCCGGCCTGTTCGCCCTGCAGCACAGGGGGCAGGAAAGCTGCGGAATAGTTGTCAACGACGACGGGGTTTTTACCGCCGATAAGGACGTGGGGCTTGTCGGCGAGGTATTCACCGAGTCCAGGCTTGCCGCCCTCGGGAGGGGCAACATGGCCGTCGGCCACGTGCGCTACGGCACCACCGGCTCCGGCGGGGTCAGGAATGCCCAGCCCATAGTGGTGGACCATATCAAGGGCCACATGGCGCTTGCGCACAACGGCAACCTTGTAAACTCCGCCGAGCTGAGAAGCGAGCTTGAGCTTGCCGGCTCCATCTTCCACACCACCAGCGATACCGAGGTGATAGCCTACATCATCACCAAGGAGCGCATAACGAGCCCTTCCATTGAGGAGGCTCTTGCCAGCGCCATGAACCGGCTGGACGGGGCATACTCGCTTGTTTTGATGTCGCCCTCCAAGCTGCTGGCGGTGCGGGATCCGCACGGCTTCAGGCCGCTTTGCTACGGAAGAAGGCAGGATGGCAGCTATGTGGTGGCTTCCGAAAGCTGCGCGCTGGACGCCGTGGGGGCGGATTTCATACGCGACCTTGAGCCGGGCGAGATACTCATTTTCGACGGGGAGGAGCCGCGCTCCGACAGACGCCATTGCGGAAGGTTCAGGCAGTCCCTATGCGTATTTGAATTTATATACTTTGCCAGGCCGGACTCGGTTATAAACGGCTGCTCGGT
Source organism: Clostridiales bacterium (assembly GCA_029265405.1). Classification (GTDB taxonomy): domain Bacteria; phylum Bacillota; class Clostridia; order Oscillospirales; family Oscillospiraceae; genus JAJUJI01. The sequence continues at coordinate 91,486 of JAJUJI010000002.1, read as the reverse complement.
GCATTCCGCGCGCATACGCGCCGGCGAGCTGCTCTATAAAAGGCATCCGGCCGAGGCTGACGTGGTCATAGGCGTGCCGGACTCAGCGATTGACGCGGCCATAGGCTACGCCCGGGCTTCCGGCATACCCTACGACGCCGGGCTCAGCAAAAACAGATACGTTGGAAGAACCTTCATCGTTCCCGGGCAGAGCTCCCGGGAGGACAAGGTGAGGATAAAATTCAATCCGGTTTCCTCTGCGGTCTGCGGGAAGCGCATCGTGCTTGTCGACGACACTATAGTCAGGGGTACCACCAGCGAGCGGATAGTTAAGCTGCTGCGCGACGCCGGCGCAAGAGAGATACACATGCGCATAGCCGCTCCGCCCTTCAGGCATCCCTGCTATTACGGGACCGACATAGATTCGGCGGAGAATCTCATAGCAAACCATTTTACCGTCGAGCAGATACGCGATAAGCTGGGTGTGGACAGCCTCGGCTATCTGGAGCAGTCCGACGCGGAAGAGCTTTGCGGCGGTCTGACGGGCTTTTGCAGCGCCTGCTTCAGCGGCCGCTATCCGACGCAGGTACCTTCCAACGCGGGGAAAAACAGATTCGAGTACAGGATTTCTGACCGGAGGGCGTAGGGCGGGGTTGAAGCCGCCGCGCCGCAGCGGAGACAACGGGAGGCTTTATGGGCAAGGAAGTATACGAAAATCCTCTGTGCGAAAGATACGCGAGCAGGGAAATGCAGCGCATCTTTTCTGACGATTTCAAGTTTTCCACTTGGAGAAGGCTGTGGGTGGCTCTGGCCGAAAGCGAGAGGGAACTGGGCATTGGCATCTCCGAGGAACAGATTGCGGAACTGAAGGCCAACATATATAATATCGACTATGATAAGGCCGCCGCCTACGAGAGGGAGCTCCGGCACGACGTAATGGCGCATATCCGAGCTTACGGGGATTGCTGCCCCGGCGCTGCGGGAATAATACATCTTGGCGCCACCTCCAGCTACGTCGGCGACAACACCGACATCATCCGCATGCGCGAAGGCCTGAGAAGAATACGAGTACTGCTGCTGTCGGCAATCAGGGCGGCGGCGGACTTCGCCGATAAATACAAAAAGCTGCCGTGCCTGGCTTACACTCATTTCCAGCCCGCCCAGCCCACAACCGTAGGCAAGCGGGCTGCAATATGGATTGAGGAGCTGCTGCTGGACCTTGAGCAGCTGGATTTCCAGTTGAATTCCCTTAAATTTTTCGGCTGCAAGGGCACGACGGGCACCGGCGCGAGCTTTATGGAGCTGTTTGACGGCGATCTTGAAAAGACTCTGCGCCTTGAGCAGCTTATCGCGGAAAAGATGGGCTTTGACAGCGTATATCCCGTTTCCGGGCAAACCTATTCCCGCAAAATAGACTATGGCGTGCTTTCAGTCCTCAGCGGAATAGCGCAGAGCGCCTCCAAGTTCGCCACCGACATACGCCTGCTGTCGCACCTGAAGGAGGCGGACGAGCCTTTTGAGGACAAGCAGGTCGGTTCCTCGGCCATGGCCTACAAGCGCAATCCCATGCGAAGCGAGCGCATATGCTCCCTTGCCCGCTATGTCATCTGCGACTCGCTGAACCCGGCGATGACGGCGGCCACCCAGTGGTTTGAGAGGACGCTGGACGATTCGGCAAACAGAAGGATAAGCATTGCCGAGGCCTTCCTCGCCGTGGACGGGATCCTGTCCCTGTATATCAACGTCATATCCGGCCTTCAGGTTTATCCCAAGGTGATAGAGAGGCACCTGGCCGACGAGCTGCCCTTTATGGCTACCGAAAACATCCTTATGTACTGCGTCAAAAAGGGAGGCGACAGGCAGAAGCTGCATGAGGCCATCCGCCGCCACTCGGTTGAAGCCGGGAAAGCCGTGAAGCTTCAGGGGGCCAGGAACGCGCTGCTTGAAATGATACTTGGCGATCCGGTTTTCGGCCTTACCGAGGCGGAGCTGTCCGAGCTGACGGACGCCGGCAAGTTTACCGGCTTTGCCGCGGAGCAGACCGAGCTTTTTCTGCGGAAATGCGTAATGCCGCTGCTTGAAGCCAACCCCGGCTCGGTTGAGGGCGATATATCAATAAGGGTATAAAAATATTTAAGATACACGGCGGGCGGGAGCGGACGGAGTCCGCACGTTTGAAAGGAAGATGTGGTGACATGCTTACAGCCATAGTGGGCATCAACTGGGGAGACGAAGGCAAGGGCCGCATGGTGGATCTCCTCAGCGCGGATTACGACATAATAGTCAGGTATCAGGGCGGCAACAACGCCGGGCATACCGTCGTCAACAATCTCGGCAAGTTCATACTGAACCTGCTGCCCTCCGGCATACTCAGGCCGGAAACGGTAAACGTCATGGGGCCCGGCATGGTCATAGACGCCGAGCACCTTTACAATGAAATCGCTTCCCTCACCGAGAGGGGAATAAACATAACGCCCGGCCGCCTCAAGATAAGCGACAAGGCCGTCATTTGCATGCCCTACCATAAGCTGCTCGACGGGCTGGAGGAGGACAGGCTGGGAGACAAAAAATACGGCTCCACAAGGCGGGGCATCGCGCCGGTTTACGCCGACAAGTACATGAAGAAAACCATCAGGATGGGCGATCTGCTTACGCCCTCCTCTCTCATGGAAAAGGTCGAGGGCATAGTGGAGTGGAAGAACATCACGCTGCGTGGCTACGGGCACCCGGGCGTAACGGCCGAGGAAATGCATGCCTGGCTGATGAGATACGCCGCGCCTCTGTCTCCCTTCATATGCGACACGGGAGCCTATCTCAACAACGCCATCGAAGGCGGTCTTTCCGTGATGTTCGAAGCGCAGCTCGGCGCCCTGCGCGACGTGGATTTCGGCATTCACCCCTACACCACCTCCTCCAATACGCTGGCGGCTTATGCGCCCATAGGCTCGGGTCTGACGGACAAAAAGCCGGAGCGCGTAATCGGCATAATGAAGGCGTATTCGAGCTGCGTCGGCGAAGGACCCTTCGTATGCGAATATTTCGGCAGGGAGGCCGAACTGCTGCGCGAGGCGGGAGCGGAATACGGGGCCGCGACCGGCAGGCCCAGGCGCGTCGGCGGCTTCGACGTGGTAGCCTCCAGATACGGCGTCAAGCTTCAGGGGGCGACTGAGCTGGCTCTCACCAAGCTGGACATTCTCGCCGGCATGGAAAAAATACCGGTATGCGTAGCCTACGATGTCGGCGGCGATACTATTACCGATTTTCCGACCGACGACAGGCTGTATGCCGCAAAGCCGGTATACGAGTTTTTTGAAGGCTTCAACGAGGATATTTCCGACTGCCGGAGCTTCGACGAGCTGCCCAAGGCGGCGCAGGATTATGTTAGATATATAGAGAAAGCCGTCGGCTGCCGCATTTCTTATATTTCCGTAGGCGCGGGCAGGGACGAATATATAAAGATGTAAAGAGGTTGCTATGGCGAAATATATATTCATTACCGGAGGCGTCGTTTCAGGGCTCGGAAAGGGCATATGCGCCTCGTCGCTGGGCAGACTGCTCAAGCAGCGCGGCTTGAAGGTCACCATGCAGAAATTTGACCCTTACTTCAATGTTGATCCCGGAACCATGAGCCCGTTTCAGCACGGCGAGGTATTCGTGACGGACGACGGGGCCGAAACGGACTTGGATCTCGGCCATTACGAGCGCTTTGTTGACGTTTCCCTGACGGCCCACTCAAGCGTCAGCTCCGGCCGCGTATACTGGGACGTGCTGAACCGCGAGCGCTGCGGAGATTACCTTGGGGCAACGGTTCAGATCATACCCCACATCACTAACGAGATAAAAGCCCACGTCTACGCCCTGGCCGACTGTGAAACCGACGTCGTAATAACCGAAATCGGGGGCACCGTGGGTGACATAGAAAGCCAGCCTTTTTTGGAGAGCATACGCCAGGTGGCAAACGAGCAGGGCCGGGGAAACGTTTTGTTCATTCACGTTCCGCTCATTGTCCAGATACCGGGCTCCGGGGAGCTTAAATCGAAGCCCGTCCAGCACTCGGTAAAGGAGCTGCTCGGCATGGGCATACAGCCGGACATCCTGGTCTGCCGTGCGGCCGAGCCGATAACCGACGAGCTGCGCCGGAAGATATCCCTGTTCTGCAATTTGGAGCCCGATTGCGTAATACAGAATATGACGGCCCGCTCGCTTTACGAGGTGCCGCTGCTTCTTGCCAATGAGGGTCTTGACAGGGTGGTCTGCCGTAAGCTTGGTCTGAATACCCCGGAAGCCGATCTGGGCGAGTGGAGGCAGATGGTAAAAAAAATCTACAACGCCAGCAAGAGCGTAAAAATCGCGCTGGTCGGCAAATACGTTTCGCTTCACGACGCGTATCTCAGCGTAGTGGAGGCCCTCTGCCACGGCGGGACGGAAAACGACGCCAGAGTCGAGGTGGAATGGGTCGATTCGGAGCTGATATCGGACGAAAACGCGGCCCAGGCCCTGTCCTCCTGCGAGGGAATACTTGTGCCCGGCGGCTTTGGCGACAGGGGCGTTGAGGGCATGATCTCGGCGGCCAAATACGCGCGCGAAAATAAGATTCCTTACTTTGGGATATGCTACGGCATGCATATGGCGGTAATAGAGTTTGCGCGCCACGTGCTGGGCTTTGAGGGAGCGCATACCTCCGAGATAGCCCCGAACACGAAATACCCGGTAATAGACCTCATGCCCGAGCAGCTCAGCGTTACAAAAAAGGGCGGCACCATGAGGCTGGGCAAATATCCCTGCAGGCTTCTCGAGGGCACGATCGCAAGACGCTGCTACGGGCAGGACGAGATATCCGAGCGCCACCGCCACAGATACGAATACAACAACGACTACCGCGCGAAATTTGAAGAAAACGGCATGAGGATAGCCGGGCTTTCCCCAAACGGCCGGCTTGTGGAGATAGTGGAGATACCCAGCCATCCCTGGTATGTCGGGGTACAGTTCCATCCGGAATTCAAGAGCCGCCCAAACAGGGCGCACCCGCTTTTCAGGGATTTTATAAGGGCCGCCGTTGAAAGAAAATACGGCGCCGGAAAATAGAGCGCCATTGGGATACGATTTGCACTCGGAGCTGCCGAGCAAATCGTATCCCGTTTTGGTATTTCTAAGCTGATATTTTTCCTCTGAATATGAGCCGCATATCTAAATATTCCATATTTTAACGAAAGGAGCTGGGTACAAAACATGAAATTCTGCTGGAGCACGCTAAGGGTAAGAAATTTGGGGAATTCGATTAAATTTTATACCGAAATCGTCGGGCTTAAGGTCGAGAGCCGCTTCAGCGCCGGCCCTGAAACAAGCATCGCTTTTTTGGACGGCGGAGGGGCAAAAATCGAGCTGCTCAGCGACGGCCTGGATAGGCAAACGGAGGTGGGCGGCGACATTTCCTGGGGCTTTGAGGTGGAGTCGCTGGATAAGACCCTTCAAATTTTGAGGGAAAAGGGAATCAAGATCGAAAGCGGGCCTATCCAGCCAAATCCGCATTTGCGGTTCCTTTTCATCAAGGATCCCGACGGGATGAAAATCCAGCTTGTGGAAAACATAAAGGCTTGAGCCGGGATATCAGGCGGCTCAGCCGCTGGGCAAGCCGCGGCAGCTTTCTCCGGCCGCTAAAGCTGCACCTCTATTTCCTTCTGGCGGCTTCCATTAATTATCAGGGAGCGTGTTTCTAGATGTATACCTTGCTGAGGATAGACACCAACATTTTGGCGGCCGTTTTTCTGTTTCAGGTTTTGCTGATCGCTTCAAAACGCCTTGACCGGAAAGAGAGCTTCAACCGTCTTTTCCTGCTGCTCTCTCTCGCGATCTTGTCGGCGCTGTGTTTGGAAACGGCGACCTGCCTTATAAATAGGCGCCCCGAAGCCTGGCTGATGCAGGTTTCAACGGTGCTGCACATCATACTTTACATATTGTCGCCCTTTATTCCGCTGTTGTGGCTTTTTTACAATATCAGGCTTTTAAAGGACAGGCAGAAAATAGGGGGGGCGGCCCGCCTTGCGCTTGCCGCTCCCGCTTTTGTGAATATTCTGTTCGTCGTTTCCTCGCCCTTCACTGGATCAACCTTTCGCATAGACGCCTCCAACGTGTACCATCGCGGACCGCTGCTGTACTATACCTTCGCCATAAGTTATTTTTACATGCTTTCCGTTTTGGCCGTCATTATCATTAACAGAAAAAGGATGCTCAGGAGAGAGCTGCTGTCCAATATCCTTATCTGCCTGCTTCCGATTCTTGGCGGCGCGGTGCAGGTTTTCGTTTACGGGCCTCTTTTCATATGGAGCAGCACGGCCCTGACGCTTGTGCTGGAATATATTTTTCTTCAGGAAACCATGGTTCAGCTGGACGGCCTTACCGGAGTATGGAACAGGGCCTCCTTCCGTTATTATATAGAACGCCGGCTATGCAGAAACCCTAACGAGCGCTTTGGGCTGATCTACTTTGATTTGGACGGGCTAAAAAAAATAAACGACGGCTTCGGCCACGCCGAAGGCGACTTTGCCCTAAGGAAGGCCGTAGAGCTCGTTCGCGGCTCGGTCGAAAAGGACAATATCATCGCCCGCCTCGGCGGGGACGAGTTTGCCGTCATTACCGGCGGCGCAAGCGCGGAAGGCCTTGCGGTGCGCATCGAAAAAATCCAGGAGGCCTTCTCGCTATACAACAAGGCCTCCGGAAAGGAATATTCTCTGATATGCAGCTTCGGGGCCGACATATACGATCCCGCAAAATATGACGATATCGACGGCTTCCTGCGCCACGTCGATTTGCTGATGTACGCCGAAAAGCATAGTCAGCCCGAAATCCTTCAATAGCCCCCTCTGTCAACCTTGAGGGCAAGCTCGCAACCGTCCGCGGACATGCCTACGGCCTGGATTACCCTGCTCTGAAGCTCCGCGTCTGTCAGCTTGCAGGCGTAGGGCACGAGTATGTCAAAAGTAATCTTGCGCACCCCGTTGCACGATATCCTAAGATCGTGAAGGCTGATTTCCGGATCTATGCCGTACAGCACGGATTTTATCAGCTTGCGTATGCTGTCGGCGTCGTCGTCAAGATCCTCAACAGGGTCCATGTGGATCACGGCCTGGCAGCCGAGCTTGGTTTCGAGCTCGGATTCTATTACATCTATGAGGTCGTGAAGCTCCATTGCGCTCTTTGCGGCGCCGACTTCCGCATGGAGCGAGACCATTTTATTCCCGGGCCCGTAATCGTGGACTATTATGTCATGAACCCCCAAAATCCCCTCATGCGCCAGTACAAGCGAGCGTATTTTCTCGACATATTCCCTCTCCGGGGGCTTGCCGAGTATGGCTCCGACGGTATCCGAGGCGATTTTTAACCCGGAATACAAGACGAACAGGCCGACGAGCAGGCCGCACACGCCGTCCACCCATACGGCTTTTTGCGACAGCATTATGGAAATAAGAACCGCGCCTGTTGTAAGAACGTCGTTCCTCGCGTCGTCGGAGGTGGCCAGCATGGCTTCGCTTGAAAACAGCCTGCCGTAGCGCCGGTTGTAAAGGGCCATATAGACCTTAATGGCTATGGATAAAGCAAGTATGATTACGACAAGCGGCGAGGCTTCGACGGGCTCCGGGGAAAGCAGCTTCGCAATAGACGACTTTATTAGCTCCACAGCCGTGAAAAGTATCATTACGGCGATAACAAGACCCGAAATATACTCCAGTCTGGCGTGGCCGTAGGGATGGCGCATGTCGGCTTTCTTGCCGCCAAGGCGGAAGCCCAGCGTTGTTACTATCGAGCTTGCCGAATCGGACAGGTTGTTGAAGGCGTCCGCAGTGACGGCTATTGAGCCGCTGAGCAGACCGGCCAGCAGCTTTATAGCGAACAAAAGCAAGTTCAAGGCAATCCCGGTAAGGCCGCATAAGGTGCCGTACGCCCGCCGAACCTCCGGCGATTCCGTATTCCCACTGTTTTTGATGAATTTTTTGGCAAGCAGCGGAATGAGCATGATAACCTCCGAAAGCTGATTATATAAAAAAACACCCATGGAACGTACCACTGTCCCACAGATGTTTATGTCTGTAAAAACGATCTGCTGCCGCCCCCTCGGCGACCCGGCCCCATGAAGCTCGCGCTCATGGCCTGCTCAGCTTGTACTGTGGCGCATCTATAAAGCGCGCAGTGCAATTTGCTTTATTTTAGCTTACGGTATTGACCTGTGTCAAGCGTTTCTTGCGCTATATCGGCTCTTCACAGCGTATTGAGCCTTGCGGCGCAGGAGCGCCTGCCGGCAGACACCATTTTTTGCCGCTGTATAACCAAAATTCCACCTGTTAATACTATGTAAGACAAATAATGTATTCACAGGAGGCAAGCTTCATTTATGAAGGCAACAGGAATCGTGCGCCGCATAGACGATCTCGGCCGCGTTGTTATACCGAAGGAAATACGCCGCACCATGAGGATCCGCGAGGGAGACCCTCTGGAGATCTTTACCGAAAAAGACGGAGAAGTAATATTCAAAAAATACTCGCCTATGGGCGAGCTTAACGATTTTGCCAACCAGATATGCGAAACCATGCATAAGACCACCAATAGAATAACTGCCGTCACCGACCGGGACAGCGTCATTTCCATATTCGGCGCTCCTAAAAAGGACCTTGCGGAAAAGCGTATAAGCGCCGAGCTTGAGCAGCTTATGGAGGCCAGGCAGGTCTACCAGAGGAAGCTGGGTGAAAAGGGCATTCCCGTAGTGGACGGCGCGGAGGGCTACACCGTCGCCATAGCCGCACCTATTATTTCAGAAGGAGATGTGATGGGCTGCGTACTCTTCATCAGCACGGAGGGCGCCCAGCTTCCCGGGGAAGTGGAAAACAAGCTGGCCTGCACCGTCGCCAAATTTCTGGGAAAGCAGATGGAAAACTGACGGCGGCCTGGGGGCTGATTGATAAGGACGTGAATATCGGAACGGGCTTCGCCACTAAAGAGGCGAAGCCCGCTTTTTTAATATTGTTTTAATCCTCGGCATATTTTCATTTAATGGCAAAAAGTATATAATCACGCTATAGTCCTTAAATGACAATATGAATCGGAGGTTTCAAATATGCGCAAGGCCCATGAGGTTGAATTCAAGGTTTACGGAGACGACATGCAGTTTGTGGAAATAATGCTTGATCCCGGAGAGACGGTGATAGCCGAGGCGGGAGCAATGATGTATATGGACTCCTCCATAGCCATGGATGCCATCTTCGGCGACGGCTCCGGCAGGGAAGGCAACGATTTTGTCGGCAAGCTGTTCTCCGCCGGAAAACGGCTCATAACCGGCGAAAGCCTATTCATGACCACCTATACCAACACAGGAAGCGGCAAAAGGTGCGCTGCATTCGCCGCTCCCTATCCGGGCAAGGTCATACCCTTCGACCTGAGCGAGCTTGGCGGTACGCTCATATGCCAGAGGGACGCGTTTTTATGCGCGGCGATGGGCATATCGGTCGGAATAGCCTTCCAGAAAAAGATAGGCGTGGGCCTGTTCGGGGGCGAGGGCTTCATTATGCAAAGGCTTGAGGGCGACGGGCTGGCCTTCATGCACGCCGGCGGGGCGATAATCAGAAAAGATCTGCTGCCCGGCGAAACGCTCAAGCTGGATACCGGCTGCCTTGTCGCGCTGACGCCCAGCGTTGACTTCGACCTTCAATTCATGAGCAGCTTCAAAAGCGCGCTGTTCGGAGGCGAAGGCCTGGCGCTGGCCACCCTGCGAGGCCCGGGCAGCGTGTGGCTGCAATCCCTGCCGTTTTCGCGCCTTGCCGACAGGATTTTTGCCGCCAGCAAGGCGGGCGGCGGAAAAGGGAAGGGCGAGGGCAGCATCCTCGGCAACATAGCCCTCGGCAGCTTCTTCGGCGGCAACGACTGAGCGCGGCAAAGGTTTGCTGCGGCAGCAAATTATCGCAAGCAGTTTGCGGGGCATTTTTGCATTTTGAAATATTCTTTTAATAAATCGTCTTGTTTTTAATTTAAAATATGCTATCATATGCATAACATTATACTTCCGCCATCTGCCGGCGCGAGCAAGTGGCGGAAACGGCAAAGGAGAATGTTATGCCTTACGTAAAATTCAAGATGCCAGAAAATGCAGCCGGCTTCGCCATGCCGATCCTTGACGTGGATCATATAGCCCGCAAGTGGCTCGATGTGGATTATACGCCGGTCAAGCCGCATCCCATGCGCAAGCTTGACATCTATCTTCCTGAGGAGGGCGACGGCCCCTTCCCGACGATAATCGCCATACACGGCGGCGCGTTTTGGGGCGGAAGCAAGAACGACATGCAGGTTGCCGCCTATATGGAAGCCATACCCTACGGCTTCGCCGTAGCCAGCGTAGAGCAGAGGCTTTGCTCCATGCTGCCCGGAGGCGGCTACAGCAGGGAAGGGGTATTCCCCAATCCGGTATTCGATTTTAAGGCCGCAATACGCTTTCTGAGGGCAAACGCGGCCAAGTACAGGCTGGATCCCGAGCGCTTTGCCGTGGCGGGCGGTTCCGCAGGCGGCTATCACGCGGTAATTGCGGCCGCCAGCGCGCAATGCGAGGCTCTATACGACCCGTCGCTGGGCTTTGCCGACGTAAGCGGAGAGGTCTCCGCCGTAATAGACTGGTTCGGCGTCGGCGACCTGGTAGTGCAGTCGGAATTCACGGCAAAGTCGCCCGCCATGAAGCTGCCCGACGGCAGGGAATTCAAGATGGACAACTATGCCGACATTTTCCTCGGGGTTTCCGCTACGGCCAACCCGAACCTGGCCTACTTCGCTTCCCCGGAAACCTGGATAACCTCCAAGATGCCGCCCACCTTCATCCAGTGCGGAGCGGCGGACGAGGTTGTTCCCGTGGAGTGCTCCCGGAGGATAGCAGCCAAAATCGAGGCTGCATGCGGAAAGGAGCGCGTAACATACGAGGAGTTCGAGGGCTATGCGCACGGCGACATGCGCTTCAACAGCGAGGACAATATAAGGCATATGATAGAATGGCTGCAAAACGTACTTATGAAATAAGCGCCGCCGCTTTCATGAATGGGCCGGAGAAAACTCCGGCCCATTCCATTATATAGCATTTTAGTTATATATACAAATTTTATTGACTTATATCTTGCTGCGGCGTTTACAAATTGTTTACATAACTTTTTTTCAAAAGACTATTGACACCAAAATAAGGTTGTGCTATATAATAATCAAGGATTAGCACTCGAGGGCCCAGAGTGCTAACTTGAATATAAAGCTTAAACATAGATATACTATATTTGCAAAGGAGTTGTTGATCATGGCAGGACTTATCCCGTTCAACAGGAAGAACGACATTACGACTTCCACGCTTGAAGATTTCCGCAATATGCTTGACGACTTTTTTTCCGACTCGTGGCCGTTCAGGAGAAGCTTAGCCGCCGACACCTTTAAAATAGATGTTCAGGACAATAAAAACGAATATATCGTGGAGGCTGAGCTGCCCGGCGTAAAGAAAGAGGATATCAGCGTCACTCTGGACGACGGCAGGCTGACCATAGCCGTCGTAAAAAACGAAACCGTGGAGGAGAAAAACAAAAACTATATACACAAGGAGCGCCGCTACTCCTCGATGAGCAGGAGCATCATGCTCTCCGACGCCGAGTCAGCCGGCATAAAGGCAAAGCTCGACAACGGCGTGCTCCAGATATCCGTTCCCAAGCAGGCCAAACCCAGCAATCAGGTTGTAATCGACATCGAATAAACTCCAAGCTCGCCCATAAAAAGCGCCGGCAGGCCCGCCGGCGCTTTTTTTAATGCGACCATTCGGGCCCGGCAGCCAGGCCCCACTTTTCAAACATCCTGTTATAGAACTCCGGACGCGGAAAATTCATGGACATTTCCATCTTCAGACCCTTGTAGCCGAAGCCTATGCTGTCGAAAAGCTCTACGCTCGCGGCAAGCTCCGCGAGCTTTTCGCCGCGCAGCGTGAACATTACCTCGTTTTCGTCGGTCAAGCCCCTTTCGTACTCGCCCGGATCCGGAAAGGTAATGTTGTAATCCTGCCCGTTAAGCACCGGGATAGTCGAGTGCACGCAGGAATCCACGGGGTCCAGAGACACCTTCAGCATCTCGCCCGTATTGAATTTCATGGCCATGAGCAGCGTCCTTATCTGGGCCGGATTGCAGTATATGCATACCAGGTCCGGCTCGAAGGCGCAGGAGGCTAGGGGAGCGATTGAAAAGCCTATAGGCTTTTTGTCAGACTTGAGAAACGGATACTCCTCGCGCAGGAATCTGACTCCCCTCTGCGGGTCCTTAAAGAAAAATTTGGTGCCCATGTACTCGTAGTCCTCATCCTCGAGAGAAACCAAGCCGTAGGATACCAGCGGCCAAACGCACCAGTGGTCTTCCTTGAGCATGGTATAAGCCTTCCTGTTGCGCCTGACCAGCGCAAAGGCCTGGCACATGGCCAGACGGTTCCCTTCGTCGTCAAAGGGGCGCTTAGTGCCGGCTGGTATTTCCGCCTTATCGTAAATCAGCTTCAGCGCTATGGGGGAGTACCGCAGGATGAGCAGCTCCTCAAGCCGCTTTCCAGTTTCGTTGCATTTTTCGACCGTCGTGGCAAACACCCTTTCATTTTATTTATTACAATAGTAGCACTATTAAAGGCCAATAACAAGACTGCTGCCCGTAAAACAAAAAACGCGGACAAGGCCTCGCGAGGCCTTGTCCGCGACGTAATGAGCGAGCAAACCGTAAGCCGGGTTCTGTGCGAGCGGAGGCGAAAACGCACGCTCGCGGCAGTCATCTGTCTAGGCATGGCGTTGCCGCCATGCTCAAGCCACCTCCTCGGGAACGGCCGGGCAGGCCTCATGTCCCCGTTGCCACGGTGTTGCTGCGGATAGAGTTTACAGGGACGGACGCTTCCGCGCCGTCCGGTGGGCTCTTACCCCACCTTTCCACCCTTGCCGCGGGAGCAGCCTCCCGGGCGGTATATCTCTGTTGCACTTGTCCTGAAGTCGCCTTCGGCGGGCGTTACCCGTTATCCTTGCCCTGTGCAGCCCGGACTTTCCTCGCGGCCGACCTTTCGTTACGGCCGCGCGACTGCCCTGTTTACTCGCATTGGCATTTTACAGCTCGATTTGCGCGGTGTCAAGGATTGAATTCTGCATATTTTGGATATATAATGTAGCGGCGTAAAGCATAATAAAATGGGGTGTAGCGTTGCGCATTAACGATTATCTGAATACATTGAAAAACAAGAGAGTCGCCGTCATAGGAATAGGCGTCAGCAACGAGCCGCTTATACGCATGCTGCTTGAAAGCGGCGTTGAGGTAACGGCGAGGGACAGGGCGTCTCGCGAGCGTCTGGGCGATACCGCCGGCAAGCTGGAGAAGCTCGGCGCGAGGCTGATGCTTGGCGACGGATACCTTGACGGGCTTGGCGAGGACGTAATCTTCCGCACGCCGGGGCTTAAGCCGGGTACTCCGGAGCTTGTCAGGGCGGCGGAGAACGGCTCCGAGCTCACCTCCGAAATGGAGGTGTTTTTTAAAGTCTGCCCCTGCCGCATCATAGCCGTTACGGGAAGCGACGGCAAAAGCACCACGACGACGGTCATATCAAAAATTTTGGAGGCCTCGGGAAAGACGGTGCATCTGGGCGGCAATATAGGCAGGCCGCTGCTGGCCGATGCGCCTTCAATAATGCCCGAGGATTGGGCGGTTCTGGAGCTTTCCTCCTTCCAGCTCATGACCATGACCGAAAGCCCGCATATCGCCGTGATAACCAATATTTCCCCAAACCATCTGGATTACCACAGCTCTATGGACGAATACGTCGAGGCAAAGCGGAACATTTTCAGATACCAGGGCCGGGACGGCCTTCTGGTATTGAACGCGGACAACGAGATAACGGCCGCCATGGCAAGGCAGGCGGCGGGCGAGGTGCGGTTCTTCAGCCGCCGGGCAAAACCGGAAAACGGCTGCTGGTATGACGGCGAGGCGATCTATTTCAACGGAACAAGGCTTATAGACGCAAAGGACATCCTTCTTCCGGGCCTCCACAACATTGAAAACTATATGGCTGCCTTCGCCGCGGCGATAGACGCCGCCGGCGCGGACGCCTGCCGGAGCGTAGCGGAAACCTTCCGAGGGGTCGAGCACCGCATAGAGCTTGTAAGGACGCTCAGGGGAGTGCGCTACTACAACGACTCCATAGCCACGTCCCCCACAAGGTGCATTGCGGGACTGAATTCCTTCGAGCAAAAGGTGATACTCATAGCGGGGGGCTACGACAAGCACATCCCCTACGACGTCCTGGGTCCGGTCATAAACGAAAAGGTAAAGGTCCTCGTATTGAACGGGGCGACCGCTCCGAAAATAAGGGAGACCGTGGAGGCGGCCCCCGGCGAAAAGCCGCTTATTCTGGAAAACAGCGATTTTAAAGGCGCCGTTCTTCAGGCCGCGGCCGCGGCCTCGGAAGGCGACGTGGTGCTCCTCTCGCCGGCCAGCGCCGCCTTTGACCAATTCAAGAATTTTGAGGAGCGCGGAAACTGCTATAAACAAATAATAAGGGAATTGATATGACGGATTTAAAGACGCTTGTAAAGGAGCTTTGCCGGATCCCCGCGCCCTCGGGCTTCGAGCGGGCGGCCGCCGAAAAAATAGCGGAGCTTATCGGGCCGCTGGCGGACGAGGTTTATACCGACGCAATGGGAAACGTAATCGGCATAAAGCGCTGCGGCGCCCCAGGAGCGCCCAGGCTGCTGCTCGACGCGCATATCGACGAGATAGGCTTTATTGTCACCGAGCTCTGCGGCGGCTTCGTAAAATTCGCGCCGCTCGGAAAGTATGACCCAAGGCTGCTTCCGGCCCGCGAGGTGACGGTTCTGGCGGATAAGCCGCTGTACGGAGTCGTAGCCTGCCTTCCGCCGCATCTGCTTTCGGAAGACGAAAAAGAAAGAGCTATTGAAATTAAAAATCTTTATATTGATTTGGGACTGTCTGAGGAGGAAACAAAAAAGCTCGTTAAGCCCGGCGCCCCCGGCGTTTTTGAGGGCGAATTTTTCGAGCTGAGCGGCGGCAGCGTCGTTTCCAAGGCGCTTGACGACAGGCTGTGCGCGGCCGTCCTTATCAAGGTCATGGAAAACATCAAGGATTTGCCGCTTAAATTCGACGTCTGCTTCATGGCAAGCGTGCAGGAGGAGGCGGGGACGCGGGGCGCTGCTCCCGGAGCCTTCGGCCTGGAGCCTGACTTCTGCATAGCCGCGGACGTCACCTTCGCCTTGCAGCCGGATACTTCTAAGGCCGAAACCTTCAAAGCCGGCGGTGGAGTAACCATAGGCGTCGGCCCCAACGCCTCCCGGGGCATTACTCAAAGGCTTATGGAAACCGCCGCTATTTCCGGGATACCTTATTCGGTCGAGGTCATGCCCGGCAGCTCGGGAACCGACGCCTGGCCGATACAGGTCAGCCGCCTGGGCGTCGCCACCGCCATAGTGTCAATCCCGGTTAAATATATGCACAGCCCGGTCGAGACGGCAAGGCTCTCCGACGCGGAGGAGGCCTGCCGGCTCATAACGGAGTATATCAGGGGAGGCAGGCTCGCGTGACGGAAGTTTTAAAAGAATTATGCCTCATTCCCGGGGTTTCCGGCAGGGAAGAGAGGGTAAGGGAATATATAAAAGCCAAGGCTGAGCCCTACGCCTCCGAAATAATAACTGACAACCTGGGCAATCTTCTTGTTTACGTAAAAGGGCGCAAAAAACCGGGCAAAAAAATAATGCTGGCGGCCCATATGGACGAGGTAGGGCTCATCATAACCTATATAACCGACGACGGTTACCTTAAATTTGATTTTGTCGGCTCGGTTGACCGCAGGGTGGCGCTCGGCAAGCGGGTGCATATAGGCGACAATATGATACCGGGCGTTATAGGACTAAAGCCCCCGCACCTGTCCGGCCCGGACGAGAAGAACAGAATACCTAAGGTTTCCGAGCTCTATATCGATATAGGAGCGGAGTCCAGGGAGCAGGCGGAGAGGCTTGCAAGGCCGGGAGACGTCGGCTGCTTCGACCTGTCCGTAAGGGAATTCGGGGACGGCTTCATACGCGCCAAGGCCATAGACGACAGGATAGGCTGCGCCGCGCTGCTTGAGCTTATGAAGGATATGCCGGCAGACGCCTGGCTGGCCTTCACAGCGCAGGAGGAGGTAGGCACAAGAGGCTCGCTTGTCGCCGCAAACAGGCTTAGGCCGGACATAGCCCTCGTTTTTGAAGGCACCACGGCGGCCGATCTGCCCTCGCAGACGGGGGGCGCCAGAGTCTGCGCTCCGGGCCTCGGGCCCGTTGTGCCCTTTATGGACAACGGAACCATAACCGACAGGGGGCTTTTCAAGGATATAACCTCGGTGGCTGACGCCAACGGCATACCCTGGCAGACTAAAACTTATATCTCCGGCGGAACCGACGCGGCGGCCATACAGCGCAGCGGCTCGGGAGTTAGGGTAGCCGGCATAGCCGCCGCCGTACGCTATATCCATTCGCCCTCTTGCGTAGCGTGCATGAGGGACCTGGAAAGCATAGTCAGACTGGCGCGGCTTTATCTGGAAACGCTATGATCATATCGGACAGAATCAGGAAGCTGGCCGCCGAGGCCGAGAGGCTGGCGGCCGGGAGCTTTGCTTCAATAGACGAGGTAGCCGCGGCGAATACCGAAAAGGTGCTTGCGGCCTTCCATAACAACAGAGTTTCGGAAGCGATGTTTGCCGGCACGACGGGCTACGGCTACGGCGATATGGGCAGGGAAGCGCTGGACAGGATCTGGGCCGAGATTTTCGGGGCCGAGGCCGCGCTTGTGCGCCTGAGCTTTGCAAACGGCACCCACGCCATAGCCTCGGCGCTTTACGCCGCAGCCAAGCCCGGACAGACGCTGCTGTCGGCAACCGGAGCTCCCTACGACACGCTGCTCGGCGTCATAGGCATAACCGGAAGCCATAGCGGCTCGCTCAGGGAATACGGCGTCAATTACAGGCAGGTGGACCTACTGCCGGACGGAACGCCGGATTATGACGCAATCGCCGAGGCCGCCGCTCCGGACAACATTGGGGCCGTCTACATCCAGCGCTCGCGCGGCTACAGCGGAAGAAAAGCGCTGCCCGTCGAGACAATAGGCGAGATAATAAAAACTGTCCGGCTGGCAAACCCCCGCGCTTATGTCGTCGTTGACAACTGCTACGGCGAGTTTGTGCAGCTCAGTGAGCCGACCGACTTCGGGGCGGACCTCATCGCCGGTTCTCTTATAAAAAACCCGGGCGGAGGGCTTGCCCCTGCGGGCGGCTATGTCGCGGGCAGGAGCGGGCTTGTCGAGGCCGCCGCCAACAGGCTGACGGCGCCGGGTCTTGGCGGGGAAGTGGGGGCTACTCTGGGCCATTCTAGGCAGCTTTTCCAGGGACTGTTCATGGCGCCGCATACCGTCGCGCAGGCAATGAAGACCGCCGTATTCTGCGCGGCTCTGATGGAGCTTTTGGGATACGACGCCGCGCCGGGCTACGCCGAGCCGCGATATGACATTATACAGGCCATAGATTTCAAGGACCCGGCCCTTCTCAAGCGTTTTTGCGCCGGAATACAGGGCGGAGCCCCGGTGGACAGCTTTGCCTCTCCCGAGCCCTGGGACATGCCGGGCTACAACTGCCAGGTAATTATGGCCGCCGGAACCTTCATACAGGGCGCGTCGATCGAGCTCTCCTGCGACGCGCCTATGCTGCCGCCCTATAGGGCCTATCTTCAGGGCGCCCTGACCTATGAGTCCGGCAAGCTGGGCATAATGATAGCAGCAGATAAGCTGTAATACGGACAGGCGCGCCGCGCATAACCTTTAATAAAAGGTGGTAAGGCTATGCGCGGCGTGCTTGTACTTCACCAAAGCCGTTATAAAAGCCGTTTTGCAAGGGGAAAGCGGATCCTGGCCGGCCTGCTGCTGATTGCCGCGGCGCTATTCGTTATGAGCATAGGCGCCTGGCGCAAGCTGACGCCGATAGTGCGCGATATGGCGCTGGCCTCGGTTAAAAATGCCGTGACCGCCGCCGTTAACAATTCCATCGCCGAAAAGCTCTACAACGGAGAGCTGGACTATACCGATATAGTGCATCTGGAAAAGGATTCCTCCGGGCGCGTCACCGCGCTCATGACCGACATGAGCAGGATAAATATACTCAAGGCCGACATTACTAAGGCAATCGTTGACGAATTGATATCCACAAGGCGTTCTGAGCTGTCCATACCAATAGGAAACATCCTCGGCGGAAACCTGCTTTCCGGGCGCGGGCCCAGGATACCGGTACGTATCATATCCGTAGCCTCCTGCAATACGGAATTTAAAAATTCCTTTACCTCAACGGGCATAAACCAGACCAGGCACAGGATAATAATCGAAGTAGACATCAGCCTTGGAATACTTATACCGGGAGAAAAAACCTCGGCCTCCATTGCTACGGAGCTTACCGTGGCCGAAACCGTGATAGTCGGAGACGTGCCGGACAGCTACACCTATTTTGAGGGCGACGAAAAATGGGATGAACCGACAGAACAGTTCGACATTACGACATAGTAATTATTCCATATATTGCCATCTTAATAACGCGATGAAGAACGCGCCCGCAGGCGAGCTGTGCCCGGGCGCGTTTTTTATCGAATTTCGCCCTAAAAACGCCTTATACAGCGGCGACCGTCGGCTCCGTGCATGAAACCCACGGCGGCAAAGTCTTGATATTTGATGTAAATAATAAATAATAATGCCTTGCTGCAACACGGGGAAGAGGCGCGGGCGCGGACCCCTAACACTCAACAAAATAAAAATTTTGTTGAGTGTTAGGGGCGTCAGGAGCCTGAGTCCTCTTCGATAACCGGCAAAATCGAGCCGACATCAAAGCAGGGCCGATCAGTCAGATACACCGGCTCGACTGCGCAGGCTTCCAAAAATCTCAATATTTTGTCCTCATCCGGATGACGCTTCAATGTGCCGGTAAACGCAAGCGCGCTTTTTCCGAGCTTTCCGGTCGCGCCGCCGATGAAGCCATAGCCGAAGCCCTCGAGCGCTACGTGGCCCGGACTTATCAGCAGGCTTTCAACGCCGCAGGCTTCGGCGGCTTTATGGACTGACTTGTCCTCGGTTATGATATGGCTTTCGTCTACCACACAAATGGAGCACTTTGCGTAGCCCTGCTTAACGCTTATGATTTCCAAGCCCTTTTCCTCGGCAAAGACGAGCAGCTTTTCATCGGCATATTTAGCGGCGCAAAACAGCTTGTTTTTTATCAGGCAGGCGTTCAGGCCGACGTCGCCCGGGTAAGCTGCCGAGCAAGGCCGTCCGCTCAGCTCCGCCTCAAAGCCGAGCACATTCAGTTCGGAAGCAAAATGCCCTATGCTCCTGCTTACCAGTATTCTCCTGCCCCCCAAATGCAGCGCCGAAAGGTCCGCGTGTCCGGCAAGAGCTGGATTTACATCATAATTATCAGGTACATGAATAATATTTATTCCCAAATTGCTAAGAATATTACTTAAAAGTGAATATTTTTTACCCAGCAAAACATATCTGACTTTAAATAAAGGCAGATTCGGCCGCTCGACCCATTTAGTCATTTTCTGTACGCGCCTATGGAATATGACAGCGCCTCGCTTATATTGGAGGCCTCTATTATTTTCAGGCCTTGCGGCGCCGCATATTTGTTTCTGTTACCCCTGGGGATAATGCAGGCCGAAAAGCCCAGCCTGGCCGCCTCGGCAAGCCTCTGCTCCAGGGACGTGACCGAGCGCAGCTCCCCGGTAAGACCCACCTCCCCTATCGCCGCAAGTCTTGCGTCTACGGGCCTGTCGGTAACGCTGGATGCTATTGCCAATATCGCGGCCAAATCTGCGGCCGGCTCGTCCACCTGCAAGCCGCCGACGACGTTTATATAGGCGTCGCTGGCGGACAGCTTCAGCCCGCCCCGCTTTTCCAGCACCGCCAGCAGCAGCATGGCACGGTTGTAGTCAAGTCCGTTTGAATTGCGGCGGGGCACGTTGAAGCTTGTGGGAGCGATTAGAGCCTGTATCTCAGCCAAAATGGGTCGCGCTCCCTCCATAACGCAGCAAATGCAGCTGCCTGCCGCTCCGGCGGGCCTTCCGGACAGCAGCGCTTCCGAGGGATTCGGAACCTCCTTCAAGCCGCCGCCCCCCATTTCAAAGACTCCTATTTCGTTGGTGGAGCCGAAGCGGTTTTTGGCGGCCCTGACTATCCTGTAGCCGCCGCCTCCGTCGCCCTCAAAATACAGGACGCAGTCAACCATATGCTCCAGCACCTTGGGGCCCGCAATAGCGCCCTCCTTATTGATGTGGCCTACGATAAAAATCGTAATGCCCGTATCCTTTGCCAGCCTCATAAATGCCAGAGTGCAATCCTTGACTTGAACCACGCTGCCGGGTGAAGCGTCCAGGCCTTCATTGCAGACGGTCTGGATCGAATCGATTATAAGCACGTCCGGTCTTGACTCCTCCGCCGCCGACAATATGTTCCCAAGTGAGGTTTCGCCAAGGATGTACAGCTCGCCATCCTCTGCGCCAAGACGCCTCGCCCTAAGCTTCAGCTGCCTTGCCGACTCCTCTCCGCTGACATAGAGTATCTTTTTCCTTTTTGACAGCCTGCCGCAAAATTGCAGAAGCAGCGTGGATTTACCGATGCCGGGGGCGCCGCCTATCAGTATCAGCGAGCCTTCCACGGCTCCCCCGCCAAGAACCCTGTCAAGCTCCCCTATGCCCGTGGATATCCGGCGCTCATCCTCGCCGTCAAGCTCCGATATGCGGACGGGTGCTTTTGGCGCGCCGCCCGGCGGCGCGGAGCCTCCCCCTGATTTCGAGTCCCTGGCGGGCCTTTCAGCGTGCTCGACTATGCTGTTCCATGCGCCGCACGCGGGGCATCTCCCCTGCCATTTTATCGTTTCGTTCCCGCATTCAACGCAGTAAAAAACCTGCTTTGGCTTTGCCATATACAGCTCCGGCCTCCCCGGTTTTGCTTATGTTTAAATTGCAAACGCATAATTAATATATTAAAGCATACCTCGCCTTGTTTCCGCGCACATCCCGGCCTCGGCTCCTCCGCCCTCGGCCATGCTCCCGCTGAATTTGACGCAGGCGGCGGCTATTATAGCGGCGAGCTTTGTCCTGTACGAGTCTGTCTTCAGCAGGGCCAGCTCACCGTCGTTGGATAAAAAGCCGCATTCCACAAGGACGGCCGGGCATTTGACGCTTTTCATCAGATATATGTCGTCCGGAACCGGAGCCGCGGCCCGCCTGTTCCCGTCAATGAGCGTTTCGATAAAGAGAGCCTGCATGCTTTCGGCCAGCCTTTTGCCAAGCTCCGTTCTATTGTACAGAGCCTGCGCTCCATGCGGCTGCGACGAAGGGTATTTATTTAAATGCACGCTAACCAATATCCCGTTTTCAACGGAATTTATGAGCTCCACCCTTTTTTTCTGGTCATAGATCTTCTTTTCGCGTATCGTGCCGGCGCTGTCGGGATAGTCTAATTCCTCGCTTTCTCTTGTCAGTATCTGGGAATATCCAAACAGCCCGAGTATCGCGTCAAGCTTCAGGCATATGCTTAGATTAAGCGCGCTCTCCGCCGTCCCGTCGCTGGCGACTGCCCCTCCGTCCGCTCCCCCGTGCCCCGCGTCCAATATGAAAGCCGCTTTGCCGGCGCCGTAATTTATAGCGGGACTGTCTGGAGGCTGAATCAAAGCGAGGGCCAGCGCAAGCAAAAGCGCGGGTATCAAAGCCGTTTTCCGCCTCATAAAATCACCCAATATAGAAATATTGGGTTTGACCGCTTCTTATTACCTAGCGCCCGTTTTTCTTTGCCCCACCGCTGCCTTCGTTTCTTGCAAACATGAGCCTGTCAAGCAGCCTGATGCCCCTGAAGCCCAGATGATAGGCTATTGGCGCGGTTATGAGGGGAAAGGCGGCCGGTATGAAATAAAGGATTTTAAAGCTGTCCCCAAAGCTTAAAAGGAAATAATTGAAATTCAAATAAAAATACCTTAAGTACCTCGCCGTTTCACCGCGGTCGCCGGGCAATGCCGAAAGCAGAGCCAGAACCAGTCCCGGCAACTGTGACACAAGAGCCGCCAGCAGAGGCTTGTACTTATTGTATTCGATGTGCCCGTATGCGGCAAGGTTGCAGTCTCTTTGACCTGTGCGCCAGCTTTCAAGATACACGAGCAGTATATACAGAGCAAAGCATACTGTCGTGACCGCAACCGGCGTCGCCGCATCGGAAACCGGTATGCCTATATATTTCAGGTTTTCCACGAGCATGCCGACGACTATCATTACTATCACGTTTATTATATGGATAAAAAAAATGCTGAAGCCGAATTGGGCTACGTTCGTTTTTACATTAATGTCCGCTTTTCTTTTAAACATTTTCAGCCTCCCTTGGCTCCGTACGACGGGCCTGTCCGCCCGCCGCATTGTGATGAAATCACTGAAAACAGCTCAACCGCATGCTATTATATCATGTATAATTGCAAATTTCAAAATATGTTGTATACTGTCTATAGTATATTTGCAGTTTTAAGGATGGATGCAAAATGGATTTGCAGGAAAAAATCAAGGATATAATCGGACAGGCCCTTGAATTCGGCTTTACGCTGGCCGCGCCGCTGTCGGTAAGCACCATAAGGCTGCGGGAAGAGGTCAGGGAAATGTGCGCCGCGAACAAATGCCACGCATACAACACCAACTGGAGCTGCCCGCCCGGCTGCGGAACCGTCGAGGAATGCCAGAAAAGAGTTGACAGCTTTGAGGGCGGCATTATAGTGCAGACAACCGCCAGGCTCGAGGACGATTTCGATTTTGAAACCATGGAGGAAACCGCAAAAAAGCACGGAAAAGCATATTTGGAATTCACCAAGCGCCTGCGCACCGAATACCCCGAGCTGGAGCTGCTGCCATTGGGGACCGGCGTATGCATGACTTGCAAAAAATGCACTTATCCCGACGCGCCCTGCCGCTTTCCGGAGCTTATGAGCTCGCCCATGGAGGGCTACGGCATGGTCATAAGCGACGTTTGCAGGGAAAACGGCATACCCTACAACCACGGCAGAGGCACCTTAACCTACGTCGGCTGCTACCTTTTTAAAAATAAAGAAAAGGGATAACGATTACAGAAACCGGCCGCGCCGGCATAAATCATAATACGCGGAAAGGAATGACTCTTAACATGAAAGTCGCAATCATGCCGTCGGACAAGCTTATCGAGGTTGAATACGGCACGACTATTATGGAGGCCCTTCGCATGGCGGACATACGTATCGACGCGCCCTGCGGAGGAAACGGGACCTGCAAAAAGTGCAAGGTCAAGCTGATAACCGAAGAGGGAGAACATACCGTTCTCGCCTGCCAGACCGAGATCACCGGCGACGTGACTGTGGACATATCCCGCAAGGACGAAGGGCACAGGATACTCATGGGAGGCATTTCAAGAGACGTGGCTCTGAACCCCGCAGTCAGGGCCGTAACCGTAAAGGTGCCCGAGCCCTCTACCTCCGATTTGCGCTCCTGTTGGGACAGGCTCAGGGACGCTGCGGCAAAGGCGGCCAGGATAGATCCGGCCCTGATCAGGCCGAACGTGGAGCTCATATCCAGGCTTTATTGCACCCTCGAAGAGAATAAATACAAGGTTGACGTTGTTTTCTGCGAAAACGAGATACTGGATGTGGTGCCGCCCGGCTCACCCGTGCTTGGCCTTGCCTACGACATCGGCACCACCACGATAGCCTGCTATTTTGTGGACCTGCGCAGCGGCGCGCAGCTTGCTCAGGGAAGCCTTCTCAATCCCCAGACCGCCTACGGAGCGGACGTAATAATGCGCATCAAGTATTCCGTAGAAAACGGAGTCGAAGAGTTAACCGGCGCCGTGCGGCAAGCGCTGAATTCCCTTGCGGCAAAGTGCGCGGCCGAAGCGAAAAAAAGCCTGGTAAGCGTCTATCTTATAACGATAGTGGGCAATACCTGCATGCACCACCTTTTCATGGGCATCTCTCCTGCTTCTTTGGCTTACGCGCCCTATACTCCAGCCGTAACCGATCCCATACAGGCGCGGGCCGCCGACTACGGCTTTTCCGTAAACGGATCTGCAAAGCTTTATATGCTTTCCAATATCGCCGGCTTTGTTGGGGCGGACACGGTAGGCGGAGCTCTTGCCGCCGCAATGGACGAAGCCGAGAAGCTGACGCTGCTTATAGATATAGGCACCAACGGAGAAATGGTCCTCGGCACGAAAAACAGGCGGATAGCCTGCTCCACCGCCGCCGGGCCAGCCTTTGAGGGCGCGCTTATAACCTACGGCATGCGCGGAGCGGAGGGCGCGGTGGACCACGCGGCCTTCAGGGACGGCAGGTTCGTATATTCCGTCATCGGCGGCGTAAAACCAAAGGGCATCTGCGGCTCGGGCATAATAGACCTTCTAAGCGAGCTTGTGCGCATAGGGCTTGTGGACTCGGGCGGCAGGCTGCTGATGGGCGACGAAATAGAGGCCGAGGAGGGGAAGCTTTTCAAAGATCGCGTGCGGCTAATCAACGGTATGCGCGCCTTTGTGATAGCCGACGAAGCTGAGTCCGACGGGGGCGAAAAGATACTCTTTACGCAGAAGGACATACGCGAGGTACAGCTAGCCAAGGGAGCAATGGCCGCCGGCATACGTCTTCTGGCGAGAAGGCTCGGCGTTTCGGTTGACGATTTTGAGGTAATCATGATAGCCGGAGCCTTCGGCAATTACATGTCGCCGCAAAGCGCCTGCGGAATAGGCCTTATACCGCCGAAGCTTGGCGACAGAGTCGTAGGCATAGGAAACGCTGCCGGCCAGGGAGCAAAGCTCTGTCTGTTGAGCGCCGCCGAATACAGGCGCGCCGAGTCGCTGGGCAAATCCACCGAATACCTTGAGCTGGCCGCCGACCCCGATTTCCAGGATACTTTTGTGGACCAGCTCGAGTTTCCGGCAAAATAAAGCTGTGAGCGATACTCATTAAAAATTAAAGAAATAAAAAATGGTACGCCGCCTCGATGAGGCGGCGTCTTTTCAGTCGTTTCCTATCACGCTTTTGTAGCTGTCGCTGTTGTCTAGGGTATCCGGCGGGAAAAACTCGTCTACAGGGAATCGGATCCGCTTGAAAAGCTCGCAGGGATCGTCCTCGCTGCTGCCGACGCATTCCTTTTCCGGCATGCAGTAATCGTAGACGGGCATGAGAAGCTGAGAATCGCGCTCAAGCCGTATTATGCTGAACTGCCCGAGAGTCACATAAACGCGCTTGCTCTCGTTTGTCAAAAGCAGGCCGTTGGGAAACGCGGCGCTTATGAATTGAGGTATCTCCGCCAGCTCAAAATCTCCCGAGGAGCTGTCGCAGACCTCCGTCAGCTTGATGCCGAGCACTATCGGATCGACGGCCTCGACGACCGCCAGAGGCAGGTTCGTGCGCGCCGCGCTTGCGCCGCCGGGACGGGACGTGAATATTTTCGCGTTGCCCTCGCTTCCGAAAAGGAGCACCCGTTTGTCGAATACGCAAAGGCCCGTGATCCTCTCGGCTCCGCAGTTGAGCGAATAGGCTTCTCCCTTTATTTTATAGAAAAACCTCACGTCCACGGTGAAATATCCCCGGTTGAAAGCCACTTCCTCAACGTCTATTGCCGCATACAGCAGCTCGGCCGATTTTGCCCTCACGCCTATGGCGTTCGCTATGTAGGCCTGTGAGGCCGTGTCGGGATAAAGCCTCAGGTCCTCTATGCAATCCTTGTCTCTGCACGAATCGTATATCTTTTGCGTATGTACGCATACAGCTTCCCTAACGCAGGCCGAGCTGTCAACCGGCCCGGGCATAACTCTGTCAGCCATCCATTTACCTCCTGAAACGTAATGAAATTCATTACAGTCTATGCTTGCGGCTGTTTTTTGTGAATTAACCGTACCCAAATTAAATTTGGCCTTTATCTTTAAAGGCTGTTATGGTAAAATGCAGGAGGGTGTGATTGTTCTTGGACGGCTTTGGAGTATGCTTCATACGTGATAAAACCGAAATTAAAATATTGATTCTTTATATATTGAATCGTCTTCCCAGGCCGGTGGATATGCCCACTCTGGCGGAGCTGGCCTTGTGCGACGACGGAGTCAATTATTTCGATTTTGCCGAGGCCTTATCGGAGCTGGTTGAAACGCAGAACGTAGCCCTTATTGACGGAAAGTACCTTATAACCCCGCGCGGCATGATGAACGGCTCCGAGATTGAAGGCACTCTCCCATATACCGTTCGCCTTGCCGCGGACAAAAGCACGCAGAAGCTGTCCCGCGTGCTGAAAAGGAACGCCATGATAGAGGCGTTCCATACCGAGAAGGACGACGGGAGCTGCGTCGTCTCCCTTTCCCTGTCCGACGGAATAGGCAAAATACTGAAGCTGGAGATACTGACCGGCAGCCGTGAGCAGGCCCAGTACATGGAGAAGAAATTTCGCAACGGCGCCGAGGAGCTTTACATTAAAATAGCCGGCGTTCTGCTGGAATGACATGGTTTACGAAAAAAGCCCGGCGAAGCGTTCGCCGGGCTTTTTATATTGTATTGTGCGCTATTTGCCGACGCCCGCTCCCTCACCTGCGTAATCCATCACGCTGCCGAGCATGTCTGTCACCGCCTGCTCCTCGAAGGGCGAGGCCAGGCCGCAGCTTGCCAGCACCTGGCCGAAGCGGCTGCGCGGATTTGAATGGACGACCTGGTTGTATATATCTATGGCCCGCTCCCTGTCGTTTATGGATAGGCTGAATATCTCCAGAGCGGGAACAATGGAAACGGCATAGCTTATATAATACAGCGGGCACTCGAAATTATGCATCACGTCTATCCACAGCAGCCCGACGTCAAGCGAGTAAAAGTCATCTCCAAGCCTGTAGGCTTCGCTTATCTCGGCGTAGGCTTCGTTCAGTTCCTCAACCGTGCGCACATCGTGGGTATAGACATACTGCTGAAACTCGTCGTACAGGCAGCCCTGCGCCATTACGTAGAGGTAGTTGAACATCTGGTATTTTACTATTCCCCGGTAAGCCTCCTCGCCGTAAAATTCCTGAAAGTACGGCATAAAAAGAAGTTCGTCGGCCTGGGACATTATCTCGCCGACGTCGGTGCTCTGATAGAGCATCGCGTCGGAGCCCCCCTCATAGTAGCCGTAAAAATGCCCGAACTCATGGATAAAGGTCAAAACATCGCCATAGCCGCCATTTTCGTTTATATATATGAAGGGCGTGTCGTAGTACGGAAAAAAGGTCGTGTAAGCCCCCGATTGGCTGCCGGCCCCGGAGGTAAGCATTATCAGGTTGTAATCATTAAGATAATGATACGCCTCAAGCATATCGGGCGATATTTCGTCGGCATACTTTTCTATATAGTCCCGGCGCATGTCTATCTGGCCGTCCCCCATCATTGCCATGGACAGGCCCGCATATTCCTCATATGATAAGCTGCCGTAAAGCTCAAGCATGGCCTGGCACACATTGTCCTTTACCACCTGTGAAAAGGACTGCACATCCTCCGGAGTAAAGTCCCGCTCGTACACGAAATCATAGGCATAATCGTTGTAATTTTCGTATCCCGCCTTTTCGGCTATCCGTTTATTGACGCTTACAAGCTCAAGATAAAGCTCTCCCACCTTGATGTTTGCTTTTTTATACCAGCTTGTAAGATATTTATAATAATCCTCCTGATTCAGATTGTCCATGGCCTGAAGCTCGTCCAGGGTGACCTCCTCGCCGCCCACGTCAACGGTAGTATTGTTCATGACGTCCCAATAATCGTTGGTCAGCTCGGTCAGCCTCCTGTTGAGTCCGACATACTCGTCGTCATAGAGCTTTTCGGCCACCAGCAGGTTGTGGAAGTCCCTGGCCGTCCAGTCCCAGAACACTGTGTCCTTGAATTCGGAATTGTAGATGTTTATTTCAAGCTTGGTGCCGAGGACTCCCAGCTCCGAATACTGCTCGGAAAGCTCCTCAACCTCGTCGCTCGTTTTCTTATCGTTGACGTTTTGCGAGGAATAGACCTGAAGCAGATTGTACTGGCTGTAAAAGTCCAAAAATTCCTTCTCAAGCTTGTCGTATTCGTCCCGTATAGCCTCGCCGGAGGAGCCGTCGGCCAGCATGGCGTTTATCGCCTCTATATGGGCCGCCACCGCGTCGAAGTCCGGGCGGACATATTCCATGTCGGAAAAATCGACCAGACCCCTGTCGTATTCAAAGGAGCCCGCTTCGGCCGCCGGGCCTGTCGGCTTCCGCGACGGAGCGGCGGAAGGCTCCGCCGTATGAGCCGGGCTATCCTCAAGCCTGACTATCCGCATGCCGCAACCGGATGAAAACAGCAGCGCCGCAGCGAGAAAAACGACTATTATTTTTTTGTATCCGCGCATTTATTCCTCCGTCGTCCGAGTCAGTATTTTTTCACCAGCTCGGCTATGCTTTTGTTTTTATAAACGCTGTTTTCCGGTATGACCCCCCTTACGAAGGACATCGGATACACCGTTGTGTTTCTTCCCACCACACAGCCGGGGCTTAAAACGCTGTTGCAGCCTATCTCGGCGTAATCGCCGAGGATGGCGCCCAGCTTTTTAAGGCCCGTATCTATGCGCCCGCCGCCGTTTTTCACCGATACCGGAGTCCTGTCGCCCTTGACGTTGCTGGCTATGCAGCCGGCGCCCATATGGGCTTTATAGCCAAATACGGAGTCGCCCACATAGTTGAAGTGCGGGACCTGGACCTCGTCGAAAAGCACGGCGTTTTTTATCTCCGTCGAATTGCCGACGACGCAGCGCTTGCCGATCACGGCGCCGCCTCTTATATATGCGCAGTGCCTTATTTCCGCGCCCTCGTCTATTATGCAGGGCGCCCCTATATATGCCGTCGGTGCAACTGAGGCGCTCCTGGCTATCCAGACTCCCTGCGCCGGATTGTCGAACAAGTCCGCGGGCAGGGTCGGGCCAAGAGAGAGTATGAAATCCTTTATTTCCGGGATAACCTCCCAAGGATAGGCTCTGCCCTCAAAAAGCGCGGCCGCTATGGTTTTGCTTTTATCCAGCAGGCTGTCTGTAGCGATCATTTAACCTTCAGTCCTTTTCTTTCAAGCGCCGCTATTACGGCGTTTGCGTTTTCTTCGCATAACTCGCCCGTCGCGGCCTCGACCATGACGCGGATGAGCGGCTCGGTGCCGCTCTTGCGCACAAGTATCCTGCCGTCGTCCCCCAGCCGCCTTTCAACGGCTGCGATTTCGGCGCGCACATCCGGGTCGGCCAGCGCCGCGTCCTTGTCGGCGACCTTGACGCTTTTCAACACCTGCGGGTAAATCTGTACCGGCTCCGCCAGCTTGGACAGAGGCGTCTTCCTCTCAATGACCACCTGCATTACTTTAATCGCCGTCAGAAGCCCGTCGCCCGTGGTGGCGTACTTGCTGAATATAATATGGCCCGATGATTCCCCCCCGATTCTGTGGCCGTTGGCCCGCATGCATTCATAGACGTATTTGTCGCCGACATCCGTCTTTTCATAGCCTATGCCCAGCTCGTCAAAAGCCTTGTACAGGCCGAGATTCGACATCACCGTGGTGACTACCTTGCTGTTTTCCAGCTTCCCGCGCTCTTTCATAAATTTGGCGTATATGTATAGTATCAGGTCGCCGTTTACTACCCTTCCGTTTTCGTCCACCGCAAGGCAACGGTCCGCGTCCCCGTCGAAGGCGAAGCCGATATCCAGCTTGTTTGCCTTAACGAACTCGCACAGGCACTCCATGTGGGTGGAGCCGCAGTCCCTGTTGACGTTCGTGCCGTCCGGCTTATTGTTGATAACATAGACCTTCGCGCCCAGAGCCTCGAATACGCTTTGGGCTATCATCCAGGTGCTGCCGTTGGAGCAGTCCAACCCCACTCTCATGCCCTTGTAGGACTGCGTGGCAAGGCTTATCAGGTAGCCTATGTACCGGTTGCGGCCCGCCGAATAATCTATGACCTTTCCTATGTTCGCGCCTGTGGCCAAGGGAAGGCTTGCATACTTAGGATCGCCGTCAAGATATTTCTCCACCTCGTCTATGACCTCGTCCTCCATCTTTTCGCCGTTTGAATTTATCAGCTTTATTCCGTTGTCATGGAAGGCGTTGTGGCTGGCGGTGATCATTATTCCGCAGTCGAAGTCCTCGTTCCGCGCCACAAAAGAAACGCTCGGCGTCGTGGTTACGTGAAGAAGATATACGTCAGCCCCGGAGGCCGTAATTCCGGCCGACAAAGCGCATTCGAACATATAGCTTGACAGGCGCGTATCCTTGCCCATTACGATTTTGCATTTTTTCACGCCGGCATCAGGGCCGGCTGCATCCGGACCGGGCTTCTTCCTTCCGCAGCCGTAATACCAGCCGAGAAAACGCCCTATCTTGAACGCATGCTCCACATTCAGCTCTACGTTGGCTTCGCCGCGAAACCCGTCGGTTCCGAAATATTTAGACATAAAATATGTATCCTTTCGCTTTGCTAAGTTTATACGCGCTTTCAGTCATGCAAAAATTGCATATATAAAATAAAACGCTTATTGAAAAAATAATCGTGAAAGAGAGATGCGGCCCTATGGTAGCGATAATAGTCAGAACGATAATATTATATTCCCTGCTTATTGCGGCCATGCGGCTTATGGGGAAGCGCCAGCTTGGCGAAGTCGAGCTGTCCGAGCTGGTGGTGGCGGTGCTGCTGTCCGAAATGGCCTCTCATCCGCTTCAGGACATCGGTATACCGCTGCTCAACGGAATAGTGCCCATAGTCGTACTGCTGTGCTTCGAGGTTCTCATATCCTTCGGAGCCCTGAAAAGCGTGGGATTCCGCTCCGCTGTTTTCGGAAAGCCCAGCATCATTATACGCAACGGCGTCATCGACCAGGCAGAAATGCACAAAAACCGGTTCTGCCTTGACGAGCTGAGCGAGGAGCTGAGGAAAAAGGACGTTACCGATATAAGCCATGTCCGCTGGGGCATATTGGAGACCGACGGCACACTCAACGTCATATTATGCGCCAACAGGCAGCCTCTGACACCCGCAGACATGAATATAGCGGCTACGGAAAGAGGGCTCCCCGTTTCCATCATAAGCGACGGACGCCTGATGAAGGAAAACCTGAAAAAGGCCGGGCGCGACATGGAATGGCTGAAGTCCTTTCTTAAAGACAATAGGATCAGGGACATAAAGACAGTATATTACCTTACGGTAGACGAAAACGGCGGCACCTATCTCGCCATGAAAAGCGCCCCAAACAAGGGCAGCGGATAATAGCCGCCGGATTGTTGCCCGGGGCGGACATTATCCGCCGAAAAACGATTTGGAGGAATCTGTTTGAAAAAGGAATTATTTGCGGTGGGCCTGCTGCTTTTTCTTATAACAGCCGCGTTTTTGAATCTGCTCCATCTCAAGCGCTTCACCGGCAGGCTGCTGGGCCTGACGGAGGAAGCTTACCGCTGCGCCACCGTCGGCCAATGGGAGGAAGCCAGGAAAAAGGCCGAGGATGCCGAAAAGCTGTGGTCCGACGCCGATTATTATACGCATATAGTCATACGCCACGGGGAAGTCGACGGTACGACGGAGGCCTTTTGCGCCATGCTGGGCGAGCTGTACAAGGAGGATGCGGGAGGCGCGAAAGGGGCCTATATTGCGCTGAAAAAGCAAATCGAAAACGTCTACGGAATGGAGCGGCTGTCTTTCAAGACTGTTTTTTGACCTTTTTTTCGTTTAGCAGCTTGTTCAGCTCGTCAAGGAAGGTGTTAATGTCCTTGAATTGGCGATAAACCGAAGCAAAGCGGACATAAGCGACCTCATCGACATCCTTCAGCCTGTCCATGACCATTTTGCCTATTCTTTCGCTGGAAACCTCGCGCTCAAGCGAGCTCTGGAGCTCCTGCTCTATTTCGTTCGCTATGCGCTCGATCTCATCGACCTTGACGGGCCGCTTCTCACAGGCCTTGATCATTCCGCCGATGACCTTCATCTTGTCAAAGCTCTGGCGGCTCCCGTCCCTCTTGACGACAAGCAGTGGCAGCCTTTCCATGATTTCATAGGTGGTAAACCGTCTCCCGCAGGACAGGCACTCCCTGCGACGCCTTATCGTGGCTCCTTCTTCGGCAGGGCGCGAGTCTATAACCTTGCTTTCGCTGAATTGGCAGAACGGACAACGCATAACCTTACCTCCACTATATACGGTTTTTCCCATGGATTATATCACAAGATATTAGCGGCAGTAAAGTATTAATAATATATTTTTATAAATTGCCACAGCGATTTGCGCCAGCTCCGGTTCCAGTATATTCAGCTTGATTTGACGCAACGGCTCTGATAATCTGTTCATATACGGCTAAAAAGGAACGTGACGCATAATGCTGAAAAAAATAGCGCTGCGCGCCCTTGACATGTGCGACGCGGCCTACATAGTAATGAAGCTCTCCGTAATTTTATCATGCATTTCCCTTTCCGCCGCCCTCGCGTGCTGGCTTAGCTGCAAGGGTCCGACTGTGGAAAGTTATTACGCCTATTGCATGGCGAGGGAGCTTACGAATCTACCCTTCGCTCTGCTGCTGCTCGGCGTCATACTCTCGGTCTGCCTTGAGGACAGGTTCCAGGGAACGTCCCTGCGCTAAAAGTGTATTGACGGCTTCAAGGAGCCCGTCGGCGCCAAGCTTTGAAGGAAGCCCAAGCGCCCTTGCAAGGCTCTCCCTCTTAGCCGCGCTGTCCGCCCTTCCGCTGTAGCCCATTTCGTAAAAGTCCGCTTTTGTATAAAGAGCGGGCTTGCTTTTTTCCTTTTCGTCCGAAGGGCCGGCTTCGCCTCGCTCCACGGTAGCCCCCGCCCTAAGCAGGCAGTCTCTTATCGCCTCCGGCGCCATGCCCTCAACGCCCAGCTTGCCCTCAGACGAAGGCCTCCTTTTTCTTCTCTCCTTGCCGTAAACGTCGGGAATGTAGGCCTGCTTCAGCCTGCCGGACGGAATGGAGCCCTTAATGCGGTTTCTGATCATAAAGCCGGCCCCGTCGCTGTCGGTCAGAACTATAAGGCCCCGGGTTTCGGCGTAGAACCTGAGCAGGGCCATTATTTCCCCGTCGTTGAATACGGCAAACCCCTTTGTCTCCAGGATAACGGCGTCCACTATCTGGCTGAGGGTATTTTTATCATAACGGCCCTCCACAACTATGGCCTCTTTGATTTTAAGCTTATCCATCAGTCGCCTTCAATTCCCGCTTTATCGCGCCAGATTTAAAAACAGCGTCGTCAGCAGCTCTTCCGGGTCGCCGGAGGAGGTTTTGATTTTATAGTCCGTTTCCGCGCAGAGCCTGAGCGCCTCCTTGTACCAGCCGGCGCCGAAGCTCATGCATTCCTTAAAAAGCAGCCTTGCCTGATAGAGGCTCGAGAGCTTCAGCGCTTCAAGCACGGCCTTTTCACCGCCCGGCAAACCGGCCTCCCTGATAAGGCGCGCCGAATACAGCCTCCTTATCTGAGCGCCCATTACCGCCAGTATCTTGATAGGCTCCTCGTCGAGCATGAACAGCTTGCCCATGACGCCCGCCGCCTTGTCGTAGTTTTTCCTTGACAGTTCGTTTGTCAGGTCGAATATCACGGCTTCGACCACAGGCGTCGCTGCGGCGTCTATATCCGCCCTCGTGACGCGCTCGCCCCTGGAGTAGAAGGCTATCTTGTCTATCTCGTTTTTCAGTCCGCCCATAAGCCCGCC
Organism: Clostridiales bacterium; assembly: GCA_029265405.1. Classification (GTDB taxonomy): domain Bacteria; phylum Bacillota; class Clostridia; order Oscillospirales; family Oscillospiraceae; genus JAJUJI01. The sequence continues at coordinate 57,711 of JAJUJI010000002.1, read as the reverse complement.
GCAAAGGAAGATAAGATAGGCCGCGTCGTCGGCGGATATGCTTTTACCGTGGCTTCTGAAATGCCTGCATATCCACTTGATCAGCTCTTCCTGCTCCTGCATGTCAAACCTTAAAACCCGAGCCTTTGATTCGACGACAGAGCACAGCCTTTTACGGCGCCTGTCCGGCTTGTATTCCACGGTATCGTAAACAAGCAGCAGGCAGCAATGCCCGGGCAGGCTGTCCAGCAGAGAGGCAAGCTTATCCCCGGTTTCTTCATCGCTGCCGAAAATATCATAATCCCAAACCTCAACAAGGCTCCTCTCGGCAAAGGAAGGGTAAGCGTCCACAGCGTCGCAAAGCATGTCGAGCTCCAGCTTTTTGCCGTCAAAGCGCCTGAGATTGAAGTCGTCGGCCGCCGAGTCCTCGCCGAGCACGGCGCGCCTAAGCTCGCCGATATAGTGCTCCTTCAGGTAAGCCTCTTCTCCGTGGAATATATAGAAGCCGCCCGGCTCCTTTGCTTTAAGCTGTTCCCTGAATTTTCCTAAGGTAATCTCGCTCATCTTTTTTCTCCGTCCATATCGTAAGTCACGGTTATATCGCCCATTTCGTCAGTCCGGCAGACTCTGGGGACGGGGCTGCACGCCGCCAGCCTGGCGAGTACTTTTTCCGATGGCTGCCCGTAGCTGTTGCGCCCGACGGAAATAAGCACGCACTCGGGCCGGAGCGCTTCAAGCAGCGCCGCGGAGGTGGATTCCGCCGAGCCGTGGTGCCCGGCAACCAGCAGCTCCACGTCGGGCATAGATATGCGCTCCATCAGCCTAAGTTCGGTTTCGGAGCCGACGTCTCCCGTTATCAGCCCGTCGAAGCTCCCGCAGGAAAAAAGAACGCAGACGCCTATCTCGTTTTCATCGGCATAGTCCAGGGGCGGAACCAGAGTAAATTTAACTCCGCCTTCCTCAAAGGAGCATATATCCCCGCCGAGGCTCAGCAGCTTGACGCCGCTGCGCGCGGCCTGGGACTCGATTTCCGGCTCCAGCTCCCATGCTATATCGGGGTTTAATCCCGTGTCCGGGGCTATTAGCCTGGCAACCTTGACGCGCCTCATCAGCTCGGCGGCCCCGCCGGCATGGTCGCGGTGGTAATGCGTCAGTATAAGGCTGTCGACTCTGGTCCTTCCCAGCGAAGAAAGGTATTCTGCCGCAATGTCCCCGGCGCTGCGGGAGGCGCTGCCCCCGCAGTCCACCACCGCGGTATAGCCCTTCGCCGTTATCACGACGCACTGGCCCTGGCCCACGTCCAGGGCCGTTACGCGCAAATCGGCGGAGTTTGCCTCATGCAGCTCAAAGGCAAGGACGACCGCGAAGGAAGCCGCCGCGGCAGCGGCAAAAGCAGAGCCCTTTCCCCGTCCCGGAAGCAATACGGCCGCCGCGAGCAAGACATATACCAGCGCGAGCCAGAAGCTGATATAAACGCTTTCCGTATAGACCGAGGCGAAGGGTATCCTGCCCAGCAGCCCTATTATAAAATAAATATATTTTACCAGCAGGATTGCGGGCAGAGCAAGCGCCGAGGCCAGCGGCAGCCAAATAAGGCCCGCGAGCGCCGCTATAAGGCCGAGAACGAAGCATATGGAAACGGCCCACAGCGCAAGCAGATTGGTGAGCGGAGCTATAACTGATACCCTGCCGAAGATGAGGGCGGTCAGCGGGAGGGTGAAAACAAGCGCCCCCAGGCTGACCGAGAGGGTTGAGACAAGCCCTCGCGCCAGGCGTCCTGCCGGCTTCAAGGACAGCATTCCCGCAAGCCTTTCGCTCATCGCTGCTCTCAGCCTTTCGCCGAACAGCAGTATCCCCAGGGTCGCCCCGAAGGAAAGCTGGAGCCCGGCGTTCTGAGCGGAATAGGGATTCAGCGCAAGCAGCAGCAAAAGCGATAAAAACAGGGCAGTTTTTGCGTCGTATTCGCGCCGCGTCAGCGAGGCGGCGCAGACGGCAAGCTGCATTACGCCCGCTCTGGTCACCGAGGCGGAAAAGCCCGTCATGGCCATAAAGAAAAGCACGGCCGGAATGCAAACAACGGCTGCTGGGCGCTTTTTCCCCAGCAGAAAATAGACGAGGCCGGCAAGGAAGGACACATGCATGCCCGAAACCGCCACGCAGTGCGCTATTCCCGTAACGCTCATAAGGGAATAGGCATAGCCGTCCTTCTTCAAATCGCTCCTGTCGCCGGTCACGAGGGCTTTAATAAAAGGGGCGGCGGAGCCGAAGGAAGCGTCTATGCTGTCTCCCAGCAGCTTCCCCGCTTTGGCCGGGATATACAAAACCGAAAAAGGCGCTTTACCGAGTACGGAGGGCTTTTCCCTGGCGTAGCCGAACAATGGTATGCCAAGGGAATAGTAGTAGTCCCCGCCGGTTTTCTCCCCGGTCAGCGTAAAGCTGGCTTTTATGCTGATCTCGTCTCCGGCCTCCAGCTCCGCATAATCGTCATTGTAAATATATAGCCTGCATTTTGCTTTCCCGGCGCGGATAAGCACGCTTTTCCCGTAGTCCGTATCCTCGGGATAAGACAGCACCTTTGCCGTTACCGTTTGAGTCGTTCCGTCAAGCGCCCGGGCGGCGCGAAGGCCGAACAAGCCGTAGGCATAATTCCAAATAAGGCCCGCAGCCAGCCCCAAGGCGGCAAATCTGAGCGCCCGAGGCCGCTTAATAAAAATGGAAGCGGCGAAAGCAAATAAAAGCGCCGCCCCCGCCCATAGCTGGACGGCGGCCGGCAGCAGATATTGCGCCAGGAAGATAGCCGCAGAAAAAGACCCCGCTGTCATGGCAAGCTTTCTCACAACGGCAGCCCCCTTCAAGCAAGCTCGGCTAAAACGGATAAGGGAACGGCATAACGGCAGTCCGTCAGCCGTTTGCGGTTTGCGCCTCTATCAGCCCGGCGGCCAGGTCATGTCACGGCCGGAAAGCACGTGGAAATGCAGATGCTTTACGCTTTGCCCCGCGCTTTCCCCGCAATTTGACACTATGCGGAAGCCCTCGAGCTTCTGTTCCCCGGCCAGCTTGGCTATTATCTCGAAGATATGGGCCACGACCCTGGAATTTTCAGCGTTTATGTCGGCCGCGGAGTCTATGTGCCTTTTCGGGATGACCAAAAAATGCACGGGAGCCTGGGGGGCTATGTCCTTAAAAGCATAGACCAGCTGATCCTCGTATATGCAGGACGAGGGCACGTCCCCCGAAGCAATTTTGCAAAACAGACAGTCCTTATTGAACATATCGCTCGCCTCCTGCTCTGATGGTATATTTTTCCTATAAAGCCTGGGCGGCTGCGGCAAGCTCCTTTACCGAGGCCAGCGCCTCGCCCAGCCTGGACAAGTCCTTTCCCCCGCCCATGGCGCTGTCGGGCTTTCCTCCGCCGCTGCCGCCGGTCAGCTTAGTTACGCCCTTGATCAAATCGCCGGCTTTTATGCCAGCGGCTACGGCCTTTTTTCCGCAGGCGGCAAGGAAGGTTATCTTGCCCTCCTCGGCGGATACGGCGGCAAGCACGGCCGCCACGCTCTCATCCCTGTCCCTGAGGTAGTCTCCGGCGGCGCGGAGCCAGTCCGCGCTCACGTCGCCGACGGACGCGGCGACGACCTTCACGGCGCCGACCGTCTCGGCCGCGCCGAGCAGGCTGTCGGCCTCTCCGCGCATGAGCTTTGCCTGCAGCTTTTCTATGGTCTTTCTCATATCGCGCATTTCGGACATATGCTGGGCCGCCTTGGCCTTCAGCTCCGAAGCGCCTGTTTTCAATATTTCGGCGGTTTCCGCTATTAGGGCGGCTGCCGAGTTATAGCTCTCAAGAGCCTTGAGGCCGGTAACTGCCTCAATGCGCCTCACTCCGGCCGCCACCGAAAACTCGGAGGTTATTTTGAAAGAGCCGACCTTCGCCGTATTGTCCAGATGCGTGCCGCCGCACAGCTCCTTGGACCAATCGCCCATTTTCACTACGCGGACTATATCTCCGTACTTTTCGCCGAAGAGCGCCATAGCGCCCTCTCTCCTGGCCTCCTCTATGGGCAGCTCGCGCACGCTTATCTCAAGGCCGGCCAAAATCTGCTCGTTGACAAGCCTTTCTATCTCCGCGAGCTCTGCGGGAGAGAGTGCAGAAAAGTGGGTGAAGTCGAACCTCAATACGTCGGGCATCACAAGCGAGCCGGCCTGCTCCACATGCTCTCCGAGGACCTTCCTCAGCGCCGCCTGCAGCAGATGCGTTGCGCTGTGGGCGCGCATCAATGCCCTGCGCCTGCCGGAGTCTATCTCGGCCCTTACCTTGTTCTCAACGGCAAAGCTCCCTTTCGCGACCCTGCCGGTATGAAGGAACTTGTTGTCCCTTGTTTTTTTGACGTCCGTGACCTCGAAAACGCTGCCGCCGCAGACTATGCGGCCCGTGTCGGCTACCTGACCGCCCATTTCGGCGTAAAACGGCGTTTTGTCCAGCACTATCGCGCCTTCGCCGCCCTCGCTTATTGCCGAGGCCGGCTCGTTTTCGGCTATTATGGCCCAGACGGTGGCGTCCTCCTCGGCAAATGAGGAATAGCCGGTAAAGCTTGTGGACAGCTCCTTCGGAAGCCCCAGATCGAGATTAGCCCAGCCGAAATCGCCCAAAGCGGCGGTTGCGGCTCTGGCCCGCTCCTTCTGCTCGTTCATTAGGGCGTTGAAGCCCTCCCTGTCGGCCGACATGCCCTGCTCGGCGAGTATCTCCTCAGTCAGGTCTATCGGGAAGCCGTAGGTGTCGTTGAGCCTGAAGCAGTCCTCCCCGCTCAGAACGGTCTCTCCTTTTGCCTTCAAAGAGTCGATGTAGCCGGCAAGCAGCCTCATGCCGGTATCCACAGTCTGGGCAAAGCGCTCCTCCTCGGCCTTGATGACGCGGCTTATGTAGCCGCGCTTTTCCTCGAGCTCCGGATAAGCCGCCCTGCTCTCGTCTATCACGGTTTCGCAAACCTGGTAAAGGAAGGGCCCCGATACGCCCAGCAGCTTGCCGTGGCGAGCCGCGCGCCTGAGCAGGCGGCGCAGCACGTAGCCTCTACCTTCATTGGAGGGCAGTATCCCGTCGGATATCATCATCGTTGTCGAGCGTATATGGTCGGTTATGACGCGCAGTGAAACGTCAGTCTTTTCGCTTACGCCGTAAACAGCGCCCGTTATGGAGGATACGCGCCTTGTTATGTTCATGACGGTATCCACGTCAAAGAGGGAGTCCACCCCCTGCATGATGCAGGCTAAACGCTCTAGCCCCATGCCGGTGTCTATGTTCTTTTGCTTAAGCGGGGTATAGTTGCCGTTTCCGTCGTTGTTGAACTGGGTAAAGACAAGGTTCCAAAATTCAACATATCTGTCGCAGTCGCAGCCTACCTTGCAGTCCGGCTTGCCGCAGGAGTATTTCTCGCCCCTGTCGAAGTATATCTCCGAGCAGGGCCCGCAGGGGCCGGCCCCTATCTCCCAGAAGTTGTCCGCCTTGCCCAGGCGGCTTACGTGGCCGGGCTCCACTCCGACCTCCTTGGTCCATATGTCATATGCCTCGTCGTCGTCAAGATAAACGGTGACATACAGCCTGTCCGCCGGCATTTTCATTACCTTGGTAACAAACTCCCAGGCCCAGGCGCAGGCCTCGCGCTTGAAATAATCGCCAAACGAAAAATTGCCCAGCATTTCAAAAAAGGTGCCGTGGCGGCTGGTCTTGCCTACTCTCTCAATATCTGGCGTCCTTATGCACTTCTGGCAGGTGGTGACTCTGCGCCTTGGCGGCATGGCCTCTCCAGAAAACCACGGCTTCATCGGCGCCATGCCGGAATTTATTATAAGCAGGCTGCTGTCGCCCTGCGGCACAAGCGGAAAGCTTTGCAGCCTAAGATGGCCCTTGCTCTCAAAAAACTTTAAAAATTCTTCTCTAATCTGGTTAAGCCCAAGCTTGTCCATGTTTAAGTTTCTCCTGTCTTGTATGCCAGAAGGCTTTTCCTTCAGGCATGGTTGTTTATTATGGTCAGCCGCCGAACTCGTCGCTGGCGAGGAAAGCGTTGAAGGAATCGAGGTCTGCAAAAAACTCGTGGGTCCCTTGCTTGTTCAGCGCGTAGAAATAGTATCCGGTGCTTTCCGGCGCCAGCGCGGCCCTGATGGAGGCAAGGCCCGGGCTGGCGATAGGACCGGGAGGCAGTCCCTCGTGCAGGAAGGTATTGTAGGGGCTGTCGACCATTCTGTCCTCGTAGGTAAGCTTCTCCTTATGCTCGCCCAGGGCGTACTGTATCGTGGCGTCTATCTGGAGGTAGGGATAATAGCCGCTCTTAAGACGGTTGTATATTACGGAGGCTATCGTCGGGCGCTCCTCGTCGCTGCCGGCTTCCTTTTCGATAAGGGAGGCGACGGTGATTATATCGTTCATAGACATGCCCATGGACTGGGCCTGCGCCTTCATCTCGTCTGTTATTTTCGCCTTATAATTGTCAAGCAGCTTTTCTATGGCGTCCGCCGGATCCGAATCGACATAAAATTCGTAGGTGTCCGGGAATAGATAGCCTTCCAGCCGGTATTTTACCCCGTCGCCAATGTCGCTCAAAAAATCATATTTGAAATCGTAATTCTCGGCGCAGTCTATAAGGGCGTCGTAATCGCATACTCCGTTTTCGGAAAGTATACGGAAGGTTTCCTCCAAAGTCTTGCCCTCGGGGATGAGCACCTTTACCGTTTCCTTCCCCTTGCCGGACCAGCCGGAATCCTGCTGAAGCTTTGTTATTATCGCCCGGTAGTCGAGCTGGCTGCTGACGGTATAGGCGCCGGGATCGATCTTTTCCCCCGCGCGCGAAAATTTGGCGAAGAGCTCGAAAAGCCACTTGTACTCTATTATCCCCTTGCTTTTGAGTTCCTGAGCCACCTGCCTTATGCTCTTATCGCTTCCCACCGTTATTTCCGCCGTAACCGGCTGCTTGTCGAGAGCCAGCACGTCGTTTGCCGCCTTCCAGGACAGGGCGCACAACACTACGCTTACGCATACAATGAAGCCGAAATACATCAGGCCGCCCAGGCAGCCCGTTCTGTAGGTTCTTTTTTTATCCAGCGGCAAAACTTCGTCAAGCTCGGCTTCCTCAGGCTCCGGTTCCGCCGCATGCGCCTTAGCCGCCCTTGCGGCGCCGGCCCCGCTCCCCTGCGCCTTTCCCGACAGGGCCTTGATGTCGTCCTGGGAAAGGACATGGGTTTCGCCGCGCCGGAGCTGCTCCAGCTCCTCGCGCGAAAAGATCTCATTGATAACGGCGCTGTCCAGCCCCTCGAATAGCCCGGGCTTCCCAGCCGCGCCCTCCCCCGCTCCTTTCCTGCCGCCTGAGATATCCGTTTCGCCGGGAGCGGCCCTCGAAACGTCTTGGGCTTTAGGTTCAGCCTTTGGCGGCTCTTCCTTTTTTTCCGGAGCGGCCGCCTTCCAGCCGAAATAGCTGAGTATTGAGGCTAACTCGTCGTCTGAAATATCTCTCTTGGCGCGCAGGGAATATTTGCCATCATGCGGTTCCGCCGCTGCGCCGCTTTCCGCAAAAACAGCCGCCGCCGAAGGTTCCGAATCTGCGGCCCCACGGCCGGCTTCCCGCTCGGCTCCGGAGCCTTCGCCCGCAAAGACGTCCCTTCCGTGGGAATCATCCTCTTCGTCTTCATTTTTTATGAGCTTTATCAGATCCGAAAGCTTCATAAACTTCTCAATCATATGCTTCTCCAGAATGTAACTGTTTGCCGGCGGCCGTCATAGTATATTCCGAAAGGTGCTCAAGTTTTCAGGCGCCTGAATTGTTGGCTTCCGGCTAAGAGTCCGCGCGGCAAGGAGGCCAAAAATTACCCAGCGCGGGGAAAGGAAAACATACTATGTGGTTTGGCAATAACAACACTTGCTGGTGGATTATTATCATAATCCTTGTTCTCTGCTGCTGCTGCGGCTGGGGAAATGAACGCAACGGCTGCTGACCCGTTCGCCGGGGCTCCTTCGGGGGCCCCCTGAACATTCTATGCCAAATTCAGTTAAAATATTTAACCTCGTTTTCGGTAACGAGGCAATTTACGCGGGCGTCGAAGCTTTCCCTCGGCACCTCGTCCACCAGCAGGGCTTCCCTGGCCAAGCCTACGGAAAATATGCGGTGGCGGCTGAGCCAGCGGTCGTAATACCCCTTGCCCTTTCCCATCCTGTACCCGTTCCTGTCGCAGGTGAGCGAAGGGGCGATAATTACCGATTTTTCCGTGACCTCAGCCTCCGGCGCTCCCTCGGGCGGCTCCAACAGTCCGTACATGCCCTTTTTAAGCTCGTCGCCGGGCTTGATTTCGCTGAATATCATGTCCTGCTCGTTCACGCATACTGGAAGCGCCACCGTTTTTCCGCTTTTGAGGAAAAAATCGATAAGCCTGCGGGTGTCTATTTCCCTGCCCATGCTGCAATAAATAAAAATTTTATCCGCGGCTTTTACTTCTTTCAGCACTGAAACATTATCATATATTCTTTTATTGGAATTTTCAAGATAATTTTCATCCAGAGCGTTCATCAGCCTCTTTATATCCTTCCTGAACGCCGCCTTTACGGACTTCATGTCCGTCTTCAACGCATTGTATGCAGCCATTGGTTTTACCTTTCTTTTTGTGATGCTTTGAGTTCAGTATAAGCCGGAGCTCCGTTATCAGCGCCGGCCCCCAGCTTACGGCTGAAATAATCCGTCGAATATATCGGCGACCTCGGCGCGTATGCTCTCGACGCTTCTCATCGCGGCGCCTTCCATGCAGTCTATCACCTTCCAGCCGAATACCGACGCCGCCTCGTCGGCCGAGGCCAGGCTTTGCGCCAGGTGCAGGCTGTCCCTTTCGTGTATGTCCGCCCTGGAGCCGGTTTCCGCTTCCCTGCGCCGCAGGTGCTCCATTGCGGCCTCAAGGCTGATTTTAAAATAAAAAACGGCGTCGGGCGCCGGCAGGCCCAGCTTTGAAAACTCGAAGTCGTACAACCAGCCGTAAAACTCCCGTCTTTTTTCAGGGGGCAGCTTTGAGGCCTGATGAACGGCGTTGGAGGTGGTGTATCTGTCGGTCAGCACAAGGCCGCCGCTCTCGTAATATGCTCCCCATACCTTTTTATACGACGCGTACCTGTCCACGGCATAAAAGGTAGAGGCGGCATAGGGATTCACGTCGTTGGGACTGGTTCCGAACTCACCCTGAAGGTACATTTTCAGCAGCGCCGAGGAGGGTTCGGAATATTGCGGGAATACGACGCTCATGAAATCCTGGCCCCTGCTTTTTAGCAGCCGGCACAGCAAGTCGTACTGTGTGGACTTGCCGGAGCCGTCTATTCCCTCAAACACTATCAGCATACCTTATCCTTCAGCTCTCTTCCCGCTTCTCAGCCTTTCGATTACCGCGGCCGCCAGGAAGGCGGGCAGCTTCATCATGCGTCCGATTCTGGACGGATGCGCGATAAGCCTCTGAAGCCATTCCAGGTTGAGCCTTATCCAAATCTCAGAGGCCCTTTTCATATCTCCGGCGTAGTGATCCAAAGCGCCGCCCAGCCCCATCATGAGCCCGACGCGGAGCCTGTCCCGGTTTTTGAACATGAATATCTCCTGCTTCGGAAAGCCGAGGCATACCAGCAGGAGGTCGGGCGCGGCGGCGTTGATTTTTTGGACCACCGGCTCCTCATCTGCAAAGTAGCCGTCGTTTGTTCCGCAGATATTCAGGCCGCCGTATTTCCTCTCAAGCTCCACGGCCGCCCTCTCGGCAACGCCGGGCCTGGCTCCCAGCAGGAATACCCTTCCGCCGGCCCTGGACAGGCTCTCAAGCAAAAGGAGGCTCAGGTCGTAGCCCGTCACCCTTTCCTTCAGAGGCCTTCCCAGTATCCTGGAGGCGTATATCACGCCTATACCGTCCGGGATGACCATGTCGGCCCCGTTGACGGCCTCCTTCAGAGCTGGATTGCTTCTGCTGGCCCATACGATCTCCGGGTTTGGCGTAACTATGTAAGCTGCCCTTCCAGCTTGCCCCAGCATAAGCCCTTCAGCCGTCTTGAAGGCTTCCTCCATGGTGAAGCGGTCGTAGCCTATCCCCAAAATATCCGTCCGCTTTGCAAAGCTCTGCATGCCGTATATGCGCACCCTTTCAAATTCCGTTTTTCGCCGCAAAAGACGCTCCTGGCTTTCACGCCGTGCAGTACTCGAATACCTTCCCTATGTTCTCCGTTATCGTAAGGTCCATAAACCTGTCGTACTGCGTGGGCGCCTTATTGATAAGGACCAGCCTGTCGCCCCTATAATAGTTTATCAGCCCGGCGGCCGGCTGCACGGTCAGCGACGTACCGCCGACTATCAGCAGCTCCGCGCGCCTGATATAGCCGACGGCCTTTTCCAGCAGCTCCTCGTCCAGCCTTTCCCCGTAGAGCACCACATCGGGGCGAACAAGCCCTCCGCAGGAACAGCGCGGCACCCCATCGGATTTCAGCACATAGTCAAGGCCGTACCTTTTGCCGCAGGAAACGCAATAGTTCCTGTGAACGGAGCCGTGAAGCTCCAGCACCTCCCTGCTCCCCGCCGCCTGGTGCAGCCCGTCTATGTTTTGGGTTATGACGGCCTTCAGCTTGCCCATGCGCTCAAGCTTGGCAAGACCCAGGTGGCAGCCGTTGGGCACGGCTTCGGGGTATATCATTTTTTCCCGGTAAAACCTGAAGAACTTCTCCGGCCACTTTTCAAGATAAGCATGGCTTACTATGGCTTCCGGCGGCTCGTCGTTTTTCTGGCTGTACAGTCCGTCCACGCTTCTGAAGTCGGGTATGCCGGATTCCGTGCTGACGCCGGCGCCGCCGAAGAACACTATGCTGCCGGAGCCTTCGATCCATTTTTTCAGGGTACGTACGGCTTCTTCCATATCTGCCCTTCTCCCCTTAACGCTTTATACGCCCCTATTGCGGATTCATGCTGTAGTTGGGCGCTTCCTTGGTGATGTATATATCGTGAGGATGGCTTTCTTTAAGGCCCGCGCCGGTTATCTTGATGAATTTGGTCTGGGTGCGCAGCTCCTCGATATTTTTCGCTCCGCAATATCCCATTCCGGAGCGAAGCCCGCCCATCATCTGATATACCGTGTCTGAAACGCTGCCCTTGTATGGCACGCGGCCCTCGACGCCCTCTGGGACAAGCTTCTTGTTGTCCTCCTGGAAATATCTGTCCCTGCTGCCCCTGGACATGGCGGCCAGCGAACCCATGCCCCTGTAAACCTTGAACTGCCGGCCCTGGTAGACCTCGGTCTCCCCGGGGCTCTCCTCACAGCCGGCGAAAAGCGAGCCCAGCATCACGGTGCTGGCTCCGGCGGCAAGCGCCTTTACAATGTCTCCGGAGTATTTTATCCCTCCGTCGGCTATGACGGGGATGCCGTATTCGGAGGCCATGGAGGCCGAGTCGGCCACGGCGGTTATCTGCGGGACGCCTATGCCCGCAACAACGCGGGTGGTGCAGATGGAGCCCGGGCCTATGCCCACCTTCACGCAGTCCGCCCCCGCCTCGATAAGCGCCTTTGTGCCCTCGGCGGTAGCCACGTTGCCGGCTATCACCTGAAGGTTTGGATAGGCGGCTTTAATCCGAGAAAGGCAATTGAGTATATTCCTGGAGTGGCCGTGGGCCGAGTCCAGCACCACGACGTCCACCCCCGCGGCGACTAAGGCGGCCGTCCTTTCCATCACGTCGGACGTCGCACCGATGGCCGCCCCCACAAGGAGCCTGCCCCTTTCGTCTCTTGCCGTATGCGGGTAGGTCATGGCCTTCTCTATATCTTTGATGGTTATAAGCCCCTTCAGGGCGAAATTTTCGTCCACTATCGGGAGCTTTTCTATCTTGTGCTTATGAAGTATCTTTTTGGCTTCCTCAAGGGTTGTGCCTTCCCTTGCGGTTATAAGGTTGTCCCTGGTCATTACCTCGCCTATGGGCCGGGTCATGTCTTCCTCAAACTTCATGTCGCGGTTGGTTATTATGCCGACCAGCCTTCCGTTTTCCACAATCGGCACGCCGGATATCCTGTATTTGGCCATGAGAGCGTCGGCTTCGGCTAGCACGTTGCTCGGGCCAAGATAAAACGGGTTTGTTATAACTCCGTTTTCCGAGCGCTTTACCCTGTCTACCTCCTCGGCCTGAGTTTCAATGCTCATGTTCTTGTGGATGATGCCGATGCCGCCTTCCCTGGCTATGGCGATAGCCATCCTCGACTCGGTTACGGTATCCATGGCCGCGCTGATAAGAGGTATATTGAGCCTGATTTTTTTGGTAAGCTTCGTCGTCAAATCCACGTCGGCTGGCAGAACCTCGCTCTCCGACGGCACGAGCAGCACATCGTCAAAGGTGATGCCCTCTCCCACAATTCTGCTATAAAAATCACCCTTCGGCGCGGAATTCATACTATACTCCCCCAGTTCAAAATTAACGTGTAGTTTAGCACTATATTTTGTGCTTGTCAAACCCCTCTATTACAATCAAAGCCGATTTTATCCTTATCGGCGGAACGTATAAAATAATATATGTACTGCTGCACCAAGCCGGCCGCCTTGCCGAAAGCGGCGGGGTCGAAGCCCTCAGGATAATGCGCCTCCAGCGCCCTCTTTATCCACACGTCAACCGGGAAAGCGTCCTGCATGTGCAGGCCGTAAAGTATGGCGCAGTCTGCAACCTTTTTGCCTACTCCGCGAAGGGCCGTCAGCTCCGAAAGCGCCCGGTCGTATCCCGCTTCAGCCAGCCTGTCCAGATCCAGTGCGCCGGAGGCGACGGCCCTTGCCGCTTCTATAATAAAAGGGGCTCGGTAGCCGCATTTTAGCGGCGCAAGCTCGTCCGCGTCAAGCCCGGCAAGCCTATCCGCCGCAGGGAAGGAATAATATATCCTGTTTTCAAAGCTTATTTTCTCGCCGTACATCGAGCACAGCGTTTCTATTATCCTCTTGATCCTCGGGATATTGTTGCACTGAGAAATAATGAACGAACACAGCGCCTCCCATCCGTCCTGCCTCAATATCCTTATGCCCGCTCCGTACCCGGCGGCCTGGGCGGCGTATCCGTCAAGCTCAAGCCCGTCCAGAATTGCCTCGTAATCCCTCGAAAGATCGAAGTAATCGCGCCAGATGCTGTCGTAATCCTCCGCGCCGCCGCTGATGTAAACCTCTCCGTCCTCGACCCAGACCCTGGCGGCCTTGCCGAAGGCCACGCCCGTATAGCTCCCGTCCGGCTCCGCGTTCCAGCGGAAGCACTGGCCGCATTCAAAGGTCTTGACCGGATCCAGATTTTTCAGGCTTTCCAGCCTGATGGCGCTTGCTGCCGGAGAGTATTGCATAATGTCATTTCCCGCTTTATACTTAATCCATATTTACCCGCCTGTTTCCGAAAAACAAACCCTCGGTCGGCGTTTCGGATAATTATACTATAAACGAGGTCACTGTTCAATGCCCGAAAAAATATTCACCATACCGATAAACGAGGCCTTCGACATGTACGAGGGCTGCCCGCTCTGCCGCCTGAAGGACAGGCTTGAGGAGCAAATGCTGGGCTTTTCTCTTGGGGAGGCCATGATGGAGCCGGGAGTCCGCGAGGAAATGAACGAGCTCGGCTTCTGCCCAAGGCATTTTGAAGGGCTTTATTCGATGAAGAACAAGCTTACTCTCGGTCTGATACTGGAAAGCCATCTTGACAAGGCGCGTGCCTGCTTCGAAACAGAGGCTTCCGGCGGGAAGCGGCCGCTTTTCGGAAGGGATAAGCGGGAGGCTGAGGACGCGGCGGATGCTATGGGCAGGCACGCCATGAGCTGCTACATATGCTCGAGAATAAGCCGCACTGAGGCGCGCTATTATTCCAATGTGATATACCTTTGGGAAAGCGACCCGGGCTTCCGTGAAAAGCTGAAAAAGCAGCCTTTTTTTTGCGTCACCCATTTTTCGGGGCTCCTTTGCCAAGCGAAGTCCTGCATGAGGCGCGAAGGCTACCTCGAGCTGTACGCTGCGATGGCCGGAATCAACGGCGCTTATTTCAAAAGGCTGCGCGAGGCAGTAACCGGCTTCTGCGTCAGCTTCGACCATAGGAACTCCGGCAAGCCGCTAACCGAGGACGAACGCAAATCTATTGAGCGGGCCATAGCCGCTCTGAAATAAAGCGGCATATTTTTACTCTATTATTCGTGCATATCCTTTTTTTTAATGCGAAAAATACGGACATGAGCACGAAAAGGATAGGCAAACAGACCGTTATTCTTGCAGCTCCGCCCTCCATAATCGGAAGCGCGAGCATAGCGGGCAAAAAGGAAGGCGAAGGCCCCCTTGCCCATAGCTTCGACTATATATGCGAGGATTCCTACTTTGGTGAAAAGAGCTGGGAAAAGGCGGAATCGTCGCTTCAAAAGCTTGCCTTTGCCCATGCCCTTGACAAGGCCAAGCTGAGCCCCTCAGAGCTGGATTATATTTTCGCCGGCGACCTGCTAAACCAGTGCACGGCCTCCGCCTTCGCGATGAGGGATTCCAACGTGCCCTTTTTCGGCCTCTACGGGGCCTGCTCCACCATGGCCGAGGGCCTTTCGCTTGGCGCGATAATGATAGACGGGGGCTATGCCGACAAGGTTTGCGCCCTTACCTCCTCACACTACTGCTCCGCCGAGCGCCAGTTCCGTCTGCCGCTTGAATACGGCGGGCAGAGGACCCCCACCGCCCAATGGACGGCGACGGCGGCCGGCGCCTGCATACTCTCCTCCCAGGGCAACGGGCCCTATATAACACACCTGACTGTCGGAAGGATAAGGGACGCGGGAGTCACGGATTCCAGCAATATGGGGGCCGCTATGGCGCAGGCCGCTTATGAAACGCTGACGGCCCATTTTTCGGATCTGGGCGTACAGCCAAGCCACTATGACCTGATCGTGACCGGCGATCTTGGCCTGATCGGCCAGTCCATAATTATGGATTTTTTCATGAGGGACGGTATAGATATAGCGCCGGTATACGACGACTGCGGCCTGCTCCTGTACTCGCGCGAGGAGCAGGACGTGCATGCCGGAGGCTCCGGCTGCGGCTGCAGCGCCGCTGTGCTCTGCGGCTGGCTGCTTGACGGCATGAGGTCCGGCCGCTGGAACAGGCTGCTCTTTGCCGGCACCGGCGCGCTCATGTCGCCCACCAGCGTAAACCAGGGCGAGAGCATACCCGGAATATGCCATGCCGTGGCTATATCAAACGCAAAAGGATGATTCTCAGCAAATGATCCTAGATTATTTGAAGGCTTTTGCCGTAGGCGGCGCGCTCTGCGCCGTCGGGCAGATACTAATAGACAGAACCAGGCTTACCCCCGCTAAAATACTGACGGCCTATGTCGTCATCGGCGTTTTTCTTGGCGCTATAGGCGTTTATCAGCCCTTTGCCGACTGGGCCGGAGCCGGAGCCTCCGTTCCGCTGACGGGCTTCGGCAATCTGCTTGCCCAGGGCATAAAAAAGGCAATAGCCGAAAAGGGAGCGATGGGCATAATGACCGGAGGCCTTACCGCGTCGGCAGCAGGGATTTGCGCGGCGGTTTTCTTCTCCTACATCGTCGCGCTCATATTCAAGCCCAGGGAAAAGTCTTAAGCAAACGAGTATTGCCGAAGTGGCATAGGCGGCGGACGCCTATGCCACTTCGGCTTAAAAAATCCAATATACGCTTTATAGCCCCGCCGGCGGCGCTCAGTCGCCGCTCGGCTCGAAGCTTAAGGCTCCTCTGGGGCAGAAGTCCACGCAGCTTCCGCATTTTACGCATTTTTCCTCGTCCACGACCGGGGCGGCATAGCCTGTCTGCTTAAGCGCTCCGGTCGGGCATACCCTGACCGAAGGGCAGAGATGGTTTTGCGGGCAGCGCGCCTTGGACACAGCAAGCACAGCCTTGTCCAAATAAGAAATCTTCGTTTCCGGTTTTGTCCTGAAAAAGCTCATTTCAACCTCTCAAAATTCAAATTTCGGCGCCGGCATCTGTTTTTATATCCGATTTGAGTTTATAATATAGGCTGTGGATCCAGGCATCCGTGACGCAGTCACGTATGCTTCGCTCGGCGCGGGCTATAATCTGAAAGACATATGATTGGAGGATTGCGGATATGAGCAAGACAGGCAAAAAAGTTGTTATAGTCGGAGGGGTCGCCGGAGGAGCAAGCTGCGCCGCCAGGCTGCGCAGGCTGGACAAGGATGCGGACATAGTGTTGTTCGAACGGGGCGAATACGTATCCTACGCCAACTGCGGGCTTCCCTATCACGTAAGCGGCGTGATAAGCTCCCGGGACTCGCTGCTGCTGCTGACTCCCGATGAAATGAGCGTTAAATATGACCTCGACGTCAGAGTATCCTCAGAGGTTATATCGATAGACAGGGAGGGCAGAACCGTAACGGTAAGAAAGCGCGACACCGGCGAAACCTATACGGAAAAGTACGACGTGCTGGTGCTCTCCACCGGCTCCTCTCCCGTCAAGCCGCCCATTCCGGGCGTAAACTCCGATAAGATAATGACCCTGTGGACCGTTCCGGACACGGATCGGATAAAAAGCGCAATAAGCGGCGCCGGCGTAAAGAAGGCCGTAGTGGTGGGCGGCGGCTTCATCGGGCTTGAAATGGCTGAAAACCTGGCAAAGGCCGGACTTGAGGTATCCATAGTCGAAATGCTGGACCAGGTCATGCCCCCCCTGGATTTCGAGATGGCGCAGCTTCTCCACAAGCACCTTGAGCGCAACGGAATCAGGCTTTATCTGGGCAGCGGCGTTTCCTCCTTCGCCGAGGAGCGAGGCCGCGTAAGCGTTGCCCTCAGCGGCGGAAAAACGCTGGAGGCCGATATCGTCATCCTTTCCATCGGCGCCAGCCCCAACGGGACTTTGGCCAAGGCCGCCGGCCTTGCAGTGAACGCACGCGGCGGGATAGTTGTGGACGATATGCTGCGCACCTCCGACCCGAATATCTACGCCGTGGGCGACGTGGCGGAGGTGGAGGACTTTATCGACAAGAGCCGGACCATGATTCCGCTGGCCGGTCCGGCAAACCGGCAGGGACGCATCGCCGCAAACAACATAGCGGGCCTAGAGGAGCGCTACGGCGGCTCCCAGGGCACCGCCATAGCACAAATTTTCGAGCTGACGGCTGCCAGCACCGGATTGAACGAAAAAACTCTAGTCAAGCGCGGCCTCGAGCGCGGCAGGGACTTTGAAAGCGTGACGATAGTCCAGAATTCCCACGCGGGCTATTATCCCGGCGCCGAAGCCATGACGCTCAAGCTCTTGTTCTCCCCCGACGGAAGCAGGCTTTTCGGGGCCCAGATAGTCGGACGAGGCGGCGTTGACAAGCGCATAGACGTGCTTGCCGCGGCCATAAGGCTCGGCGGCGGCGTCGAAGCCCTGAAATCGCTGGAGCTGGCCTACGCGCCGCCCTATTCCTCGGCCAAGGACCCAGTCAACATGCTAGGCTTCGTTGCGGACAACCTTATCTCGGGCAAGGTAGCCTTCGCTTCCTGGGATGCCGTTGAAAAAGCCGGCGCCGACACCATACTCCTTGACGTGCGCGAGGAGGAGGAGCTTGCCGTATTTTCAGTGCCAAGCCCCATCATGAAAAATATCCCTCTCGGAGAGCTGAGGCTGAGGCTCGGCGAGCTTGACAGGTCCAAAAAAATCATCACCATGTGCGCGATAGGCGTGCGGGCTTACAACGCCGCGCGCATACTGATGATGAACGGCTTCAGGGACGTAAGGGTCTATCCGGGCGGAGTCAATTTTTACCGGGCCACTCACTACCGAAGCTTCATAGCTCCCGCCGCCTCCCCCGCCTTCAGCGACAGCGGGCACGAAGAGCTGGGCAACGTGCCCACAGCCTCAATTAAGCTCGATTCTCCCCTGATAAAGCTGAACTGCACGGGCCTTCAGTGCCCCGGCCCGATAATGAAGGTGTTCGAGGAGATGAAAAAGCTCGAGGACGGCCAGGCTCTCGAGATAACCGCCTCGGACCCGGGCTTTGCGCGCGACGCCGAGGCCTGGTGCCGCCGCACCGGGAACACCTTCGTTTCCAGCGGCAAGAGAGGGAGCGAGTATGTGGCGGTAATAAAAAAGGGCCTTGCCGCGAAAGCTCCGAGCCCTGCGCCTGCCGCGGCCGGCGGCAGCGGGAAGACGCTTATAGTCTTTTCCGGCGACCTTGACAGGGCGCTGGCCTCCTTCATAATAGCAAACGGGGCGGCGGCCATGGGACGTCCCGTGACAATGTTCTTCACCTTCTGGGGCCTCAACCTGCTTCGTAAATCGAATAAGGTGAAGGTGGAAAAAACCCTTATTGAAAAAATGTTCGCCATGATGATGCCCAGAGGCGCGGGCAGGCTGAAGCTGTCGAAGCTCAACATGGGCGGTATGGGTACGGCCATGATGAGACGGGTAATGAAAAACAAAAATATAAGCAGCCTTGAGGAGCTGATGCAGGCCGCCATGAAGGCAGGCATCAGGCTGGTGGCCTGCACGATGAGCATGGACGTCATGGGCATAAGGCCCGAGGAGCTCATCGACGGCGTCGAGCTCGGCGGCGTCGGCGCCTACCTTGGGGACGCGGAGGAAGCCGACGTGAACCTGTTCATATAGCCCGCACAAGCCCATGGAAATCGCCGCGGTAAAGCCTCAACCGGCTTTCCCGCGGCGTAACGCTTAAAAGAATTCTACTATCTGCCTGTGCCTTGAGCTTATCGCGACCTCGAGATCCGGAAAGGCCTCGCTCAGCCAGGCCTTGAGCGGCGGCATTATCACGTTTTCCGTACAGAAATGGTCGGCGTCTATAAGGTTGACGCCAAGCTCCTGAGCGTCGAGAAAAAGGTCGTACTTAATATCCGCCGTTATGAAGGTGTCGCAGCCGGCCCTTACCGCCTCGTGAAAGTGGCTGCCGCAGGAACCGCTGCCGAAGGCCACGCGGCAGGCGGGCCTGCCGCTGTCGTAGTACCTGAGTCCCTTTGTTTTCAGCGCGGCCTTCAGGCGCGCCAGCAGCTCAGTCATGGGCGTCGGTTGGGCCAGGAAGCCTATGCGGGCCGTTCTTTCCTTTTCAAAGGTTTCCGCTCCCGCAACCCCGAGGACCTCCGCCAGGGCGTCGTTCACTCCGCCGTCGGCGGCGTCCAGATTCGTGTGCATGCACACGGCGGCTATTCTGTTTTCCAGCAGCTTCAAAAGCTTTTTTCCCTCTATGCTTTCGTCGCTAACCTTTTTTATTCCAAAGGTAATGGGATGATGGGCGACGATTACGCCGGCGCCCCTCTCAACGGCTTCCTCTATTACCGGGGAGGTAATGTCCAGCGCCAGGAGGACTTTTTCCGTCTCCCACTTCAGGCTGCCGGCCAGCAGGCCGACATTGTCAAAATCCAGCTTGGTTTCTACGGGCGCTTTTGAAGCGACAAGCTCATATATTTCTTTTACGGTACGCATCTTCCATATCCTCCAATACCGCTCTGTATTCCGAAATTTTTGCCTCGTCGGGCGTCTGCGCCGCGCCAAGGCCCCTTATGGCGGCAAAAAGCCTTTCCTTTTGCTTTTCGGCATATGCCCCATGCTCGAAGCCGCCGTAAACAAAGGCCTTTCTCGGCGGCTCGGAGGGCCGCCATACCGCTTTTATTATGCGGTAAATCTCGTCCTTCTCCTGTGCAAAACGCTCCTCCGCGACTGAAAAGCCGCTTTCGTATAGGCTGTATATCAGCTCGGCCTGTTTTGTCATCGGCTGGAGTATAAGGGTCTTGCCTCTCCAGTCCCAGCCCGAAGCGCCTATGATAGACGCTATCGTTTCGCCGCCCATGCCCGCGATTATGACGGCCTCGGCTTCTTCCTGCCTTATTCCCGAAAGCCCCTCGCACAGGCGGAAATCTATGCCCTCAGCGCCGTACAGGGCCGCCGTGCGCCTGGCGTTTTCCAGCGGCCCCTTATTTATGTCGGAGGCGATGATTCGTTTTGTCACTCCCGTTTGCGCAAGCCAAATCGGTATATAGGCGTGGTCCGTCCCCACGTCGGCCACGGCCTGCCCCGGTGAGACAAACTGGGCCGCGGCCTTCAGCCTTTCGGATAGCCTGATGGTTTTCATATTGTCTTTCCTTGCGCGAATCGTCCGCGCCCGCAGAAGCAAACGGCCTGAAGCAGAATCCGGGGCGCGGTTTATAAAACCGCGCCCCGGAAAGCGGCCGCCGCTTAGGCGTTAACCTCTGCTATCACGGCGTTAACCGCGTCGAGAAACTCGTCCGGATCTACGCCATGCACCATGCAGGCTTCCTCTATGGTTTCGTTGCTGGCCGCCGCGCAGCCCAGGCAATGCATCCCGATAGCCTTGAAAAGGGGAATTATTTCAGGAGCGTAGTCCATATCAAGTATATCGGCAATAACGGTATCTTTCGTAAGCATATTTTTTCCTCCTGAGGTAGAAATTTCAAATAAAGCAAGCGCTTTGCCAGGCTCGCAGCTCCGCACCAAACGTCTTGACTTGAACCCGGCTCTGAGCCTCCTTTTAGATATTATAACTCCGGCAAAATACAAATACAAGTGGATTTTGAAAAAGGCCGTAGAGGAGGGGGAGCGTGTAAATACGCTCCCCCTCTTTGTTTGCTGCCGTTAGGCCTTATTACTCGCCTTTTATCTGGGCGAAGCAATCGCTGCAATATACCGGCCTGTCGGTCTTCGGCTCGAAAGGAACCTTCGCTTCCTTTCCGCATTTGGCGCAGGTGGCTGTGAAAAACTCTCTGGGACCCTTTGATGCGGTTTTTCTCTGGTCGCGGCAGGATTTGCAGCGCTGGGGCTCATTCTGGAAGCCTCTCTCGGCGTAAAATTCCTGTTCGCCGGCGGAAAAGATAAACTCTTTGCCGCATTCCTTGCACACCAGTGTTTTGTCTTGATACATGGTAAATCCTCACTTTTTGACTTCCCTTTAAGGGATATATTTGCGTCAGCCTTTGCTGCTATCGCCTTGTTTACTTTTTTGCGCTTGATACTGCGCCAATTTGCGCCTTATGCGCTGGACGGCGTTGTCCACCGATTTTACCGGTCTGTCCACCCTGTCAGCGATTTCACCGTATGACATCCCGCTGAGGTAATATTTCAAAACATCCGCTTCAAAGCCGGACAGAAGGCAGAGGAAAGCTGCGTAAAACTTTTCCGTTTCTTCCCTGTCAATAACTAATTCCTCAGGACCGCGCAAATTCGCTATTCGCAGGTCGGCTTCACGCAAATCGGCTAAACGCAAATTCTCATCTAGCGCAGCATAGGCCGCTTGGGTACGATCTTCGTCAAAAAGAGGAGATTCCAGTGATAGGCAGTCATCGAGGGATACGCTTCTGCCTCCGGCCGCGTTTCTTACGGCGGTAAGGAGGCGTCTTTTAATGCATAGCTCCGAATATGTTCTGAACGAAGCGCCGAAAGCCGCATTGTAATTCCTGACAGCAGATATGAGCCCCAGCATTCCTTCCTGAATGAGATCCTCGCTGTCTCCCCCGGCAAGGAAATAGGGCCTGGCAAGCGCCCTGACGATTCTGATGTATTTTTTAATCAACTCATTTTCAGCCTCCGCGTCTCCCGAAACGGCAAGACGTTGAAGCTCCTCGTCACTCAGCTTGCAAATATCATCCATGAACTATATTCCCACTTTTGCCAGCGTATTATAACCTTTAATTTCGACTTTGTCAAGTATAAAGACATATTTTCTTTAAATCGGCATACAATTAATATTTGCTTTACATGTGATAAACAAAATGAAATCTTTCCCGGCTTCATGTATCAAGCCTGAGCTGCTCCCCTTCCGTTCCCGAGCAATATTTAAGGCCCAGATGCTCATACGCCAGCTTTGTGGCGCAGCGGCCTCTGGGTGTTCTTGACAGGAAGCCCTGCTGGAGCAAAAAAGGCTCGTACATATCCTCTATGGTCACCGTTTCCTCATTTACGGTCGCGGCCAGCGTATCGAGCCCCACCGGCCCGCCGCCGTAGTTGAGTATTATGCTTGCAAGCAGCCGCCTGTCAACGGAATCCAGCCCGTATCCGTCTATCTCCAGCCTTGTCAGCGCCGCATCGGCCACCGTTTTGGTTATTACGCCGTCGGCGCAGACCTCTGCGAAATCGCGCACTCGCTTGAGCAGCCGGTTTGCAATGCGCGGCGTACCCCTCGAGCGCCTCGCTATCTCCTCCGCGCCGCCGGCGTCTATTTTTATGCCGAGCAGCCGGGCGCTGCGCTCGATGATTTGCCGCAGCTCCTCGGCTCCGTACAGCTCCAGCTTCAGGATGACCCCGAACCTGTCCCGGAGCGGGGCCGAAAGCTGGCCGGAGCGAGTCGTCGCCCCCACAAGGGTAAACCTTTTCAGCTCCAGCCTTATGGAGCTGGCCGAGGGCCCCTGCCCTATTATTATGTCTATCTCGTTGTCCTCCATGGCGGGATACAGTATCTCCTCCACGGCGCGGTTCAGGCGGTGTATTTCGTCTATAAACAGGATGTCGCTGTCGTTCAGATTCGTCAGCAAAGCGGCAAGATCACGCGGCTTTTCTATGGCCGGGCCCGAGGTCTTGCGTATGCTTACGCCCATTTCGTTTGCTATGATGGAGGCAAGCGAGGTCTTTCCAAGCCCCGGAGGCCCGTGCAGCAGCACATGGTCCAGAGGCTCCTTGCGCCTCCTGGCAGCCTCAATGAAAACCTGAAGATTTCCCTTAGCCTTTTCCTGCCCTATGTATTCGCCGAGCGTTTGAGGGCGCAGGCTCGCTTCCCCCTCGTCCTCGCCGGCAAAGGCGGGGCCGGTCAGCCTATTTGGGTTAAAATCGGCGGAGATGTCGATAGCCATAACATGTACCCTTCAGCAATTAAGCGCTTATTTTTCAGCCTTAAGGCTATTTCAAAGAATTTCTCAGTATCTCGCGGATGGCTTCCTCCACCGTCAGCGAGTCCAGATCCGTCTTTTTCAGGGCGGCCCCTATTTCGCCGGCGCTGTAGCCGAGGACCGCCAGGGCTGCGGCTATATCGGAGGCCTTTGAGCCCTGGGCTCCGGCCGCTCCCGTTCCGGCGCCCGTCGCCGCGCCGGCGGAGAGAACTTCGCGGCTGACCTTGTCCTTGAGCTCAAGTATTATCCTCTGCGCCAGCTTCTTTCCTATCCCCTGCGCCACGGTAAGGGCTTTTTCGTTGCCCTCCATCACGGCCAGAGCGAGCTCCTCGGGCGTGCTGGACGAGAGTATCGAAAGGGCGGCCTTCGGACCAACGCCGGAAATCCCGAGCAGCATTTTAAAGCTGTTCAGCTCCCTTTGCGTGGCAAAACCGTATATGTCGAACGCGTCCTCCCTTATGTAGCAGTAGGTGTAGAGCTTAGCTTTCTCGCCGAGCTTCAGCTCCGAAAGGCTTTTCATGGACGTCGCGCAGGCATAGCCCGCCCCGTGGACGTCCAGCACCGCCATATATGGCTCAAGCGCCGCGACCGTGCCGCTTAAATAGTAGAACATCTCTTTTTTTCTCCTCCCAAGCCGAATAGCAGAGAAGTAGCCGCCCTGCCGTGGCACAGAGCGATGGCAAGGGCGTCCGCCGCGTCGTCCGGCCTGGGTATTTCGTCCAGCCTCAAAAGCCTTTTCACCATGTCCATAACCTGCCTTTTTTCCGCCCTGCCGTACCCGGCCACGGCCTGCTTGACCTGCAGGGGCGTGTACTCATATACCGGAACTCCCCTTTTTCTGCAGGCAAGCAGGATTACGCCCCTTCCCTGAGCTACGGAAATAGCCGTTTTGTGATTTGTGTTGAAAAAAAGCTCCTCCACCGCCACAGCTTCCGGGGCGTAAGCCTCCAAAAGCCTCTCCATGTCGCCGTAGATATCCTCAAGTCGCTCCGGCAGCGGCGCTCCGGCCTGCGTCCTTATCGCCCCGTAGCCGGCGGCTTCAAAACGCCCTCCGTCGGCCCGGACAACTCCGAAGCCTACCGTTGCTATGCCGGGGTCAAGGCCAAGTATGACCATATATATCCTTTCCCGCCCGCCGCCGTCGTAAGGGCGGCGGCGTGATTACATATCCGCCAGCTATGCGATTTTACCATATATGCCGCGCCGTTACAACAGTCTTGAGCATATAAAGCGAACATAGATTCGCAGGCCGGGCAGCTGCCCGACCCGCGAATCCATAAGAAGCTCTAATTTGAGCCTTCGTCCCGCCGCTCGGGCGCTTCTGCTTTGGCTTTCTCTGCCTCCAGGGCGGGAACAATGATGTATTTTTTAATCACCGGGTAACAGGCAAAGACCGTGCAAAACCAGGTAAACGAATAATAGAACAGCGGCAGCGCGATTACAGTTATAAGCGGGGCGAGGAGAAAGCACAGCACCGCCGCCGCAAGCGTAACCAGCCCGCTCAGCACATTGCGCCCGAAGCCGAGGACCACAAAAAGCCATGAATTTTTCAGTATGGCAAACACGCTGAGATTTACCGTTACCGCAGTCATATACGTGTAGTGGCGCATGAAAAGCCATACTATCAAGGCCAGAACGCACAGCGCCGACAGTACCGCCGAAAGGCCGTAGCCGAAGCTTCCGCCCGCCAAGGCTTTATTGCCGAACATGCCGCTGACAAGCAGGCAGACTACCGTTATATCTGCCAGTCCGAAAAACAGGCCCTGCCTGAAATTGGACAAAGCGCGGCTGAAGAAATCCGATGTCCAGGCATGCTCCTCGCGGGAAAAATTTCTGAATACATATGTCAGTCCCATTGTCGCCGGCCCGTAAAGCAGCGCCGACAAGACCAGCAGAGGAACGTAAAGCCATTGCGGGACGAAATCAAACATCGAAACAAGAAAGCCTATTCCCGCCAAAACTATTTCGCCGCCGGTTATTTCCGGCCTGTCCGCAAAATAACCGTTTATCGTATAAAAAACATAAGCCAGCATGGGCAGGGTTATCAGAAAATAAAAAATGTTGAAAGTAATGAAGCGCCAAAATTTCCTGAAATAAAGCTCCCAAAAACGAAAAAAGCCGTTTTTTACCGGAGCGCCCTCCGGTAAGTCCGGCCTTTGCCTGTTCATCGAAGCGTAGGGTCTGAATATGCTCATCTATGTCTCCTTATGGCCGGCCTCAACAGACGTTCCGCCGCCTATGCGCTGGCGTTTTTCGGAATGATATTATCAGGCGCGCGGATGCGCCTTGTTGTACACGTCCTTGAGCTGCTTCTTGACGACCTTGGTATATATCTGGGTGGAGGATATGTCGGCATGTCCAAGCATTTCCTGTATAGCCCGGATATCCGCCCCGTTTTCTAGCAGGTGCGCGGCGAAGGAATGGCGCAGGGTATGAGGCGTGATTTCTTTTTTTATGTTGGCCTTCTTCTGATAGGCCTTGACTATTTTCCAGAAGCCCTGCCTGGACATGCGGCTTCCGTTCACGTTTACAAACAGCGCTTCCTCGTCCTCGTCGGCTATCATGAGCGGGCGTACGTTTTCCATGTAGTCCTGAAGGGCCTTTATCGCCACTGAGTACATGGGGATGACTCGCTCCTTGTCGGCGCTGCGGCAGCATATAATGCCGACGGCCATATTTATGTCGGAGCAGTTAAGCGAGATAAGCTCCGTTACGCGGATGCCCGTGGCATAAAGCAGCTCAAGCATGGCCTTGTCCCTGATCCCCTTCGCGTCGGTCGTGTCTGGCTGCTCAAGAAAAAGCTCCACCTCCTTGCTTGTGAGCACCTGTGGCAGCTTCCTCGACTGCTTGTCCAGATTTACCTTGGCGGCGGGGTTCTTTTTTATCGCTCCGCTTTCCATTGCCTTTGCAAAGAAGCATTTTAACGAGGCGGCGCAGCGCGACAGCGTCGCCGTCGATTTCCCGGAATTCCTCAGCTTGGCTACATAATCCTCAATATCCTTCTGCGCGATATCCGCTATGGCCTTTTCTCCGCGCAGGCCCAGCCACTCGAAAAACTGGTTTATGTCCCGCATGTAGGATACAAGCGTATTTGAGGAAACCTGCTTCTCTTCCTTAAGATAGCTCTCAAATTCAAGAATATACTGCGTCATGGTGGACAAGCATCTTTCCTCCCATCAATAGCCGTCATTGCAGCATTTTTAAAAGCGTCGGCATCAAATATGTCTGCGCCACGGATACCGCCAGCAGCAAAATCAGGCAGGCCGCCGTCTGACGGCCGCTCCCGTCCGCCTTTGTCGAGCCGGGCGTCGATCTCCTGCGCTGCGAAAGCACATCCGATATGCCTCTCGAAATACTCATGGACGAAGCCGTCAAGCAAATCAGACAGGGCACCGTCACCAAAGCCGGCAACCCGTAATATATGTACACGCCTATGCCGGCCCCTGCGGCGCTGACGGCCGAGCTTATCGCCCAGCCCAGCATATAGCCCCGCGCCGCGACCACCAGCGGAGCCAGCAGCCAGCCTATTACCGACGTTGCAAGGAAAAGGGAAAGAAGCGGCAACATGAAATTGTCCAGCAAGACGGTGGAAAGGTTCGGCTCTCCACCGGAAAGGATAAACTCAAGCCCGTCCTTTATTTGGCGGGCTGAGCCTTGTGAAATAAGCTTTCCCGATATGCCGCCTAAAATGCCTCCCGAAAGAAATAGCAGGGAACATATGAAGCCGCCCCGCTCTTTTCCAAAATTGCCGTAATTTGCGCCGTAACCGCCCACGCGCGCCACCTCCGCCCTCGCAGCGGGCACGCCGCGCGTCGCGCCGGCGCCGCCCTGCTTATTACTATGACGTACGGCGGCTTTAAATTCCGGTAAATTTGCGTAGGATTAATATATTACAAGAGCCGGAGTTAATCAAGAAAAAAAAGAAAATTTCATAAAATTTGTATATTATGCCTAATTATTATGTAAACATATTTATGTTAACCCCATGCGGCGGCTATTTTAGGTTTTACTAATACGCCAGCTATTCTGCAACATTTTGTGGGGCTTGTTTTAATGGCTCACCACATCTTGATTATGTGCCGGTATTTATGTTAACTCGGCGATATTACTTTCAGTAATCAGCGCCTCTTGCGCGCCCTTTTGCCCGCCGTCATGCCGACCAGAATATAGCCGGCCGCGGCAGCTCCGGCGTTGACCAAAAAAGCCGGGGATAAGCCCTGCCCGCCCGGCATAGCAAGCCCCGCCAGGAGCATCGTCGCCAGCATGATTCCTCCCGAGCACAATGCGTGCGCCAGGCGTTTGCCTGCCGCTCCTCTGACGGCCGCCAGCCCCCCCGCAAGACCGCCGGCAAAGCAAGCCGCCGCAGCCGCCGGCTTCATGGCCGACTCGGCCAGGGTCCCTTTTACAGTCAAAGCGGCAGCCGCAACAAGCAAAACAAAAATAACCGCGTAAGCCGCGGCAAGCCCCGAAGCGGTTCTGCCTATCGGCCCTCTTTCGCGTCTGACAGCTTTTTTCATTGGACATACTCTCCTTTCAGCGCCGCATACGCTTCCAAATAATAGATATGCTTCCCGAGAGCCCGAATATGTCCGCATGGTTGCCAAAGCAAATAAAGCGACGGCGCAGGCAGCCTGAGCAGCCGCCGCGCCGTCTTTAAAGCATTGCCGGTCCTATTGTTAGCCTTGGGTATCGTGTCCCGTGTTTGATATGGCCCAGCGCATAACCTGTATGCGCACCCTGTCCTCGCCGGTTTCAAAGGTAATCGTATCGTCCTTTATCGACACTATCTTGCCTATCATGCCGCCTATCGTCGTTATCTCGTCCCCGACCGTAAGTGAATTTCTCATTTCGGCTATCTTCTTTTTCTTCTTGTTTTCCGGCCGGATAAGGAAGAAATAAAAAACGCCTATAAGGACCACGAATATTATTATGCTTGAATACTCCATCAAGGCACCTCCGTACAAATTAGGGTAATTATATACTCAATAAGATAAAATTGTCAATCTTTTTTGCTAAACGCGGCTTCGCCCCTCCGCCGCGTCAGGCTTGGGAGCGCTTAGCGTAAAACTCCCTGCGGAAAGCCTCGAAGCGGCCTTCCTCAAGCGCCTGGCGGATATCCTCCATGAGCTTGTTGTAGTACCACAGGTTGTGCATGACGCCCAGGCGCAGGGCAAGAACCTCCTCCGCCTTAAACAAGTGGCGAAGATAGGCTCTCGAGTAGCGCGCGCAAACGGGACAGCCGCAGCTCTCCTCTATGGGCCTTCCGTCCATGGCATATTTTTCGTTTTTAAGGTTCAGCACGCCCTCCGAGGTGTACATGCGCCCGTGTCTTCCGTTTCTTGCCGGCATGACGCAATCGAAAAAATCAATCCCCCTGTATACCCCCTCGACTATGTTTTCAGGGGTGCCGACGCCCATAAGGTAGCGCGGCTTATCGGCCGGCATATGGGGAACCAGCGTGTCGAGTATCTCGTACATCTCCTCGGTGCTTTCGCCCACCGCCAGCCCCCCTACCGCGTAGCCCGGCAGGTCAAGCTCCGCTATGCGCTCCATATGGCCAAGACGCAGGTCCTTGAACACCGCGCCCTGGTTTATGCCGAACAGGCATTGCCCCCGGTTAACCGTATCCTCAAGCCGGTTCAGCCTGTCAAGCTCCGCCTTGCAGCGCGCCAGCCAGCGGAGGGTGCGCCCGCAGGACTCCGCCGTGTAGGAGTATTCTGCCGGTATGCCGACGCATTCGTCGAAGGCCATGGCTATATCCGAACCCAGGGCCGACTGTATGCGCATGCTGTCCTCCGGCGACATGAATATTTTCCGGCCGTCTATATGGGAGCTGAAATAGACGCCCTCTTCCTTTATTTTGCGCAGCTTGGCAAGCGAATATATCTGAAAGCCGCCGCTGTCGGTCAGTATGGGCCTGTTCCAGTCCATGAAGCCGTGCAGGCCGCCTAAGCGCCTGACGGTCTGCTCGCCGGGCCTGAGATGCAGATGATAGGTGTTTGAAAGCTCAACCTGGCAGCCTATCCGCTCCAGATCCTCCGATGAAAGACCGCCCTTGATGGCCGCCTGCGTTCCCACGTTCATAAATACCGGCGTCTGTATCTGCCCGTGCGGCGTTTCAAAGCAGCCGCGCCGGGCCCTGTTTTCCGTTTTCAAAAGCTTGAAAGACATTTGCTGCGGAATCGTTCCTTTCCCGCCCGAAGGATGGCGGCCTTCATAATATCAGCATGGCGTCGCCAAAGCTGAAAAACCTGTAGCGCTCCCTGACCGCTTCTTCATACGCCCGCAGGACGTTTTCCCTGCCCGCCAGGGCCGAAACCAGCATGAGCAGAGTGCTTTGAGGGAGATGAAAATTCGTTATCAGCCCGTCTGCGCATTTGAAGCTGTAGCCGGGATAGATGAATATATTCACCCAGCCGGAATACTCGCGGACAAAGCCGCCGCCGTCGGCAACGGCCTCAAGCGTCCTGCACGAGGTCGTCCCGCAGGCTATGATCCTGCGGCCCTCCCTTTTGGCCCTGTTTATGTTTTCCGCGGCTTCCCGGCCTATAACACAGTATTCCGCGTGCATCTCATGGTCCTCGATTTCTTCGGCCTTTACCGGGCGAAAGGTGCCCAGCCCCACGTGCAGCGTAATGAATTCAAGCTCCACGCCCATTCCCTTAAGCCTGTCGAGCAGCTCGGGGGTAAAATGCAGGCCCGCCGTGGGCGCTGCGGCGGAGCCTATGTTTCTCGAATAGACCGTCTGATACCGTTCGGAATCCTTAAGCTCTTCTTTTATATAAGGCGGCAGCGGCATTTTGCCAAGCTTTTCCAGCAGCTCCAGGAAAATGCCCTCGTATTGAAAGCGTATGAGCCTGTTTCCGTCCGCCGCCGCTCCCTCAACTCGGGCCCTCAGCTCGCCTTCCCCGAAAACCAGCTCCGTGCCCGCCGGCGTTTTTCTGCCGGGCCGGGTGAGGCACTCCCAGACGCCTCCGCCCTTGTCGGTCAGCAGCAGGACCTCGACGGCCCCGCCGCTTTTGCGCCTGCCGAAAAGCCGGGCCGGAATTACGCGCGAATCGTTGAAAACCACGCAGTCGCCCGGCTTCAAATAGCGGGGCAGGTCCGAGAAAACGCCGTGGCTTATGCCGCCCCCGTCCTTTTGCAGCAGCATAAGGCGCGAGGCGTCGCGCTTTTCAAGCGGCGTCTGAGCAATCAGCTCCTCTGGCAGATAATAGTTGAAATCGCTTGTTTTCATCCGTTTATTGCCTTAATCAAAATAAATTAAATAACGCGGCCGCGGAGCCTTCATCCTATTTGCACCCCGGTAAAATAAAAATTCAATATGTCGGCGTAACCATAGCCCATTTCGGCCATGGCCTTCGCGCCGTACTGGCTCATGCCCACATTATGCCCCCAGCCTGAGCCGCTTACTACATAGCTGTCGGCATATATGGCCTTTCCGCTGCCCGAGACGCTTATCGTCTCGGTTCCGGAAGCCGTAACTACGGAGTATTTGCCGAGGCCGCCTATCGGGACAGCTATTCCTCCGCTTCCTATGGCGTAAAGCCCCGAGGTATCCTCTATCTGGTTTGCGGCGCTGTTGACATAAACGGAAGACACGTCCGCGTCCCCGTTTTCAGCTCTTATCGTAAAGCGCTGGCTGTATGTATATTTCCCGTAGGTCTGGCTGTACAGTATGGAGCCTGCGCTGTATTTTGAAAAAGTCCAGCTTACTCCCTTGTCGTCCAGAAATGTAAGCGAGTAAATGTTCCCCAGCTCCGTGTAAACCGGAGTCACGGCGACGATGTTGCCGCACTTGTAGCCCTTGAGCTGCAAAATGCCGGTTATGTCCTTAGCCGTGTAGGTATAGCTCCAGCTGTCGTGTTTGGTTTCCACATTCCGCTCGTAAGGGTCGAGCTTTCCGCGCAGGTAAGGTATGGCCTCGTTGAACACGTTTTCGCAGTTTTCCGTAGCCCCTCCGTCGGAGGAATGGTAGTAGGTCTGGGCATACCTGCCTTCGTAGGTCATGTATATCCCGGCCGTTTCGTCAACCGCCCTGTCGCTGAGCTCCGCAGCGCCGTTCGTGCCCCTGTAGGTCTGGCAGTCCGGCTCGGGGCAAAGGTCGAAGCCGTAGCTCTTATGCTTCCCGTCAAGACTCGCGGCAGTATAGGTCCTCGCGGCCACCGCCTGCGCCTTCAGCGCCTCCAGCGGCCACTCGGGATTCATTTCATAGGGCAGAACTCCCTTTATATAATCGTCAATATCAATAAAATTTACAACCGTGAGGTTTTCTCCGGTCAGTCTGGCGTACTGGAAGCCGCCGTAGTACTTGTATCCCTTGAACCAGGTCTGGGCCTTTTCCCCCTCGCCGGCTATGGGCATTACGCCAAGGGAGCGGTCCTTTCCCCCGTCGAACTGGAAGAGTATTTTTGTGGTGCCGGTGGCTACGACGGTTACGCAGTACTGGCTCGCTGTCATCGCCGTCCCGTCCAGGCCGCGCGCAGACAGATCGGCACAGGCCTCGTCGTAGCTTGCGTAGCTCCCGGCGCAGACGTAGAATTTTCCCGAATGGTAGGCCGCAAAGCCTCCGGAATAGGACTGGGCAGCCGCCGCCGCTTCCGCGTATGTATCGTATGCGGTATTTAGCCTTATATGGTAGCAGCCTATCGTCTCATACGATGAGCTCGGTTTGGAGTCGTAGTATTTGCCGCCGCTTAGGTACATGCTCCAGTCCTTCAGCATCGTGATTGCCTTTTCGCCGGTGGAGGCAAGCTCTACAAAGCTCCTGTTCGAATCGAAATAGCCGAATCGGTATCCGCCGCCGACGTAATTTAGCAGATTTGCCGAGGACAGCGCGTTGTCACCCCAGTAAAGCCCTATGCGCACCATGCCCGGCGGGCCCTCGGCGGCCCCGGCGGGAAGAGCTGGCGAAACGAGATAGAGCAGAAGCGATATCATCAGGACGGCGGCGCTTTTTCTTGCAATACGAATTTTCATAAAAGCTCCGATTTTTGTTGACAGTACGGATTAGCAAGTGTTATCATACGCTTTAATTATACATAACTCAGACAGTATATATCATGAACCTTATTTCTTCAAGTCATATTTCGACAACGGAACGGATGTAAACGACAAAACAGCGGCCTTATTTCTCCGCCGCCGGTTTTATTAAATTGAAAGGAATGACGCCAAGCATGAACAGCAGGAAATATAAGGTAGGAATAATAGGGGCTACCGGCATGGTCGGCCAGCGTTTTGTTTCGTTGATGGACGGCCATCCTTGGTTCGAGCTGTCCGTCGTTGCCGCCAGTCCCCGCAGCGCCGGAAAAAAATACGGAGAGCTTATGGAAGGGCGCTGGATGCTCGAAAGCCCGCTGCCCGAGTGCGCCCGCGGCCTGACGGTAATGGACGCAACCGGCGACGCGGAAAAGATCGCGGGCCTGGTTGATTTCGTTTTTTCCGCGGTTGATATGAAAAAGGAAGAAATACTTGAGCTTGAGGAGCGCTACGCCAGGCTGGAGTGCCCCGTCGTTTCCAACAACAGCGCCCACCGCTGGACTCCCGACGTGCCCATGGTGGTTCCCGAAATCAACCCGGAGCACATAAAGGTAATAGACAGCCAGCGCAAGAGGCTTGGCGCAAAGAGAGGCTTCATCGCCGTCAAGTCCAACTGCTCGCTCCAAAGCTACGTTCCCGCCCTCCATCCGCTCATGGATTTCGGACTTGAAAAAGTGCTGGTCTGCACATATCAGGCGATTTCCGGCGCCGGCAAGAATTTTGACACCTGGCCCGAAATGGTGGACAACGTCATACCCTACATCGGGGGCGAGGAGGAAAAGTCAGAGCGCGAGCCGATGAAGCTGTGGGGCAGGGTAGAAAACGGCGTTATAGTAAACGCCAACTCCCCCGCCATAACCGCCCAGTGCCTGCGTGTTCCCGTAACAAACGGGCATATGGCTGCGGTTTTCGCTTCCTTTAAAAACAAGCCTACCAAGGAAGAAATACTTCGCCGCTGGGCGGAGTTTGAGGGCCGCCCCGTAAAGCTGGGCCTTCCCTCCTCGCCCAAGCGCTTCCTGCATTACTTTGAGGAAGACAATATGCCCCAGACAAGGCTGCACAGGAATCTTGAAAACGGCATGGCCGTCTCGATAGGCCGGCTGCGCGAGGATACGCAGTACGACTGGAAATTTGTCTGCCTTTCGCACAACACGCTTCGCGGTGCGGCGGGCGGCGCCGTCCTGCTTGCGGAGCTGCTCTGCGCCGAAAAATATATCTGAAGCATTTTGCCGACAGTAGCTCAAGGAGAAACCGCCATGAAATTTACCAAGCTGCACGGAGCGGGAAACGATTTCATCATTTTGGACAACAGGGAGCTCGGCCTCGGCAGGGAACGGCTTTCCCACATGGCGCTTAAGCTCTGCGCGCGGCGCACCTCCATCGGCGCCGACGGCCTTATAGCCGTCGTTCCGCCCTCGCGCGGAGGCGACTTCGCCATGTGGTTTTACAACTCCGACGGCAGCGAGGGCGAGATGTGCGGAAACGGGGCGCGCTGCCTGGGCAGATACGGCTACGAAAAGGGACTCGGCGGAGATAAGATGGTTATAGAAACCATGTCGGGCGACGTAACGGCCGAGAGGATCACAAAGCGCCTGTACAGGATACGCCTAAACGACCCGAGCCTTATAAGGCCCGATATGGATATCGAGGTGGACGGGGAAAGGTTCGACTGCACCTACATTGAGCTGGGCCGGCCCGGACACCCCCATGCGATCATAAAGCTTGACGACTTCGACAGGCGCGACGAGGATGCTCTGCGGGAAATCGGCAGGAAGCTGCGCTTCCACCCCGCCTTCCCCAAGGGCGCGAACGTCACCTTTTGCAGGCTCGAGAACGGAGGCCTCAAGATACGCACCTTCGAGCGCGGAGTGGAGGATTTCACCCTGGCCTGCGGCACAGGCACAGGCAGCGCCGCCGCCGCCTTCACATTGAAGGGCTTTTTTGACGGCAGGGAAATAAGGCTGGATATGCCCGGAGGCACCATGTACGTCAGCCTCACAAACGACAACGGCAAAATAAGCGGCGTTTACCTTACCGGACCAACCTGCCTTGTGGCCGAGGGCGAAATACTGGACGAGGATCTGCAAGCTTAAAAGAAAAAAACAGGCGGCGGGGAACGAAAGGTCGTCCCCGCCGCTTTATTATTCGCTCGGCCGGCGCGTATCTATTCCGCCGGTCCTATGCGCCTGTCGGTTCCCCGGATGTCTCCCGGCCCCGCTTTTGCCACCGTATTGCTCTCAAAAAAAGCCTCGCGCTCCCAAAATTCCGTCATGTGCTCCCAATAGCGCTTGGGCATGTGCCCCATGCGGCAGCGTGGATTGTATCTCTCCCTGACGGCTATGGCATTGTAGAAGGACTGCCAGAGCGCCCGGTAGTTTTTCTCCCATGTGTCCGCTTCAGAGGGCTCGAACTCGTCCATATAGCCGAGTCTGCCCGTTCCCCTGTCGCACAGCAAAAACGCGCGGTGCGTCCTGTCGTATATGAGCAGCGTCTCGTCCGGGAACCTGCCGCAAAAGTGCGGCGCGAGCAGAGGCAGCACCTGGTTTAAGGGGCTTATTACCGACACAAGCGCGCCTCCCAGGTCGGAAAACCTGATAAAGCCGCGGTATTTTTCGGCTTCGTTCGTCAAATGCCCGACAGCGCGCAACAGCGGCGCCACCTCCGGCGCGGTCAGCCTTCGCATGAGGCTTCCTCCCTCCCTGAAGCCCCTGCGGAGAAAGGCCAGTATGGCAAGCTCCCTGCTTTCAAGGCAGGTAAGAAACGCCCTCTTGACCAGGTCCAGCGCGTCCCGCGATATCCTGCGCCTTATTTCCATGGCCGTTTCCCTCGCGAGCCCGGCGTCTGTTTCAATGCGCCTGGTTTCGTACATGGTAAGCTGCGCCTCGTCGGCAAGCAGGATGCCGGCCGGCGCCTTGCCTTCGGCCAGGCTAATGCCCGCAACGCACAGCAGGCCGTCAAAGGTGCCGTCGTAAAGATAGACGACATGGCCCCCCTCCGACGCGATTTCCGGCGCGAAGCCCTGGCCTCCGCCTTCTACATTTGCCCGGTTATGCATTTTGCGTAATCCTCCGCGTCGAAAAGCGAAAGCTGCTCAGCCGGCGGCATGTCGAAGGCTTTTATGCTTTCATTTGACATCAGCCCTCTCAAAACGGCCTCAGGCCTGGTGTTCAACCCGGGCATGGTCCTGTCCTTGCAGGTCAGGAAGTATTGCGCGCGCTTGAGGGTGACGCCCAGCTTTTTCAAATCGCCAAAATCCAGCCGTCCTTCCTTCCTCGCCAGCAGGATTTTTTTCGCGCCCTTTACGCCTATGCCCGGAACCCGCAGGAGCATTTCATAGGGAGCCCTGTTAACCTCCAGCGGGAAAAGCTCCATATGGTTCAGCGCCCAGTCGCACTTCGGGTCTATATATGCGCTGAAGTGCTGGCGCTTTTCATCCAGCAGCTCGGAGGCCTTGAAGCCGTAGAATCTTAGCAGCCAGTCGGCCTGGTACAGCCTATGCTCGCGCAGCAGCGGCGGCTTGGTATCCTTGGACGGCAGATTTTTGTTTTCCGCCACGGGCACGTATGCCGAGTAGAAAACTCGCTTGAGCGAATACCTGCGGTACAGGCCTTCGGAAAGCATAAGTATCCTGTAATCCGTCTCCGGCGTCGCCCCGATAATCATCTGCGTGCTCTGCCCCGCCTGCGCAAACCTCGGCGCGTCGCCGTATTTTACAAGGGCTTCCCTGCTTTCCTCAATGCCGTCCTTTATCCGCCCCATCGGCCCGAATATGGCTTCCTTGGTTTTATCCGGAGCCAGCAGCTTAAGGCTGCTTTCGGACGGCAGCTCGATGTTTACGCTCAGCCTGTCCGCCAGCGTCCCCAGCCTTTCCAGGAGCCTTGCGTCCGCGCCCGGTATGGCCTTGGCGTGCACATAGCCCCTGAAATTATGCTCTCTCCTGAGTATTTGCAGCGTTTCTATCAGCAGCTCCGTCGTGTAATCCGGGTTCCTTATGACCGCAGAGCTGACGAACAGCCCCTCGATATAGTTCCTCCTGTAAAATTGAATGGTAAGCTCCGCCAGCTCGCGCGGCGAGAAGGCCGCCCTTGGGATGTCGTTCGAGCGCCTGTTTACGCAATACGCGCAGTCGTACGCGCATATATTCGTCATCAGCACCTTTAACAGCGATATGCACCGCCCGTCGGCGGAAAAGCTGTGGCAGCAGCCGAAGCCCGAGGCGCTGCCTATCGAGCCCTTCCTGCCGCCCCTGTCGAGGCCGCTGGAGGTGCAGGCCACGTCGTATTTAGCCGCGTCGGCCAGGATTTCAAGCTTTCGCTCTATGTTCATGTTCGGCTCCGTTTCGGAACATTTGTTCTAATTCGTTAGCATCATAGCATTGTTTTCGTTTCTTTGCAAGATAATTTTATACTGCAGAGCTCTCGAAATCCTTGGCATCGATTTTCACAACGTTCAAGCATTGTTCACAGAAAAATAAAACACCTTATGCGGTCATATGGTAAATATTATATGCTATTCACATTATGATAAAAACGGGAGGCATTATGAAAAAAAACACTAAGCGGCTGGCATGCATGGCCGCTGCGCTTTGCCTGCTCTTTACTTACGCCTGTTCGGGCAGCTTAGCCGCGGATAACAAGTCGGTTGAGGCAAAGAAGTCCGCATCTTCAGTCTATATCAACAAGACGGCGGTCACGCTCCCGGCTTACAACATCGAAGGCTATAATTATGTCAAGCTCCGCGATATCGCTATGATGCTCAACGGAACCGAAAAGCAATTTGAGATAAAGTACGACAGCGATTCAAACGCAATATATATCAAGACCAAAACGGCTTATACGGCCGACGGAAGCGAGCTGGAAGCAAGCGGCGCTTCGTCCGGCGCTGCGGCAAAAGCCTCTTCCGCGGCGGTCTACGTGGACGACAGGGAGGTAAAGCTTACCGCATACAATATTGACGGCAATAATTATTTCAAGCTTAGAGATATAGCGTCCGCTTTGGATTTCAGCGTAGCATACGACAGCTCCACAGGCGCGGTTAGCATAGATACGTCTACAGGCTATACGCCGGAAGGCGAACCGCTCGCCCGGAACGGAGCCGGAAAGGCTCCTCCTCAAGGCGGAGGGCCGGGCGGAGCGCCGGGCGGAGCGCCGGGTTCAGCTGCGGAGGAAAACACAGGAACCGGAGCTTATAATCTTAGCGACGGAGAAAAGTTGAACGGAGGAACCTATACCTCGACAAATGCCGACGAAAACGCAATACGGGCCGAAGGCAAAATCAGCGCTTCGCTTGTCGGAGTCGAGATAAAGAAGACCTCCGGGGCCGCCTCCAGCAGCGAGGCGAGCAGCTTTTACGGCTTGAATTCAGCCGTGTTGGCTCTGGACGGCGCAACTCTAAATATAACTGGCGGCACGGTTACGGCGTCGGCCGAGGGTGCAAACGGAGTGTTTGCATACGACGGAGCCACGATAAACATAGCCGATACGGCAATCAACGTTACCGGAGGCAATGCGGGCGGGATTGAAGTGGCCGGCGGCGGCGTCATAAACGCAAAGAACCTAACCGTCAATTCAACCGTAAAGGCAGCTATACGCAGCGATCGCGGCGGAGGAACGCTGACTGTTGACGGAGGAACCTATACGACCAGCGGCAGCTCTGGGGCTCCGGCGATTTACAGCACCGCCGAAATTACGGTCAGCAATGCTGCTTTGACCGCTAACGACTCTGAAGCGGTCGTCGTTGAAGGGCTCAACTCCGTAGTGCTGAACAACTGCACCGTGACAGGCAACATGAGCGGAGTCTACGGCAGCTCCAGCAGCGAAAACATACACAACGTATTGCTTTATCAGAGCATGTCAGGCGACGCCGAAATTGGCACCAGCAGCTTTACGATGAACGGCGGAACTCTGACATCAAAAAACGGCGACATGTTCTATGTAACAAACACGAACAGCGTCATTACCCTTAGCGGAGTACAGCTTAACCCTGCAAACGGGACAAAGCTGCTTGTCGTAGCCGGCAACAGCAATTCGAGAGGCTGGGGCGTCTCCGGCAAAAACGGCGGAACCTGCAAATTCAATCTTTCGGGCCAGAAGGCTGCCGGCGATATCACGGTTGACGCCATCTCTAAACTGGATATGAATATAAGCGCTTCATCGTCTTTTACCGGCTCTATCAATTCAGACGGCACGTCGGCAGGTTCTCTGTCGGTAACCATAGACTCCGCAAGCACCTGGACGCTTACGGCAGACAGCTATATTACCGAATTCAACGGCAGCCTGAGCAATGTCGTCGCTAACGGGCATAAGCTTTATGTCAATGGAGCCGCCGTAAAATAAGCCGCAACAAAGCCGTATAAAGCATATATGCCATAAGCAAGCAAATGATGGCAGTTGTTCTTTTTTACAAGACAACGGCCATCTTTTTGCATAAGCGCTATTTTCATTATAAAAAGCTTCCAGTACCGCCAAACTTGCCAACCGTCCTGCTTCCTTGCCTATATTACCCCGCCTGGACCCCCGCGCTGTTCAATTCCTTTATTTTAAGCTGCAGCCTGTCGGAAATCAAAGCGATGAACTCGCTGTTGGTCGGTTTCCCCTTGACGCCGGAAACCGTGTATCCGAAATATTTCTGCAGCACTTCAATATCCCCCCTGTCCCATGCCACCTCGATGGCGTGCCTGATTGCCCGCTCCACCCTCGAAGAGGTAGTGTTGTATTTTTTCGCAACCATGGGATATAGGGCCTTCGTTACGGCGTTGATAAGCTCCATATCCAAAACCGTCTGTATAATTGCTTCGCGTATGTATTGGTAGCCCTTTATATGAGCGGGAACCCCGATTTCATGTATAACCTCCGTAACCATGGCTTCGATGCGCTGCTCGCGCCCCGTTCTTGCCGCGGAGGAATAACCGAAGGCGCCCGATTTTATGCCTCTTGATTTGCCGGCCCCGCGCACCATGTTGAACAAGTCCTCAAAGTCGCAGGGCTTTGAAATAAAGTAATAAGCGCCCAGCGCCGCCGCCTCCGCTATCACCCTCTGGTTTGTAAAGGCCGAAAGGATTATAACGGCCGGCTTTTTGTCCTCAAATTCGTTGACGGCTCTTAAAACCCCGAAGCCCTCGAGCCTGGGCAGCACGATGTCCATTAAAAGCACATCCGGCTTCTTTTCCCTTGCAAGCCTGACAAGCTCCGCCCCGTCGCCCGTGACGCCCACAAGCTCAATTCCCTCTTCTCCCCTTGCCGCTTCGGCGCACAGCAGCCTGAACTCCTCTGCGGCGTCTGCTATTACCAGCGTTACCGATTTTTCCAAGATAGATACCTCCGTTATACTTAAAATAGTGTTTCAGCGGCGAGCTTCTTTTATTGACTACCGTATTGTGTTGCGAATAATTTACCATAAGCTTACATCTATTGCAAGAGGAATTTGGAATTATTTGTTAATATTTTGTTTCTTTTATTTATTCCTTGCCGATTTAAGCTGTATGTAGCGGGGAAGCTTTTCCCCGCTCGCCGCCTCAAGCATGTGCTCAATCGAAATGCCATAGCCCTTGCGCGGGTCGCCCACAAGCACATGGGTTACGGCTCCCGCCAATTTGCCGTTTTGGAGCACGGGGCTTCCGCTCATGCCCTGCACTATGCCCCCGGCAAGCTCGATGAGCCTTGCGTCGGTAACTGTTATAAGCATGTCCCTCACGCCGTCGGAATCGTGATATACCCTTGATATCTCGACGGCATAGCTCCTTACGCCCTCGCCGACGTCGGCCAATATGCGGGCCCCGCCGCATTTGAGCTCTCCGGCGGGGCAAAGCTCCAGCGCGGTTCCGCCAAAGAGCCCGGCGTCGGCATAACCGAAAATTCCCCTCTGGGTATTCAGAGTTATTCTGCCTTCGCCGTTTTCAAATTTAAGCTCACCCTTCAGCTCCCCGGGCTTTCCGGCCGTTCCCTTGATCACCGAGGTAACGCTGGTGCGGCATATAAGTCCTTTTTTCAAGGGTATCATGACGCCGGTGTCCGTATCGCTTACGGAATGGCCCAGCGCTCCGAAAAGCCCGCTGCCTGGCTCGATAAACGTCATTGTGCCTATGCCGGCCATTCCGCTTCTCAGCCAAACTCCTATTTCCCTGACGCCCTCCTGGTTTGAGGCCGGCTTCAGGCTGAGCTGCATCTTCCTGCCGGCCCTTACAAAGCGCACCGAAATTTGCCCGTCGGAGGAGTTTATAGCGCGCCTGAATTCCTCGGCGCTGGTCACCTTGTTTTTCCCCACATGGGTTATGAAGTCTCCCTCCCTGAGTCCGGCCTCGAAAGCCGGCGCGCTTGCTCCTTCCGGAGTATCCACCTGGTTTATCCCCACCACCAATACGCCGTCCGCCTCGACGCTTATGGATACTGCGGCCCCCAAGGGTATCAGCCTTATCCCCTCGCGGTCTGAAGCCGCTCCAGCCGCTGTCCCGTCTCGCAGTACAAACGCGGTCAGCAGCGCCAGCGCCAACGAAATAATTATCTTTTTAACTTTTATTGCTGCTTTCAAATCATTTTGCCTCCACGCCTTATTTTATACAAAAGCCCGTTTCTTTTGTCCCGCCTTTTCATTATGCCGCTAAAGGCTCAAAAATAACGTGACAATTAACTGCGCTTTTCCCAGACACTTTTTGAGCGGATTTTGTGGCATTTTATTCCTTCAAACATAAAATATTACTGAAAGGCGCAATCGGCAGCCGCTTAACAGGAGGACGCAAACTTGACTACCTTACGCTTTGGATCAAAGGGCCCCGAAGTTGAGCTGCTTCAGCTCGGACTGAACCGCGCCGGCCTGTACGGGCCGGCGCCCGACGGAACCTTCGGCCCGGCCACCCAAAAAGCCGTTCTCGAATTCCAGCGCCGCTCGGGCCTCGCCGCCGACGGCATAGCCGGGCCGAGGACCTGGCAAGCCCTTATGCCATACCTGACCGGAAGCCGGATCGTGACGGTAAGCGGCGGCGACAGCCTTTACAGGCTGGCCGGGCGCTACGGCAGCAGCATCAGGGCCATAGAAACGGCCAATCCCTCGGCAGACCCGCTCAATCTTCAAATCGGGTCCCGTCTTGTCATACCCCTGCCGTTTTCAGTGGTTCCTACAAACATAAGCTTCACCTCACAGGTGCTGGAGCTTTGCGCGGCGGGCTTGAAGGCCAGATATCCCTTTATTGAGAGCGGAAGCATTGGCTCAAGCGTTTTAGGGCATAATTTATTGTATTTCAAAATCGGTGCTGGAAAAAGCGAGGTGTTCTACAACGCCGCGCATCACGCCAACGAATGGATAACCTCGCCGCTGCTTATGAAATATCTGGAAAATTACGCGGCCGCTTATGCCTTCGGAGGAGGCGTTTCAAACAAAAGCGCGGCCGCTCTGTACGGCGCGGCGAGCCTCTTTATAGTCCCGATGGTCAATCCGGACGGAGTAGATCTGGTGACGGGCTTGATTTCGGAGGGCAGCGCCGCATATGATAAGGCCTTGGCCATGAACGAGCCGCCGGTTGCGTTCCCGCAGGGCTGGAAGGCCAACATCAACGGCGTCGATCTGAATCTTCAATATCCCGCGGGCTGGGAGGAGGCGAAACGGATCAAATTCGCCGAGGGCTACACCAAGCCCGGGCCCAGGGATTATGTGGGCTCCTCGCCTCTGTCGCAGCCCGAAAGCGCAAGCGTTTATAATTTTACCTTAAATCACAATTTTAAGCTCACTCTCTCCTACCATACCCAGGGCCGCGTAATATACTGGAAGTACGACGGCTATGAGCCCGAAGGCTCATACGACATAGGACGGGAGCTGTCGCGGCTCAGCGGCTACGCTTTGGAGCTAACCCCTCCTTATTCAGCCAACGCCGGCTACAAGGACTGGTTCATACAGCACTACAACAGGCCCGGCTACACCATAGAGGCCGGAATAGGCGCCGCCCCGCTGCCGCTTTCGCAGTTTGACGAAATATACAGAGAAAACGAGGGCATGCTCACATACGCGCAGACCGCCGCCGACGCGGTATAGGCCGTTTTTACAGATCTTCGGCTCATAAGGCGCGCAAAAGGCGCGGCCGTTTTGGCCGCGCCTTTAAGCATGTCCGATATATTAATGAAGGCATAAAATATCCGCGTTTTCAACCGCCGCCGCGGCGGCCCGTCGCTGAGAAACGAGGCCGCCGCGTATTATTCATTATTGCCGCACTTTATACCTGCTGCTCAAACTCGGCGAAATTTGAGCTTATGAGAGCTTCCAGCGCTTCCAGCGCCGCCTTATCGTCGGGCCCTTCCGCTATAAGAGTAATCTCTGTGCCTTTTACTATACCGAGGGAAAGCACTCCAAGCAGGCTCTTGGCGTTGACCCTCCGCTCGTCCTTTTCCACCCAGATGCTGCTTTTGAACTCGTTTGCCTTCTGGATAAAGAAAGTGGCCGGTCTTGCGTGCAGACCTACCTGATTGTTCACCGTAATAGTCTTAGTATACAATAAAGACACGACCTTTCACTCGTTAACAAAATAACTTTATCAAAAAAGTGATTTTTCGTCAATAGGCAAACTGACCATAAAGACAGGCGGCGGGAAACGATTTCCATTCCGTTATTGCGAAAATTCAACAATGGTTACGCCCGTTTCTCCCTCGCCGTAGCGTCCAAGCCTGAAGCTCTTGACTGCGGGGTTCTTTTTCAGGGAGTTTTGAACCGCAAGCCTAAGCGCACCCGTACCCTTTCCGTGTATTATCCGCACGCTGTTTAAATTGGCCCGCTTAGCCTCGTCGAGATAGCGTTCCATGACTGAAACGGCCTCCTCGCCCGTCATGCCCCTTAAATCTATCTCCGGCTTGACCGTCAAGTTCCTCAGCTTGGCCTCCGTCTTCTCAATAAATTTGCGGCTCTCGCTCTTTTCACCCTCCAGCAGCCTGACCTCGTCCTCCCTGGCGGTTATACGCATTATTCCCGCCTGAAGCGTCAGCAGCCTGTCCTGGCTTACGGCTATGACCTCGGCCTTTGTTCCGATTTTTTTTATTTCGACAGTATCGCCCGGCTTAACGGGCCTTGCGTTTGGCCGCGCCTCCTCCCCGTCTTCTTCCTGCGCTCCGAAGGCCTCCTGCGCCTCGTTGAGCTTCCTTGCAAGCTCCGCCCGGGCCCGATTAACCTGCTGTATGTTCTCGGCCTCCGCGGCGCTTTTTCGCATCCGGTTCAGCTCCTCGAACACCTCCTCGGCCGTCCTGCGGGCCTCCTTCAGCAGACGCTCCGCCTCCCGCTTTGCGCCGATCCCCGCCTTTTCTTTTTCGGCCTCCGCACGCTTGCGGTATTCCTCAGCTTTTTTAAGCTCCTCCTGCGCGAGCAGGCGCAGCCGCGCAGCCTCCGCCTGCTCGCGCTCCAAAAGCTGCCGCTCCTTTTGGAGCAGCGCGACAACGTTTTCAAATTCGGCGCTCTGGACATCCATGCGCTTTTTCGCGTCCTCGATTATGCTTTCATCCAGGCCCAGGCGCCTTGAAATCTCAAAAGCGTTGGATTTCCCCGGTATGCCC
The DNA here is from genome assembly GCA_029265405.1 of Clostridiales bacterium. Lineage (GTDB taxonomy): Bacteria > Bacillota > Clostridia > Oscillospirales > Oscillospiraceae > JAJUJI01. The sequence continues at coordinate 14,321 of JAJUJI010000002.1, read as the reverse complement.
ATCAAAAGCCTGTATGTGGGCTTCAAAGTCTCGACGTCGAATTCGCAGGAGGCGTTCATGACGCCGGGCTCGGCGGTGGCGAACACCTTCAGCTCCGCGTAATGCGTCGTGGCGGCTATTTTCGCGCCCAGCGAGCGCCCGCGCTGTATTATGGCAATGGCCAGCGCCGCGCCCTCGGAGGGATCCGTTCCCGCGCCAAGCTCGTCGAAGAGCATAAGCGTATCCTCTCCCGCCTCCGCCAGCATGCCGACAATATTGCGCATATGCGAAGAAAAGGTGGAAAGAGACTGCTTTATGCTCTGCTCGTCGCCGATGTCGGCCAGCACCTTCTTAAACGCGCGGACTCTGCTTCCCCAATCGGCGGGCACATGCAGGCCGCACTGCGCCATAACGCTCAGCAGCCCCAGCGTTTTAAGGCTTACCGTTTTTCCTCCCGTATTTGGGCCTGTGATGACCAGCGTATCGAAGCCGTCCCCTACGGCTATGTTTATCGGCACGGCGCTTTGCCTGTCCAGCAGCGGGTGCCTCGCGTTTTTCAGGCTCACGGCTCCGTCTGCGGAAAGCTGGGGCTCCTCGGCCTTCATTGCGTAAGAAAGCTTGGCCTTGGCAAATATCAGATCAAGCTTGGTCAGCAGGCTGAAGTCGCCGGCTATGTCGTCCTCAAAGGACGCCGCGTCGCCGCTGAGCTCCGTCAATATGCGCTCGATTTCCTTTTTCTCCTTAGCCTGCAACTCCCTTATCTCGTTGTTGGCCTCCACCACCTGCATGGGCTCGATAAACAAGGTCTGCCCGCTGGAGGATATGTCGTGCACAAGCCCGCTCAGTGCGCCCTTGTGTTCGGCCTTTACGGGTATTACATATCTGTCGGAGCGCATCGTTATTATAGGGTCCTGCAATATCTTGGAATACGACGGCGAAGCAATAATCCTTTGCAGCGTTTCCCTGATCCTTGCGTTCGCGGCCCGCATATGGCGGCGTATGGAGGCAAGCTCCGGGCTGGCCGAGTCGGCTATCTCGTCCTCCCCGAGTATCGACATCGTTATTTTTTCCTCAAGGAATTTATTGGCCCTCAAGGAGGCAAAAAGCCCGCCGAGGGAGTTGTCCGCGTCCTCCGCCTCGCCCCAGGCCTTAGTCTGGCGGGCCACTCTAAGCACCGCGGCTATTTCCAGCAGCTCTCTGGCGCTCAGCATGCCTCCCCTTACGGCCCGCGCCAGGCTACCCCTTATGTCTGAAATTGCCGCCAGAGGAGGCGCGCCCTTCAGGGCAATGAGGCGCTTGGCGTCGGTCGTCTCCCTCTGCAGGTATTGTATTTCATAAATATTGTCCGAGGGGCGCAGCTCAAGCGCCGCCTCCTTCGCGGCCGCGCTCGCCGCCTCTCCCGCCAGCATTTCCAGTACGGCGGGCAGCTCCAGTATGTTCAGCGATTTTTCGTAAAGATCCATTCCGCTATCCTTATTTCAACGTCTTTTTATAATATTCCAGTGCAGGAAAGGTCCTCTCCAGCCGCTCCGCGGCATAATCCTCGCAGGCTTGCGAAAGCCTCTTTTCCGCCTCTCCCCTTATCGAGAACGAAAACGCCTTTTCCGGAGCCGACCCCGTTATATGCCTTATCGCGGCGAGGGACGCGGCGCAGAGAAGCCTTGGCCTTGCGGCCCTTTTCGAGGCGCAGTCCGGGCAGTAAAGCTCCCCGCCCCTAAGGTCTATAAACGAGGCGGACGCCCCTTCAAGCCCGCTGCCGCAGCCGGAGCAGGCCGACGTTTCCGGCATGTAGCCCAAAAGGCACATAAGGCGCAGCTCGAATACGCTCTTTATCAAGCCAAGGCTTTTTTTCCCGGCGCTGAGCAGCCACAGGGCGTTCAGGGCCAGAGTCAGAGCCTCGGGCTCCTCCGCCTCTTCCTGACAGGCCGCGTCCAGCAGCTCCAGGAAATACGCCCCCAGCGAATAGGCCCGCAAATCGGCCTTGAGACCGTCGAAAAGTTCTATCGTTGAAGCGTCGTTCAGGTAGTACCGGTCTCTGCTCTCGCCCAGCGTCATTTCTGAAAACGCGAAAAGCTGGGAGGCGGCGGCAATCCTGCTGTTTTTGCGCAGCGCCCCCTTGGCGGAAACGGAAAGCTTGCCCTTCGCGTCGGTAAGCACGGTGAGCATCTTGCTGCTCTCGCCGTAGCCGGCCTCCCTTAAAACCAGACCCCTTACGACAAGGCTAGTCATCGTAGCCGAAATTTCTGAGCGCCGCTCCGCTGTCGCGCCAGTTTTCCTTGACCTTCACCCAGCTTTGCAGGAAAACCTTCGCGCCCATATAGCGCTCCACGTCCCTTCTGGCCAGCTCTCCGATTTTTTTGAGCATCGAGCCGCTTTTGCCAATTATTATGCTCTTGTGGCTCGCCTTTTCGCAGTAGATCGTCACCTCAAGGTCGATTATGCCGCTGTCCCGCTCTGAAAACCTCGTTACCTCGACGGCCGTTCCGTGCGGTATCTCGTGCTCCAGACAGTAGAGCAGCTTTTCGCGGACGATTTCCGCCACTATCTGCCTGTCCGGCTGATCGGTCGCCATATCTTCGGGAAAAAGCTGCGGCCCCTCCTGGGCGTAGCCCTCAAGAACCTGCAGCAGCTCCTCAACTCCGTCGCCGGTTCTGGCCGATATGGGCACTATATGGTCGAAGCGGAAGGTTTCGGAATAAGCGGCGATGACCGCCAGCAGCTCCTCCTTCTTCACCTCGTCTATCTTGTTTATGGCAAGCACGGCCGGCGAGCCCGAGGCCTTTATAAATTTGATCAGCTCGTTTTCCTGCGCGCCCGGCCTGGGGATAGGCTCGACCATGAGCAAAATCGCGTCCTCTCCCCCTCCCAGGCTGTCCCTGACCACGCGCACCATATATTCGCCCAATGCGGTGCGCGGCCTGTGGTAGCCCGGCGTATCAAGAAAGACAAGCTGCGTCCGGCCCCTGTTGCAGACGGCGTATATCCTGTTGCGCGTGGTCTGGGGCTTGCTGCTGACTATGGAGACCTTCTCGCCCGCCAGCCTGTTGGCAAGCGTGGACTTGCCGACGTTGGGCCTACCGGCTATCGTGATTACGGCTGTTTTCGTAATATTCATAGCTTTATCCTCTTCATTATCTCTTCCTCCCGGGCGCGCATCCTTCTCTTCCGCTCCCCTTCGTCAAGGTGGTCGTAGCCGAGAAGATGCAGGACGCTATGGACGGTCAGGTAGGCGGTTTCCCGCCTCTCCCCGTGCCCGAACAGCTCCCCCTGCTCCCTCACCCTGTCCAGATTCAGCGCTATATCGCCCAGCGCGACCCTGCCCGTCTTCGGGTCCGCCACGACATCCGAGGCGTCGAACTTGCCCTCCCTGAGCTCAAACATGGGAAAGGACAGCACGTCCGTAGTCTCGCCGACTCCGCGCATCTGGCTGTTTATGCGCTTAATGCCCTCGCCGTCGGTAAGCAGAACGTTTATTTCACACTCCGCTCTGACGCCCTCGGCCTTAAGCGCTGTTCTGATGCTCTTTTTAATAAGGGGCTTCGTAAAATAACTGTACTTTACGTCCGACCCGAAAATAATTCTATGCTTCATTCCGCTTAAAATCACACTCTCCGCGGCCTGCGGACAAGGCCCTTCGCCTGCTTTTCGCCGGCTTCGGGACGCCTCGCCTTTTCATATCTGTCGTAAGCCTCCACTATGCGCTGCACCAGGGCATGGCGCACTATGTCCTCGCCCGTAAGCCTGCATATCTCTATATCCTCAATATCCTTCAAAATATTCAAGACCTCCCTGAGGCCGGACACCTTATCCGCAGGCAGGTCTATCTGCGTAACGTCGCCGGTGATGACAACCTTGGAGCCGAAGCCTATGCGCGTCAGGAACATTTTCATCTGCTCGCGGGAAGTGTTTTGCGCTTCGTCAAGTATTATAAAGGAATCGTCCAGCGTCCTGCCTCTCATGTACGCAAGCGGAGCCACCTCTATGTTGCCTTTTTCGAGATATTTCGCGTAGGTTTCGGGCCCCAGCATGTCGAAAAGCGCGTCATAAAGCGGCCTGAGATATGGGTCGACCTTATTCTGAAGGTCGCCAGGCAGAAAGCCCAATTTTTCGCCAGCTTCGACTGCGGGCCTGGTTAGTATTATCCTGTTTACCTGCTTGGCCCTGAAGGCCGTAACGGCGCAGGCGACGGCCAGATAGGTTTTCCCCGTTCCCGCCGGGCCCACCCCTATTGTCACCGTATTTTTCTTTATCGCGTCGAGATAATGCTTCTGCCCCAAGGTTTTGGCTTTTATAGGCTTGCCCTTGGCCGTTATGCAAACCACGTCGTTGGCCATTTCGGAGATTTTTTCTCCGCGCCCTTCCGAAACCAGCTTAAGGATATACCTGACATTCTGCGGCGTTATGCTTTCGCCCCGGGCCGCCAGACCCATAAGGGCTTCTATGGCCTTTTCCGCCAGCATTACCTTTTCGCCGTCGCCCGCTATCCTGACCTCCGATTCCCTGTCGATTATTCTGACGGAAAGGTCGTTTTCTATGATCCTCAAATTCTCGTCAAAGGAGCCGAACACGTTGATGAGGTTTTCCATCCTGTCTATGCTTATCGCTTTTTCAATCATCCGTATATCCTTCTCAAGTAATGTTAATAATACCGTGTTTCGCCTATTTGCTCGTAGCATTCCGCCATAACGGAAACGGCAAGCCAGCCATCCTCTCTGGCGACGTCAAAGGCGGCCTCCGTAAGCCTAGCGCCTCCCGTTTCCGCCTCCACCCATTCAAGCAGCCTGTTTTTAAGCAATTCCTCGGCCTCGTTCTCCTCAAGAGCGCGGGGCAGAGCCTCATATTCTCTGTAGATTGACCTTATTATCGATACCGGAAGCGAGAAACCCAATATTGAAGGGCGCTTTTCAGTTGTGATTTTATCATATTTCGCATATGAAATTCCACTGTTTATATAAAAATTCAACCTTAAGTTGCAGACGTTCACCGCCGTTTTCTGCTTTTCCCTGCCGGTGTATGCCTTTGCCGAGTATGCAAGCGGTATTTTCAGCGTTTTCGTGTACCACGTCCTCGCCCAGACCTCGCCCATAGACCGTACCAGGCGCGTCTGCCCCTGCCTATCCGTCAGCTTCCCGCTTATAAGAGTCTGGCCTTTCAATACGGTATCTCCCGCCTTTACAGCCGCGTTCCCCGACAGGGCGGTTACCTTGCTTATGACGCCGGTTTTAGCGGCGCATATTTCCGTGGGAATACTCTCGTCTATCAGCAACGGCCGCTCCCTGCGCTCCCGCACAATAACCAAGGCCCTGCTGCCGTTTACCCGCACGGTGAGCCAGCTCAGCTTCTTGAGCCTGTATAAGACCTTGCTCCTTATTATCTCATTGTCGAGCCACATTCCGTTTTTGCCGATGCCCACTCCGGCCTCCTCAAGAGCCTGCCTTATTTCAGCTTCCGAAACGGTTTTATTTCCCGCTATTTTTATTTCCCAAATAAAGCTAGAAAGATAGAATACCGCAAATATCAGGATTATTGGCATATAAACCAAAATATACCGTTTTTTATACCGTCCGAAAAAGCTCGGCAATCCCTTTCTGCACACGACGCGCGCGTCAAGGCCCAGACGGGCCGCCGTCTTGAGCGCCGCACCCGCCCCTGCGCGAGTCGTGGCAAAGGTAAGGACATAAGGCCCCTCCTTGCGGGCTTGTGTAAAGTCAATTTCCTTTCTTGATAATTCATTTAGCAAGCTTTCCGGCTTTACACCCTCTGCTCGTATGGTTACCGCCCCGGCCAGCAAATATCTCAATTTCATGCTTGATGCTCAAATTCTAAGGCGTAAATATCGCCCCTCAATATCATCTCCGATGGATTCATCATCTCAAGCTGCAGATTTTTCCCTCTGACTATGATATTTGCTCCCGTTCCTCGTATTGCTATCTGCTCGCCGCCGTATTCGAGCAGGCCCCTATGCTCCTCTATGCGCAGCAAATCAAAACCCATAATTTCTATCCTAGGCATGCCCGCCGCGTAGCTTAGCGGAATATTAGATATTTTTGAGGCATTTTTAATAGCCCTGTCGCCCAGACTCATCAGCCTACATCCCTTCCGCATCCATATTCGCCATGATGCAGTTAATATCATCGCAGCCGCCATATTGCATTTTCGGCTTTTTTGCAGCCGGATGGCAGTTTGCATATAATACATATATTTTTGGCCCCGCCATAATATACATACAAGGCGGAGCCACACAGATTTGCGGCTATACCGCTACTCGGCGGGCCGCTCGCCTAAACGCGGCAGACGAGACAATGTCCTAAGGCAGGGGAGCTCTATTTCTCCTGCGCTAGGAACACGCTTGAGCTCGCAGCTTTGGACATTATTATGCTAAGAAGGGATATTTACGACGGTCTTACCATAGCCGGCATCCTTGCGGCGCTTGCCGCCTTGCTGCTCTATCCGGCAGACGCCGTTTCAGCAGCTTCAAACGGCCTGAGCCTATGCATTAATGTCATTATACCGTCCCTTTTCCCATATTTTGTCCTATCCGGACTCATCGTGGATCTTGGTATGGCAGAAAGGCTGGGCCGGGTGCTCGCTCCTGTTACAAGGAGGCTGTTTCGCGTGGGAGGAGCCTGCTCTGCGGCCCTGGTCCTGGGCTTCGTCAGCGGCTACCCGGTCGGCGCGCGTACGGTATTGTCGCTTTACGGCAGAGGAGACTGTACCAAGGACGAGGCGGAGCGCCTTTTAGCCTATTGCAACAACTCGGGTCCGGCCTTCATATTCGGAGTGGTAGGGGCCGCTGTTTTTTCTGACAACACCATTGGCATAACACTATATATAGTGCATTTTATTACTTCCATACTAATAGGCATATTCTTTGGCCTCTTATCCTCCGGCAAATCGAGTGTAAAGCGGCAAGCCAACTATGTCAAGGCAACAAGCTTTACAGCTTCCTTTGTGAATGCTATAAAGGCCGCGTTTTCTTCATGCCTGAACATTTGCGGCTTTGTGATATTTTTCACTGTTTTCATAAAGCTGCTTACGTTGTCGGGAATAATACCCTTTGCAGCGCGCCAGCTCGCATATCTTGGGATAGACGCAAAATCGGCCGAAAAGCTCATTACGGGCATCATCGAGCTGACCTCGGGAGTATGGAGCCTCAGCGGGGAGGCAACGTCGCTGTGCAAGAGCGCGGCGATGGCAGCCTTCATGCTGGGCTGGGCGGGCTTGTCCGTACACTGCCAGGTGCTTTCCTTTTTATCGGGCAGCGGCCTGTCCGCAAAAAAATATATAATAGGCCGCCTGGTTCACGGCCTTTTGTCCGCCCTGCTGGTCTATATTTCCTTCCTCATCCTGCCTTTTGACAAGGCTGTATCCGCCTATCTTGCCGCTCAGGTCGCCTCGATCTCCTCACTCAAGCTGAAGCGGGCGCTGCTGACCTCGCTTGCCGGCTCGGCTTCCGTGCTGGTCCTGTTTCTGCCTTTCGCGCCGGCAAAAAAACGTAGAAACAAAAGCGATAATGGTATATAATAATGATATGGGCGAGCGGTGCTGCGCCGCCGGAATATAAATCGAAAGAGAAGACATACCATGCTTTTTAGAAAGGACATTGAACCGGCCTGCGGATATTGCCGCAATTCCTCTCCGGTTGACGACGATACGGTAATTTGCGTTGTAAACGGTGTAATGGCGCCATGGAACAGCTGCCGCCGCTTCAGCTACGACCCTCTCAAGCGCGTTCCGGAGGTTGAAAAAAAGCCCAGCGTTCAGGGCATAGACCCCTCGTCATTTGAAATTCAGTGAGCCGGTAATGTTTTCCTGTTTCCCGCTTGAATATGGGATTAATATATGTTATTATATGCTTTGGATTCTTTGCGGCCCAAAACGCTGTCATTTCGGGCCGCGAATTTTGCAGGAGTTGATAACCCTTTATGGACGACAGTATCCCCCGAAGTATCCTTATAATCCCGCTCATACTGCTCAGCGGCTGCATGGCGGGGTTTGAAACCGCGCTGAGCTACTGCAATAAGCTTCGCATAAAAAAGAAGGCTGAGGAAGGCCTCCGCAAGGCCGAGCGTGTCAATTACATATTGAACCGCTTCGACAAGGCTTTATCAACGCTGCTAATCGGCACCAATTTATGCCATGTTTTTGCCTCATCCTTTGCAACGGTCCTGGCTGTCAGGCTGTTCGGCGCCGTGGGCGCCGTCTTGTCAACCGTAATACTTACGGTAGTTATTTTTTTCATTGCCGAAGCTATACCGAAAAGCATAGCTAAGGTTAACAGCGACGCTTTCGCATATTTCTTTTCATTCCCCATGGCGCTTCTTATGTTTGTAATGACGCCGCTGACGATAGTTTTCGAGGGCCTCGGCAAGCTGGTCAAGCTTATATTGCCGCGCTCAAAGGAGCAGCCAAGCATAACCGAGGACGAATTTGCGGCTATAGTCGAAAACATTAAGGACGAGGGCATGATAGAGCCGGTGGAGAGCGAGATAATACGCTCGGCGGTGGAATTTTCCGACACCAGAGCCGACGCGGTCATGACCCCGGTCGACAAGATGGTGGCTGTATCAATCAACGAAAGCCCCGAAAGGCTAAAGCGGCTGCTCATAGACGAAAAATACTCCAGGCTCCCGGTTTACGCGGGAACGCCGGACAGGATAGTCGGCGTACTGCAGGCCAGAGACTGCCTGTGGCGCATGATGAACGGGCTGGAGATAGACATAGGCTCCATAATGAAGCTTCCCTATTTCATCACACCCGAAATGAAGCTGGACGCGGTGTTCGAGGGGCTAGGAAAGCGCCGAACGCATATGGCAATAGTGACCGATTCCCGCGGCTTGGCCTTAGGCTTTGTAACCATGGAGGACCTGTTGGAGGAGCTTGTAGGCGAGATATATGACGAGGACGACGAGCCTGCCGACGGCGGGGAAACGGAGGGCGGGCAATGAATATTGTTTTCATGCTGCTGCTCTTGTCTGTACTCCTGCTGCTCTCGGGCTTCTTTTCAAGCTCCGAAATAGCCTATGCGCTGGCAAACAAGCTGCGTATTGAAAAGGCCGCCGAAGGCGGCGGAGGGCGCGAAAAAAACGCCCTGCATATCGCCAGGAATTTCACGGACTTTCTGTCCACCGTCCTTGTGGGCAACAGCCTTGTCAACATAGCCTTTTCTTCGGGCTTCACCGTGCTGCTGGCCTCTTACTACGACGGGCGCGGCGAGAACGCGGCTCCCCTTTTGGCGACAGGGATACTGCTGATTTTTGGTGAAATAGTACCTAAGTTTATCGGCAGCAGCCTTGCCGACAGGCTGGTTTACGCTTATTCCCTCCCCCTGCGCTTTTTCATGGCGGTTTTCACGCCGGTGGCGTCCGTAATAGGAGCCGTTGTCAAAAAGCTGTCCCCGATATGGACTCCCGAGGTAACCGAGCCGGAGGTCACCGAGGAAGAGCTTGTTACTATGGTTGAAAGCATCGAGGAGGAGGGCGTTTTCACCGAGCAGGAAAGCGAGCTTATCAAGTCCGCCATCGAATTCATGGACGTTACGGCGCTGAATATTTTCATCCCGCGCGTGGACGTCGGAGCCTTCGACATAGACGACGATATAGACGTAATACTCAGGGATCCCGATCTGCTCAGCTATTCGCGCGTTCCGGTCTACAGGGGCACCATAGACAACATAATAGGCATAATGTCCACAAAGAAGCTGATCAAGGCCGCCGTATCCATGCCGCGCGAAGAGATCAATATAGAGGAAATGCTTACCCCGCCGATATTTGTCCATAAGACGCGCAACATATCCTCCATTCTTATGGAATTCAAGAAAAAACGCCAGCAGATGGCAATTGTGGTGGACGAGTTCGGCGGCACCATGGGCATACTTACTCTGGAGGACATATTAGAGGTTATAGTCGGCGATATATTCGACGAAAGCGACGATGTCGAGCACGACATGGTTAAAACCGACGAGAACGTCTACAACGTCGACGGCGGCACCGACATATACGAATTCTTCGATTTTATCGGCTACAAACCTGATAATTTTGAATCTGAATATACCACTGTAGGCGGCTGGGCCATCGAAAAGCTGGACCGCTTTCCCAAAAAGGGCGACAGCTTCACCTGGGACAGGTTCCAGGTAACGGTTACCGAAGCCGAGTCCATGCGCGTGGGCATGCTTCAAATACGCCTGCTGCCGCCTGACGCTGACAGCAAAGAATAGAAAAACCGTTAAGAGCCGTCGGCTTCGGCGGCTCTTAACGGTTTTCGTGAATACCCCGGAGAATATCGCCTGCATCCCCGGCATGCTCCTGCCTGCGTGCTATTTGCATGGTTACGCCCCAAGCGCAGTCATTTACGGGGGCCGGCAGGCGGCCAAAATTTGCGATGAGTATTGAAATCGCCGCCGGTTATTTGTATAATTCATAAGGCGCGGCTATTTTGCGCGCCGGCGCCATATGCCGGTCAGCGGCCGCTACCGTCGGGCCATTGCAGCACGAACAGCGCATACCGTTTTTGTGCAAACGGGTACGTGTACAGAATTTTAACATAATACGGAGGAACACAACATGAAAGTTCAAGCAGCCGTCTCCCGCGAAAAAGGCAAAATCGCTATCGAAACGGTTGAACTGGCCGAGCCCAAGGCCGGCGAAGTGCTGGTCAAGATGGTCGCCAGCGGCATCTGCCACACGGACACTGCGGTCATCGAGCAGTATCTGCCGGTCTCCTTTCCGATCGTAGCCGGTCATGAGGGCGTCGGCATCGTCGAGAAGGTCGGGCCGGGCGTTTTGAACCTTGCGCCGGGCGACCGCGTTGTCCTGACCTTCCCCTCCTGCGGCGTTTGCCCCCACTGCCAGGACGCTCACCCCTACTCCTGCGACGAAAACTTCACGATGCTCTTCGGCGGCAAATACCGCGACGGAACGACGCGCATGAAAACCGACGACGGCAAGGACGTAAACACGATGTTCATGCAGAGCTCCTTTGCGACCTACGCCATCGCCAATCAGGACAACGCCATTAAGGTAGACGTTGACGTGGACGAGCTTAAAAAGCTCTGCTCGCTGGGCTGCGGCGTCCAGACCGGCGCAGGCGCCGTTCTGAACCGCATGAAGCCCCGCCCGGGCTCCAGCATCGCCGTATTCGGCTGCGGTGCCGTCGGGCTTGCCGGCATCATGGGGGCGAAGATTGCCGGCTGTTCTACGATAATCGCAGTCCACGGCTCAAAGGGCCGCGAGGAGGCCCTGGAGTTCGGCGCCACCCACACAATCAACGGCCGCAAGGAGGACATCGTCGCCAAGGTGAAGGAAATCACAGGCGGCAAGGGCGTCAACTACGCGCTTGAATCCACGGGTCAGCCGCCGATGGCCAGAACGATGCTAGACTGCATGGCAAAGGAGGGCCTTGCCGTCACAGTCAGCGTTACGGCGAATGCGGAAGTCCCGATCGCCCTTGAACCGCAGATCATGAACCCCAGCGTCACCTTTGCCGGTTGCGTCGAGGGCCACAGCAACCCGAAGGTCTTCATCCCCGAGCTTGTCAGGTTCTACAAGGAGGGCAAGCTCCCTGTAGACAAGATGAACAAGTACTACAAGTTTGAGGAAATCGAAAAGGCGTATCATGACAGCCATGGCGGCGTGCTTAAGCCGATCATCGTATTCTGAGCCGTCCGCTCAATAAACCGGGGCAACGCTATGCGTTGCCCCGCCTATTATAGCTGGAACAACGAGGATTAGAACCCACTGTTTATATTTAATCATGTTCACCATTAATAATTTTTTTTCATATTTATGCATTACTTTACAAATTTGCAGAAAGCCCTAATTCAATGTCTGTTTTCAAAAGGCTTATTAAAATAAAAAAAGCACCTCATATTAAATACAAATAAATCTGTATCCCATACGACGTACTTTATGTGTCGCGCATGCCTTTTTTGATACAATGCGCACCCCCGACTCACGATGGGGGCAGAGGTGTGCATTTTTTCTTTTATCCGGCGACGTTTCGCGAACGAGCAGGGGTTCGCCTGCGAGCACTGTATTATTACATTTCACTTCAACAAGACCGTACAGACAAGCTCTTCCTCATTTCCTTCCAGAGGACTTCTATGAAAGTGTTAAGCCGCTGTAGGAGGCTACAGATTAATGACTTTGTCCCTATGGTACCGAATCTCCACGCAGGGCCTATCGCAATCGCGGCAAAAGGCCGCTAGATACCGTCTTGTATTGTATCTCAATGTCAGATGCGTCCGTCAGCTATCCATATTAATTGAGAAAGAAATCGTTAAAATACACCCCCCCCTATTTGCCGTGGCACTTCTTGTATTTCAGACCGCTCCCACAGGGGCAGGGATCATTTCGTCCTACTTTGGGCTTAGGCTGCAAACGAAATGGCTCTTTGGGAAGCGGCCTCAGTTTTGGGCGCTCAAACTTCTCAAATATCTCGTTTGGCGTAAAACCGTTATTATCATACATTCTGGTGTTGTTATGGGCGTTCATTACTAACTGAGCAAATTCGTTTAAGTCTTCCATACCCTTGAACTTATAGCCGCATTTGGTAAAGTAATCAAATTCATCTGTGAATTTCACGCCGAATTGTATCATATCGCGGAGGTCGAGCAGGTCGCCGTCCACGCCATCTATTCCCTCGCCACGAGTGGTAAGCTCGTGTTTCAGGATGTATGCTTTCAAGTCGGAATATGGTTTTTCAGGCTCGCGGTAAGTGGCATCAATGTATTTCAAAAATTCCTCTTTGCCTGGCAGATAGCGGGGCTTGCCTTTTTGGCTGGCTCGGATGGCCTCTACCTTGTCTTCATAGTCGTCAAAAACGGGCTGGAATTCAGGTCCTGAAATGATGCCGCCGGAGATCGAATACTCCACATCGTCAGTTTTAGCGAGCCGTTTCAAAGCTAGCAGAGCTTCCTCCGATGTCGTGCGCGCCTCTTCATAGTGGTTAAATACATCGACAAACTCTTCGACGCTAATTACCCCATATAGATTCACCGCTGCCGTAGCGTATCTTGAGATTAGCTCCTTGCGTTCACGGCTGATTCGCATTGTTGTTGTCGCCATGCTCTTTAGCTCCTCATAATTTAATATATCACCCAAGTTCCTGATTCGAAGTTATTAAGACAACACGCCGTTTTTTTGATTTAACCTGTTCGATGGAATATATCCGCTGTTTTAGGGTAGTGTGGTCGATTTGAATGAGATTCTATTTAATGGATGGTTCGATAGCATCAGATTGATTTCAGGTTTGTATTTTTCGTTTTTCCGTACAAGGGGAACAGGTTGAACGTAGTTTTATAGACTCTATCCGTATCCGTGTGCGGAAACATGTCTACGGTATTATTCTTCATTAATCAGTTCTCGGTAACAAGCCAATATTAGGGTTATAGTTCCACCGCCTACGTGGCAAAGTCTAATATTTTATACTGTGTGCATTTGCCGAATCAATCGTAAGCGTGGTTTTATGTTTCGTGTGTTAACTTATGCCAGCGGCGGCAGACTTCGCGGAGCGGCTCGTCAAGATATGTCCATGCCTTATCCTTTATCCATTCCGGAATACCATAAGCTGCTTCAGCGATGCTACCCGTTATGGCAGCAAGTGTGTCGCTGTCGCCGCCTAACGAGATGGCGTTTCGAATCGCGTCCTCAAAATCGGTGCTTTCGAGAAAGGCTATGATTGCCTGTGGCACGGTTTCCTGACAGCTTTCGTTGAAGCAGTAGGTTGGGCGAATCTCGTCCAGCGTTTTGGAAAGGTCGTAGCCAAGATTTGTCTCTATCAGCTTTTTTATTTCAGCTTTCAATTCGTCAATCGACCACGGCTCACTAAAGTCGAAAGCGTGACCTTCGGAATAGAACCGGCACAAGAATATTGCTGCTGCCGTGGCTTGTGCGCCTTTAATTCCTTCGGGATGATTGTGTGTTACCTCGGCAGAGCGAGTTACCGCATCCCAGCCGTTTGAGGGCCAGCAACCGGTTCTAGCGTAGAATCCGCAGTTCATGACCCATGCGCAGGGCGACACACGCATCGCCGATCCGTTGCCCCAACTGTTATACGGCTCTCGTTCATCCGAGTTCAACCAACTGCCAAATCTTCCGCCATAACCAGCGTTGGGATACAACCGTCCCCATTTCTTATAGGCATCAATGAAATCATCCTTTTTGCCACCGTTCATCAGAGCGTCAGCAGTGGCGACGGTCATCACGGTATCGTCCGTGAAAAAGCAGTCGTCTCTGAACAGAGGAAAGTCTTTCGTCTTGATATTATGCCACTCATAGACGGAGCCTACGATGTCGCCAATTATAGCACCCAGCATTATTTTCGACCTCCTCTGCGTTTATAAT